>NZ_JCAFRQ010000002.1:0-728187 GCF_059368375.1 Stenotrophomonas sp. YJH_SMC_106-19
CAGGTGCTGAGCTGGAACCTGGGTGTGACCAGCCGGGCCAGCGAGCGGCTGTCGGTGATGGTCGACTATGTGGGCGAGCGCCGCGACGGCCAGCTGCAGAATGGTGTGCAGCTGGGGCTGGGTTACCGGTTCTGATGCAGGAAGGACGTCCTCGCCCGCCGGGCGGCTACGTCCTCCGGCGGCTGACCCGCCTCTGCCGCCCGCACAGGTTGGCGCAGGAGTGTCTTCAGTCGCGAAGGAGCGGTTTTCCGTGGGTCGCTCAGATAGATCTCATGGTGCGGGCCGGCAAACGTGTAGCCCAGCGATGGCATCACCTCCTGGTGCAGCCTCGCGAGTGTCGGGCCTTCATCCTCATAGGGGCCCACATGCAACGTCTGCAGGCAGAGACCCTCCTCCAGCCGCTGCAGGCGCAGGCTGGAGGGTGGCGCACCGAGCTTCGCCCTCACCTTCTCCGTTGCTGCAGCGAACCGCGGCGTGTCGACGGCATCCGGGGTGCGGATCATCAGGGTCCAGGTCCATTCGTCCTTGCGGCGGGCGACGAAGCTGCCCGGATCCTCAGCGCTCCACAGCCCCTCCAGCGGCGCAACCACATGGTCCTGTCCCACCGCCTTGAGGGCGAACTTCAACGCATAGCTGACGGAGTAAAGCCAGCGTACGGCCTCGGCGTAGGCGATTGCCGTGTTGGGGTCGCCGCGGCCGTCAACCATCACGAACGGCAGGGAGGGCACTTGGAGCAGGACGAAGTCGCCGGTCGGCGCCCGGTACAGGGTGCGGTCAAGCGTCTTGAAATCGACTTTGCCCATTGGAGATCTCCAGTAGACGGACAGCATCGCACGCGCGTCAGCATGCCACAGTTCCTGAATGCGTTCATTCGACTTTGCCGAACGAGGGATTCGGGCGTGGCGACACCTGCGGCTGCGATGCTCCGCGCCCCATTGCGCGCACGGTGCGACAACGTGTCGCAGCCAGAATGGGGCCTTTCCTGCGGAGGATCATTGTCAATGCCTTTCTTAAATGGTGGGTGACGGCCTAAAATTGCAAGGCTGACTCGACCCCACCTCCCTGCCTGTCTCCGGACGGGTGGGACCGGCTTTGGCCGGAGCGGGCAGGACGGGGAACGGCATTCCCTCGCAATTGGATCGACCGATGATTCCGTTGAAAACCCTTGGGCGCTGGTTGCGCCCGGGCCTGCTGCTCGCAGTGCTGGTGATGCTCACCGGCTGCGATGCCGTGGCCATCCTCAGTCCGAAGGGCCAGATCGGCCAGGATGAGAAGACCCTGCTGATCACGGCCACCGTGCTCATGCTGCTGGTCGTCATCCCGGTCATCATCATGACCCTGACCTTCGCGTGGAAGTACCGCGCTTCCAACACCAAGGCCCGTTACGAGCCGAAGTGGTCGCACTCGACGGCGATCGAGGTGGTGGTGTGGTCGATCCCCTGCATGATCGTGCTGGTGCTGGCCGTGCTGACCTGGCGCTCCTCGCACGCGCTGGATCCGTACAAGCCGCTGGAATCGGACGTCAAGCCGGTCACCATCGAGGCGATCTCGCTGGACTGGAAGTGGCTGTTCATCTATCCGGAAGAGAAGATCGCGGTCGTCAACGAGATCAAGTTCCCGGTCAACACTCCGCTGAACTTCAAGATCACCTCCGACACGGTGATGAATGCCTTCTTCATCCCGCACCTGGGCAGCATGATCTATTCGATGGCGGCGATGGAGACCAAGCTCCACCTGATCGCCAACGAAACCGGTGAATTCCCGGGCATGTCCTCGCACTACAGCGGTGCGGGCTTCGCCAAGATGCACTTCACTGCCTATTCGGTCACCGATGCCGAGTACCGCCAGTGGCTGGACCAGGTCCGCGCCGGTGAGCAGACGCTGGACAAGGCCTCGTTCAAGGCCCTGGGTGAAGCGCGCAATGCCGAGTGGTATCCGGTGACCTACTACGGCCGGTCCGAGGAGGGCCTGTTCGACTGGGTCATCGCCAAGCACATGGGCGACAACAAGCACTACGGCATGAAGCACGCCCATGCGGGCGCCGCTGCCGCCGATGCTGCCAGCCATGAAGGGCACGAAGGCCACGCCCCGAGCGAAGAGCACAAGTCCAAGGAGTCCGGGGAAAACCTGGATGCCACTGAACACGAGCACGCCGGCCACGCCGGTCATGCGGGCTCGGGAGAATGAACATGCTGGGAAAACTCTCTCTTGAGTCGATCCCCCACGATCCGATCGTGCTGACCACACTGGTCGGTGCGGTGCTGGGTGGCTTGGGCGTCGTCGCCCTGATCACCAAGTTCAAGCTGTGGGGCTATCTGTGGAAGGAGTGGTTCACCTCGGTGGATCACAAGAAGATCGGCGTGATGTACCTCATCGTCGCCTTCGTCATGCTGCTGCGCGGTTTCTCCGACGCGATCATGATGCGCACCCAGCAGGCCATCGCCGTCGGTGGCTCCGAGGGTTACCTGCCGCCGCACCACTACGACCAGATCTTCACCGCCCACGGCGTGATCATGATCTTCTTCGTGGCGATGCCGTTGATCACCGGCCTGATGAATCTGGCCGTGCCGCTGCAGATCGGTGCGCGCGACGTCGCGTTCCCGTTCGTCAACTCGCTCAGCTTCTGGCTGTTCGTCGCCGGTGCGGTGCTGATCATGCTGTCGCTGTGGATCGGTGAGTTCGCCGCCACCGGCTGGCTGGCATTCCCGCCCTTGTCGGGGATCGAATACAGTCCAAGCGTAGGCATGGACTACTACATCTGGGGTCTACAGGTGGCGGGTCTGGGTACCACGCTGAGTGGTATCAACTTCTTCATCACCATCCTCAAGATGCGCACGCCGAGCATGAAGCTGATGCAGATGCCGGTGTTCACCTGGACCGCCCTGGTGACCAACGTGCTGATCGTCGCCGCCTTCCCGGTGCTGACCATCACCCTGGTGCTGCTGACCCTGGACCGTTACCTGGGTACGCACTTCTTCACCAATGACGGTGGCGGCAACGCCATGCTGTACATCAACCTGATCTGGATCTGGGGCCACCCGGAGGTGTACATCCTGGTCCTGCCGGCGTTCGGCGTGTTCTCGGAAGTGATCGCCACGTATTCGCGCAAGGCCCTGTTCGGTTACAAGGGCATGGTCTACGCCACCGCCTGCATCGGCGTGCTGTCGTTCATCGTGTGGCTGCACCACTTCTTCACCATGGGTTCGGGCGCCAACGTCAATGCCTTCTTCGGCATCACGACGATGATCATCTCCATTCCCACGGGCGTGAAGATCTTCAACTGGCTGTTCACCATGTTCCGCGGTCGCGTGCAGTTCACCACGCCGGTGCTGTGGACGATCGGCTTCATGGTCACCTTCACCATCGGCGGCATGACCGGCGTGATGCTGGCCATCCCGGCCATCGATTTCGTGCTGCACAACAGCCTGTTCCTGATCGCGCACTTCCATAACGTGATCATCGGCGGCGTGGTGTTCGGCATGTTCGCGGGCATCACCTACTGGTGGCCGAAGATGTTCGGCTTCCGCCTCAACGAGTTCTGGGGCAAGTGCGCGTTCTGGTGCTGGTTCATCGGCTTCTACGTGACCTTCATGCCGATGTACGTGCTGGGCTTCATGGGCATGACCCGTCGCCTGCAGAGCACGGTCAATCCGGCCTATGAGCCGCTGCTGCTGGTTGCTGCTGCAGGTGCCTTCATCGTCGGTGCCGGCATCCTGTGCCAGATCATCCAGGTGGCCGTGTCGATCCGCGACCGCAAGAAGACCGTCGACCTGACCGGCGATCCGTGGGATGCCCGTACGCTGGAGTGGGAAACCTCTTCGCCGCCGGCGTTCTACAACTTCGCCACGCTGCCGGACGTCACCGAGCTGGACGATTTCTGGGAGCGCAAGCAGCGCGGTGAGGCCTGGCCGAAGCCGGCGAAGTACACCGACATCCACATGCCGCGCAATACCGGCACGGGTGTTGTCATCGGTGCCTTCAGCCTGGTGTTCGGCTTCGCGATGATCTGGCACATCTGGTGGCTGGCCATCGTCGGCTTCGTCGGCATGATCGCCACGTTCATCTACCGCACCTTCGACCAGGACGTGGACTACTGGGTCCCGGCCGCCGAGGTGGAACGCATCGAGAACGAACACCGCAAGCACCTGGAAGCCCAGGGCCTGGTGAAGTCGGAGCTGAAGGCATGAGCACCAATACCTCGACCCTGAGCCACGGGCACGCCGCGCATGCGGCGGCCCATGGCCATGACGACCACGAGCATCACGACACCGGCGGCAACACCGTCTTCGGTTTCT
Source organism: Stenotrophomonas sp. YJH_SMC_106-19 (assembly GCF_059368375.1). Classification (NCBI taxonomy): domain Bacteria; kingdom Pseudomonadati; phylum Pseudomonadota; class Gammaproteobacteria; order Lysobacterales; family Lysobacteraceae; genus Stenotrophomonas; species Stenotrophomonas sp. YJH_SMC_106-19. Next base: position 4,296 of record NZ_JCAFRQ010000002.1, read on the forward strand.
GGGTGTACCTGATGAGCGACTGCCTCATCTTCGCGTCGCTGTTCGCCACCTATGTGGTGCTGGCCGGCGGCACCGATGGTGGCCCCGGTCCGAAGGACCTGTTCGAACTGTCGTTCGTGGCCTGGGAAACCGCGCTGCTGCTGACCTCCTCGCTGACCTTCGGTCTGGGCATGATCGCCCTGCACCGCAAGCAGGTGGGCCAGATGTACCTGTGGCTGGCAATCACCTGGCTGCTGGGCTTCGGCTTCATGTGCATGGAAGTGTGGGAATTCCAGCACCTGATCCACCAGGGCTATGGTCCGGACCGCAGTGCCTTCCTGTCGGCGTTCTTCGCCCTGGTCGGTACCCACGGCCTGCACGTCAGCGCCGGCCTGCTGTGGCTGCTGGTGATGTTCGTGCAGCTGAAGAAGTACGGCCTGACCCCGACCAACAAGACCCGCATGGCGTGCCTGAGCCTGTTCTGGCACTTCCTGGACCTGATCTGGATCGGCGTGTTCTCCGTCGTCTACCTCAATGGAGCGCTGTAATGGCACATGACAACCACGCACACGATCATGGCACCGGTGGCGAAAGCCACGGCAGCGTGAAGTCGTACCTGATCGGCTTCGTGCTGGCAGTGGTGCTGACCGTCATCCCGTTCTGGATGGTGATGTCGGGCGACTTCTCCCGCACCGTCAACGGTGTGGTGATCGCGATCACTGCCGTGCTGCAGATGCTGGTCCACCTGGTGTTCTTCCTGCACCTGGACCGCTCCTCGGAGAGCCGCTGGAACGTCAACGCTGCTGCCTTCACCATCGTGGTGATCGGCATCATCGTGGTCGGCACCCTGTGGGTCATGCACAACATGAACGTGCATATGATGCACTGACGTCCCCGCGACGTTGCCACGCAGAAAGGCCGCCCCCGGGCGGCCTTTCTGTTGTCGGGTGGATGGGGTCGGATCCCATGTCGCAGGCGAGGGCTCCGACCTCGCACGCCGGGCCTCACCCCACCTTGCGCAGGAACTCCTCGGCATCCATCGGCCGACCCAGGTGGTAGCCCTGCAGCTGGTCGCAGCCCAGTTCGCTCAGGTACTCGCGCTGGGCCTGGGTCTCCACGCCCTCGGCCACCACCTGCAACTGCAGCGTACGGCCCAGGGCGATGATCGAGGAGACGATCGCGGCGTCTTCGGCATTGCGTTCCAGGTCGTGCACGAAGGCCCGGTCGATCTTCAGCTCGGTGGCCGGCATGCGCTTGAGGTAGAGCAGGCTGGAATAGCCGGTGCCGAAATCGTCGATGGCGATGTGCACGCCCATCGCGGTGAGATCGTTGAGAATCGCCAGGCTCGCGTCGACATTCTTCATCGCAGTCGTTTCGGTGATCTCAAGCGTCAGCAGAGGCGGATCGATGGCGTGTCGTTCCAGCGCCGCACGCACGCTGGCCAGCAGCGTCGGCGAGGCGAACTGCAGGGGAGACAGGTTGACCGCCATCGTCCAGCCGCGATGGCCGGCATCATGCCACGCACGCAGCTGGGCGCAGGCGCGATCCAGCACCCAGTCACCGATCGGCAGGATCAGCCCGCTGCGCTCGGCGATCGGGATGAACACGTCCGGTGCCAGCAGGCCCAGTTCCGGGTGCTGCCAGCGCAGCAGCGCTTCGGCGCCGCTGGCGGGGGCATCGGCGGCGGGAAATTTCGGCTGGTAGTGCAGCACCAGTTCGTCCCGGGCGATGGCCTTGCGCAGATCCTGCAGCAGCCGCAGCTGGCGGTTTGCACTGAGCTGCATCGAGGGGGTGAAGAACGTGTAGCCGTTCCGGCCGGTGTCCTTGGTGTGGTACATGGCTGCATCGGCGTGGGCCATCAGCTCGCGTTCGTTGCCGGCGTCATCCGGGTACAGGGCGATGCCGAGGCTGGCGCTGACCTGCAGCTCTGCCGCGTCGAGAATGAAAGGCTCGCTGGCCGCGGCGATGATGCGCTCTGCGACGACCACGGCGTCATCCGGGATGTCGATCGCCAGCACGATCACGAATTCGTCCCCGCCCAGGCGCGCGAAGGTGTCCTGCGGTCGCAGCAGGCCGCCGATGCGTTGCGCGACGGCGACCAGCAGGCGATCACCCAGTTGATGACCGTAGGCGTCGTTGACCGCCTTGAATCCGTCAAGATCGCAGAACATCACGGCCACCGCGTGCTGGTGCCGGCAGGCCTTCTCGATGGCCTGTTCGATGCGGTCCTGCAGCAGCATGCGGTTGGGCAGCTGGGTCAGCGGGTCGTGCAGCGCGGCCTGGATCAGCCGGTTGTTGGCGTGCGCGAGCGAATCGGCCAGCAGCCCGGTGCGGACCCGCATCTGGCGATCGAACAGGGAGGCCACCAGCGCGATGCCAAGCGTCGCCACGGTGGTGACGATGACCAGTACCGCCAGCCAGCGGGCATCGATGCCGCCGTTGACCACGGCACCGCAGATGCTGCCGTCCGCGAAGCGTGCGGCCGCCATGCCGGTGTAATGCATGCCGACGATGGCCAGCCCCATCACCAGCGAGGCGAGCAGGCGCAGGCGCAGCGTGTTGCGCTGCTCGGTGCGCAGGCGGAAGGCGATCCACAGCGCAGCGCCGGCTGCGCCGATGGCCACCACGATCGATGTCGCGAACCATCCTGGGTGGTAGTCGATGCCGGGCTGCATGCGCATGGCGGCCATGCCCAGGTAATGCATGGCCGCGATGCCGGTGCCCATCAGCACCGCACCGGCCAGCAGCCGCCGTCGCGGCAGGCTGGGGCGGGAGACCAGCCACAGCGCATAGGCCGATGCGCCGATCGACACGGCCAGGGAGTAGAGGGTGATGGCCAGGTCGTAACCGATCGGGATCGGCAGGTCGAACGCCAGCATGCCGATGAAGTGCATCGACCAGATGCCCAGGCCCATCGCGGCGGCGCCGCCAGCCAGCCACCAGCGGGCGACGCGTCCCTGCGCGCTGGCGACACGCCCGGCCATGTCCAGGGCCGTGTACGAAGCAAGAATGGCCACCAGCAGAGAGATGGCGACCAGGCTCTGACTGTAACTTCCAGTCATGTTGAATCCAGTGGGAAAGGGAGGGGCGCCCGCAAGGCGCACGCCCGCGACCCCTATCGGCGCAGGTGGGCGGTACTTGAGCGGTCGCAGCACCTGCGACCGGGCTCGGCTATCCTGCCACGCCCGTCCCCGACGCAGGAAATTCCCAGATGGCAAAAGCCCGCACCGCCTACGTCTGCAATGAATGCGGCGCCGAGTACAGCAAATGGCAGGGCCAGTGCACCGAGTGCAATGCCTGGAATTCGCTGTCGGAAATCGTCCTGGAAAGTGCGGCGGCGGCCAAGGCGCCGGCATCGCGGCGGGCCGGCTGGGCGGGCAAGGTCGATCCGCCGAAGATCACCGCCCTGAAGGACGTGGAGCAGACCGAGCATCGCCGGGTCAGCACCGGCATCGGCGAGTTCGACCGCGTGCTCGGCGGCGGCCTGGTGGAGGGGGCGGTGGTGCTGGTCGGCGGCGATCCCGGCATCGGCAAGTCAACCCTGCTGCTGCAGGCGGTCGCCAGGATGGCGGCCGAGCTGCCGGTGCTCTACGTCACCGGCGAGGAGTCTTTGGCCCAGGTGGCCGGTCGCGCGCATCGGCTGGAACTGCCCCTGGATGGCGTCAACGCGCTCGCTGAAACCGGCGTCGAGTCCATCCTCCAGCACGCGGCCAAGGCCGGCCCGCGCCTGATCGTGGCCGACTCGGTGCAGACGCTGTGGACGGAAAGCCTGACCGCCGCACCGGGGTCGGTCAGCCAGGTGCGCGAGAGTGCCGCACGGCTGGTGCGTTTCGCCAAGGAAACCGGCACCGCCGTGTTCCTGGTCGGCCACGTCACCAAGGAAGGTGGCATCGCCGGCCCGCGTGTGCTGGAACACATGGTCGATGCGGTGCTGTACTTCGAAGGCGAAAGCGGCAGCCGCTTCCGGCTGCTGCGTGCGTTCAAGAACCGTTTCGGCGCGGTCAACGAGCTGGGCGTGTTCGCCATGGGCGACAAGGGCCTGAAGGAGGTCTCCAATCCGTCGGCCATCTTCCTGTCCGGTGGCAGTACGCACCAGCCCGGCAGCTGCGTGATGGTGACCCGTGAAGGAACCCGTCCGCTGCTGGTGGAGGTACAGGCGCTGGTCGATGCGTCGCCGCTGTCCAACCCGCGCCGTGTCGCCGTAGGCCTGGAGCAGAACCGTCTGGCCATGCTGCTGGCGGTGCTGCACCGGCACGGCGGTGTGCTGGTGGGCGACCAGGATGTGTTCGTCAATGTCGTCGGCGGCATCCGCGTGCAGGAGACGGCCGCCGACCTCCCGGTGCTGCTGGCGGTGCTGTCGTCGCTGCAGGACCGGCCGTTGGCCGAGAAGACCATCGCCTTCGGCGAAGTGGGCCTGTCCGGCGAGATCCGCCCGGTGCCCAATGGTGAGGACCGGCTGCGCGAGGCGGCCACCCATGGTTTCAGGCGTGCGATCGTGCCGAAGGCCAATGCGCCCAAGGGGGGCTCGGTCAAGGGCATGGAGGTGATCGCCGTGGAGCGCCTGTCCGAGGCGATCGACGCAGCGTGATTCCATCGGAGGCGCGCCGGCGGCCGCGATCCTGTTGAGCCGGGCCACGCGCGTCTGCTTCCCCGGCGAAGGACCGCCGGGCATGGGCCAGACCCAGCAGACGTCAGATGCGGCTACGGTCAGCCTCCCTGTGCTAGTTTTTCCCGCTCGACGAAGGCGCCCTGTGGCGCCTTTCCGCGCCCAGGAGTAAACGATTACATGCAGGACCCCGCGCTTACCGCCCCCGCCGCCGAAATCCGCCGTGCGGGCGTCGACCTCAATGGACTGATGACGGTGCTGGGCAAGCACCTGTATTCCACGCCGATGGTGGCCCTGCGCGAGCTGGTGCAGAACGCGCATGACTCGATCATCCGCCGTCGCATCGAGCAGCCGGGCATGGACGTGCCTTCCCGGATCTCCGTCCAGGTCGACGCCACCGCCGGCGTGCTGCGCATCAGCGATACCGGGGCGGGCCTGACCCGCCAGGAGATCCACGATTACCTGGCGACCGTCGGTGTCGGCTACACCCGTGGCCTGCGCCAGGGCGGCGCCGACGAGGATGGCCTGATCGGCATGTTCGGTCTCGGCTTCCTGTCCGCCTTCGTGCTGGCGCGTCGGGTCAGCGTTCGCACCACCTCCTACCAGACGCCGGAACTCGGCCATCTGTACGTGTCCAGCAATGCCGAGCAGTACACGGTCAGCGAAGTGCCCGCGCGCGCGATCGGAACCGAAGTGGAGCTGGAACTGCACCCCGACTTCCTGCCGCTGGCCAACGAAGCACGCCTGCACGAGGTGCTGGGGCGGTACTGCGCGCTGCTGTCCGAACCAATCTTCATCGGTGCCGCCACCTCGGCGATCAATCCGGAGCCGCCGCCGTGGCGGGCGCAGGGCGAGGTCGCGCTGCACCCGGTGCAGGCGCGCCGGCAGTCCCTGCAGTTCGCCGCGCGTTTCGAGCATGACTTCGAGCCCATCGTCACCCTGCCGCTGCGCGCCGATGGCGTCAGCGACGCCACGGGCCTGTTGTGGGTGCAGGATGGCGCCACCTATGGCACCAGTGACAACCGCAATCTGTCAGTGTTCGTGCGCGGCATGCTGCTGGACGACGATGCACGTGACCTGCTCCCGCCCTGGGCCGGCTTCATCGGTGGCGTGATCGAGTCCTCGCGGCTGACGCCCACCGCCAGTCGTGAGGATCTGCAGCGCGATGATCATTACCGCGCCGTGCAGCATGCCCTGCTGGAGGCGTTGATCGATGGCCTGGCCGAGGTCGCACGGCAGCAGCCTGAAGCCTGGCGCCGGGTGCTGGCCCGCCACAACGAAGCGCTGCTGGGCGCGGCGCTGTGTGATGACCGCTTGTTCGAACTGCTGGTGGAGCACGTGCGCGTGCCGACCTCGCAGGGCGATCTGCCGGCCAGCGCGCTGCCGGCACGCGGCGCCGTGCATGTGATCCTCGACAACGGTGGCGGTTTCGAAGAGATGCTGTTCCGCGCGATGGGGGTGCCGGTCGCGCATGGCCATCGTTATGCGGTGGTTCCGTTCCTGCGTCGCTGGGCCCAGGCCAAGGGCCTGCGTCTGGTGGAACTGGGCACCGAGCAGGGCAACCGCGCACTGTTCCGTACCGATGACAGCCTCGATGAGGGGCAGCTGGCCTGGCTGCGTGAGCAGTTGGGGGATGGTGAGCAGCTGCTGCCGGCGCGCTTCAGTCCGGAGGCACTGCCGGTGGTGGTGGTGCCCGACCGCGAGGCCGAACTGAAGCAGCGGCTGGAGGACGACGAGAACGACAAGCGGGTATCGATGGCCGCGCTGCGGCTGGCCCGCCAGTTCACTGCACGCATCGAATCGCGTGCACCGTCGCGGCTGTATCTCAACCTCGACAACACCGCAGTGCAGGCGCTGCTGCGCGCACAGCGCGAAGGCCACCCGCAGGCCGAAGCGGCCGCACGCCTGCTGCGCTCCCTGAAGATCATCGTCGCCGCGCAGGGCAGGCCCCTGGCGCGGACGACGGCAACCGCAGGCCCCGACCTCAATGGAGCCTTCACCGACATCGCGGGCGCGCTGCAGCAGATGCTGCGCTGACGCCCGCTCTCATCCAGCCTTCGCTAGACAGGAGCACGTAATCCCCTCATGGACATCTGGAACTGGGTAGAAAAACTGCAGGGCGACCTGCGCCAGGCCGGGCAGGCGCAGAACGCGCACCTGCTGAACCGCCTTGCGGACGACGTCAGCGAGCTGCAGGTCGACCGCGTCGATGCGCTGTTGCCCGAGGCGCGTGCGCTGGGCAAGGCGCTGGACAATCCCTGGGTCGATGTCTACGTCGGCCACTGGGCGCTGCGCAACCGCGTGGGCAACCGCGTCGAAGGTGAAAGTGCACTGGGCGAGGCGGTCGCGCTGTTCGAGCGTGCGCATCGCGAGGATACCCTGGAGTGCCCGCAGTCGATCTGCGTGACCCAGGATCTGGCCGCCTGCTACGGCAACATCGACGGGCCCGGCTGGGTGCCCGAACGGGTCGAGGTCTGCGACGAGACCCTGGCACGCATCGATCCGAGCTGGGCCTGCTTCCAGTGCCTGAGCTGCGAGAAGGCGGACGCGCTGCTGGACGACGATCGGGGCCAGGAGGCGCTGGATTACCTGCAGGCACAGGCCGACGCGATCGAGGCCTGCGGCAAGGAGGTGTTCGACAGCTTCCCGGAGATGCAGATCAAGATCCTTCTGGGCCTGGGCCGCGCTGAGGAAGCGCTGGCGCTGATCGAAAAGCGGGAGGCCGAGGTGGTCGCGTCGGGCGAGTATGAGCCGGCCAACTGCACCGTGCCGCGCCGCCTGTCCAAGGCCTGGGCGCTGGCACAGCTGGGCCGCGACGAAGAAGCGCTGCAGCAGATGGTGCCGTGGAGCGAACTGACGCCTAACTACTGGCGACTGTGGGCGAACACCGCCGCTGCGCTGTGCCGGCGCGATCCGGCGCGCAACACCTGGGACCTGGGTACGCGCTTCAACACCATCATCGAACATTTCGCCCGCGTCGGTTCGCACCGGCTGTTGATCGAGGTGGCTGCACTCAGCCTGGAGCTGGCGCTGCAGCGGGGCGCGCGCTGGGTGGCGCAGCGGCAGCTGGGCCTGGCCCGTGCCCACCTTCCGCAGCTGCGCCAGGACCGCGGCGCGTCCGCGCTGGTGGCCGCCCTGGCTGCACGCGTGGAAAGCCTGCCGGAGGTCGCGCCGTTGCCGGTGCCGGCCACGGAGCTGCTGGCGTGGCTGGAAGCGCGCGGGGAGCAGAACCACTCGCGCGATCCCGAGCAGGAGGCGCAATGGTTGCTGCAGGCCCACGCACAGTGTCCCGATGATGAGCCGTTGGCCGACACGGCGGCTTCGGCGCTCAATGCCTGCGGCGCGCAGGCCGAAGCACGCACACTGCTGTGGGACTTCGTGGCGGCGCATCCGCAGCACGATGGTGCCGCGGCCTACACGCTGATGCGGTGGCTGGCCGAACAGGGCGATGACGCGGGCCTGCGCCGGTTGGCGGATGTGTTCCGCGACAGCGTGCCGGTGTTCGCCCACTGGTGCGAGGTGCAGCGCGCGCGCCGGGTGTCCGACTGGCCGGCGTTGGAGCTGGCCGCAAAGGCACTGCTGGAGCTGTCGCCGGGATCGCATGGCGCGCGTGGCACGCTGGCCCGCATGTACATGGAGACCGGACGCTTCAGCGATGCCCAGGCCTGCTACGCGCAGCTGATCGAACTGCTGGAGGAGCCCAATGCCGCGCATTGGGACCACATGAGTGCCGCCAGCGCCGCGCATGACTGGGACGCCGTGCGGCGGTCGGCGGCGGCGATCGGCATGGAACTGTCCAGCACCGAGGGTGTGGTCGAAGAGCCGTGGGGCTGGGTGATCATCCGCAGCGAGGAAGAGGGCGAGCCGATGGAGTACTACGCCCGGCGCAGTGGCCCGGTGACCGCCCGCATCGTCGAGAACGCGCCGGCCAACCGCGCCCAGCAGGTGGGTGACTGGGTGGTGTTCGACGCGGCGCTGGTGCATCCGGCACCGGAAGACGAGGAGGCACGCGAGCACTTCATCCCGACCTACGCACAGGTGCATGTGCTGGAGCGTGGCGGCTTCGCCCGCAGCTGGCTGATCGACGGCGCCCATCCGGGTGAGGACGCCTGGAATGCCCTGGTCGAGGCGGTTGAGGCGCAGGGCTGGAAAATCTGGGCCCACAGCCGTCCCGACTACACCGTGACCGACCCGGAGGCCGAGGATGGCACGCTGCCGGGGCTGCTGTTCACCATCGCCCAGCCTCAGGATCACGCACCGCTCGCGCTGCACCGGTTCCTGCAGCAGGCCACCGCCGGCTGGGCACATCCGCTGTGCTGGCTGCGCCTGGCCGAAGCCTGCGACCAGGATCGCCAGCCGCATCTTGACGTGATCGAGCGGTACGGCCTGTAGGCACGCCTCGCTCGCCGGGGCATGGCCCGGCGCCACTGCTCTGCGCCGCCGGGCGATGCCCGGCGGACCTGTCATCCGATCAACGGGAGTGTCCGAACACCAGCTCGATCGCGAACTGGCTGCCGAAGAAGGCCAGCAGCAGCAACAGCATGGCCGTCAATGTCCAGTGCACCGCCTTCACCCCGCGCCAGCCGTAGCGGCGGCGGCCGATCAGCAGCACGCCGAAAACGATCCACGACAGCACGCTCAGTACGGTCTTGTGCACCAGCTTCTGTGCAAGCAGGTCATCGACGAACAGGACGCCGGTGACCAGGGTCAGCGTGAGCAGGGCGAAGCCCACCGCGATGACCCGGAACAGCAGCGCTTCCAGATCGGCCAGCGGGGGCAGGGCGCGCAGCCAGGGCCGGAATTCGCGGCGGCGCAGCGCGCGTTCCTGCAGCCACAGCATGATCGCCAGCAATGCCGCGATGCTCAGCGTGGCGTAGGCCAGCAGGGCCAGCCAGGCATGGCTGGCCAACCGCCAGCCCAGCACCTTGCTCGGTTCGTGGCCATAGCCGTGATAGGCCAGCAGCAACAGTGCCGCGAGCGGAAACACCACCACGCCCAGCGCGGACATGCGGCCGCGTGCACCCACCAGCGACGTCAGCCAGGCCATGCCCAGGCCGACCAGCGACAGCGCCGCGAAGAAATGCATGTCCGGCCCGCCGTTCGTGCGCATCGCCACCATCACGTGATAGCCGCCATGCAGCACGATGGCTGGCAGCGCCGGCCACAGCCAGGCGGGCGAACCTACGGCACCATCGCGGCCGAGCGCGCGCACCAGCAGGACGCTGGCGGCCAGGTAGAGCAGGACGGCGATGAGAACGATTGTCATCGTGGCAGTTTCGCATACCCCCGGGGTGCTGGCGACGGCCGCCGTGTCGCAGCCCGGGAGCAGGGGCGGACCGGCTATACTGTGTGCCTTATTGTCCCCCGTTTTCAGACAGGTCGCACCGCATGTTCGAGTCCCTGACCCAGCGCCTTTCCGGCACCATCGAGCGCCTGCGCGGCCGTGGCCGCCTGACCGAGGAGAACATCCGCGAGGCCACCCGCGAGGTCCGCATCGCGCTGCTCGAGGCCGATGTCGCGCTGCCGGTGGTACAGGCGCTGATCGAGCGCATCAAGGTGCGCGCCGTTGGCCAGGAAGTGTTGAAGTCGCTGACCCCCGGCCAGGCGCTGATCAAGGTCGTCCGCGACGAGCTGACCGCGGTGATGGGCGCTGAAGCCAGCGACCTGAACCTCAACGTGCCGGCGCCGGCCATCATCCTGATGGCGGGCCTGCAGGGCGCCGGCAAGACCACGACCGTGGGCAAGCTGGCCAAGCACCTGAAGGAAAAGCGCAAGAAGAAGGTGATGGTGGTCTCGGCCGACGTCTACCGTCCGGCGGCGATCGAGCAGCTGAAGACCCTGGCCGAACAGGTCGGCGTGCTGTTCTTCCCGTCCAGCGCCGACCAGAAGCCGGAAGCCATCGTCCGCGCCGCCATCGACGATGCGCGCAAGTCGTTCGTCGACGTGCTGCTGGTCGATACCGCCGGCCGCCTGGCCATCGACGAAGCGATGATGGCCGAGATCAAGGCCCTGCACGCAGCGGTCAACCCGGCCGAGACTCTGTTCGTGGTCGATGCCATGACCGGCCAGGACGCGGCCAACACCGCCAAGGCCTTCGGGGATGCGCTGCCGCTGACCGGCGTGGTGCTGACCAAGACCGACGGTGACGCCCGTGGCGGTGCCGCCCTGAGTGTGCGCTACATCACCGGCAAGCCGATCAAGTTCGTCGGTGTCAGCGAAAAGCCGGACGGCCTGGATGTGTTCCATCCGGACCGCATCGCCAGCCGCATCCTGGACATGGGCGATGTGCTGTCGCTGGTCGAGCAGGTAGAGCAGCAGGTCGACAAGGACAAGGCGGCCAAGCTGGCCGAGAAGGTCGCCAAGGGCAAGAAGTTCGACCTGAACGACATGCGCGACCAGCTGGAGCAGATGCAGAACATGGGCGGCATCGGCGGCCTGATGGACAAGCTGCCGGGCCTGGGCAACATCCCGGACCACCTCAAGCAGCAGGTCAGCCAGGGCAAGGAAGTGCCCCGCATGATCGCCATCATCAGTTCGATGACCAAGAAGGAACGGCGCAACCCGAACCTGCTCAACGGCTCGCGCCGCGCGCGCATCGCCAAGGGCTCGGGCGTGACTCCGGCCGACGTCAACAAGCTCATGAAGCAGTACATGCAGATGGAAAAGATGATGAGCAAAATGGCCGGCGGCGGCATGAAGGGCATGATGCGCAGCATGAAGGGCATGATGGGCGCCATGGGTGGCCGCGGCATGCCGTTCCGTTGATCAACATCGGGGGCGGAACCTGTTCGGATCCGACCCCGCCTGCAACGACTGGCGTATGCTGGGCGGCGACCTCTCCCGCAGGTATGTCGCGTGAACGCATCGCCGATTCTTGAACGCGCCGACGCCTTCTGTCGGCGTTTTTCATTGCAGCTTCCGATCCTCCTCTCCCCCATGGCCGGTGCCTGTCCGGTGCCGTTGTCGGCGGCGCTGGCCAATGCCGGCAGCATGGGCGCAATGGGCGCGGTGCTCTCCTCGGCCGCCGATATCGGGCGGTGGATGGATGAGTTCCGGGCCATCTCCACCGGCCCGGCGCAGGTGAACCTGTGGTTGCCGGACCCGGCGCCGACGCGCGACGTGGTCGCCGAATCCGCCAGCCGTGCCTTCCTCGCGCAGTGGGGACCGGAGGTGCCGGCCAGTGCGGCCGATGCCACGCCAGCCGATTTCGAGGACCAGTTCGCTGCGTTGCTGGCCGCGCGCCCGGCGGTGGCCTCGACCATCATGGGCGTGCTTTCCCCCGCGCATGTGCAGCGGTTGAAGGACGCCGGCATTGCCTGGATCGCCTGTGCCACCACACTGGCCGAAGCGCGGGCTGCACAGGACGCCGGGGCCGATGCGGTGGTGGCACAGGGGGCTGAAGCCGGTGGCCATCGCGGGGCCTTCGATCCGGCGCTGGCCGAACGCCAGTTGGTCGGCCTGTTCGCACTGCTGCCGCGGCTTGCGGACCATCTTCAAATTCCGGTGATCGCGGCCGGTGGCATCGCCGACGGGCGTGGCATCGCCGCGGCATTGACGCTGGGTGCCAGCGCGGTGCAGATCGGCACCGCGTTCCTGCGCACACCGGAGGCAGCACTGGCGCCGGCCTGGGCCGACGCGCTGGCGATCACGGAACCGGAGGATACCTGGCCGACGCGTGCGTTCAGTGGCCGACTGGGCCGCGGCCTGGCAACGCCCTATGTACGCGCCGCTGCGGCGGCCGGTGCGCCGGCTCCGCGCCCGTACCCGGTACAGCGTGGACTGACCGGGCCGATGCGCGCGCAGGCCACACGCGAGAACCGGCTGGCGGCGATGCAGGCCTGGGCCGGGCAGTCGGCGTGGATGGCACCGGCGCGGCCGGCCGCTGACGTGCTGCGCGGCATGTGGGAACAGGCGCAGGCGCTGCTGCGATGATGCTGACCTGCAACGGCCAGCCGGCGCAGGTGGAGGATCTGCTGCCGGCGCTGGTGAATTACGGTCACTTCACCTCGCTGCAGGTGCGTGGCGGAGCAGTGCAGGGATTGGACCTGCATCTGGCTCGACTGTCGCAGGCCACACGAGACCTGTTCGGCAGCGAGCTGGACACGGCGCAGGTGCGGGGCTGGATGGCGCAGGCGCTGCAGAGGGCCGGTCTTGCCGACGCCTCGCTGCGGGTGACGGTGTTCTCGCGTCACTTCGACTTCCGCGATCCACTGGCCCGCGTGGCGGTCGATGTGCTGGTGGCGGTATCCGCGCCGGTATCGCTGTCCACGCCGCGCCGCGTGCGCAGCGTCACCTGGCAGCGGGAGCTGCCGCAGATCAAGCACGTCGGCACGTTCGGCCTGTTCGCGCAGCGGCGCGCGGCGATGGCCGACGGGTTTGACGACGCGCTTTTCGTGGACACGCAGGGGCACGTCAGCGAGGGCACGACCTGGAACGTGGCCGTGCATGATGGGCACCAGCTGATCTGGCCACGCGCCGCCGCGCTGCGGGGTACCGCAGAGGCCCTGCTGCGTGCGCATTGGAACGGACCGCAGGTGTGCCGGCCCTTGCCGGCAGGCGCGTTGCAAGGCGTGCAGGCTGCGTTTGCCTGCAACGCCAGCGGACTCTGGGCGCTGCAGAGCATTGATGGGCGGGCCCTGGGTGGCTCGCTGGCGTTGGCTGAACAGGGCAGGGCGGTACTGGCCGGTGTGCCCTGGCAGCCGCTTTCCTGAACGGATGCATGGCCTGCCGGCCGCCGGGCATGGCCCGGCGCTACCGTGACGCGTGGGGTTGGCTCGGCCACGCTCTGCCGCTATAATCGCCCGCTTACCTCGCCATCCTGGCGACTGGGCAATAGGAAAACACACCATGGTCAAGATTCGACTGACCCGCGGCGGCGCCAAGAAGCGTCCGTTCTACCACATCATCGTCACCGACGTGCGCAGCGCGCGCGACGGCCGCAACATCGAGCGCGTTGGCTTCTACAACCCGGTCGCCCAGGGCGCCGAGAAGCGCATCGAGCTGGATCTGGCCCGCGTTGACCATTGGGTCAAGAACGGCGCCCAGCCGACCGACAAGGTCCGCAACCTGATCAAGGAAGCGACCAAGTCCCAGGCCGCTGCGGCCTGATCCTGACGGGCCACGCTCCGGCGTGGCCCTCCTGGTTGAAGCAGATGAAAGATATCGAGCGCCGCATCCTGCTGGGCAGGATTGTCGGCGCTTTTGGTGTGCGCGGCGAGATCAAGCTCGAGTCCTGGACCGAGCCACGTTCCGCCATTTTCCGTTACCAGCCATGGATCGTGCGCAGTCCGTCCGGCGTGGAAACCACGATTGAAGGTGTGCGGGGTCGCGACAGCGGCAAGCACCTGGTCGCGCGTTTCCCCGGCGTCGAGGACCGTGACGCGGTCGAAGCCATGCGTGGCACCGAGATCTACGTGCCGCGCAGCGCGCTGCCGCCGCCGAATCCGGATGAATATTACTGGGTCGACCTGGAAGGCCTGGACGTGAAGACGACCGAGGGCGTTGCCCTGGGCCAGGTCTCGCACCTGTTCAGCACCGGTGCCAACGACGTGGTGGTGGTCCGTGGCGACCGCGAGCGGATGATCCCGTTCGTGCTGCCGGACTTCGTCGTTTCGGTGGACTTCGAGGCGAACCTGGTCGTGGTCGACTGGGATCCCGAGTTCTGAGCATGCGTTTCGACGTCATCACCCTGTTCCCCGAGTTCCTCGCCCAGTCTGCTGGACTGGGCGTGGTCGGACGCGCGCAGGAGAAAGGGTTGTTCAGCCTTCACGGCTGGAATCCCCGTGATTACGCCGAAGGCAACTACCGCCGGGTGGACGACCGTCCCTTCGGCGGTGGCCCGGGCATGGTGATGCTGATCGAACCGCTGCAGGCCTGCCTGCAGGCGATCCGCAATGCCGATCCGACTCCGGCCAGGGTGATCTACCTCAGCCCGCAGGGGGCGCCGTTGACCCAGGCCAAGGTCCGTGAACTGGCGGCGCTGCCGCGCATGGTCCTGCTCTGTGGGCGCTACGAGGGCATCGACGAGCGCTTCCTGGAAGCCAATGTCGACGAGGAGATTTCCCTCGGCGACTACGTGCTGTCCGGCGGCGAGCTGGGCGCAGCGGTCATCATCGACGCCGTGGCCCGCCTGCAGGAGGGGGCCCTGAACGACGCTGAATCGGCGGCACAGGACAGCTTCGAGGGCGACCTCGGCCTGCTCGACTGCCCGCATTACAGCCAGCCGGCCCAGCACCCGCTGGGTGACGTGCCGGAGGTGCTGCGCTCGGGCAACCACGCGGCCATCGCCGCCTGGCGCCGCCAGCAGTCCCTGGTCCGTACCGCCCAGCGGCGCCCGGACCTGCTGGATGAACAGGCGCTGGGCAAGACCGACCGCAAACTGCTGGAGCAGGGCCGTCAGGCCCGGAAACAAAAGGCCAGCCCCTAGCGCAGGGCTGGCGTTATCGGCTATCATGGCCAATTCCCGCCGGCCCCGGCTGGCGTGCGCAGTACCCAAAACAAACGTGCAGCACAGTCCGGTGACTGCATGAGCCTATGTTGTCGAATCGACACGCCCACCCGAACAAGAATCGGTGTAACCCATGAGCAAGCTGAACAAGTCCATCGTCGCGGAATTCGAATCCGCCCAGATCACCCGCGAACTGCCGAAGTTCAGCCAGGGCGACACCGTTGTCGTCAACGTGAAGGTGAAGGAAGGCAACCGTGAGCGCGTGCAGGCCTACGAAGGCGTTGTGATCGGCACCAAGAATGCCGGCCTGAACTCCTCGTTCACCGTCCGCAAGATCTCGCACGGCTACGGCGTCGAGCGCGTCTTCCAGACCCACAGCGCCATCATCGACTCGGTCGAAGTGAAGCGCCGCGGCAAGGTCCGCGCCGGCAAGCTGTACTACCTGCGTGGCCTGGAAGGCAAGGCTGCCCGCATCAAGGAAGACCTGGCTGCCGCTGCGCAGGCCAAGGCTGCCCGTCTGGCCGAAAAGGCCTGATAGACAACTCCGGTTGTTGCCGCGACGGCCGCCTTCGGGCGGCCGTTTGCGTTTGTGCTCCTGCATCCGCTAGGTTCGTGCGATGAACAAGAACGACCTGCGCTATCCCGACCGCATCCGCGCGGCGCTTCGTCTGCTGGACGACAAGGGGCTGCCGCGCGCGCAGTCCGCACCGTTGCTGCATCGGATGCTGTGGCGGATGGGCGTCGCTGTGCCGCCGCCGATCCTGGCCGGTTTCCGCATCAACGCGCTGGTGCAGGGGCTGCTGTTCGGCCTGTTCTGGTGCGCCCTGATGTGGCTGCTGCTGCGGCAGGGCGGTGAGCGTCCACTCGGCCTGCTGCTGGGTGCCGGATTGCTGGCGGGCGGCCTGTTCGGTGTGGTGATGGCGCTCCTGATGCGCTCGCTTCAACGCCAACGACAGCTGCCCGAATGGCGCCAGTTCCTGGCCTCGCTGGCGGACTGAAGCGATGGCGCAGTGCGCCGTGACCGCAGGCTGCCGATGGCGCTAGTCTGCGGCTTCATTCCCATGCATGCGCCGTGCGATGCCTTCCAAGCGAGCCGCACCTTCCACTGCACCCAGGCTCCTGTCCGGGGGAAATCCGCAGATCGCCAAGGGCGAGGGTGATGCGCCGGTGCAGGCGTACATCGCCGCCATGCCGGACTGGAAGCAGCCCATCGGCGCACGCCTCGACGCACTGATCGGCCAAGCCGTGCCCGGCGTGCACAAGGCGGTGAAGTGGAACTCGCCGATGTACGCGGTGGCCGCCGATGCCGGCTGGTTCCTCAGCTTCCATTGCTTCGCCCGTTACATCAAGGTTGCGTTCTTCCGCGGCACGGCCCTGCAACCGATGCCACCGGAGCCGTCCAGAAGCGCCGATACCCGCTACCTGCACATCACGCAGGAGGGCATGCTGGATGAAGCGCAGTTCCTCGAGTGGGTCCGCCAGGCCGCTGCATTGCCCGGCGAACGCATGTAAGCCCGCCATTCCGGACGTTCCGCCGACGAGAGCACACGATGACCACGCATGCACCGAACCCCGACGACGCCGGAACACCCGCGGCCGCACTGATCGATGCGCGCATCGCGGAACTGGGTGACTGGCGCGGTGAAACGCTGGCACGCGTTCGGGCGCTGATCCATGAAGCGCTGCCGGAGGTGCAGGAAACCTGGAAGTGGCGGGGCACACCGGTATGGGAGCATCACGGCATCCTGTGCACCGGTGAGACCTACAAGCAGGCAGTGAAGCTGACCTTCGCCCAGGGGGCGGCCTTGCCGGACCCGAAGCGCCTGTTCAACGCCAGCCTGGAAGGCAACACGCGGCGCGCGATCGACATCCATGAAGGCACCATGCCCGATGCCACGGCGTTCAAGACCCTGATGCGCGCGGCGGCCAAGCACAACGCCGCGAAGAACAAGCGGTAGCACCGGGCCATGCCCGGCGCTACCGGGTCACGGCATCCGGGTCCGCCACCGGTGACGGTGGGCAGGCGGGAATCTCCGACGGTGTGGCAATCGCCTCGGCCTTCGCGGGTGTGCTGATCATCTTCGCCTTGCGCCACCCCCCCCAGCGGTAGTACGCCAGCGACAGCAGCATCGACACCAGAGAACTGACCGGGAAACTCCACCAGATTGCATCTGCGCCCCAATAGGGCTGCAGCAGTTCGGCGAACGGAACGCGCACGCCCCACAGTGACGCGGCCAGGATCAGCAGTGGTGGAATCACCGCACCCGTCGAGCGCACCACGCCGGAAATCACGAAGCTCACGCCGAAGAACAGGAACGAGCCGACCACCACATGGTTGAGGTGGCGCGCGATCTGCAGCGACTCGCTGCCCTGCGGCAGGAACAGGGCCAGCGAGTACTGGTCCAGCAGCACCAGCGGCAGGATCAACGCACCGGTCAGCAGGAAATTGAACAGCACGCCCTTGCGTGCGGTGCCGCGGACGCGATCCCACTGCTGGGCACCCACGTTCTGTGCGGCCATCGTCGAACAGGCCGCGCCGATCGCCATCGCCGGCATCTGCACGTAGTTCCACAATTGCAACGAGGCGCCATAGGCCGCCGCGGTTTCGGTGCCGTACTGGTTGACCATGGTCATCAGCAGGATCACCGACAGCGAGATCAGCACCATCTGCAGGCCCATCGGCACGCCTTTGACCACCAGTGCCTTGAGGATGGTCAGGTCCAGCTTGAACAGGCGCATGTCGGCGCGACCCAGCCACAGCGTGTGGCGCTTGTGCCGCATGTACAGCAGCAGGCCGCCCAGCGAGAGGGTCTGCGACACCAGCGTGGCCCAGGCCGAACCGGCGATGCCCAGCTCCGGGAACGGCCCCATGCCGAAGATCAGTACCGGATTCAATGCGATGTCCAGCACCACCGACAGCAGCAGGAAGCGGAACGGCGTACGCGAGTCACCGGCACCGCGCAGCGCGGCGCTGAGGAAGGCAAAGGCATACAACGTCGGCATTGCCAGGAAGATGATGCGCAGATAGGCCTCGGCCAGTGGCAGCGAGGCCGCCGGCGTGCCCATCGCCGCCAGCAGCGGATGGGCCATGAACCAGCCGGCGATGGCGATGATCGCCGACAGGCCGATGAAGAACGTGGCACTGGTGCCGACCACGCGCCGTGCCTGGGCGATATCCCGTGCACCGATGGCCTGGCCGATCAGGATGGTGGAGGCCATGCCGAAGCCGAACACCGAACCGATCAGGAAGAACATGATGTTGTTGGCGTTCGCGGTGGCGGTCAGTGCCGCTTCGCCGAGGAAGCGCCCGACCCATACCGCGTTCACCGAACCGTTCAGCGACTGCGCGATGTTGCCCGCCAGGATCGGCAGCGAGAACAGCAGGAGATTGCGGCCGATCGGGCCGGCGGTCAGGTCAAGCGGCGCTTTGGCCATGGGGTGGTGATCGAATCCCGGGAGGCGCACACTAGCACCAAGCCGGTTCGCGGGATGTGGCAATGCATCAACGACAGCAGGTGAGGTCGATGACGTTGGCCTTGATTGGCGGCCTGTTGGCCGCATGTTCGTCGGGAGACCGGCTGGGCGATACCCAGGTGCGGCCGACCGACCGCCCCGAATGTCTGGTCGGCAGCCAGCGCCAGGATCTCGCTGCCGGAGCACCGACCCTGATCGGGGGCAGCGGCTGCCGCACCGACCCCGACAATCCGCGTCCCCTGAACAAGCGAACGGAGTAGTACCTGCCGATGCCTGAGCTTTCCCCGCTGTCGCCCAGTGTCCGTCTGGACATCTGGTTGTGGGCGGCCCGCTTCTTCAAGACCCGCAGCCTGGCCAAGCAGGCCATCGAAACCGGCAAGGTCAGCGTGGCCGGTCAGCGGCCGAAGTCCTCGCGCGCGGTGCGCGTGGGTGAGCACCTGCAGGTTGATCGCGGCGAGGAGCATTTCGAGATCCAGGTGATGGGCCTGAGCGACCAGCGCGGGCCTGCCCCGGTCGCGCACCAGCTGTATGCCGAGAGCGAGGCCTCGAAGGCACGGCGCGCCGAGCAGCGCGCATTGCGCATCGCCGCGCGCGACGGCTTCCAGCCACCGGAGCACAAGCCGGACAAGCGCGCGCGGCGTCTGATCCGCGCGCTGGGCGACATCGACGCGCTGTAACGCGAACGCCCCCAAGGCAGCGCCGGGCCATGCCGGCGAGCCCTTCAGTGGCAGCGCCGGGCCATGCCGGCGAGCCCTTCAGTGGTAGCGCCGGGCCATGCCCGGTGGGCCTTCCGACAGCAGCGCCGGGCCTGCCGGTGATCAGCCGTGCAGGTCGTAGCGGTCCAGCTCCATCACCCGGGTCCACGCCGCGACGAAGTCCTGCACGAACTTCTTCTCGCCGTCTGCACTGCCATAGACCTCTGCCAGCGCACGCAGCACCGCGTTGGATCCAAACACCAGATCAGCACGGGTGGCGGTCCAGCGTGCGGCGCCGTCGTTGCGGCTGCGGCCTTCGTAGGTTTCACGACCGGTGGCCTTCCACTGCGTGCCCATGTCCAGCAGGTTGACGAAGAAGTCGTTGCTGAGTGTCCCGGGCCGATCGGTGAAGACGCCGTGCGCGCTGCCATCGGCATTGGCACCCAGTACGCGCAGGCCACCGACCAGCACGGTCAGCTCCGGGGCGGTCAGCGTCAGCAGTTGCGCCCGGTCGATCAGCAGCGCTTCGCCCGGAACGCTGTAGGCGCCCTTGAGGTAGTTGCGGAACCCATCGGCAGCCGGTTCCAGCACCGCGAACGATTCCACGTCGGTCTGCTCCTGGCTGGCGTCGGTACGGCCCGGAGTGAACGGTACGCTGATGTCGTACCCACCGGCCTTGGCGGCCTGTTCAATGCCCACGCCACCGGCCAGCACGATCAGGTCGGCCAGCGACACCTGCCTTTCACTGCCGGCATTGAACCCGCTCTGCACCTTTTCCAGCGCGGCCAGCACCTTGGCCAGACGGGCGGGCTGGTTTACCGGCCAGTCCTTCTGCGGTGCCAGGCGGATGCGCGCACCATTGGCGCCGCCCCGCTTGTCCGAGCCACGGAAGGTGGAGGCCGATGCCCAGGCCGTGGAGACCAGTTCAGGGACGCTCAGGCCGCTTGCGGCGATCGCCTGCTTCAGCGTGGCCACGTCCCTGGCATCAATGAGCGGGTGCTTTGCGGCCGGCAGCGGATCCTGCCAGATGAACTCTTCGGCCGGCACTTCCGGCCCCAGATAGCGCGCGCGCGGCCCCATGTCGCGATGGGTCAGCTTGAACCAGGCGCGCGCGAACGCATCGGCAAACGCCTGCGGATCGGCCAGGAAGCGGCGCGAGATCTTTTCGTAGGCGGGATCCATGCGCAGCGACAGATCGGTGGTCAGCATGGTCGGGCGGTGCTTCTTCGAGGCGTCGTGCGCATCGGGAATGACCGCCTCGGCATCCTTGGCCACCCATTGATGCGCGCCGGCCGGACTCTTGGTCAGTTCCCATTCGTACTTGAACAGGTTCTCGAAGAAGTCATGGCTCCACTGCGCTGGAGTACGGGTCCAGGTGACTTCCAGGCCACTGGTGATGGTGTCGCCGCCCTTGCCGCTGCCGAAGCTGTTGGCCCAGCCCAGGCCCTGGCTCTCCAGATCGGCCGCTTCAGGCTCCTTGCCGACGTTGTCTGCCGGGCCGGCGCCATGGGTCTTGCCGAAGCTGTGCCCGCCGGCGATCAGCGCCACCGTTTCTTCATCGTCCATCGCCATGCGGCCGAACGTGTCACGGATGTCATGTGCAGCCAGTACCGGGTCAGGATTGCCGTCGGGGCCCTCGGGATTCACATAGATCAGGCCCATCTGCACTGCGGCCAGCGGGTTCTCCAGCTTGCGCGAATGCACGTCGCCATCGGCATCGTCATCGGACACCAGCACGCCGTGGGATTCCACCACGCCTTCGGAGCCGTGCTTGTAGCGCACGTCACCGCCCAGCCATGTGGTTTCGCGGCCCCAGTACACATCCTGATCCGGTTCCCAGGTATCGGGACGGCCACCGGCGAAGCCCAGTGTCTTGAAGCCCATCGACTCCAGCGCGACATTGCCGGTCAGGATCAGCAGGTCGGCCCAGGAGATGGCCTGGCCGTACTTCTGCTTGATCGGCCACAGCAGGCGTCGCGCCTTGTCCAGGCTGACGTTGTCCGGCCAGCTGTTGAGCGGAGCGAAGC
This sequence comes from Stenotrophomonas sp. YJH_SMC_106-19, assembly GCF_059368375.1. NCBI lineage: Bacteria > Pseudomonadati > Pseudomonadota > Gammaproteobacteria > Lysobacterales > Lysobacteraceae > Stenotrophomonas > Stenotrophomonas sp. YJH_SMC_106-19. The sequence goes on from NZ_JCAFRQ010000002.1 coordinate 25,524, forward strand.
GCTGCTGGCCGCGGCCGCCGCCACCGCGGCCATCACCGATGCGATAGGTGCCGGCGCTGTGCCACGCCATGCGGATGAACAGGCCGCCGTAGTGACCGAAATCGGCCGGCCACCAGTCCTGCGAGTCCGTCATCAGTGCTTTCAGGTCTGCCTTCAGCGCGGCATAGTCCAGGCTCTTGAACGCCGATGCGTAATCAAAGCCGGCATCGAGCGGGTTGGAGCGCGCGGAATGCTGGTTGAGCAGGTCCACGCGCAGCTGGTTCGGCCACCAGTCGCGGTTGGTCGTCGCGTCACCGACGACGGCATGGTTGAAGGGGCACTTCGCTTCGCTTTTCATGGGTCTCTACCTGTGGACTGGCGAAAGGTGGAATCGGGGGAGGCCCGACCCACATTAGGTGGCGCCTGTGGATCGGTAAATTCGATTGATTCAACCAATGCGATAGTGGCTGTCTATTAGGTCCGGGGCTTGTACGGGTGTGTGCGATCAGCGCTTGAGCAACCCCGAGCCGAGCTTCAGGAGGTCGCTGGCCCCGAACTGGCCGTCGCCGTCCTGATCGAGCACACCGCCCAGCATGCTGCCGATGCCGCCGGACTGCTGCGCCTCCTGGCCGAGGGCGCTGCTGAGTTCGCTGGCGTTGCCCTGCTGGGCGAAGCGCTGGGCCAGGAAGGACATGACGATGGGCGCAAGGATCGCCAGCAGCTTGCCGGAGGTGCCGCTGTCCAGACCGGTCTTCTGGCCAAGCACCTGCGCGGCCTGCGGCTGCTGGCCACCGAAGATGTGGCCGAGGATGCCGGCCCCATCGGTGGCGCCGCTGCCACCGCCCCCCATCACTGCGCCGAGGATGCTGCCGAGGTCGAAGCCGCCACCCCCACCACTGCCCAGATGGTCACGCTGCAGCGCATTGAGCAGGGACTGCGCGCCCTGCGGCTCGCTGGCGTTCTGGCCCATTGCGCCCAGCAGCAGCGGCAAGGCGCTGCCCACCGCCTGGGTGGTCTGGCTGCTGTCCAGGCCGAGCTGCTGGGAAACCTGCTGCAGGCCTTGCCCCTGCTGCAGCTGCTGGAAGAGGGATGCGGCGAGGGATTCGGTGTTCATGGCGGTCTCCGTTCTGTGAAGGAAGGACCGCCCGAGCATAACGCCGCCTGCACGACGGAAATGCGAAGGCTGCCGGGCGCAGGCTCGCTCTGACCGGGGGCGGGAGGGGGGCCGGCGTTGCGCCGGTCCCATGCCGGTTACAGCAGTGACTTCAGCCGATACAGCGCTTCCAGCGCCTGTTTGGGCGTCAGTTCGTCCGGATCGATGGCGGCCAGCGCCTCCTGCGCCTTGCTGGACGGGGCATTGAACAGGCCGAACTGCTGCGGGGCATCCAGCGCCTGAGGGGCCAGCTCCGCCGCATGGCTCTCGCTGCCCCGTTGTTCCAGTTCGGCCAGGCGCCGCCGCGCCTGTGCCACGGTCGATCGAGGCAGGCCGGCCAGCGCGGCCACCTGCAGTCCGAAGCTGCGGTTGGCCGGGCCGTCTTTCACAGCGTGCATGAACACCAGCGCTTCGCCATGCTCGACCGCATCCAGGTGCACGTTGGCGATACCGCTGCGGCCGCCCTCGTGCTGCTCGTCGGCCAGCGCGGTCAGCTCGAAGTAGTGGGTGGCGAACAGCGTGTAGCAGCGGTTCTCATAGGCGAGGTGGCGGGCCACCGCGTCGGCCAGGGCAAGGCCGTCATAGGTGGAGGTGCCGCGGCCGATCTCATCCATCAGCACCAGCGAATGTGGGCTGGCGTGATGCAGGATGTAGCTGGTCTCGGCCATTTCGACCATGAAGGTCGACTGCCCGCGGGCGAGATCGTCGCCGGCGCCGATGCGGGTCAGGATGCGGTCGATCGGGCCGATCACGGCGCGGTTGGCCGGTACGAAGGAGCCGATGTGGGCCAGAAGCACGATCAGTGCATTCTGCCGCATGTAGGTGGATTTACCGCCCATGTTCGGGCCGGTGATGACCAGCATCCGGCGGTCCGGGTGCAGGTCCAGATCGTTCGGCTCGAAGGGCTGCTCGCGCACGGCTTCCACGACAGGGTGACGGCCGCGCTCGATCTTCAGGCAGGGTGCCGTTTCCAGTTCCGGGCGCGACCAGTCCAGTGCCTGCGCGCGCTCGGCGAATGCGGCCAGCACATCCAGTTCGCTCAACGCGGCGGCACACTGCTTCAGCGGCTCCAGCTGTGCGCCCAGCGTGTCCAGCAGCTGCTCATACAGGAACTTCTCGCGCGACAGCGAGCGGTCGCGCGCGGACAGTACCTTGTCCTCGAACGCCTTCAGTTCTTCGGTGATGTAGCGCTCGGCGTTGGTGAGGGTCTGGCGGCGCGTGTAGTGCACCGGTGCGCGGTCGGCCTGGCCCTTGCTGATCTCGATGTAATAGCCGTGCACACGGTTGTAGCCGACCTTCAGTGTGGCAATGCCGCTGCTTTCGCGCTCGCGCCGCTCAAGGTCGACCAGGAACTGGTCGGCGTTCGTGGAGAGGCGTCGCAGCTCATCCAGCTCCTCGTCGAAGCCATCGGCCAGCACGCCGCCATCGCTGAGCTTCAGCGGCGGCATTTCAGCGATGGCACGCGCGAGCAGCTGCGCGCAGTCGTCATGCTCGCCCAGCGCGGCGTACAGCGCCTGCAGGCGTGGCGAGTCCAGCGGCGCCAGCACGTCGCGCACCGCAGGCAACAGGCCCAGGCCATCGCGCAGTGTCGAGAAATCGCGGGGGCGTGCCGAGCGCAGGGCGACGCGGGTGAGGATGCGCTCGAGGTCACCCAGGCGACGGAACTGTTCGCGGATGTCGCCATCGCTGCCGCGATCGATCAGCGTCGCTACCGCATGGTGGCGCTGTACCAGCACCTCGCGCAGGCGCAACGGGCGATGCAGCCAGCGACGCAGCAGGCGGCCGCCCATCGGCGTGACGGTGCTGTCGAGCACGCCCAGCAGGGTGTTGCGGGTATCGCCGTCGACCCGCGTATCCAGCTCCAGGTGGCGGCGGGTCGCAGCGTTCATGGCGATCGCCTCGCCGGCGGTTTCCATCGCGATCGAGGTCAGGTGCGGCAGGCGCTGCTTCTGGGTTTCTTCGACATAGCCGAGCAGGGCGCCTGCGGCGGCCGTGGCGCGTGGCTTGTCGTCGATGCCGAAGCCGCTCAGGTCATGCAGCTTGAAGAAGGCCAGCAGCTGCCGACGACCGCTGTCCGCATCGAACAGCCATGGCGCGCGGCGACGCACACCGCTGCGCTGGCGCAGGAAGTCCGGCCAGTTCTCCTCGTCCGGCACCAGCAGCTCGGCCGGCTCCAGGCGCGCCAGTTCGGCTTCCAGCGCGTCGTCGGTGTCGACTTGGTTGACCAGGAAGCGGCCACCGGCGAGGTCGGCCCAGGCCAGGCCGTAGCCCTGCCGGGTGCGCGACAGGGCCATCAGCAGGGTGTCGCGGCGTTCGTCGAGCAGTGCTTCGTCGGTGACCGTACCGGGGGTGACGATGCGGACCACCTTGCGCTCGACCAGCCCCTTGGCCAGGGCCGGGTCGCCGATCTGCTCGCAGATCGCCACGGATTCGCCCAGCGCCACCAGGCGTGCCAGGTAGCCCTCGTAGGCATGCACGGGCACACCGGCCATCGGAATCGGGGCGCCGCCGGAACTGCCGCGCTGGGTCAGGGTGATGTCGAGCAGGCGTGCAGCCTTGCGTGCATCGTCGTAGAACAGCTCGTAGAAGTCGCCCATGCGGAAGAACAGCAGCAGATCCGGGTACTCGGACTTCGCTGCGAAGAACTGCTTCATGAGGGGCGTGTGTTCGGCGGACTTGTCTTTGGACATGGGCTCGTGAATCAGAGAGCATCCGGCCGCGCCATCAGGCTGCGGCGGCGGAGCAGGCAGGGCCGTCCATGGTAACTGGAAGGGGCGGAGGACGTCTGGATGGAGCAGCACGATCGTCCGCGCAGCAGGCATGGCGGTGGGTCGTCGTCATGGGCCGCGGTTCTCTTCATGAACGACGCATGGCCGATGAAGTCCTGATGACACCGATTTCACTCGTAGTTGCCAGCGGCAGGCGGAGACTGGACCCATCCCGGAAGACAGGAGCTGGCCATGAAGACCTCGACCCGACTGCTCGTGCTGGGCACCCTGATGGCGGCATCGTCGATGGCGGGTGCGCAGACCTACGGGCCCCGCGATGAAGGCCGCAAGTTCAACGACGGCAGCCGTGTGGAATGCAGGAACGTTGAAGTCCAGCGCAACTCGCGCGATCCGAACCGCATTGCCGGTACTGCCACAGGTGCGGTGGTGGGCGGCCTGCTGGGCAACCAGGTGGGCGGCGGCAATGGCAAGAAGCTGGCCACCGTCGCCGGTGCAGTCGCCGGCGGCGCCGCCGGACGACAGATCCAGGGCAACCACCAGCAGAAGACCGGCGATCGGGTGGTGGAACGTCGCTGCGAGCGCGTCTACCGCTGATCGCCGTTTTCCCCTTCCACGTAGTGATGCAACGAACGCCGGCTCCGTGTCGGCGTTCGTTTGTGCTCAGGGGCGCACCCCGCCCGACGGCCTGCCATGCAGCCGCCAGATGGCAAGACCGCCGTAGATCACCAGCAGCGCCGCGAGCGTGGCAAGTTCACGGCTGACTTCGTCCAGGCGTGCGTCCATCTGGTTCAACCGCACCATCAGATTGATGCCGGAGGTGGTCGGCAGCAGCTGCGCCAGCCACACCAGCGGGCGGGGCGTCATCACCGCCGGCCAGGAGAGGTTGGCGAGGAAGAACAGCGGAATGGAGGTGGCGATGATGTACTGGAAGGCGCGTTCGCGGGTGCGGAAGAAGCTGCCGATGAACAGCCCGAAGGCCACGGTGGCGGCAATGAACAGCGTGCCGCCCAGCAGCTGGCCCAGCGGATTTCCGCCGCGCGGGTAGTCCTGTACCCAGGCGGTGAAGCCGGCGTAGTAGAACAGGCCGAACAGCCCGATCAGGCCGAAGCCCATCGCCATGCCTGCCAGGGTCGGCAGATCGAAGTGCAGCCGGCGGCCGAGCACCAGACGCCGCCCTCCCAGCAGTACGCCGATGCCCATCAGCAGTGTCTGGTGCACGATCAGTTCGGCCACGCCGGGTACGATGGCGCTGCCATAGCCTTCCTGCGTGTTGTACAGGGGCCGCTGCACGAGAGTGACCGGCGCTGCCTGCGGCGCGCCCATGAACGCGGCCTGGGTCACGGCGGCGTCGCGGCCGAATGTGCCCAGCGCATCGGCGATGCTGCCCAGCACCCAGCTGGCGCGTCCCAGGTAGGCGCCATTGCCCAGCAGGACCAGCTTGGCTGGCTGGCCACGCAGGATGTCGCGCTCCAGGTTTGCGGGGATGAGCACGATGCCTTCGGCATGCCCCGCTCCCAGCTGACGGCGCGCGCTGTCCAGATCCGCCGGCTGGCCAACCACGCGCGCTACGCGCAGGCCATCGAGGATGCGCAGCAGTTCGCGGCTGGTGGCACTGTGATCCTGATCGACCACCAGCACCGGCAGATTGCCGGCCACCTGGTGGCGGTACGCGGCGGGATAGAAGAACGAGTACAGGATGACCGCACCGACCATCACCACGATGGCATAGCGGTCGCCGAGCACCGCCAGCAGGGTCTGCCGCAGGCTGCGCCAGACCGTGCTCATGCGTCGGCTCCGGCCGGTCGCGCGGCCTCCGGGGTGCGGCCGAAAGCGATCAACCGCAGGCTGCCGATGCCGCCGGCCACCACCGACATCAACACCAGCGTGGCCAAGGGCCACAGCGAGACGGACAGCGGTGCGCCGACGAACTGCTGCTCGGTCTGCACCTTGATGTACGCGCTGAGTGGCAGCAGCTGGTGCCAGATGCGGGTGAACAGCGGGCCATCCAGTACCGGGAAGGTGGCACTGGAGAAGGCCAGCGCTGTGCCGATGGTCAGGCCGACCACCGACAGCGCGGTACCCATGTCACGGGCAAGGCCGACGAAGAACAACGCATATGCGGCCGTGGCCAGGTAGAACGCCGGCTGCGCAGCCAGCAGCAGGAGCAGATTGCCGGCGATGCCGTCCCCCCGCAGCCATGCGACGTAGCCGACGCCCATCGTGCCGTACAACGCGAACAACAGTACGTAGGGCGCGAGCTTGCCGGCGATCGAGGCCCACGGGGTGTCACCGAGCCAGGCCGGCAGCGTGCCATCGCGGATTTCCCGGCCCACGCTTCCGGCCACGGCCAGTGCCAGCACCAGCGACAGGACGGCCGGGAAGATCAGCGGCAGCAGGAACAGCTCATAACTGCGTGCCGGGTTGTAGAGGATGTCGGACTGCACGGCGATCGGGGCGGCGCGCAGCTTTGCGGGCCCCACCTGCAGGCCGATGCGCTCGCGCAGCATGCGTGCATTCCAGGCCGACACCGCATCGGCGATATCGCGCGCGGCCGATTGCCCGGTGGTCATGTAGGTGGCGTTGTAATAGGCGAACACCGTGCCCTGGCGGCCGCGCAGGGCCTGACGGGTCACGTCGCGCGGCACCAGCACCACTGCGAACACCTCCAGGCTGCGCAGCTGCGAGCGCGCGGTGTCCATGTCGGCGGGCTGGCGGGCGACGCGGACCCCCGGGCTGGCATCGAGCATGCGCAGCAATTGCCGGCTGTCGCTGCTGTGATCGAGGTCGACCACGGCGATGGGTACATCGCGCATGACCGATGGCGTGAACATCCAGGCCATCAGTACCAGCATCAGCAGCGGCAGCACCGTGACCAGCGCCAGGTCGGCACGGTTGCCACCAAGACCCCGCAGCTCGCGCTGCCAGGCAGCAGCAAAGCCGTTGCCACCAGGGCTCAGTGCTGGGGCCATGCGAACAGCACGCTCATGCCGGGGCGGAAGCCCTCGATGCGGCGTACCGGGCGCACCCGCACCTCGAAGCTGCGGACATCGTAGCCGGACGACTGCCGGGTGGTACGCCAGGTGGCATAGTCGCCGGCCGGGTTGATGAAGTAGACCTTGAACTCGCTGTCCTCACCGAGGGCCGGCACGCTGCCACGCAGCGTGCTGCCGACCTTCAGGCCCTGCATCTGGGATTCGCGCAGGTTCATCGATACCCACATGCGATCGATGTCGACCAGGGTGAATACCGGATAGCCGGCGGGTACCAGCTCGCCGGGATCGGCCATGCGCTTGTTGATCTCGCCGGCCACCGGTGCACGGCCCTCCACTTCGACGCGGGCCGCATCCACTTCGGCCACGGCGCCCTGCGCCTGCTGTACCTGGCCCTGCGCGGCACGCTTGTCCTGCTCCCGCGCACCGGCCAGTGCCATGTCGTACTGGGCACGGGCGGCACGGGCCAGCTCGCGCGAACTGGTGGACTGGGCGAGTGCTTCGTCGCGCTTCTGCCGGGTCATCACCCCTTCGTTGAACAGGTTCTGCACGCGGCGGTAGGTGGCTTCGGCCAGCGTTGCTCCGGCTTCGGCACGCTTCCAATTGGCTTCGGCAGCACGGATGTCCTCACTGCGCGCACCTTCGGCAGCCTTGTCGGCCACCGCCTGCGCAGCGGCCAGAGCGCCGCGTGCCTGCTGTTCCTTCGCCGTCACTTCGGGGCTGTCGAGCAGGAACACGACCTGACCGGCCTGCACGCGGTCGCCTTCGCGAACCTTCAGCTCGGCGACACGGGCGGTGATCTTCGCTGCGACGTTGATCGTGTCCGCGTCGGCCATGCCCTGGATCTGGTCGGCCGGGCTGCGCCAGGCGAGCCACAGGCCCAGCGCCACCACTACCAGCAGCACCACGAGCAGGATCCGGCCAAGCCGGCGCTTGCCTGGTGGTGTCGCTTCATCCTGCAATACGTCACTCATGGTCGATCACCTCATCTGCGCGACGCCGGAATTCCTCGAAGCGGTCCATCTGCCCACTGATCTCCAGCAGCTGTGCCAGCGCGACATCGTACTGGTAGGCGGCCTGTGCACGCTCCACGCGAGCGCCTCCCAGACCCAGCCGCGCATCGATGACGTCCAGCGACGTGGACTGCCCCTCGCGGAATGCCAGCTCCTGCAGGCGCAGGTTCTCCTGTGCCTGGGCGATGCTGCTGTCGAGCAGCACGAACTGCTGGCGTGCCGTTTCCAGCTCGTTCCACGCCTTGCGCACGCCGAGCGCGACCTGGTTCTCGGCTTCGCGCAGTCCGGCTTCCGCCTGCTCCTGCTGCGCACGTGCCGCGCTGATCTGCGCCGGTCGCGAGTTCGGCGACAGGAAGGTGTACTTCAGGCCGATGCCGAACGCCCAGTCCGGATCGGTCAGCATCTCGTCGCGGCGACGGAAGTCGTATTGGCCAAAGGCGAATATCTGCGGCTTGAGCTTGGCCTGTTGCACGCGCACGCCCTGTTCGGCCTGCGCCACCATGGCCCGCAGCCGTGCGATCTGGGGTTGCCGTGCCTGCGCGATGCGCTCGAAGCTGGCGGCCGGCTCCAGCGGCACGCGCTGCACGAACAGGGGTGATACCGGCTGCACCTCGCCGCCACTGCGCAGCAGGGTGGCCAGCGCGGCCTTCAACGTGGCCAGGTCGTTGACGGTCTTCTGGTACTCGCGCTCTGCCTTGTCGCGCGCGACGGTGGCCTGCAGTCGCTGCGCGCGGGTGGCGAAGCCTTCGCGCTCCAGCTTCAGCGCATCGGCCAGGTGGCGTTCCAGGCCATCACGGACGTCACGACGCACGTCCACCGCCTGCTCGGCCAGGCGCTGGCCGAAGTAGGCCTGGGCCAGCTGCACGGTCAACGACTGCCGCTGTGCTTCGCGTTCCGCGCTGGCCTGCTCGTGGGCTGCGCTGGCGGCACGCTGTGCGGCAGGAATGACGCCACCGGTGTACAGCGGCAGCACAGCGGTGACGACCGGGCGGGTGCGCCAGTCGCGTTCGGTGAACGACAGGGGGGAATCGATGCCAAAGGCCTCGGCCACCGGTGCCAGCGAGCCCAGTGGCAGGGTCAGGGTCTTCTGGAACTGCAGGCGGCGGACCTCGCCGGTGATCTCCGGCAGGCGCAGAAGGCGCGTGGCCTCCTGCAGATCCTGCTTGTTGCGGACGGCGGCGTCGGCCGCGGCCAGCGCGTCGGAAACCTGTTCCAAGCGCTGCCGCGCCTGTTCCCAGTCCAATGCCGGTGTATCGGTGATGGCCTGCGCTGACGTGGCAAAGGGCAAGCAGGCCGCAAAGGCCATGCCGGCGACGCCCATCGCGCTGCGCATCCTTGTCCGTGGGCGGCTCACACGCATGCCGTTCCTGTAGTTAAGAAGTGAGCAAACGTTAGTGGTCTGCGCGTGAAGCCGGGGTCTGCGGTCGTCGTGTGGGTCTCAACGCAGGGCGCCGCTGGCCGCGGTGCGCAATGCCTGGGTGATGTGCTGCAGCGTGCTTGAGCGCACGGCCGCGTGCTGCCAGTACAAGGGCACGTCGAGCCAGCGGCGGGGTTCCAGTACCACCACGCGGCCGGCATGCACGGCAGGCCCCACCAGGGTTTCCGGGGCCATGCCCCAGCCCAGTCCGCACGCGGCGGCTTCGACGAAGCCGGTCGAGGAGGGCAGATAATGCAGCGGTGGCTGCAGCCGCGCACGGGTCAGCCGCCGCACGAAGCGCCACTGCAGTTCATCTTTGCGGTTGAACACCAGCATCGGCGCACGTGCCAGCGCCGCAGCCTGCATGCCCTCGCTGAAGTGCCGGCGGGCGAAGCCGGGCGAGGCGATGGCGTGGTAACGCATGGCGCCGAGCGGATGCACGTTGCAGCCCTTCACCGGCTGGCTTTCGGCGGTGACCGCGCCGAGCACGCTGCCATCTCGCAGCAACTGCAGGGTGTGGTCCTGATCATCCATGCGCAGGTCGAACAGATAGCCATGGCGCTGGTGCAGCTCGGCGATGGCCGGCACGAACCAGGTATCGAGCGAGTCGTCGTTGACCGCCAACGGGATTGGTGTGCGCGGGGCATCGCTGCCGCGTTCGGGCAGCAGTTCGGCCAGCGCCTCGGCCTCCAGCGTCTGCATCGGTCGCACCCTGCGCAGCAGCGCTTCACCTGTGGCGGTGGGTCGGCACGGTGCCTGACGTACCACCAGTACCTGGCCGAGCCGGTCCTCCAGTGCCTTGATCCGTTGCGACAGCGCCGACGGGCTGATCGACAGGCGTCGGGCGGCAGCGTCGAAGCTGCCCTCCTCCAGCACCGCAGCAAACGCAGCCAGTTGTGGATGTAGCAGATCCATGCCGGTGCCTCTTCAGTTTCTCTGCACAGGATAAAGAAAAATCAGATTGTCTAAACAGGGACGGCGGCCGCACTCTGCGCGTCCCCTCGCTGCCAGGCCTGTCCCCATGTGGATCGCCGCTGCCGCCGCCGGCCTGTTCGCAGGTGCCGGCCTGATCATCGCCATCGGTGCACAGAACGCCTTCGTACTGCGGCAGGGCCTGCAGCAGCGTCATGTGGGAAAGGTGGTGCTGGCCTGCGCCGGTGCGGACATCGTGCTGATACTGGCCGGTGTCGGTGGCATGGGCGCGCTGGTGCTGCAGTGGCCGCTGCTGCTGCAGGTGCTGCGCTTTGGTGGTGCGGCGTTCCTGCTGTGGTATGGCCTGCAGGCGGGACTACGCGCGTGGCGTGGTGGCAGCGCGCTGGCCGCCGCCGAGGCGCAGGGCGGCAGCGGGCGCGAGGTACTGCTGACCTGCCTGGCCTTCACCCTGCTCAACCCGCACGTCTACCTGGATACCGTGGTGCTGCTGGGCAGCCTGTCCACGCGCTATCCGGGCGATCTGCGCTGGGCGTTCGCCACCGGTGCCTGCGTGGCCAGCGTGGCCTGGTTCTGCACGCTGGGCTATGGCGCGCGCCTGCTGCAGCCGGTGTTCCGCAGGTCGAGCGCGTGGAGGGTGCTGGATGCCGGCGTGGCGATCTTCATGTTCTGCCTCGCCACCCTGTTGCTGTTGCGTCCGCTCTAGGCCGCGTCCACCGCGCACAACGGCGTCTCGTCGGGGCGCAGCGTCAGCACCCGCACGCCCTTGCGGGTCACGGCCACGGTGTGCTCGAACTGTGCCGACAGCGTGCCGTCGCGGGTATAGACCGGCCATTCGCCCGCGCGCTGGCGGATCGCCGGCCTGCCCTGGTTGAGCATCGGTTCGATGGTGAACACCATGCCTTCTTCCAGCACCCTGCCGGTGTTGGGATGGCCGTAATGCAGGATCTGCGGTTCTTCGTGCATCTCCCGGCCGATGCCATGGCCGCAGTATTCCTTGACTACGCTGTAGCCGCGGCGGCGTGCGTAGCGGGCGATGGCGTGGCCGATGTCGCCCAGGCGCGCGCCGGGCCGTACCACGGCGATGCCTTTCCACATCGCTTCGTAGGCGGTCCGCACCAGCCGCCGTGCGGAAGGGGTGACCGCGCCGACCGGGTAGGTGGTGCTGGAATCGGCGATGTAGCCGTTCTTTTCCAGGGTGATGTCGAGATTCACGATCTGGCCCTCACGCAGCACGTCTGCGGTACTGGGCACCCCGTGGCAGACCACGTTGTCGATGGAGGTGTTGAGCACGTACGGAAAGCCATACTGGCCCTTGCTGGCAGGCCGCGCCTGCAGCTCGTCGACGATCATCCGTTCGACGAAGTCGTTGATCTCCATCGTGCTGCGACCCTGCAGCGGCCATCTGTCGAGCGCGGCGAACACCTGTGCCAGCAGGCGGCCGGATTCGGCCATCAGCGCGATCTCGTTGGGCCGCTTGATGATGCTCACGTCAGGCCCGTGCGGGTGTCAGCGGCTGTGGCTGCACGCCGGCGGCGCGCAGTTCGCTGGCCACGATGTCCTGGAAGCTCAGCGTCGGATTCATTTCGCACAGCATGCCCACGCGGATCCAGAAACTGGCCTGGGCGTTGATCGAGCGGCTGGAGACGGTGCAGGCACGGCGCAGCTGGTCGTGCAGGGTGTCATCGATGTTGACGATGCCCATGGGCGGATCCAGGTAAGAGGAATATACGTATCGTATATGTTTCGTATATCCCTCTCAAGCCTGCGAGGACTCAGTCCGTTTCGGTGGCGAAGCGCAGGCGGTTGTGGTCCGGATCGAGCAGCAGCATTTCGCGGCTGCCCCACTCGGTGTCATGCGGCGGCTGTTCGATCGGTACCCCAGCGGCACTGAAGGCGCGGTGCAGGGCGTCGACATCCTCGACGATGAAGTAGACCGCGCCGCCCACTTCGCAGTCGCCGCTGTGCTCGGTGAGGAACAGCGTCTGGCCGTCGCGGGTGAGCTGGGCGAACAACGGAAACCCCGGCTCGAATCGATGCTCCCAGTCGACGACGAAGCCCAGGCCCTGCACGTAAAAGGGCAGGCTGGCATCGGCGTGGCGCATGCGCAGCTGCGGGATGACGGTCTGGCGCATCATGGTGGCTCGCAGGGGTGAGCCGGCAGTGTATCCCCGGCAGGGTGCCGCCACCTTCGTGGTCAGTCCTGCAGGCCGGGTTGCCCCTGGACCAGCGGCACCCGTGAGCCGTCCAGCAGACCGCGGCTGAGCCGGCCATCCTCGATGAACAGCAGCTCGCCGTTCTCGCCGTTCTTGATGCTGCTGTCGATGGCGATCACGCGATCACCATGGAACGTGCTGACATGCGGCATCGACGTGTGGCCGACCACGATGCGCTTGAGCTGCAGCGTGTCGAGCACGTCCTGCACGCCCCGTGCATCGAGACGGCCATCGAAGTAGCCGCGGTACCAGATGGGGCTGGTCTTGCCGTCGTACAGCGGTGCAGTTGCGGGGTCGGCCTTCACTTCGGCCTTGGGCAATCCCAGCGAGGCCTGGTAGGCGGCGTTCGTGCGTGCCGGGTGCAGTGCCAGTTCCACCGCTTTGGGCGAGATGCCGCCATGCAGGAACAGGGTGTCGCCGATCTTCAGCAGCACCGGCCGCGTCCGCAGCCATTGCCCGATCACCGAATCAGCGCCGTACAGCTGCGGATAGCTGCGCCCGAGCAGCTGCGCGCTGCGCAGGTACTTCGGATTGACATAGCGCAGGTCGTCGTACAGAACCATGGTCTCGTGGTTGCCGAGCACGAAGTGCACCGCACCGCCGGCGGCCACCGCCTGCTGCTGCAGGCCATACAACAGCCAGAACGCTTCGGTGACCTGCGGGCCGCGATCGAACACGTCGCCAGCGACCACCAGGGTGTCCTGGCCGAGGGCCCAGCGGTCCTGCGCATCGATCACATGGTGGGCGCGCAGCAGTCGTACCAGCAGGTCGTACTGGCCGTGGATGTCGGACAGGGCGACGATGCGCGGTACCGCAGGCAGCTCCGACACCGAAGGCGCGACCGGTGGCAGCACGTGCACGCTGTGCGGGTAGCCGCACAGGGGCGCGACATCGGCAGCTCCCGTGGCGGTGCCCAGCGAGCGGGTCTGCACAGCGTCAGCGCAGATCCATTTGGCCTGCAGCTGATCGCCGTTGCGGAACACGTAGGGGCCATCGGCCTCGACGTGGGCGGCAGGCGCGGCGACTTCGCGGCCCTGCGCGCCTGGCACGCCCCACAGCAGGAGCAGGGGCAGCAGCACGGACGCGGATCGGGGCAGGGCACGGCGGAGCATGGGCGGAGTCCTAGGCAGCAACGGAAGGGCGGGCCGCAGGGCCCGCCCGTGATCCTACGCTGGCATTGCTACACGCTGCATGCGCGGGCGGCGCGCAGGCTTTGCCGTGGGAGGCGGATCATCGATCCGGCGCATCGCGCTCAGGTGGAACGGCACGCGAGGCTCGGGCTAGCGCATGTCCACCTTGCGGACCGCGGTCTGTTCCGCCAGCAGCGGCGTACCGGTGTGGTCATGCGGCTGCATGTAGGGAAGGGGCGCTCCGCTGGCACGCTCGACAAGCTGCGAGTGCGCCTCACCCGTTGCGAAACGATGGCGCTCCCCCCATTGCCGCAGCGCCACCAGCACCGGGAAAAGTTCGCGTCCGGCTGGCGTCAGCACGTACTGCTGGTAGGCGCTGCCATCGCTGGCAGGTTGCTGCAGCAGCAGCCCGGCCTCGACCAGACGCCGCAGGCGGTCGCTGAGGATGTTGCGCGCTGCGCCGAGGCTGCGCTGGAAGTCACTGAAGCGGGTAACGCCATCAAAGGCATCGCGGATGATCAGCAGGGCCCAGCGATCACCGAGCAGATCGGCGCTGCGGGCAACGGGGCAGGGGCTGTCGGCATGCATGGGCAAGGCTCGTGACGATGTGGTTGCATTTTAAAACCATTGTCGATAGGGTGCATCCAGTTTCAATATGCAACCACATTCATGCCCGTTTCCGTCCTTCCGCGCGCCCTGTTGGGCCTGCTGGCCATCGCGGCGGGTGCCAGTGTGGCCAATGTCTATTACGCACAGCCGCTGCTGGAGCGCCTGGCGCAGGCCTTCGCCATGGAGCGCGCGACGGCCGGCGCTGTGGTTGCCGCCACCCAGGCCGGCAGCGTGCTGGCCCTGCTCGGCCTGCTGCCGCTGGCCGACCGCGGCGATCGTCGCCGCCTGCTGCGCGTGCAGCTGCTGGCACTGGTGATGGTGCTGCTGGGACTGGCGGCAGCACGCAGTACCGCCTGGCTGCTGGGGGGCATGCTGCTGGCGGGCCTGCTCGGGACGGCGCTCACCCAGGGACTCATCGCCTATGCAGCCACGCTGGCACCGTCGGGGCAGCGGGGGCGCGTGGTTGGCATGGTGCAGGGCGGGGTGTTCATCGGCCTGCTGGCTGCGCGTGTGGTATCCGGCGCGGTGGCGGCCCTGGCCGGCTGGCGCGCGGTGTACCTGCTGTCAGCAGTGATGATGGCGGCGTTGGCGATGCTGCTGTGGCCACGCCTGCCTGCCGTGCCGGTTCCCTCGCAGCCGCCGGCCTGGCGCGCGCTGCTCGGCTCGATGATGACGATGCTGCGCAGTGATCGCACGCTGCGCGAGCGTGGCCCTCTGGCGCTGCTGCTGTTCGCCGGCCTCAACGTGTTCTGGGCGGCCGTACCGCTGCCCCTGTCGGCATCACCGATGAACTGGTCGACCGCGGCCATCGGCGCGCTCGGTCTGGCCGGCATGGTCGGTGCGCTGCTGGCTGCACGGGTGGGGCACTGGATGGATCGGGGTTTCTGCCTGCGGGTGAGCCTGGGGGCGCTGCTGCTGATGCTGCTTGCGTGGTGGCCCCTGCTGGGTCTGCCGCACGCCCTGG
Source organism: Stenotrophomonas sp. YJH_SMC_106-19 (assembly GCF_059368375.1). Classification (NCBI taxonomy): domain Bacteria; kingdom Pseudomonadati; phylum Pseudomonadota; class Gammaproteobacteria; order Lysobacterales; family Lysobacteraceae; genus Stenotrophomonas; species Stenotrophomonas sp. YJH_SMC_106-19. Next base: position 40,654 of record NZ_JCAFRQ010000002.1, read on the forward strand.
CATGGCTGCTGCTGGGCGTGGTGGTGCTCGATCTGGGAGGACAGGCACTGCATGTGTCCAACCAGGCGTTGCTGCTGCGCGCGCCTGCCGAACAGCACGGTCGCCTGGTGGCGCTGTACATGCTGTTCTACGCGGTCGGCAGCGGCGCCGGTGCTGCGGCCGGTACGTGGATGCAGGCGCACCACGGCTGGACCAGGGTCTGTGCACTCGGTGCAGGCATCGCGGTGACAGCGCTGGCATGGTGGGCGTTGCATGCCGCTGCACCGGCAGCGCGTCACCCCGGCGGCCACCGGCCCCCTGCGTAGTACCCATCAGCAGGGGTACGGCGAACCAGCGTACTTGGCCCCATGCACATTCGCGAAGCGCTTGCACTGAGTTGACGCATTTGAGAATCAATCGCATTGATGGGAGAATGCGCGCATGGATCGGCCTGCGGAAGATGTGCGGCGCCGCTCCCACTCCCCCCGTCGTCGCCTCAAGCCCTTTGCCAGAGGTCCCGTTGCCCTGCCAGAAGGTGTTGAAGATGTCTGCCGTCCTTGTTCCGCCGCCGCGCCCGTTGGCGCTTGCCGTTGCTGCCCTGCTTGCGGGCAGTGCCCTGGGTGCCCATGCGCAGACCGACGCGACCGATATCGATACGGTACACGTCACCGCCTCGCAGATCGCGCGTCAGGCCCTGGGTACATCGACCATCACCGCGGAGGACATTGCGCGCCGTCCTCCTGCCAACGACATCGCCGAGCTGCTGCGGACCATGCCCGGTGTCAATCTCACCGGCAACAGTGCGTCCGGCCAGTATGGCAACAACCGCCAGATCGACCTGCGCGGCATGGGGCCGGAGAACACGCTGATCCTGGTGGACGGCAAACGCGTCGGCGCCCGCGACGCCGTGCGCATGGGCCGCAGCGGTGAGCGCAATACCCGTGGCGACACCAACTGGGTGCCGGCGGAGATGATCGAGCGCATCGAAGTGCTGCGCGGTCCGGCAGCGGCGCGTTATGGATCCGGCGCCTCCGGCGGCGTGGTCAACATCATCACCAAGCGCCCGACGGGCGATCTGACCGGAGCGGTCGATCTGTACGGACTGGTACCCGAGCACAGCGCCGAAGGTGGCAGTGAGCGCGTGGGCCTGCAGCTGAGCGGCCCGATGACCGATGCGTTGTCCTTCCGCCTGTATGGCAACCTCAACAGGACCGACGCGGATTCGCTCGAACTCAATCGCGCGTTCGCCACCGCGCCGGGCACCGTACCTCCCGCAGGCCGCGAGGGCGTCAAGAACCGCGATGTCAACGCGCTGCTGCGCTGGGACATCAACGCCGGCCAGGTGGTGGAATTCGAAGCCGGTACCAGCCGCCAGGGCAACATCTATGCGGGCGACCGTGCCGTGAGCAACACCGGTACCTCCACGCCGGTCGATCTGGCGGCGCTGGCCGAGAGCGAGGCAGAGACCAACCGCATGTACCGCACCACCGGGGCGATCACCCATCGTGGCCGCTGGGGCGATGTGACCTCGCGCGTTACTGCTGCGGTGGAAGCGGTCAACAATTCGCGCATCAACGAAGGCCTGGCCGGTGGCCCCGAGGGCAGCTTCAACGGCACCGACTGGTCCACCTCCCGCCTGCGCAATTACCAGCTCGATGGCGAGGTCAGTTTCCCGACCACGATCGGCGCGGCGGAGAATGTCTGGACGCTGGGCTTCGAGCATCTCGACAGCCGCCTGACCGATCCGTATTCGATGAGCCAGTCCGGCAGCAGTGGCGGTGGCCTGCCGGGCCTGTCGGCCGATCGCGCGCGCGGCAAGTCCGATGCCCAGACTACGGCGGTCTTCGTCGAAGACAACATCTACCTGGGTGAACGCTGGATCGTGACGCCGGGACTGCGCTTCGACCACCACAGCCAGTTCGGCAACAACGCCAGCCCCAGCCTCAATGCGCAGTTCCGCATCAATGGCGACTGGGTGGTGAAGGGCGGCATCGCACGCGCGTTCAAGGCTCCCAACCTCTACCAGTCCAATCCGGACTACCTGTACTACACCCGTGGCAACGGCTGTCCCAACGCACTGCCGAGCCTGGGCGCGGGCTGCTACCTGCAGGGCAACGCGGAGCTGGACGCCGAGACCAGCCTGAACAAGGAACTGGGCGTGGAATGGGCTCCGCAGAGTGGCTGGCAGGCCTCGTTGACCTACTTCCACAACGACTACAAGGACAAGATCGAGGCCGGGTATACCCAGGTCGGCCTCACCGCCGATACCCGTGGCCGGATCTTCCGCTGGGAAAATGCACCGAAGGCCATCGTGCAGGGCCTGGAGGGCAACCTGGTGGTGCCGCTGCTGGGCGAGCAGGGCGACCGGCTGAAGTGGAGCAGCAACTTCACCTACATGGTGGAGAACGAGAACAAGAGCACCGGCCAGCCGCTGTCGGTGATACCGCGCTACACGGTCAACACGATGCTGGACTGGCAGGCCACCGAAAAGCTGTCGCTGCTGCTCACCGGCACCTTCTACGGCAGGCAGGAGCCGGCCACCACCAACATCAACAACGATCCTCGCTGCACCGGAAGCTGCGATCCGTCGGTGGTGCTGCAGGATCGGGGGGCATACAACATCTGGGGCGTGAGCGCGCGCTACAGGGTTACCGGGACGGTCAGCTTCGGTTTCGGCGTGAACAACCTGGCCGACAAGCGCCTGTTCCGCGAAGCCAACAGCAGCGACGCCGGTGCGGCGACCTACAACGAACCGGGCCGCGCATACTGGGCCAGCCTGCGTTTCGGCTTCTGAGCGCGCGCGGTGCCTGACAGGCATGGCCCGGTGCAATCGGCGAGCGCCGGGCCACGCCCGGCGCGACCGGCGCCGCACAGCTGCAATGTTATAAACATCGTAATAGTCTCCCCCGCAGCCACGCCGTAGCCTGACCGCATCGCACAGGAGCTGTTGCATGGGCCACGACCACGATCACCTGCCGTCCCAGATCCGCCACGAGAAGCCGTTGTGGTGGGCGTTGGGGCTGACTTCCACCTTCCTTGTCGTCGAAGTCGTCGGCGCGTTCTGGACCAACAGCCTGGCGCTGCTGTCCGATGCGGCCCACATGGCCACCGACGCGCTCGCACTGATGATCGCGCTGGTCGCGGTGCGCTTGAGCCGGCGTCCGCCGGACGCGCGCCGCACCTATGGCTATGCGCGGCTGGAAGCCCTTGGCGCGATGATCAATGGCGCGATGCTGTTCGTGGTGGCCGGCTACATCCTGTGGGAAGCGGTCGGCCGCTTCCGCGAACCGCAGGAGATTGCCTCCACCGGCATGCTGGTGATCGCCGCCGCCGGCCTGGTCATCAATCTGATCTCGATGCGCCTGCTGCAGGCCGGCAGCGGTGAAAGCCTCAACGTCAAAGGTGCCTACCTGGAAGTGTGGGCCGACATGCTCGGCTCGGTGGCGGTGATCGTCGGCGCGCTGCTGATCCGTTGGACCGGCTGGCAGCCGATCGACCCGATCCTGGCGGTGCTGATCGGCCTGTGGGTGCTGCCACGCACCTATGTGCTGATGCGCGAGGCGATCAACGTGCTGCTGGAAGGCGTGCCCAAGGGCATGGATGTGGCGAAGGTCCGCGACAGCCTGTCCGGCCATGCCGCGGTGCTGGACGTGCATGACCTGCATGTGTGGGCACTGGCCTCGAGCACGCCGGCGCTGACCGCGCATGTCGTGATGCGCGACGGTACCGACGCCGACGTGCTGCGCCGTGAGCTGGGAGGTCGCCTGCACGATGACTTCGGCATCGAGCATGTGACCCTGCAGATTGAAGCGGATCACTGCGGAGAGGCATGCGGAGATCCCGCGCCGCCCAGTGCGGCCGCACCGGATGCGCGGCACGATCACGACCACGGCGAGGACGCGCAGGGCCATCGCGGCCACGTGCACCACTGATCTGCCGCTACGCGTCCCGTCGCGACGCCAGCCGATCCGCCAGGCGGGTCGGCTCCGGCAGGCGATAGCCACGCAGCGTGCGCTGCACCCACTGCAGTGCGGTATCGGCGCTGATGCGGTGCCCGCCAGCGACGAACAGCGGCCTGCAGCGGACCTTGCTGCGCAGCACCCAGCCGAGCTGTTCATCGCCATCGAGCAGGGGCGTATGCGCGCCAGCCTCGTCTGCGGGCTCGACGAAGCGACCGACCAGTTTCGACTTGGCCACGCCGATGCTCGGCAGATCGGTGACGACGCCCAGGTGCGCCGCCACGCCCAGCCGTCGCGGATGGCTGATGCCGTGCCCGTCGACGAAGACCAGGTCCGGCGAACGCGGCAGCAGGGCCAGTGCAGCGAGCAGGGCGGGCAGCTCGCGGAAGCTGAGCATTCCAGGGATGTAAGGCATCACCGTGGGAATGCGGGCGATCTCCCGGGCCACCGGTTGCAGGGTGGCGGCATCCAGCAGCACGGCTGCGGCGCGGGTGGTGCGGCCGTCGTCCTCGAAGCCGACGTCCAGCCCGGCCAGCCAGCGTACGGTACCCGGCAGCCGGTCGCTGCGCTCCACCCGCGCCGCAAGCCGCAGCTGTTGCTCGCGTGCGGCGGCGACGCTGCCCTGCCAGCGCCCGGGATCGATCACGGTATTCATCGATCACAGCATCGCATGGGCCGCGCCACGGCACGGTGAGCGGCCCCGGGGCTACAATGGCGGTCTGCCTTTCCTCGCGTTGGAGATCCTGCAGTGACCCGTAAACTCGTACTGTTGCGCCATGGCCAGAGCCAGTGGAACCTGGACAACCGCTTCACCGGCTGGGTCGATGTCGACCTGACGGAGCAGGGGCGCCGGGAAGCGGCCGCCGCTGGCCGCCTGATGCGCGAGGAAGGCCTGCAGTTCGACGTCGCCCACACCTCGGTGTTGAAGCGCGCCATCCACACCCTGCAGGGCGCCCTGGCCGAGCTGGAGCAGGACTGGCTGCCGGTGAACAAATCCTGGCGTCTCAACGAGCGCCATTACGGCGGCCTGCAGGGCCTGGACAAGGCCGAGACCGCTGCAAAGCACGGCGAGGAGCAGGTCAAGGTGTGGCGTCGCTCCTATGACATCCCGCCGCCGCCGATGGATCTGGAAGACCCGGGCCATCCGATCCACGACCGTCGCTACGCCGGGCTGGACCGCAACGCGCTGCCGGGTACCGAATCGCTGGCCACCACCCTCGACCGCGTGCTGCCGTACTGGCACGACGCCATCGCGCCGCAGCTGAAGGACGGCAAGACGGTGCTGGTCACCGCCCACGGCAACTCGCTGCGCGCGCTGTACAAGTACCTCAACAATGTTTCGCGCGAGGAAATCCTCGAGCTGAACATTCCGACCGGCATTCCGCTGCTGTTCGAACTGAACGATGACCTGACCGTGCAGTCGTTCCGCTACCTGGGCGACCCGGAAGCGGCGCGCAAGGCCGCTGAGGCCGTGGCCAACCAGGGCAAGGCCAAGTAGGAATCGGAAGGCCGGCGCACGCCGGCCTTCGCTTTTTGTGGCGCAGAGCAGGGCTCGGCGCCACATGACGAGCGCTCTGTGACCTTTGGCCGGTCCCTGCCGCGGGCGTCCCCGTCTACCCTGTGGAATTACCCGCAGGAGAGCCTCATGAACGTCCGCAACCTGGCCCCGCTGGGCCTGACCATCGCCATCGCCGCCTCCCTGGCCGCGTGTGGCAAGAACGAAACTGCACCGGCGACCAGTGCCGACGCTACGCCGGCCTTCGACCTGTCACAGATCAAGACGCCGCTGATCTCGCTCAACAGCGCCGATCTCGATCCGGCCATCGCGGCCTGCACCGACCTCAATGGCTTCGTCAACAGCAAGTGGCTGAAGGCCAATCCGGTACCGGGCGACCAGACCACCTGGGGCAGCTTCGAAATCCTGCGCGAGCGCTCGCTGGAAGTGCAGCATGCGCTGGTACAGCAGGCTGCCGCCAGCCAGGCCAAGACCGGTTCGGTGGAAGCCAAGATCGGCGACATCTGGAAGACCGGCAACGACGAAGCGAAGATCGAGGCTGCGGGCCTGGCACCGCTGCAGCCGCAGCTCGACAAGATCGCCGCGCTGAAGGACACCGCCACCCTCACCCAGTACCTGCGCGACAGCCAGGCCGAGGGCAAGGGCGTGCTGTTCTCGCTGTTCGCCAATGCCGATTACAAGGATTCGGCCAATGTCATCGCCTACGTCGGCCAGGGCGGCCTCGGCCTGCCGGAGAAGGGCTACTACTTCGATGATGCGCAGGCCAGGATCCGCGACGCCTACGTGGCCTACATCGCGCAGGTGCTGACCCTGTCCGGCGTGGACGCCGCGCAGGCCGCCGAGCAGGCCAAGGCCGTGATGGCCTTCGAAACCCGCCTGGCCAAGGCGTCCATGTCGCGCATCGAAATGCGTGACCCGGCCAAGCGCTACAACCCGCTCAGCGCCGCAGACGCCGACAGGCTGACCCCGAATTTCAGCTGGACCGCGCTGTTCGACACCCTGAAGGTGCCGGCCGCGCAGAAGTTCTCGCTGGCCCAGCCGGGCTTCTTCTCCGAGATGGACAAGATGCTGGCCGATGTGCCGGCCAGCACCTGGCAGGCCTACCTGCGCTTCCACACCATCGACGACGCCTCGCCGTACCTGAGCAGCCAGTTCGAGAAGGCCAACTTCGATTTCTATGGCACCACCCTGCGTGGCCAGAAGGAAATGCAGCCGCGCTGGAAGCGCGTGCTGGAGTCGGTCAACGGCGGCATGGGTGAGGCGCTGGGCCAGCTGTACGTCGACGCCGTATTCCCGGCCGAGTCGAAGGTGGCCATGCAGCACCTGGTGGAAAACCTGTCGCAGGCGTTGAAGGTGCGCCTGGAGCAGCTGCCGTGGATGGGCGAGGAAACCAAGAAGAAGGCACTGGAGAAGTGGGCCAGCTTCACCCCGAAGATCGGTTACCCGGACAAGTGGCGTGACTGGGCAGGCCTGCAGACCAACGGCGACAGCTACCTCGGCAACATGCAGGCGGCGCGTGCGTTCAACTACCGCTACATGCTGGACAAGATCGGCAAGCCGGTGGACAGGACCGAGTGGGGCATGACGCCGCAGACCGTCAACGCCTACTACAACGCCACCAAGAACGAGATCGTGTTCCCGGCAGCGATCCTGCAGGCGCCGTTCTTCGACGCCAAGGCCGATCCGGCACTGAACTACGGCGGCATCGGCGCGGTGATCGGCCACGAGATGATGCACGGCTACGACGATTCGGGCAGCCAGTTCGCCGCCAACGGCAACTTCGACAACTGGTGGACCGATGCCGACCGCAAGGCGTTCACCGAACGTACCGACCAGCTGGTCGCGCAGTTCGATGGCTACGAAGCGGTGCCCGGCGTGAATGTGAAGGGCAAGCTGACCCTGGGCGAGAACATCGGCGACCTGGGCGGCCTGACCGTTGCCTATGACGCGCTGCAGATGGCGCTGAAGGAAGATCCGAAGGCGAACGTCGAGGTCGATGGCTACAGCCAGGACCAGCGCTTCTTCATGAACTGGGCCACCGTGTGGCGTCGCAACTTCACCGATGGCGAACTGCGCGTGCGCCTGAACACCGATCCGCACGCGCCGGCCAACTTCCGCGCCAACGGTGCGCCCTCGAACATGCCGTCGTTCGCGGCTGCGTTCCAGTGCAAGGCCGGTGACGCGATGGTGCGTGCCGACGACAAGCGCGTGGTGATCTGGTAACCGATCACACGTGAAGCGTGATGCGAAAGGCCCGGCGCAAGCCGGGCCTTTTGTCTGTTCGCCCGGTGGCGCCGGATCTCAGGCCAGCGCAGGTTCCTGCGCCAGCAGGCGATGGAAGCGCTGCAGCACGTAGGGGTCGATCAGGCCGCCGGCCTGGTCATCGAGGATGCGCAGTGCCGTTCCGTGCGCCATCGCCGCCCGGTACGGACGATCACTGGTCATCGCATCGTAGGCGTCGGCGAGCGTGACAATGCGCGCGCCCAGCGGGATGTGCTCGCCGTGCAGGCCGTCGGGATAGCCGCTGCCGTCGAATGCCTCGTGATGGGCCCGGATCAGCCTGGCCACCGCGGCGGCATCGCTGCGGCCGGTGGTCAGGAAGATGTGCTCGCCACGCACGGGATGCTCACGCATGATCGCGCGCTCCTGCTCGGTGTGCCGACGAGGGCTCAGCAGCACGTCGTCGGGAATGCCGATCTTGCCGATGTCATGGAATCGCGCGGCCAGCGCGACCCGCGTCCCGGCCTCCTGGTCCAGGTCGCAGTGCATGGCCAGGCGCTGGGCCAGTTGGCCGACCCGGTCACAGTGATGGCGGGTGTAGGCGTCGCGCATCTGCAGCGACATGGCCAGGGCATCGATCAGGCAGGCCTGTGCGTGCAGCAGGTCGGGGGCGGTTACGGCGTCAGGCAGCATGGTCGTCCGCCCGCACCGGGTGGGGCCGGTGCGGGGTGGTGGCGGTGGGAAATCAACCCGGGGCGAGGGTCGTCAGCAGGGCGCGGGCCGCATTGAAGCGGTCTTCCGGCAAGGGTAGCGGGTGCTTGATGCGGAGCTTGTCCGGGCCTTCCATCGCATACAGGTTCGGCTGCTTCTGGATCAGCTGGATCACGGCCATCGGGTCGATGTCCGGCTTCGATTCGAACACGATGCGGCCACCGTTCTCGCCCAGGTCCAGCTTGCGGATGCCCAGCGCGTTGGCCCGCAGCTTCAGCTCGGCAACCGCGAACAGGTGCTTGGCCGGGTCCGGCAGCAGGCCGAAGCGATCGATCATCTCGACCTGCAGCTCGCGCAGCGTATCGTTGTCGCGCGCGCTGGAAATGCGCTTGTACAGCGTCAGGCGGGTATGCACGTCCGGCAGGTAGTCTTCCGGAATCAGGGCCGGCACATGCAGCTCGACGTCGGCACCGCGCACTTCCTCGCCGGCATCCAGGTCCGGCAGCTTGCCCTGCTTGATGCTGCGTACCGCGCGCTCCAGGAGCTCGGTATACAGGCTGAAGCCGACTTCGGCCATCTGCCCGCTCTGGTCCTCGCCGAGCAGTTCACCGGCACCGCGGATTTCCAGATCGTGCGTGGCCAGGGTGAAGCCGGCGCCCAGCTCGTCCATGGAGGCGATGGCTTCCAGGCGCTTCTCGGCATCCGGGGTGATCGCACGGCGGTCAGGCGTGATCAGGTAGGCGTAGGCGCGGTGGTGCGAACGCCCCACGCGGCCGCGCAGCTGGTGCAGCTGGGCCAGGCCGAAGCGGTCAGCGCGGTTGATGATGATGGTGTTGGCGTTGGGGATGTCGATGCCCGACTCGATGATCGTGGTCGACAGCAGCACGTTGAAGCGCTGCTTCTGGAAATCCAGCATCACCTTCTCCAGTTCGCGCTCCGGCATCTGCCCATGGGCGATGCCGATGCGCGCTTCCGGCACGAGTTCGGACAGCTCGCGCTGCATGCGGCCGATGCTCTCCACGTCGTTGTGCAGGAAGTACAGCTGGCCACCACGCGCCAGTTCGCGCTGGAAGGCCTCGCGCAGCAGCGCGTTGTCCCATTGCGTGATGAAGGTCTGTACCGCCAGCCGGTTCGGCGGCGGCGTGGCGATGATCGACAGGTCGCGAAGGCCGGCCATGGCCATGTTCAGCGTGCGCGGGATCGGCGTGGCGGTCAGGGTCAGCAGGTGCACGTTGGCACGCAACGCCTTCAGCGCCTCCTTCTGGCGTACGCCGAACCGTTGTTCCTCGTCGACGATGACCATGCCCAGATCCTTGAACTTCACGTCCGGCTGCAGCAGGCGGTGGGTGCCCACGATGACATCGATGGTGCCGGCAGCGACCTTCTCCAGTTCGGCCTTGATCTCCTTGGTGCTCTTGAAGCGCGACAGCACTTCCACCTTGAGCGGGTAATCGGCGAAGCGGTCGCGGAAGTTGCGGTAGTGCTGTTCGGCCAGCAGCGTGGTCGGCACCAGCACCGCCACCTGCTTGCCGGCACTGGCGGCGGCGAACGCGGCGCGCACGGCGACCTCGGTCTTGCCGAAGCCCACATCGCCGCACACCACGCGGTCCATCGGCTGGCTGCTGGCGAGGTCGCGCAGGGTCGCGTCGATGGCGGCCAGCTGGTCGGGTGTCTCCTCGAACGGGAAGCCGGCGGCGAATGGTTCGTACATCGCGCGATCGACCTGCAGGGCCAGTCCGGCACGTGCCTGCCGGCGCGCCTGGATTTCCAGCAGTTCGGCGGCGACGTCGCGCACCTTCTCGGCGGCCTTGCGCTTGGCCTTGGTCCACTGCTCGCCCCCGAGCGAATGCAGGGGCGCGGTTTCTGCGGATGCGCCGGAGTAGCGGCTGATGAGATGCAGCTGTGCGACCGGCACGTACAGGCGGTCGCCCTTGGCATACTCGATTTCCAGGAACTCGCCCGGCATGCCACCGACGTCCATCGCGATCAGGCCGCGATAACGGCCCACGCCATGATCCTCGTGCACGATCGGCGCGCCTTCGGTCAGCTCGCCCAGGTCACGGATGATCGCTTCCGGTTCGCGGCCGGCGCGGCGCGTGCGGCGGGTACTACCGGCGCGCTCGGGAAACAGCTGGCGTTCGGTCAGGACCGCCAGGCGCGGATCGTCCAGGGCGAAGCCATCTTCCAGCGGCGCCACGGTGATGGCAAAGCGCACATCGCTGGCGAGGAAGGCGGGCAGGTCGGCAACCACCGGCGGCTTCAGTTCGGCCGCCTGCAGCACTTCCAGCAGGGCTTCGCGGCGGCCCGGTGAATCTGCGGCGATCAGTACCCGGCCGGGGTAGTGGCCGAGGAAGGATTTCAGCGCGTCGCCAGCGGGCGCTTCGCGGGCCGCTACCGGCAGCGCCGGCAGGGGCTGGTCGCCCAGCGCATGTGCATCGGCGATGCGTGCATGGTCGGCGGCCCATACTTCGATGCGTGGCGCGTCGTTCAGCCGCTCGCGCAGCTGCTCAGGCGAAAGGTACAGCGCCGAGGGCGGCAGCAGCGGGCGCTCGACATCGTGGCGGCGCTGCTCGTAGCGTTCGCCGGTCTGTGCCCAGAACGCGTCGGCGGCTTCGCCGGCGCCGGCACACAGCACCGGCAGGCTGCCGGCAGGCAGGTAGTCGAACAGGCTGGCGGTGCGATCGAAGAACAGCGGCAGATAGTACTCGATGCCGGCCGGGGCCAACCCGGACTTGAGGTCCTGGTACAGCGCGCTGCGGCGCGTGTCGACATCGAAGCGCTCACGCAGGGTGGCCAGCACGCGGCCGATGCTGGCCTCATCCATCGGTACTTCGCGGCCGGGCAGCATGTGCACCGACTCGACCCTGTCCAGCGAGCGCTGGCTTTCCGGGTCGAAGGCGCGGATCGAGTCGATGTCCTCGTCCAGCAGCTCCACCCGCAAGGGCTCGTCGGCGCCCATCGGGAACACATCGAGCAGGCCGCCGCGCACGGCGAAGTCGCCGGGGTCCATCACCTGCGGCACGTTGCGGTAGCCCGCGCTCTCCAGGCGGCGTTTCTCGGCCTCCAGGTCCAGGCGCTGGCCGACCTTCAGGTCAAAGCTGCCGCCGATCACGTAGCTGCGCGGGGCCAGCTGCTGCAGCAGGGTCTGGACCGGCACCACCACCAGGCCGCGCTTGAGCGCAGGCAGGCGGTGCAGGGCCGCCAGGCGCTGCGAAATGATGTCCGGATGCGGGCTGAAGCGGTCGTAGGGCAGGGTTTCCCAGTCCGGGAAGGCGATCACCGGCAGCGCGGGATCGTTGCCCAGCAGGGTCTGCAGATCGGCTTCGAGCTGGTTGGCGCCGTGGTTGTCACGGGCAACCACCAGCAACGGCGCGTCATGCGCGCGCGCCGCCTGGGCCAGGTACCAGGCCAGGGCGGTCGGTGAAGCGGGGGCGCGCCACCAGGCGCGGAGCTGGCCGGCGCGCGGCAGCGGCGGGGCGGGGTATGAAGTACGCGACATGGACCGCGGATTTTAGCAGAAGCCTCCACCCGCCCCATGATTGCTGCGTGAGCGGGCAGCGCCGGGCCATGCCCGGCGTGCGCAGTGGCTGCAACGGCATCGCCGGGCGGCGCCCGGCGTCACCGTCAGTTGTCCAGTTCCAGCACCATGCGTACCAGCCCTTCGGTGCCGTTCGGGTGCGGAACGGGCTTGAAGCCCAGCGAGGCAGCCAGCTGCTTCATCGGCTCGTTCTCGGCCGCCACATCGCCGTACAGGCGATCCAGGTACTTGCCCCGACCCCACTTCACCAGCTTGCGCATCAGCTGCCGGCCCAGGCCCTGGCCGATGAGGAAGCGGCTGATCAGGATCGCGTACTCGGCTTCGCGGGTACCGGGGATGATCGAGGCCCGGGCGACCGCACCGACCACGGCCTCACCGGCGGGCAGGGACTCGGCCGCGACCAGGGTGATCTCGGTCTTGGGATTCGGATGGGTCAGGCGCTGGGTGGTTTCCGGTGACAGCTCGGTCACCGCCTGCAGGAAACGGTCGCGGATTTCTTCCGGCCCGAACAGGCTGAAGGCCGCTTGCAGCGGCGCGCTGTCTTCCGGGCGGATGGGGCGGATCAGCAGCTCGTGGCCGCTGGGAGCCTTGAAGATCTCATGCCAGGGCGGCATGCGGTTGCGAGTGGCCATACCGGGTGATTCCTTGGTGGTCCATCGATTGTGGCATCACCGGGGCTGTCTTCCGTGAACAAAAGGCTCACGGGCGTACAGCCTCGTGAAGGCCATTATTCAGGTGCCTTGAGCCAATCCAGGCGGGTGCTGGCGCCGGGTTCACCCAGGTGCTGGCGCAGCGCCGGCAGGGCCGGACCGACCGCCCGGTCGAACTGCCAGGGGGCGTTGAGCACCAGCATGCCGCTGCCGTTGAGGCGCAGCGGTGAGTCGTCGGGGCGTACCAGGAACTCGATGGTCACTGCCGATTTGACCGGCAGGGCAGTGGCCTTGCGCAGGAAATGCAGGATCGTGCGGCGCTGCTTGATCGGGAACCACACCGCGCAGGTGGCCTGCGGCCAGCGCGCCAGCGTCTCGGCCAGTGCTGCCAGGATACGCTGGTACTCGGCGTCCTGGGCCTCGTAGGGCGGGTCGATCAGCACCAGGCCGCGGCCGATCTTGCTGCCGTTGACCTTCGGCGGCAGCAGCGAGCGCAGCAGTGCATAGCCGTCGCCCGGGTGCACGCCGACCCGGCTGTCATGGGCGAACAGGGCCTTGAGCGTGCCTGCTTCGTCTTCCTGCAGCTCGCATACCGCCATCCGGTCCTGCGCACGCATGGCCTGGGCGGTGAGCAGGGGCGAGCCGGGGTAGTTGGTCAGCGCGCCGACCGGATTGTCGGCCTGCACGGCCTTCAGGTAGCGCTCGACCACGTCCGGCAGCTTCGGCTGCGCCATCAGGCGCATGACCCCGGATTCGGCCTCCAGCGTCTTGCGGCTCTCTTCGCTGGCCAGCAGATAGCGGCCAGCGCCGCCGTGGGTGTCCAGCACGAAGAACGGGCTGTCCTTGCGCTTGAAGCTGTCGATCAGGGCCAGCTGCACGATGTGCTTGAGGACATCGGCATGGTTGCCGGCGTGGAAGGCATGGCGGTAATTCATGGGGGCAGTGTACGGGGCGGCGGCCGCAGCGGCTATGCTGCGCGCCATGACAGCTCCCGTTGCCCATGTCCTGGTGGTCGAGGACGAAGCCGCCATCGCCGAAACCGTGCTCTACGCGCTGCGCAGCGAGGGCTACCTGGCCAGTCACTGCCTGCTCGGCAGCGATGCCCTGCAGCGGCTGCGGGACGGTGGCATCGATGTGGTGGTGCTGGACGTGGGCCTGCCGGACCTGAGCGGCTTCGAGGTCTGTCGTCGGCTGCGTGCGCTGCCCGGTCCGCAGGCGCAGCTGCCGGTGATCTTCCTGACCGCCCGTAACGACGAGCTGGACCGGGTGCTGGGCCTGGAGCTGGGCGCCGACGACTACATGGCCAAGCCGTTCTCGCCGCGCGAGCTGGTGGCGCGGGTGCGCGCGCGGCTGCGGCGGGCGGCGCCTGCCGCCAGTGACACCGATGCGGGCTGGCAGACGCATGGCGCCTTCGCCATCGACCGCGAGGGCCGGCGTGTCCGCTTCCACGGCCAGCCATTGGACCTGACCCGCTACGAGTACGCACTGCTGGAAGCCCTGCTGCAACGCCCCGGGGCCATCCTCAGCCGTGCCCAGCTGATGGACCGCGGCTGGGACAGCAGTGCCGACAGCGCCGACCGCACGGTCGATACGCACGTCAAGACCCTGCGTGCCAAGCTGCGCGCGGCCGGCGCCAGCACCGACCCGATCCGGACCCACCGTGGCCTGGGCTACGCCCTGGAGGTGTGAGCGATGCGTCTGGTGATGAAGCTGTTCCTGGGCTTCTTCCTGATCGTGGGCATCGCCGCGTTCTTCGTCATGCGCGTGTTCGTCAACGAAGTGAAGCCGGGCGTGCGCCAGGCGATGGAATCGACCCTGGTCGATGCGGCCAACGTGCTGGCCGAGATGGCGGCGGCGGACGTCAAGGCAGGCACCATCAACAGCGGGACTTTCACCCGCAATTTGGCCAAGGCGCGGCAGCGTGACCTGAAAGCGATGGTGTGGCGCTTTCCCAAGCGCGCCCTCGATTACCGGGTGACGATCACCGATGCGAAAGGCATCGTGATCTACGATTCGCTGGGCCGCGACGTCGGTCGTGACAACTCGCGCTGGAACGATGTCTACCGCACCCTGCGCGGCGAGTACGGCGCCCGCTCCAGCCCGGAGACGCCGGGCGAGGAGGGCAACACCGTGATGCATGTGGCCGCGCCGGTGTACGACCCGGGCGATGGCCGCACTCTCATCGGCGTGCTCACCCTGGCCCAGCCCAACCGCAGCATCGATCCGTTCATTGCGGCCAGCCAGCGCGCCATCATCGAACGCGGCGCATGGCTGATAGGACTCTCGGCGCTGGTCGGGGTGCTGGTGACGATGTGGTTGACCACCGGCCTGGGCCAGCTCAGCCGCTATGCGCGCGCGGTCACCGCCGGTGAGCCGGTGCCGCCGCCACGCCGCCGCCGCGATGAGATCGGTGATCTCGGCCAGGCGCTGGAGACCATGCGGCGCAAACTCGAAGGCAAGGCCTACGTCGAGCAGTATGTGCAGTCGCTGACGCACGAAATGAAGAGTCCACTGGCCGCGATACGCGGTGCCGCCGAGCTGCTGCAGGAACCGATGGCCGATGCCGACCGTGCCCACTTCGCGCGCAGCATCCTCGAGCAGCAGGAGCGGTTGACCGAAACCATCGACAAGCTGCTGGCGCTGGCCGAAGTGGAGCAGCATGGCTGGCTGCAGACGCGTGCGCCGATCGCACTGCCGGACCTGCTGCAGCAGACCGTCGCAGCCGCGCAGGTGCGCGCGCAGGCGGCCGGCGTCGAGGTACGCACTGATGCCGTGGCGGATCTGAGCATTCAGGGTGATGCCTATCTGCTGCGGCAGGCGCTGAACAACCTGGTCGACAACGCGGTTGCCTTCTCTCCATCGGGGACGGAGGTGGTGCTGCAGGCACAGGTTGAGGACGGCGGCGTGCGCCTGCAGGTGGCCGACCGGGGGGCCGGCATTCCCGACTATGCCCGTGACCGCGTGTTCGAGCGCTTCTACTCGTTGGCCCGTCCCGGCAGTGGCCGCCGCAGCTCCGGCCTCGGGCTGCCGTTCGTGCAGGAAGTAGCGCGCCTGCACGATGGCCGTGTCCAACTGCAGGCCCGCGACGGCGGCGGGACCGTGGCCAGCCTGTGGTTGCCGCTGGGCATGCCCGGCCCGCGCACGCGGCGCTGACTTCACATCCGCTTCAAATTCGCCACAAACCCCGCTCACCGCGACGGTCCATGCTGCAGCCCTCTCCAACGAGGATGGACCATGAAATCCCTGAAGATGCTGCTGCGGTTCGCCATTGTCGGCGGACTGATCCTGCTGCTGCTGATTCCGCTGATGATGATCCGCAGCGTGATCAACGAGCGCAGCCAGTACCGCGACGAAGCCTTCGCGCGGGTCGCTGACAGCCGCGCCGGCGCGCAGCAGCTGGTGGGGCCGGTGCGGGTGGTGCCGTGGGTGGAGCGCCAGCAGGTGGAAGTCGTCGACGCCAAGGGCAACAAGAAGACCGAGGTGCAGGTCAGCGAAGGGCACTGGCTGCAGATGCCGGCCTCGCTCGACGTTGGCGGCGAGATGCTGCCCAGCCAGCGTGAGGTCGGGCTGTTCAAGGTGCCGGTGTACAGCTGGAACGGCCAGTTGAAGGCCTCTTTCGCGGCTGACGACTATCCGGTCAAGCCAGGCCGGACCTATGGCCAGCCCTATGTGGCGTTGGGCGTGTCTGACGCGCGTGGCCTGGTCGGGACACCCAACCTGCGCGTGGATGGCCGCCAGGTGCGCCTGCTGCCGGGTGTCGGCGCCGCTGCGGAACTGGGGCGCGGCCTGCATGCCCCCGTGGCGGGCTTTGCCGGGGTGCAGGGCGGGCTGCTGGCAGCGAGCACGGTGGAGCTGGAACTGCGGCTGGACGGCAGCCGCATGCTGTCGGTCGTGCCGGTAGCCGATGACAACCGCATCGCACTGCGTTCGCGCTGGCCGCATCCGTCCTTCGCCGGCGCCTTCCTGCCGAACGAACGCCGCGTCGATGCGCAGGGCTTCGACGCGCGCTGGGCGGTGTCCTCGCTGGCCTCCGATGCCCAGCGCCAGCTGCGCAGTGATGGCGCGGTGGCGTCGCAGGCGGTGAGCGTGTCGCTGGTCGATCCGGTCGACGCCTACACGCAGGCGGATCGCGCCTCCAAGTATGGCGTGCTGTTCGTGCTGCTCACCTTCGTCGGCTTCATTCTGTTCGAGCTGATCAAATCGCTGCGCATCCACCCGCTGCAGTACCTGATGGTGGGCCTGGCGCTGGCGATCTTCTTCCTGCTGCTGATCAGCCTGTCCGAGCACATCGCCTTCTGGAAGGCCTATCTGGTCTCGGCGGCGGCCTGCATCGGCCTGCAGGCGGTGTATCTGGCCAACGTGCTCGGTCACTGGAAGCGCGGCCTGGGCTTCGCCGCGCTGCTGACCGTGCTGTATGGCGCGCTTTACGGGCTGCTGGTCTCGGAGAACAACGCACTGCTGATGGGCTCGCTGCTGCTGTTCGTGATTCTGGCGCTGGCGATGTGGGTGACCCGCCGCGTGGACTGGTATGCGCTGGGCGCGGAAGCAAAGTGAGGAGAACGCGATGGGATGGCGCCAGGGATTGCGGCTGAGAGCCCAGCAAGGCATTCCGGCTCTGCTCGAAGTGGATGCACTGCTGCAGGCGCATGGCGTGCTGGCGGCCCTGCCGGGGGCACGGATCGCCCCCGGCCTGGTCCGCTTCCAGCTGGCGGCGGCCACCTGCGAAGGAGTGCTGGGGCAGGGGCTGGAGTGGCTGGACGGTGCACGGCAGGGACGTGGCGTGCTGGGTGGAAAGGTGCCGCGCTACCGGCCCTGGAAGGCCGGGCCGGGGGCGTTGGCCGAGATCGGCATCGCCGGCCTGCCCGGCGACTGGCCCACGCACGCTGCGGTATTCGGCTGCAGCAGCATCGACCGGCGGCACTGGTTGCTGCTGCTGCCCATGCGCGCCCAGCTGTGGCTGGGCTGGAGCGGATGAGGCGTCCGCACTGCCCATGACCGATGGGACGGGGGCCGAGCGCCCCCGCTGGCTAGACTCGAGGGGTTGATGATCGAGCCGAAGGGCAGGGGTGGGATGTGCTGAAGTGGGGTGTGCTGGCGGTTGCGCTGGCGATGAGCGGCAATGCGATGGCGCAGCAGCGCGAGCCGGTGGACCTGGACATGGTCAGCCGCATCCGCCAGGAGGCGTTCCATCGCTCGCAGGTGATGGACACCTTCAGCTATCTCACCGAGCGCATCGGGCCGCGCCTGACCAACTCCCCGGCGATGGGGCGCGCCAACGCGTGGACCCGCAGCAAGTTCACCGAATGGAAGCTGGACAATGTCCACGACGAAGCGTTCGATGACTTCGGCCGCGGCTGGGAGTTCACGTCGGCCAGCGTGGAGATGCTCGGCGACCGCGTGATGCCACTGCACGCACTGCCCAAGGCCTGGACACCGGGCACCCGCGGACCGGTCGAGGGCGAGCTGGTACAGGTGGACATCAAGAAGCCGGAAGACATCGAGAAGTACCGCGGCAAGCTGCGCGGGAAGATCCTGCTGCTCGGCGAGGCCCGCGAGTACAAGCGGGGTACCGAGCCGGACTCGCATCGTCACGACGCCACCTCGCTGGAGGGACTGCAGGAATTCACCCTGCCCAAGGACAAGGACGCCACCGCCGAGCGCGCCAAGCGGGTGAAGGAGTACCAGGAGCGGCAGGCGCTGGCGGCCAAGGTCAACGCCTTCTTCGTCGAGGAAGGCGCACTGGCCTCGATCAGCATCAGCAGCTGGGACAACGGCATCATCCGCGTGGCCGGTGGCGGCTCGCGCAAGGCCGGGGAACCGGTCGGCATTCCGGAGCTGGCGATGATCGCCGAGCACTTCAATCCGCTGGTGCGTGCACTGGAGGCCAAGCAGCCCGTGCGCCTGCGGGTGGACGTGAGCGCGCGTTTCACCGACGACAGCGATCAGCCCGGCTACAACACGCTGGCGGAGATCCGGGGCAGCAGCAGGCCGGATGAGGTGGTGATGATCGGCGCGCACCTCGATTCCTGGCACAGCGGCACCGGCGCGGCCGACAACGCGGCCGGCGTGGCGGTGATGATGGAAGCCATGCGCATCCTCAAGGCCACCGGTGCCAAGCCCCGGCGCACCATCCGGGTGGCGCTGTGGAGTGGCGAGGAGCAGGGCCTGATCGGCTCGCAGGCCTACGTCGCCAAGCACTTCGGCCAGTTCCCGGAACCGGTGGACGCTGCGCAGAAGGCGTTGCCGGCCTCGCTGCGCGACCCCACCGGACCGCTGCGCAAGACCCGCGACTACAGCAAGTTCCAGGTCTACTTCAACATGGACAACGGCTCCGGCCGCTTCCGTGGTATCTACGCGCAGGAAAACCTGGCGGCGATGCCGATCTTCGAGGCCTGGCTCGCCCCGTTCCATGATGTCGGCGCCACCACGGTGGCGACCCGCAACACCGGCAGCACCGACCACATCAGCTTCGATCGCATCGGCCTGCCCGGCTTCCAGTTCATCCAGGACCGGCTGGATTACTTCACCAATGTCCACCACAGCCATCTGGACACCTGGGACCACGCCGAGCCCGAAGATCTGAAGCAGGCAGCGGCCATCGTGGCCTCCTTCGCCTACAACGCGGCGATGCGCGAGCAGTCGTTCCCGCGCAAGGCCGAGCCGCAGCCGTGACGTGAGCCGGAGGGACGGACCCCGTCCGTCCCTCCGTGCCGGCGCGGGGCTGGTGGTAAAATCGGGGAATTCCCGTTCCTCGAGCCCCACATGACCTGCCGCACCCGCTTCGCCCCCAGTCCTACCGGTTATCTGCATATCGGTGGCGCCCGCACCGCGCTGTACTGCTGGCTGGAGGCCCGCCACCGCGGCGGCGAGTTCGTGCTGCGCATCGAGGATACCGACCGTGAACGCAGCACCCAGGGGGCGATCGACGCCATCCTGGAGGCGATGGAGTGGCTGGGCCTGGACTACGACGAAGGTCCGATCTACCAGACCGACCGGGTAGCCCGTTACCGGGAAGTTGCCGAGCAGCTGATTGCCGACGGCAAGGCCTACTACGCCTATGAAACCCGGGAAGAGCTGGACGCGATGCGCGAAGCCGCCATGGCCAGGCAGGAAAAGCCGCGCTACAACGGTGCCGCGCGCGAGCTGGGCCTGCCGTACCGGGACGACCCGAACCGCGTCATCCGCTTCAAGAATCCGCTGCAGGGTACGGTGGTGTTCGATGACCTGATCAAGGGCCGGATCGAGATCGCCAACAGCGAACTGGATGACATGGTCATCTTCCGTCCGGACGGCTATCCCACCTACAACTTCGCGGTGGTGGTGGATGACTGGGACATGGGCATCACCGAGGTCATCCGCGGTGACGACCACATCAACAACACGCCGCGCCAGATCAACCTGTACGAAGGCATCGGTGCACCGGTGCCGAAGTTCGGCCACATGCCGATGATCCTGGACGAGCAGGGCGCCAAGCTGTCCAAGCGCACCGGCGCCGCCGACGTGATGCAGTACCGGGATGCCGGCTACCTGCCGGACGCACTGCTGAGCTACCTGGCCCGCCTGGGCTGGTCGCATGGTGACCAGGAACTGTTTACCCGCCAGGAACTGATCGACCTGTTCGATGTGAAGGACTGCAACTCCAAGGCGTCGCGCCTGGACATGGCCAAGCTGGGCTGGGTCAACCAGCACTTCCTGAAGACCGTGGAGCCGGCCGACATCGTGCCGCACCTGGTCTACCAGCTGCAGAAGCTGGGCCTGGACGTGGCGGCGGGCCCGGCACCGGTAGACGTGGTGATCGCCCTGCGTGAACGCGTGCAGACCCTGAAGGAAATGGCCGAGAAGGCCGTGGTCTGGTACCAGCCGCTGAACGACTACGACGAAGCCGCAGTGGCCAAGCACTTCAAGGCCGGGGCCGAGGTCGCCCTGGGCAAGGCCCGTGAACTGCTGGCGGCGCTGCCGGAATGGACGGCCGAAGCGGTCGGCACGGCCCTGCACGACACGGCCGCCGCGCTGGAGATCGGCATGGGCAAGGTCGCCCAGCCGCTGCGCGTGGCCATCACCGGTACCCAGGTCAGCCCTGACATTTCCCACACCGTGTACCTGGCCGGCCGTGAGCAGGCCTTGAAACGCATCGACGCGGCCATTACCAAGGTAGCAACGGTCTGAGGCATCCTTGCCAGGCCGAACCGGAGAACGCGCATGCCCGCCAAGACTGCCACTGCCTGTACCGCCCCCCACCACCACGTCCATGACGCATCGGATTTCGTGGCGGTGGTCGAGCGTGTCTCGCGCGAACGCGGGCTGCGCCTGACCCCCATCCGCGCCAACGTACTGAAGCTGATCGCCGAAGCCGGCAAGCCGGTCAAGGCCTACGAGCTGCTGGAATGGGTGCGCAACGGCAAGGGCGTGGGCGCCGATGCCCCGCCCACCGTGTACCGCGCGCTGGACTTCCTGATGGCCAATGGCTTCGTGCACAAGCTGGAATCGGTGAATGCCTTCGTGGCCTGCCACCACCCCAGCAGTGCGGCGCATTCGGTGCCGTTCCTGATCTGCAACAGCTGCCACAGCGCGGTGGAGCTGGAAGACCGCGAGATCGTCGGCCAGCTGGAGAAGCGGGCCAAGGAGCTCGGCTTCCAGCCGCAGGCGCAGACGCTGGAAGTGCACGGACTCTGCGCCCGCTGCGCAGGCTGAGCGGCCGGTGGGATTGGGGTCAGATCCCTTTTGCCTTGGCAAAAGGAATCTGACCCCGTTTCACGAGCTCGACCCTACCGGGCCGGCGCAGGCTCGGCCGCCGTATCCACCCGTGCGATCACCGACATGCCGGGACGCAGTCGCGCGGCCAGCTCCTGCCCCGGATCGATCGAGATCCGGATCGGCAGCCGCTGCACCACCTTGGTGAAGTTGCCGCTGGCATTGTCCGGGCGCAGGACGCTGAATTCCGAGCCGGTGGCGGGGGCGATCTGCTCCACATGGCCGCGCAGCACCTGGCCCTGGAACGCGTCCACGGCGAACGTCGCAGGTTGGCCGATGCGCATCTGCCAGGTCTGGCCCTCCTTGTAGTTGGCGACCACCCACAGCGCGTCGGGCACCAGGAACAGCAGCTGCGAGCCGGCGGCCACGTACTGGCCGGTCCGCACGCTGGCCTCGCTGATCTGCCCGTCGCGCGGCGCATGGATCACGGTATTGGCCAGGTCGATGCGTGCCAGTTCCAGTTGCGCCTGTGCGCTTTCCACCTGTGCCTCCAGGCTCTTGCGTGCCACCTGGGTGGAGACCAGCGTTTCCTCGGCGATGCGGATCTGCGCCTGCGACTGCTGCACGCTGGCCTGCGCCGACGCCTGGGTCGTGCGGAAGCGGTCGCGGTCATTGATCGATACCAGGCGTTGTGCGGCGAGCTGCTCGTACCGCTTCAGCTCGTTGCGGGAGCGCTCAAGCTCGGCCTTGCCGGCGGACAGGGTGGCCTGGGCTGCAGCGATCTGCGCGCGGTTCTGCGCCTGCGACTGATCGGAGTTGGCCAACGCCGCGCGCGCGCTGTCCAGCGTGGCCTGTGCCTGCGCCACGCGCTGCGCATAGATGCGGTCATCGATGCGCAGCAGGGGTTCGCCCTTCTTCACGTGCTGGAAGTCCTTCACCAGCACCTCGGTCACATAGCCATTCACCTGGGGTGCCATCACCGTGATCTGCCCGCGCACGTAGGCGTTGTCGGTGACCATCACGCTGCTGGCAAACGGCCACAGGTGCCACGCGCGCAGGATCAGTGCGATGCCCAGCAGGGCCACCACGACCATCACTGCCACGCTGCGCGCGCTGGGTTTGAGGTACTTCGGCGCGACCGCCGGCTCAGCCGGCGTGGGCGCAGGTGCCGCGTCGGTCGGCGGCGGTGGGGTCACGTTGTCGGCATCGTCGGGACGGGGCGGGACGGGAGGCATGGCGAAGGACTCAGCGGAGCGCTGCGGGGGAGGCCGCAGCGGAGGAGGGCGGATGGCGCTTGCGCCACTGCTTGAGCACGGCGGTACGCAGCGACAGCAGCAGCAACCAGCACAGGAAGCCGATCGCCAGCCAGCCGCTCAGGGTGAACACATCATTGAACCCACGGACATTGGCCTCGCGGCGCGTCGTCTGTGCCAGCTGCGCGGTGCCCTGTGCGCTGCGCAGCACCGGATCGGTGATCTGCGCGGCGTACAGCTGCTGCTGGATGCGCAGGCGCTGCGCCACCACCGGGTCGGCGGGATCAAGCTGGCTGGTCAGCGCGCTGGAATACAGCTGTTCGCGATGCAGCTGGAAGGTTCCCAGCAGCGCCGAGCCGGCCAGCCCGCCCAGCGTCTGGGTGATCGACAGCGTTACCAGGAAGGTGATCATGTGGTCCACACCCTGTTTCAGGGCGGCGGAGATGCCCAGCATGATCAGCGGGCCCATGAACATCCCGGCACCGACCGAGGCCAGGAACTGGCTGAGGTAGAAATCGTGGGGACGGTCCATGCTGGTGCGGTTCTGGTCGAAGAACGCCGCCGAACCCAGCAGCAGGATCGCCATCAGCAGCTGCGGGATCAGCCGCTTCGGGCCGAAGGTCACGGCGGTACCGATGATGCCGGTGACAACCCCTGCCAGAATCACCACGAACAAGGGGCGCAGCTGGTCCGGGCCCATGCCCAGCGTGCGCATCAGGCTGACCACGCCGTAGGACTGCTCGGTGGTCAGGAAGCGGATGAGGAACGCACCCACGATGAAGTGCAGTACCGGCAGGCTGGCCAGCCAGCGCGTCTGCAGCAGTGGATTGCGCCGGTAGTGCTCGATGATGAAGGCGGTGGTCGACAATGCGATCGAGGCGACCAGCGCCCAGCCCAGCCACGGTGTGTCCAGCCACCAGCGCGTGTAGCCCTGGGCCAGCACCACCACCAGCAGCGCAACCGCCGGGGCAAGCAGGCTGAAGGTGAGGAAATCCATGGGCTCGAAGGCCTTGATCTGCACGCCTGGCGGCAGCTTCAGCACCACCACCGCCGCGAACGCACACAGCGCCAGCCCTGCTTCGAAGGAATACAGCTGGTGCCATTGCCCGGTATCGACCAGGCCGGGCGACACGATCCAGGCCAGCGGAACTGCCAGCTGCGACAGACCGACGCCGATCACCAGCAGGTTGCCGGTGAAGCGCCGCGGCAACGCCTGCAGCATGTACAGCGTACCCAGCGTCGAACACGCCGCACCGGCGAAACCGCTGGCCGCGCGCGTCAGCATCGTGGTTTCGAAGCTGCCCACGAACAGGTGCAGCACGGCCAGCGCGGCATACAGCCCCAGGCCGATCTCGGCGAACAGGCGGATGCCGTACTGCTGGCGGAACTTGAAGGCCAGCAGGTTGGCGGTGACGTTGACCATCGCGTAAGCGGCCACCAGCCAGCTGCCCTGGGTCGGGGTGAGCTGCAGTTGCCCCTGCAGGAAGGGCAGGTTGGCGGTGACCAGCGCATTGCCGAGGCCGCCGGTGATGGCCACCAGCAGGGACACCAGGGCATAGGCTGCACGCCGGTAGGGTGGGTGCCACGGCATCGAAGCCGATCCGGGCATGGTCGGCTTCTCATGCTCCTCCCAGTCCGGCACCGGCTTCAGATACGGCTGCACCATCAGCGTGCTCCGCTGGCTGCTCCCTGGAGTCCTCCGCGCAGCAGTTGCAGGGCACGCCCGGCCAGACGGGCGCGCTCGTCACGGGTCTTGCCGCGAAGGGCCGCTCCCAGCATGCCGGAGATCAGTGAAATATCCGTTTTTTCCAGATCGGGACGGCACAGGCCTGCGGCGATGGCCCGCTGGATCGGTGCTTCCAGCAGGTCGCGTACGGTCTCGCGCGCGGCGCGCATGGAGGGCACGTCCGAATCAACGGCGCGCCAGTAATCGGCCAGCGCAGGTGAATCGATGATGCGCTGGGCCATCCCCTCGAACACCTCGAACAGGGCGTCGTCACGGTCGCCCAGCTGCTCCACCTGGCGGCGGATGCGGTCGACCGCACGCTGCAGCAGGGCCTGGATCAGCGCGGTGCGGTCGGGAAAATTGCGGTACAGCGTGGCCCGGCCCACCTGGGCGCGTTCGACCACCAGATCCAGCGGAGCGGTGACGCCGTGTTGTCCGAACACATGGTCGGCGGCGTCGAGAATGAGGGCACGGCGGGCAGCGGCATCAGCGCGTTGAGCGGTCATGGGTTCATTTTCGGACAGAAGTGTCCGATGTGCGAGACATTGAGTGACGGGATTGTCCGGTTGTTGTCCTACGCACATCTTTGTGATCGGTGTGTGAATTCGTATCCATGGCAAGTGGGAGGTGCCACCAGGCCATATCGATAGCGTCACGGCGCGGCTCATGTCCGAAGCCGTACCGGGTCCAAAAAAAAAACGGGGGGCCAGCAGGCCCCCCGGGAGAGAACGACAACGAGCGTCGTCAGGGATCAGTGGAACGGCGTCCTGCTGCTGGAGGGGTCAGAAGTACGCACGGATGCCGAATGCGACACCGCGGCCCGGCAGCGGCGAGTAGTCGCGCAGCAGCGAGGTGTGCGGGCGCACTTCACGGTTGGTCAGGTTGCTGCCATCCAGGAACACCTCATAGCTGTTGCTGTCGTTACGATCCCAGCGGTAGGCCAGGTGCGCATCGACCAGGGTGTAGCCGTCGCTCGGCTCTTCGTTCTGCGCCACGTCCTTCTGCCGGCTGTAACGCACGGCGCCCACCGACGCGCGCCAGCCGTCCTTCGCCCAGCGCAGGTCGGCACCAACGCGGGCCGGCGCGATGCGCGGCAGGTAGCCGGTGTTGGCCAGCTCCACGGTGTAGTTGTGGTTGTGGTCACCGTGCGGCACCGCGATGTCGAGGTTGCGGCTGCCGTTGCCGTCCAGCTTGGCCTGCACGTAATCGCCGAACAGGCGCAGATCCCAGTCGCCTGCGACGCCTTCGAACAGATGCACCAGGGCTTCCGCCTCGGCACCCTTGAACACCGCATCCTGCTGCGTCCATGCACGCACCGGCAGGCCTTCGGTGACGCCGGTGTCGGCCAGGTAGATGAAGTCCTTGAACTTCGTCTGGTAGATCGAGGCGGAGAAGTCCAGGCGATCGCTGTGGGTGTGGATGCCCAGCTCGACACGCTGGCCGCGCTCGGTCTTCAGGTTGGCGTCGCCGATTTCCAGCGAGCGGGTGGCAATGTGCGCGCCAGCGGCATACAGCTCTTCATTGGTGGGGGCACGTTCGGAGCTGTCCACGCCGATGCGCAGGTCGACCGCGTCGTTGAGCTTCCAGATGCCGGCCGCGGACAGATTGGTGGCATCGAACTGCCGGCGGCGGTAATCGCCGGTCGGGTCCAGCTTGACCTGGTCGTGGCGCCCGCCGAGTTCGAGCTTGAACGGGCCGAACTGCTTCTCCTGCAGCACGAACAGGCCGATGTTTTTCGTTCCGGTGTCCGGCACGAATGCTTCTTCGCCCTTGGCGCCGAAATCGCTGTTGCCGAACTGCACGCCGAAGGCGCCGTCCCAGCCACCGACCTGCTGCTGTACGGCTTCCAGGCGGGTTTCGATGCCGCGGTTGGTGAAGCGTGTGGAGGGCGTGCCGGCCTCCAGCTCGACATGCTCGTAGTCGGTGTAGGCCACGCGGGCATTGATGTTCTTCAGGAACGAGACCGGGTTGTAGATGCCGGCCTTGGTCTCGAAGCGGTTCTGCACCATGTCGATGCGTACGTCATGCTCGTCGCCGCCTTCCTCCTCCTCGCCGTGATCATGATCATGATCGTGGTCATGATCGTCGCCGTCCGCGTGGACGTGGGCGCCATTGGGGATGCCATAGTTGGTGCGATAGGTGCTGGCCGACACGCCGAAGTAGCCGCCCTCGCCCAGCCAGGTGGCACCCACGCCACCGGCCCGGGTGCGGATGGAGCTGTTGTCCAGGCGGCCACGGCGCGGCTCGTCGCCTTCCTCGCCCGCGTGGTCGTGGTCATGGTCTTCGTGGTGGTCTTCCAGGCTGTCGATCACCGCGTAGCCGGGAATGCGGTAGTCGTCGCCGTTGCGCACCAGGCCGTCGACATGCAGCACGACGTTGCCGCTGACGCCGTCGAGGCGGAACATGCCGCTGCGTTCGTCATTGACGGAGTTACCGCGCAGTTCAGCGCGGCCGCTGAGCGGACGGTCGGGCAGCTCGCGGGCGATGCGGCCATCGACGACGTTGACCGCGCCGCCGATCGCACCGCTGCCGAACAGCAGTGTCGCCGGGCCCTTCAGCACTTCGATCTGATCAGCCAGGAACGGTTCGATGCTGGTGGCATGGTCGGCGCTGACGGTGGAGGCATCCATGTTGCCCATGCCGTTGGACAGCACGGCCACCCGCGGGCCTTCCTGGCCGCGGATGATTGGACGACCGACACCGGGGCCGAAGAAGGTGCTCTGCACGCCCGGCAGCTTGGCCACCGTATCGCCGAGGGTGCCTGCCTTCTGTTCGTCCAGGCGCTCGCCGGCGAGCACTTCGACCGGCCGCGCCAGCGACTCGGCGTCGCCCTGCAGCGGCGAGGCGGTGACCTGCACCGACGACAGCTCGGTCAGGTGGCGGTCACGGTGCGCATCGTCGTCGGCTGCGGCGAATGCGGCGGACGGCAGCAGCGCGGCGAGCGCCAGGGCGAGGGTGTGCGGCTTGAACCGCAGGGATGGGGCGGGCATCGAGAAGTCCTTGTTACTGTGTATCAATTGTGAAGCGCACGTATCCCGTCGCGGGACAGGGGGAGAGGAGATCGTGCGGACCAGGAAGGGATGTTATATTATTCCATAACGATTCGCCGACCCTGCTGGAAGTCATGTCCCTCTCCTCCCACCTGCGCCATCTGCTCGACCGTTTCGGTGCCACCGGATCGATGCTGTGCGCAGTGCACTGTGCGGTGATTCCGGTGCTGCTGGCCGCAGCGCCTTCGCTGGGCCTGTCGTTCTGGCTCAGCGATGGCGTTGAACAGGCGCTGGTCGTGTTCGTGACCCTGCTGGGTCTGTTCAGCCTTGTCTGGGGCTACCGCCGGCATGGCGCCCTGCGCGCGCTGGCGTTCCTGATTCCCGGGCTGGTCGCGCTGTGGGCTGGGGTGCTGTACGACCCGCTGCATCACAATGCCGTGCCGCACGCGGTGGTGATGACCATTGGCGGTCTGCTGGTCGGCGTTGCCCATCTGGTCAATCTGCGGCTCAACCACAGCCACGTACACGACGCCAGCTGCGCGCACTAGGCGCTCCGTGATAGGCTTTCCGATCGTGCGCGGGGGCGTCCAGCAAGGCGGCCCCGCCGAACCCGTGTCAGCACGGGGTAACCAGATTTCACATTTGAGGAGTTGAAGACATGGGTAAGGGTGACCGCAAGACCGCCAAGGGCAAGCGCTACAACGCCAGCTACGGCAACGCCCGTTCGCACACCGCGAGCAAGGTCGCCGTAGGCGCCGCTGCCCCGGTCGCCAAGAAGACCGTGGCCAAGGCTCCGGCGAAGAAGGCCGTGGCGAAGAAGGCCGTCGCCAAGGCCTGAGCGGCCGGCCGATGGGTCAACGAAGAACGCGGCGCCTGGCGCCGCGTTTTTTTATGCGTGTCGTTGCGGCCGCCGCGTTCGCCGGGCCATGCCCGGCGGAGACGCCCGATCAACGCAGCGTCTGCTTCAGTGTCTCGGCATTGCCGTCGTTCGGCGCGGCTGGAACCTGCAGCAGGTGCGCCAGCAGCGGATAGACATCGACGTTGTCGAAGCCGTCGATCAGCAGCCCCTGGCGGAACGACGGGCCGCTCGCCACGAACACCGCACGCATCGACGGCAGCGCCGGATCGTAGCCGTGCGAGCCGCCGTCGCGACGATCGCGCCTGGCGATCCAGTCCCGGGTCAGCGCGTCCCAGCCTTCATCCATCTGGCAGACGATGGCGGGTATGCGTGGATGCGTGCCGTAATGCCAGCGCGCAGGCAGGTTCTCCTTCTTCCAGCATTCGTAGTGGGCATGGCGGCCGAGCAGGGCACGTTCGGCCTCGGCTTCACGCCCCGCGACCGGCGCGAAGCCGACCGACTGGCCCTGGCTGACGTTGCGTGCGATGGCCGGGTCCACCATCGACTCGGTGGCGATCACCTGGCCTTCGCCCACCGCGGCCATGCCGTGATCGGAAACCACGATCACATTGGTGGTGGCTGTCAGGCCACGCTGCTGCAGTCCGTCGAGCACCTGGCCGACAACCTGGTCGGCCCGCACGATGGCTGCCGTGTACTGCCGCGACTGCGGCCCATGGTGATGCCCGGCCTTGTCGACGTGTTCCATGTACAGCGTGGCCAGGCGCGGCGCCTCGGCATCGCTGCGTGCCAGCCAGCCCAGTACGGTCTGCACACGTTGCTCGAACGGTTCCTTGTCGTTATACGCCAGCCACTGGCTGGGGCGCACGCCCTTGATCTCCGCTTCGCTGCCCGGCCAGGACCAGGTCGCGGAACGCACGCCGGCCTTCTCGGCGCTGACCCAGATCGGCTCGCCGCCCCACCAGTCGCTGCGGGTGACCGCCTCGCGGTTGCTCAGCGCGAAACTGCCCAGCGATGCGTCGTCCATCGCATTGTGGATGATGCCGTGATGGTCAGGGCGCAGACCGGTCACGATGGTGTAGTGGTTGGGGAAGGTCAGCGAGGGATAGGAGGGCGTCATCCAGCGTGCGCGCACGCCGCTGTCGATCATCCGCTGCAGGTTCGGAGTCAGCCCGCGGTCCAGCGCGTCGGCACGCAGGCCATCGATGGAGATCAGCAGCAGCTTCGGTGGTGCGGCCGTCGCCGCAGGCGTGGAGACGGTGGCGGTCGGGGCGGGTGCGGTGGTGCAGGCGGCCAACGGCAGCAGCAGCGCCAGCGCGCAGGTCAGGCGTACGGGAGTCATCCGCCCATCATAGTGCGAGGTAATGACGCGCCCAAGACACGGCGTGCCAGGACCGTCCGCGGTCAGATCCCTTTCCTACGGGAAAAGGGATCTGACCCCGATCTCCCATCAGGCGAACAGCGGTACCTGGCGTTGCTCAAGCCGCAGCAGTGCTGCCTTGGTCTCCAGCCCGCCGCCGAAACCGGTCAGCGCTCCGTTGCTGCCGATCACGCGATGGCAGGGCAGGATGATCGGCAGGGGATTGCGGCCGTTGGCGGCGCCGACCGCGCGCGTCGCGCTGGGCTGGCCCAGGTGCTGCGCCAACTGCAGGTAGCTCCAGGTCTGGCCGAACGGTATCAACGCCAGGGCGTGCCACACGCGCAGCTGGAACGGGGTGCCGCGCGGTGCCAGCAGCAGATCGAATGTGCTGCGTTCGCCATGCAGGTACTGCAGCAGCTGTTCGCGGGCCTCGGGCAACGCGCCGGGCGCATTGTGCCAGTCGCTGCGTCCGCGCGCGGGGTGGCGGTTTTCAGGAAACAGCACGTGGGCCAGGCCACGTTCGTCGCCGGCGATGGTGAGCTCGCCGATCGGGCTGTCAAAACGGTCGAACAACAACGTCATGTCGGTTCTCCAACGAACGTGCCGGACAGATGCCACAGATGCAGCACCGCATACGAGCGCCAGGGGCGCCAGGGCTGGGATCGCGCTTCGGTGGCGCGTTCGCTCAGGCGCTGCCCCTGGGCATGGCCGAGCACCTGCTGCAGCACCAGGTCACCTGCAGGAAACGCGTCGGGCTGGCCCAGGCCGCGCAGGGCGATGTACTGCGCCGTCCACGGGCCAATGCCGGGCAGTGCCACGCAGCGGGCGACGAATTCCTCCAGTGCCTGGCCGGGCCCGAAGTCGAGCTGGCCACTGACGCAGGCTGCGGCCAGTGCGCGCACGGTGGCGGCGCGGCTGCGTGGCAGACCGATCGATTCCAGAGGGGCGTCCGCCAATACCGAGGGAGAGGGGAACTGGCGGTCGAACTCCGTCGGCATGCCCGGCAGGTGGGCGCCATGCGCGTCGACCAGCCGGCGCGCGAAGGTGGTCGCCGCCGCAACGCTGACCTGCTGGCCGAGCACGGCACGCACCGCCACCTCGAAGCCATCCCAGCCGCCCGGCACGCGCAGGCCAGGGCGTTCGGCGATGCCGCGCGCCAGCAGCGGCTCTTCACCGAGCGCGGCATGCACCTGCTGTAGGTCGGCATCGAGATCGAATACCCGCCGCACGCGTCGCACGATGTCCGGTATCAGCCGCGGATCGACCGCACCCAACTGCAGGCGCAGTTCCGGCCGCTTCGGATCAGCCGTCACCCGCAGCAGGGTGGGTCGTTCAGGCGTGCCGAGCACGCGCTGGTAGCTGTCGTCGCCGATCAGTTCGATGCCCGGCAGGCTGCGCTTGCGCAGGAACGCCAGCATGCGCGGAAAATCCAGCGGAGGCCGGTAGCCCAAGCGCAGCACCAGGCCACCGTCATCGGCGGCCAGCGGGACGTGTTGGCGGCGCAGCGTGGTCGGCGCCATCCCGCAGCCCTGCAGGAAGGCGGTGTTGAAGCGGCGCAGGCTGTTGTAGCCCGCCGCGAGCGCAACGTCGGTGACCGGTAGGGTGGTTTCGGTCAGCAGCTGCTTGGCCAGCAGCAGGCGGTGGGTGGCGTGGATCTGGCCGGGCGTGGCGCCCAGGTGCTCCACGAACAGGCGCTGCAGCTGGCGTGCGCTGAGGCCGATCTTCGCAGCCAGTCCGGCAACCGGCTGCTCCTGCAGGAAGCCGCCGTGGATCAACGCCAGCGACCGCTGTACGGCTTGGCCGGCCAGCGCCTGCTGTGCCTGCGGCGCCAGTTCGGGACGGCAGCGCAGGCAGGGCCGGTAACCGGCGGCAGAGGCTGCGGCCGCACTCGGGAAATAGGTGATGTTGCGCGGCTTCGGCGGCGGCGCCGGGCAGACCGGCCGGCAGTAGATGCCGGTGCTGCGCACGGCGGTGAAGAACACGCCATCGAAGCGCGCGTCACGGGCGAGGCGGGCACGGTCGCAGGCAGCGGTGTCGAGGACGAGAGCGGTGTTCATGCGCCCAGTCTAGGCTGCCCATGCGGCAGATACTCGCCGGATTCGGACATGGATGCAGCGGGTCGCGATCCGGGGTCAGAACCGGTTCAGTGCCACGTGCTGAATGCGCGCGCCGTGCAGGTAGACTGTGATCCTTGTTCCTGCGAAATCCGGTTGCCCGATGTCCGCCTTGATCCGCTGGTTGCCCCTGTTGTGCCTGGCCTTTGCGGGCTGCAGCCAGTTGGAGAATCCGGGCAACGTGACCGCAGCTGACAAGGCGGCACGGGCACCGGCCAGTGATGGCGACAACATGGTGTCGATCAATGCCGCCGACGCCCCACCACCGCCGTCCCCGCCGCGTAGCCGCGCTGATCGGCCGTGGCCGCAGGCGCAGCTGGAGAACGGCCGGGCCTGGGTCAGCTGCAGCACCGATTACGCGGCCGAAGGCGGCGACGGCGTGGAGCTGGAAGGGCTGCAGCGTGAGCAGATCAGCCAGGCGCTGCAGCCGTGTGCCGAACGGGGCCTGTTGCGGGTGCGCTACAACGGCAAGATCAATCCCGGGTTCGCCGAAATGATGTGGCGCCTGGCCGTGGTGGCCGACGCGCTGGAGATCCACAAGCGCATCCTCGATCTCGACTCCAGTGGTGGCCAGGTCGAATCGGCGATCATTGCCGGCGACAGCATCGGCGAATCGGGTTGGACCATCTGGGTGCGCGAAGGATCGATCTGCCACAGCGCCTGCGTGTTCGTGCTCGCGGCCGGCGACAATCGCCTGCTGACCGGCAAGGTCGGCATCCACCGCATGATGCGCATCAGCTCCAAGGCGACCTCGCGCGCCGAGCTCAACCGCGAGCTGCACGAGGTCTACGACAACGTGAAGGATTATCTGCAGCGCAACGGTGTGGCGGTCGGCGTTGCTGATCTGATGATGACCGTGCCCAACCGCAGCCTGCGCCTGCTGACCCCCGAGGAACTGCGGCAGTTCGGCCTGGATGGCACCAATGCGGTGCAGGACGACCTGGAACGGATCAAGCAGATGCGCGCGTGTGGCGACGATTTCGTGCAGCGCAAGGACGCGTTCCTGATCGCCTTCGACCAGCAGTGCAAGCGCGACTGTGCAGACATGGAATCGATCAACAGCTGCGGCCAGTCGCTCAAGCAGCGGTTCGGTTTCCCCGATCCGGTCTGCCCCGAGGAGAGCCCGCTGTCGGAGATCGACGTGGCCACGCTGCCACCGTCTCCTCCGCCGCAGGTTCCGGTGGCGGAACAGCCGGCAGTGGAGACGGAGACCCAGGCCTCACAGGCCGATGCCGAAGCAACCCAGGGCAGCGTGCCGCTGCGCTGACAAACGCCTCACCCGGCTGGCGTAGACTGCGGTTCCTTCCGATGAACCGGTGGTGTCCATGAAGCGCGCGCTCCTGCTGCTGTCCCTGTTGCCGCTTGCTGCATTCGCCCAGGTGCCCGCGCCCGCCACGCCGGCTCCGGCGCCGGCGCGCCCGGCGCCGAGTGCGCCGGCCGCCGCGCCACCGGCGACAGCGGCACGGCCGCCCGCACCGGCCCTCAGCCCGGCACAGCAGGCGCAGGTGCAGAAGCAGGACGCGGAGATGGGGGCGGCCGCACTGAGGGCCGCGCAGATGGTCGACGCCAACCGCGCGGGCGAGTTGTGGGATGGCGCATCAGCCGTAGCGCGGCGCGCGGTGACCAAGCCGGCCTTCATCAGCCAGCTGACCGCCGACCGCACCCGCCTGGGTGCCTTGAGTGGTCGCGGCCAACCGTCCATTACCCGGGTGAAGTACGCGGCCGGCGCCGTCGTGCCCGAAGGCCTGTACATCAATGTCAGCTTCCCGACCCGCTTCGCCAACAGTGCGCAGCCCGTGCGCGAACTGGTCTCGTTCCGCTTCGATGAGGACCAGGTCTGGCGCCTGGCCGGTTACAGCCTGCGCGCACCCGGGCCCTGAAGGAGAACAGCATGGCGGCCGAACTGACACTGCTGGCGTGGTCGACGCTGCTGGGGTTTGTCTACATCTTCGCCACCTCCACGGTGGTGACCCGCGAGCGGGGCATGAAGTGGAATGCGTCGGCACGCGACGAACAGGGCCGGCCACTCAGCCCGCTGGCAGGGCGGCTGCAACGGGCCCAGTCCAACTTCCTTGAGACGTTCCCGTTCTTCGCCGCCGCCGCGATCGCGGTGGTGGTGGCCGGTCGCAGCAGCGACACCACGGTACTGGCCGCGCAGGCGTACTTCTGGGCACGGGTGGTCTACCTGCCGCTGTACGCCGCGGGTGTGCCCTACGTGCGCAGCCTGGTGTGGCTGGTGTCGCTGCTGTCGATCCTGGCGCTGGTGTTCGCACTGCTGTGAGCCGGGCCTGATCCAGATCAAGGCCGGTCAGCTGCGCGGCGCTATGCTGGCTGCGACTGGATCGATGGTGGGAGGCGCGCATGCGCAGGATGGACGTGGTGGTGGTTGGCGCGGGGCCGGCAGGACTGTGCTTCGCACGTGCGCTGGCCGGCAGCGGGCTGCAGATCGGGCTGATCGAAGCGCAGCCACGCCAGGCGCTCGCCGAAGCGGCGTTCGACGGCCGCGAGATCGCGCTGACCCACGCGTCGCGGCAGAGCCTGGAGCAGCTGGGGCTGTGGGCACGGCTGCCGGAGGCCGAGATTTCCGAACTGCGCGATGCCAAGGTGATGAACGGCGGCTCGCCGTTCGCACTGACCTTCGCCAGCAGCCAGGTCGATGGTCAGCCGCTGGGTTGGCTGGTGCCCAATCATCTGATCCGCCGTGCGGCGTGGGACGCGGTGCAGCGCCAGGACGGCCTGGAACTGTTCGACGGGCGCAAGGTGCAGGGCGTGCAGGCCGATGCGCAGGGCCATGTGGTCACGCTGGATGATGGCAGCAGGCTGCACGCGCGGTTGCTGGTGGCCGCGGACAGCCGTTTCTCCGCAACCCGGCGCATGCTCGGCATCGGTGCGCAGATGCGCGACTTCGGCAAGTCGATGCTGGTGTGCCGCATGCGCGTCGAACGCGACCATCACCACACCGCGTGGGAGTGGTTCGGCTACGGTCGTACGATGGCGCTGCTGCCGCTCAACGAAGGCCAGGCATCTGCGGTGATCACGCTGCCCCCGCGGCGGATCGAGGATCTGCTGGCGATGGATGAGGTAGCCTTCGGTGAGGCCGTCAGCGGCTTCTTCGAGCATCGGCTGGGGGGCATGCAGCCGGTCGCCACGCCGCAGGCCTATCCGTTGGTGGGTGTCTATGCACACCATTTCGCAGGCGAGCGCTCGGCGCTGATCGGCGACGCTGCGGTGGGCATGCACCCGGTCACCGCCCATGGCTTCAACCTGGGCCTGGCCAGTGCCCAGCGCCTGGCGCGGGGCATCGCCGGCCAGCAGCGCCGCGGTGCGGACATCGCCGCGGCCGGCATGCTGGCCGGCTACCAGCGTGGCCATCGGATGGCGGCGCGACCGCTGTACGAGGCGACCAATGCGATCGCCAGCCTGTACACCGATGATCGGCGCCCGGCGCGGCTGCTGCGGGCAGCGGGCCTGCGTGTCGCCCAGGGCGTGGCACCGTTCAGGCAGCTGATCGCCTCGCACCTGACCCAGCGCGTGGCCTGAACAGGGTCAGATCAGCCGGCCGCCAGCACCCGGATCTGGCTGTCGGCGAATTCGACCACCTGGCCTGCGCGGATCTTGCAGGCCTTGCGCAGTTCAACTTCGCCGTCGACCCGCACCTGGCCCTCGCTGATGACCATCTTGGCCTCGCCGCCACTGGTGACCAGGTCGGCCAGCTTGAGCAACTGCTTGAGTTCGACGTAGTCACCGTCGAGGTCGAATTCGAGAATCTGCATGGAGCGGGGTTCCTGGGAAGGGGCGCAGGCCAGCGGCCGGGCCGGGAAGAGGGCGCGTATTGTGCGCCAGCACGGGGCCTGACGGCACGCGAAGGGGAAAGCTGTACGCCTCGTTCAGGATCAATGCGGTATCATTCCGCTCTGAGCGAGTGAAATCTCCTCCGACCGAGCAGCGCCAGGGCACGCGATAAGAAGGGCGCCCAAAGCGCGGACCATCACCTTTTTTATCGCACTGCCAGGAAGACGGCAGTGTCTTCGGAGTTCCCCATGTCCCAAGATTCCCAAGCGCAGCTGCAGTTCGCGCAGCTCGGCCTGTCCGAGCCCGTGATGCAGGCGGTCACCGCCATCGGCTACGAAACCCCGTCGCCGATCCAGGCCGCCACCATCCCGGCGATGCTGGAAGGCCGCGACGTGCTGGGCCAGGCGCAGACCGGTACCGGCAAGACCGCCGCTTTCGCACTGCCCGTACTGTCCAACATCGACCTGCAGCAGATCAAGCCCCAGGCGCTGGTCCTTGCGCCGACCCGCGAACTGGCCATCCAGGTCGCCGAAGCGTTCCAGTCCTATTCGTCGAAGATCCCGGGCTTCCGCGTGCTGCCGGTGTACGGCGGCCAGCCGTATGGCCAGCAGCTGTCGGCCCTGCGCCGCGGCGTGCACATCGTGGTCGGTACCCCCGGCCGCGTGATCGACCATCTGGACCGCAGCACCCTGGACCTGTCCGAGCTGAAGACCCTGGTGCTGGACGAAGCCGATGAAATGCTGCGCATGGGCTTCATCGACGACGTCGAAGCCGTGCTGAAGAAGCTGCCGGAGCAGCGCCAGGTGGCCCTGTTCTCGGCCACCATGCCGCCGCAGATCCGCCGCATCGCGCAGACCTACCTGCAGGACCCGGTCGAGGTCACCATCGCGGCCAAGACCACCACCTCGGCAAACATCCGCCAGCGCTACTGGTGGGTGAGCGGCATGCACAAGCTGGACGCGCTGACCCGCATCCTGGAAGTCGAGCCGTTCGACGCGATGATCATCTTCGCGCGTACCAAGGCCGGTACCGAAGAACTGGCCAGCAAGCTGCAGGCCCGGGGCCTGGCCGCTGCCGCCATCAATGGCGACATGCAGCAGGCCCAGCGTGAGCGCACCATCGCCATGCTGAAGGAAGGCAAGCTGGACATCCTGGTGGCCACCGACGTTGCCGCCCGCGGCCTGGACGTCGAGCGCATCAGCCACGTGCTGAACTACGACATTCCGTACGACACCGAAAGCTACGTGCACCGCATCGGCCGTACCGGTCGTGCCGGCCGCAGCGGCGAGGCGATCCTGTTCGCGACCCCGCGCGAGAAGGGCATGCTGCGCCAGATCGAGCGCGCCACCCGCCAGCCGATCGAAGAGATGCAGCTGCCGAGCGTGGAAGCGGTCAACGATACCCGCATCAACAAGTTCACCTCGCGCATCAGCGAAACGCTCGGCGCCGGCGGCCTGGACTTCTACCGCCAGCTGCTGGAGCGCTTCGAGAACGAGCAGAACGTGCCGCCCATCGAAATTGCTGCCGCGCTGGCGAAGATGCTGCAGGGCGACACCCCGTTCCTGCTGCAGCCGCCGGTGCGTGCCCCGCGGGAAGAGCGTGCGCCGCGCGAGCGCTTCGACCGGGGCGACCGTCCGGAGCGTGGCGATCGCTTCGACCGCAACGAACGTGGCCCGCGCTTCGAGCGTGGTCCCCGCCGTGACGACGCCGAAGGGGGTTTCGAGCAGCGTCCGCGCCGTGAAGTTCCGCCGCGCGGTGCGCCGGAGCAGGGCATGGAGACCTACCGCATCTCGGTCGGTCACCAGCATGGCGTGAAGCCGGCGAACATCGTCGGCGCCATCGCCAACGAAGCTGGCCTGGAAAGCCGTTACATCGGCCGCATCGACATCCACGACGACTTCTCGCTGCTGGACCTGCCGGCGCAGATGCCGCAGGACGTGCTGACCCACCTGCAGAAGGTGTGGGTGTCCGGCCAGCAGCTGCAGATGCGTCCACTGGCTGCCGGTGAAGAGATCAATCAGGCACCGCGTCCGTTCAAGCCGCGCTTCGACAAGCGGGGTCCGGGTGGCCCGGGTGGCCCGCGTCGTGGCGGCCCAGGTGGCCCGGGTGGTCCGGGCGGCGACCGTGACGGCCGTCCGCCGCGTCGTGATGGCTTCAAGCCGCGCGGCCCGCGCAGCTACTGAGCCAGACCTGCCGTGATCGACAACGCCAGCCCTCGGGCTGGCGTTGCTCGTTTGTGGACCCCGGTTTCGCACCGCCCACACATTCAGGGTCATAGGCTGGGCCGGTTCGAAGGGAGGTTGTCACCGCAGCACATTCGGGGGGATCCGGGATGGGTAGGAGTGGCACGGACATTCACAGCCGCCGGGTACCCATGTCCCGTGGGCTGGGGCTGAGGTTTGCGCTGTTGACGGGCATGGCGATCGGGCTGGTCGCATTGTCGGCGCTGATCCAGGAACTGCAGGCGGCTTCGACGGCGTGGATCGCCGGCCAGGGCTACTGGTCGCGTGGCCAGCAGGACGCCACGGCCGCTCTCAGCCGCTACCTGGCGCGGGGGGATGCCCGCGATCTGGAAGACGCCCGCCAGGCCCTGCGCGTGCCGATGGGGGACCTGCAGGGACGCCTGGCGCTGGAGCAGCCGAGACCGGATATCGAGCGTGCCCGACAGGGCTTCCTGCAGGGCGGCAACGCGCGTGCCGATGTGCCGCGGCTGATCTTTTCATTCCGTCACGCCCGTGACCTCGGCGCCTTCCGTGAAGCGACCGCCCTCTGGCGGGCGACCGACG
The DNA here is from genome assembly GCF_059368375.1 of Stenotrophomonas sp. YJH_SMC_106-19. Taxonomy (NCBI): domain Bacteria; kingdom Pseudomonadati; phylum Pseudomonadota; class Gammaproteobacteria; order Lysobacterales; family Lysobacteraceae; genus Stenotrophomonas; species Stenotrophomonas sp. YJH_SMC_106-19. Next base: position 78,795 of record NZ_JCAFRQ010000002.1, read on the forward strand.
GCGACCTGATGGCCGTGCACCGGCTGGTCGATGAACTGCAGCATCGTCATGCCGACGGTCCACTGCCGGTCGCCGCGCGCGACCGGTACCTGCAGCAGCTCCGTGATCTCGACCGGCGGCTGCAGGTGCAGGCGCAGGCGTTTTCGCAGGCGCTGCTGCGGATGGCTGCCGCTGTAAGGATGGCGACCCTGGTTGTCGGCGGCCTGTCGGTGCTGGCGATCAGCCTGATGGCCGTCGCCCTGGCGCGACGGGTCGGCAAGGATCTGACGGAGCATGAAAGCCGCTTCCGCGCAGCCTTCTACCAGGCCAATGTCGGCATGCTGAAGCTTGATGCTGGCGGCCGGGTGCTGGAAGCCAACCAGGCGATGGCGGACATCCTCGACCATCGCCGTGACGCACTGTTGCAGATGTCGCTGGGTGACCTGCTGATGGAAGGAGAGCTGGTCATCGACGGTGTTGGCCGGATCGACTGGGAGCGGCAGCTGCGGCCGAGCGAGCTGCGCTTCCGCCGTCGCGACGGCAGCCTGGTATGGGGGCGCTGGAGCGGTACCGGCGTGCGCAACACCGGTGGCGGGCTGTCGGTGTTCGCGATTGTCGAGGATGTCAGCCAGAACCATGCGCTGGCCCGCGAGATCGAACACCACGCCAGCCACGATCCGCTGACGGGCCTTATCAACCGGCGCGAGATCGAGCGCCTGCTCGAGCGTGCACTGCTGCAGGTGCGCAGCGAGGGGGGCACGCATGCGTTGTGCTACATCAACCTGGACCATTTCAAGCTGGTCAATGACAGCTTCGGCCATGCCGCTGGCGACCAGATGCTGCGCGGTTTCGCCGACTATCTGGTCGCCGCCGTGCGCGAGGGCGACTGGGTTGGCCGGTTGGGCGCCGACGAATTCGCGGTGTTCCTCGCCCATGCGGGCCAGGATGAGGCCAAGCGCGTGCTGCAGCGGGTGATCCGCAATCTTGGCCAGGCCACGTTCCCGATCAGCGAAGGCAGCCTGCAGCTGAGTTGCAGCATCGGCGTGGTCGAGGTCAGCCAGGAGGCACCCGATGTCAACTGGCTGATGAGCGCAGCCGACAGTGCCTGTTACGCAGCCAAGCAGGCCGGTCGCAACCGCGTGCACTGTTTCAACGAGGACCGCATGGCGCTGGACGAACGGCGGCTGGAGGCCGAGCGCCTGCAGGGCGTGAGCCGGGCGATGGCCGAAAATCGCATGCTGCTGTACGCGCAGCGCATCGCCCGGGTGGGTGACCCGGGCTATCTGCACTACGAGGTGCTGGTACGCATGCGCGACAGCGACGGCACGCTGCATCTGCCCGGCCAGTTCATGCCGGCCGTGGAGCGCTACGGCATGGCGGTGACATTGGACCGGCATGTGCTCGGCCTGCTGTTCCGGCACCTGCAGGTATGCCCGGCGCATGTGCGCCAGCTCGGCCTGTGCAACGTCAACGTGTCCGCACAGTCGATCGCCGAACCCAGCTTCCTGGCCTTCGTCTGCGACCTGCTGGAGCGCAACCGCGTACTGGCGTCCAAGCTCTGCTTCGAGATCACCGAGACGGCCGCGATCAGCAATCTGAGCCAGGCGCGGGCGTTCATCGATGCGGTGAAGGCGCGTGGCTGCCGGCTGGCGCTGGACGATTTCGGCTCGGGTCTGTCCTCGTTCGGGTACCTGCGCCAGCTGCCGGCCGACATGCTGAAGATCGACGGCGCATTCGTGCGCGACATGGATGTCGATCCGGTCAGCCATGCGACCGTGCGCGCGATCACGGAACTGGGCCGCGAACTGCAGATGGAGGTCGTGGCCGAGTGGGTGGAGAGCAGCGAAGTGGCAGGGGCACTGACCCGGCTGGGCGTGCAGGGGCTGCAGGGCTATGCGATCGAGCGGCCGCAGCCGCTGGAGCGGATGACCCTGACCGACCTGCGGCCGGTCAGGCTGAAGGCGGTGAAAGGCCCGCCGGCCGCAGGCTGAACGCTGGTCCGCGACGATTGTCTACACCTGCATGCCACGGACGGCTGCGATAATGCACGCCAGGGGCGACGCGCAGTGGGCGCGGGCGTAAGCAGAACAGGATGTGGCGTGGTCGTCAGGCAGTGGCAGTACGGAACTGGGGTGGTGCTGGTCGTGCTGCTGGTGTGGTTGGCAATGCCGTGGCCTGCGCAGGCCGGTGCGGCGATGCACGGTCCCGACTACCTGCTGGTGGGCGTTGCCACCGCCGAGCCTACGCCCCATCGCGCCTGTACTGCGCAGATGCTGGCCGGGCCACGCCAGCAGGTGCGGGTGCCGGCGCCGCCGGCGGGCTGGTCGGGCGAACCCCAGGCGCTGGATGTGTTCAATGTGTTCGCGGGCGAGGTCCAGGTACGGCACGGCGACCGGGAGATCTGCGGCGACATGCATGATGCGCGTACCCGCGACTCGCGTTTCCGTGCCGGCGTGGGCCTGGTTGCGGTGCCGCCGGCCGGCAGTCACGAGCCATTCCTGGTCTCGTGGCAGACGCCGCTGAAGGATCGTTGGGTACCGACGCTACGGCTCGGCGCACCCAGCCCGGTGCAGCAGAATGACACTGCGCGGCTGCTGGTCCGCGCGGCCTGCATCGCGGTGGCGCTGGCCTTGGCGCTGTCGGCGCTGATGGCCTATCTGACCACCCGTGATCGCAGCTTCCTGGTGTACATCGCGGGTACCGGCGTGCTGGTGCTGTGGCAGGCCATCCTCGGAGGCCTCAGCGGCTATCCGGAGCCGTGGCTGCCGGTCGGCACGCGTGGCGCCTGGTGGCTGCTGGCGCTGACGGCAGCGAGCCAGGCACTGGTGCTGCCTGCCCTGTGGTGGCTGAACGGTGGCGACCGGTTGTGGCCGAAGTCACGCCTGCTCCAGCAGATGGTCCTGTGCGCCCTGCTGGGCGTAGCCGCGCTGGTGCCGTGGCTGCGCTGGGATCAGCTCGGATGGGTCGCGCAGGGGCTGCAGGTGACCTACCTGGCCGGCTGCGGCGTCTCCCTGCTGATGGGGATAGGGGCGCGGTGGCGTGGCGACCGCTGGGCACTGGCTGGATTGGCGGCGCTGGCGCCGATGCTGGTGCTGATCGGAGCCGACGCCTGCGCTGCGGAATGGCTGCTGGAGTACCGGGTGGAGGCGCTGCAGCTGGCGATCACCTGGCTGCTGATGATGGCGGCCTACGCCCTGAACCTGCGGCTGGGACGCCTGCGCCAGCAGCGTGACGAGATGCGCCAGCTGGCCGAGACCGACGGCCTGACCGGGCTGCCCAACCGCCGCGCCGGTCTGCGGGAGCTCGGCCATCATCTGGAACGGGTGGATCGTGAGCGTGGCCCGATGGTGATCGGCTTCCTCGACATTGATCTGTTCAAGGACATCAACGACCGCCACGGGCATGAGGTGGGTGACCAGGTACTGGTCGCCGTGGCCCGTGCGCTGCGGGCCGCCGTGCGCAGCCAGGACCAGGTGGTGCGGATGGGCGGCGAGGAGTTCCTGCTGCTGATGCCGGGGATGCCGCGCGAGGCGGCGGCGGCGCGGCTGGATCGCCTGCGCCAGCGCATCACCGAGGCCTGCCAGGCCCTGCAGGTGCCGGGGCTGGAGGTGACCGCCAGCATCGGCCTGGCCCAGTGGCGGCCGGGCGAGGACGACCTGGCCGCGCTGCTGCGCCGGGCCGACCATGCCATGTACGTGGCCAAGCGCGCGGGCCGTAACCGGGTGTTCGACGGCGAAGAACTGGATCCACCCGCACCAGCATGAACCTGACAGGGCGGCGATGCCGGATAATAGGGCGATGACCACCCGACTCAACAAACATATCGCCGATACCGGCTTCTGCTCCCGTCGCGAGGCCGACCGCCTGATCGCCGCCCGCCGGGTCACCGTCAACGGCCATCCGGCCGGCACCGGTGCCGTGGTCGGCGAGGGCGACCAGGTGCTGGTCGACGGCCAGCCGCTGCGTGCCCGTACCGCACGCAAGCCGGGGGCGCGCCGCCACGTCTACATCGCGCTGAACAAGCCGGTCGGCGTCACCTGCACCACCGAAAGCTCGGTGAAGGGCAACATCGTCGACTTCGTCGGCCACGAGCAGCGCATCTTCCCGATCGGCCGCCTGGACAAGGAGTCGGAAGGACTGATCCTGATGACCAGCAATGGCGACATCGTCAACCAGATCCTGCGTGCCGAGAATGGCCACCAGAAGGAGTATCTGGTGGCGGTGAACAAGCCGGTCACCGACGAGTTCCTGCGCGGCATGGCCCGTGGTGTGCGCATCCACAACCAGATGACCCTGCCTTGCCGCACCTCGCGCATCGCCAAATTCGGGTTCCGCATCACCCTGGAGCAGGGCCTGAACCGGCAGATCCGCCTGATGGCGGCGGAGTTCGGTTACCGCGTCACCCAGCTGCGCCGCGTCCGCATCGACAACATCAAGATCGGTGCGCTGAAGCCGGGCCAGTGGCGCAACCTGACCGAGCAGGAACTGCACGGCCTGCTGCCGCAGCAGCAGGACTGGTGAACGACAGCGGTCGGACGTCGGCCCGGCCGCGCATCGGATAGACTCCGCCGAGACCTGCCGGAACATGACGCTGCATGATCAAGCCCGACAAGCCCGCCAATGAAGCGCTTCGCCTGGAAGCGCTGTACCGCTACCGCATCCTTGATTCGGAACGCGAGAGATCGTTCGACGATCTGGTGGTGATCGCCAAGGCGGTCTGCGGCACGTCGATGGCGGCTGTCACGCTGATCGACGTTGAGCGGCAATGGTTCAAGTCGATCCAGGGCATCGATGCCACCGAGACCCTGCGCAGCGAATCGATGTGCGGCCATGCGATCCTGCAGCCGCAGGAGGTGATGGTGGTCGAGGACGCACTGCAGGACGTGCGCTTCCATGACAATCCGGTGGTGGTGGGCGATCCGCACATCCGCTTCTACGCCGGCGCACCGCTGATCAGTTCCGACGGACTGCCGCTCGGGACGCTGTGCGTGTTCGATGCGCGCCCGCAGCATCTGGAACGGGCCAAGGCCGAGGCACTCAGTGCGCTGTCACGGCAGGTAATGCTGGTGATGGAGCTGCGCCGCTTTGCACTGGACATCCAGAAGCACATGCTGGAACGCGATGACTACGAACGCCTGTTGTCCGAGTATCACGATGTGCTGCTGGCACAGAACGCGGATCTGGCCGAACAGAGCCGTACCGATGCACTGACCGGGCTTCCGAACCGGCGGGCGATGGCGGTCGCGCTGGAAGAGTCCCTCGCCGATGCCGATGGCCAGCCACGACAGGTTTGCGTGGCATTGCTGGACATCGACCACTTCAAGAGCATCAATGATTTCCACGGGCATGCGACCGGTGACCGTGTGCTGGCCGAACTGGGGGCATTGCTGCGCGCGCATTTCGCCGGCGGCGGAACGGCGGCGCGGTATGGCGGCGAGGAATTCGTGGCGGTGATGCCGGACACGGATCTCCACGCGGCAGGCGTGCAGTGCGAGTTCCTGCGTATGGCCGTGGGCACCCTGCCGCTCGGCTTTCCGGTTACGGTCAGCATCGGCGTGGCCATGCATCGCGCCGGCGACAGTGTCGACCAGACCCTGGCCCGTGCCGACGCGGCGCTGTACCGGGCCAAGGGCAACGGACGCAACCGCGTGGAGTTCGCGGACTGAGCCGGCCGTCCGCAACCGGCGGCCCCATCGCTGCATGGCGCCGGGTCGCAGCGGGTGCGAACGCTCCGGGTCACCATGGTTGCCTTGTTTCCAAGGATGACCACCATGCTGCAGACCCTGGCCGTCGCCAATTATCGCTCGCTGCATACGCTGGTGCTGCCGTTGCAGCAGCTGAACGTGATCACCGGCGACAACGGCAGCGGCAAGTCCAGCCTGTATCGGGCGCTGCGCCTGCTGGCTGAAACCGCCCAGGGCGGGGTGGCCTCAGCGCTGGCGCGCGAGGGTGGGCTGGGCTCGGCGCTGTGGGCAGGGCCCGGCAGGATCGACCGCCGGGTAGCTGCAGGCGAGATTCCGCTGCAGGGAGGGCCGCGACAGGAGCCGGTAGGCCTCAGACTGGGTTTCGCCACCGATGACTACGGCTACGCCATCGACCTCGGTTACCCGCCGCCCAGCCTGTCGGCATTCGCCCTGGACCCGCAGATCAAGGCCGAAGCAATCTGGGCCGGTCCCTTCCTACGCACAGCCAGTCAGCTGGTGGATCGCCGGGGCGGGATGGTGCGGCAGCGCCATGCACGTGGCTGGGATGTGCTGGACGACCGGTTGTCGCTGTTCGACAGCCTGTTCACCCAGGTAGCTGATCCGCAGCGCATGCCGGAGACCTTCGCCCTGCGCGAGTACATCCGGCGCTGGCGCTTCTACGATCACTTCCGCAGCGATGCCGATGCCCCGGCACGGCAGCCGGCGATGGCCACGCGTACCCCGGTGCTGCACCACGATGGCCGCGATCTGGCCGCAGCGTGGGTGACCATCCTGGAAAACGGTGACCCGGTCGCGCTGGCTCGCACGGTGGACGATGCCTTCCCCGGGGCTTCGGTGGGATTCGAGGTGCTGGATGGACGGATGGTGCTGCGGTTCCACCAGCCCGGCCTGCTGCGGCCGCTGTCGATGGCCGAACTGTCCGACGGCACGCTGCGTTTCCTGCTGCTGGCTGCTGCCCTGCATACGCCGCGGCCGCCGCCGCTGATGGTGCTCAACGAACCGGAAACCAGCCTGCATCCTGACCTGCTGCCTGCGTTGGCGCGGCTGATCGTGGCGGCCAGTTCACGCAGCCAGGTGTGGGTGGTGTCGCACGCCAGCCGCCTGATCGCCGCTCTGGAGCAGGCGCCCGCATGCCATTCCGTGCATCTGCACAAGGAACACGGCCGCACGCTGCTGAGCGGGCAGGGCCTGCTGGACGCGCCGGCATGGCACTGGCCGCGGCGGTGACGTGCCCGCTCATTCAGCGACGTTGCGGGCCTCCGCGGTGCCGAGGATTTCCGGATGCTGCAACGGCTTGCGGCGGTTCAGCAGCGGATGCAGGAAGACCGCACCGACGATGATCGCCACGCCCAGGTAGAACCAGGGAGTGACTTCGTGCTGCTCGCGCAGCAGCAGTACCGCCAGCAGCACCGCATACACCGGTTCCAGGTTGGTCACCAGCTGCACGGTGTAGGCGCTGAGGTGGCGCAGCGCGACCAGGGCGAGGGCGAACGGCAGCAGGGTGCAGATACCCGCCAGTACCAGCAGCAGGATGCCGTCGTGCAGGTCCGGCACCACCCACAGCGGGCTGGCCAGGGCCGGCAGCAGGTAGGGCATCAGCGGCGCAAGCAGGGTCAGGGTCAGGGTGCCGGCCCCCAGTTCAAGCGCAGTCACCGTCAACGGATCGGCGTGGCTGACCATGCGCTTGTTGAGCGAGCCGAACACCGCCACCAGCAGTGCAGACAGCGCGCCAACCAGAACCCCCAGCCGCATGCCATCCGGCACGCCCCCCACCACCAGCGCCACGCCCGGCAGAACTGCCAATCCGAAGGCCAGTTCGCGCAGCTGGAACGGACGCTTGGCCACCCACGGCTCGATGATCGAGGTGAACACCGGTGCCAGCGCGATGCAGGTCGCCGCCACCGAGGCATTGGCCAGTTTCACCGCACCATAGAACGTCAGCCAGTGCAGGGCGACCAGCGCACCGATGCCGGCGTATCCGGCCACCACCCGCAACGGCAGCGTGCGCAGGCCGCGCCACACCCGTGGCAGCAGTGCCAGCATCGCCGTCACCAGCAGCATGCGCCACCACACCAGCGGCAGCGCCGGCAAGGTGATCAGCTTGCCCAGGATGGCCGTGACGCCCCACAACAGGACACAGAAGTGGATCTGCCAAAGTGCTTTGCGGGTGTCGGGCGTGCTCATCCGCCTATTGTGCGGCAAGGCGGTGACCGCTGGGCGTCGGCAGCTCGATCCTGGCCGCGTTTACCGCCCCTGAGACCCGAGCAGGTCGTCCAGCCGCCGCTGCAGGGCCATCGCCGCGGCCGGATTGCGTGCCTTGCCGGCACCGATGCAGAGCAGGTACACCTCTCGTGGCGTCGATGGGGCGGATCCGGCAAGGCATGGCAGGTCGTCGACCGGCTCGCCGACGGCCCAGCGCCGGGCGCGTTCGGCCCAGCGCTGCTGCGTGGCGGCAGGCAGCCCCTGCAGCAGACGGGCCTGGCTGCGCTTGATGCGCGCGTAGACGAAGCTGGCGGTGACGTCGCCGTGCAGCGGGGCTTCGTCGCTGTCTTCGATGACCAACGCCACCCCGTGCCTGCGCGCGGCAGTGACCAGGGATGCGCTGTGCACCTGCGGATTGCGGATTTCAACAGCGTGCTGCAGCGCCACGCCATCGAGCTGCTTCGGCAGCTGGGCCATCAGCGCGTCCAGTGCCCCGGCATCGGCAGGATGGCGGGGATCGAACTGCCACAGCAGCGGCCCGAGGCGGTCGCCCAGGGCGATCGCTGCCTGCAGGAACGGCGCGGCGGCCTCGACGGTGCCGGACAGGTCGCGACGCTGCACCAGATAGCGGGGTGCCTTCAGGGAGAAGCGGAAGCCGGCAGGAGTCTGCGACGCCCACTGCGCGCACTGGGCCGGGGTCGGGGTGCGATAGAAGGTGCCGTTGATCTCGATGCAGCGCGGGGCACGGCTGGCGTGCGCCAGTTCCTCCCGCTGCGGCAGGCCGGGCGGATAGAACATGCCGCCGCGCCATTCCGGGAACACCCAGCCGCCGATGCCGCAGCGGATGGGGGCGGGTTCCGCCGCGGTCACTGGCGGTGGTCCGCGCGCCAGGGATCGTAGCTGCCGAACCACCACACATAGCCTTCCGGATCGGCACAGGCGTAGCCACGGCCGCCATACGCCTGGTCGGCAATGTCGATCACGATGCGCGCGCCGGCCGCCTTGGCCCGCGCGTAGTGCGCGTCGGCGTCGCTGACGATCACGCAGGCGCTCTGGGTCTGGCGGCCCCCTGTTTCGTCAGGCATCACCGCCAGCTTCGACCACGCGCTGTCGTTGCTGGTCGAACCCAGCATGATCATGCCGTGCCCGAACACCAGCTGCGCGTGGAACACCACGTCGCCATCGGCGTACACCGCCTGCGCCTGGAAGCCGAACGCGCGCTGCAGCCAGTCGATCGCCGCCAGCGCGTCGCGGTAGCGCAGGCATGGAATGATGGTGGATCCACTGCTTGATCGGCCGTTCTCGTCCATGGCACCCCTCCTATGGCACAGGGCACGATGCGCCGGCGACCGTTACCATCCCGCGAAACCCCGGTGATGGCCTGCACATGGCCGCGACCCCTGCTCGGAGATGGTTCTGGATGAATACCTGGATTGGAGGAGCCGTGCTGCTGGCCTGCACGACCATGGCGAATGCTGCAACGCCCCCGCAGCTGCAGGATCTGGATGCGACCGTCGAGCGCGTGCGTGCGCAGTTCGACGTGCCGGGCATCGCCGTTGCCGTGGTCAAGGACGGCAAGGTGGTGCTGGAACGCGGCTGGGGCGTGCGTGAGCAGGGCAGGCCGGATCCTGTGCAGGCCGATACCCTGTTCGCGATCGCCTCCAATACCAAAGCGTTCACCGCCACCTCGCTGAACCTGCTGGCCGAGGACGGCAAGCTGAAGATGGACGACAAGGTGATTGACCACCTGCCGTCGTTCCGCATGTCCGATCCTTTCGTGACCGGGCAGATGACGATCCGTGACCTGCTCTCGCATCGCAGCGGCCTCAGCCTGGGCGCGGGCGACCTGCTGTTCTGGCCGGCCACCGCCTACAGCAATGCCGAAGTGGTGGAGCGGCTGGGCAAGGTGCCGTTGAAAGGGGGATTCCGCGAGAGCTATGCCTACGACAACATCCTGTACGCCGTCGCCCAGCAGGTGATCGAGCACGTTTCCGGCATGAGCTACCAGCAGTTCCTGCAGACCCGCATCTTCGACAAGGTGGGCATGGCGGGCACGCGCTACAACGCCGACCACCTGCGGCCCGGCGACAAGGCGGCCGTCGGACACGCCAAGTACGATTTCAAGGATCTGCGCACCGTCGCACCGCTGACCTGGTCGAACAATGCCGGGGCCGGCGGCATCTATTCCAGCGCGCACGACATGGCGCGCTGGATGCAGGTGCAGCTGGCCGAGGGCGCGCTGGCCGATGGCAGCCCGCTGTTCACCGCGAAGAGCCAGCAGCAGATGTGGCGCATGATCACGCCGCAGTCGATTCCGGCGCCGAGCGTGCCGGAGCTGGCACCGGCGCGGCCGAACTTCGCCGGTTACGGCGAAGGCTGGAGCCTGAGCGATTACCGCGGGCAGAAGCTGGTCTGGCACACCGGTGGCTGGCCGGGCATGGTCTCGCGGCTGACGCTGGTGCCGGGCGAGAAGCTGGGGGTCGTGGTGCTGACCAACCAGGAAGTGGGCGCTGCGTTCAACGCGATCACGCTGAGCGTGCTCGATGCCTATCTGAGTGCGGAGAAGCACGACTGGGTGGACGCCTATGCCAAGGCCGTGGCCAAGGGCCAGGACAAGGCCGATGAGGCCTGGGCCAAGCACCAGGCAGCGCGTGTCAGGGGCAGCACTCCCTCGCTGCCGCTGGCCGGTTACACCGGCACCTTCCGCGACCGCTGGTATGGCGACATGCAGATCAGCACGGAAGGCAAGGGGCTGCGCCTGCGCTTCATGAAGACCGCGCAGCTGAGCGGCCGGCTGGAGCACTGGCAGCACGACACCTTCATCGTGCGCTGGGACGACCGTTCGCTCAATGCCGATGCCTTCGTGAACATCAGTCTCGACCCGGATGGCAAGGTGCGCGAGGTGCGCATGCAGCCGATCTCCGACCTGACCGATTTCAGCTTCGACTTCCAGGACCTGCTGTTCACCCCGGTCAACTGACGCCGCATGATCGGCAGCGCCGGGCCATGCCCGGCGAACACGGGCCGGCGCTACCGGCACCGCGCATCGTCGGTTGGCGTACACATCCGGCATGGGATACTCCGTCGGTTGCAAGAGGCGAGGGAATGCGATGTTCCGTTGGTTTGAATCCCTGATTCCGGTGTTCCCGCCCGTGGACGGGCGGATGCCGCCGCGCAGGGTGCTGCCGTTCTACCTGCACTACCTCCGGCCGGTGTGGCCGGTGCTCTTGGCCACGCTGATTGCTGGCCTGCTGCTGGCGCTGGTGGAAGTGGCGATGTTCGATTACCTGGGCCGCATCGTCGACATGGTCGCCGAGCAGCCCGGTGCCGGCTTTTTCAAACGTCACGCCAATGAGCTGGGCTGGATGCTGTTCATCACCGTGATCGCGCGCCCGGTGCTGGTCGGCCTGCACAACCTGCTGGTCAACCAGGCCATCGTGCCAGGCCTGAGCAATCGTTCGCGCTGGTTGATGCACAACTACGTGGTACGGCAGAGCCTGAGCTTCTTCCAGAACGACTTCGCAGGCAGCGTCGCCAACCGGGTGATGCAGACCGGCACGTCGCTGCGCGAATCGGCCGTGCAGATGGTCGACTCGCTCTGGTACATCGTGGTCTATACCGGCACCGCGCTGTATCTGTTCGCACAGGCCGACTGGCGATTGATGATGCCGTTGCTGCTGTGGCTGATCGCCTATGCGGTGATCATGGTCTACTTCGTGCCGCGCGCGAAGGAGCGGGCATGGATCGCCTCGGAAGCACGCTCCAAGGCGATGGGTCGCATCGTCGATGGCTACACCAACATTCCTACGCTGAAGCTGTTCGCCCATGGCGGCCGCGAGCAGGCCTACGTGGCCGAGTCGATCCAGGAGCTGGCGGTCAAGCACCGCGCGCAGACCCGGGTGACGACCGGCATGGACCTGGCCATCGCCATCGTCAACGGCTTCCTGATCGCCGGGACCTGTGGCCTGGCACTGTGGCTGTGGAACGGTGGCCACATCACCGTCGGCGCGATCACCTTGGCGACGGGCCTGGTCATCCGCATCCACAACATGTCGGGCTGGATCATGTGGACCATCAACGGCATCTTCGAGGACATCGGTACGGTGCAGGACGGCATCACCACCATCGCCCAGCCGCTGACCGTGCAGGACCGTGAGGACGCCGTGCCGCTGCAGGTCACCCAGGGCGGCGTGCACTTCCAGGATGTCCATTTCCACTACGGCAAGAAGGGCGGCGTGATCGCCGGCCTTGACCTGGTGGTGAAGCCGGGCGAGAAGATCGGCCTGGTCGGGCCCTCCGGTGCCGGCAAGTCGACCCTGGTCAATGTGCTGCTGCGGCTGTATGACCTGGAAAGCGGCCGCATCCTGATCGACGGCCAGGACATCGCGCATGTCACACAGGAGAGCCTGCGCCAACAGATCGGCGTGGTGACCCAGGACACCTCGCTGCTGCACCGCTCGATCCGCGACAACCTGCTGTACGGGCGCCCGGATGCCACCGATGATCAGTTGCGTGCTGCGGTCGCCAAGGCGCGTGCGGAAGCGTTCATCGACACGCTGGTGGACGGGCAGGGGCGCCGTGGCTACGACGCACATGTCGGCGAGCGTGGGGTGAAGCTGTCCGGCGGCCAGCGCCAGCGAATCGCCATTGCCCGCGTGCTGCTGAAGGACGCGCCGATCCTGGTGCTGGACGAGGCGACGTCGGCGCTGGATTCCGAAGTGGAAGCCGCGATCCAGGACAGCCTGGACGAATTGATGGGAGGCAAGACGGTGATCGCGATCGCGCATCGGCTGTCGACCATCGCGCGCATGGACCGTCTGGTGGTCATGGACCAGGGCCGGATCGTGGAAACCGGCAGCCATGCCGAGCTGATCGCGGCCGGTGGCTTGTATGCGCGGCTGTGGGCACGGCAGACCGGCGGGTTCGTGGCGGCCGACCAGTAGCCGTTTCGGCTGCGGCCGTTCCGCGCAGGGCGTGGATGCGGCGCAAAGAAGAACGGCCCGGTTGCCCGGGCCGTTCATCATCCACATCCAGCGCAGCCGCTTACTCGATCGGCTGATCCAGCATAAGCTGGCGGGCGAAGCGCACCGGCGGTGCGCCGTAGGACAGCATCTGGTCGTGGTAGGCCTTCAGGTTGAACTTGTCGCCCAGCTTGTCCTGCATCGCCTTGCGGGTGTCGAAGTGCTCCTGCGCGCCCACGAAGTAGGTCGGCAGCTGCGCCGAGGTCAGCTGCGCGCGCACCCACTTGCCGGCCGCTTCGCTCTCCTGCTGGAACGCGTCGTGGGTCATCAGGTGCATCGCCTTCTCGCGATCCCAGTTGTCCACGTGCACGCCCTGGTCGAGGATGGCGTTGGAGATCGTGCGCAGGTAGAACTTCAGCTGCACCAGGTGGAACAGCGGATCGTTGTCGAGGTAACCCTGCTCCTGCATCATGCGCTCGGTGTAGACCGCCCAGCCTTCGGCGAACAGGCCCGACCGCAGTACTGCGCGCAGGGTGGAGGGGAACTTGGCCGAATGCCAGCCTTCCAGGTAATGGCCCGGCGTGCCCTCATGGATGCTCAGCAGGTGGATCATGCGCGAGTTGTACTCACGCAGGAAGGAATCGACCTGCTTGTCGTTCCAGTCGTCGGGAATCGGCGACACCGCGTAGAAGGTCTTCAGGTTCTTGTCCAGCGGGCCCGGCGAATCGCAGTAGGCCACGGCCACGCCACGCTGGAATTCCGGCATCAGGATGATGTCCACCGGCGCATCCGGCAGCGTCATCAGGTCGTGCTCGCGCACGAACGCGGTGGACTGGTCCAGCGCGGCCTTGGCGTCGTCGACCACCTTGTCACGTGCCGGCTTGTCGGCGTAGGCCAGTTCCAGCGCGGCCTCGATGGCCTTCTGCTGCTGCTCGTCGGTCGGCTGCGCCGGCATCTCCGGCGCGCCCGGCTTGTCCTTCAGCACCGTCTGCGCGATGCCGTACATGTCTTCGCGCACGCGCTTGAGCTCGGCACGCGCGCGCTCACCGATCTCCTGCCGCGACAGCGAAGAACTGAGGGCGAACTTGAGCTTCTGGTCGTACTTCTCCGCACCGATGCGGAAATCACCCTTCGCGTTCGGCACGAGGGTCTTGTCCAGCCAGGTCTGCTGCTCGTCCACGGCCTTCTTCAGGCCATCGATGGCGGCCTGCAGGCGCTGCTGGTCGGCCTGCGGCAGTTCGCCGATATGCGGGGTGATGAAGGTATCGACGATGCTGAGAATGCCCTTGTTCTGCTTGGCCACCGTCTCGGCATGGATCTTCGGCACACGCGCCGGATCGAGGTTCTCGCGGGCCTGGGCGAAGATCGCCGGCAGCTTTTCCATGCGCGCGGTGGCCGACTTCAGCCGTTCCGGCAGCGGCGCGAACTCGCGTGCCATCAGGCCGTAGATCGCGCTGCCGGCGATGCCGTTGTACAGCTGCGGATCCCACTTGCCGGACTGCAGCACTTCGGCGTTCCAGATTTCCGACTGCAGCTGGTTGCGCAGGATGGCGGCATCGACCTGGTTCTCCCGGCCCAGCTTGGCCACGTCGATCCTGTCCAGCTCGCCCAGCAATGCCTTGTAGGCGGCGACAGTCTTCTGCTGGCCGGCCGCACTCAGGTCGTCGATCTCGCTGTCGTAGCGGTGGTCGCCGATCTGGGTGGCGCTGACCGGGGACAACTGCATCCAGGTGTCCAGGGCGCGCTTGGACAGATCGGCAAAGGCCGCATCGGCTGCCGCGTCACCGGCCTGCTGGCTGGCGGCGGAGGTGGAACCGGCGGTCGGGGCGTCGGCCTGCTGGCAGCCGGCGAGGGCGGCGACCAGGGCGAGGGCAAGAAGATGCGGGCGCATCGGCATTCCTGTACGGGGTCAAACCCCGAGCATAGGCCGCCAGGGCTGCTTTGTCCCCGTGCCATAGGATTACCATTGGCACCTACACGGACCCGCCAGCGGAGAAAAGGACATGGAATACCAGGGAAGCTGCCATTGCGGCAGGATCGCATTCACGGTGCAGGCCGAGGCCCCGATCAGCGACGTCATCGACTGCAACTGCTCGATGTGCCGCCGCCGCGGCAGCCTGCTGTGGTTTGCGCCACGCGAGGCATTCCAGCTGCAGACCGATCCAGCCGATGTGGCCACCTACCAGTTCAACAGGCACCACATCGACCACCACCATTGCCGCGAGTGCGGCACTGCACCGTACGGCGAGGCCGTGGATCCGCGCAGCGGTGCGGCCATGGTGGCGGTCAACGTACGCTGCCTGCCGCAGGTCGACCTGGCCGGCCTGTCGGTGACCTCCTACGACGGAGCCGCAGCGTGACGGTCCGGTATGGATGGGTGGGCGCATTGACCGTGCCCGCACTCGTGCTGGCCCTGGCGGCCTGCGCGAAGGTGGAGCACGCGGCCGGTGGCGGTGGTGCCGCAGCCGAAGCCGAAGCCGTGGCGTCGCCCGAAGGCGCCTTCCTGGCCTATGAACACGACGTACAGGTACAGCTGGACGCGGAAGCGATCGCGCCGCGCATCCAGCAGGTCGCGCAGGCCTGCCAGAGTGCGAAGTTCGGTGACTGTGCGGTGCTGCAGGTGGACCAGCGCAGTGGCGATTCACCCAGCGGCGAGGTCCGGGTGCGCATCGCGCCGAAGGGCGTGGAGCCCCTGATCGGCCTGGCGGGCGAGGGCGGCTCACTGCAGTCGCGCACCACCCGCGCCGAGGATCTTGCACAGCAGGTGGCCGATACCGCGTTGACCAAGGCACGGTTGGAGAAGGAACACGCACGCCTGCTCGCCTACCAGGACCGTGGCGGTCTGAAGATCGAGGATCTGCTGGCGATCAGCACGCGCCTGTCGGAGATCGAGGCGGGGGTGGAGCAGGCCAGCAAGGACGCCGCGCAGCAGCGTCGCCGCATCGATACGCAGCTGCTGACGCTGCACTTCGGTACCACCTCCGGCGAGCGCGGCCGCAGCGAGATCGGCGATGCGCTGAGCGAGTCGGGCAGCATCCTCAGTACCAGTATCGCCTTCCTGATCCGTGCGGCGGCTGCATTGCTGCCGGTCGCGGTACTGGCATTGATCGCAGGATGGGGTGTGAGGGCGGGGTTGCGTCGCCGCCGTCGGACGCCGTAACGCGCGGGTTCGCCGGGCCACGCCCGGCGATGCTCAGCCTTCGTCGGTCTCGTATTCGACGAACACGTCCAGCTCCAGCGCAAGCTCCTGCACCGCGTCACGAACCTTCTGCGCGGTGCTTTCGTTGCCCACCTCCACCTCCAGTTCGTGGATGCCCGGACCGATGTCATCGGACAGTCCTGCCGAACTGGAGTCATCGTCGTCCATGTGTGGCATCAGATCGTCGGTTTCCTCGACATGTTCGATGCCTTCCAGGCCCAGCAGCAGGTCGCTGATCGCACGGGCGTCGTCTTCGGTTCCAGTAATGCGCATTCGCAGCAGGGCCATGGCAGATGCAGGTCGTTGTGGAGGTATCCGCAGCGTAGCCAGCGATGGGCAAAGACCGGGTGAGGGCCTGGTCAGCCGGGCGTGGGCGCGCGGCCGAGCAGACTGTCGGGCAGTGCCGGGATCGGTGTGCGGTCGTCCTGTGCCTGGCCCAGCAGCCAATCGATGAACAGGCGTGCGGCAGGACTGGGCGGCTGGCCTTCGGCATGCACCACGTAATACGCATAGCGGGCCTTCAGGGCGGGCCCGGGCAGCCGCACCACCTCGTAGCGCTGCAGGTAGGGTTGGGCGATGTGGGTGCGCGCCAGCACCGCGCCCATGCCATACACCGCGGCCCGCATCGCATCGGTGCTGTCGGCGAAGGTGTGCATCGGCGGCAGCGGCGAGGGCGGACGTACGCCCGCATGGCGGAACCAGTCGCGCCAGCCCTGCGGCGAGAGATCGGTCAGCAGCGGCAGCTCGGCGATGCGCGCCGGATCGTGCAGGGCTTCCACGCCCGGCAGCGCCGGCGAGGCGACCGGGAACAGGCTGTCGTCCATCAGGTGTTGCGCGTGCAGCCCCGGCCACTGGCCCAGGCCATAGCGGATGCCCACCTCCGGTCCGTTGTCGTCGTAGCGGTCCAGGCCGCTGCCGGTGTGCAATTCCACCCGGATGTGCGGATGCGCCTGGGTGAAGCGCGGCAGGCGTGGCAGCAGCCAGCAGTACGACAGCGAGCGCAGGGTGGTGATGCGCAGCGGCACGCTGTCCGCATCCGGATGCAGATTGTGGGCGACGGCGGCGACATCGGTGAACGCCGCACTGGCGGCGTCGGCCAGCTGCCGGCCTTCGGCGGTCAGCCGCACGCCGCGGGCATGGCGCAGGAACAGGCGGGTTTCCAGCACCTCTTCCAGGCGGCGGACATGGTGGCTGACCGCGCTGGCGGTCAGGTGCAGTTCCTGCGCGGCCTGGGCGAAGTTCTGGTGGCGCGCGGCGACCGCGAACACGGCCAGGGCAGGGAGCAGGGAAGGGCGTAGCTGCATGTCCAGCCTCAAACCATATTTGTGGCTGGCAGCGATACTACGCGCTTGTGCGGCGGGCGTCTGCGTCTGATCCTGTTGCACCAACCGAGGAGTGGATGATGGACGGAGGCAGGGCATGAATGCGGTCCCACAGGCGGCCGAGCGCGACTGGCGCACACCGCTGGAGTTGACCCTGCTGGGCGCCATCTGGGGGTGCTCGTTCCTGTTCATGCGGGTGGCGGTGCCATCGTTCGGCCCGTTCGCCCTGGTCGAGGTGCGTCTGCTGCTGGGGGCACTGGTACTGCTGCCGTTCCTGTGGCGCGCGCGGGCGCAGTTCCCGCCGCGGCGCTGGCTGTGGCTGGCGCCGATCGGCCTGGTCAACTCGGCGTTGCCGTTTGTGCTGTTCGCCTACGCCGCCGAGCACGCACCGGCGGCGATCGGTGCGATCTGCAATGCGATGACGGTCCTGTTTGCCGCGCTCATCGCCTTCCTGTTCTTCGGCGAGAAGATCGGTGTGCGTCGCGCGGGTGCGTTGCTGGTCGGCTTTGCCGGCGTGGTGGTGCTGGCGACGGCCAAGGTCTCGGGCCTGGGCATCGGCACGGCCGTGCTCGCCGGCGCCGCGGCATCGCTGCTGTACGGACTGGGGGTGAACCTGGTGAAGCGGCACATGGCGGGCCTGCCGTCTGCTGCCGCGGCGGCGGCGACGCTGTCCTGCGCCTCGCTGTGGATGCTGCCGATGGCGGTGAGCCATTGGCCGCAGGCCGCGATTCCGCTCAAGGCGTGGGGCGCGGCGATTGCCTTGGGCGTGGCCTGCACCGGGCTGGCGTTCCTGATGTTCTACCGTCTGATCGGCCGCATCGGCCCGTCGCGTGCATCCACGGTGACCTACCTGATTCCACTGTTCGGTGCGGCGTTCGCGTGGTTGTTCCTGGGTGAGCCGGTGACGCTGCAGATGCTGATTGCGGGTGCGTTGATTCTGGGTAGCGTGGCGGTGAGCCAGAAGGGCTGATGCGTTGGCGTTTTGCGCGTGGCGCGTGCTGAAGGTGCTTCACTGTTCATGGGCGTTACTTTTCTTTGTACGCAAAGAAAAGTAACCAAAAGAAACGTTCCGCCGACCGCGAGCCGATGCGCGTTGCGCATCGGTACCCTGCGCTCCTCGGCCCGTCGAGGGACGGCGCGGGAACTCGCTGCGCTCAGACACCCGCGCCTCTTCGCCCTCGCCGGACCTGCGGTGCTCGGCTCGCTCAAGGCGGACCCAGATCAAAGTCCACAGCTGCACCCAGCAGATCCACGTCAAGCGTGGATGCTGTTGCTGTTGCTGGTGATCTTGACCTTCAGTCCGCCTTGAGCGAGCCGAGCATCGCAGGGGAATCAGGGGCGGAGAGGTGCCGATGTCTGAGCGCAGCGAGTTCGGCACCGTCCCCTGATTCACCGAGAAGCGCAGGGGACCGACGTGCGAAGCACGGCGGCTCGCGGCTTGGCGGCGCGTTTCTTTTGGTTACTTTTCTTTTCGCGCGAAAAGAAAAGTAACGCCCATGAACAGTGAAGCACCTTCAGCACGCGCCACGCGCAGTAAGCCAGGCTCCTACCGCACCGGCACCGGAACATTGCACAGATCGATATGCCCAGCCGGACGCTTGTAGAAATCATCCACGCGATTGCGTCGCGCCTCCACCGTATCGGCGAAAGTCTTTGAATCAGTACGCAACACCTGGATCGGCGTGCGTTCGGCGGCCGCCACGTCGCTGGCACGGCGGATCGAAATGATCGGCGTGCGCAGTTTCGGGTCTTCATAGAAGCCCATCGGCGCCGGGCCGCGCGGGATCGCGCTGAGCAGTTCCATGCCCTTCAGGACGCGACCGACCAGGGTGATGTTGCGGTCCAGCTGACGTGGCGACTGCCCGGTCACCACGTACAGTTCGGCACCGATGCTGCTGTCCTCGTCGTTGTTGCGACCGGCCCCCAGCATGCCGTAGCAGTGCGCCAGCCAGGCCTTGCCGGCCTGCGGATCCTGTCCGACCGGGAAGCCATCGACGAAACCGGTCTGCGCCGCCCAGCCATCGCGGTCCGGCAGCACGCTCACCTTCAGGCCGGCGCTGGCACGCTCGAACTCGGCCGGCAGCTTGCGCGCGGCACTGCCGAACGGCCTGGCCTTGGCCGGGTCATCGGCGTCGGCATCGCCGAACTGCACGACGAAGTTGTCCTGGGAACGGTAGATGCTGGTGCCGTCCCAGAAGTGCTCGTGGGCGAACGTCTGGATGTTGGCGACATGGCGTGGTGCGAACTGGGGCGCCAGTTCGATGATCACCCGGCCGGCAGGCAGATCCATGTACAGCAGGTTGGCCGGGTCGGGGGTGCGCCAATCGCTGGCGGCCGAGGCGTCAAGGATCTGCTGCGGGCTGCGGTAGGGCGTCGCTGCGCTGGCCAGCGAGGGCAACAGGCAGGCCAGGGCGAGGGCGGTCAGGGCAAGGCGACGACGGTGCGGCATGGAAACCCCGGAACATGAACGAGCCCTCGATTCTGCGCGAGCCGCAGGGCCACGCCAACCGGCAGGATGACTAACGACACATTCGCTATACCGAACTTCGCACTACTGTGGACTTCAACGTAGTGGAGGGCCGGGCATGTCGGAAGACGACATCCACCTGAAGAAGTTCCAGAAGGAGCTCAGCGCCGGAACCGTGTCGCTGGCCCTGCTGGCGGTGCTGGCCCGTACCGGCGAGCCGCTGTACGGGTACCTCATCGCCAAGGAGCTGGAGCGCGTGGGCGAGGGCGTGCTGAGTGGCAAGCAGAGCGCGCTGTACCCGGTGCTGCGCAACCTGGAGAACGGCGGCCTGCTGGAGAGCCATGTCGAGCCCTCCAGCAGCGGGCCGCCCCGGCGCTACTACCGCATCAATGACCGTGGCCGCGAAGTGCTGGCGCAGTGGCGCCAGGCCTGGCAGGCCACCCGTGATTCCGTCGATTCCGTGTTGGAGGGGGTACCGCAATGAACGACCCGAGCCTGGCAGGCCGCGCCCTGCCGACCACCATCCCGCAGTACCTGGCGCAACTGCGCGAGGCGCTGCAGGGCGCCGATCCGGCGATGGTGCAGGACGCGCTGTATGACGCCGAGGAATACCTGCGTTCCGAGCTGGCCGCCCAGCCCGGTCGCAGCGAGGCGGAGGTGATTGCCGATGTGGCCGGCAGCTACGGTGCGCCGGATGAAGTGGCGGAGATCTACCGCGAAACGGAAGTCACCGTGAACCGCGCATTGCGCACGCCGCGCGCCGACACCGCGCCGGTGCTGCGTGTGGCAGCCGAGGCCAGTGGTGTGGAACCGGCCGCGGCACCGCCGGTGCCGGTGCCGCGCTCGCTGCTGTCGCGCTTCTTTGGCGTGGTGGCCGATCCGCACACCTATGGCGCGCTGTTCTACATGCTGCTGTCGCTGGCCACCGGCATCTTCTTCTTCACCTGGGTGGTGACCGGCCTGTCGCTGTCGCTCGGCCTGCTGATCCTGATCATCGGCGTGCCGTTGACCGTGCTGTTCTTCGGTTCGGTGCGCGGGCTGGCACTGCTGGAGGGGCGCCTGGTCGAGGCGCTGCTGGGCGAGCGCATGCCGCGGCGGCCGCGCTATACCGACCGCAGCCGCAGTTGGCTGCAGCGTATCGGCGACATGTTCACGGACGGCCGCACCTGGCTGACCCTGTTGTACTTCGTGCTGATGCTGCCCTTGGGCATCGTCTACTTCACCATCGCGGTGACGCTGCTGTCGCTGTCGCTGGGACTGATCTGGGCGCCGGTGGCAGCGATCTTCAGCGGGGAAATCCCGGGCGTGTACGTTGATGGCGTGAACGTGCTGCCGATGGCTGCCTCGCCGCTGGTCGGGATCGTGGTCGCCGCGGCGGGTGCCCTGCTGCTGCTGCTGACGCTGCACCTGGCACGCGGCATCGGCAGGCTGCATGGCCTGATCGCCAAGAACCTGCTGGTGCGCCTGTAAGCGACAAGGGGTCGGATCCCTGTTCGCAGAACAGGGCTCTGACTCCGTTCGAGCGGGGTGCCGGGGTCAGAGCCCTTTCTGTTGGAAAGGGATCCGACCCCCGGCGCGGGGTCAGCCCGCCTTGCGGCGCAGCGGGGTGACGTTGCTCTTCTTCTTCGCTTTTGCCGCTGGCGCTTCTGCGTGCGCTGCGAAGAAGTCGCGTACCTTCGGGTACACCACCTCGCGCCAGCGGCGGCCGCTGAAGATGCCGTAATGGCCGGCGCCTTCGACGATGAAATGCTCGCGGCGCTCGGCCGGGATGCCCGTACACAGCGCCTGCGCAGCTTCGGTCTGGCCGAGGCCCGCGATATCGTCCAGTTCGCCTTCGATGCTCAGCAGCGCGGTATCGCGGATCGCCGAAGGGTCGACCTTTTCGCCGTTGACCACCCACTCTCCGCGCGGCAGCAGGAAGTCCTGGAAGACCACGCGGATGGTGTCCAGGTAGTACCTGGCAGGCATGTCCAGCACCGCGTTGTACTCATCATAGAAGCGGCGGTGCGCGTCGGCGTCTTCCAGATCGCCCTTGACCAGGTCGGCGTAGAAGTCCCAGTGCGAGCTGAAATGGCGGCTGGGATTCATCGACAGGAAGCCGGCGTGCTGCAGGAAGCCCGGGTACACGCGACGGCCTGCGCCGGGGTAGCCGGCCGGCACGCTGTGGATGACGTTGTTCTCGAACCAGGACAGCGGGTTCTGGGTCGCCAGATTGTTCACCGCGGTGGGGCTGCAGCGTGCGTCGATCGGACCGCCCATCATCACCAGCGTGCGCGGGGTGGGCTCGCCACGGCTGGCCATCAGTGACACCGCAGCCAGCACCGGTACAGTCGGCTGGCACACGCTGACCACGTGCAGGCGCTCGACGCCAAGGTGGCGGATGAACTCCTGGATGTAGGCGATGTAGTCGTCCAGGCCGAAATCACCTTCGCTGGCTGCAACCATGCGTGCATCGACCCAGTCGGTGACGTAGACGCGATGGTCGCGCAGCAGCGTGCGCACGGTATCGCGCAGCAGCGTGGCGTGATGGCCGGACAGCGGCGCCACCACCAGCACGAAGGGCTGGTTGAGCATGGTGTGCAGCTGGTCGGCTTCGTTGCTGTGACGCTTGAAGCGCAGCAGCTTGCAGAACGGCTTGCTCACTTCCTCGTGCACGACGATCGGCACGCGCTCGCCTTCGACCTCGATTTCGTTGATGCCCCACTCGGGCTTCTCGTAATCCTTGCCGATGCGATGGAACAGTTCGTTGACCGCCGCCAGGCGTTCGGCACCCGGCATCTGCGACCACCAGTGGCCGGGATTGGCGAAGAACTTGGCGTTGGCCTGGGCCTGGTGCACCCAGGGGGCGAGCAGGTTGCGGGTCAGTTCGTGCAGTTGATAGAGCATGACGACCGAATATGTATGGTCATATGTTGCCGCGCAGCATATCCCATCCGGGTGTCCCGCAGGTTAAGTTGGCTGAAAATAATGAATCCGGATTCACATCCGTTCCAGCGCGGCCGCATCGCCTGCCAGGGCGGGGCCGAGCCAGCAGTGCGACCCTGCCGGCTGCAGGCCGTGCCGGGCCAGCGTCCGGCGATACCAGCCTGCCGGGCGGGCCTGGAAGCCCTCGTGGTCGCCCTCGAACGCGTCCTCAGCGGCGAAGGTCTCCAGGAACGCGATGCCGCCGGTCAGCTCGGCCACACCTGCCAGGCCGGCGCGCAGCTCGCGGTCGGGCACGTAATGCATCACGTCCGAGCAGACCAGCAGGTCCACCGGCGCGCACGGCCGCAGCCAGGCGAAGTCGCCGAAGCGGGCCAGATGCAGGTTGCGGGTCCGGCCATAGCGATGCACAGCGTACTCGCTGCTGTCGAAGCCCAGATACTCGACCTTCGGACGCAGTTTCCGCAGCGGCGCGCGCCAGGCCCCCTCGCCGCAGCCGATGTCCAGCACGCTGCGGATCGGCCGCTCCAGGTAGTACTCGGCAGTGGCCACCGCCAACGCCACCTTGCGGGCGAGGCGGGCGCTGCCGCCGATGTCGGCCCGGCGGTACCAGCGCTGGAAGTAGGCGGCGTCGTAGGTCTTGTCCACGCAGAAGGAGGTTTCGTTGAAAACGGCGCCTATCGTACGGCGTTGCCGCTCGCCATGCGTCGATCGGTCGCGCCGACCGCAGCCGGTACACCGGCTCGCCATGCGAGAATGGCCGCCACCTACGCCAGCCGCTGGAGCGAGCGCATGCAGAGCTACTACTGGGTCAAGACCTTCCACATCGTGTTCGTGGTGGCGTGGATGGCGACGGTGTTCTATCTGCCGCGCATCCTGGTGAACCTGGCCGAGGCGGCGGGACAACCCGCGGTGGTCGAGCGCCTGCAGCTGATGGGCCTGCGCCTGTACCGTTTCGGCCACTCGATGTTCGGCCTGGCCTTCGTCCTGGGACTGGTGTTGTGGCTGGGCTACCGGGTCATTCCGGACTTCCCGACGATGGTCGCGCCGGGCGGTGCCGGCTGGCTGCATGCCAAGCTCGGCCTGGTGGTGCTGCTGCTGGTCTACTTCGGTTGGACCGGCCGCCTGCTCAAGGGCGTCGCCAAGGGCCGGCCTCTGCCGTCCTCGCGCGCGCTGCGCTGGATCAACGAAATCCCGCTGCTGGCCTTCATTCCGATCGTCTGGCTGGTGCTGGCCAAACCCTTCTGAGCCGGCGCACATCGCGCACCTCCAGATGAATCGCCGCGTAACCTGACAAGCGGCGCGGCGCGCCTTGCAACAAATTGCATGGGCCCCGCCCGTGCGTCTCCAGATACTGCGCGCCTTCGACACAGCGGCTGCCTGCAGCAGTCCCGCCATCGCTCCACGTGGGCACAGGCTGGATTGCGAGGTACTGCACGCACGCTGTGCCGCCTACGTGCCCCCCTCTGGAGATCCGTCATGAAATACACCCATCGTTCCGCTGCACGCGGGCGTTCTCTTGCGTTGCGTCCGCTCTCGCAATGCCTGCTGCTGGCACTGGCCCTGCCGTTGGCCCAGCACGCTTCTGCCGGCAACCTCAACGGCGAGGACCACGAGGTGGTGCAGGGGGATCCGATCGAGGCATGGCAGGTGACCAATGGGTCCAACCTGACGGTGACCGACGCGTCCACTTACGGCATCAATGCGACCTACGGCTCCAATGTCGTGCTCACGCGTGCGGATGTGCTGGTCCGCAATGCCAATCAGAACATTCACGTGCAATCGGGTTCCAGCCTGATCGCGCGCAACAGCCGCATCGACCTGGGCATGACCCAGTTCAACATCTCGGTCGATTCGTCGGCACGCCTCTACAACACGCGGATCGATTCCATCGGTGGTGCCATCGCCTTGTACCCGGAATTCCGCGGTGGACAGGGCGACGTGTACCTTCTGATGGACAACTCCCACCTGGCGGTGGCGCACCGCGACAGCACTGCCTGGTACCACAACATCGGTCTGAGTATGGGCGCGGGCAGGGCTGACATCGTCAACGGTTCGACGATCCGGGCCAGCCGCAACGGCGCCGTCATGTACTTCGAATATCGGGGTGCGGACAACCTGGTATTGAACGTCGACAATTCCACCCTGGAGTCGCAGACCGGCCCGGCGATCTGGGTCAATCCCGATGTCGACTGGGGCAGTCCCCATGCCGACGTCGACGGCGAATCCGCCGAGATCAACATCCGCAACGGTGCGCGCCTGATTGCCGGCGATGGCACGCTGCTGCTGGTCAAGCATGGCGAGGAGGGGCAGGTCGGCAACGTTGCTGTGCGCTTCAACGTGGAGAACGCGGCGCTGACCGGCGACATCATTGCCGATCGCGCCTCCTACACGGGCCAGCTGGATGTCTCGCTGCGCAACCGCGCCACGCTGATCGGCCGCATCGTCGATGCGAGCTCGGTGGCGGTGGGTGAGCAGAGCACCTGGCAGCTGACCGGCGACAGCAGTGTCGGCCGTCTGCAGCTGGATGCGGGCAGCATGGTCAAGCTGGGCGACGGCGCGGGCGGCTTCAACACGCTGTCCCTGGACGAGTTCGTCGGTAACGGCGGCACGCTGGTATTCAACACGGTGCTTGGCGAGGACGACTCGCAGACCGACCGCCTGGTGATCGCCGGTGATGCGACCGGGCAGGCCAATGTGCGGGTGCTCAACGCCGGCGGCCAGGGCGCGCAGACCGACAAGGGCATCGAGCTGATCGAGATCAACGGCGCGTCCGACGCCCAGTTCGACCTGGTCGGCCGTGCGGTCGGCGGGCAGTACGAGTACTTCCTGTTCAAGGATGAGGCCGACGGCAACTGGTACCTGCGTTCGGAACTGCCGGTGACGCCGCCGGATCCCTGTGACCTGGATCCGTCGCTGCCGACTGCGACCCGACCGGTCCGATCAATCCGGATCCGAAGCCGGTGCTGCGCCCGGAGACCGGCGCGTACCTGGCCAACCAGTACGCCGCAGGGCAGTTGTTCCGCCTGCAGCGCAGTGATCGCGACGGCAATGCGGCCGTTGCCGAGGGTGTGCACGGCTGGGCACGCGTGGACAGCCAGCAGGCGCGCCTGGGGGCCATGCAGGAGCAGCTGGATCTGCGCACGCAGCGCCATGTGGTGCAGGTGGGCGCAGACGTGGGGCTGTTCGATGAAGGGCGTGGCCGCCTGGGCGTGATGCTCGGTAGTGGGCGTGCTGACAGCACCAGCACCTCGGCGCTGACCGGCTTTGCGGCACGCGGCAAGGTCGCCGGCGTGGCCGCAGGGGTGTACGGCAGCTGGAACAATGGTCGTGCCTATGTGGACAGCTGGGTGCAGCACGGCCGCTTCAACAACCGGGTGGAAGGCGATGGCCTGGCCGCGGAGCGCTACGACAGCGACCTGTGGCAGGGTTCGCTGGAGGCGGGTTACCGCTTCGGCGTCGGCACGCTGGGCGACAGCAGGGTCAGCCTGCAGCCGGAGCTGCAGCTGGTCTACACCAACGTCAGCACGGATCGACATACCGAGCAGAACGGCACCGTGGTGCGTGGCCTGGGCGAAAGTGGCCTGTCCGGCCGCCTCGGCCTGCGCCTGGAAGCGGAATCGACCAGCACGCATGGCGCCGTGGTGACCCCGTACCTGACCGCCAACTGGTATCGCGACGCCCGCACGGGTGGCATGGCGTTCGATGACGTGGCCATGGACAGCGACGCGCCGCGCAACCGCTACGCGCTGGGTGCAGGCGCGCGGGTGGAATTCACCAAGGGCTGGACGGGCTGGGGCGGTCTGGACGTGAGCCGCGGTGACTCCGGCTACCGCGAAGTCAGCGCCACGCTGGGCATGTCCTACAACTGGTAAGCAGATCGGCGTACGGCGGGCCCGTACGCGCAGGAACAGGGACGTATCGCCACACGGATGTGGCACTGAAGCCGGGCATTGCCCGGCTTCAGGCGTTACCGTGCAGCGGAAGCAGCGATTACGCCGCCTCGTAGGTGCCGTAGCTGCGCAGGCGCTTGTAGCGCTGCTCGAGCAGTTCCGCGGTGGACAGCTTGTCCAGCGCGTCCAGCTCGTTCAGCAGCACGGCCTTCAGGCGCCGGGCCATCTGCGTCGGGTTGCGGTGGGCGCCGCCGGTCGGCTCGCGCACGACCTTGTCGACCAGGCCCAGGCTCTTCAGGCGCGGGGCGGTCAGGCCCAGCTGTTCGGCCGCGTCCTTGGCCTTGCCGGCGTCCTTCCACAGGATCGAGGCGCAGCCTTCCGGGGTAATGGTCGAATACACCGCGTACTCCAGCATCACGGTGCGGTCGCCCACGCCCAGTGCCAGCGCGCCGCCCGAGCCGCCTTCGCCGATCACGGTGCAGATCACCGGCACCTTCAGTTCGGCCATTTCCATCAGGTTGCGCGCGATCGCTTCGGACTGGCCGCGCGATTCGGCGTCGATGCCCGGCCAGGCGCCGGCGGTGTCGATCAGGGTCAGCACCGGCAGGCCGAAACGCTCGGCCATCTTCATCAGGCGCAGCGCCTTGCGGTAGCCCTCGGGCTTGGGCATGCCGAAGTTGCGCTTGATCTTCTCCTTGGTGTCGCGGCCCTTCTGGTGGCCGATGACCATCACCGCGCGGCCATTGATGCGGGCCAGGCCGCCCATGATGGCCTTGTCGTCGGCAAAGGCGCGATCACCGGCCAGTTCCTGGAACTCATCGAAGATGATGCGGATGTAATCGGCGGTGTAGGGCCGCGACGGGTGGCGGGCCAGCTGCAGCACCTGCCAGGAGGTCAGGTTGCGGAAGATCTGTGCGGTACGCATGCGCAGCTTGTCCTGCAGCGCGTGCACTTCGGCCTCGACATTGACCGCCGGACCGGCACTGGCGTTGCGCAGCTCCTGGATCTTCGCTTCCAGGTCGGCGATGGGTTGCTCGAAGTCGAGGTAGTTCGGATTCATCGGAAGCCGTCGTGTAAAGAAGGAGGAAAGTGTAGCCGAACCCGGTGAAATTCCCCGTACGCCCCTGTCTGGAGCGTACGGAGGGGCTGGCCGGCAGGCAGCGCGCTGCCTTGGCCGCGCCGGCTGGACGCGGGACCTGGCGGGGCGGGATCAGCTGGCCCAGGGCGGGCTGTAGCGCACCTTCAGGGTGCGCACGGCCGGGTCGGCGCGCAGCGCTTCCATCAGCTTCGAGTCGATGCGCACGGCGCTCTGTCCGGACACGTCGAGCATGCCGGCGATGCCACCGTGCGGGCCCTTCAGCAGCAGGTCCAGGCGCAGGGGGGTGCGGCCGGGGCGATGGCGGTCGAGCAGGGCATCGATGCGCTCCCACACCGGCCGCTGCTGGCGCAGGTCCAGCCGCAGCGACAGGCGCGTAGCGTAGTTGGCGCAGACCTCATCGAAATCCCAGCACTGGCGGATGCGCAGGGCGTAGCCACCGTTGAATTCGTCTTCACGCAGGCCGCCCTTGACCACCAGGATGCGGTCCTTGGTCATCAGGTGGCCGAACTCGGCCAGGGTGTCGGAGAACGCGCTGCACTCCACGCGTCCACGCCCGTCCTCGAGCTGGATGAAGATCTGGCTTTCGCCCTTGCGGCGAACGCCGACCACCTGGCCGGCCAGCACGGTCTGCACTTCCGGCCGCCACCGCTTCTCACCGCCACCACCACCGCCGCTGTTGGCGCTCCAGATCTTTTCCACCGCGCCCAGATCGTTGCCGACCAGATCGCGCACGTCGTCGCGCCACGGATCGAATGGATGGCCGCTGAGGTAGAAGCCCAGCGTGTCGCGCTCGCCGTTCAGGCGCTGCAGCAGGGGCCACTCTTCGGCCTCCGGCAGGTCCAGCTGGATCGTCGTCGCGCTCGGGTCCGGCCCACCGAACAGCGAGTTCTGCCCGGAGGCGCGCTCGCGTGCCATCTGCTCGGTGGCCTTGATCACTTCCGGCAGCTGCAGCATCAGCGAGGCGCGGTTGCGGCCCAGCTCATCCAGTGCGCCGCAGTTGATCATCGCTTCCAGGGTGCGCCGGTTGAGCTTGGCCGAGCCGACGCGGGTACAGAAATCGAGCAGGTCGGTGTAGTTCCCGCCCCGCAGCCGCTCGTCCACCACCGCTTCGCAGGCACCCTGGCCGACACCTTTGATCGCACCCAGGCCGTACTGGATGGTGTCCGGCGTGGCTGCCTCGAACATGAAGGCGGACTGGTTCACCTTCGGCGGCAGCACGGTCAGGCCGAGGTTGCGCACCTCGTCGAGGAAGCCGACCACCTTGTCGGTGTTGTCCATGTCCGAAGACAGCGTGGCCGCCATGAACTCGGCCGGGTAATGGCGCTTGAGCCACGCGGTCTGGTAACTGACCAGCGCGTAGGCAGCGGCGTGCGACTTGTTGAAGCCGTAGCCGGCGAACTTCTCCATCAGGTCGAAGATCTCGTCGGCCTTGGGGCCGTCGACGCCGCCCTTGGCCGCACCCTCGCGGAAGATCTCGCGGTGCTTGGCCATTTCCGCCGGCACCTTCTTGCCCATCGCACGACGCAGCAGGTCGGCGCCGCCCAGCGAGTAGCCGCCGACGATCTGCGCCATCTGCATCACCTGCTCCTGGTACACCATGATGCCGTAGGTGTCCTTGAGGATGGCTTCGGTGCGCGGATCGGGATAGATGATCTCTTCCTGCCCGTGCTTGCGCGCGTTGAAGGACGGAATCAGGTCCATCGGGCCGGGGCGGTACAGCGACACCAGCGCGATCAGGTCTTCGAAACGGTCGGGGCGTGCGTCCTTCAGCAGGCGGCGCATGCCGGAGGATTCGAACTGGAAGACCGCACCGGTGTTGCCGTTGGCGAAGATGTCCTTGTAGGTCGGCGCGTCGTCCAGCGGGATCGCCGCGATGTCCACCGGCGGAATGCCGGCGCGCGCGTGGCGCTTGTTGATCGCCTTCACTGCCCAGTCGATGATGGTCAGCGTGCGCAGGCCAAGGAAGTCGAACTTCACCAGGCCCACTTCTTCGACGTCGTTCTTGTCGAACTGGGTGACCGGATTCTTGCCGATGCCGTTCTCGTCGTGTTCGGCGTACAGCGGGCAGAACTCGCTCAGCGGCTCGGGGCCGATCACCACGCCACCGGCGTGCTTGCCGGCGTTGCGGGTGAGGTCTTCCAGCTGCAGCGCCAGATCGATCAGGTCACGGACATCGTCTTCGGTCTCGTAACGCTGGATCAGCTCGGCCGATGCCATCTCCGAGCCCGGGCCTTCCTTGCCCTTGCCGAGCGCATCCTTCAGGTGGATGCCGAGGATGTTCGGGATCAGCTTGGAGACGCCGTCAACCAGGCCATAGGGGAAACCGAGCACACGGCCGGAATCGCGCACCACGGCCTTGGCGGCCATGGTGCCGTAGGTGATGATCTGGCTGACGCGTTCGCGCCCGTATTTGCGCGCGACGTAGTCGATCACTTCGTCGCGGCGGTCCATGCAGAAATCGATGTCGAAGTCGGGCATCGACACGCGTTCCGGATTCAGGAAGCGCTCGAACAGCAGGTTGTAGGGCAGCGGATCCAGGTCGGTGATCTTCAGCGCCCACGCCACCAGCGAACCGGCACCAGAACCACGGCCCGGGCCGATCGGGATGCCCTGGTTCTTGCCCCACTGGATGAAGTCGGCCACGATCAGGAAGTAGCCGGGGAAACCCATCTTGATGATGGTGTCGAGCTCGAATTCGAGGCGCTCGAAGTACTCCTCGCGGGTCTTGCCCGGCGCCAGCGGATTCTTCTGCAGGCGTTCTTCCAGGCCGTCGCGCGACATCTTCTGGATCCAGGTATCCAGGGTCTCGTCGTCCGGCACCGGGTAGTTGGGCAGGAAGTAGGTGCCCAGCCGCATCTCGATGTTGCAGCGCTCGGCCAGCGCCAGCGTGTTGTCGATCGCATCGGGGATGTCGGCGAACAGCGCGCACATCTCCTCGGCCGACTTCAGGTACTGCTGGTCACTGTACTCGCGCGGCCGCTTGGGATCGTCCAGCACGCGGCCGGTCGAGATGCACACACGTGCCTCATGCGCGCTGAAGTCCGACGGTGCAAGGAAGCGCACATCGTTGCTGGCCACCACCGGCAGGCCGCGCTGGCCGGCGGCCATCAGCGCGAAGCGGTTGAAGGCCTCCTCGCCGTCGCGGCCGGTGCGGGTCAGCTCCAGGTGCAGGCCATCGCCGAACACCCGCTGCCAGTCGGCCAGATGCTGCTCGGCAAGGTCGTGCTTGCCGTCCAGCGCCAGGCGCCCGGCCAGGCTCTCGCGCCCGGCCAGCGCGAACAGGTTGGCGTTGCCCGCCTTCAACCAGTCCGGATGCACGGCGACGCCGCCTTCCGGACGATGGCCCTCCATCCAGGCACGGGTCAGCAGCCGCGACAGGCTCAGGTAGCCTTCGCGGTCGCGGCACAGCAGGGTCATCCGCCACGGGTCCTGGCCCTCCTCGGCGATCATCACGTCGGCGCCGGCGATCGGCTTGATGCCCACGCCTTCGGCTGCCTTGTAGAACTTGATCAGGGCGAACAGATTGTTGAGGTCGGTCACCGCCAGCGCGGGTAGGCCCAGCTCGACCGAGCGTGACAGCAGGTTGGCCTGCTTTGCCTTCTTCGGGTCGGCCTGGTCCGGCTTGGCCGGCACACGGATGGTCGAGTCCGCCAGCGAGAACTCGGTGTGGACGTGGAGATGTACGAAACGGGAGTTGGACATGCCGGACCAGGTTGGAGCGCGGGGGCCCCGGGTGCCGACGGGAGTTCGTCGCCGGGGTCGGGAAGCGCTGGAATGCCCGGTCAGGGTAGCGAGGGCAGGGAGAGGCGACAAGCTCTTGACGGCGCGTCGATTGCGCGAACATGCCGCCGGGCATGGCCCGGCGCTACCGCCGCAATGTGGGCGCACGATGCCGCCGGGCCATGCCCGGCGGCGGTTGTTCAGGCGATGGCCGCGGCCGCCGGGTTTTCCAGGCATTCACGCACCGGGGCGAAACTGCGCCGGTGCTCGCCACAGGGGCCGTGTTCACGCAGTGCCGCCAGGTGGGCCGGAGTGCCGTAGCCCTTGTGCTGGTCGAAACCGTAGTGCGGATGCTGTACGTGCAGGTCCTGCATGTACCGGTCGCGCGACACCTTGGCTAGGATCGAGGCCGCCATGATCGCGCGGTCGATGCCATCGCCACCAACCAGCGCCTGCGCCGGCAGTACCAGCCCCTTCGGAACCACGTTGCCGTCGATGCGGGCGAAGCCGGCCACGTGGGCCACGGCCGCCACCACGTCGCGCATGCCCTGCAGGGTGGCCTGGTAGATGTTCAGGCGGTCGATCGCTGCCACGTCCACCAGCACCACATGCCAGGCCAGGGCGCGATCGATGATTCGATCGTACAGCTGCTCGCGGCGCGCGGCGGTGAGCTGCTTGGAGTCATCCAGGCCGTTGATGCGCGGGCGGGCAGGATCGAATACCACCGCCGCGACGGCGACCGGCCCGGCCAGCGGGCCACGGCCGGCCTCATCGACACCGGCGACCAGGCGGTCCGGTTCAACCCGCAGTGAACCGTCGAACAGGGCCAGGCTGGCTGCGGCGGCGTGGCGGCGGCTCATGCCTTGTCCAGTTCGCGTACCAGCAGCTCGCCGACAGCGTCGGCGGCGCGTGCCGAGGCATTGCGGCGCAGGCGTTCATGCAGGCGCGAATAGGTTCCCTGCAGGTCGGCGGCCCGTTGCGGATGGTCGAACCACTGCTGGATGGCGGCGGCCAGCTTGTCCGGCGTGCAGTCGTGCTGCATCAGCTCCGGTGCCAGGTCCTGGCCGGCCAGGATGTTGGGCAGGGCGAAGCGGTCGACCTTGATCAGGCCCAGCGCCTTGACCAGGCGGTAGGTCAGTTCGTTGACGCGATAGCCGACCACCATCGGCCGCTTCACCAGCATGGCTTCCAGGGTCGCGGTACCGGAGGCGAGCACCACCACGTCGGCGGCGATCATGGCGTCGCGGGCCTGGCCATCAAGCACATGCGAGTAGGCGACCGGCAGCGCCGAACGCGACAGCTGTTCCTCGATCAGGCGACGGCAGGCGGCATTGGCGGCAGGCACCACGACGTGCAGCCCCGGAATCCGCTCGGAAACCTGCCACGCAGCCTCGAAGAACGGCTCGCCCAGGCGCGAGATCTCGCCCAGGCGGCTGCCCGGCAGCACCGCCAGCACCTTGGCCGTGGCCGGCAGGCCCAGCGCGGCACGGGCTTCGTCGCGGTTGCCCTGCAGCGGAATGTCATCGGCCATCGGATGACCGACAAAGCGCGCGTCGATTCCGTGCCGGGCGTAGATGGGGGGTTCCATCGGGAACAGGCACAGCACGAGGTCGGCACTGTTGCCGATCTTCTCGGCGCGCTTCTCGCGCCACGCCCAGACCGAAGGGCTGACGTAATGCACGGTGCGCACGCCACGCTGCTTCAGCCAGCGCTCGATGCCCAGGTTGAAGTCCGGCGCATCGATGCCGATGAACACGTCCGGCTGCCACTCGAGCGCGCGCTGGCGGAAGGCCGAGCGCAGCTTCAACAGGCGCGGCAGGTGGCGCAGGACTTCGGTCAGCCCCATCACCGCCAGTTCGCTGGCATCGTGCCAGGTCTGGCAACCGGCATTGCGCATGGCATCGCCGCCGATGCCGGCGAACTCGGCGTTCGGGAAGCGGGCCTTCAACTCGCGCACCAGGCCGGCACCGAGCAGGTCGCCGGAGGCCTCACCGGCCACCAGTGCGATCCGCAGCGGCCGCTCGCTGAGCACCCGCTGTGCAGGCACGCTGCCGGCCAGGGAGGCCAGCGGAATGACAGCGGCGCCGGCCGGCGCCTGGCCGGACGTGCTGCTCATCGCAGCAGGGGCCTCTCTGCATGTTCGATGAACTCCAGCATGGACTTCACGTCCTCGCTGTCGCGCGCCTGTTCAACCAACTGCTGCTTGGCTTCGGCCAGCGGCAGGCCGGCCACGTACAGGGTCCGGTAGGCACGCTTGATGGCGGAGATGCGTTCGGCATCGAAACCGCGGCGCTTCAGGCCTTCACTGTTGATGCCGCGCGGGCGGCCCAGCGAATCGGAGCCCACCATGGTGAACGGCGGAACATCGCCGTTGGTCAGCGCACCCATGCCGAGGAAGGCGTGGGCGCCGATGCGGCAGAACTGATGGGCACCGGCGAAGCCGCTGATGATCACGTAGTCGCCGACAGTGACGTGGCCGGCCAGCGTGGTGTTGTTGGAGAACACGCAGGCGTTGCCGACGTAACAGTCGTGTGCCACATGCGTATAGGCCAGCATCCAGTTGTCGTCACCGATCGTGGTGATGCCACCGCCGCCGCCGGTACCGCGGTTGACGGTGACGAACTCGCGGAACACGTTGCGGTCGCCGATCACCAGTTCGGTGCGTTCACCGGCGAACTTCTTGTCCTGCGGCTCGCCGCCGATGGCTACGTGGCCGATGAAGCGGTTGTCGCGGCCGATCCGGGTCGGTCCGAGAATGCTGCAGTGTGGGCCGACGATCGTGCCTGCGCCGATGTCCACATCGGCACCGATCAGGGTGAAGGCACCGACCTGCACATCGTCGGCCAGCCGGGCGGACGGGTCGATGACGGCGGTGGGGTGGATCCGTGGGGCGTTGTCAGTCATTCCTGGCTCCGTTATGGCTCAGCCCTTGGCACCGGCGCACATGACCTCGGCAGAGGCCACCACTTCGCCGTTGACCTTGGCTTCGCCGTAGTACCAGCCCATGTTGCGGATCAGCCGCTTCATCTGCACGTCCAGCAGCAGCACATCGCCCGGCACCACCTGCTTGTTGAAGCGGGCGTTCTCCACCTTGACCATGTAGAACAGCTTGGACTGCGCATCGCGGCCGAGCGAGAGCTGGGTCATCACACCGCCGGCCTGCGCCAGTGCCTCGATGATCAGCACGCCGGGCATGATCGGGCGGCCCGGGAAATGGCCCTGGAAGAACGGCTCGTTGATGCTCACGTTCTTCTGGGCAAGGATGCGCTTGGCGTCCACATCCAGCTCGAGGACCTTGTCCACCAGCAGGAACGGGTAGCGGTGCGGGATCAGCTCCTGGATCTGGAGGACATCGATCGGAAGCTGCAGCGTGTCGTTCATTCTTTCTCCTTGCTCACAGCCAGGATGCGCCGGGCCAGCGTATCGAGCTGCTTGAAGCGCGCGGCGTTCTTGCGCCACGTGCGGTTGTCGGTCAACGGGGTGCCGGACGAATACTCGCCCGGCTCATGGATGGAGTTGCGCACCACCGATTTGCCGGTGATCACGACCTTGTCGCAGATCTCCAGGTGGCCGACCACGCCTACGTGGCCGCCGAGCAGGCAGTAACGTCCGATCTTGGCGCTGCCGGCAATGCCGGTGCAGCCCGCGATGGCCGAGTGCGCGCCGATCTGCACGTTGTGTGCGATCTGCACCAGGTTGTCCAGGCGCACGTCTTCGTCCAGCACGGTGTCTTCCAGCGCGCCGCGGTCCACACAGGTGTTGGCGCCGATTTCGCAGTCGTCGCCGATGCGCACGCCGCCAAGCTGCGGCACCTTGATCCACCTGCCCGCGTCCATCGCCAGGCCGAAGCCATCGGCGCCGAGCACGGCGCCGGGGTGGACGCGCACCCGCTTGCCCAGCCGGACGCGGGTGACCAGGGTGACCCGGGCGATCAGTTCGCAGCCGTTGTCCAGGCTGCAATCCTCGCCGATCACGCTGCCGGTGCCGATGATGCAGTTCTCGCCGACCACGCTGCGGGCGCCGATGGACACGAACGGACCGATATGGGCGCTGGCTGCGACCTGGGCGGTGGGATCGATGACGGCGCTGGGATGGATGCCCGGCGGGCGCGTCGGTGCGATGTCGAACAGCGCGGCGATCTTGGCGAAGGTGGTGTACGGGTCCTTGGCCACGAGCGCGGCGCCGGGAGCCGCCTCGGCATCGTCGGCACGCAGCACCACCAGCGAGGCCTGGCTGTCGGCCAGCTGGGTGCGGTAGCGCGGATTGGCGAGGAAGGTCAGCTGGCCAGGGCCGGCATGGGCGAGGGTGGCCACGCCATGGATGGCGGTGGCGGGGTCGCCATGGACCTGCAGGCCGAACTGCTCGGCGAGTTGCTGGGCGGTGTAGGAGGGAGTATTCACGGCGGGAGTTTAACGTGTGACGCCATTGCGGTCATGCGGGGGGCAGTTGTGCAGCCAACGGCGGGGCCCCTCGCGGCCGGCAGAGCCAGGCTCATGGGCTGGGTCGGACGGGTCGGGGCTGCGGGGGACGGCGCAAGTACGTCCCTGTAGCCTTGATCGCCGCATCCATGCGGCTCACACCCCCGCAGCCCCGATCCGCCCGACCTCTGACAGCGTGGCGCGAGTGCCAGCCGCGGAAAACAGAAAAGATCAAAAGCGGATCGTGCGCTTCAGCCATCCGGGTTAAACGAAAACGCCGGGCAGAGCCCGGCGCTTCGTACCCCGTCTGGTGGAGAGCCCCCCTTCTGTTAAGGGGGGCGCGCCAGCGGCGCGGGGGATAGGAGGAATACGCGTGCAGTTCCGATGAGCCGCAGGACGGTTCGTCAGAACTGCCCGCCGAAGGTGAATTGCAGGCGCTCGATCTTGTCGTCGTCTTCCTTCTTCAGCGGGAACGCATAGCTGATCGAGATCGGGCCGACCGGGGCGCGCCACAGCAGGGCCACACCGGTGGACACACGCAGTTCGTTGGCCTTGAAGTTGTCGGCGCCGTTGTAGACGTTGCCGAAGTCGACGAAGGCCGACACGCGGGCCGACGGACTGTCGAACAGACGCGGGAAGTAGGCTTCGATCGAACCGACGGTCTTCAGCGAGCCACCCAGCGGCTGGCCCTCCGGATAGCCCATGGTGACTTCGCGCGGGCCCAGCGTGTTGTCCTCGAAGCCGCGCACCGAGTTGGTACCGCCGGCGTAGAAGTTCTCGTAGAACGGCAGGCCGCTGGCGGTGACCGTCTTCCTGTAATCCGGTGAGCCCGGGTTGCAGTTCACGGTCTGCACCGGGTTCGGGTTGGCCTCGGTCGGCGCGGTGTAGCAGAGATCACGCGAGGTGTCCTTGCCGTAGCTGTCGCCGTAGCCGATTTCCGCACGCGTGTTGATCACCAGCGACGGCATGATCGGCCAGTACTTGGAGATCTGGTAGTTCAGCTTGTAGTACTCGACGGTCGAACCCGGCAGCGTGGTCTCCAGGCCGATGCGCTGGTAGGTACCGCGGGTCGGCATGAAGTAGTCGTTGCGCGAGTCGCGTGCCCAGCCGAGCTCGGTGCGCCAGGCATGGAAGGTGCGGCGGCCGACGGCGTTGATGTAGTCGATGATCGATTGCGGCGTTGCGTTCTGGTACGTCGAGATCTGGTTGCTGTCGATGCCGAACATCAGCGAGACCGAGTCGGTTTCGGTCAGCGGCACGCCGAACACCACCTGCGCGGCACCGTTGGTGCTGTTGTACTGCGCGGTGTTGAAGTCGGAGTAGTCCAGTTCGCGCCAGGACAGGTTGTAGCCCAGCGACACGCCGTCATCGGTGAAGTACGGGTTGGTGTAGCTGAAGCCATAGCGCTGCAGGTAGCTGCTGCGCGAGGCTTCCACCGACACGCGGTTGCCGCCGCCGAGGAAGTTGTTCTGCGACAGCTGCACGGAGGTGGTCATGCCGTAGGACTGCGAGTAGCCCAGGCCGAACACGAAGCTGCCGGAGGTGGTTTCCTTGACGTTGTAGACGACGTCGACCTGGTCGTTGCTGCCGCTGACGGCCGGGGTTTCCACATCCACCGATTCGAAATAGCCCAGGCGCTGCAGGCGGATCTTGGAGCGGTCGATCGCGGCCTGCGAGTACCAGCTGTTCTCGAACTGGCGCATTTCGCGACGCATCACCTCGTCGGAGGTGCGGGTATTGCCGCGGAAGACGATGCGACGCACCGACACGCGTGGGCCCGGCACCACCTGCATGTTGATGGCAACGGTCTGGTCAGCACGGTTGGTGGTTGGGATCGGGTTCACCTTGGCGAACGCGTAGCCGATGTTGGACAGCGAGTTGGTGATCGTGTCCGAGCTGAATTCCAGCAGCGCCCGCGAGAAGGTGTCGCCGGACTTCTGGATCACCATGCGCTCCACGTCCTCCTGCGGGAGGATGGTGTCGCCGCTGACCTTGATCTCGGAGATCTTGTACTGCTCACCCTCGGTCACGCCGGCGGTGAGGAACATGTCGCGCTTGTCGGGGCTGATCGACACCTGGGTGGAGTCGATGCTGAAGTCGACGTAGCCACGGTCGAGGTACCACGAGTTCAGCTTTTCCAGGTCGCCGGACAGCTTCTCCTTGGAGTACTGGTCATCGCGGCGGTACCACGAGGCCCAGTTGTGCTCCTTGGATTCCCAGGTTTCCAGGATGTCCTTGCTGTCGTACTTCTCGGTGCCGACCAGGTTGACATGGCGGATCTTGGCCGCCTTGCCTTCCTTGATCGCGATGGCGATGTCCACACGGTTGCGGTCCAGCGGGCTCACCGTCGGGGTGATCTCGACGTTGTACTTGCCGCGGTCGTTGTACTGGCGGCGCAGTTCCTGGGTCACGCGGTCCAGGCTCAGGCGATCGAACGTGCCACCTTCGGTCAGGCCGATGTCGGACAGGCC
Organism: Stenotrophomonas sp. YJH_SMC_106-19; assembly: GCF_059368375.1. Lineage (NCBI taxonomy): Bacteria > Pseudomonadati > Pseudomonadota > Gammaproteobacteria > Lysobacterales > Lysobacteraceae > Stenotrophomonas > Stenotrophomonas sp. YJH_SMC_106-19. Next base: position 117,153 of record NZ_JCAFRQ010000002.1, read on the forward strand.
CTTCAGCAGCTGGTCGGACTTGATGTCCTTGTTGCCGGTCACGGTCAGCTTGTTGATCGCCGGGCGTTCCTTGACCGTCACCACCAGGATGTTGCCCTGGCGGTCCAGCTGCACGTCCTCAAAGAAGCCGGTCTTGTACAGGGCGCGGATGGTTTCGCCGACCTTGCTGTCGGTGACCGTCTCGCCACGCTCCACCGGCAGGTAGGTGAATACCGTACCCGAGCTGATGCGCTGCAGGCCGTCGACGCGGATATCGCTGACAGTGAAGGGCTCGGCTGCCTGGGCCAGGGCGGGAGCGCCGGTGACGGCGGCGAGGGCGAGGGCCAGCAGGCGGCGATTGGGGAGTCGCGTCATGTCACGTCCGGTAGGAAGGTCGATTTCATTGGTGCGGGATGCCGACGCTGTAGACGGCAACAACGTGGAAAAGTTCATCGCGGGACCAGGCCGAGGATGTCGTTGTAGAACGCCAACCCCATCAGCCCGGCCAGCAACGCCAGGCCGATGTACTGGCCGGCGGCGATGGCACGCTCGCTCAGCGGGCTGCCCTTGACCAACTCGATAAGGTAATACAGCAGGTGGCCGCCGTCCAAGATCGGGATCGGCAGCAGATTGATGATGCACAGGCTCAGCGACAGCAGCGCGAGGAACTGCAGGAACCAGTCGAGCCCACGTTTGGCCGATACATTGGCCACACGGGCGATGGTGACCGGGCCGGAAACGTTCTGCAGCGAGGCCTTGCCGGTCACGATGCGGGCCATCATGCCCAGCGAGTCGGCGGCCAGCCGGCCGGTTTCACGCACCGCCACGGTGACCGCGTCCAGGGGCCCGTAACGCAGCAGGGTGTCGTAGGCCGGGCTGTAGGTGGTGGGGAAACCGACGCCGATCTGCCAGACCGGCTCGCCCTTGCCGTCCTTGCCCTGGCGCGGAGTCACTTCCAGTGCCAGCCGCTCGCCGCCACGCAGGACTTCGATCATGCCGGGGCCGCCGGTGCGGCCCAGGGCCTGGATTTCGCCGATCACCTGGTCGACGCTGTCAATGCGCTGCCCGTCGATGGCCACGATGAGGTCGCCCGGCTGCAGCTGGCCCGCAACAACGGAATCCGGTGTGAGCCTGTCGACCAGGGCGGGCTGCAGCCATGACTGCCAGTACAGGCCCGCCAGGATCGGCACCCGCCGTTCATCGAAGCCTGCCGGCAGCTGCGACAGCGGCAGGGTACGGGCATGCACCTGGTCACTGCGGTCGATCACGTCCAGCGTGACATCACGACGGTCCATCGCTGCCGCGGTCAGGGCCATGCTGGCCTCGCCCAGGGTGCTGACCGGGCGGTCGTCCACGCGCAGCACGCGGTCACCACTGTTGAGCCCCGCCGTCGCCGCGATGCCGCTGGTGCGGCCGAGGGTGGGCGAATAGTCCTGCTTGCCGATCACGAACATCGCCCACAGCAGCAGGATGCACAGCAGCAGGTTGGCGACTGGCCCGGCAGCAACGATGGCGATGCGCTGCCAGACCGTCTTGTGGTTGAACGCCTGGCCGCGTTCCTGCGGATGCACCTCGACTTCGCGCTCGTCGAGGAATTTCACATAGCCGCCCAGCGGAATCGCAGCAATGGCGAATTCGGTTCCATGCCGGTCGCGCCGCGACCACAGCGGCCGGCCAAAGCCGACAGAGAAGCGCAGCACCTTGACTCCGCACAGGCGGCCGACCCAGTAATGCCCGAGCTCGTGGAAGGTGACCAGCAGCCCCAGGCTGACAATCATCCACCAGACCGATCCGATGAAGTCAGTCATGCAGGCTCACGTTGGCGGGCAGGGGCGGCGTCGTCATGCAGGGCTGGGCAGGCGGGCGGTTCAGGCGGCGTCGATGGCGTTCAGGGTCAGCAGGCGTGCGCGCTGGTCGGCGGACAACAGGACCTCCAGTGTATCGGCTGGCTCGGTCGGCAGTGTTGAAAGAGCGTTAGCAACCAGCGCCGGGATGGTCAGGAAACCGATCCGGCCCTGAAGAAACGCTGAAACGGCCTCTTCGTTGGCGGCGTTCAGCATCGCCGGGGCGGTGCCACCGGCGCGCATCGCCTGCCAGGCCAGCGCCAGGCAGGGGAAGGCCTCGGTATCGGGCGCCTCGAAATCCAGCCGGCCCTGCGCCAGCAGATCCAGCCCGGCCACGCCCGAGGCGATGCGTTGCGGCCAGCCCAGGCCAACGGCCAGGGTGGTGCGCATGTCCGGCAGGCCCATCTGCGCCAGGGTCGAGCCGTCGACGAATTCGACCAGCGAATGGACCAGGCTCTGCGGATGGACCAGCACCTCGATGCGTTCACCCTGCACGGCGAACAGGTGGTGGGCCTCGATCACTTCCAGGCCCTTGTTCATCAGGGTCGCGGAATCGACCGAGATCTTCGGCCCCATCGACCACTTCGGGTGGGCCACGGCCTGGGCCGGGGTGACCTGCGCCAGTTCGGCGCGGCTGCGGCCACGGAACGGGCCACCGGAGGCGGTGAGCAGGATCCGGCGCACCCCGGCGCCTTCGAGGCTGGCGTCGCGCGAGCGCAGGCACTGGAAGATGGCGCTGTGCTCGCTGTCGATCGGGATGATCTCGGCCCCGGCACGTTCGGCGGTACGGGTCAGCAGTTCGCCCGCCAGTACCAGTGATTCCTTGTTCGCCAGCAGGATGCGCTTGCCCGCGGCGGCGGCGGCCAGGGTCGAGGACAGCCCTGCCGCGCCGACGATGGCGGCCACCACGGTGTCGCAGGCGTCACTGGCGGCCAGCTGGTCCAGCGCTGCCTGGCCGGCGTGGGCCTGGGTCGCCAGGCCGGCCTCGCGCAGACCGTCGCGCAGCGCAGGGTACAGGGCCTCGTCGGCGATCACCGCGTGCAGGGGCTGATGCTGGCGGCACAGCGCAAGCAGCGCCTGCACCTGGCGGCCGGCGGCAAGCACGGTGGCCCGGTAGCGCTGCGGATGGCGCGCGATCACATCCAGGGTGGAGGCACCGATCGATCCGGTGGCGCCGAACACGGCGACCCGGCGCAGGTCTGCTGCTGCATGCATGGTCAGAATCCGAAGATTTCCTTGCCCAGCGCGAACACCGGCACGGCTGCCAGGACGCCGTCGACACGGTCGAGCACGCCACCATGGCCCGGGATCAGGTTGCCCGAGTCCTTGGCACCGGCATGGCGCTTGATCAGGCTCTCGAACAGATCGCCCAGCACCGAGGCCAGCACGGCGACCACGGACGTGATCAGCAGGCCCGGCAGGTGGGCCAGGTCGATACCGGCCAGCCAGCCCAGGCCGACGGCCACGGCCACGCCGGCCAGCAGGCCGCCGACCAGGCCTTCCCAGGTCTTGTTCGGGCTGATGCGCGGGGCCAGCTTGTGCCTGCCGAAGCGGCGACCGGCAAAGTAGGCGCCCGAATCGGCGGCCCAGACCAGCGCCAGCGCGGCCAGCAGCCACAGATGCCCCTGCCGGCCGGGCGGGTCGCCGCCGGCGTGGATCAGCACCAGCGCGGCCCAGGCCGGCACGATGGCCAGTGTGCCGGCCAGCAGCTTGAGGATGCGCGCGGGGCTGCCCGGCTGTACACCGAAGTTGAAGAAGCGCAGCCAGACCAGCGCCGCCAGCCACCAGGCGACGCCGACCAGCGTGGTGATCTGGAACAGCACCAGGGTACTGCCGTCGGCCCACACCAGCAGCACCATCAGCAGCAGGTTCAATACCAGCAGCACGGTGCGCGCCAGGGTGTCTTCGACGTCGGCCAGCTTCAGCCATTCCCACAGGCCGATCAGCAGGACGGCGGCGGCCGCGGCGGCCAGCCATTGCGTCGGCAGCAGCAGGATCGCGGCAATGGCGACCGGCGCCATGATCAGCGCGGCGAGGACTCGGGTCTTGGTCATGGGCTGGACGTCTCGGTGGCCAGGGCGGCGATCTGGGCGCTGGTCAGGCCGAAGCGGCGCTCACGGCCCGCATAGGCATCCAGCGCCTGTTGCAGCATCGCGGCGTCGAAGTCCGGCCACAGTGCCTCGGTGAACCACAGCTCGGTGTAGGCCAGCTGCCACAGCAGGAAATTGCTGATGCGGGTGTCGCCACCGGTGCGGATGAACAGGTCCGGTGCCGGCAGGTCGGCCAGGGCCATCTGCCGGCCCAGCAGCGCCTCGTCGATCTGTTCGGGCAGCAGGCGCCCGGCCGCCACTTCGGCAGCCAGTGCGCGCGCCGCGCGGGCGATGTCCTGGCGGCCGCCATAGCTGGCGGCGATCGACAGGGTCAGCGTGGTGTTGCCGGCGGTGCGCTGTTCGGCCAGCTGCATGCGGCTGACCAGCGAGGCGCCGAAGCGCTCGCGCTCGCCGATGAAGCGCACGCGCACGCCGCGGCGGTGCAGCTCGTCCACTTCGCGGTCGAGCGCACCCAGGAACAGCTTCATCAACGCATCGACTTCGTCCTGCGGCCGGCCCCAGTTCTCGCTGGAGAAGGCGAACAGGGTCAGCGCCGGGATGCCCAGTTCAAGGCAGCGCTCGATGGTGCGGTTGACCGCGCGCGCGCCGGCACGGTGGCCGATCACGCGCGGGCGGCGGCGCTGCTGTGCCCAGCGTCCGTTGCCATCCATGATGATGGCGACGTGGCGGGGCAGGGCGGCCGGCAGGGGAGGCGGGACTGAAGGCATCGACTTCAGACCGACAACAGTTCCTTTTCCTTGTCCGCGACGACTTTGTCGACATCCTTGATGTTGCTGTCGGTCAGCTTCTGGATATCGTCTTCGCCGCGCTTCTTCTCGTCTTCGCTGATCGCCTTGTCCTTGACCAGCTTGGCGATTTCCTTGTTCGCGTCCTGACGGATGTTGCGGATCGCGATCTTGGCGCCTTCGCCTTCCTTCTGCACCTGCTTGACCAGTTCCTTGCGGCGCTCTTCGGTCGGCGGCGGCATGTTGATGCGGATCGCGGTGCCCAGCGTATTCGGGGTGAACTCGGCGTTGTACAGCCCCTTCTCGATCTCCTTGATCATGCTCTTGTCGAACGGCGTGACCAGCAGCGAGTGGGCGTCGGCGTTGGAGATCGAGGCGACCTGGTTCAGCGGGGTGCTGGCATTGCCGTAGGCATTGACGGTGACGCGGTCCAGCAGGGCCGGAGTAGCACGCCCGGTGCGGATCGAGGTGAGGGTGTGCTTCAGAGCGTCGATGCTCTTGGCCATGCGCGTCTGCGCGTTGTTCTTGATGTCGTTGAGCATCGCCCGGGTCCTGGATGTAACTGGAATCGGGCGATTATAGGCGAATACGGGACGCTGCCGGGCCTGGATCGGCCCGGGCGTCGCCTTGCGCTCAGGCTCAGGCCGGGTCGCGGCCCTGGACCAGGGTGCCGATGTTCTCGCCGCTGAGGATCTTCAGCAGCTCGCCCGGCTGGCCCATGTCGAACACCCGCATCGGCAGATCGCTGTCGCGGGCCAGTGCGAAGGCGGCGGTGTCCATCACTTCCAGGCCGCGGCGGATCACCTCGTCGTAGCTCAGGCTGTCGAAGCGGACCGCGTCGCTGTGCTTGTTCGGATCCTTGTCGTACACGCCATCGACCTTGGTGGCCTTGAGCAGCAGGTCCGCACCGATCTCGATGGCACGCAGGGCTGCGCCGGAATCGGTGGTGAAGAAGGGGCTGCCGACGCCGGCGGCGAAGATCACCAGCCGGCCTTTTTCCAGGTGACGGATGGCGCGGCGGCGGATGTAGTCCTCGCACACGTCGTTGATCTTGATCGCGCTCATCACGCGGGCCTTGGCGCCCAGCTTCTCCAGGGCGTCCTGCATGGCCAGCGCGTTGATGACGGTGGCCAGCATGCCCATCTGGTCGCCGGTGACCCGGTCCATGCCGCCGGCAGCCAGGCCGGCGCCGCGGAAGATGTTGCCGCCGCCGATCACCAGTGCCACTTCGGCCCCTGCCTGCTGGGCCTCGATCACTTCACGGGCCAGGCGGTTGATGACCTTCGGGTCGATGCCGTAGTCCTCGTCTCCCATCAGCGCCTCCCCGGAGAGTTTCAGCAGGATGCGGCGATAGGCGAGCTTGGACATGGGGACCTCGGGTGCGTGGAAATCGCGGGCGATTCTACGCGCATGCGGCGCCCGGCCAAAGTGTTTTGTGCACTGCGGCGCAAAATCGGCTGGATCGCCCCGCTCATCGGGGCGTCCCGTTCAGCCCGCTTCGAGGCCGGCAGTGGCGGACAGTTCGTCGTGGCCCAGCGCGCCGGGGGAGCGGGCGATCACCCGGTTGCGGCCCAGGTTCTTGGATCGATACAGCACGTCATCGGCGGCGCGCAGCAGGTCCTGCACGTCGGCGAAGCGTTCGTAGCCCCCCTGCGTGGCCACGCCGGCGGAGAAGGTGACGAACAGCGGCCCTCCCTCGAGTTCGGCCATCGGCGTGGCGACGATGTTCGCCAGTACGCGCCGGATCACCTCCAGCGCTACCGATTCGCTGGTATTGGGCAGCAGCGCCACGAACTCCTCACCACCGAAGCGGGCGACGGTGTCGCTGTTGCGCAGCTGGCCCTGCAGTTTGCCGGCGAAGGCGCGCAGCACCTCGTCGCCGGTCAGATGACCGTGGGCGTCGTTGATCTTCTTGAAGTCGTCCAGGTCGATGAAGGCCACCGAAAGCGGCCAGCCATGCCGGCCGGCGCGCAGGAATTCCTGCTCCAGCACCGCTTCCAGCTGGCGCCGGTTGAGTACGCCGGTCAGCGCGTCACGGTGGGCCTGGTCGGCCAGCCGCTTGGCGCGCGCCTCGAATTCATCGGCGCGTCGCCGTGCCTGGTCGGCATCCTGCAGTTCGCGCAGGTTGCGCAGGGTGGCCAGCTCCTGTGCGTGATCGATCAGTTCGTGCACCCGCGCCGGAGAATTCAGGCCGGCTTCGAACAGGCTGGCGATATCGGGCAGGGCATCGCTGATGCGGGCCAGGACCTGGTCGAAGCGGGCGCTGTCCAGATCCAGGCGGTCATGCACCTGCTGCAGCGCCCGTTCGCGGGCCGCGTCGGCGTCGCCGTCCAGCCAGATGTCGGCGACCGCGCCGGACAGTTGCACGCACGCCTGGAAGGGCGAATCGGCGGCGTCCTCGTCTTCGCTGTGGCTGATGCTCTCCACCAGGTAGCGCGGCAGGCCCCACTGCTCGGCCACCCAGGCGCCGACATCGGCGTGGCTGCAGCCCAGCACGTTGCGCTCGCGGGCAACCAGGTCGAGGTTGTCGCGTGCTTCACGCAGCAGGGGCAGGTAGCGCTCGGCTTCGGCCTGGGCCAGGCACAGCACGCCCATGTCCTGCAGCAGTCCGGCCAGCATCAGTTCTTCCAGGCGGCGCAGCCCGCGCGCCTGGCCAAGCTGGCTGGCAGCCAGTGCACTGAGGATGCTGCGCTTCCAGGCCCGCTGGCGCAGGTCGTGATCGGCACCGCTTCCGGTCAGTCCCTGGGTGACCGTGAAACCCAGCGCCAGACTGATGGTGGCGTTGAGGCCCAGCATGGTCAGTGCCTGGCCGAGATTCTCGATGCGCCGCCGGCTGGCATACAGCGGCGAGTTGGCGATGCGCAGCATGCGGGCGCTGAGCGCCATGTCGATGGCGATGATGTCGGCGGCGGTGGCGATGTCCGCTTCCGGATCCTGGGCCAGTTCGATGATGCGCAGGGCAATACCGGGTGGCGAGGGAAGGTTGCGGCAGAGCGCCAGGGCAGCTGTCAGCTCGGGAGGCATGGCGGATCGTTCAATTCCATTAGGGCAAGAATACCTAGGAATTCATCACAGTCTGCGACTTTCTATCCTGCTATGTGACTGAGGATTCCCTGCGCCGAGTATCGGCCTGATTCGCGCGCAACGCAAAGTTCACCGACGGCATAAAAAAAGAGCCGCGGTTCCCCGCGGCTCCTTGTGGTCGCTTCACAGCCGGAAGGCTGGACTCAGACCTGCATCGCCTTGGCAACTTCGGCGGCGTAGTCTTCCACCACCTTCTCGATGCCTTCGCCGACGACCAGCAGCTGGAAACCAGCGACGTCGGCACCGGCGGCCTTGACCACCTGCTCGACGGTCTTGTCGCCGTCCAGCACATAGGCCTGGCCGTACAGGGTCACTTCGCTGACGATCTTGTTGATCTTGCCGCTGATGATCTTTTCCAGGATATCGGCCGGCTTCGACTTGTCCTTCTCGGACATCTTGGCCAGTTCGATTTCCTTTTCCTTCTCGACGAAGTCGGCCGGAACGTCGGCGGCCTTGTTGTGCGGCGGCTTCAGCGCAGCCACGTGCATGGCCAGGCCGCGGGCCAGTTCGGCGTCGCCGCCGACCAGGTCCACCAGGACGCCGACCTTGCCATTGGTGTGGACGTAGGCACCCACGGTGTTGTTGCCGTCGACCTTGGCGATGCGGCGGATCTGGATGTTCTCACCCAGCTTCTGCACGGCCAGGGCGCGGGCTTCTTCGACGGTCTCGCCGGAGGCCAGCTTGGCGGTCTTCAGCGCTTCGACGTCGGCAGCGCCCGATGCCAGGGCGGCAGCGGCAACGGCGTCGACGAAGGTCTTGAAGTTGACGTCGTTGGCGACGAAGTCGGTTTCCGAGTTGACTTCGACCAGCACGGCCTTGCCGCCGTCCTGTGCCAGGCCCAGACGGCCTTCGGCGGCCACGCGGTCAGCCTTCTTGTCGGCCTTGGCAGCGCCGGACTTGCGCAGCAGTTCCGCCGCAGCGTCGATGTCGCCGGCGGCTTCGGTCAGCGCCTTCTTGCATTCCATCATGCCGGCGCCGGTGCGCTCGCGCAGTTCCTTGACCAGGGAAGCAGTGATTTCCACGGGATTACCTCACGAAAGAAAGGGGTTGGGCCGGCATGGTGGCCGGCCCGTATGACATGGTCCTGTCACGCGCCGAGGGCGGCATGCAGGAGGGGTGGGCGCTGGGGCCCACCCCGGGGCCTGGATCAGGCCTGGGCTTCGTCGCCCTTCTTGGCGGTCTTCTTGGCCGGAGCGCGACGGGCCGGCTTCTCTTCGCCTTCAGCGGCGGCTTCAGCGAACTCTTCCTCGCGCACCGAGGCGGCGTGCGGAGCAGCGGCCTTGCCTTCCAGCACGGCGTCGGCGGCGGCGCGGGCGTACAGCTGCACGGCGCGGATGGCGTCGTCGTTGCCCGGGATGGCGTAATCGACCAGCTCCGGGTTGTAGTTGGTATCAACCACGGCGATCACCGGGATGCCGAGCTTCTTGGCTTCCTTGATGGCGATGTCTTCGTGGCCGATGTCGATGACGAAGATGGCGTCCGGCAGACGGTTCATGTCCTTGATGCCGCCCAGCGAGGCTTCCAGCTTGTCGCGCTCGCGACGCAGGCCCAGCACTTCGTGCTTGACCAGCTTCTCGAAGGTGCCGTCGGTTTCACCGGCTTCCAGTTCCTTCAGGCGGGCAACCGACTGCTTGACGGTACGGAAGTTGGTCAGGGTGCCGCCCAGCCAACGCTGGTTCATGAACGGCATGCCGCAACGCTCGGCTTCTTCCTTGATGGTTTCGCGGGCGCTGCGCTTGGTGCCCAGGAACAGGACGGTGCCGCGCTTCTGGGCAACCGACGAGATGAAGTTCATCGCGTCGTTGAACAGCGGGACGGTCTTTTCCAGGTTGATGATGTGGATCTTGCCGCGGGCGCCGAAGATGTACGGAGCCATCTTCGGGTTCCAGTAGCGGGTCTGGTGGCCGAAGTGGACGCCGGCTTCCAGCATCTGACGCATGGTGACCTGGGGCATTGCAGTACTCCTGATATGGAACCAGCGATTCCGCCCGCGGGACAGGTATGCGGGACGCGTGGAAGCGCGATCGGTTCCGGGGTTGGGCTTCCCTGTTGCCTCCGTGGCCGAACTCCTTGCGGAGCACCCCGGCACGGATGGGGGCAGCAGGTGTGGATTCACCGGTGACGTCCGGTGTGGACGGGGTCCGGCGCACAGGGCGGCAGGACATCCCGGCGATTATAGCCCGGCGGGCGGGTTCACCGCAATTGACGGGTCCCATGCGTCCAGAACGACCTCCCGGCCGTCCTGCAGGCGGGCCCGGAAGCGGCCGCCGAGATAGCCGTCGCGGCGTGCCGGCAACGTCCAGCGCCTTTCCCGTCCTGCCAGCACATAGCCGGCCAAGCCCGGCAGCAGCACGCTGCGATGGCCGCCGGCGGACTCGAATGAAAGCCCGTCCAGGCGCGCATGCAGGCGGCCCGGGTTGTCCAGTCGCAGATGAGTCTGCGACCCGTTGGATTCGACGCGGGCACGCACGGCCGGGCGCACTGACGACGCAGCCGCACCCTGGAACAGCGGCAGCGAGTAGCGTGGCAGGCTGCTTCTGCCGGGGGCGAGCACGATACGGTAGGCCTGCTCGGCGGCGACCGGGACGGCGCTGCGGGGCAGCAGCCAGACCCGCTGGCGGGCGCCGGGCGCCAGATCCAGTCGGGTCGGACTGGCCAGGATGCGGTCGCTCGGCTGCAGCCGTTCGGCGTCCAGCTGCTGCTCCCACGCCAGGATCTGCACCTCGCCCTGCCAGCGCTCGGGGCCGGGGTTGTGCAGCCAGAGTTCGGTGCGGCCCCCTTCGGCGGGCAGCTGCAGGGTCGTGGGCAGCAGGTCCAGTGCGGCGGCAGGCAGCCCCGGCAGCAGCAGGAACAGGGCAAGGAGTGCGCGCATCGGCATCAGTAGATGAATGTCGGCATCAGTAGATGAATGTCGGCATCAGTAGATGAATGTCGGCGCGGTGGAAGCGTCGTCGGTGGGCGAGGCTGGCGCGGGGGCGAGTTCACGCAGCTGTGCCGGCAGCTGCGGGGCATCGCTGCGCTGGTGCGGAACGGCACACGCGCGGCCGCCGGCATCGCCCTGGCAGGCTTCCACTACGACCAGGCGCACCTGCACCGGGGCTGCCGGCTCGGCCCATGCCAGGGGGGCGGCGAGCATCATCGCCAGGATCGGAACTGCGCGAACCACCTGTCATCCACCGTGCCGGGATACCTGCTGGACGCTATCGGCCGGGCGCGCCGGATCTGTAGGGGCAGGTGCTCGCGGCACCGGTCAGTAGGTGATCGTCACCTGCACCACATCGTTGTAGGTACCTGCCGGCGGCTGGCCGGTGACCGGCGGCACCCGGCCGTAGATCGTCAGCTGCTGCGCACTGCCGGTACCGGTTCCGCTGGCGGTATCGACCGTGAGCGTGTTGCCCCAGCGCTGGTTGCGTGCGCTGTCGCGGTACAGTTCATAGGCCAGGTAGTAACTGCTGCCCCCGATGGTGGTGCGCATGCGCCGGGTCGGGGTGGCCGGGGGATTGTTCTGGCCGTTGTCCAGGCCGATCTGGAATGCCGTGTTCTTCAGGCAGGTCAGGGTCAGGGTGGCGGTCCGGTCGATGTTGCTGGTGATGCTGCCGGTGACGTTGCCGAAGTCCAGAGGGGTGGTGAGGTAGCTGCCGCACTGTGGCAGCACGGTCGCGGTCGCGATGAAGCTGAAGGCCGCGCTGGCGCTGTTGGTACCGGTGGCGCCGCCGTTGCAGGTGGCCGGTACGGTGGCGTTGCCGAGCAGCACTTCGTTCCAGGCCCAGGTCAGCACCACGTCGGCGCCGCTGAAGGTGCTGCTGTAGTTGCCCGCGGCCAGCACCTGGTTGGCCGGGATCTGTGCGAACAGCTGGGTGGACTGCGCGCCGCTGCCGCCGACCACCAGCGGCACGTTGTAGGTCATGGTCAGCTCCTGCGCTGGCGGCGTACCGCGGGGAACCAGGCCGGTGACCTGGCTGTAGCCGGCATTGTTGTAGAGCTGGAAGTTCAGGGTGTCGGGAGGGGTGCCGGTACTGGTGCGCAGGGTCCGCCAGGTGCTGCTGCTGCCACCGCCGCTGCCGGCACCGATGCCCACGCACACGCGCACGCCGGTAGTGGCCAGCAGGCTCAGCGCCGCCGTCGTGCAGGTGACGGTGATGTTCAGCGTGGCCGAGGTGGGCCCGGGGGCATTGCTGTTGACGTTGCCGAACGGCAGGGTGGGGTTGGCGGTGGCCGTGCACACCGCCGCCGCGTGCGCCGGTGTGGCGGCCAGCAGGCCGAGCACGAGCAGCAGGCCGAGCAGGGGCACCTTCATGGCGCCACCTCGGGAATGCACGGTACCGGTGCCGGGCGGGGCCGGGCGCCGCTGGCAGCCACTTCCGGTGTGGCCGGCACCTTCACCCGGCACTGGCTGCGGCTGGTGGTGATGTACAGCACGCTGCCCGGCGCCACGTCCTCCAGGTACAGCAGGCCGTCGTAGCCTACGGTGGCCTGGCGACCCTGCGGCAGCTGCACTTCGCTGCCCACCTCCAGCGGTTGTCCGGCCATGTCCTGCAGGACCAGGGTCAGCGACGGCCGCGAGCGCAGATGGAACGTCACGCCGGTGCCGGCGCGCTGGCGGGGTGTCACCCAGTCCTCGACGCGGTCGGCGCGCATGTCCGCCGGCAGGTCGAGAGTGTCGATGGAGACCCGGTTGCGCTGCCACGACAGCAGGGGGCTGACCAGCAGCAGGCCACGGTCGTCGGTGACGCCGATCAGGCGGTTTTCCAGCCGTACCGGGACACCGGCGACGCCGCTGGTGCTGACCACCGCGAAGGCGTCGGAGACCTCGCGGGTAGCAAAGGTGTGCCCGTCCATCCACACCAGGCTGCCGCTGGCGCTGGCATAGGCGTAGTCAATGCCGGCCTGGCGCGATGCGCCGAGCGCGTAGCGCCCCACGTCGTTGAGGATGCCGACCTCGGCCAGGCCGCCTGTGCCCTCGTCACCCCCGCGCACCTGCGCGCGCCAGCCGATGCCGCCGGCACTGCCATCGCCGGGGACCGGCTGGGTGATGTCGGCCACCCAGGCCTGGCTGTCGCCGTTGCGCTGGCTGGAGAGGCTGGCCTGGCGGTTGTTGCCGAGGCTGGCGCTCACTGACAGGTAGATGTTGCGGTCGTCACTGCTGTCCAGGTTCTGGTTGACCGAGAGGTAGGCCGACCAGCGCTGGCTCCAGGTGCGCGACCAGAACAGGCTGGCATAGCGGTTGTCGTCGCCATCGGGGTAGCGCAGCCGCAGGTAGCTTGCGCTCAGCGTTCCCAGCCCCAGCAGATCGAGACCGGCAGTGGCCTGTTCGCTGATGCGCGGGGGCAGATTGTCCTGCAGCGCGCCGAGATCACGGTAGTCGCCGTGGGTGCGTACGCTGCGCACATTGAAATTGAAGCGGCGGTTGTTCCAGCTGTAGCCCAGTGCCCATTGGCCGCCCTGCAGGCCCTGCAGGCGGCTGTGCGCGTAGGCGGCATTGAACACGCCGGCCTCGCCCGCCAACCACCAGCCACCGACGCCGGCCTGCAGCAGGCCGCCACCGCCTTCGGCGTGCGCTTCGCCGGTAAAGGTGTCGCTGATGCCACCACGCCAGCTGGCACTGGCCACCGTGCGGCTGTCGTACTCGAAGGAGCGTTCGCCGAACGCTTCGCGCAGTTGTCCGGCACCGACCGACCAGTCCGACAGGCCCTTGGCCAGCAGCTGCTGGGTGCCATAGAAGCTGAAATCCAGCGTCTGCATGCGGCCGAAGGCATCGGTCACCACAACCTGCGCGGTGCCGGTGCCGCTGATGCCCGGCTGTGCCGCCAGCTGGAACGGTCCGACCGGCACCTGGCCGCTGTACTGGCGCAACCCGTCGACGTACAGCTCCACCGTTGACGGCACCACTGCCTCGCCCAGGAAGCCGGGCGTCGGTGTCAGCACGCGGTAGGGCTGCAGCCCGTAGTTGCGTCCGACCTGCACGCCGCCCAGGCGCACCGGCCGGGTCCAGTCGACAAAGCCGCTGTAGAAATCACCGATGTCCAGCGTGGTCGCCGACTCGGGAAAATCCAGTGTCCAGTGCGTATCCAGGCGCACGCTTTCGCTGCGCCAGTGGCGGTCGTCCGGCTGCTGGTAGCGACGGGTGACCGCCGTGTTCTCGAAGGTGCCGCTGCCGACGCCGAACAGGCGCAGTTCCGAGCTCAGGGTAAGGTTGCCGAGTGCTTCGATGCGGCTGCCGTACACGTCGTAGTTGAGCAGCAGCCCCGGCGAGGCACTGCCGGCCGGCGTACGCACCTGCGGGCGGCCGAGCAGGGTGGTGGGCAGGGTGAGCTGGTCCAGCGGCACATCCAGCGCCAGTGTCTGCAGCTGGGCGTCGTAGCGCGCGACCACGCCGCTGATCTGATCCAGAAACACCGGTGCATCGCCGGTGGCGCTGAAGCCGAGCTGGCGCAGCACCTCCGGGCTGGCCTGCAGGCGGCCACGTGCTTCAGTGAAGGGCAGCAGGCCGCGCGGCGTGCTGTTCAGCGAGACGTCCAGGTACAGCGTCTGGCCGGCCGTCAGCGGTGTCGGGGGAGGCAGCAGGGCATCGGCGGAGACGCCGGAGATGCCGGACACGTCGGCGGCCGGAGCCGCGGGAACCCACGCGGCAGCGAGCACCGTGCCCACCACCGCCTCAGCGAGCCGGTGGCGGCGATAGCGGTGTCTGCGTCGACTCGCCATTGATCTTGGCCGTGATCTGGTCGTTGTCCCGGTCGACCGCCGTGCGCTCCACGGGCCAGCGCATCACCTGGCCGGGCAGCACATAGCCCAGCAGGCCGGGGTGGACGATACGCGGGCGTTCGACACTGCCCAGCGCCAGGTCGGCGATCTGCGCGTAGCTGTCGCCGGAATTGCCGATCTCGACGCCGCTGCGACCGTCGTCCAGCCGTAGCAGGCGTGCCTGCAGGCGCGGCGCCGGCGTGCCCCCGGCCGGCTGGATGAACACCGGGATCGAATAGCGCAGCACGAACTGCATGCCGCTGGCGCGGGTGGCCAGGTCCGGCACTTCGTCGACGATCAGGCGGTAATGCTGCTGGGAGGCCGGTGCCTCGCTGTCCGTGCGCATCACCCGCACCAGCTGCTGCTGGCCTGCGGCCAGTTCCTGCATCGGTGGAGTTGCCAGCAGCCCATCGGCAGGCAGCAGCTGCTCCCTGCCATCCTGCTGGACCCAGCGGAACACCCGCACCTGCAGCTTCACCGGCGCGGTCCCGCTGTTGGTCAGCCACAGCTCGGCGGCACGCTGGCGGGGCTCCAGCTGCAGGGTGGTGGGCGCGACCTGCAGGCTGGTGGCGGCGGAGGTGGCCACGGCGCTGGCCAGCAGGCAGGCGAGCAACGCCACGCCGGCGGCGCGCCACAGGCGGGGTCGGGACATGGAGGCGTGCTCCATCAATAAGTAATCGTGGCGGTGATCGTGTCCAGGTAGTTGCCGGCGGCCGCGTTGTTGGTGCTCAGGTTCAGGATCTGGCCGTAGACGATGTAGGGGACCGCCAGGCCCGTGCCGATGCCGGCCTGGGTATTGGTGCCGGTCGTCGACCCCCAGACCAGGCTGTGTGCCGCGTCGCGGTACAGCTGGTAACCGACGTAGTTGTTGGCGGTCACCGCCGCGTCGGTGTTCTTCATGCGCCGGGTGGTGACGTCGCCGGCCGTACCGGCGTTCGCACCCGCGTTCAGCGCGATCGTATACGGGGTCAGCGCAGAGCACTGGGCGGTCACCGTGCCCTGGCCAAGGGTAGGTATCGCGGTGGTCGATGCGGCGGTACCGAAGTCGACGTTGGTGGCGGCCGCGGCCGTGATCGTGCAGGCCTTGGTGACCACGAGGGTGACGTTGAAGGTGGTGGTATCGGCCGCCAGCGCCGGGCCGGCCAGCAGCAGCGCGGTCATGGCCCCGGCAAGGGAGGAGCGCAGTGGGATTCGCATGGACAACCTCCTTGACCCGAAGGTCCGTTGAACAAGGCGAAGGCGGCACGTTCGGGGCCGCTTCGGCGACGCTGGCGCCAGCTTAGGACCGCCAAGTGTCTGTAATCCGTGATAAACAGGGGCTGCGGAATGTGGGCGCGATCACGCTTTCGCTCGCCTTGCCGGAACTGTGCATGGCCGGGAACGTCCAGTTGGGTGGCGTTCGTTCAGATTGCGGCCGGATCGGCGATAATGGGCGCCATGAGCGTGAATCTGAAAACCCCGCAGGAAATCGAGATGATGCGCATTGCCGGCCGCCTGGCCAGCGAAGTGCTGGACATCGTCACCCCCCACGTCAAGCCCGGTGTCACCACCGAGGAACTGGACCGCATCTGCCATGACCATATCGTCAACGTGCAGGGCGCCATTCCGGCCAACGTCGGCTACCGCGGCTTCCCCAAGACCGTGTGCACCTCGGTCAACAATGTCATCTGCCACGGCATCCCGAGCGAAGGCAAGGTGCTCAAGGACGGCGACATCGTCAACATCGACGTGACCGTCATCAAGGATGGCTGGCACGGCGATACCAGTCGCATGTACTTCGTCGGCACACCGTCGGTGATGGCGCGCCGCCTGGTGGAGACCACCTACGAAGCGATGTGGCGCGGCATCCGCGCGGTACGTCCGGGGGCGACCCTGGGCGACATCGGCCACGCGATCCAGAGCTATGCCGAAGGCGAGCGCTTCAGCGTGGTGCGCGAGTACTGCGGCCACGGCATCGGCAAGGTCTATCACGACGAGCCGCAGGTGGTGCATTACGGTCGCCCGGGGCAGGGCCTGGTGCTGCAGCCGGGCATGACCTTCACCATCGAGCCGATGATCAACGAGGGCACCCGCTACAACAAGGTGCTGCCGGATGGCTGGACCGTGGTGACCAAGGACCGCAAGCTGTCGGCGCAGTGGGAGCACATGATCGCGGTCACCGAGACCGGCGTTGACGTGCTGACCCTGTCGCCGGGCGAATCGCAGGTCTCCTGAGGATGCTGCCGGCGAGTTCGCTGCTGGACACGCCGGCCGCGTCGCTCAACGACCCGGACTGGGCTTCCGCTGCACGGCAGGCCTTGCAGCAGGCCGATGCGCGGCTGTACCGCCGTTTCGACCAGGGCGACAACATCGAGCGCCTGCTGGCACTGCGCGCGCGCGCGGCCGATCACCTGATCCGGCTGGCGTGGCAGCGCTGCCTGCCGTCCGACAGCGGGCTGTCCCTGTTCGCAGTGGGCGGCTACGGCCGTGGGGAGCTGTTCCCACGGTCTGACATCGATCTGCTGGTGTTCGGCGCGCCGCCAGCGCAGCTCGCCCACGAAGCGGGCCTGGCGCGGTTGTTCGCCCTGCTGTGGGATTGCGGATTGGCGGTCAGCCATGCCGTGCGCTCGGCGGCGCAGTGCCGCGAGGCGGCCGCCGACCAGACCGTGCTGACCGCGCTGATCGAAGCGCGCCCGATCCTGGCCGACGATGCGGCGCGCCGGGCGCTGCGCGAAGCAACCGACGACGACAGCGGACTGTGGCCGGCGCGCACCTTCTTCCTGGCCAAGCTGGAGGAACTGCGCAACCGCCACCAGCGTTTCGGCGATACCGCCGACAACCTCGAGCCCGATCTGAAGGATGGCCCCGGCGGGCTGCGTGATCTCAATACGCTGGGGTGGATGGCGCTGCGCGCGTTCGGCGTTCGCGACCTTGAGGCGCTGGTCGGGCTGGGCCATCTGGGTGCCGACGAAGCCGCGGCGCTCCAGCGGGAGCGCGCGGTGCTGGCGCGCCTGCGCTTCGGCCTGCACCTGGTGGCACGGCGGCCGGAGGAGCGCCTCCGCTTCGATTACCAGAAGACACTGGCCGCGCGGCTGGGTTTTGAGGACGACGCCGAGAACCTGGGCGTCGAGAAGATGATGCAGGGGTTCTATCGCGCCGCTTCGGTGGTGCGCCGGATCAGCGACCGCCTGCTGCAACGCTTCGAGGAGCAGTTCGACGGCGAAGCGCTGCCGGAACCGCTGACCGTGGGTTTCTCGCTGCGCCGCGGCTATCTGGCGGCGAACGAGGCGGCGTGGCCGCGCGGCGACATCGGCCAGGTGTTCGCCCTGTTCGCCGGCTGGGCCAACAACCCGCAGGTGCGTGGCCTGCATTCGCTGACCGCGCGCGCACTGGCCGAGTCGCTGCCGCTGCTGCCCGCCTATGACCAGGCCGATGCCGATGCGCGTGAGCAGTTCATGGCGCTGCTGCGTGGCCAGCGCCCGGTCGACACGCTCTCGCGGATGGCCCGGCTGGGTGTGCTGGGCCAGTGGATTCCCGCGTTCGCCCAGGTCAGCGGGCGCATGCAGTTCGACCTGTTCCACGTCTACACCGTCGATCAGCACACGCTGATGGTTCTGCGCAATATCGGCCAGTTCGCCAGCAGCCGTGCCGACGAGCGCTTCTCGATCGCGCATGAAGTGTGGCCGCGGCTGCGGAAGCCGGAGCTGCTGCTGCTGGCCGGGCTGTTCCATGACATTGCCAAGGGCCGCGGCGGCGATCATTCCGAGCTGGGAGCGGTGGATGCGCGCGCGTTCTGCCAGGCGCATGCGCTCAGTGCCTCGGATACCGAACTGGTGGCGTGGCTGGTCGAACAGCACCTGCGCATGTCGGTGACAGCGCAGAAGCAGGACATCGCCGATCCGGCCGTGATCCATCGTTTCGCAACCCTGGTCGGCAGCCGCGACCGCCTCGACTACCTGTACCTGCTGACCTGCGCCGACATCGCCGGCACCAGCCCCAAGCTGTGGAACGCCTGGAAGGACCGGCTGCTGGCCGATCTGTACTTCGCCACGCGGCGCGCACTGCGCGAGGGCCTGGAGCATCCGGTGCCGGCCGCCGAGCGCGTTGCCGAGGCGCGGGACAGCGTGCGCGCGCTGGTACGCGAACAGGGCTATGACGACGCCACGATCGACCGCCAGTTCGCCGTCATGCCTGATGAAGGCTTCATCCGGCTGCGTCCGGAGCAGCTGGCCTGGCAGGCCGCTGCGCTGGTGCCGGTGAAGCAGGGCCAGGCGCTGGTGAAGGTGCGCCGCATCAGCGTCGACGACCCCGCGCTGGAAGTGTTCGTGCATTCGCCGGATCGCGACGGCCTGTTTGCTGCCATCGTGATGACGCTGGACCGCAAGGGCTACGGCATCCATCGCGCGCGGGTACTGGACGGCCCCGCGGGCACCATCTTCGATACCTTTGAGGTCAGCCCCGCCGATACCTTCGCCGATGGCAGCAGCGCCAACCTGGAAGCTGCGCTGCGCGAGGCGCTGGTCGGTGACCTGGGCCGTCTGCGCCCGTCGCGGCGGGTGGTGCCGCGGCAGCTGCGTCACTTCCGCTTCGTGCCGCGCATCGAGTTCCGCGATGAGCCCGGCGCAACCCGATTCGCCCTGGTCGCACCCGACCGCCCCGGCCTGCTGGCCGACGTGGCGTTCGTGCTGCGCAACCAGGGCCTGCGCGTGCATGACGCGCGCATTGCCACGTTCGGCGAACGCGCCGAAGACACCTTCGTGATCAGTGACGAACACGACCTCCCCCTGACCGAACCCGCCCGGCAGCAGCTGCATGACGCGATGCTGGCCTGCCTGGACCCTGATCGAAACGCCGGAGACCCCACCTGATGGCCACCAAGCCTGCAAAGAAGACCGCCGCGACCGCCAAGAGCGCGGCGGCCCGAAAGACCACTGCCGCGACGGCCGCAAAGAAGACCGTTGCCCCGGTGAAGAAGGTGGCTGCCGCGAAGAAGCCGGCGCCGAAGAAGGCCCCGGCCAAGAGCGCGGAAGCCGCGCGCGCCGAGACCATCGCCCGCAAGTCGCTGCGCAGGCCGGCCGCGCCGGGCGTGGAAGAACTGAAGTTCGGCATCGAAAGCGCCTTCGAGCGCCGCGCGACGCTGACCTTGCATGAACTGGAGGGCTCGACCCGGGTGCTGGTCAACCGCGTGATCGACGGCCTGGAAAGCGGCGAGTTCCGTGTCGCCGAGCCGGACGGGCAGGGGGGCTGGAAAGTCAACGAATGGCTGAAGAAGGCGGTGCTGCTGTACTTCCGTGTCAATGACATGGCGGTGGTCGATGCCCGTCCGGCCCCGTTCTGGGACAAGGTCGAATCGCGCTTTGCCGGATACGATGAAGCAAAGTTCCGTCGTGCCGGGGTACGCGTGGTGCCGGGCGCGATCGCGCGCCGGGGTACCTACTTCGGCAAGGATGTGGTGCTGATGCCGAGCTTCACCAACATCGGCGCCCATGTCGGCGAGGGCACGATGGTCGATACCTGGGCCACCGTCGGTTCCTGTGCGCAGATCGGCCAGCATTGCCACCTGTCCGGTGGCGCCGGCATCGGCGGCGTGCTCGAACCGCTGCAGGCCAGCCCGACCATCATCGAAGACCATTGCTTCATCGGCGCGCGTTCGGAAGTGGTGGAGGGCGTAGTGGTCGGCCACCACAGCGTGATCGGCATGGGCGTGTTCCTCAGCCAGAGCACCCGCATCTACAACCGCGCCACCGGCGAGATCACCTACGGCTACATCCCGCCGTACAGCGTGGTGGTGTCGGGCTCGCTGCCGAGCAAGGACGGCACGCACTCGCTGTACTGCGCGGTGATCGTCAAGCAGGTCGATGCCCGCACCCGCAGCAAGACCAGCGTCAACGATCTTCTGCGCGGCCTGGCGGACTGACGATGGCTGCGCCGGACGACCTGGCGCAGTCCGCGATCTACCGGCATCCGTTCGACAACGTGTTCGCGCGGATGCTGCCGCGCCTGCTGCACGCACCGCGCTGGACCCGGCTGCGCCGCGCGCTGTCGCGGCGCTGGCCGATGCCGGCGCTGGCCAGCGATGTGCGCGACGTGGTCTACGCGAGCTGGTGGGTCGATGTGCGTCATGCGCCGTCACCGCCGCCTGGCCATCACTACGTGGTCCATGCCGGTCGTACGCCTTACACCATCCTCAGCTATCGGCACGGTCACTTCGGGCCGGCCCTGGCCGGCCCTCTGCGGGCGCTGATGCCATCGCCGCAGCAGAGCAACTGGCGGTGGTATCTGCGCCGCGACGATGATCCGGACGGCACCCCGGTCGTGCTGTTCGACCGCAACGTGATGGATCAGCTGGCCTTCGTCGCCGGTGCGCGTGCCTTCAGCGATGCCATGCAACCTCATCTCTCCGTGCGCTTCGCACATGTGCTTGAGGCCAATGGCGGCGGCCATACCCTGATCGAAGGTGGCCACGGCAGCGCGCCGGCGCTTCGACTTCAGTGGCAGGTTGCCGCAGGCTGGGACGATGCCACGTGGTCGGCGGCCTTTGGCGGCCATGACGCCCTGCTGCGTTTCCTGACCTGCCAGGACGAGGCCATCGCCCGTACCTGTGACGGGCACTGGGCCAGCACCCGCATCGACCTGCCGGTGGAGCTGACCCATCTGCGGCCGCTGCACCTGCAGGGTACGCTGCAGTGCCCACGCTTGCAGGCGATGGGCGTTGCGCTGCCCGACGGGCTGGCCTTCCACCTGCCACGCGTGCCGTTCCGGGTCGTGTCCGAGCGTCTGTTGTGAGATTCTGACCCTCTGTTTTCCAGCATTGCCGATGGCCATGAGCACCACTGTCTACGGATTGAAGAACTGCGATACCTGCAAGAAGGCGACCAAGTGGCTGGACCGCTTCGGCGTGCCATACACCTTCGTCGACTACCGCGAGACCAAGCCCGGCCCGGAAACGCTGGTCGAGTGGGCCGCGCAGCTGGGCGGCCTGTCCGCAATGGTCAACCGGTCATCGACCACCTGGCGGCAGCTGCCGGACAACCGCAAGGCGGCCGCCTCCGATGCCGAGTGGAAGCTGCTGCTGCGCGAGTACCCGCAGCTGATCAAGCGCCCGCTGGTGGTGACGTCCGACGGCAAGGTCAGCCAGGGATTCAGCGACAACGGGTTCAAGGCGCGCTTCGGCGTGGGTGGCGCGTGAGCGCGGTGCTGGACCTGGCCAGCGAGCTGATCGCACGGCCATCGGTCACGCCGGACGATGCCGGCTGCCAGGCGCTGCTTGCGGCGCGGCTGCAGCGTGCAGGGTTCGACTGCGAGCACCTGCGCCTGGGCGACGTCGACAACCTCTGGGCGACCCATGGCAGCGGTGCGCCGGTGCTGGTCCTGCTGGGCCACACCGACGTGGTGCCACCGGGACCGCGCGAGGCCTGGCAGAGCGATCCGTTCGTCCCGCAGATCCGCGATGGCGTGCTGTACGGCCGTGGCGCGGCCGACATGAAGGGCAGCGTAGCCGCGTTCGTGATCGCGGCCGAGCAGTTCGCCGCAGCCCACCCTCATCATGCGGGAACGCTGGCGGTGCTGCTGACCAGTGACGAGGAGGGCGATGCGATCGACGGCGTGCGCCATGTCGCGCGCCTGTTCGCAGAGCGTGGCCAGCGCATCGACTGGTGCATCACCGGCGAACCCTCGTCGACCGCAACGCTGGGCGATCTGCTCCGCGTCGGCCGCCGCGGCAGCCTGTCGGCGAAGTTGCGCGTGCAGGGTGTGCAGGGCCATGTGGCCTACCCGGAGAAGGCACGCAACCCGATCCACCAGGCGGCGCCGGCGTTGGCCGAACTGAGTGCGCGGCGCTGGGACGAGGGTTACGAGAGCTTTCCGCCGACCAGCCTGCAGATCTCCAACATCCATGCCGGCACCGGTGCCAACAACGTGATTCCGGGCGAGCTGGAAGTGGATTTCAACGTCCGCTACAACCCGCATTGGGATGCGCCGAAACTGGAAGCGGAGATCACCGCGGTGCTGGACCGTCACGGCCTGCAGTACACGCTGAAGTGGCACCGCAGCGGCGAGCCGTTCTACACGCCCGAAGGCACCCTGCGTGCCGCCGCGCGCGCCGTGCTGGCCGATCACATCGGCGGTGCGCCGGAAGAAAGCACCGGTGGCGGAACGTCCGACGCCCGCTTCATCGCGCCCTTGGGCGCGCAGTGCATCGAAGTGGGGCCGGTCAACGCCAGCATTCACCAGGTGGACGAGAACGTGCGTGTGGACGAGCTTGAGGCCCTGCCGGGCCTGTACCTGCGGCTGGTCGAGCGCCTGCTGGTGTGAGGCACGACGCCGGGCATGGCCCGGCGCCGCCCTTGGCCGACGGTAGCCCCGGGCCATGCCCGGCGTACGACGCACCTGGTTGCCAACGCAACTGTTGCGCGGCCCCGGAAACCGGGTTAGGGTCGGGTCATGTCGATCCGCCTGGCCACCGCCGTCAACAACAACCGCAATAATCTGCGCGCGAATAATCGTGCGCGGCCGATGCGGGACTGCGCCCTGGGTAGATAGACAGCAACACACGCCCGGACACCAGAAAACCCGCATCGGCCGATGCGGGTTTTTTTGTGCCCGGGCGCAGCGCTACCCGGGCCTGGATGGCCGGTCGAACACCTTGCCCCTCGTAGAACCAACAACAGGAGTTCCCCCATGTGTTCGATCTTCGCAATCTTCGGCCTGCAGGCCGGTGATGATCTTCCCGCCCTGCGCCGGCATGCGTTGGAGCTGTCGCAGCGGCAGCGTCATCGTGGCCCGGACTGGAGCGGCGTCTACCTTGATGAAGGTGCACTGCTGGTGCACGAGCGGCTGGCCATCGTCGATCCGGCGGGTGGCTCGCAGCCGCTGTTGTCGGCGGACGGTCAGCTGGCGCTGGCGGTCAACGGCGAAATCTACAACCATCAGCTGCTCAAGGCCGCGCTGGCCCACCCCTACGACTTCCAGACCGGCTCGGACTGCGAGGTGATCAACGCGCTGTACCGGCAGGGAGGCTCGCCGTCCCGCTGGCTGGAGCAGCTCAACGGCATCTTCGCCTTCGCGCTGTGGGACCGCGATGCCGGTCGCGTACTGGTGGCGCGCGATCCGGTCGGCGTGGTGCCGCTGTACTGGGGGCACGACGCGCAGGGGCGCCTGCGGGTGGCCTCGGAGATGAAAGCGTTGGTGGATACCTGTGCCGACGTTGCCCAGTTCCCGCCGGGTCATTACTACGACAGTGCCAGTGGCGAACTGGTGCGCTACTACCAGCAGCCCTGGCGCGAGTATGCGGACGTTGAAGGGCGCCAGGCCGATCTGGCCGAGCTGCGACAGGCCTTTGAACATGCGGTGGAACGCCAGCTGATGAGCGACGTGCCGTACGGCGTGCTGCTGTCCGGTGGACTGGATTCGTCGCTGGTGGCCGCCGTCGCCGCCCGCTATGCCCGCCGCCGCATCGAGGATGGCGGCCAGAGCGAAGCCTGGTGGCCGCGCCTGCATTCGTTCGCGATCGGGCTGAAGGGATCACCCGATCTGGCCGCCGCCGCCGTCGCCGCCGAAGCGCTGGGCACCGTGCACCACGGCTTCGAGTACACCTTCGAGGAAGGCCTCGACGTGCTCCCCGAGGTGATCCGCCATATCGAAACCTACGATGTCACCACCATCCGCGCGTCCACGCCGATGTTCCTGCTGGCACGACGGATCAAGGCGATGGGGGTGAAGATGGTGTTGTCCGGCGAAGGCAGCGACGAGATCTTCGGCGGCTACCTGTACTTCCACAAGGCACCGGACGCGCGCGAATTCCACCAGGAGCTGGTGCGCAAGCTCGATGCCCTGCACAACTACGATTGCCTGCGTGCCAACAAGTCGATGATGGCCTGGGGCGTGGAGCCTCGCGTGCCGTTCCTGGACCGCGACTTCCTCGATGTGGCGATGCGCATCGACGCCGCGCACAAGATGGTCGGCAGCGGCTTCGGCGGTCGCCGTATCGAAAAGGCGGTGTTGCGTGAAGCGTTCGATGGCTATCTGCCGGACAGCATCCTGTGGCGCCAGAAGGAGCAGTTCAGCGATGGCGTCGGCTATGGCTGGATCGATGGATTGAAGGCGCACGCCGAGGCGCAGGTCAGCGACCGGGTACTGGCCGCCGCCGACAAGCGCTTCCCGCACAACCCGCCGCAGACCAAGGAGGCGTACTACTATCGCCACCTGTTCGAACAGTTCTTCCCGAGCAGGGCCGC
This sequence comes from Stenotrophomonas sp. YJH_SMC_106-19, assembly GCF_059368375.1. NCBI lineage: Bacteria > Pseudomonadati > Pseudomonadota > Gammaproteobacteria > Lysobacterales > Lysobacteraceae > Stenotrophomonas > Stenotrophomonas sp. YJH_SMC_106-19. Next base: position 141,851 of record NZ_JCAFRQ010000002.1, read on the forward strand.
GGCCGAAACGGTCCCGGGTGGAAAATCGATCGCCTGTTCCTCACCGGCCGCGATTGCCTGGGACGCGAGTTTCGCCGCAGCGGCCGATCCGTCCGGCCGGGCGATTGCCGGGGTACACGAGCAGGCCCTGGCGTGACCGGCAGCGCCGGGCTACGCCCGGCGGGCGCTCAGCGTCGGCGCAGGCAAGGACGTATCATCGCCCCCCTGCACATTGGGGAATGTTCATGGACGTACAGAGCGAGGGCCGGGCGCCGCCGATGAAGTGGGGGTGGCGCTACGTGGCCTGGGCCGGACTGCCGTTGCTGGCCGGCCTGCTGCTGGCGCGGTATGCCGGGCCGGCGGCGCCTGAAGCGGTCGCACGCGCCACGGTTGCCGACGAAGGCAGCTGGGCCCGGCATCTGTCATCGCCGCTGGGCCTGTTCCTGCTGCAGCTGCTGGTCCTGCTGCTGGTGGCCAAGGGCGCGGGAGCGCTGCTCAAGCGCTTCGGCCAGCCGGCGGTGATCGGCGAAATGGCGGCAGGCCTGATGATGGGCCCGTTGGTGCTGGGCAGCCTGTTGCCGCAGTTGCATGGCGCGCTGTTCCCGGCGGCGTCGCTGGCGCCGTTGGGCCTGCTCAGCCAGCTGGGTGTGCTGATGTTTCTGCTGGTGGCCGGTGCCGAACTCGACCTGGCCGCACTGCGCGGACGACGGCGGCTCGCGTTCACCGTCAGCCATGCCGGTATCGCCGTGCCATTCATGCTGGGCGTGGCCCTGGCGATCTGGCTGTACCCGCAGCACGGTCCGCAGGGCGTGGGCTTCACGTCCTTCGCGCTGTTCGTCGGGATATCGATGAGCATCACGGCATTCCCGGTGCTGCTGCGGATCCTCGCCGATCGCGGCATCACCCATACTCCGCTGGGACAGACCGCCATTGCCTGCGCGGCACTCGGCGATGCCACGGCCTGGTGCCTGCTGGCGCTGATCGTGGCGGCTGCACAGGCCGGTGGCTGGCTGCCGGCAAGCCTCAACCTGCTGGGCGTGGTGGCCTTCGTGGCGCTGATGCTTGGCCTGGTAAGACCGTGGTTTGCCCGCCAGCAGGTGGTGGCAGGACGCGAAGGACGGTGGTTGCTGGGCATCCTGCTGTTGTCGCTGGCCAGTGCGCTGGTGACCGAGATGCTGGGCATCCATGCGTTGTTCGGCGCATTCGCTGCGGGCGTGGCGGTGTCATCCAATGCGCCGCTGCGCGCACTGCTGATGGCCCGCGTCGAGCCGTTCGCGGTGACCCTGCTGCTGCCCCTGTTCTTCGCCATGACCGGCCTGCGCATGCGCGCCGACGCACTGCACGCCGGCGACATCGTGCTGTGTCTGGTGGTGATCGCGGTGGCCACGGCCGGCAAGCTGCTGGGCACATTCAGTGCCGCCCGCAGCACCGGCCTGCCTGCCCGCGAGGCATGGCGGCTGGGAGCACTGATGAACACGCGCGGCCTGATGGAACTGATCGTGCTCAACCTGGGCTATGAGCTGGGCCTGCTCGGGGATCGCCTGTTCGCGGTACTGGTGATCATGGCACTGGTGACCACTGCGATGACCGGGCCGTTGTTGAACCTGATCGAGCGCCGCCGCACCTGAGCCGGTAGCGCCGGGCCATGCCCGGCGGCTTTGCTGTCCGTCCACGCTGCGCGCTCGCCGGGCATGGCCCGGCGCTACCCCTCTATCTCGCCGGCACCAGCGTCATCACGTGCTGGGCCTTGCCCGGCAGGAACGGCGAGGGGCGGCCATGCACCCAGTCTTCGTGGCCCGCGCCCCAGTAGGGGGACAGCGGGTGGCCACTCTGGCCACCGGGCATGTGCACGATGCTGTCGGCTTCGTGACCGGGGGAGACCACCATCCGCTGCGAAGCACCGAAATCCGGGGCCTGCACCCGTGGCATGTCGCGGTCGCCGGGCAACGGCTCGGCCGGCATGCACAACGCGCGGCGTGCGAAGGCGGGCAGGGCGCGACTGACCGGGTGGCAGATCGACGCGGTGTTGCGCTCTCCCCAGCGGCGCTGGGCCAGCGGTCCCTGGCTGGCAAGATCTGCTTCCAGCTCACGTGCGGCCTTCGCCAGCAACGCATCCCAGCTGTCGATACCGGGTGGCAGCAGATGTGCCGGGCGCTGTTCCAGCATCGGCCAGACCACGCCTTCCAGCTCGGGCAGCCGCGGCGGCAGGTAATCGGCGCCCAGCTGTGCGCGGGCAGGCGCGAGCAGCGCACCTTCCACCGCATCGAGCACCTTGCCACGGAAGCCGCGGGTGATGCGATAGCTCACCGAGTCCACCGATGCCCGTCCTTCCCAGTGCGCATTGGCTGCATGCAGGCGCTGCAGTGCAGGGTCGCTGCTGTGTGCGGTGATCTGCTGCAGCAGCGCCCACCAGCGTTGCAGCATTACCGCGCGGTCATCGAGCTGGATCGCCAGCAGGTCGTGCTCATCGAAACGGTCCTGGACCGCCAGCAGGTCGCGGATCTGCCGCGCGCGGGCGCCAAGGTCGTAGCCGCCATTGCCGGCCACTGCCAGTGCGCCGCCGTCCAGCACGCGGCCATTGGCGGTCCACAGACGGTGGTTGGCGGGATCGATCAGTGCGGGAGCAGCGTCGCTGCGCAGCGACCAGGGTGCGCAGGCGTCATTGCGCGCTGGCGCGTAGCCGGCCGCCGCACATCCGGGGCCACGGTCCGGACGGGCGCCGATCAGACGCCAGGCGATGCGCCCGCTGCGGTCGCCGATCACCAGGTTCTGTGCAGGAATGCCGGCGCGGTCGGCCACGCGCAGGGCCTGGTCCAGGTCGCCCGCGCGGGCCATGTCGGCGAAATCCAGGCGCACCGCGCCGGGCAGATGTGCGACCCAGCGCAGTGCGTCGCCGCTGCCATCGGCGTGGGTGTGCAGGATCGGCCCCCAGGCGGTCTCGCGCACCGGGAACACCACGTCATCCTGGCCGGCCACGGCGATGCGCTCTTCATGCACCGTCACCGGGGCCGTGGCCGGTTCGTTGCGGAAATCGGCGGTGTCGATGTAGCTGTTGGTGAACCCCCAGGCGACATGCCCGTTGCTGCCGACGATGACGGCTGGCAGACCGGGCAGCGAGAAGCCGCTGATGTCGACCTGGCCACCGGCCGCCTGCGGATCGGGATAGCGCAGGCGCACGCGGAACCAGAGGCCGGGTGCACGCAGGCCCAGGTGCATGTCGTCGGCAACGATCGCACGGCCATCGGCAGTGAGGGCGCCGGCCACGGCGAAGTTGTTGCTGCCCACTGCGCCGGTTTCCACCGGCACGGGAGCGGGCGAGGCGGCCAGCGTGCGCAGATCCAGTTGCCCTGCATCGGGCAGCAGGGCATTGCCGCGCGGCTCGCCGAACAGGGGCGCATCCCATTCGCTGCCCTGGTGCGCGATCAGCGCATGCAGCGCCGGTGGCACCACCGCCTGGATGCGGCTGAGCGCCAGTTCAGTCCGGTTGCCCGGATCCTGCAGATCGGCGTACATGGCCAGCCCGGCCAGCACGCTGTCGCTGGCGGTCCACGGCTGCGGCGCCTGCCGCAGCAGCAGGTAGGCCCACGGGCGCACGGAGAGATCGGCCAGGCCCTGGTTGACCCCTTCGACATACGCGTTTACCGCCGCGGCGTTGCTGCCAAGGGCGGCCTCCAGATGGGCGTCGGTCCGCGCGCGCAGGCGATGAACCCGCATGCGCTTGTCCACCTCGATGGCCTTCGGGCCGAACAGCGCAGCCAGTTCGCCGGCTGCGCTGCGCCGCATCAGGTCCATCTCGAAGTAGCGCTCCTGCGCGTGGACACGGCCGAGCGCACGCATGGCGTCGGCCTGGCTGCCCGCGGTAATGGTGACCACGCCCAGCGCGTCGCGCTCGACAGTGACTGCTGCGCCTAGGCCGGGCAGGGCATGTTCACCTTCCAGATCGGCCAGGCTGCCGCGCAGCAGCAGCCACGCTGCCAGGGCCACCACCAGCAGGGTGGCGATCAGCACGCCGAGCAGCCAACGCCATGTACGTCGCATTGTAGGTCCTTTCCGAACGCCGGGGCCGATTGTAGCCGCAGGCGCAACTGCGACTGATTCCGATTAGATCACCGTATCCCGAAATGGGGCACCCTATGCCGCATCGATTCACAGGAGCCCCCCATGAAAGGCAACCCGGACGTCATCGCCTGCCTGAAGGAACTGCTGCGCGGTGAGCTTGCCGCGCGTGACCAGTACTTCATCCACTCCCGCCGTTACGAGGACCAGGGCCTGTTCGCGCTGTATGAGCGCCTGAACCACGAGATGGAGGAAGAGACCCAGCATGCCGACGCGCTGCTGCGCCGCATCCTGTTCCTTGGCGGTGATCCTGACATGCGCCCGCACCTGACCGAGCCGGGTACGACGGTGGAGGAGATGCTGCAGAAGGATCTGGACACCGAGTACGCCGTGCGCAACAACCTCGCCGCCGGCATGAAGCTGTGCGAAGAGAAGGGCGACTACGTGAGCCGCGACATCCTGCTGGCGCAGCTGAAGGACACCGAAGAGGACCACGCCTGGTGGCTGGAGCAGCAGCTGGGCCTGATCAAGCGCATCGGCCTGGAGCTGTACCAGCTGAGCAAGATCGACGGCAGCGGCGCCCCGGCGCACTAAACCGGTACCGTCGCCCGCCAGCACCGGAGCATCGCTCGCCAGCCTTCGCCCGCCAGCCGCTCCACCGCCCGCCAGCCGACAACGAAAAAGCCGGGGAATGCCCCGGCTTTTTCGTGTCTGGTGCTGCGTTCCGGTAGCGCCGGGCCATGCCCGGCGGGCAGAGCGGGTCGACCGAGGCCGATGTAGTCGGGGCCGGGATCGGATCCGTTTTCAACGAGAACGGCTCTGACCTCGTTGCATTTGAGGCGGTGATCTGACTTAGGTGGGTCATTTCCACTGCCTCAAATGTCATGCGCGCTGGCACAAGTGATGACGGGCGGAGTGGTTGCGGAAGTCTGGAGTTGAAAGCCAATATCCCCTTGAAATCTAGGTTGACAGGAGAGTCCGTGAGGATTGACCCGTAATGCGGGTTTTGAGACGCTCTTAGCTGCATATTCAGGGAGGGGGTATGGTTGCGCAGTCGATTGAGGACATCAAGGCAAATCTCGAAGGTATTGATGACGATGTAGATGGAGTGGATTCGTCGAAATTGAAAGGTCAGACCTTTGGAGAAGAACTGGAGTTCAGCGCGAAGTCTCTTGTCGCTGGTGTCCGTGCAATAGTCGCAGACATCCGGGGGCAGCTTGGGAAGCCGGAAAGGTTTTTTAGAATTACGACAGTTGCTGAAAGACGATCAATTGCTTCCAATGTTGCAGTCCTAAGAACTGCCTTGCAGCAACAGCAGTTCGGGTCGGTCGCGCAAACATTGCAAGAGCTGAAGGTTGTACTCCGGCCGTTTCAGTTGAGAGGGTCTCCGGAGACAAGAGAACAGTTGGAGAGTGCTGTCGATGATCTCCATCGGCAGATTGCTGCTATTAAGGATGAGCGAAAAAAAATTGCCGAAGAGCAGGCGAAGCTGCTGGATCTTTCTGCTGAAGTATCAGCCAGGCTTGAAGAGTCTGGAGTGCGGCTTAAAGGGATAGAAGATTCCGGATCAACGATGAGTGATGCGCTGACCGAAGCGCAGCAAAAGTTGGATGAGATTGATGAGCTCAAGAGCTCAGCAGCATCTGCTTCGCTGAGTGCGGAGGAGTCTCAGGCGAGCGCAGCGGTAAATAGGCAACTGATCGATGAGTTCGCTAAGAAGATCGCTATGCGAGAGGCTCAACTGGTTGATCAGCAGGTAAAGACAGTGGAGTTCACGGACGCGCTTGCACAGCATCGCGTTGCGATGTCTGAAATTGAGGGGGAAGCCAAGAGGATTATTGAATCTGCTAGGACGGCTCTTTCTTACAAAACCGCAGAGGGCCTGAGTGCGGCTTTCAATGAGCGCTACACAGAAACGAGCGAGGATTCGAAGCGAAAGTTCTGGCTGGTCGCCGCGGGTTTTCTCGTGTTATTGGCAGTGCTGCTTGGTATCTGGATAACGTGGGATACCAAGGTAGCAATTGCGGTAGTTGCGGGGCGTGTATCATTGATTCCGATACTTATCGGTGGTGCGTGGTTCTGTGCGCATCAGTACGTTAAGCTTGCGAATATCGCTGAAGAGTACGCTTACAAGAGTGTACTCTCCAAATCGATCGTCGGATTCTCTGAGCAGATGTCTAGGGAGAATAACGGTGAAAGTGATCACTCGCATTACATACGTACGGTGTTGGCGGAAATTCACACCAATCCGCTGAGAACGCAGGCGAAGAAGGTGGTGTCGAGTGATCGTGCGGGAGAGATCGAAAGTGCTGAGAAATTGCTCAGAGTATTCACGGAGTTTCAGAAAATATTGAAATAGCAGTTGCGTGCAGTTCAATTGCTCCGCACAGGTCGTCGAACCCCCACTCCTGATGCCTCGGTCGATCTGAACCATACCCACCAAATGCAAATAGCCGGGGTTCCCCGGCTATTTGCGTTCAACTGGTCAACAATTGTCGCCTATGCCTTGTCGACCGGCGCCGACCAGGGCGGGTTTCCAGCAGCAACGGCGTGTCGGCCAAGGTTGACGCCTGCCGAAGCGGGAGCCTGGGGTCAGAGCCCTTTCCGCTGGAAAGGGATCCGACCCCGCTGCGTCATTCCACTGACAGGCCTTCGACCTTCTGCCAGCCACGCGGCAGCAGGTGGCCGCGGGTCGCCCGCGCGCCGAGGTAGGCATCGAGCTCGTTGAACTTCAGGCCCATCGTGCGCTGGCCGGCGCGCACCTGCAGGGTCTGCCCCGGCCCGATCGCCACGATGGCGACCACGCGTTCCGTGGCCAGCTTGGCCTTGGGGATCTCGATGATCTTGTTGCCCTTGCCCTTGTCCAGTTCGGGCAGATCGCTGGCCGGAATCGCCAGCAGGTTGCCCGAGCTGGTCACCGCCACGATGCGGTCGCTCTCGACATTGGCGACCACCGCCGGCGGCAGCACCGACGAGCCGGCGGACAGGTTCAGCATCGCCTTGCCGGCCTTGTTGCGGCCGATCAGGTTCTCGAAGCGGGTGACGAAGCCGTAGCCATGGCTGGACGCGAGCACGAAGCGTGCGTCCGGCTCGGCGCTGGCCAGGGTGACGAAGCTGGTGCCGGGCGCCGGCGAGAAACGGCCGGTCAGCGGCTCGCCGTTGCCCCGTGCAGAAGGCAGGGTGTGCACCGCCGTTGAATAGGCCCGGCCTTCGCTGTCCAGGAATGCGACCTGCTGGGTGCTGCGCGCGCGCACGGCGCCCTGCAGCGCATCGCCATCGCGATAGGACAGGGCCGACGCGTCCACGTCATGACCCTTGGCGGCGCGGATCCAGCCCTTCTGCGACAGCACCACCGTCATCGGCTCGCTCGGCACCAGTTCGGTCTCGTCGATGGCCTGCGCCGCCTGGCGCTGGACCAGCGGCGAGCGGCGCTCGTCGCCGAACTTCTTCGCATCGGCTTGCAGCTCGTCGCGGATCAGCTTCTTCAGCTTGGCCTTGCTGTCGAGGATGCCGATGATCTTCTCGCGTTCCTTGGCCAGCTCGTCCTGCTCGCCGCGGATCTTCATTTCTTCCAGGCGGGCCAGCTGCTTCAGCTTGGTCTCCAGGATGTACTCGGCCTGTTCTTCGGACAGGCCGAAGCGCGCGATCAGTGCGGCCTTCGGTTCGTCCTCGGTACGGATGATATGGATCACCTCGTCCAGGTTGAGGAAGGCCACCAGCAGACCTTCCAGCAGGTGCAGGCGGCGTTCGACCTTCTGCAGGCGATGCTGCAGGCGGCGGGTGACGGTGTTGCTGCGGAACGTCAGCCATTCGCTGAGCAGCATCTTCAGGTTCTTCACCTGCGGACGGCCGTCCAGCCCGATCACGTTGAGGTTGACGCGGTAGCTGCGCTCCAGGTCGGTGGTGGCGAACAGGTGGCCCATCAGCTGCTCGGCATCGACGCGGTTCGAGCGCGGCACCAGTACCACCCGCACCGGATTGGCGTGGTCGGATTCATCGCGGATGTCTTCCAGCCACGGCAGCTTCTTGGCGCGCATCTGCGCGGCGATCTGCTCGATCACCTTCGAGGGCGATACCTGGAACGGCAGTGCGGTGACCACGATGTTGCCGGCTTCACGGCTGAACGTCGCGCGCGCACGCACGCTGCCGTTGCCGGTCTCGTACAGGGTGCGCAGATCGTTGGCGGCCGTGATGATCTCGGCGCTGGAGGGATAGTCCGGGCCTTTCACGTGCTCGCACAGATCGCGCACGGTGGCGTCCGGATCGTCCAGCAGGTGCAGCAGCGCACTGACGATCTCGTTGAGGTTGTGCGGCGGCACATCGGTGGCCATGCCCACGGCGATGCCCGTGGTGCCGTTAAGCAGCAGGTGCGGCAGGCGGGCCGGCATCCACGTCGGCTCCTGCAGCGTGCCATCGAAGTTGGGCGCCCAGTCGGTGGTGCCCTGGCCCAGCTCGCCCAGCAGCACTTCGGCGATGGGGGTCAGCTTGGATTCGGTGTAGCGCATCGCCGCGAACGACTTCGGGTCGTCGCTGGAGCCGAAGTTGCCCTGGCCCTCGATCAGCGGATAGCGGTAGGAGAACGGCTGGGCCATCAGCACCAGCGCCTCGTAGCACGCGCTGTCGCCGTGCGGGTGGTATTTACCGATGACGTCACCGACGGTGCGTGCGGACTTCTTCGGCTTGGACGCGGCATTCAGCCCCAGCTCGCTCATCGAATAGATGATGCGGCGCTGCACCGGCTTCAGGCCGTCGCCGACGAACGGCAGGGCGCGGTCCAGGACCACGTACATCGAGTAGTCGAGGTAGGCGCGTTCGGCGTACTCGCGCAACGGCAGTTGTTCGAATCCGTGGAACACGGGGCGGGCAAGTTCGGTCATGCGGCGTTGTTACCTATGTCGGGAGGCGGCGACGGCGGTCGCCGCTCGCAATCCTGTGATTATCCGGATGCGGCCGGGGATGCCAAGCCGCGCGCAGGGTCCAGGCCGGTTTCCAGTCCATTCCCGGCCCGCGCCAGGTAGCGCCCGGGCGGCAGGCCGAAATGGCGGCGGAACACGGTGACGAAGGCGCTGGCGCTGCTGAAGCCCAGCGCATGGGCGATATCGGCCACGCTGCGGCCATCGGTCAGCTGCCGCAGCGCTTCGGACAGACGGGCCTGCTGGCGCCACTGCGCGAAGCTCAGCGTGGTCTCGTCGCGGAAGTGGCGGGTCAGGCTGCGCGGCGAAAGCCCGGCCCAATGCGCCCATTCGGCCAGGCTGCGCTCGTCGGAGGGATCGGCCAGCAGCTGCGAGGCGATCTTCAGCAGGCGCCGATCGTGCGGCATCGGCAGGTGCATGCGCTGGCGCGGTGCGGTGCGGATCTCATCCAGCAGAACCTCGATGATGTGCTGGTGCTCGGGCGTGGCGACCTGGTCGAGCGACCAGCTGCAGATCCGGTCCGCCAGTGCCTGCGCCAGCCTGGACAGGCCCAGCACGCAGGGGGCGGCGGGAAGGGCAGTGCAGGCCGGCGCGGCCAACGCCATGCCCCAGCCACGCAGCGGGCCGTCCAGAGCGACCGTGTGCGGTTCCAGGGGCGGCATCCAGCCGGCCGAACCGGGCGCCAGCGACCACGTTCCATGCGAGGTGCGGGTGGTCAGCAGGCCGCGCTCGACACAGATCAGCTGCGCACGCTGGTGATGGTGCCAGTCGACTTCACGGGCGAGCCCCTGCGGACTGTCGAAGCGGAAACCGACGACCGGCGGGCCATCGTTGCGCTCGAACCAGTCCAGCGCCTCGTTGCGCAGCAACTGCCGGGCTGGGGCGATGTCCCCCTTGTTCATCCTGTCCGATGGCTGGAATGTGTCATTCATTGGCTTGATGGTACTACCGGGCCATCCTGGGGCGCCATTAAGGTAGGCGCCTTCACTGATCCAGCCCGCTGCTGCAACACAGCATTCGATGCCAGATCGAATATTTCCATTGAGAAATATTTTTTTTGGAAGAGAATGCACTCCCATGATCTGTCCTGCAACCACTCCCCCCAGCTTCGGCCTGCTGCTGCGCCAGGTGCGCGACGGCCTGGTCCGCCAGCTTGACGCGTCCATGGCCGAAGAAGACCTGGGCATCGGCTTCACCCACTACATCGGGTTGAAGGTGCTCTCGAACATGGCCCCCTGTACCGCCAACGAACTGGCCCAGGCCATCGACCAGGTACCCAGTGCCGTCACCCGCCTGCTGGACAAGCTCGAAGCCCTGGGCTGCGTTCGCCGCGAGGCACATGCGCAGGACCGCCGTGCGCTGCAGATCGTGCTGACCGATGAAGGCCGCGCACTGTGGGCGCGCTTGAAGCTGCGCGGCGACGCGGTGATGGATTACGCCCTGCGCGATCTGTCCGCCGACGAGCGCACGCTGCTGTTGTCCCTCCTGACCCGAATCCGCGATTCCCTGACGACCCCATGAACCCGATCCCGCATTCCTCATTCCGCCGGTCCGGGCGCGCGCTGCTGTTGTCGGCGCTGGCGCTGGCGCTGGCCGCCTGTGCCAGCAGCCGCGGCCTCGAACCGCAGGCCCGCCTGCTCGATGTGGACAGCCTGCACAGCGAGCGCACCCTGGCCGACACCGATCTCAGTGCTACCGGCTTCCCCGCACAGGACTGGTGGAAGGCATTGGGCGATGCGCAGCTGGACGCGCTGATCGCCGAAGGCCTGGCCGGTCATCCGAGCCTGGACGCCGCCGACGCACGTCTGCGCCAGGCGCAGGCCAAGGTCGGTACCGCACGCGCTGACCGCCTGCCCAGTCTCTCCGTTTCCGGCGGCTATACCGGGCTTCGCCTGCCCGAGTCGATGGCCGGCGACGAGATCGGTGGCCACTACGCAGGCAGCAGCCAGATCGCTTTCGACTTCAGCTACGGCATCGACCTGTGGGGCGGCAAGCGCGCCGCCTGGGAAGCGGCCGTGGATGGCGCGCATGCCGCCACCGTGGAGGCCCAGGCCGCACGCCTGAATCTGTCCACCGGCATCGCCCAGGCCTATGCGGACCTTGCTTACGCGTGGCAGCTCGACGATGTCGCCGAGGAAGAACTGACGCGGTCGCAGAAGTCGCTGGAACTGACCCGGCAGCGTCGCCGCGCTGGCATCGACAGCGATCTGCAGGTGCGCCAGGCCGAAGCCCGCGTGCCCGCCGCGCAACAGCAGGTGCAGGCCGCGCAGCAACGCATCGACGCCGCCCGCACCGCATTGGCCGCCCTGGTCGGCAAGGGCCCCGACCGTGGCCTGACGATCGAGCGTCCGCAGCCGTTGAATCCGACGGCCCTGCAGCTGCCAGGCGTGCTGCCCAGCGAGCTGCTCGGCCGTCGTCCTGACATCGTCGCCGCACGCTGGCGCGTGGAAGCGGCCAACAAGCAGATCAAGGTCGCCAGGACGAAGTTCTACCCGAGCCTCAACCTGACCGCGCTGGCCGGCGTGGTGGCGCCGAATGTCGGCGATCTGCTGCAGAGCAGTTCCACCTTCGCCTACATCGGCCCGGCGCTGAGCCTGCCGATCTTCGAGGGCGGCAAGCTGCGCGCCAACCTGGCCGACACCGATGCGCAGTACGACCTGGCGGTGGCCAATTACAACCAGGCGGTGCTTGACGCACTGCGCGACGTGGCCGACCAGGTCAATGCGGTGCGCTCGCTGGCGCAGCAGGCGCAGTCGCAGCAGCAGGCCGTGGACACAGCGCGTGCAGCGTTCGACCTGGCCGGGCAGCGTTACCGCGCCGGCATCGGCAGCTACCTGGATGTGCTGTCCGCACAGTCCACCCTGCTGCAGTCACAACAGCAGCTGGCCAGCCTGCAGTCGCAGCAGGTGCAGACCTCGGTGCGCCTGAGCAAAGCGCTGGGCGGGGGCTTCCAGCCCAGTGATGCCGATCGCGCGCCGCTTGCCTCCCATTCCGATTCCTCGCATTCCTGAAGATCCCCGCCATGAGCCAGACCCAAGACACTGCGGCCCCGGCCGCCTCCAACCGCCGCAGCAACCTGCTGCGGGGCCTGTTCGTCATCGTCGTGCTGCTGCTTGCCGCACTGGCGCTGTGGTATTTCATGTTCGGCCGTTGGTTCGAAGAAACCGACGATGCCTACGTGCAGGGCAACCTTGTACAGATCACCCCGTTGGTGGCAGGCACCGTGGTCGCCATCAATGCCGATGACGGCATGCGCGTGGAGCGTGGCCAGCTGCTGGTGCAGCTGGACCCGGCCGATACGTCCGTGGCCCTGCAGCAGGCTGAAGCCAACCTGGCCAAGACCGTTCGCCAGACCCGTGGCCTGTATCGCAGCGTGGAAGGCGCGCAGGCAGACCTGAATGCCCGTCAGGTGACCCTGAAGCGCGTGCGCGAGGACTTCGCACGCCGCAGGGATCTGGCCGCCACCGGTGCCATCTCCAACGAAGAACTCGCCCATGCCCGCGATGAGCTGGCGGCGGCGGAAGCAGCGGTGGCCGGTTCGCGCGAGACCGTCGAGCGCAACCGTGCGCTGGTCGACGATACGGTGATCGCCACCCAGCCCGACGTGCAGGCGGCCGCCGCGCAGCTGCGCCAGGCCTACCTCAACAATGCCCGCGCCGGCATCGTCGCGCCGGTCACCGGTTATGTGGCCCGTCGCTCGGTGCAGGTGGGCCAGCGTGTGCAGCCGGGTGCCGCACTGATGGCCGTGGTGCCGACCGAGCAGATGTGGGTCGAGGCCAACTTCAAGGAAACCCAGCTGCGCCACATGCGCCTGGGCCAGGAAGTGGAGCTGAAGTCTGACCTGTACGCCGGCGATGTGAAGTACAAGGGCCGCGTGCAGAGCCTGGGTCTGGGGACCGGCTCGGCGTTCTCGCTGCTGCCGGCGCAGAACGCAAGCGGCAACTGGATCAAGATCGTGCAGCGCGTTCCGGTGCGCATCGCCATCGATGCCAAGCAGCTTGCCGAACATCCGTTGCGTATCGGCCTGTCGATGAAGGCCGAGGTGAGCCTGCGCGACCAGAAGGGCGAGGTGCTGCCGAGCGCCCCGGCCAAGGGCACGGTGTTCGACACCGACGTCTATGCCAAGCAGCTGCATGATGCCGACGAGGTGATCCACTCGATCATCCAGGGCAACGTGCCGCAGCAGTCGAAGGTGGGCTGAGGTCGCCATGTCCGCCCAAGCTCCAGCCGCGCCCGGAAGCCCGGGCGCACCGGCGGCGCCGGGTGCGGCCGCCGGGTTCCTGCCGCCGAGCGTGGCCCTGTGCACCGTGGGCCTGGCGATGGCCTCCTTCATGCAGGTGCTCGACACCACCATCGCCAACGTCTCGCTGCCGACCATCGCCGGCAATCTCGGCGCCAGTTCGCAGCAGGCGACGTGGGTCATCACTTCGTTCGCGGTCAGCACGGCCATCGCACTGCCGCTGACCGGCTGGCTCAGCCGCCGTTTCGGCGAGCGCAAGCTGTTCGTCTGGGCCACGCTGGCCTTCGTCATCACCTCGCTGTTGTGTGGTCTGGCGCAGAGCATGGGCATGCTGGTGGTGTCGCGCGCCCTGCAGGGCTTCGTGGCCGGCCCGATGTATCCGATCACGCAGTCGTTGCTGGTCTCGATCTATCCACGCGAGAAACGCGGGCAGGCGTTGGCGCTGCTGGCGATGATCACCGTGGTCGCGCCGATCTGCGGGCCGATCCTCGGGGGCTGGATCACGGACAACTACAGCTGGGAATGGATCTTCCTGATCAACGTGCCCCTGGGCATCTTCGCCGCGCTGGTGGTGGGCAACCAGCTGAAGGGCCGTCCGGAACACGTGGAGAAGCCGAAGATGGACTACGTCGGCCTGATCACGCTGGTGATCGGCGTCGGCGCACTGCAGCTGGTGCTCGACCTGGGCAACGACGAGGACTGGTTCTCCTCCACCCGGATCGTGGTGCTGGCCTGCGTGGCGGTCGTGGCGCTGACGGTGTTCCTGATCTGGGAACTGACCGACAAGGACCCGATCGTCGACCTGAAACTGTTCCGCCACCGCAACTTCCGCGCCGGCACGCTGGCGATGGTGGTGGCCTATGCCGCATTCTTCAGCGTGGCCCTGCTGATTCCGCAGTGGCTGCAGCGCGACATGGGGTACACGGCGATCTGGGCAGGCCTGGCGACGGCGCCGATCGGCGTGCTGCCGGTGATCATGACGCCGTTCGTGGGCAAGTATGCCTCGCGCTTCGACATGCGCATGCTGGCGACCATCGCCTTCGTGTTCCTGTCGATGACCAGCTTCCTGCGCTCGGGCTTCAATCTGCAGGTGGACTTCCAGCACGTGGCCGGCGTGCAGCTGATCATGGGCATCGGCGTGGCGCTGTTCTTCATGCCGGTGCTGCAGATCCTGCTGTCGGATCTGGATGGTCGCGAAATCGCCGCGGGTTCGGGCCTGGCCACGTTCCTGCGCACGCTGGGCGGCAGTTTCGCAGCATCGCTGACCACCTGGCTGTGGGCACGTCGCACGCAGGTGCACCACGCCGATCTGACCGAACACATTTCGGCCTATCAGCCGGGCATGCAGGACCAGGTTGCGGCGATGGGGCAGGGTGACCTGCAGCATGGTGCAGCGGTGCTCAACACCATGATCAACCACCAGGCATCGCAGATGGGCTTCAACGACATCTTCTTCCTGCTGGGCTGGATCTTCCTGGCCATCATCACCTTCCTGTGGCTGGCCAAGCCGCCGTTCGGTGCCGGTGCCGGTGCAGCGGCCGGTGGCGGGCACTGAAACTGCCCGCAAACACGGCGCTGTATGTCGACCCCGCCGCAAGGCGGGGTTTTTGTCTGTGGTGAGTTCTGCCAGGCGGCGTTCGCGCGACGCGCGGAAGGCGTCGCCATTGCGTTGACGCTGCGGATTCCGGAAACGAAAAAACCCGCTTTCGCGGGTTTCATCATCATGAGTCGTGGTGCCCAGGAGAGGACTCGAACCTCCACGGTTTTACCCGCTAGTACCTGAAACTAGTGCGTCTACCAATTCCGCCACCTGGGCGACTCAGGAGGGGAATTCTGCGGTACGGCATCGGATGTGTCAACACCATTTCATGCTTTTTTCTCCGCTTCCACGCCGAGGTGCAGCAGCAGGCTGCGCATCGCTGTCGACAGCCGTGTCCAGTCGGCGAAGCAGGCACACAGGCGGCGCTGTGCCCACGCATCCGCGAGGGGCACCGCCAGCGCCTGTGTCGCGCGGCGGTGCTGGCGGGCGATGGTGCGCGGCACGATACCGACGCCGATGCCGTGACCCACCATGATGCACACGCCTTCGAAGGTCTTCATGCGGATGCGCACGTCCAACCGATGGCCGATGTCGCGTGCCTGCGCTTCGATGTAGGTCTGCAGCGCATTGCCATCGGCCAGCGCGACGAAGGTTTCGCAGGCCACATCGGCGAAGGCCAGCGTGCGACGGGCCGCGAAACGATGGCCTGCGGGCAGCAGCATCACCAGGGGATCCTCGGCAACGACATGGCGTTGCAGGCCGGTTGCCTCGACCGCATCACTGATGATTCCCGCTTCGGCCTGGCCAGCGGTCAGGGCGCGGACCACTTCAGGGCTGGTGCGTTCGTGCAGTTCGACGTGCAGGCGTGGGCGTTCGGCCAGCCAGGGAGCCAACCGGGAAGGCAGGTAGCTGGTCAGTGCGGCGGTGTTGGCATACAGGTGCAGGGTGCCGCGCGCGCCCTTCGCGAAGGCCTGCAGTTCGCCCCGCAGCTGTGCCTGTTGATGCAGGATCTGGCGCGCGTGGTGGGCGAGGGCGGCACCGGCTTCGGTCAGGCTCACGCCGCGCGGGTGACGCACCAGCAGCGCGGTGCCCGCGTCGTTCTCGATCGCCCGCAGGCGTTCGCTGGCAGAGCCCAGCGCCAGGTTCGCCTGCGCGGCGCCTGCGGTGATGCTGCCGGCGTCGGCCACGGCCAGGAACAGGCGCAGGTCGGCGATGTCCATCCGCATGTCACGGCCCTCGTTGCGTGCCGCCTGCCTTCGGGCCAGCCGAAGGGTGGGGCGCATAAGCCGCATTGTGCGCGGAAGGCGCGCCGGTTCCAATGACGGCATGAGTGAGACGACATTCTTCTATGGTCTGCTGGTCGCCGTGTTCATGCTGGCGGGGGTGGTCAAGGGCGTGACCGGCATGGGCCTGCCAACCGTGGCGATGGGCCTGCTGGGAGGGGCGCTGTCGCCGGTGGCGGCGGCGTCGATGCTGTTCATTCCGACCTTCGTCACCAACGCCTGGCAACTGCTGGCCGGGCCATCACTGGGGCCGATCGTGCGACGCCTGTGGCCGATGATGCTGGCCGTGGTGGTGGTGACCCTGGGCGCGGCGACGTTGCTGGTGCGGGTCGACCGCACGTGGTCGCGCGTGGCGCTGGGCGTGGCGCTGGTGGTGTATGCGCTGTACGCCTTGGTTGCGCCGGTATTCCGTGTGCCGCAGCGGCGTGAGCGCTGGCTGGGCCCGCTGGTGGGGGCGATGTCCGGCGTGGTGACCGGGGCGACCGGAGTGTTCGTGATGCCGGCGGTGCCGTACCTGCAGTCGCTGGGGCTGCAACGCGAAGAGCTGGTGCAGGCGCTGGGCTTGGCGTTCACGGTGTCGACCCTCTCGTTGACGGGCGGGCTGGTGCTGCACGGCGCATTCGGTGTGCAGCAGCTGGGATTGAGCGCGCTGGCGGTGTTGCCGGCGCTGGCGGGCATGTGGCTGGGGCAGGTGATCCGGCAGCGGATCAGTGCGCGGGTGTTCCGCGTGTGCTTCCTGGGCTTCCTGCTGCTGCTGGGCCTGGAGCTGGTGCTGCGACCGCTGTTCTGATCCCGTTGGCTGGCGCCCGGACATGAAAAAACCCGCTTTCGCGGGTTTTTCTCAGTCTCGACGTGGTGCCCAGGAGAGGACTCGAACCTCCACGGTTTTACCCGCTAGTACCTGAAACTAGTGCGTCTACCAATTCCGCCACCTGGGCGTCGAGGAGCGAGATTATGGGGTGCCGTGACGGGGGTGTCAACACCCTTGTGAACGCCCGGCCACGCTGCGGAACGACGGCAGGAAACGCGGGCAAAAAAAATCCCCGCCGAGGCGAGGAGATTTTTCGTTGGTGCCCAGGAGAGGACTCGAACCTCCACGGTTTTACCCGCTAGTACCTGAAACTAGTGCGTCTACCAATTCCGCCACCTGGGCGTTCCAGAGGCGCAATTGTGAAGATGAATCCGCAGGCTGTCAACGACTTCGCGGAGTTTTTTCACGTGGCGCCTGCAAGCGGGTCGCTGACCGGTTCTGCACGCCGTCAGCGGCTACCATGGAGGGCGATGACTACCAAAAAACCAAGCAAGGGCGGGAGCAAGTCCCGCAGCCAGGCCCCGAAGAAGGGCGCCAAGACGGGTGCAGCCCGTACCTCCCAGCCGGGCAAGCCACTGCCGGGCTGGTTCCCGGAACTGGGTGGTGGCGGCGCACCGCCGCGCGGTCGCCCGGGCCGTGGCGGCGACGCCCCGGGACCGGCGCCGGGCCGCAAGCTGCCGCCGGCCGGCAAGGTGATCGAGGATCCCTACGCGTCCCGCGAAGCCGAGAAGTACGAACAGCCCATCGCCAGCCGCGAGGCCATTCTGGCCCTGCTGGAGCGCTGCGAAGGGCCGCAGACTGCCGAGGAGCTGGGTGCCCGCCTGGGCCTGACCGCGCCGGACCGGGCCGAAGCGCTGTCGCGCCGGCTGGGTGCGATGGTCCGCGATGGCCAGCTGGTACAGAACCGCCGTGGAGGTTTCGCGCCGGTGCAGGCGCTGAGCTTGGTCACCGGTGTGGTGATCGCCAATCCGGAAGGATTCGGGTTCCTGCGCCCGGTCGAGGGCGGCGACGACCTGTTCCTGCCGCCCTATGAAATGCGCAAGGTGATGCACGGCGACAAGGTGCTGGCGCGTGTCACCGGCATCGATCATCGCGGCCGCCGCGAAGGCAGCATCGCCCGCGTGCTCGAGCGCGGCATGACCCGTCTGATCGGTCGCTTCAGCATCGAGATGGGCATCAATTACGTGGTGCCTGATGACAAGCGCGTGCAGCGCAACGTGCAGGTGCCGCCTGATCAGACCGGAGGTGCGCGTGATGGCCAGCTGGTGGTCTGCGAGCTGACGCAGGCGCCGGACAGCCGCCGTCCGCCGATCGGCCGCATCATCGCGGTACTGGGTGACAAGCTGACCGCCTCGCTGGTGGTGGAGACCGCCATCCACGGCCACGAGCTGCCGTTCGAGTTTCCGCAGGAGGTGCTGGACGAGGCCGCCGCGGTGCCGCTGGTGGTCGAGCCGGCGATGATCGGCGACCGCGTCGACCTGCGTCGCACGCCGCTGGTGACCATCGATGGCGAGGATGCCAAGGACTTCGACGATGCGGTGTATTGCGAGCCGAACGCGGAGGGTTTCCGCCTGGTGGTGGCCATCGCCGATGTCTCCAACTATGTGCGTCCGGGCACGCCGCTGGATGAGGAGGCGCAGAAGCGCGCTACCTCGGTGTACTTCCCGGGCTTCGTCGTACCGATGCTGCCGGAGACCCTGTCCAACGGTATCTGCTCGCTGATGCCCAAGGTCGACCGCATGTGCTTCGTCTGCGACATGCAGATCGACCGCGATGGCCAGGTCGTCCACTCGCGCTTCTACGAAGCGGTGATGAATTCGCACGCACGCCTGACCTATACCCAGGTGTGGCAGGCCGTGGGCGAGGACGATGCCGGCGCGAAGGCCGTCATCGGCGATCTGCTGCCCCAGGTGCAGCGCCTGCACCAGCTGTACAAGGTGCTGGCCAAGGCACGTGCAAAGCGCGGGGCCATCGAGTTCGAGAGCAGTGAAGTGCGCTTCGTGCTGGACAATCGTGGCGAAGTCACCCAGGCCGGCATGCTGGTGCGCAACGACGCGCACAAGCTGATCGAGGAATGCATGATCGCCGCCAACGTGGAGGCGGCGAAGTACCTGCTGTCGCACCATGTGCCGGCGCCGTACCGCGTCCACGAGAAGCCGCCGGAGACCAAGTACGCCGACCTGCTGGAATTCCTCAAGGAGTTCAAGCTGAGCCTGCCGCCGTGGTCGAAGGTGCGCCCCGGTGACTACACCAAGCTGTTGAAGAAGATCCGCGACCGTCCCGATGCCACCCTGCTGGAGTCGGTGCTGCTGCGCAGCCAGAGCCTGGCCGTCTACAGTCCTGACAACCACGGTCACTTCGGGCTCGCGCTGGAGGCGTACGCGCACTTCACTTCGCCGATCCGCCGCTATCCCGATCTGCTGGTGCATCGCGCGATCAAGCATGCGTTGTCGGGCAAGCCGCTGGACAAGTTCACCTACACCGCACGCGAGATGGCAGCGCTGGCGCTGCAGTGCTCCGAGCGCGAGCGCCGCGCTGACGAGGCCGAACGCGAGGTCGACGAGCGTTACCGGGCCGCGTGGATGGAGAAGCATGTCGGCGGCCAGTTCGATGGCGTGATCAGTGGCGTGACCAGCTTCGGTCTGTTCGTGGAACTGGACGATTCCAAGGTGCAGGGCCTGGTCCATGTCACCCAGCTGCCGCAGGACTATTACAAGTTCGATGCGACCCGCAAGACACTGACCGGTGAACGTCGTGGCAGCAGCTACCGGCTGGGTGACCGCGTGCGCATCCTCGTACTGAAGGCCAGCATGGAAGAGCGCAAGATCGACTTCCGGCTGGTCGAACACAAGGGCGAGGAAGAAGAGGCAGGACTGTCGCCGCTGCCCGAACGCGGCAAACCGACCAAGCGCAGGAAAGAGAAGTACTGATCCGTAGAGCCCGTTCCGGAGGAAAGCAGCATGCAGGGCCAACCCGAGTACAGCGGCGGCTGCCAGTGCGGTGCCATCCGCTTCCAGGTGCGCGGTGAGCTGTCCGACAGTTCGATCTGCCACTGCCGGATGTGCCAGAAGGCCTTTGGCGCGTATTACGCGCCTTTGGTCTCGGTGCGCGGCGTGCAGTTCAGCTGGACCCGCGGCCAGCCGCGCTATTTCCAGTCCTCCAATCTGGTCCGGCGCGGTTTCTGCGGCGACTGCGGCACGCCGCTGACCTATGAAGCCCCCGACGGCATGGCCGTGGCGGCGGGGGCGTTTGACCAGCCGGAACGGTTGCCGCCGACGATCCAGTACGGTGTCGAGCGCAAGCTGCCCTTCGTCGATGCCCTGGGCACCCTGCCGGCACGCCGCACGGAGGAGGACGTGGCGGCACTGGACTTCCTGGCTGCGATCGTTTCCCACCAGCACCCCGACCACGACACGCCACACTGGCCGCCGCGCAGTCGTTCAGCCGACGGGTAAACGGCGGGTAGCGCCGGGCCCTGCCCGGCGAGCGCGAAGCGCGGCCGTCGCCGATGCTCTACCATAGCCACCCCCTTTCCGGTCCCGCCCGCATGAGCAAGAACAGCCAGTGGATCGTCGGCGTCAACGCCGTCGCCTCCTCCATCGAGAACGACGCCGAGAACGTCCGCGAAGTGCTGGTCGAGGCCGGTGCGAAGAATCCACGCCTGACCGAAATCGAAGAGAACGCGCGCCGCAAGGGGATCGATGTCCGCCGGGTCACCGCGCAGGCGCTGGACGGCGTTGGCGGTGCGGTCCGCCACCAGGGCGTGGCCGCGCGCTATGCCGCTGCGCGCACCTACAGCGAGAATGAACTGGAAGGCCTGGTCACTGCCGCTGAAGGCCGGGCCCTGCTGCTGGTGCTGGATGAGGTACAGGACCCGCACAACCTGGGCGCCTGCCTGCGTTCGGCCGCGGCGGCCGGTGCCACTGCGGTGATCATTCCCAAGGACAAGTCGGCGACGGTGAATGCCACCGTGCGCAAGACCTCGGCCGGCGCCGCCGACCGTATCCCGGTGGTGGCCGTGACCAACCTGTCGCGCTGCCTGAAGGATCTGCAGAAGCAGGGCGTGTGGATCTACGGCCTGGCCGGTGAAGCGACCGCGTCGCTGTACGATCTGGACCTGAAGGGCAACATCGCGCTGGTGCTGGGCGGTGAAGCCGACGGCCTGCGCCGCCTGACCCGCGAGAACTGCGATGGACTGGTCAAGATCCCGATGCCGGGCGAGATCGAGAGCCTGAACGTATCGGTCGCCGCGGGCGTCAGCCTGTTCGAGGCCGTGCGCCAGCGCGGCTGATCGTCCCGTGGCAGCGCCGGGCCATGCCCGGCGGATCCAGTCCGACCACGCTCATGGCATGCCGCGCTCTACGCCGCCGGGCATGGCCCGGCGCTACCCCGCGCTGCCGCCCAGCGCCTTGAACAGCGTCACATCGTTGGTCAACTGGCTCTGCCGGACGCGGGCCAGTGACAACTCCGCATCGCGCCGGGTCTGCTGGGCTTCCAGCCAGGTCCGCAGGTCGGTGGCACCCACGCGGTAGCGCACTTCCTGCATGCGTTCCACTTCCACCGCCTCGTCATACGAGGCCTGCGACGCCGCCACCTGGCGCGCCAGCTGCTCGCGTGCCGACAGCGCGTTGTCCACTTCCGACAGGGCGGTGTACAGCGTCTTGCGGAACCCGGTCGCGGCGATCTGGTAGTTGGTACCGGCCACGTCGGTATCCAGCTGTGCGCGCTGCAGGTTGAGGAAGGGCAGGGACAGGCCGGCACCGAGCGTGGCCACCGGATTGCGCAGGACATCGCCCAGCGAGGTCGCGCTGGAACCGAGGCTGCCGGTCAGGCTCAACGCCGGGTAGTACTGGGTGGCGGTGACCTTGATCGTCTTCAGGCTGTTGCGCAGCCGCAGCTCGGCCGCGCGCAGGTCGGGACGGCGAGCGAGCAGGTCCGCCGGCAGGCCTTCAGCGATGGCAGGGCTGCGTGCCTGCTGCAGGTTCTGCGGCTCGTCCTGTTGCGGCCAGGGGGTGCCGTCGAGCAGCACGGTCAGCGCATTGCGCACTTCCACGCGCTGCTGTTCCAGCGCACTCTGCGCAGCGCGCTGCGACTGCAGGTTCTGCAGGGCCTGGCGTACTTCCAGGCGCGAAACCGCACCGGCGTCGAAACGGGCCTGGACCAGTTCGCGGGTGCGTTCCAGCCGCTCCAGGTTGGCCTGGCCGGTGCTGATCGACTGGTTGAGGTACGCCAACGCCCAGTACTGGCTGATGGCATCGCCGATCACCAGCAGGGCGGTGTTCTGTCGATCTTCCTCGGTGGCTTCAGCCTCCCAGCGTGCGATGTCGCGCTGGGTCCTTAGCCGGCCCCACAGATCGACTTCCCAGGCCAGCGAAACGCCGGTGGAATAGCTGCGGCGCCAGTCGTCGGCCTGGTCGGTGGCACGGCTGCCGCTGCCACTGACGCCCGACGAGGACGGCTGTGGCCAAAGCGCGTTGCTGGCGAGCCCGGCCTGCAGGCGGGAACGCTGCACGGCCAGGCCGGCGGCGGCAAGGTCACTGTTGGCGGCCAGCGCCCGGGCTACCAGCCGGTCCAGACGTTCATCGCCGAAACCGCTCCACCAGACATCCTCTCGGATGTCGCGGGCAGGCGTATCCAGGCTGCTGCGCGGAGCGTCCACCGGTGCGTTGAGTGCGGCATTGCCACGCCCATAAGCAGCAGCCACGTCGGGATCGGCAACCGGATAACGGCCGACCGAGGCACAGCCGGACAGGGCCATCAGTACGGCGCCGGCCAGCAGCAGGCGCGAGGGAGCAGGAAAGGGGAGCATGGGCATCGTCTTCATTCGCGGGCCAGGGCCTCCACCGGGTCGAGCTGCGCGGCATTGCGCGCGGGAAGGAAGCCGAAGCCCACGCCGATCAGGGTGGAACAGGCAAATGCGGCGATGATCGAAGCGGTGGAGAACAGCACCTGGAAGTCGCTGGCGAAACGTCCGATCATCGAGCCCAGCAGCAGCGCCAGGCCGACGCCGAGCAGGCCACCGAGCAGGCACACCAGCACCGCCTCGATCAGGAACTGCTGGCGGATGTCACTCTGCCGCGCACCCACGGCCATGCGCACACCGATCTCGCGGGTCCGCTCGGTGACCGAGACCAGCATGATGTTCATCACGCCGATGCCTCCAACCAGCAGTGCGATGGCGGCGATCGCGCCGATCAGCAGGGTCATCGTGCGTGTGGTCTGCTCGATGGTCTCGCGGATTTCGGCGCTGTTGCTGAGGAAGAAATCCTCGGTACCATGGCGCATCGTCAGCAGGCGGGTGATCGCCTCCTGCGCGGCGTCCATCGGCGTGGCGTCATCCACGCGCACGGTGATGCTGGAGACGTGACTCTGGCCCAGCATGCGTGACATCACGGTCGTGTACGGCACCCAGATGCTGAGACTGGTGCTGCCACCAAAGCCGAAGCTCTGCCGTTTGGCGACACCGACCACCCGCACCGGCACGTTGCCGAGCAGGATGACCTGGCCGACAGGATCGACATCGGGGAAGAACTGGGTCTGGGTGTTCTCGTCGATGATCGCGACCTGGGCCAGCCCTCGCACCGCATCGGCATCGAAGAAGCTGCCACTGAGCAGGGTCACGCCCTTCACCCGGAAGAACTGCTCGCCAACGCCGCTGACCTGGGCGGTGGAGGACTGGTTGCGGTAACGCGCGGTGACCGAGGTCGACACGCTGGGCGTGGCGCTGTCCACGTAGCTCTGCCGTGAGAGCGCATCGGCATCGCTGGCCTTGAGCGTCTGCACCCGTGCAGAGCGCATGTCGCCGAAACCGCGGCCGGGATACACATCGATGGTGTTGGTGCCCAGCGCGCTGATGTTCTGCAGGATCTGCTGCTGCGAGCCGTTGCCGAGCGCGACCACCGAGACCACCGAAGCAATGCCGATGATGATGCCGAGCATGGTCAGGAACGTGCGCAGGCGATGCGCGTTCATCGCCAGCAGGGCCATGCGGAACGCTTCGGTGAAGCGGTCGCGCGCTGCGCGCCAGCTGTTGCCGTGGGCAACACCGGTGCTGGCCTCGCGTCGCGCGCGGTAGGACGGCGCATCAGGATTGGCGCGGTCGGCGATGATCTCGCCATCGCGGATCTCGATGATGCGCTGGGCATGCTCGGCCACGCTCATGTCGTGGGTGACGATGATGATGGTATGTCCCTCGGCATGCAGCTCGCCCAGGATTGCCATCACCTCTTCGCCGGATTTCGTATCCAGGGCGCCGGTGGGTTCATCGGCCAGGATCACCTCCCCGCCGTTCATCAATGCACGCGCGATCGACACACGCTGCTGCTGGCCACCGGACAGCTGGCCCGGCTTGTGATGCATGCGGTCGCCCAGGCCGAGCCGTTGCAGCAGCTGCTCGGCCCGCGCGTTGCGTACCGGGCCGGGGCTGCCCGCGTATACCGCCGGCACTTCCACGTTGCCGCGTGCATCCAGGTCACCGAGCAGGTGGTAGCGCTGGAAGATGAAGCCGAAATGCCCGCGCCGCAGTTCGGCCAGCTCGTCCGGCTGCATCCGGCCGGTTTCGCGGCCGGCCACCTGGTAGCTGCCCCGGGTGGGGCGATCCAGGCAGCCGAGGATGTTCATCAGGGTGGACTTGCCCGAACCGGACTGGCCGACGATGGCGACCATTTCGCCGGCGTGGATGTCCAGGTTGACGTCGCGCAGCACGGCAATGACGTCGTCGCCGGCCGGGAACTCGCGTCGCAGGTCACGCAGGCGTAGCAGCGGCGCCGTCGTGCTCATCGGCGCGGGCCCATGCCCGGGCCGCCGACGCGCATCTGCATGCCTCCCCGGTTGCCGCCGCCCGCAGACGCTGCCGCTGCGCTGGCCTCGCCGACCACCACGCGTTCGCCCTCCTGCAGACCTGAGAGGATTTCAGCCGATGCACCGTTGTTGATGCCGACCTTGACCTTGCGCGGTTGTGGCTGGCCCCGATCATCCACCACCCGTACCACGCGCTCGCCGTCGCGGGTCTTCGGCCCCAGTGCCACCGCCGGTACCATCAGCACGCCCTTGGCCTGCTTGAGCAGGACCGACACCTGCGCGGTCATGTCGATGCGCAGGGTGCCGTCCGGGTTCTCCACGTCGAACAGGGCGTTGTAGTACACCGCGCTGCTGGAGCTGGAACTGGAAGAGCTGCTGGAGCTGGACGAGCTTTCATTGGCAATCGATGCCGGTGCCGGATTGATCTGCCGCAGCGTGGCGTGATACTTCCGGTCCGGGTCGCCCAGCGTCGTGAAGTACACCGGCATGCCGGCCTTGATCTTCACAACGTCCGCCTCGGACACCTCGGCATTGACCGTCACCACGTCCAGGCGCGCCAGCATGACGATGGTCGGCGCGGTCTGGTTGGCGTTCACCGTGCGGCCTTCCTCGGCAACCACGGCGACCACGGTGCCGTCCATCGGCGCGGTGATCCGGGTGTAGGCCAGGTTGGCCCGGGCGGTGCCCAGCTCGGTTTCGCGACCCTTGATCTGTGCCTCGTAGGACTGCAGCTGGGCGCGTGCGGTTTTCAGCTGTGCTTCGGCGGCATCGTACTCCTGGCGGGAGGTGGCCTCGGCGGCCAGCATCTGCTGCTGGCGTGCGAATTCCAGCTCGGCCTGGCGCAGTGTTGCCTGCTGCACCGCCCGCTGCGCGATCACCTGGTCCAGCGAGGCCTGTGCGTTGAGCACCTGGTTCTGCTGGGTGGTGGCGTCGATCTCGGCGATCAGGTCGCCTTCCTTCACTGTATCGCCCAGCTGCACCTTCAGCGATTTGATCTGGCCGGAGGCCTGCGCACCTACGCTGACCAGCTTGTAGGCGTCGATCACGCCGGTCGCCTCAACGGTCTGTTCGATGTCGCCACGGCCTACGGGGGTCGTGGCCAGGGCCGGAGCGGCCGGCTTGCGCAGCAGCCACCAGGCGGCCACGGCAGCGATCAGGACGAGCAGGGCGGCCAGCATCAGGCGGCCCCGGCGGGTTGCGGGCAACAGGCGGCGGATCACGTGGTGGCTTCACTCTCGGTGCCGCGATGGCGGCGATGGTGGGCATTGTGAAGACCGGGCGATCAACCGCTCAATCCTCAGGGTGTGTCTGTGTGTAACACTGTCGGCGAAAGCGCGTATCGACAGGTATCCGGCCCGCGGGTGGATACAGTGGTACGCATTGGCCAGGATGCGGTTCAGCTCCCGACACGGGATGATCCGCGACATGGAGACTGAAAACCCGATGCATCGACTGCTGATCGTCGACGACGACAACGACATCCGCACCCTGCTGGCCGAGCAGCTCGGCCGCGCCGGCTACCAGGTCAGCACGGCGGCCGACGGCACCAGCATGCGCCAGCTGCTGGAGCGCGAACACGTGGACCTGATCGTGCTCGACCTCAACCTGCCGCGCGAGGATGGCCTGACCCTGTGCCGTGACCTGCGGGCACGCTCGAACACGCCGGTGATCATGCTGACCGCCCGCGCGGAACCGATCGATCGCGTGCTGGGCCTGGAAATGGGCGCCGATGACTATCTGGCCAAGCCGTTCGAGCCGCGCGAGCTGCTGGCGCGCATCCGCAACGTGCTGCGCCGTACCGAAGCCCTGCCGGCCAATCTGGAGCCACTGGCGGTGCGCCGTGCACGATTCTCGCGCTGGGTGTTCGATCTGGAGCACCGCCACCTGGTCGATCCGGACGGGCGCGTGGTGGTGCTGTCCGGCGCGGAGTTCCGCCTGCTGCGGGTGTTCATCGCACATGCCAACAAGGTCCTGTCGCGTGAGCAGCTGGTCGCGCTCAGCAGCGGCCGTAACTATGAGGCGCAGGATCGCGCGATCGACCTGCAGGTCAGCCGCCTGCGCAACAAGCTGGGTGACGATGGTGGTCCCGACGGGCTGATCAAGACCGTGCGCAACGAAGGCTATGTCCTCGCCTCGGCCGTCAACCTGGAATAAGCCGCGATGAATCGCCTGCGCCACTTTCTGTCCTCGATGGTCGGGCGGCTGTTCGTGATCCTGCTGCTGGGCATGTCGGTGGCGGCGATCGGCGCGACCATGCTGGCCACCTCCAAGCGGCAGCAGGAGTTCGAGCGGCAGAACCTCAACCGCATCGCCGATCGCCTGCAGGGCTACGTCAATCTGCTCGACGGCAATCCCGAGCTGCGCGAGCGCCTGCTGGAAGTGGGCGGGCCGAGCGTGCGCGCGCTGCAGTCCGGTGCGCGCGTGGGACGTGCCGATGCTGCGCTGATGGAAGTGCTGGAGGACCGCCCGGGCCCGGTCGCGCGGGCGCAGGTGCACTTCACTTCGTTCCGCTCCTGCATTCCCAGGCTGCAGGAACTGCTGCCACCGCCGCCGCCCGGCTACCGCAAGCATCCTCGCGAGCGCGATCCGGCGTTCATCCCGCCCAAATGCCGCGCGGTGGACGTCACCCTCAACGACGGTACGTTGCTGAAGCTGGCACTGGATTCCCCCGCGGTGGCCCACAACGGCATCCTGGCCGTGGACCCGCTGTTCCTGACCCTGCTCGTGCTGGCCATCGCGGTACTGGCCTACATCGTGGCCCGCATGGCCAGCGCACCGCTGCAGGAGCTGGCCGCCGCCGCCGAGGATCTTGGCGACGACCTGCAGCGCGATCCGCTGCCGCTGCGCGGCCCGCGTGAAGTACAGCGCGCCGCCGAGGCCTTCAATGCCATGCAGCACCGCCTGCAGCGACACCTGGCCGAGCGTACGCAGATGCTGGCGGCGATCACCCACGATCTGCAGACACCGCTGACCCGCCTGCGCCTGCGGCTGGAGAACGTGACCGATGAGGCGCTGCGCGAGCGCCTGATCGGCGATCTGGCTGCGATGCAGGCACTGGTCCGCGAAGGCCTGGAACTGGCCCGAAGTGCCGAGAGCGCCGAGCAGCGCGCTGCACTGGACCTGGATTCGCTGCTGGAGAGCATCGTCGAGGACACCGCAGAAGGTGGGGCCGATGTCGTCTTCGAGGGCAGGAGCGATGCGGTGCTGATGCTGCGGCCACTGGCGATGCACCGCCTGTTCTCGAACCTGGTGGACAACGCGGTGATGTACGGCCAGCGCGTGCGGGTGCGCATCGAGCGGGGCGGCGGCAGCATCACCGTGGTGGTGGCCGATGATGGTCCCGGCCTGGCCGACGACCAGCTGGAAGCCGTGTTCGACCCGTTCGTGCGGGTGGAGACCTCGCGTTCGCGCGAAACCGGTGGGGCCGGGCTGGGCCTGACCATTGCGCGCGCGCTGGCCGAGAAGGACGGCGCGCGCCTGTGGCTGCGCAACCGTGCCGAGGGCGGACTGGAAGCCGTGGTGCAATGGCCAGCCAGTGCACAGGTGGTGGCGCCGGGCCGGGCAGGCTGAGCAGACGCGGTGGGGGCTGCGTTCCGGCAGGCCCCACCCAAAACTGACGCGATAGCCCTGCCTGCAGCACGATAGGGCGAATGCGTCACCCACGGTAATTGCCTGCGCTGCAAGGCGTTGTACAGGCAGTCGAGGCAATTGCGTCAGCGTTGAATTGCCTGCGCTGCGTGCGGCCGGTCACCTGAAGCCATCGAAGTTCCTTGCGGATGGCAGATGGCACGGATGTGGATCGTGGTGGGCGACGCCACCACGGGCGGCGGGCGGGTGCTGACCGGATCGTCGAATACGGATATCGAAGGCAAGGCCGTCGCCTGCGTGGGCGACAAGGCAACGTGCCCGAAGCATGGCGGCGCGTTCGAGATCGTCACCGGTGACCCGACGCTGATCCTCGATGGCAAGCTGATCGCGCGCGAAGGCGATTCGCTGGCCTGTGGCTGCAGGTTGCTCGGAGGTGCTCAGTCGCTGGTGTATGTGGTTGACGGCGGAGGCGGTGGCGGTGGCGGTTCGTCGGTCTCCGCGGCGCCTGCCGCGCCGGCAGCAGTGGACCTGTGGAACGCCACGCCGCCGCCCAGCGGTTTCGTTGCCCGCGATGCGGTCGCTACGCGCGAGGTCGTGCTGCATTGCCACTACGGCGACCTGGACTGCACGCCCGCGCGCGGTGTCAGTTACCGGGCGACCCTGTCCGATGGCCGCGTGCTCAGCGGCCATCTCGATGACGAAGGTCGTGCACGCCTGCCGCAGGTAAGCGTGGGGCCGGTGCAGGTGATCTACCAGCACGAGGCCGACAGCACCGACTCGGCTGAGATCGAGGCCTGACGCGAACGCCTTCGCGCGGCCCTGCAGCGCATCGTGCAGCAGACCCGGCAGGATTTTGCTGCGGACTGGCGGCAATGGAACAGTGCCAGCGCTGCGCATCAGGCCTTCCTGATGGAACTGAATCGCATCGAAGGCCAGGCCAGAGGCGCATGGGACTGGGCCAGCGGCAGCGTGGAAGCGGTGTGGCAGCTGGCGGTGCTGCGCTTCAAGGCCGATGCGGAACTGCGCGAACTGAGCGGACTGCTGCTGACGGGCGACTGGGACGGGCTGGATGCACGCATCGCGGGGCATCGTGCAGCAGGCGAGCAGGTGCTGGACAAGGCCAGTGCGATCAAGGAGCAGCTGATCCTGCTGTTCGACGACGGCCCGACCTGGCAGCTGTTGGCGGCGTTCCCCGCGGACTGGGCGAAGGCGGTGCCGCCAGACGAGCTGCAGGAGCTGACCCAGCGCTACGGCACCCAGTTTGCGCTCGATGTCGTGATCAGCGTGCTGCTGGGCGCGTTCAGCGCAGGCACGGCCGGAACCGCCTATGGCGGCGCAACCTGGGCGGCCCGGATCGGGCGGTTGGGGCAGCGTCTGGCAGCGCTGCTGGACGAGCTGGGCGAGGCGTTCACGGCACTGGCGCGGGCATTGCGCTTGCGCAAGCGTCGGCACACGGAAAGCCGGGCGCCGGATGCCGATGGGGTGGTGGAAACCCGACTGCCGCGCACGCGCGCCGCAGGTGCCGCGTTCGGTGAGGCGAGGGCGCATCAAGCGATGCTGGACAAGGGCCTGACGCCAGTGGGAAAGACCGATGGCGTGTATCGTCCGGGAGAGAATGGCATCGATGGGGTCTACAGCCACCCGGATCCGCCGCCCGACTTTGTGATCACCGAAGCGAAGTACAACACGGGCCGGTTGGGTGGACCGTACAGGGACGGTACGCGGCAGATGGACAGCGAATGGATAAACGAGCGTCTTGATTCCAAGGTGGGGGTCGTAGAGGCAAGAAGGATGAGGGATGCGATGAATCAGGGGCGGGTTGAGTCGATTCTGATCAGGGTGGCCGAAGATGGCACGACGCAGTCCTACAAGCTTGGCGTGGACGGAAGGGTGATCGGCCCTTCATCATTTTGAACTGGACCGATGATGCGCGATAGCAGGAAATCCAAGGCATATTTCTCTGGAATCATCGAGTTCCGGCTGGATGAGGTTGCAGAGGTCGTTGATCGTATTGATTCACACAGGTACACCGACGTCGGACGCGCCAATGCATCGAGTTCCGTGTTTTCCCTGCTCCTTCAGATAATGGTCATGCGCTACTCGCGTGGCGACGATCTGGTTGAAGTACTGGGGGGGCTGGAAGAATTGCTGCTTGCAAGGCGGCGCGTTGATCTGTGCGCCGATGCCTTGGGCGCACAGGATCAGATGATTCGTGCAGTGTGGGAGGATCTTCGGCCGGACAGGTACACAAAGTACCTCTGGTGGTTGGCATTCTCGGTTGCCGCGGGTATGGAGGGCTCTTATGTGCGAAGTGCACTTGGCTTGATGAAGCACGCCGGGGAAGACGAGCTTTTCGACAGAGTTGCGATTGCATTGGGAGACACAGGCCGACCCGCTGCCAATCACGTGCTGTATCGCCAGTACCTTCCGCTAGCAAAGGCCGTCGCATCGATCCAGGACCGACCGGGGCTCGTAAAGAAGTTCCTGGATGGCTGGTATGCGGGCAGCCGCAACCTCTATTGGCACGGGAATCACCGTGACGACGACAGCGGCTACATGGGCTACTGGGCCTTTGAGGCCGCGCTGGTCGTGATGCTGTTCGATATCGACGATTCGAGCTTCCGCGACCACGAGTACTACCCGGCGGATCTGGTGGCCCATTACAGGCGTCGTGCTGGCGACAGGACGTAGCTGTCCCTCCGCAGAGGCGCCAGGCGAGGGGTCTTCTGGTCCTGCCTGTGGTCACCGCCTGGGCTCGGGAAGGTGTGCCGGACCACGCCCTTCCGCCAGAAATCCGTACCGCCTGCACGGGTGAGCCAGAAAGCCCGCCGTTGCTGCCCGGGGGAGGGGGGGCACGGCTGGGCAGGCGCGGCGGGCTGGCGTTTGCCCTATCATTCGCGCATCTCCCCAGACGCCCCCCGATGAGCCAGCCTGTTCCCGTCGGCACGCCGCCCCGCGCTGCCTGGGCATTTCCACCTGCCGCCCCGCCTGGCCGCAGTACCCGGCCGCCACTGCTGCGGTGATGGGCGGGCAGGGGGACGACGGGCGCTGGGTGGAGCGTCACGCGTGGGACTGGAGGGCGGTGCTGCGACACAGCCTTCTGTGGCTGCTGCTGGCTGCTGCATTGCCGTTGCAGGCACAGAGCGGTGCACCGCCGCTGCGCGACTACGCCATCGATGTGTGGACCTCGCGCAACGGCCTGCCGCACAACTCGCTGCGCGACATCGCGCAGACGCCGGAAGGCCATCTCTGGTTTGCCACCTGGGAAGGCCTGGTGCGCTACAACGGCCTGGATTTCACCGTGTACGACCGCAGCACGCGGCCCGGGCTGCGCGACAACGGCATCGGCGCGTTGTTCGTCGACCGTCAGGGCGGGCTGTGGATCAGCGACTCGCGCGGCAATGTCAGCCGACGTGGCAGTGATGGCCAGTGGCGTGTGTGGGAGCACCAGCCGGATACCCCGCAGGTACTGATCCAGTCGATGCAGATGGACAGCCAGGGGCGCCTGTGGCTGCTCTACGAAGGCAAGGGCCTGGGTTATCTCGCGCCGGACAAAGGCCTTGTCTATCAGGCGCCGGCTGCCGATCTGCCGATGGCGATGAGCTTCACCAAACTGGTGGTGGATGCGCAGGATCGGGTCTGGGTCGGCACGCTCGATGGCCTGGTACTGCGTGACAACGATGGCGTGCTGAAGCGCGCGCCCGCCGCCTGGGGGCTGGGCGCGGGCAGTGGCCTGTCCTGGCCGTACCGGGCGCCGGACGGTGCGCTGTGGATCGTGGCGGGCGAGCGCCTGTACCGGGTCGAGGATGACCGGCTGGTGCTGGTGCACCGGCTGCCGGGCCAGCTGCACCTGACCTCGATGCTGCAGGACCGCCACGGTGATCTCTGGCTGGGCACCGAGAACCAGGGGCTGCTGCGGATTTCCTCGCATGGACTGGAGCGGCTGCCTGCGGGCCTGAGCCTGCCGGGCGGGCGCGTGGTGAGCCTGCGCGAGGATGACGAGGGCAGCATCTGGGTGGGGGCCAACGGCGGTCTGTACCGCCTGCGCGAGACCCTGTTCAGCAGCTACACCGAGCGCGATGGGCTCAGCGGCGATTACGTGCGCACCGTGCTGGAAGATCGTGACCGCCAGCTGTGGGTGGGCAGTGCCAGTGGCCTGGATCGACAGAATGCCGATGGCCGTTTCCAGGCCATGCCGCTGCACAACCGCGGTGGCAAGGCGCCGTCGGTGCTGAGCCTGGCGCAGGGGCCGGACGGCGATCTCTGGGTGGGAACCTTCGGTGACGGCGTCTACCGCCTGTCCCGGGACGGCCGCCTGCGCCACAACTACGCCGCCGACGATGGCATGCCGGGTGGCAACATCCGCGCGATCAGCGTGGATTCGAGCGGGGCGGTCTGGGCCGGAACGCAGAAGGGAGTGGTGCGCATCGACGGCGACCGGGTGCAGGTGTCGCCGGTGGCGGGCATGCCGACCGGGCTGATCACAGCGCTGGAACACGATCACCAGGGCAACCTGTGGATCGGCACGATCGAGGGCATCCGCGTGCTGCGCGGCAACCGTGTGCAGGCGATCGATCTGGCGCCGCTGGGGGGCGGACGCAGTGTGTTCGGCTTCCACCAGCTCGGTGACGCGATGTGGATCAGCAGTGATCGTGGCCTGTACCGCTGGCAAGGCGGGCGGCTGGCCCGCGTCGGCCTGGAGCAGGGCATGCCGGTCGACGCGGTGTTCCAGCTGGTACCCGACCGGCTGGGCAACGTATGGATCAGCAGCAACCGTGGCGTGCTGCGCACCGACATGGCGACTCTCAATGCCGTGGCCGACGGCCGCGCGCCGCGGGTGAGCGTGGAGCGCTACAACGAGATCGACGGCATGGCCAATGCACAGGCCAACGGCAGCTCCGGCCCCTCGGCGATCCTGCGCCAGGATGGCACCTTCTGGGTGGTCACCGCGGGGGGCCTGAGTACGGTCGATCCGCAGCGCCTGCAGCGCTTCCGCGAACGGCGGGCACCGCCAGCGGCGATCGAGAACGTGCAGGTGGACGGCGCGCCGGTGCACTGGGAGGGCGCCGAACGCAATCTGATTCCCGGTGGTCGTCGCCTCGCGGTGAGCTATGTCGGCCTGAGCTACCTGATGTCGGACCGGATCCGCTACCGCACGCGCCTGGATGGACTGGACAGCGGCTGGGTCGAGCGCGGTCCACAGCGCAGCGTGGAGTTCGTTGGCCTGCCACCGGGCGATTACACGCTGCACGTGGCCGCCGCGCACCCGAGTGGCGCCTGGGGCCAGCAGGAAGCCGTATGGAGCTTCAGCGTGGAGCCGTTCTGGTGGCAACGGCGCAGCGTGCAGGCGCTGGGCGGCATCCTGCTGTTGGCCGGGCTGGTGGCGCTGTACCGCTTCCTGCTGCAGCAGCTGAAGGCCAGCAACCTGCGTCTGGCTCGCCGCGTGGACGAGGCCACCTTCGACCTGCAGGCCCAGACCGTCCATCTGCAGGCGGTGAACCAGGAGAAGACCGAGCTGGCCGAACGCCTCGCACGGCAGGCCGAAGCGTTCGAGCGCCAGGCGCGGGAGGATGCGCTGACCGGATTGGCCAACCGCCGCGGCTTTGATGAAACCCTGGCGCGTGACTTCGCACGATCGCAGCGCAGCGGCCACCCGTTATGCCTGGTGGTGCTGGATATCGATCACTTCAAGGCTGTCAACGATCGCTACAGCCACAGTACCGGTGATGCGGTACTGGTCGAGGTGGCGCGGGTGATCGCCACGGCCTGTCGTGACTCGGACCTGCCTGCGCGCACGGGCGGCGAAGAATTCGCGCTGCTGCTCAACGACACCCGGCTGGAGGAAGCCGCGCAGCTGTGCGCGCGGTTGCGGGGGCTGTTCCATGACCACCCGGACTGGGCGGGCGTGGATGGACTGAGGGTGACCTTCAGTGCGGGACTGGTCGAACTGGAGGCCGAAGACCGCACCCCGGCCCTGCTGTACCAGCGCGCCGACCGCGCGCTCTACCGTGCCAAGAGCGATGGGCGGGATCGCACGAGCATCGGTTGACGCGCCGGCGGTGCCGGCCCACGGTCGGCACCCACGCCTGCGCGGCGAGAGGGGCGCTGACGGTTACCGCGGCCAGGCGTTGGCGATCGTGCAGAACAGCCGTGCCGTCTGCTCGGTGTCGTACACCGCGCTATGCGCTTCGTTGGCATCCCAGCCCAGTCCCGCCGCATTGGCAGCACGTGCCAGCACCGTCTGCCCGTATGCGATGCCGGCCAGCGTCACCGTGTCGAATACGCTGAAGGGGTGGAACGGATTGCGCTTGTGCCCGGTACGGGCGACGGCGGCATTGACGAAACCGAGGTCGAAATGCGCGTTGTGGCCGACCAGGATTGCGCGCTGACAGCCGTACTTCTTCATTGCGGCGCGAACCGGGGTGAAGATATGGTCCAGCGCGGCGCGCTCTTCCTTGGCCAGCCGGAACGGGTGATCCAGGATGATGCCGGTGACTTCCAGCGACTTCGGATCGATTTCCAGCCCTTCGGCCGGCACGACATGCGCGCTGGCGGTCTGCCCGGGGAAGAGCAGGCCGTTCTCGTCCATCTCGATCGGCACCGCCGCGATCTCCAGCAGCGCGTTGCGCTGGGCGTCGAAGCCGCCGGTCTCCACGTCCACCACCACCGGCAGGAAGCCACGGAAGCGTTGTGACATCGCACGCTGCGCCTGCGGTACTGCGGAAACGGGGGCGACGTCAGGTGCGGGGGTGGGGTCGGTCATGCGTGGATTCTAGCAGAGCGTTCCTGAGCGCCCGGTGCGCGCAGCCGGATGGGGCGTTGCGGGCGGCGCGCCAATCAGCGGCATCGCGGACCGGCTCCCGCCCAGGTGCCCCCGCCAGCGCCATGCCGGGCCAGCAGTGCATCGACGCTCAGCCTGCCGGCGCCAGCGAACAGCAACGGCAGCAGCATCGCCATGAACAGCACGGGCAGTTTGAAGTTGCCGAAGCCTTGGTCGCTGATTGCATACCCCATGGCGAGGTCGCCCAGCGAGTGCCATTCCATCGGCCAGTGCACCGCATGGGTCGCCACCACGGTCAGCACCAGCAGGCTGGCAGCGGCAAAGCGGGTGCCGAAACCGACGAGCAGGCAGGCGGCACCCAGCAGTTCGAACCAAGTGGCCAGTTGCCAGTTCAGCGCGGCCGGCAAGTGGTCGAATGGAAACGGAAAGGCCTGCTGCAGGTCGGCGAACCAGTTCTGGCCGTGCAGTTTCTCGAGGCCGGATTCGAAGTACTCCCAGGCCAGCAGTACGCGCAGGCCCAGCGGGGCCAACCAGGGGGCGAGACGGTCCAGCTGGCCACGCGCGGTGGCCAGGATCGGGTAGTTCATCGGGAATCTCCGGGAGTGGGGCGTCAGGGCGGCGGCGTGATCGGGCCGATTACGCCGGCTTGCAGGAACTGTTGCAGCAGGGCGGCACCGGCCTCGTCCAACGCGTGCTCCTCCAGCCCGTGTGCCAGTGCCAGCTGCCGCAGGTAGGTGTTGCCATCGGCGCCGGGCTGCTCGCCGATGCGGGCCAGCAGATGCACCGCCAGTGGGCTGAGGCTGGCGAAACGCACCTCACCGTCAGCATCGCGCCGGACCAGCAGGCCGGTCGGCTCGGCCGGAGCCGTGCGCGGCGCATCGTCCGCGCCAAGCCGGTGGACCGGCCATTGATACAGCAAGGGCCAGGCCAGCGGCGAACGCTGCAGGGCGACCACCCGCGGATCGATCGCGCCGGCCACCGGCAGCGGCTCGGCCTGCAGCTGGTACAACGCCGTTTCCACCCACTCGTAGTGGGCCAGCTCGGCCAGCGCCGGATGCGGAAGCTGCGGCTGTGCCTGCAGCCACTGCACGAACTCGGCAGCCAGTTCGGTGAACAGCGGACTGCGGCAGCGATGCGTCGCGAAGTAGCTGCGCACCAGGGCACTCCAGCCCGGTTCACCGAGCAGGCGCACGCAGACCGGGAACCCGTTGCTCAACAGACCCAGCAGGTTGTTGAACAGCAGGCGCTGGTACACCGCTACGCGTCGCGGCTCCATGCCGGCCGGCGCGGCCACGGTGTCCGGGTCGCGCAGATGGGCGGTGAACGCGTGCTGCTGCGCACGCAGCCGTTCCGGCGCTTCAGCCATGCGTGCTGCCTCCGGCTGGGTCGGCCTGCAGGCGGCGGATGGTCTGCAGCTCGCTCTGGAGCTCGGCGTATGGGGGGAAGTTGAAGTCGCGTTCGAGCAGGGTGGGGCGGGGGCCGATGCGCGCATAGGTACGTGCCAGCAGCTCCCAGACCGGATCGATCACGGCGCTGCCATGGGTGTCGATCTTCAGGTCCGGCGCTTCATCCAGGTGCCCGGCCACGTGCAGGCAGACGATGCGCTGTGCCGGCAGGCCGGCGATGAACGTGTCGGCGTCGTAGCCATGGTTGCAGGCGTTGACGTAGACGTTGTTGACGTCCAGCAGCAGGTCGCAGTCCGCTTCGGCAAGCACCGCGTTGGTGAAGGACAGTTCGTCCATGGACGGTTCCGGTGCCAGGTAGTAGGACACGTTCTCCACCGCGATGCGCCGGCCGAGCAGGTCCTGCACACGGGCAATGCGCGTGGCGGTATGGCGCACGGCTTCATCGGTGAACGGAATCGGCAGCAGGTCGTACAGATGGCCGTCGTCGCTGCAGTAGCTCAGGTGCTCGCTGTAGAGCGGCACGCGGTGCTCGTCCAGGAACCGGCCAACCTGTGCCAGCAGCTGCGTGTCCAGCGGTGCACTGCCGCCCAGCGACAGCGACAGGCCGTGGCAGCTCAGCGGATGCCGCGCCGCCAGTTCGGCCAGTGCATCGCCTGCCGGGCCGCCTACGTGGATCCAGTTCTCCGGTGCACATTCGAGGAAGTCGAAGTCGCCGGCCGGCGCCTCGCGCAGCGCCTGCAGCAGCGCGCGGCGCAGGCCCAACCCGGCGGCCGCCGCGGGAAGCGGCGACCGCCGGTGGACAGCGCTGGCGCGGACGTCAGTGCTTGCCACCGCACTTGCCTTCGCCGCACTTGCCTTCGGCCGCCTTCTTGTCGCCGGTGCTCTTGGCCTTTGCATCGGTGCCGGCGGCGGCCTTGCCCTTGTCGCCACCACACTTGCCTTCGGCGCTCTTGCCATCGGCGCCGCACTTGCCTTCGGCATGCTTGGCGGCGTCGCCGGTACGCGCGTCGGCAGCCTTGGCATCGGTGGCCTTGGCGGCCTGGCCGGCCACCAGATAGCCCTGCGCCAGATCGCTCATGCTCAGAGCCGAAGCGCTGGCCGTCATGCCCAGGCCGGCGACAAGGGCGGTAGCGGTCAGCAGGGACAGGGTCTTGTTGGTACTGCTCATCGGTTGTGCTCCTGGGTGGTGTGGGCAGGTGCCCGGGTGGCCGGCAGAGGTGCCGGTGGAAGCGATCGTGCGCCGATCCTACTCAACGAATCCTCGCAGAGAACTCAAATTTTCGTGAGATTTTCCGCGCAGTCAGGGGGCGGGGCCTTGCCAGCCAGGCGCGGCGCCTTTGGAAATGCTGGAAGGCCCAAAAAGAAAGGCCGCTGTCGCGCGGACAGCGGCCACTCTGGAGTCGACTCCGGTGTTGCAGTGCAGCGTCAGGGCTGACCGGTGCTGGAGGTTTCGTCGCGCTTCTCGCGCGGCGGCAGCGGCTGCTCTCCATGCACGAGGAACCAGACGTTCTCGGCGATGTTGGTGGCGTGGTCGCCCACGCGTTCCAGATTCTTGGCCATGAACAGCAGGTGGGTGCACGGCGTGATGTTGCGCGGATCTTCCATCATGTAGGTCAGCAGTTCGCGGAACAGCGCGGTGTACTGCGCATCCAGGCGCGCGTCATCCTCGCGCAGGGCC
The DNA here is from genome assembly GCF_059368375.1 of Stenotrophomonas sp. YJH_SMC_106-19. NCBI lineage: Bacteria > Pseudomonadati > Pseudomonadota > Gammaproteobacteria > Lysobacterales > Lysobacteraceae > Stenotrophomonas > Stenotrophomonas sp. YJH_SMC_106-19. Next base: position 179,926 of record NZ_JCAFRQ010000002.1, read on the forward strand.
AGCGCCGCCTCGGCATCATTGTCGCGGTAGGCCGCGATGGCGCGGCGCACCTGCTGTGCGGCCAGCCGGCCCAGGGCGCGCAGGCCCTGGATCTGCGGCAGCGGCGGCACCTTGCCCAGTGCGATCGAACGCTTGGCAACGTTGGCCGCGTAGTCGCCGATCCGCTCGATGTCGGCGGGGATGCGCAGGCCCGCAAGGATTTCGCGCAGGTCGCGCGCCATCGGGCCGCGCAGCGCAAGGCGCATCACGTCGTGGCTGATCTGCTGCTCCAGTGCATCGATCGCCTCATCGTTGGCGATGATGCGATGGGCGGCGTTCTCATCGCGCTTCTCGATCACGTCCATCGATGCTTCGAGCTGGGCGACGGCCATCTCGCCCATGCGCACGATTTCGGCCACCAGGCGCTGCTGCTCTTCGTCGTAGCTCTTGACGATGTGGTCGTTGGGAAGATTCATGGTTGTTCCGTCATGTAGAGCCGGGCCATGCCCGACTGGCGTTGTCTGTGAAGAAGCCGCGGTCCGGTCAGCCGAAGCGACCGGTGATGTAGTCCTCGGTCTGCTGCTTGGACGGCTGCGAGAAGATCACTTCGGTGCGGTCATGTTCGATCAGGTCGCCCAGGTACATGAAGGCGGTGTAGTCCGATACGCGGGCGGCCTGCTGCATGTTGTGGGTGACGATGACGATGGTGTAATCGTTCTTGAGCTCTTCCACCAGCTGCTCGATGCGGCTGGTGGAGATCGGGTCCAGTGCCGAAGTCGGTTCGTCCAGTAGCAGCACGTCGGGGCGCAGGGCGACGGCGCGGGCGATGCACAGGCGCTGCTGCTGGCCACCGGAAAGACCCAGCGCGCTCTGGTTGAGCTTGTCCTTCACCTCGTCCCACAGCGCGCCCTGACGCAGTGCCTGCTCGACGCGGTCGCTCATCTCACCCTTGGACAGCTTCTCGTGGTGGCGGATGCCGTAGGCCACGTTCTCGAAGATCGTCATCGGGAACGGCACCGGCTTCTGGAACACCATGCCTACTTTGCTGCGCAGCCGGTTCATCGGGAACTTCGGCGACAGGATGTTCTCGCCGTCCAGCAGCACTTCGCCGCGTGCTTCCAGCTTCGGGTACAGCGCGTAGATGCGGTTGAAGATGCGCAGCAGGGTCGACTTGCCGCAACCGGAGGGGCCGATCAGCGCGGTGACGCGCTTTTCCGGGATCTCCAGGTTGATGCCCTTGAGGGCGTGGAACTTGTCGTAGTAGAAGTCCAGGCCACGCGCAGCGAGCTTGACCGGAGCCGGGGTATGCAGGTTCTCGTGCGAGGCCGGCACGGCGATGCGCTGCATCGGCACGGCATTGGAAAGATCGTTCATGGTGGTTTCCACGGAAAGGTCAGTCATGGGATATGCGGTTGCGCAGCAGGAGGCCGCGGGCGGCGAGGCTGACCAGCAACACGAAGACGGTCAGCACCAGGGCACCGGCCCAGGCCAGCACCTGCCAGGATTCGTACGGGCTGCCGGCGAACTGGTTCATCACCACCGGCACCGAGGCCATCGGCTGGAACACGTTGCTGTTCCAGTACTGGTTGCCGAAGGCAGTGAACAGCAGCGGTGCGGTCTCACCGGAGATGCGGGCCAGCGCCAGCAGGATGCCGGTGATGATGCCGGCCGAGGCGCTGCGGTAGAGCACCTGCACGATCACCTTCCATTGCGGGATGCCCAGCGACAGCGCCGCTTCGCGCATCTGCGAGGGCACCAGGCGCAGCATTTCGTCGGTGGTACGCACCACCACCGGCAGCACGATGAAGGCCAGCGACAGCGCACCGGCGAAGGCGGAGAACTGGCCGCCGGTCTGCATCACGTACAGGGTGTAGACGAACAGGCCCAGCACGATCGACGGGGCCGACAGCAGGATGTCGTTGACGAAGCGGACCACGGTGCCGGCCTTGCGGGCATTGCCGTACTCGGCCAGCCAGGTGCCGGCCAGGACACCCAGCGGGGTGCCGATGCCGATCGCCAGCGCACACATCACCGCGCTGCCGAAGAAGGCGTTGGCCAGGCCGCCTTCCTGCATCGGCGGCGGTGTCATCTTGGTGAACAGGTCCAGGTTGATGCCGGCCAGGCCCTTCGCGGCCAGGGTGAACAGGATCCAGCCCAGGAAGAACAGACCGAACAGCGCGGTGGCGCAGGACAGCGCGATGGCGACGACATTGCCGATGCGGCGGCGCAGGTACAGCGAGTCAGCGGTGGTGGACATCAGTTGCCCTCCTTGCGGGCCAGGCGCATCAGCATCAGGCGGGCGATGGCGAGCACCACGAAGGTGACGATGAACAGGACGAAGCCAAGCAGCAGCAGCGCCGAGCGGTAGGTTTCAGTGGCCTCGCCGAAGTCGTTGGCGATCAGGGCGGCGATGGTGGTGCCCGGCTCCAGCAGTGACGGCGACAGGCGCACGCTGTTGCCGATCACGAAGGCCACGGCCATGGTCTCGCCCAGTGCGCGGCCAAGGCCGAGGAAGACGCCGCCGATCACCGCCGAACGGGTGTAGGGCAGCACGATGTCCCAGCTCACTTCCCACTTGGTCGACCCCAGCGCATAGGCCGATTCCTTCAGGCGGGTCGGTACGGTCAGGAACACCTCGCGCATGACCGAAGAGATGAACGGGATGACCATGATGGCCAGCACGAAGCCGGCGGTCAGCATGCCGATGCCCAGCGGTGGGCCCTGGAAGATCGGGCCGATGACCGGCCATTCGCCCAGCGTTTCGTTGAGGAACGGGGTGACGTACTCGGTCATCACCGGTACCAGCACGAACAGGCCCCACATGCCGTAGATGATGGAGGGAATGCCTGCCAGCAGTTCGATGGCGGTGCCGACCGGCCCCCGCAGCCAGCGTGGCGCCACTTCGGTCAGGAAGAAGGCGATGCCGAAGCTGACCGGCACGGCGATGACCATCGCGATCAGCGCGGTGACCAGGGTGCCGTAGATCGGAGCAAGCGCACCGAACTTGTTTTCGACCGGATTCCAGTCGGAAGAGAAGAAGAAGCTCAGGCCCTGCATCTGCAGGGCATGACGGCCGCCCCACAGCATCGACAGAGCCGCGCAGGCCAGGGCGATCAGGACGAAGATGACGGTGCCGACCAGCACCCATCGGAACAGTTTGTCGTTGCGGGCATCACGCGCGTCACGCGTGGACGGGGCGGCTACAGGCTGGGCGATGGCATTCATGGGGACGGCAGGGCCAGGAAGGGGCGGGGCGGCACGGCGTGGAAGACACGGTGCCCGCACGCGGCGGGCACCGTCGGATCCATCACTTCAGTTCGGTCGCCCAGTAGGCCTCGATCTGCGTGACCAGTTCGGCCGGCAGCGGCACATAGTGCAGCTCGTTGGCCTGGGCCTGGCCGTTCTCGAAGGCCCACTTGAAGAAGGCCAGGGTGTCCTGGTTGCGCTTGGCATCCTTCGGCTGCTTCTGCATCAGCATGAAGTTGGTGGCGGTGATCGGCCACGCCTGCTCACCCGGAGCATTGGTGATGACCAGATTGAAGTCCTTGGCGCTGGCCCAGTCGGCGCTGGCGGCCGCAGCGGCGAAGGTCTCCGCGCTCGGCTGCACCCAGGTGCCGGCGGCATTCTGCAGCGAGGTGTACGGCATGGCGTTCTGCAGCGCGTAGGCCAGTTCGACGTAGCCGATCGAGCCCTTGATCTGCTTGACGTACGAGGCGACGCCTTCGTTGCCCTTGCCGCCCACACCGTCCGGCCACTGCACCGAAGTGCCTTCGCCGACCTTGCTCTTCCACTCCGGGCTGACCTTGGACAGGTAGTTGGAGAAGTTGAAGGTGGTGCCCGAGCCGTCCGAACGGTGGACGATGGTGATCTTGCCGTCCGGCAGGGTCACGCCAGGGTTGGCAGCGACGATCGCCGGGTCGTTCCAGGTCTTGACCTTGCCGAGGAAGATGTCGGCCAGCAGGGCGCCGCTCAGGCGCAGCTTGCCCGCTTCCAGGCCTTCGATGTTGACGACCGGCACCACGCCGCCGATGGCCGACGGGAACTGGGCCAGGCCGGCCTGCGCCAGCTCCTCGCTGCTCAGCGGCTTGTCGGACGAGCCGAAGTCGACCGTGCCGGCCTTGATCTGGGCGATGCCGCCGCCGGAACCGATGGACTGGTAGTTGATCTTGGCGCCGGTGCTGGCGTTGTAGTCGGCCGACCACTTCGACACCAGCGGGAAGATGAAGGACGCGCCGGCGCCGGAGACTTCGGCGGTCACCTTCGCACCGGCGGCAGCCGGGGCAGCGGCACCGTCGGCGGCCGGCTGCTGCGCGGCCTGCTTGTCGCCACCGCAGGCCGACAGGCCCAGGGCAATGGCCAGGGAAAGGGCGGCGAGGCCGGCCGAGTGCAGTTTCATGGTCACTCCATAGCGGGGAAGAGCCGACGGCGTCGGCGGATGCGGCTATGAAATGATGTTTTTGTTACAGCCGTATGACGTCCATGACAGAGGTGTCCTGGATCACGTTCCGACAAGGGTTTCACAGGGTCGTCGCCCACTGCGGACATCCCCGGAGACCGCCGCGGCCGCCCGATCTGCGCACCGGCAGGGTCGCCGGTCCGGTGGAAGGCCGGACCCCACAAACGAGAAGAGCGCGAGATCCCGAGGATCTCGCGCCCGGTGGGGCCGGCGGGGGAGAGAGGACCCGTCGGCCCCGCTCCTGCGGGGGAGGTCTTGCTCAGTACTTCAGGTTCTGGGTCCAGTAGGTCTCGATCTGGCGGACCAGGGTGTCCGGCAGCGGGACGTAATCAAGCTGCTTGGCCTGCTGGTCGCCGTTCCTGTAGATCCAGCGGAAGAACTCCTGCGTGGCCTTGGCACCGGCGACGTTCTTCGGCTGCTTGCGGACCAGGATGAAGTTGGTGGCGGTGATCGGCCACGCATCGGCACCCGGGGCATTGGTCATCACCAGGTAGAAGTCACGGGCATTGGCCCAGTCGGCGCTGGCGGCGGCGGCCGAGAACGAGGCGTCCGACGGCTGCACGATCTTGCCCGCGGCGTTCTTCATTGCCGCGTACGACATCTTGTTCTGCAGCGCATAGGACAGCTCGACGTAGCCGATGCCACCCTTGATCTGCTTGACGTAGGCGGCCACGCCTTCGTTGCCCTTGCCGCCGATGCCCGCCGGCCACTGCACCGAGGTGCCTTCACCGACCTTGCTCTTCCACTCCGGGCTGACCTTGGACAGGTAGTTGACGAAGTTGAAGGTGGTGCCCGAACCGTCGGAGCGGTGCACGATGGTGATCTTGCCGCTGGGCAGGGTCAGGCCCGGGTTCAGTGCAGTGATGGCCGGATCGTTCCAGGTGGTGATCTTGCCCAGGAAGATGTTGGCCAGGGTCGGGCCATCGAGCTTCAGCGCACCCGGTGCGACGCCGGCGACGTTGATCACCGGCACCACGCCGCCGATCACCGACGGGAACTGGGCCAGGCCGGCGGCAGCCAGTTCTTCCGGCTTCAGCGGCGCGTCGGAGGAACCAAAATCGACGGTCGCTGCCTTGATCTGGGCAATGCCGCCGCCGGAACCGATCGACTGGTAGTTGACCTTCTTGCCGGTGGCGGTGCTGTAGTCCGCCGACCACTTGGACATCACGGGGTAGATGAAGGAGGCGCCCGCGCCGGTGACATCGGCAGCATTGGCGGCGAACACGGACGACGCGGCCAGGATGGCGACAGCGGCGCGCGACTTGAAGGCGTGGATCACGGGAGAGACTCCTGGGGTGGTCGAAGGGCGGTTGCCCAACGTATCGGTGCACATTCCATAACCATTCCGTGACACGGAAAGGTCTGTCATATGACGCCGGTGTGACATCGGATGGGGGGATCGCGCTGCGTTACAGGCGTCACCGCACGTGGCAAGGGCACGACCGCAGTCGTGCCCTTGCCGGTGCGTGATGCGATGACGCGGGCTCTTACCAGAAGAACTGCGCGCGGGCTTCCAGGATGTTCGGATCGTCATTGACGAAGCCGCGGGCGCTGGAGCTGTACTTCTTGCTGTCGACCTTCACGTAGTTCAGCATCAGCTTGAAGTTCGAGCGCCAGTACCAGTTGGCGCCGACGGTCCACACATCCATCTTGCCGCCGAGCACGCCATCGACGATCGGCGGGCGACCGGCGACCGGGTTCGCGGCCAGGTTGCCGTCGTTGAGGTCCATGTGGTCGTAGCGCACGCCAAGCTGCCACTGGCCGCTGGCCGGGTTGTTCGGCAGGCCGGTGCCGGGCGTGCCACCCTTGTAGCTCCAGGTCTCGCCGGTGACATTCCACAGGCCGCTGATGTAGTAGCCGTCGCTGGTGTAGTTGTCGTGGTCGTAGCGCTTGGCCTTGCTGGTGTAGTACTCGGCCTGGGCCTTGAACGGGCCCTGGAAGTACATGGCTTCGGCGCCGACGGTGCTGATGCGGTCGGTGTCGGTCAGGTTGCCGCTGTCGATCAGGCGGGCGGTGGCCAGGTCGGCGTTCGGACGTGCGCGCACGCGCAGGGTGTCGGCGTCGGCGTCGTAGTCCACGTAGCTCAGGCCGAAGTGCAGGACCTGGCCCTTCTCGTTGATCGGAGCCCAGGTGCCACGCGCACCGTAGCCGCTGCCATGGGCCAGGTTGCGGGTCAGCTCGCGGCCGAAGGCGCTGGCGGTGACCGACCAGTTGTCCTGGCCGTAGCTGTAGGCGCCACCCAGGCGGCGGGCGATCGCGTAGGTGTTGGTGACCGCGGCCTTGGAGATGAAGTCGTTGTTCTTGGTGCTGGACAGCTCTTCCAGACTGTTGGGCTGCTTGAACTGGCCGACCTGGATGAAATGGTTGGCATTGCCCAGCAGCTTGTACTTCACGTTGGTGTCGAGGAACTTGTCCGCCTTGGCGTCGTAGCCGAGCACCCACTCCACGTTGCCCGGGCCCTTGCCCTTGAGCACCAGCTCGGCGCGGCGCAGCTCGAACTCGCTGTCCTTGCCATTGCCGGCATCGCCACCATTGAGGTCCACGACGTCGTTGTGGAACCAGTTGCCGTCGGCCTGGACCAGGCCTTCGAAGGTGATTTCCGAACCGCCGATCACGTCGATGGCGACTTCAGCGTGGGCAGCCGGCACATAGAGCGCAGCGGCCACGGCCACCGTCAGGAGTTGGTGATGCAGTTTCATGGAGAGGAGCCTTGCAGGCAGGTGGGAAGATGCGCGCAGGCTAGAAGGTAAAGATTGCGTAAATGTGACAGTTTCCGCGCGCAGTCTGTCCGCCGCGACCCTTGCCACGACTGGGCCCGGCATTGATGCCGGGCCGATATGACGTGGGGATTGCGCTGCGATGGCATTTACCCGCAGGCGCTGCGGGATGCCTCAGGGGGCCGGTGTCTTGTCCTTGAAGCGGCACAGATCAGCGATCACGCATCCCGGGCAGTCCGGCTTGCGTGCCTTGCAGACGTAGCGTCCGTGCAGTATCAACCAGTGATGTGCGTCGAGCAGGAATTCATCAGGAATCGCCTTGACCAGCCTGTCCTCGACTTCGCGCACGTTCTTTCCCGGCGCCAGTCCCGTGCGGTTCGCAACGCGGAAGATGTGCGTATCCACCGCCATCACAGGTTCGCCGAAAGCCGTGTTGAGCACGACGTTGGCGGTCTTGCGGCCGACGCCGGGCAGGGCTTCCAGTGCCTCGCGTTCGCGTGGTACTTCACCGCCATGTTTCTCCAGCAGGATCGCGCAGGTGGCGATCACGTTTTTCGCCTTGGCGTTGAACAGGCCGATGGTGGCGATGTATTTCTTCAGTCCGTCCTCGCCCAGCGCCAGGATCTGCGCGGGCGTGTTGGCAACGGGGAACAGGCGACGCGTGGCCTTGTTGACGCCGACATCGGTGGCCTGCGCCGACAACGCCACCGCCACCAGCAGTTCGAACGGCGAGCTGTATTCCAGTTCGGTCTTCGGATGCGGGTTGAGTTCGCGCAGGCGCGTGAACATTTCCACCACGTCGGCGCGCGGCATGCTGCTGCCACGCCGCGCTGGCGCGCGGGCGGCCTTCTTCGCGGTGGCCATCAGCGCTCCTTGCCGGTGGCGCGTGCCTTGGCACGGGCGAGGATGGCGGCAGCGGCGGCGGGCAGCGCAGGTTTCACGTCCGGCGCCGGGCGCGGCGTGCGACGCGCATCGCGTTCGGCGTCGCGGCGGGCCAGGCGCACCGCGCGTGCGCGGTAACGGTCACGTGCGGCCCACGCGCGCTGCAACTGCTGCCGCGCCTGGCTGAGCACCTCCGGCAGTTCCGGGTGCCCGGGAACCTCGTGTGTGTCGCCTTCGTTGGCGACATAGTCCATCAGACCGGCCTGCAGGGCACCATCAAGATCGTCTGCCTGGACCCGGGCGAACAGCAGCGCGGGGTTGGGTCGGGATGCCATGGGGTCAACGGTTCTGGAAGGCGGGGGGACGGCGTTGCAGGAAGGCACCGGTGCCTTCGCGCATATCCTCGGTGGCGAACAGCAGGCCGAACTGCGCGCTTTCGTACTCCAGTCCCGCCTCCAGGCTGCACTCGCCGCCGATGTGGACCGCATCAAGCAGGGCGCGCAGCGCCAGGGGCGCCGAGCGTGCCAGCTGCCGGGCGATGTCCTGCACGCGGGTGTCCAGATCGGCCGCCGGCACCACCTCGTTGACGATGCCCAGCGCGAGCGCACGGGCGGCATCGATGGGCGCACCCAGCAGGCACAGTTCCAGGGTGGCAGCCCGGCCGCAGAGGCGCAGCAGGCGCTGGCTGCCGCCGAAGCCGGGGATCAGGCCGAGATTGATCTCCGGCTGGCCGACCTTGGCCGAGTCAGCGGCAACGCGCAGATGGCAGGCCAGCGCCAGTTCCAGGCCGCCGCCCAGGGCAAAACCGTTGACGCGGGCGATGACCGGCTTGGGCATGCGTTCGATCTGACGCATCAGTCCTTGGCCGAGCAGGGAGAAATCACGTCCCTGAACCGCACTGAGTGTGTTCATCTCGGCGATGTCGGCGCCGGCGACGAAGGCCTTCTGGCCGGCACCGGTCAGCACCACCACACGCACCTCGGGGTCGGCCGCGGCGTCCCTGAACGCATCGGCCAGACCCTGCAGGGTCGCGGCATTGAGGGCATTGAGCTTGTCCGGGCGCTGGACGGTCACGGTGCGGATGGCGCCATCGTCGGTGACAGCGATCAGGTCATCGGCCACGGTGAAACTCCTGGAACGTTAAAAAAGAGTGATTTTGAACTCTGCCCGCGCAGACAGGTCATAGCCTGCGTGGTGAGTAGCGGTTACACGTTGTGGCCGTTATCCTAACCCGTCGCCTCAGGGCGGCGCAGAACGTCCCTGAGTTACCACCCCTGGAGAACTGTTTGATGAAGTTGCGTTCTATCGCGGTCGCCGTCGCGGCCCTGGCCCTGACGGGCAATGCCTTCGCCCAGGACGTCTCGTCCGAAAAGGGCAAGCTGAGCTACTACTTCGGTTACGACTACGGCAACAACCTGGCGGAGCTGACCGGTCGTGGTGAGCAGCTGGACATCAACTCGGTGGTGAAGGGTCTGCAGGACGCCTACGCCAAGAAGCAGCCGGCGATCACCGCCGAGCAGCTGAAGCCGGCCGTTGAAGCGTTCCAGAAGCGCGAGCAGGGTCGTGCCCAGGCCGCCAAGGCCGAGTACGAAAAGGCCGCTGCCGAAAACAAGACCAAGAGCGATCAGTTCATCGCGGCGAACAAGGCCAAGGCCGGCGTGCAGTCCCTGCCGAGCGGCGTCCAGTACCGCGTGATCGAAGCCGGCAAGGGTGCCAAGCCGACCCAGGCCAGCACCGTGCAGCTGGAAGTTGCCGGTCCGTTCCCGTACGGCCAGCGCCCGACCGAGGCCCGCCCGGCCCAGCAGATTCCGTCGATCAAGGTCAGCGAAGTCGAAATGAAGGCCATGCGTGAGACCCTGCTGCAGATGCCGGCGGGTTCGAAGTGGGAAGTCACCCTGCCGCCGGACCAGGCGTACGGTGCCGACCCGCGCACCCCGTTCCCGCCGAACGTGGCCGTGCAGTTCGAGATCAAGCTGGTCAGCGTCAAGTAAGCCTCCGCATCAACATCAACGCGCCGGTGATCCCACCGGCGCGTTTTTGTTTGCGCCGCGCGCGGCCGGCAGCATCGGGCCATGCTCGGCGAAGGCGCGCGGCGAAGGACCGCATGCCGCATCTTCAGCCCGCGCAAATTCAGCGCAATCGCGCTACTGTTGCAACGTGCAAACTACGGAAGACCCGGCGCGTGTTGTCGCAAGCCCCTGCATCGGAACGTGCAAGCTGGATGGCAACCGGCTGTGCCGCGGTTGCCGGCGGCACATCGACGAGATCACACGGTGGTCGTCGATGAGCGACAGCGAACGCAGCCACATCCTGCATCGCGTGCTGCCGCTGCGCGAGCAGCTGCAGCAATCGCTGCACGGCTCGCTGGCCGACCATGATCGCCTGTTGCGCGCATTGCATCCGCTGGCCGCCCCGCCCGCCGGTGACGGTTGGAACCGCAGTGAACTGATCGACCTGCTGCCGCCGGGTCCGCCGGTGGAAGCGGCGGTGTTGGCCGGCATCGTGCCGCGTGCCAGCGGCGCGCAGGTGATCCTGACCCGTCGCACTGAAACCCTGCGACAGCACGGCGGCCAGGTCGGCTTTCCCGGCGGCCGTACCGAGCCGGATGATCGCGATGCGCTGGCCGCAGCGCTGCGCGAAAGCCAGGAAGAAATCGCGCTGGCGCCTGCGCAGGTGCAGCCGCTGGGCTACCTCGATCCGTTCGTGACCATCACCGGTTACCGTGTCACCCCGGTGGTGGCGGTGGTCGATCCGGATTTCGTGCCCGTGCCTCAGCCCAGTGAAGTGGCCGAGGTGTTCGAGGTGCCACTGGATTACCTGATGGCGGCCGACAACCTGCGCCAGGTCGAAATCAATCATCGTGGCCGCATCCGTCATGTGCTCGAGTACGGCTGGCCTGGCCAGCGGATCTGGGGGGCGACGGCGGCCATTCTCTACAACCTGCGTCGCCGCCTGGAGCAAGTGCAATGAAGCCGATCGATCCGCCGTGGACCACCCTGGTCGATGTCGCCACCCTCGCCGCTGCACTGGGCGAGGACGTGCGCGTGGTCGACGCCCGTGCAACGGCGAGCACCGCCGTGCGTGTGGTCGATGCGCGCGCGTCGCTGGGCGATCCGCAGGCGGGCGAGGGCCAGTACCTGGCCGGTCATGTCCCCGGTGCGGTGTACGCCGACCTCAACCGGGATCTGTCCGACCTCACCCGTGCCGGCCACGGTCGCCACCCGCTGCCGGACAGCGACGCGTTCGCCGCACGGCTGGGTCGCTGGGGTATCGCCCCGGAGACCCAGGTCGTGGTCTACGACGGCAGCGATGGCAGCATGGCCGCCGCGCGCCTGTGGTGGCTGCTGCGCCTGATGGGCCACGCGCGGGTGGCGGTGCTCGATGGAGGCATTGCGGCCTGGCAGGCAGCGGGGCTGCCGCTGGCGACCGGTGCGGGCGAGGTTCCGGCCCAGCCGGCCTATCCGGGGCGCTTTGACACCACGCAGATCGCCAATGCCGACGAGATCACCGCCCGGCTCAAGCATGCGCCGGGCTGGTTGCTGGACGCCCGCGCGGGAGAGCGCTTCCGCGGTGAGGTCGAACCGCTGGATCCGGTCGCCGGCCACGTGCCCGGCGCGGTCAACCGCCCGTTCGCATCCAATGTGCTCGATGGCCGCATGCGCGATACGCAGGAGCTGCGTGCCGAGCTGCAGGGCATCATCGGCAATCGCGATCCGCAGCAGGTCGTACTGATGTGTGGTTCCGGCGTGACGGCGTGCCATCTGCTGCTGGCGATGGAAGCGGCGGGCCTGTCCGGGGCGCGCATCTATGCCGATTCCTGGAGCGGCTGGGTGAGCGACAGCAGCCGACCGGTCGCCAGCGGTACCTGAGACAGAACCGGGGTCAGATCCGTTTTCCCGCGCAGAACGGATCTGCCCCCTTCAGGCGGCAGTCCTGCCGGTTACCCGATCGATTGCAGGGGCACCTTCGCCAGCATCCGAGCCCACGGAAACAACGGCCCCGGATCGCGCTTGCGGGCCACGCTCAACGTCGGATCGTCACTGGCCTGCACCTGTTCCCGGTCCAGCTGGTCGTGGCCGGCGATCCGCTGCAGTGACGGGTAGCGCGCCACCAAGGCCAGCAGCAGCTGTTCCAGGGCCTGCAGCTGCGGCTCGGTGTACGGCTCGTCCATCGCCTGGTGACGGCTGTCGAACCAGTCGGGGTAGCGCCCGCTGTTGACCAGCTCGATGCCCAGCGTCCGTGCGTTCATGCCGCGGACGTGGTGGGCCACGCGCTCAGGGGCCACGTACTGCACGACGCTGCCGTCGCGGTCGATGTAGAAATGGCCGCTGTTGCCGGCGCCGCTGTCGTACAGCACCCGCTCGCCATAGGCACGGGCCGTGGCCAGGTCGGGCAGCTCGGTGCAGTGGATCACCACCATCTCCAGCGTGTCCGGCGCGCGCAGCGGCAGAAGGTCGTGATAGGGCAGGGGCTGCAGCAGCAGGCCGGGCAGGAGCGGGTTGGGCATGCGGCGATGCTAGCATTGCGCAATGAACCTGCATTCTCTTTCGTTGTCGGCGCGCGCCTGCGGAGCGTGCGCGTGAGCCGCGGTCACTGCATCCTCTCCCATGGCTTCGAGAGCGGGCCGGAGGCCACCAAGGTCACGGCACTGGCCGAGGTCGCCCAGCGCCTGGGCTGGACCCATGAGCGGCCGGACTACACCGATCTGGACGCGATGAGCGAAGTGAGCCGCGTCGGTGACGTGCCGGGGCGTCTGCAGCGCCTGCTGGAACGCGCTGCACATGCGTCGGCACAAGGGCCGCTGGTGCTGGCGGGTTCCAGCCTGGGCGCCTACATCTCTGCGATCGCCTCGTTGCAGGTACCGGTGGCGGGCCTGTTCCTGATGGTCCCGCCGACCACCATGGGGCCCATGCCGGCGCTGGACGCCGCAGCGGTCCCCACCACCGTGGTCCAGGCCTGGCACGATGATGTTGTGCCTGCCGCCGGGGTGATCGCCTGGGCGCAGGCGCGCTCGGCACAGCTGCTGCTGGTGGACGATGGCCACCGCCTGGAGCGGCACGTGGAGGCATCCGCACACGCCTTCGAGCGCCTGCTGCGCCAACTGTGAAGCCGGGGCGCACGGCGCGCCGGCCCGCATTGACTACAATGGCAGCCCCGCCGCCCCCGGCGCGGGCCTGCCGGCCGTGCCCACGGCCCTCCTTTCCGACTGGCGCGGCTCCCCTGCCGCGCCCGACCACCTGCGAACCGATCCCGTGAAATTCTTCGTCTCCTGCGCCAAGGGCCTGGAATACCTGCTTGCCGATGAACTGTCGGCCCTGGGCCTGGACAAGGCCACTGCCACCATTGCCGGCGTCAATGCCGAGGGCGAGCTGGAGCAGGCGCTGCGGATCGTGATGTGGTCACGCCTGGCCAGCCGCGTGCTGTGGCCGATCGACGAGTTCGAATGCCCCGACGAGCAGGCGCTGTATGACGGCGTGCGTGCGCTGCCGTGGCATGAGCACATCAAGCCGGAGATGACCCTGGCGGTGGATGCGCATGTGTCCGGCGACAAGATCACCCACGCCCGCTTTGCCGCGCAGCGGATCAAGGACGCCATCGTCGACCGCATGCGCGATGAGGGCCTGGAGCGGCCGTCGGTCAACACCGATCTGCCGGATGTGCGCGTCAACCTGTCGCTGCGCAAGGGACGTGCCTCGCTGTCGATCGACCTCGGCGGCGGCCCGCTGCACCGCCGTGGCTGGCGGGGGGCCGCGCACGAAGCGCCGCTGAAGGAGAACCTGGCGGCCGCGTTGCTGCTGCGGGCGCAGTGGCCGCGTCTGCATGCCGCCGGTGGTGGCCTGCTGGACCCGATGTGCGGCAGCGGCACGTTGTTGATCGAAGGCGCGCTGATGGCGGCCGACGTCGCGCCGGGCCTGATGCGCCACGGCAGCCTGCCGCCGAGCCGCTGGCTGGGCTTCGACAAGGTGGCCTGGAAGGCGATCCAGAGCGAGGCGCGCGAGCGCGAGGCCACCGGCCTGGCCGCGCTGAAGCCGGTGATCCACGGCAGCGACATCGATCCGACGGCGATCGAAGCGGCACGCGAGAATGCCGAAGTGGCGGGCGTGGCCCACGCCATCCGCTTCACCCGCGCCGACGTATCCGAGCTCACCTCGCCGGAGCAGGAGATCGGTGCGGTGGTCTGCAACCCGCCCTACGACGAGCGCCTGGCCGCCGATCCGGCGCTGTACCGCGCCTTGGGCAACGCGCTGCAGAAGGCGGTGCCGCAGTGGCGCGCCAGCCTGCTGTGCGGCAACGACGAGCTGGCCTTCGCCACGGGTCTTCGTGCGGCCAAGAAGTACCAGATGTTCAATGGCGCGCTGGAATGCGCGCTGATCGTCTGCGACCCGATCGCGGTGCCGGGGCGTGATCCGGCACAGCCGCGGGAGCTGAGCGAAGGTGCGCAGATGGTGGCCAACCGCCTGCGCAAGAACCTGAAGAAGTTCAAGAGCTGGCGCGCGCGCGAGGACATCACCTGCTTCCGCGCCTACGATGCGGACCTGCCGGAATACGCGGCGGCCATCGATGTCTACGAAGAGGACGGTGGACAGCGCCGTACCTTCCTGCACGTGCAGGAATACGCTGCACCGGCGGCGATTCCCGAGAACGACGTGCGCCGCCGCCGCAACGAACTGCTGGCCGCCGCGCGTGAGGTATTCGGCGTGCCGCCCGAACAGGTATCGATGAAGTCACGCGAGCGTGGCAAGGGCGGCAGCAAGTACGGCCGTCTCGAGCAGCGCGACGAGTTCGTGGTGGTGCGCGAGAATCATGCGCTGCTGCAGGTGAACCTGTTCGACTATCTCGATACCGGCCTGTTCCTGGACCATCGTCCGCTGCGCCGGATGATGGCCGAGCAGGTGCGTGGCAAGCGCTTCCTCAACCTGTTCTGCTACACCGGCGTGGCCAGCGTGCAGGCAGCCGTGGCCGGCGCGGCCAGCACCACCAGCGTCGACCTGTCCGCTACCTACCTGCAATGGTGCTACGACAACCTGGCCCTGAATGGTCAGGGCGGCAACCAGCATCTTCTGGTGCAGGCCGATGCGATGGCCTGGCTGGAAGCCGACCGCGGACAGTACGATGTGATCTTCTGCGATCCGCCGACGTTCTCCAACTCCGCCCGCGCCGATGATTTCGATGTGCAGCGCGAGCAGCTGCGGCTGCTGCGTGCAGCGGTGGCACGGCTGGCACCGGCAGGCGTTCTGTACTTCTCCAACAACTTCCGCCGTTTCAAGCTGGAAGAGAACGCGATCGCCGAGTTCGCCCAGTGCCGTGAGATCACTGCGCGTACCATCGGTCCGGACTTCGAGCGCAACGCACGCATCCACCGTGCGTGGGAGTTGAAGCGTCTGGGTTGAAGGTTCGCCGGGCATGGCCCGGCGCTACCGGCTATGCCAGCGCCACCACCAGGCCCAGCAACGGCAGGGTGATCGCCAGCGGCACGATCCACCGCGGGCGGTAGGGATACAGCCCGAACGACAGCGTCACGCCGCCCACCGTCATCACGCCCAGCCACTGCACCGGGCCCATGGCCCAGCCATGGTCGGCAACGCACAGGGCGAAGGTGACCGCCAGCAGCGACCAGCCCAGCACCCGCCACTGGGCGCGCCGTGCCGGAACGGCGGCTTTGCCGTGCAGATCGTGCTGGTGCCTTTCCATTGCCAGCGACAATGCGGTGAACGCGGAGAAGGAAAGCGCCAGCGCCAGCAGCATCATGCGCTGGCCTCCACTTCGGTGGCTTCGGTCGGTGCCCTGGGCGCAACGGTTGCTGCGGCACGTTTTTTCTTCTCGGCCGCAGACAGCGGTGGCGTCCAGCGCTGCATGCGCCAGCCGCACAGCGCCAGCATCGCACCGAAGGCGATCATCGACAGGTCGAAGCCCGCCAGCACCCAGTCGCCGCTGCGCAGGGTAATGCCCAGATGGGCGTGGGTGGTCAGCGCGTTGACCACCGGAACCAGCGCGAATGCGGCTGCGCCCAGGTACAGCTGCCACGTCCACATCACCCGCTTCGGCCAGACGAACGCGGCCAGCAGGGCGCCGCCCCACGCATAGAAGAACACGTTGGCTTCGGCATTGGAGCGATCGGCCAGATCCAGCGGCAGCAGCCGATTGCCCCAGAAGTAGGCGGCAAAGGCGATCGGCAGGCCGGCCACGGTACCGATGTTCAACGCATCGACCAGGCGCAGGCCGAAGCCGGTGCGCCCGCTCTTGGCGTGCTTCGGTCGTTCCTTCACTGCCCACAGCACCACGCCACTGGCCACCATCAGGCAGCCGACCAGGCCGGACAGGAAGAACAGCGCACGCAGCCCCCAGTCGGCGAAGCGCGCCAAGTGCAGGCCATACAGCACGCCACGGGTGGCGGTGGCACCACCGGAGGCCGGGGTCTGTTCCAGCAGCCTGCCGTCCACCATGTCGTAACGCAGCGAAGGCGTGTCAATGGAAAGGCGCTTTCCGTCACGCTGGCGGATGTCGATGACCGCGTTGCGCGCGCCCGGATTGGACACGGTGAAGCCGGCCACTTCGGCGCCATGCCAGTGGGCGCGCGCATCGTCCAGCAGGCGGGCGATCGGCAGCGGCGCGGCGCGGCCTTCGGCCGGCGCGGTTACTTCAGGCAGGCCACCGAAGGCTTCGCTGAAGAATTTGTCCTCATCCTGCGGGTAGGCCACTTTCACGCCCCAGGGCAGGTACATGATCATCAGGGTGACGATGCCCGTGTAGGTGATCATCGCGTGGTAGGGCAGCGCCATCACCGCGCTGACATTGTGGAAATCCAGCCAGGAGCGCAGGCCCTTGTCTTTGCGGAAAGTGAAGAAGTCCTTGAAGATCTTCTTGTGGGTGATCACCCCGGTGATGATGGCCACCAGCATGAACATGGCGCAGAAGCCGACCAGGTAACGGGCCCACAGCACCGGGATGTAGTGCAGGTCGAAATGCAGGCGGTAGAAGAAATCTCCGCCGCGCGTCTGGCGGGCGTTCAGTTCGTCGCCGGTGTTCGGGTCGAGCGTGGCATCGCCGAAGGCACCGCGTCGGCCACGGCTTGGATCGGCCAGCTCGGGTGGCAGGCGCCAGAACAGCTGCATGGCCGGGTTGCGCGGCTGTGGCAGGGTCACGAACCAGGTCTGGGCCTGCCCCGCATGGGCCTGCAGGTAGTCCACGCTGCGTTGCGCGGCCACATCGATGCTGACGGTGCTGGCCGGCAGTTCCGGGCGCATCCAGCGGCTGATCTCTTCACGGTAGTAGCTTGCGGTACCGGCCATGAAGATCAGCAGCAGCAGCCAGCCGACCAGCAGGCCGGTCCAGGTGTGCAGCCAGGCCATCGACTGGCGGAATCCGTTCTTCATGCCCAGGCTCCCATCAGCCGCGCGATGCCGGCCATCAGCAGGGCAGGGGCGAGGATGCCGATCCACGCACGCAGGGCACTGCGGGTGGCGAATGCCCACAGCGCGGCACAGGCGGCAACCAGGATGGCCAGCAGCATGCCGGTCAGCACGGTCTGGCCCCGCGCGCCCGGCAGGACGACGGCACAGAACACGCCGGTCATGGAGGCCAGCGCATAGCCACCGAAGATCGCGGCCAGCGCGCGCGACAGGATGCCCCAGCGCGGGTTGCGGAAGAAAACACGGGAGCTGGCGGTTGCGGGCGAGCGGTCCACGGCGGTCCTGTCGGTCGGGGAGGGGATCGAACGCGCCTGCGGCCCCCTTGCGCCCCGCGCACGTCGCCCAGCGTGTCCCATCAATGCAGCGCTGCCCGCGCAGACGGGCAGCCGGAGGTCAGGGCTGTACATGGGCACCGGACAGGTCTTCCTTGCCCGTGCGGCCAAGCGCACCACCGATCAGTAAATGATAGGCATTCGCATTCTGTTAATCAAGGCTACGTGACGAAAGAGGAGTCGTTCCGTGCCCACGCAGCAGGTCAGTGGACCCGCCGCTCAGAAGCGGAACACTACCGTTGCCGCGTGCAGCAGCAGGCCGATCAGGCCGCCAACCAGCGTGCCGTTGAAGCGGATGAACTGCAGGTCGCGGCCGACGCTCAGTTCCAGCTGCTCGACCAGATGGCGCTCGTCCCAGCCCCTGACCGTCTGTGCGATGTGCGTGGTGACCCCCTCGCGCAGTCGCCCGGTCAGGCGCTGTGCGCCTTCCAGCAGATGCTGGTTCAGTGCATCGCGCAGTGCCGGGTCGGACTGCAGGGTGATCCCCAGCGAGGCGAGGCTGCGCTGCAGGTGGCCGACCAGCGCCGAATCCTCGCGCTGCAGGTCGGCGCGCAGACTGGCGTGGATGCGTGCCCAGAGCCCCTGCACGTACTCCTGCAGGGCAGGATGGTCGATCATCTCCTGCTTGAGCTGTTCGATGCGCTCGGCCAGCGCCGGGTCTTCGCGCAGGCGCTGGACGTAGTTGCCCAGCCACGCCTCGTAATCCTGCCGCAGCGGATGCTGCGGCTCGGCCAGTACCTGCTGCAGCTCCTCCAGCACGGCGCGTGCCAGCCGCTCGGCCAGGCTGTCCCCGATCTCGTCGATGGGTTTCACCCAGTTCACCGTGCTTGAGAGCGTCGGCCATTCGCGCTGGATGTAGCGCACGATCAGCTGCGACGCGCGCTCCTTCACTTCCGGCTGCTCCAGCCAGCGTCCCAGTCTCTGCAGGCCCTCGTCCAGCACACGCTGGTGGCGCCCGTCGGCGGTCAGCAGGGCAAGCAGCTCGCCGGCGGTGGATGCCGCGTTCCACTGTCGCAACTGCTGCACCACGAACGTGTGCAGCTGCCGGCGCACGGCGCGTTCATCGAAGAAGTCCAGTGCCTGCAACGCCCAGCCGCGTGCCATGTCGGCCAGCATGCGTGCGCGTGCCGGTTCGGCCAGCCAACTGCCGAGACGGCCAGCCGGATCGAACACCTTCAGCTTGGCCAGCAGCACCTGTGGTTCCAGGAACTGATCGCGCACGAACAGCGCCAGGCTGTCGCCGATGCGCTCCTTGCTGCGCGGAATGATGGCGGTATGGGGAATCGGCAGGCCCATCGGCCTGCGGAACAGGGCGACCACCGCGAACCAGTCTGCCAGCGCGCCCACCGCTGCCGCCTCGCAGAAGGCGGATACCCAGGCCCAGGCGCCGCGCTCGCCCTGCCAGTGGCTGACCGCAAAACCGGCCAACATCAACACCAGCAGGCCCAGGGCGATGGCTTTCAGGCGTCGCAGCTGGGCGCGGCGCGGATCGATTGCGGACGTCATGGCGGCAGTCTAACCGCCACCGGATGATGCCGGCGCATCGGTAGCGCCGGGCCATGCCCGGCGGCTTTTCAGGGCCCGCTGCGCTCGCCGGGCATCGCCCAGCGCTACCCATTCGTTACAGCGCTTCCAGCTGCCTGCGCAATGCCGCCAGCTGCGTGCGCAGGGCATCGTTCTCGCGAGTGAGCGCGACGACGCGTCGGCGCAGCGCCGGCGCATCCTCACCCAGTTGCTCCAGCGCGGACAGCACTTCCGCATCGCGCAGGGCGATCTCGTCCTCGCTGGGCTCATCGAACGCCATTTCCGCCGGTTCTGGCTTCGCCGCGCGCGGCTTGCGCTTGGACTCGCGTACGCGCTTGGCGGCCTGCTTCAGTTCGTCCTTGCCGCCTGCGGCTGCCGCGCGCTGCTCTTCCTCGGGCAGGTCGGCCACGGCCGCGGCCGCGCTGATCGAGATCACGCCAGCCTTGACCGCTTCCACGACTTCGGCGGCGGCCTGTGCGTGAATGCGTTCGATCATCCCGACCTGGCTGGTGCTCAGCTTCGCTTCGCGGGCCAGTTCCGCACGGCTGATTTTCGGCGCGGGTTCCCACGGTGGGCTGTCTTCACCGGCATCGTCGGCCGATGCGGCGGTGCCATCGCTTTCGCGTTGCAGCTGGGCCTGCTCGATCTGCTTGCGTGCCGACAGGATGTCGCGCTTGCGCAGGGCCAGCACGCCGCGCTGGAAATCGGACACGCTGCGGCGGCCCAGGTGCTGTTCGATCATCCACAGGTGCACGTCCTCCATGCTCTGGAAGCGGCTGTTCTGCACCGTGTTGAACGGCAGGCCATGCTTCTGGCAGATGCCGTAGCGGTTATGGCCATCCACCAGGACATCGCCCCACAGTACCAGTGCATCGCGGCAGCCCTCGGCGAGGATGCTGCGCTCCAGCGCCTCATGTTCGTCGGGCGTGAGCGGGTCGATGTAGGCCTTGAGTTCTTCTTTGACGACGATGTCCATGGGCACGGCAACGGGCAGGAACGGAACCGACCATTGTACCTGCTTGCTGTCGCCGGCCCGGGCTTACGCGGTGGCCCGGATCATCTCGCCCAGAGTGCTGGTGATCTGGTCGATCTGGGGCTTGTCCACGATCAGTGGCGGCGACAGCGCGATGATGTCGCCCGTACAGCGCACCAGCAGTCCGCCGTCGTGGAAACAGCGCCGGTAGACCTCGTGACCACGGCTGCCCGGAGCATCCTTGCGCGGGGCCAGCTCGACCGCACCGACCAGTCCGAAGTTGCGGATGTCGATCACGTTGGGAAGCCCCTGCAGGGCGTGCAGCCTCTCCTGCCAGTACTCGCCCAGTTCGATGGCGCGCTCGAACAGGCGCTCCTCTGCATAGACGTCGAGTGTGGCCAGGGCTGCCGCGCAGGCCAGCGGGTGCCCCGAATAGGTATAGCCATGGAACAGCTCGATGGCCTGTGCCGGGCCCTGCATCAGGCCGGCGTGCACCGCATCGCTGGCCAGCACGCCACCCAGCGGAACCGCGCCGTTGCTGACTCCCTTGGCAAAGGTCAGCAGGTCCGGCGTGACGCCGAAACGCTGCGCGGCGAACGGCATGCCGACCCGGCCGAAACCGGTGATGACCTCGTCGAACACCAGCAGGATGCCGTGCTGGTCGCAGATCTCCCGCAGCCGTTGCAGATAGCCGGGCGCAGGCAGGATCACTCCCGCAGAACCGGCGATGGGCTCGACGAACACGGCCGCAATGGTGGACGCATCGTGCAGGCCGATCAGCCGCTCCAGATCGTCGGCCAGTTCCGCGCCCTGGCGCGGCAGGCCCTTGCTGAACGCGTTGCGCTGCAGATCCAGGGTGTGCCGCAGATAGTCCACGCCCGCCAGCTGCAGGCCGAACTGGCGGCGGTTGTTGGGCAGGCCGCCGAGCGCCATGCCGCCGAAGCCCACACCGTGATAAGCCTTCTCGCGGCTGATGAAACGGGTACGCTGGCCTTCGCCGCGCTGGCGGTGATAGGCCAGCACGATCTTCATTGCGGTATCCACCGCCTCGGAGCCCGAGTTGGTGAAGAACACGTGGTTGAGCCCGGCCGGAGCCAGCGCGGCCAGGCGCTGCGCCAACGCGAATGCCGGTGGCGAACCCATCTGGAAGGCGGGTGAGTAATCCAGCGTGCGTGCCTGTTCGACAATCGCCTCGACGATGCGCGGGCGGGCGTGGCCGGCATTGCAGCACCACAGGCCGGCGGTGCCATCGAGAACCTGGCGCCCGTCCACGTCTTCGTAATGCATGCCTTCGGCCCGTACCAGCATGCGCGGCGCGCCCTTGAACTGGCGGTTGGCGGTGAAGGGCATCCAGTACGCCTCCAGGGAGTCGGGGCGCTGGATGGCCAGCTCGTGCACGTCGCTCGCGGGGTTCTTCATGCCGGTTCCGTCGGGTCCGATGCAGGGACTGTAGCGCAGCCGTCATCGCCCGGGCCATGCCCGCCGTGCACACGGGGCATGGCCTGTCACGGCGAGGTCGCGGCGGCACCGGTATAACCGGAACGACACGCACTGCAGGATCCTGTCATGGCCGATTTCCCCGACCGCAGCCACTGGCAGGCGCTGGCCGGCCAGCTCTCCATTCCCGGCCAGGCCTTCATCGCGGGCCGCTACGTGGATGCCGCCAGCGGTGCCCGCTTCGACTGCGTCAGCCCGATCGACGGCCGCGTGCTTGGCACCGTCGCCGACTGCGACGCGCAGGACGTGGAGCGTGCCGTGCAGGTGGCACGGCGCGCCTTCGAGGCCGGCCACTGGTCGCAGGTGAGCCCTGCGCAACGCAAGCGCGTGCTGCTGGCATTGGCGGCGCTGGTGGAAGCGCATGCCGACGAACTGGCCCTGCTGGAAACGCTGGACATGGGCAAGCCGGTGCGCGATGCACGGCGCATCGACCTGCCGGGCGTGGTGCGTTGCCTGGCCTGGACCGCAGAGGCGGTGGACAAGCTGTACGGAGAGATCGCACCGACCGGCCCCCAGGAGCTGGGCCTGGTCACGCGTGAGCCTGCGGGTGTGGTCGGCGCCATCGTGCCGTGGAACTTCCCGTTGCTGATGGCCTGCTGGAAGATCGCGCCGGCGCTGGCCATGGGCAATTCGGTGATCCTCAAGCCTTCCGAGCGCTCGCCGCTGACGGCGTTGCGGCTGGCAGCGCTGGCCAGCGAGGCCGGTCTGCCTGATGGCGTGCTCAACGTTCTGCCGGGCGATGGTGCCCGCGTGGGCGAGCCGCTGGCGCTGCACAGGGATGTCGACGTGCTGGCCTTCACCGGCTCCACCGCCACCGGCGCCAAGCTGCTCGAGCATGCCGGGCGCTCCAATCTGAAGCGGGTCTGGCTGGAGTGCGGCGGCAAGAGCCCGCATATCGTGTTTGCCGATGCGCCCGACCTGGAGCGGGCGGCCAAGGGGGTGGCGCAGCGCATCTTCTTCAACCAGGGAGAAGTCTGCACCGCCGGCTCGCGGCTGTTGGTGCAGCGTTCGATCCGCGAGGAGTTCGTGCATCGGGTGATCGCCCATGGCCAGCGCATGCAGCCGCGTCACCCGTTGGAGGCCGACGCACCGATGGGTGCCCTCGTCGATGCCGCGCATGTGGACAAGGTACTGGCGGACATCGACATGGCCGAAGCTGACGGAGCGCGCCTGCTGCTGGGGGGACGCCGCGCCGAGGTGGAAGCAGGCGGCTGCTACGTGCAGCCGACCGTGTTCGACCAGGTCCGGCCGGAACAGGCCCTGGCGCGCGAGGAGGTGTTCGGTCCGGTGCTGGCGGTGCTGGGTTTCGACGACGAGGCCGAAGCGGTGCGCCTGGCCAATGACAGCCGCTACGGCCTGGCGGCGGGCGTGTGGACGCGGGACCTGGGCCGGGCACACCGGGTTGCGCGGCAGCTGCGCGCGGGCAGCGTCTGGGTCAACGGCTGGGACGGCGGTGACATGACCGCCCCCTTCGGGGGCTACAAGCAGTCCGGCAATGGGCGCGACAAATCACTGCATGCCTTCGACAAGTACAGCGAGATCAAGGCCACCTGGATCCAGCTGTAGCAGCGGGTCGCGCCCCGAAGGGAGTGGCGGCACCACCGCCCTGAACACATCGCATCGCGTGTGGCTGCATCCGTGTCGGCTGAAACCATCGTCACGCCTGCCGGGTCATGCGTGGCAGAATCGGACGATCCGGATTGCCTGCCTTGCCGATGTCGACGATCACCGCTGCCGCGTCACCCGTGAATTCCCCTCGCCGTGTACTGCTGGCCAGCCTGATCGGCACGACCATCGAGTTCTTCGACTTCTACATCTACGCCACCGCCGCGGTGCTGGTGTTCCCGCATCTGTTCTTTCCGGAAAGCAGTGACCAGGCCGCGCTGCTGCAATCCCTGGCCACGTTCGCCGTGGCGTTCATCGCGCGGCCGGTGGGTTCGGCGGTATTCGGCCACTTCGGCGACCGCATCGGCCGCAAGGCCACCCTGGTCGCGGCATTGCTCACCATGGGACTGTCGACTGTCGCAATCGGCCTGCTGCCGACCCATGCGCAGATCGGGCTGTGGGCTCCGGCGCTGCTGGCGCTGTGCCGGTTCGGCCAGGGGCTGGGGCTGGGCGGCGAGTGGGGCGGGGCGGTGCTGCTGGCAACCGAGAACGCACCACCGGGCAAGCGCGCGTGGTACGGCATGTTCCCGCAGCTGGGCGCGCCGCTCGGTTTCCTGCTGTCGGCAGGCATCTTCCTGGTGCTGGGCCGAAGCATGGGGCAGGACGACTTCCTGCAGTGGGGCTGGCGTATTCCGTTCGTGGCCAGCGCATTGCTGGTCGGGCTGGGCCTGTGGGTGCGCCTGAACATCCATGAGACGCCGGACTTCCAGAAGGCGCTGGAACGCAGAGCGCCGGTGCGGCTGCCGATGTGGACGGTGCTGCGCGACCATCCCGTGCCGATGCTGCTGGGTACGCTGGGCGCATTCGCCACCTTCGTGCTGTTCTATCTGATGACGGTATTCAGCCTGGGCCATGGCACGGCGGTACTCGGTTACAGCCGCGAGCAGTTCCTGCTGATGCAGATGGCCGCCATGCTGTTCTTCGCGCTGGGCATCCCGCTGTCGGCGCGCTACGGCGACCGTTGGGGCACCCGCCGGACGATGATCGTGGCCAGCCTGCTGATCCTGGGCTTCGGCCTGCTGTTTGCGCCGTTGTTCCAGCCCGGCAGCCCGTGGCTGGTGCTGGGCTTCCTGTGCCTGGGTCTGTTCCTGATGGGCCTGACCTATGGCCCCTGCGGCACATTCCTGGCCGAGATCTATCCGGTCGAAGTGCGCTATACCGGCGCATCGCTGTCGTTCAATCTGGCCGGCATTCTCGGCGCGGCGCCCGCTCCGTACCTGGCGACCTGGCTGGCCGAGCGCTTCGGCCTGGTCGCGGTCGGCTACTACCTGTGCCTGACCGCGATTGCGACGTTGGCCGCACTGGTGGCACTGCAGCGTCGCGTGCGCTGATCAGCCGAAAATCCGCTTGAGCGTGCGGCCCAGCCAGCCCCCGCCCTGGTGTTCACGGGTGAACTGGTTCAGATGTGACTTGACCTGTTCGGCGTAGGCCTGGTCGTCGCCGCGGATGTGGTTGAACAGCCAGCGCGAGAGCATCGTGCGCAGCTCGTCGCTGATGTCCTCACCGGCCTGGAACCGCAGCCGGTACTCGGCCACGCGCTTGATGAAGACCTCATGCACGCGCTTGTGGGCAGCGCAGAACGGATAGCCGGCTTCCTCCATCAGCTCTTCTTCGAACGCGAAGTGCGACATGGTGTAATCAACCACCTCGTCGATCACTTCGCCGACAGCAGCACGCTGCATGCTGGCCTGGGCCACATGCAGGTGATTGAGCATCTCGATGATGCGGCGGTGTTGTTGGTCGATCACATCGATGCCGATGTTCAGATCGTCCTGCCAGACCAGTAATGCCATCCCCGGCTCCCCTTCATGCGTGATGTCGGGGCCGACTGTAGGGCTGCTGCCGGCAGGCAGCGTTGATCTGGATCAAAGCGGATCGATCAGGGCAGGGCGGGCTCGCGCGGACGCAGCGGGCTGCCCATGGTGGTGCAGCTGACCCGGTTGCGGCCACCGGCTTTGGCCAGGTACAGCTGACGGTCGGCCTCGGAAATCAGGCGATGCAGCGCATCGCGCTGCGGGCGGAGGCAGCACAGGCCGATGCTGACGGTCATGCGCAGTGTGGCGGTGCCGATATCCACTTCCAGCGCCGCGATGCGCTGGCGGAGTTCCTCGAAGTAGAGCATTGCCTCGTCCTGCTCCATGTCCGGCACCAGCAGGCAGAACTCCTCACCGCCGAAGCGCGCGATCAAGTCCTGGCTGCGCGCATGCACGGCCACCGCCCCGGCCACGGCACGCAGGGCGTCATCGCCGGCCTCATGGCCGTGCGTATCGTTGATGTGCTTGAAGTGATCGATGTCGATCATCGCCACCGCCACGCTCTGGCCATGGGTCTGCAGCTGGGGCAGCTGGCGCTGGCTCTGTTCCAGGAAGCAGCGGCGGTTGGGCAGGCCGGTCAGGAAGTCCCGGGTGGCCAGATCCTGCAGGGTGCCGATCAGCTCCAGCTGGTCCACGTTCTGCGACACGCGGCAGAAGAATTCCTCGCGCGAGAAGGGCTTGCGCAGGAAGTCGTTGGCGCCGTTCTTCAGGAAGCGCGGAATCAGTGATGCGTCGGTATTGCCGGAAATGCCGATCACCGCCACCTTGTCGCGCGAGCGCAGGGTGCGCAGGCGGCGGGTGAATTCCACGCCCTGCATGCCGGGCATCTCCTGGTCGACCACCGCCAGCCGGATCGCAGGATGGGACTCGATCGCCGCCAGGCCTTCATTGCCATCGGCTGCCTCGTACACTTCGTGGCCGTACATGCGCAGCAGCGCGGCCGCATAGCCGCGTGCCGAGGGCGAATCGTCCACCACCAGCGCGGCGATGCGACGGTTGCGTTCCAGGCGCTGCACCAGCCACACCAGATAGTCGATGCTGCCGGGCGTGTTCTTCAGGACGTAGTCGATGATCTGCTGCTGCAGCACGCGCTTGCGCAGATCCTCGTCATACACGCCACTGACCACCACGGTGGGCAGATCGCGTTTCAGGAAGAATTCGACCACCGCGTCCCTGTCGCCATCGGCCAGAACCAGGCCGGTCAGGACCAGGAACCAGCCGCCGCTCTCATTGAGCAGGCGGTCGGCCTCGGCCAGGGTGGAAGCGACCACGACGGGCAGCTCCAGGCGCTGTTCGATCGCCTCGCGCAGCATGCCGGTGAAGGCACGGGAGTTTTCGACCAGCAGGATCCGCTGCGGAAGCGGATCGGCGAGGTCGCCATCGACGGCGGCCTGCGGCAGGACGGGCATGATGCGGAGGCTCACGTCAGGGAAGTCTTGGCACGGGTAGCGGCGGTTTCGGCCGTAACTTTAGTGGTGGTACCGCATGCGTTGTCATCGCGTGAACGCCGGCCGACACGTTCAGTGTCGGGGCCCGACGAGCGGAGTGGCGGAAGTTCTGCTCGTGGCGCTGGTGCTGGATGATGGTTATGCTGGCTGCGCCACCCTGCTGGCGGCCTGAGGTTGACTCCGTCCGGCTGAGGCAGCCCGCAAGCGAGGCCGAGAGCCCATCCAGTCATGGGGTGGCGAAGTGAGTTTGCCTGGCGTTGTCCAACCGAACACGGGGGTGAGTGTGAATTTCTCTGGTCTGCGTTTTTTGATGCCTGCAATGACTCTGTTGTCCGCACCTGCCGTCGCCGAGGCGGCATGCTGCCCGAGTGACGACAACGGAACACATATGGCTCAGGCGGGGCTTGGTGAGTCCCGTCCAGCAGCGACGAATCTGAGTGCAGATCCGAACTGGCTGGTGTATGGGTTCGAGCGTGAGGGAATCAACTATTATCAGGTGAATGACCTCTCCGGACAGGTCCTGCTGATAATCGGCAAGGTTGACACCACGTTCTGGACGCTCCCGGCCGGCAAAAGTCCGATTACCGTGTCATTGCCGTCGCAGCGGCTGGCATTGCCGGAAAAGTCCCAGCGGCATGTGGTACTCAGGCAAGCCGAGTTCTCGCTGGTCGTCTATGGTGCTGGTAGCAACGCAACGTGGGCGATCGAACTGCCGGCTACGAGTCGCTGAAGCATGATCTTTTCCTTGATCGAGGCGGATGAGTGAGAGTCAGGTGATGTCGGCGCGAGCAATCCACGCTGCATGCGTGCTGCCGTGGGTTGCACCCGTGGCCGTTTCCTGCAGTAGCACTCTTACGCGGTTTTGACGTGTCTGCACTTTACCGCCATAGGCCAGTGCACGTGAACTCAGGCGCTCGACGATCAGTTTTGCGGTTTCCAGCGACAAGTGGCGATCTCTGTCCAACAGAGATGCACTGATAAGGATGCCCTGTTGACCATGCAGGCTGCCGCAGCGTGCTTGGATCTGGATCTGCCCCCGTTCGTGTTTGAGCAGCAGTGCGACCGTTTCGGTAAGGGTTCGATAGGCAGCAAGCTGCAGTGCAATGCTCAGCCTGCAGGGGTCGCCCGTCATGCGGGGGAGCGCAACCCTGCTGGTCCGGTCCCAGTTTTCGCTGATGCCGCTGACCTGCAGGGCAACATACAACCCGACCTGCTCGACTTCGGTTGGATACACCAGGCTTGTGAGTTCACGGAACTGGCGTGAATGTGTCGTCGAGGTGTGCAGCAGATCCATTGCAGGTGCATGGTGTCCATGCATTTTCAGAAGATCGGCAGTCTGGTTCAGTGATTTCTCGACGCCGTCTGCGATCTTCCTGAGATCAAGCGCCCGCTGCCTCAGATCGAGTTCGCTGGCCATATGAGCAGTTCTCGAAAGTCTGGCCGTCTGACTCCCATCCAGATCATGGCGCGCATGCTGATGATAGTGCTGAGTGATGCGGGAACCGAGTAGAAGAAGCGCCGTCCCTGCAACGGCAATGAGCTGCTGCATCATGAATGTTCGCTGGTCGAACGAACCAGGCAGTCCTGATGCTGGTGTTGTCATTGCAATCACTATGTTCAACAGCGGAACACCCACAGCTGCTCCTCGCCAGCCATGGATGCAGGTCAAGGCAACAACCGGCAAAGCCATCACCAGTTGCAGGGATGTCTTGGTGGCATCTGGGAGCTCGACACCCGAGGCCATGAATGCGCCCAGTGATATCAGTAGTGTCAATGCGGCTACGGTAGGCGCGTGCTTCCAGAACTTCCACTCGTACAGTGACCGGCGCCGGATCCAGAGCAGTGCGAGTGGGGCGACAGTCAGTATTGCGATGTAATCACCGAGCACGAAGCGGACAGCTCGTGTCGCAAATGGCACGGAAGACGGGTTCTCGGAGAGCAGGTGGGCCAAGCCCAGTTTCAATGCGGTGGCGATGAGCGCGGCGGAAACCGCCATCGAGAGAAGCCAGCCCTCCGTTGTCGCGGTCATGAATCTGCGATGCGCCCGCACGACCAAGGCTACCGCTGGCATGAGGAACACGGAGCCCAGGATCACCCAAGCCAGCCCATACTTCCCGATGAGTGGATATCGCATCTGGGCAAAGTAAGCATATTCGCCAAGCAGCAGATAGGGCCAGAGGCGGGGAGGGCAGAGCAGCAGCGCAGCGACCCGTATGCCTGCCGGCAGGTAAAACTGGTCGAGCGAGACCTGACGAGCGGCCCAGCACGTGACGGCGTACATCCCAGCGATGAAAAGTCCGATGGGGCGTATCCGGAAGCTCAGCTCGACATCGTTCTTCCACCAGTTCAATCCCAAGCCTCCCTTGCTCGTACCATGGTGGCGTTCCATCCACTCTGGACGTCTACACCTCTGGCGACAGTATCGGCAGATTCCCGCCTACGCAATCGGATCTCTTCTTCGTTACCTGGCTCTTTGCCGCCGACACCAGTTCAGCACTGCTGCGAATTAGTGACATCCATCGCGCTTTGACTGGCAATTCTGTGTCAGGTTGCAGATTGCCGACCTTGGTCGAACGGCCACGGCGCATCTGGACGGTGTGCTGCCAGAGGGGCCTGCGGATAGGTGGCCAGCCCATCCAGCAAGGCGATCCGGATCCTGTTTTTCTGAACATCGACGACCCCGGAATAGGCGACGATCCGGCCCAATAGCTGTGAACTGACCAGTTCCTGAGTCTGTTGCGAAAGCGCATGGTGAGGATCGACAAGAGCGGCGGAAATCAGTACTCCGTGCATCTGTCTGAAGACGCCGCACCTGATGCGCACGGATATCTGACCGGGCTCATACCTGAGCAGTAACGATACGGCCTCCACCACGGTCCGGTATGCGGCCAGCTGCAGATCCACTCCCAACTGACATGGGTCGCCCGTCAGCCGGGGCTGCGTAACCCGGTGCGTATTGTCCCATGCCTCCCGCACGCCACCTGCACGAAGAGCGACGTAAAGCCCGAGACGCTCCAGGGCGGATGGGTAGATCATGCTCGCCTGCGCGCGGAATTGGCGCGAATGGACTTCTGATGTGTGTTTCAGGCTGTTGGCGACAGCGTGGTGCCCTTGCGCGTGCAGCCAGTTCACCATCTCGTTGAGCGACAGGTCCATCCCCTCGCCCAGCCTGCGCAGGTGCGCCGCTCGCTCTCGCAGATCCATTTCGCTGGCCATGTGCGTACTGCGGGCCAGTTTCATCGAGTTTCTGCCGTCTTCCTCACGCAGCCGATGCTGGCTCTGGAAATGCGTGATGCGCGCACCCAGCAACAACAGGGCGACGCTGGCGATGGCCATGGCCTGCTGGGTGGCAAAGGTCGCCTGATCGAATGATGCGGGGTGGTCAGAAGGGGTGCTCAGACCAAGAATCATGTTCACTGCGGCGACACCGACGGCCGCCCCGCGCCATCCCAGCAGGCAGGTCAGGGCGATTGCGGGAATAGGCAGGATCAACAACAACTGCAGCGAGCCAGGGGCCGTGATCGAGGCGGGTACCGGCGTCGCCTGCAGGCCAATGACCAGCATGGCTACTAGTGCTCCGACTGTGGCCGCAACGGACCGGGGTGTCCATTGTTCCTCGGCGCGACGGATCCAGAGCAGCGCGAGTGGCGCCAGGATGAGGATCCCAGTGAAGTCGCCCAGCGCATAGCGCATTACGTTGGTGATAAACGACGCGTTATGCAGCGGCTCCCAGAGCAGGTACGAGATTCCGAGGTTGAGCAGGCTGATGATCGTCGCGGCACAGACCGCGATCGAGATCACGCCGAGGACCGTGGTGCGCGCAAGCAACTTCCGGTGCATGCGTACGATCAGCATCACTGCCGGCATGAGAAATGCCGAGGCCAGAAGCACCCATGCCAACCCGTATTTTTCGAGCAGCGGAATCCGCAGATGGGCGAAGTAGGCGTACTCGCCCAGCAACAGGTAAGGCCACAGGCGCGGTGGACAGAGCAGCAAGGCGGCCACACGCACACCTGCCGGCAGGTAGAACTGGTCTACCGAAAGTTTGCGCGTGGCCACGCAGGCGACGGCATAGATGAGCATCAGCACCAGTCCCTGGGGACTGATCCGGATGTTCACCGGTAGACCTTCCTTCCACCACTGCATCCACGTGCTCCCCCTGCTCCTGTGCAGATTATGCAAACAATCGGTGTGAAGGGATCAAGTCGCGCTGCCGTGGAGTCCCGTCAAGGGCGCTGATATCGTCACCACAACGCATCCCGCAGCCTGTACCACGACATCGCAGCCACCAGCAGCGGCATGCGCAGCAGGCGCCCGCCCGGGAACGGCGCGTGCTTCAGGCGCTGGAACACGTCGAGGCGCTCGCTCTGGCCGGCGATTGCCGCGGCGATCACGTCACCCGCCAGTCCGGCTGCCGCCACGCCGTGGCCGGAGAATCCCTGCGCGAAGTACAGATTGCCGTCCAGCCGTCCCCAATGCGGGGCGCGGTTGCGGGTGATGTCGACATAGCCGCCCCAGACCTGATCGAGAGCGACGTCGGCCAGCTGCGGAAAAACCGCGTGCATGCGTCGCTGCATCACCCCGCGCAGCCCGGGCGGCGGTAGCGCCGAGTAGCTGGCGCGGCCCCCGAACAGCAGACGATGGTCGTGGCTCAGGCGGAAATAGTCCAGCGCCCAGGCAGTGTCTGCTACTGCCATGTCATTACGGATCAGGGCGCGGGCCCGTTCGGGGCCGAGGCACGCACTGGCACCGATATAGGTGCCTACCGGCATGATGCGGTGCTCCAGCACTGGCAGCAGGCCCTGCAGCCAGGCATTGCCGGCGATCACCAGATGCGCGGCGCTGACGCTGCCGTGCGCGGTGTGCAGGGCCGGACGAGGCCCGCGCTGCACGCGGGTGACCGCAGAGTTCTCGTGGATGACCACCCCGGCCGCGCGCGCTGCGTCGGCCAGGCCGCGCGAATACGCCAGGGGGTGCAGGTGCGCGCTGAGTGGATCGAACATGGCCGCGCGATAGCGCGGGCTGTCCAGCTGCCCACGCAGTGTCTGCCGATCCCACCACTGCATCGGGTAATCGTATTGCTGTTGCAGGTGCTCGCAGTGGGCACGCAGCTCGCGCTCGTGGCGGGCACGGATGGCGACGCTGGCGTGGCCCTCACGCCAATGGCAGTCGATGCCGTAGCGGTCGATGCGGGTGCGCATGGCCTGCACGGCGTCACGTGACCAGTCGAACAGATGGCGGGCATCGTCCCGGCCCAGCTGCCGTTCCAGTTCGTCCACCTCGCAGCCATAGCCCACCAGCGCTTGGCCACCGTTGCGACCGGACGCGCCCCAGCCGATCCGCTGGGCGTCCAGCAGGACCACGTGCTGGCCGCGTGAGGCCAGTTCCAGCGCCGCCGTCAGGCCCGTGTAGCCTGCACCGAGAACTGCGACATCGGCCTGCACGTCGCCCTGCAACGGAGGCAGGGCGGCCGGCTCCGGCAGGCTGGCGGCATACCAGCTGGCTGGAAAGGCGGACGTCACTGCGGGCCTCGCGGGCGCAGGGTGGGAAGACGGGGCGGAGGAGGTTGATCGGCGTTCACGCCCCCAGTTTCGCCGATACTTGGCACCTCGCGCGTGATGGCGACGACTTGCCGCACTCGCGCACCTGCGGGTAACGTGTCTGCACGCCAAGGAGTTTCCCCATGCGTCGCCTGCCCTGGGTGGGCCTGCCCACCGACAGTACGGTGCTTGGCCATCATCACTTTGCGGTGGCCGGCGAGAAGTATGTCCGCGCCCTGGCCGAGGCGGCGGAGGTCACGCCGCTGGTGCTGCCCAGCCTGCAGCCGCCGCTGCCGGCGCGCGATTGGCTGCAGGGCCTCGACGGTCTGCTGCTGACCGGTGCGGTCAGCAACATCGAGCCGCAGCATTACGACGGTGGCCGCAGCTGGCCCGGCAATGCGCATGATCCTGCGCGCGATGCCAATGCCTTCGCACTGCTGGACGAGGCGCTGGCGATGGACCTGCCGGTGCTGGCGATCTGCCGTGGCTTCCAGGAATTGAACGTCGCCATGGGAGGCAGCCTGCATCCACAGGTCCATCGGGTACCCGGGCTGGCCGATCATCGCGAAGATCCGCAGGCGCCCGTGGACGTGCAGTACGGGCCGTCCCACGCGGTCACACTGGTGGCGGATGGGTGGCTGGCGGGCTGGCACGGCGAGGGGAGGGTGCAGGTCAATTCGGTGCACGGCCAGGGCATTGCCCGCCTGGCCAGCGGCCTGCAGGTCGAGGCCCGCGCCGATGACGGGCTGGTCGAGGCGGCACGCAGCCCGCGCCACCGCTTCGTGCTCGGCGTACAGTGGCACCCGGAGTGGCGCGTCATGCAGGCGCCGTTCTATCACGCTATTTTCCGTGCGTTCGGCCAAGCTTGCCGGCAGCATCAACAGAACCAACTGGATTCCCGATGAGTTCCCGAACGCGCCCGCGCAAGACGGCAACGCCCCCCGCACCGCAGGAGAGCAGCCTGCTGCGCTGGCTGAAGGAGCGGCGTATCACCGAAGTCGAATGCCTGGTGCCCGACATCACCGGCAACGCGCGCGGCAAGATCATTCCCGCCGATAAGTTCTCGCACGACTACGGTACCCGCCTGCCCGAGGGCATCTTCGCCACGACTGTCACCGGCGAGTTTCCGGATGACTACTACGAACTGACCTCGCCGTCGGACTCGGACATGATGCTGCGCCCGGATCCGGATACCGTGCGCATGGTGCCGTGGGCCGCCGATGCCACCGCGCAGATCATCCATGACTGCTACACCAAGAATGGCGAGCCGCATGAGCTGGCGCCGCGCAATGTGCTGCGTCGCGTGCTGGCGGCCTACGCCGAGCTGGGCCTGCGCCCGGTGGTGGCGCCGGAACTGGAGTTCTTCCTGGTGCAGAAGAACACCGACCCGGATTTCCCGCTGCTGCCGCCTGCCGGCCGCTCCGGTCGCCCGGAAACAGCGCGGCAGTCGTATTCGATCGATGCGGTCAACGAGTTCGACCCCATCCTCGACCTGATGTACGACTACGCAGATGCCATGAAGCTGGACGTGGACACGCTGATCCACGAATCCGGCGCGGCACAGCTGGAAGTCAACTTCACCCACGCCGATGCGATGGATCTGGCCGACCAGGTTTTCCTGTTCAAGCGCACCATGCGCGAGGCGGCGATGCGCCACGGCGTGTACGCCACTTTCCTGGCCAAGCCGATGGAGAACGAACCGGGCAGCGCCATGCACATCCACCAGAGCCTGGTGCGGGTGAGCGATGGCAGCAACGTGTTCGCCGGTGAGACCGATGCCGAAGGCGAGTTCAGCCCGGTGTTCGGCCATTATCTTGGGGGGCTGCAGAAGTATGCGCCGCAGGCGATGGCGTTCTTCGCGCCGAACGTCAATTCCTATCGCCGGCTGGTGTTCGGCGAGGTGTCGCCGAGCAACGTGCACTGGGGCTTCGACAACCGCACCTGCGGCCTGCGCGTGCCGCTGGATACACCGGAGAACATGCGGGTGGAGAGCCGATTCGCGGGCTCCGACGCCAATCCCTACCTGGCGATGGCCGCCACCCTGGCCTGTGGCCTGCTCGGCATCCGCGAGCGGCTGGCGCCGGATGCGCCGGTCACCGGCAGCGCCAAGGAGCTGGGCTACAACCTGCCGCGCTCGCTGGGCGAAGCGCTGGACGGGCTTGAGCGCTGCGGCGAACTGCAGGCGCTGCTGGGCGAGCGCTTCTGCCGGGCCTACATCTCGGTCAAGCGCAAGGAGTACGAGACCTTCTTCCGTGTCATCAGCTCGTGGGAGCGCGAGTTCCTGCTGCTGAACGTGTGAAAGCGTGGAATAGAAAAATCCGCCGCCGGGGGGTAGGCTGGCATCCGTCGCCGGCCCGAGCCGGCCCCCCTCCCCGCATTCTGGAGCACCCGATGAAGCTGCGTATCCTCACGCTCGGCCTGGCCTCCGCCATGCTCGCCGCCTGTGGCGGTGGCAACGGTGGCAGTCAGGACAGCCAGGTCCTGAACGTCTACAACTACAGCGATTACATTGCCGAGGACACCATCCCGACCTTCGAGAAGGAAACCGGGATCAAGGTGACCTACGACGTGTTCGACAGCGATGAGATGGTCGAGACCAAGCTGCTGGCCGGCAACAGCGGCTACGACGTGGTGGTGCCGACGCTGAACTTCTTCGGCCGGCAGATCCAGGCGGGCGTGTTCCTGCCGCTGGACAAGAGCAAGATCCCGAACCTGGCCAATCTGGACCCGGCGGTGATGAAGCGCATCGCCACCCAGGATCCGGACAACCGCTACGGCGTGCCGTACATGGTCGGCACCACCGGCATCGGCTACAACGTGGACATGCTGAAGGAGCGTTTCGGCGGCAGCACCGACATCGCCAACAGCTGGGACCTGGTGTTCAAGCCGGAGAACATCAGCAAGATGAAGGACTGCGGCGTGACCATCCTGGACACGCCGGCCGACATGATCCCGATCGCACTGCACTATCTGGGCCTGGACCCGCACAGCGGCGATCCGGCCGAGCTGCAGAAGGCGGCCGACCTGTTGAAGTCGATCCGCCCGTACGTGCAGAACTTCCACTCCTCGCAGTACGTCGGTTCGCTGGCCAACGGCGGCACCTGCCTGGTGGTCGGCTGGTCGGGCGACATCATCCAGGCCCGCGACCGCGCCGAGGAGGCCAGCAACGGCGTGCATGTCGCCTATTCGATTCCGAAGGAAGGCGCACCGCAGTGGTTCGACATGCTGGCGATCCCGAAGGACGCCAAGCATCCGGAGGCCGCTTACAAGTTCATCAATTACCTGCTGGAGCCGAAGGTCGCTGCGGCCAATACCAACTTCATCCACTACGCCAACCCGGTGCCGACCGCGACTCCGCTGGTGGACGAGGCGATCCGTACCGACCCGACCATCTACCCGCCGGCCGATGTGGCCGCGAAGATGTTCACCTATTCGATCAACACCCCGGAGACGGACAAGCTGTACACCCGTCTGTGGACCGAGGTGAAGACCGGCAGGTGAGATGACGGTGGCGCCGGGCCATGCCCGGCGGATGCGGGTAGACGTCAGCGCACAGGAAACGGAGGCCAATGGCCTCCGTTTTTTTCACCTTGCCTCCGCATCGCTTCCCCTACCGTCCCGTATGGCACCGACCACCGCCTTCAGACAATGACCGAACAGCCCCAGCGCGCCGACGCCGCCCCTGACGAAACGCCTTCCACCGAGGACAAGCCCTCGCCGCTGAAGAACCCCAAGGTGCGCTGGACGCTGGCCATCATCGGCGTCGTCGTGGTCATCGCCCTGGTTGCCTGGCTGATCTACCACCTGCTGGTCGGCCGCTACCTGCAGGACACCAACAACGCCTATCTGCAGGCCGACGCTGTCGCGGTCGCTCCGCGCATCAACGGTTACGTCACCGAAGTGCTGGTGCAGGACAACCAGTGGGTCAAGGCTGGCGAACCGCTGCTGCGCATCGACCCGCGCACCTACCGTGCCACGCTGGACCAGGCCGAGGCCGTGATCGCCGTGCGCGAAGCCGACATCGCCGCTGCTGCCGCTGGGGTGCAGGGCCAGCAGTCCAGCCTGCTGCAGGCACGGACCCAGCTCACCGCGGCCGCCGCCTCGCTGCGTTTCGGCCGGTCAGAGCTGGCGCGCTTCACCCCGCTGGCGGCCAGTGGGGCCGACACCCATGAACACGTCGAAAGCCTGCGCCACGATGTCGAGCGCGCCCAGGCCCAGTACGATGCGGCCAAGGCACAGATCCAGGGCGCGCAGAGCCAGATCGAAGCCAGCCAGGCCCAGCTTGAGCAGGCGCAGGCTGGACTGAAGCAGGCGCAGGCCGACGCTGCGCAGGCCAGAGTGGCGTTTGAGGACACCGAGCTGCGCGCGCGCATCGATGGCCGTGTCGGCAACAAGACCGTGCAGGTCGGCCAGTTTGTTGCTGCCGGTACCCGCACCATGACCATCGTGCCGGTTGCTTCGCTGTACCTCGTTGCCAACTTCAAGGAAACCCAGGTGGGGCTTATGCGCGCCGGCCAGGCGGCCGAAATCAAGGTCGATGCGTTGCCAGGCACCCCATTGCGCGGCACGGTGGAGAGCATTTCGCCGGGTACCGGCTCGCAGTTCGCGCTGCTGCCGCCACAGAACGCCACCGGCAACTTCACCAAGGTCGTGCAGCGCGTGCCGGTGCGCATCCGGGTGGACGCAGGTGCTGAAGCACGCAAGGTGCTGGTGCCGGGCATGTCGGTGGAAGTGACCGTCGATACCCGCAATGCAAAGGATGCGCGCGAGCGCACCCAGGACGAGGCCGAGGCCATGGCCGCGCCGGCGCGATGAACGCCACCCGTGCCCACGCAGCACCTGTCGCCGGAGGCAAGGCGGATGTCGCGGCCTGGCTGGCCGTGGCGGCCGGCACCATCGGTTCGTTCATGGCTACGCTGGACATCTCCATCGTCAACGCCGCGTTGCCCACCATCCAGGGCGAAGTGGGCGCCAGCGGCACCGAAGGCACCTGGATCTCCACCGCCTTCCTGGTCTCGGAAATCGTGATGATTCCGCTGACCGGCTGGTTCGTGCGCACGCTGGGCCTGCGCACTTTCCTGCTGATCTGCGCCACGCTGTTCACTGCGTTCTCGGTGATGTGCGGCCTGGCCGATTCGTTGCCGATGATGATCGCCGGACGGGTAGGGCAGGGTTTTGCCGGTGGTGCGCTGATCCCGACCGCGCTGACCATCGTCGGCACGCGGCTGCCGCCGAAGCAGCAGCCGCTGGGCACGGCGCTGTTCGGCATGACCGTCATCCTGGGCCCGGTGATCGGCCCCTTGCTGGGCGGCTGGTTGACCGAGAACGTCAGCTGGCACTACGCGTTCTTCATCAACGTGCCG
The DNA here is from genome assembly GCF_059368375.1 of Stenotrophomonas sp. YJH_SMC_106-19. Lineage (NCBI taxonomy): Bacteria > Pseudomonadati > Pseudomonadota > Gammaproteobacteria > Lysobacterales > Lysobacteraceae > Stenotrophomonas > Stenotrophomonas sp. YJH_SMC_106-19. The sequence goes on from NZ_JCAFRQ010000002.1 coordinate 217,526, forward strand.
ATCTGTGCCGGCCTGGTTGCCCTGCTGCTGCTCGGCCTTCCGCATGAAACGTCTGATTGGGGTGGGCTGCTGCGCGCAGACTGGCTGGGCATCGTCGGCATGACCGCCGGCCTGTCCGCGCTTACCGTGGTGCTGGAAGACGGCCAGCGCGAGCGCTGGTTCGAATCGACGATGATCGTGGTTCTCAGCATCGTCTCGGTGCTGGGCTTCGCGCTGCTCGCGCTTTCGCAGTTCACCAGCAGGGAGCCGGTCATCCGCCTCAACATCCTGTTCCAGCGCAGTTTCGGCGCGGTGTTCGTGATGGTGATGGCGGTGGGCATGATCCTGTTCGGGGTCATGTACATGATCCCGCAGTTCCTTGCGATCATCGCCGGCTACAACACCGAGCAGGCCGGCTATGTGCTGCTGCTGGCCGGCCTGCCGACCATCCTGCTGATGCCGTTGATGCCGAAGATGCTGGAAACGGTCGACGTACGCATCATGGTGTTCGGCGGCATGCTGTGCTTCGCCGCTGCCTGCTTCGTCAATCTGGGGCTGACTCCGGACAGCATCGGCCCGCACTTCGTCATAGGCCAGCTGCTGCAGGGCTGTGGGCTGGCGCTGGCGATGATGGCGTTGAACCAGGCGGCCATCACCTCGGTGCCGCGCGAGTACACCAGCGATGCGTCCGGCCTGTTCAACGCCGCGCGCAATCTCGGCGGCTCGATCGGGCTGGCCATCATTTCCACTTTCCAGGAACGCCGCACCACCCTGCACATCGATGCGATCGGCAGCAGCGTTACCGCAAACTCGACCATCGCCCAGGACGCGCTGCATGCCTACGGCCAGCAGCTGGGCGACGCCACCCAGGCGATGGCCGTGCTGGCGCAGACGGTGCAGATGCAGGCGATGGTGATGGCCTACAACGACCTGTTCTGGATCTTCGGCCTGATCGTGGTGGCCACCCTGCCACTGGTCTTCCTGCTCAAGCCCCTGCCCAAGGGCGTTCCATTGGCGATGCACTGATGACTTCGACGACCTTGCCCGTTTCCCTCCTTCTGCGCCGGCTATGTCCGGCCACCCTGCCGCTGCTGCTGGCGGGCTGCATGGTGGGGCCGGATTACGTGAAACCGGACGTGGCCACGGTCGCTACCGCGCAGGCGCAGCTCCCACGCGCGGCGCAGGCCGGCGTGCAGCCTGCCAGCCCGCCCAGCCAGTGGTGGCGCGCGCTCAACGATCCGCTGCTGGACCAGCTGGTGGACGAGGCGCTGCGCAACAGCCCCAACCTGCGCGCCGCCCAGGCCAAGCTGCTGGCCTCGCGCGCGCTGCAGCGCCAGCGCCGCGCCGAGCAGCTGCCCAGCGTGGGCGCGGCGGCGGGCTACGCCAACATCAGGGCACCGGATTCGCTGGAAAACAGCGTGCGCGGTCTGGGCGAGAACATCGCCGGGGTGGCCGAGGCCAACGGCCGTCCGCAGGAGGTGGCGCAGCTGCGCCAGCAGTTCGCCGATATCGATCTGGACACCGAGCTGTACGTGGCCGGCTTCGACGCCAGTTGGGAACTGGACCTGTTCGGCCGCCGACGCCGCGCGGCCGAGCAGGCCGCCGCCGAAGCCGAGGCCAACGCCGCAGCACTGGCCGATGCGCAGGTGCAGCTTGCCGCGGAACTGACCCAGGTCTACCTCGGCTACCGCAGCAGCCGCGAGCGTATCGCCCTGGCCGAGCACAACCTCCGAGCCGCCGATGAAAGCCTGCAGCTGACCCGTCAGCGTCGCCAACGCGGTGCGGATTCGGACCTGCAGGTGGAGCGCGCGCAGGCCCAGCTGCAACAGCAGCAGGCTGCGCTGCCGCCGCTACAGGCACAGGCCGACGAAGCCCGGGATGTGCTGGCCCTGATGGTTGGCCGCGAGCCGGGGGCGCTGGATGCGCGGTTGGCGGCAGACCAGCCGCTGCCGGTGCTGCCGGCCAGCGTCCCGGTGGACGATGCGGGCGCTTTGATCCAGCGCCGGCCGGATGTGCGCAAGGCTGAGCGCGAGCTGGCGGCATCCTCGGCGCAGATCGGCCAGGCGATCTCAGCATATTTTCCGCAGGTGACCCTGCTGGGCAGCATCGGCGCGGGCGCCACCTCGGTTTCCGACCTGGGGCGGAATTCAGCCGCCACCATCGTCGCCCCGTTCCTGCGCTGGTCGCTGTTCGACTTCGGCGTGAACAAGGCCCGTGTGGCCCAGGCTCGGGCCGGCAATGAGGCCCGGTTGGCGGCCTACGAGGGCACGGTGCTGGCTGCACTGCAGGATGCCAACACCGCGTTGGCGCGCTTCGGTGCGGCGCGGCAGCAACTGCAGGCCAGTGTCCGCGCCGAGGCTTCGGCGGACCGTTCGCTGGCGTTGATGAGCCAGCGTCGACAGGCGGGTGCCACCTCGCAGATCGATCTGCTGGACGTACAGCGCCAGCGGCTGCAGGCGCAGGATGCCGCCGCCCAGGCGCGGCTGCAGTTGCTGGTGCGGTACGTGGCGCTGCAGAAGAGCCTGGGGCTGGGCTGGCAGGAGGCACCGCCGGTGGCTGTTCGCTGAACCTCTCCGCCGGGCATGGCCCGGCGCTACCGGAGCCAGGCCATGCGGGTAGCGCCTGGCCATGCCCGGCGGGCAACGGCCGCTCGCCATACCCCGTCATACCGTCATCGCCCCCTGGCCGGTAGAATGGCGCCCGCTGTCCACCGCCCGCTCCCGGAGCCCCCATGCCCGTTGAAGCCCAGCCGGAAGCCGCCGCCGTTGATACGGTGAGTGCGCCCGGCTATCTCTCCATTCGCGACCTGCGCAAGGAATTCGACGGCTTCGTCGCCGTCGACGACGTCAATCTGGACGTGCGCAAGGGCGAGATCTTTGCCCTGCTGGGCGGCTCCGGCAGCGGCAAATCCACCCTGCTGCGCTGCCTGGGCGGCTTCGAGACACCCACCAAGGGCAGTATCACCCTTGATGGGCAGCGTCTGGACGCGTTGCCGCCCTATCAGCGGCCGGTCAACATGATGTTCCAGTCCTACGCCCTGTTCCCGCACATGACGGTCGAGCAGAACATCGCGTTCGGCCTCAAGCAGGACGGGCTGGGCAAGGATGCGATCGGCAGGCGCGTCGGCGAAATGCTGGAGCTGGTGCAGATGGGCCACCTCGGCAAGCGCAAGCCGCATCAGCTGTCCGGCGGACAGCAGCAGCGCGTGGCGCTGGCACGCTCGTTGGCCAAGGGCCCCAAGCTGCTGCTGCTGGATGAGCCGATGGGTGCACTGGACAAGAAGCTGCGCTCGCAGATGCAGCTGGAACTGGTCAGCATCATCGAATCGTCGGGCGTGACCTGCGTGATGGTCACCCACGACCAGGAAGAAGCGATGACCATGGCCACCCGCATCGCGGTGATGGATGCGGGCTGGATCCAGCAGGTCGGCAAGCCGGACGAAGTGTACGAGCAGCCGGCCAACCGGTTCGTCGCCGAGTTCATCGGCTCGGTGAACCTGTTCGACGGCGTGATCGACGAGGACCTGCCGGAGTATGTGACCGTACGATCGCCGCTGTTCCCGGCGCCGATCTACATCGCCCATGGCATCACTGGATATGAAGGGCAGCCGGTCGCATTCGCGCTGCGCCCGGAAAAGGTGATGATCGGCAAGGACGAGCCGGAAGGGCACACCAACAAGGCACAGGGTGTGATCGAGGACATCGCCTACTTCGGCAGTCACTCGGTCTACCACGTGCGCCTTCCCAGTGGAGCCAAGGTGCTGGCCAACTTCGCCAATTCGCAGCGCTGGGCCAGCGATGGCCTGACCTGGGGTGACAGCGTGTGGGTGCACTGGCGCGACAATGACGGCGTGGTGCTGACCTCATGAATGTCGCCGGGCTGAAGCGCTGGCTGCCGGGACTGCGCGCCACGGTGATCGGTGTCCCGTATCTGTGGCTGCTGCTGTTCTTCGCAGTGCCCTTCCTGATCGTGTTGATGATCAGCTTCTCGCACAGCCGTGTCGGCTCGCCGCCGTACACCTGGCTGCTGCAGTACGTGGACGGCGGGTTCTCGCTCAAGCTCAACCTCGAGAACTATCTGGCGCTGTTCCGCGATTCGATCTACGCCCAGGCGTTCCTGAGTTCCATCAAGATCGCAGCGATCTCCACCTTCCTGACCCTGCTGATCGGCTACCCGATGGCCTATGCCATCGCCCGGCTGTCGCCGGCGGCGCGCAACGTGGCGATGATGCTGGTGGTGTTGCCGTCGTGGACCTCGTTCCTGATCCGCGTGTACGCGTGGAAGGCGATCCTGGACCGCAACGGCCTGCTCGACCAGTTCCTGCAGTTCACCGGTCTGCAGACGCTGATGACCGGCATGGGGCTGCCCAGGCTGCAGCTGATCGATACGCCGACCGCGGCCTATATCGGTATCGTCTACTGCTATCTGCCATTCATGGTGCTGCCGCTGTACGCCAACCTGGTCAAGCATGACCACCGCCTGCTGGAGGCGGCCTACGATCTCGGTGCGAAGCCGTGGCAGGCCTTCCTGCGCATCACCCTGCCGTTGTCCAGGGCCGGCATCATCGCCGGCTGCATGCTGGTGATGATTCCGGCGGTCGGCGAGTTCGTCATCCCTGAGATGCTCGGCGGATCGGAGACGTTGATGGTTGGCCGGCAGCTGTGGAACGAGTTCTTCAACAACCGCAACTGGCCGGGCGCCTCGGCGATGGCGGTGGCGATGATCCTGCTGCTGCTGGTGCCGATCCTGCTGTTCAACCGTTCCCAGCAGCGCCTGCTGGAAGGGAAGCAGGCATGAGCCCGCGTACCGCCAAGGGCCTGGGTCTGGGCGTGCTGCTGCTCGGCTTCGCCTTCCTGTACCTGCCGATCCTGCTGTTGATGTTCTATTCGTTCAACAGTTCGCGGCTGGCGATGGTATGGGCGGGCTTCTCCACCCGCGCCTACAGCGATCTGTTCGCCGACCGTGCACTGATGGACGCGATGTGGACCAGCCTGGTGGTGGCGTTCTGGACCGCCTGCACCGCCACGGTGCTCGGTACGCTGGCGGCCATGGTGATGACCCGATTCAAGCGTTTCCGCGGCAAGCCGCTGTTCGGCGCGCTGGTCACCGCGCCGCTGGTGATGCCGGACGTGATCCTGGGTTTCTCGCTGATGGCGCTGCTGGCCTCGATGGGGGCCATTCCGGGCTTCCCGGCGCGTGGACTGGCGACCATCTGGATCGCCCACGTCACCTTCACCCTGTGCTTCGTCACCGTGGTGGTGTCTTCGCGCCTGCAGGAAATGGATCTGTCGCTGGAAGAAGCGGCGATGGACCTGGGGGCCAGCGGGCTGACCGTGTTCACCCGCATCACGCTGCCGATCATCGCCCCAGCACTGGTAGCGGGCTGGCTGCTGGCCTTCACGCTGTCGCTGGATGACGTGGTGGTGGCCAGCTTCGTCGCCACGCCGGGCTCGACAACACTGCCGATGAAGGTCTTCGCCTCGGTCCGCATGGGCATCAGCCCGAAGATCAATGCGCTGGCCACGCTGCTGGTATCGGCGGTGTCGATCGCGGCGGTGATCGGCTGGTACATCAACGCGCGCGCCGAGAAGCGGCGGCAGCGCGACCTGCAGCTGGCCCGGCAGGACAACGGCTGATCCGGCAACGCGCGGCTCACGGGCAAGGGCGCACACTGGGGATCTGCCTGAAGGAGATCCCCCATGACTGTCGAGATCATCGATCCCACCACCGGCCAGGTGACCTACCGCCATGAACTGATGGGCGCTGCCGACGTCGAGCAGCGCCTGCAGGCCGCGGCCGACGCATTCCCGGCCTGGGCCGCACGTTCGCTGCAGGAGCGGGGTGCCGTCCTGCGAGGCATCGCCGCGCAGCTGCGCACGCGGCGTGACGAGCTGCAGCAGGCGATGACGCACGAGATGGGCAAGCTGAAGGCCGAGGCATTGGCCGAGGTCGACAAATGCGCGGCGGCCTGCGAGTACTACGCCGATCACGCCGCCGACTACCTCAAGCCCCAGCTGATCGATACCGAGGCACAGCGCAGCTACGTGCGCTACGAGCCGATCGGCTGCGTGTTCGCGGTGATGCCATGGAACTTCCCGGTCTGGCAGGTGTTCCGCTTCCTTGCGCCTGCCTTCATGGCCGGCAACGTGGCGCTGCTCAAGCACGCCAGCAACGTGCCCCAGTGTGCGGACCTGATCCTGGCGGTGTGCCGCGACGGTGGCCTGCCGGCCGGTGTGTTCGACGTTCTGCACATCGACAACGACCAGGCAGCCGAGGTGCTGCGCGATGCGCGGGTGAAGGCGGTGACGCTGACCGGCAGCGAACGCGCCGGGCGTTCGATCGCGTCCAATGCGGGCAGCCAGCTGAAGAAGTCGGTGATGGAGCTGGGGGGCAGTGACGCCTTCGTGGTGCTGGACGATGCCGACCTCGACAAGACCGTGGCGGCCGCAGTGAAGTCACGCTTCGACAACAGTGGGCAGACCTGTATCGCTGCCAAGCGCTTCATCGTGGTGGAGCGCGTGGCCGATGAATTCACCCGCCGCTTCGTCGAGGCCGCTGGTCAGCGCCGGTATGGCGACCCCAGCGAGCGCGAGACCACGCTGGCACCGATGGCCCGCGCGGACCTGCGCGACGAGCTGCACAAGCAGGTGCAGGCGAGTGTGGCCAAGGGGGCGCGGGTGCTGCTGGGCGGCGAGCCGATTGCGGGCACGCATGCCGGCTATCCGGCCACCGTGCTGGACCAGGTCGGGCCGGGCATGCCCGCCTACGACGAGGAACTGTTTGGGCCGGTGGCTGCGGTGATCCGGGTCAAGGATGAAGAGGAAGCGCTGCGCGTGGCCAACGACACCCGCTTCGGGCTGGGCGGCAGTGTCTGGACCGGAGACCCGGTGCGTGGCGAGTCCTTCGCCCAGCGCATGGAATGCGGTGCGGCCTTCGTCAATGCCATCGTCAAGAGTGACGCGCGGCTGCCGTTCGGCGGCAGCAAACAGTCAGGCTTCGGCCGCGAACTGGCGGACCATGGCATCCATGAGTTCATGAACATCAAGACTGTCTACGTGGCCTGATGGTGCATTCCGTGTGCCACGGTAAAGAAGCAGCCGAGCCCGAACCTGGGCTCGGCTCTACAACCACCGCGCGCGCTTGAACAACCGGTACAGGCCCACGCAGACACCGCCCACGCCGACGATCATCAGCGGGTACGCCCATGGCTGGCTCAACTCCGGCATGTGACTGAAGTTCATGCCGTACCAGCTCGTGATCAGTGTCGGCGCCGCCAGCAGGGCCGCCCACGCACCCAGCCGCTTCACGGTTTCGCCCTGCGCCAGCGTCACCAGCGAGAGGTTCACGCTCAGTGCGGTACCCAGCATCTCGCGCAGGGTATCGATCACGTCGCTGATGCGCACCGCATGGTCATGCACGTCGCGGACGTAGAGCTTCACTTCGTCCGGAATCAATTCGCCCTGGTAGCGGCGCAGCTGCGCCAGCACGTCCTGCAAGGGGGCCACGGCCATCCGCATCTTGTTCAACTCGCGCTTGAGCTCGTACAGGCGCACCACGGTGCTGCGCTTGTAGCTCTCGGCGAAGATGTCCTTCTCCAGCAGCTCCAGCGTGTCGCGGAAGCGGTTGGTGATCGGCAGGTAGTTGTCGACGACGAAGTCGGTGACGGCATACAGGCAATACGACGGACCCATCTTCAGCAGCTGCGGCTCGCGTTCCACCCGGGCGCGTACTGGTGCATACGACAGCGAAGCACCGTGGCGCACGGTCACCAGGAAACGCGGCCCGAGGAAGGCGTGGGTTTCACCGTACTGGATGCGCTCATCGACCATCTGCGCGGTGGTCATCACCACGAACAGCGAGTTGCCGTAGGCTTCCACCTTCGGCCGCTGGTGCGCATTCCGCGCGTCCTCGATCGCCAGGTCGTGCAGGCAGAACTCCTCCTGCAGCTTCAGCAGCACGTCTTCATTGGGGTCGAACAGGCCGACCCAGACGAAGCCGTTGCCGCTGGCGATGACGTCGCTGATGGCGTCCAGGCTGATGTCATGGCGGACGCCCTGCTCATCGTAGTGGACGCAGTTGATGACGCAGGCGGGATTGGCCGAAGCAGGTGCGGCAGCGGAGGCGGGCAGTGACATGCCCGCCATCGTGCGTCAGTGCCGCGTATCCGACAAGTGACGATCGCGCCCCAGCACCCAGGCCAGGGCAGCATGGATCGGCAGCAGCAGCACGATCCATTGCACGTTGTACTGTGCCTGCAGGCTCAGCCAGTGCAGGATCAGCGCGGCCAGGGCCTGCAGTGCCACCAGCCACAGCACGACCGTGAACATGCGGCCCGGCGGGCGACGGCGCAGCAGCCGGACCGCGCCCGGCAGCAGCAGCACGCACAACGGCGAAAGCAGCAGCAGGTTGCGGTTGGCCCAGGCGGCGTAATGGGTGCTGAAGCCCCAGAGGAACACCAGCAGGCCACCTGCGACGGCACACAGCAGCCACAACGGCAGTCCCAGTCCGGCCAGCAGGCGCGGCCGGTTGCGCAACGCCAGCACGCCGGCAGCGATGGCCAGGCCGCACAGCAGCCACGGCCACCAGCGGCGCGGGAATTCCTTGGGCTCCGGATCGATGCGGTGCGGCAGCAGTTCCTGCTCGGACTGCACCAGCGGACGACCGTCGCTGTTGCGCGCCTGGCGCAGGGCGTCGGCCAGGCGCATCGGCACGAACGCTTCCTGCCAGCGTGACAGCGGCTGATCGGCGAACGGGCCCAGGCCCACGTCGAAGCCCAGCCACATCCACGGCGCGGGCGAGGCCAGGCGGACCGATTCGCTGCGGTAGGTATTACCGCGCGAGCGTCCGGACAGCTGAGCATGCAGTCCACCACCCAGCGCCTTGTCCAGCGTGTCGCGCACCATCGTCGCGCAGTTGGCGGTGTAGTAGTCGTAGTGGTAGCGCGCGTTCTCCGGCCTGGCCCGCTCGGCCAGGTCGGCGGCCAGTGCGCGCGCCTGGTCCGGGCGCAGATCCAGCCACTGCACGCTCGCTCCGCGGCCGGTCTCGTCGTAGTACGACAGGTCCTGCTGAAGGGGCAGCGCCACCAGGTAATACATCATGTCGCCACGCACGAAACGACCGATGAAGTCATCCTCGGACGGATCGAAGTAGCCGAAGTTGTACGACGTTGCCTCACCACTGGCCGGATCGAGCACCACGATGGCGTCATGGCCGAAACGCTCGAAGAACACCGTGCCGGGCTGCATCGTCACCACGCCGATGCGCGGCGCCGGAGTTCCGGCGACTGTAGCCGTCGCCTGCGCGAAGGCGATGGCAGGCACGGCCGTGGCCAGCATGCACAGTGCCAGCCACAGGGTGAGGATCAGCCCGCGCCGCTTCAAGCGTCGTCCTGCGCGTCCGGTGGCAGCACCGTCACGTGGAAGGCCTGTACCCGGCGCGCATCGGCACGCGCGACACGGAACATGAAGCGGTCCAGCGCCAGTTCGTCTCCGATCTCCGGAAGGTGACCGACCGCTTCCGTGACCAGGCCGCCGATGGTGTCGTAGTCCTCGTCGGAGAACGTGGCACCGAAGCGCTCGTTGAAATCCCCGATCGGGGTCAGGGCATCGACCACGTACTGGCCGTCGGCCTGGATCGCGATCTGTGCCGACGGATCCTCGGCTTCGTCGTGCTCGTCATCGATGTCGCCGACGATCTGTTCCAGCACGTCCTCGATGGTGACCAGGCCGGCGACGCCGCCGTACTCGTCGACCACGATGGCCATGTGGTTGCGCGACAGGCGGAACTCCTTCAGCAGCACGTTGAGCTTCTTCGCTTCAGGAATCAGCACCGCCGGGCGCAGCAGTTCGCGTACGTTGGCCGGGCCGTGGTCGGCAACCACGCCGCGCAGCAGGTCCTTGGCCAGCAGGATGCCGAGGATGTCGTCCTTGTTCTCGCCATGCACCGGGAAGCGCGAATGGCCGGATTCGACCACCTGCTTCATCAATTCCAGGAAGGGCGCTTCGACCGGCAGCGAGACCATCTGCGAACGCGAGATCATCACGTCGCCCACGGTCAGCTCGGCCACCGAAATGGCGCCTTCCATCATCTTCAGGGTATCGGCGGCGATCAGACCTTCTTCCTGCGCGGTGTGCAGGACAGCGACCAGCTCGTCGCGGGTATGGGGTTCGCCGGAGAACGCGGACGTCAGGCGTTCCAGCCAGCCGCGCTTCTTTTCACTGTGCTCCTGCAGGGAGCTACTACTGTCGTCTTCAGACATCTCTGGAAAAAGGGCACCCGGCATGCCGGGCGTTGGCGCCAGTCTAGCAGGATGTAGCGGCCTGTCAGCGCCCCCCGCTGCCGGGGCCGGTGATCGGGGGCGGCGCCAGTTCAGGCCGGGACGCCGGTGCTTCGGGCAGGTCCAGGCTGTAGGTGCAGCCGGCCAGCGTCCGGCCTGGGTGGGAGGCCACCGTTGAGACACTGAGGATGATCGACTCGATCTGCGCCTCGCCGGTGGTCGGGTCGGTCACGTCACGGCTGACCAGTTCGCGCCCCGCCATGAACTTGCCGTCCTGGTCGTATCCGGTCTCCAGCCCGAGCCGCCTGGCCAGTGGCCGGGGGTCGGCCTCATCGAGGATGGCCATGATGCTGGCACCGGCCATTGCGACCCGGTCCGTGCGGGTGCCGAACACCGTGATGGGCTGCGCCAGACGGTACTCGCTCAGGAACCGGTTGCCCTGCGGCAGGGGTTGCAGGCCGCTGGCGACCGCTTTCAGCGGGTCGGCCAGCAGCGGTGCCAGCGCGGCATGGGCGGCCACGTCCTGGCGGCATTCGATCAGTGCCGGCAGGTCCAGCGGAGCGGCGGACGCAGAGGTGGCAAGCAGCAGGGGCAGGAACACAGCGGCACTCCGTGGTGGCGCCGAGCCTGGGCTCGGCTGCCTTCCGGTCAGGGGGGCGGCGGGCTCAGCGCTCGCCGGCGTAGGGGTCGGCGATGCCGAGCTCGGCCAGGATCTCGCGTTCCAGCTGCTCCATCGCCTCGGCTTCCTTGTCGTCTTCGTGGTCCCAGCCGAGCAGGTGCAGCACGCCGTGCACGGTGAGGTGCGCATAGTGGGCGTTGAGCGCCTTGCCCTGCTCACCGGCCTCGCGCTCGACCACCGGGGCACAGATCACCAGGTCGCCCAGCAGCGGGAACTTCACGCCCTTGGGCAGGCCTTCGGGCACTTCGGCCGGGAAGCTGAGCACATTGGTGGCGTAGTCCTTGCCGCGGTAGTGGCGGTTCAGCGACTGCCCCTCCTTGGCATCGACCACGCGGATCGCCAGGTCGGCTTCGCGGATCCGCCCCTTCAGGGCCGCGGCAACCCACCTGCGGAAGCTCACCGCGGCCGGCAGTCCGGCGCGGGGCAGGGCGTAACTGACGGCGACGTCCAGCCGTACGGGACCACGGGTCATGATGTCGCTCCGGGTTGGATCTGATGCAGGTCGCGGCGGTCGTAGGCACTGACGATGCGGGCCACCAGCGGATGGCGGACGACGTCGCGCGATTCGAAGAAGGTGAAGCTCACGCCCTCGACATCGCGCAGCACGTCGATGGCATCGCGCAGGCCCGATTTCAGGTGCTTGGGCAGGTCGGTCTGGGTCAGGTCGCCGGTGACCACGGCGGTGGAGCCGAAGCCCAGCCGGGTCAGGAACATCTTCATCTGCTCGATGGTGGTGTTCTGCGCCTCGTCCAGGATCACGAACGCGTCGTTGAGCGTGCGGCCACGCATGTACGCCAGCGGTGCGATCTCGATGACGTTCTTCTCCAGCAGCTTGACCACCTTCTCCACGCCCATCATTTCGTACAGGGCGTCGTACAGCGGCCGCAGGTAGGGGTCGACCTTCTGGGTCAGGTCGCCGGGCAGGAAGCCGAGCTTCTCGCCGGCCTCGACCGCAGGCCGCACCAGGATCAGGCGCTGCACGCGCGACTCGTTCAGCGCTTCCACCGCGCTGGCCACGGCCAGGAAGGTCTTGCCGGTACCGGCCGGGCCGATGCCGAAGTTGATGTCATGGGTGGCGATCTGGTGCAGGTAGCGGCCCTGGTTGGCGCCGCGACCGCGCACGGTGCCACGCTTGACCCGGATCGCCACGTCCTGTGCTTCGTACGAGCGTTCGGCGATCTGCTCCACGTTGGCCTGGGCCAGGCGCAGGTGGATGGCGTGGTTGTCGAAGGTGGTCTCGCCGGCTTCGGCGTACAGGGCCTCGATCAGCTTCTGCGCTTCCACGCTGGCTTCCTTCGGTCCACTGATGCGGAACACGAAGCCGCGATTGGCGATCTCCACGCCGAGTTTCAGTTCGATCTGTCGCAAATGGCCGTCGAACGGGCCGCACAGGTTGGCCAGGCGCGCGTTGTCTTCCGGCGACAGGGTGAAGTCTCGATGCTCGATGTTTTTCATTGCTGGAGGTGGGGCGGAAGCCTTCCACCACAGTGTCTTCAAGGGGAAACAAGGGTAGCGCGCGGGGGCGCACACGGCCAGTACGGGGGTTGCTACGCGGTTTTCCACACGGGGTGTGGATCGGGCCTGCGGGAACCTGTGGATAGACGTTCGCAATGCTTGTGCCACAAGCTTCCTGCGCCGGTGGTGAAAAAAGCGTCACGACCGGGTGGGGAACGGAAACCGGAAGCAGCGGTGGCCACGGGAAGGTTCACAGGCATTGAGCGTCGGGGCGGAGCGCCCGGCCAGGGAGAGGTCATGGATGTTTCACATACGGCAGCTGCGCACGCGCCGCTGGCGGGGCTCGGGTCGAACGGGCAACTGCATCGGCTGCAGGCTGAGGGCCTGCCTCCCTTGTTCGTCGAACAGTGGTGGGGCCACGAAAGCCTGGTCAACGGTTTCGATTACTGGGTAGATGCCGTGCACCCGGATGCGGGCCTGTCATGCGCAGACTGGCCGGGACTGAGCGCCGCGCTGGTCACCTGCCTCGATGATGGCCAGGACCACCATCGCTGCGGCTACATCGCCGCCGCTCACCTCCTTGGCGCAGACGGCGGTCTGGCGCGCTATCGGCTGCATCTCGTGCCATGGACGTGGTTCCTGCGGCATGCGCGGCGCAGCCGTGTCCATCAGCAGCGGACCGTGCGGGACATCGTCGAGGACGTGTTCGGCACGCACAGCGGACTGGCCCGCTGGCGCTGGAGCGACGATGCCCTGGCCGCTCTGGCCGCCGCATCCGTGCGCGACTGCTGCATCCAGTATCGGGAGCCGGACCTTGAGTTCGTGCAGCGGCTGTTGGCCGATGAAGGCATTGCGGGCACGTTCGAGAGCGACAGCAGCGGCGGATTGACGCTCGTGCTGTTCGCCGACAGCAGCGTGCAACCTGAGAATCCACAATCGGCCCGAGACGGCGGTATCCGTTTCCACCGTGACGACGCCACCGAGCGCGCAGATGCCCTGCAGCAGCTGGGCAGGTGGCGTCGGCTGGGCAGCAGCCGGCTCTCGCTTGTCACCGACGATGGCCCGGCGGCCACCGTCCGACATGCGCAGATGCCACTGCAGGACGCCGGGCGCAGCCCGCGCGAGGTCTATGAGCCGGTGGGCACCCACGCCCTGGCTGGCGCCGATGAGGGGTATCGTCGCGCGCGGCGAGCAGCTGAAGCGCACGAGGCCGGCAGTGCAGGCTGGCTGGCGGCAGGCAGCGTACGCAGCCTGCAGGTCGGTCGCTTCATCCGCGTTCTGGCCGCGGGCGCTGGTTCGACGCCGAGCCTGCTGCCGACCGAACTACTGCATTACGGGTGCAATCCGCCGCCGATCACGCAGGGGGCGGAGCAACCACGCGCTGCGGCACCGGCCCGCTGGCTTGAGGCCGGTTCAGCCATGCCCGGCGTGGCGCTGGAGACAAACGCGCCCCTGGGTTATGCCAATCGCTTCCGCGCCGTCGATCGGAATCGACCGTGGCGGCCCGTGCTGGCCGATGGCACCGGCGAACGCATCCACCCGCGGCCGCTCGCGCCAGGCCATCAGACCGCTACGGTCATCGCTGGCGATGGCCGTGATGATGCCGCGCTGTACGCCGATCACCTGGGCCGGGTACGGGTACGTCTGCATCTTCAGGACGCCACAGATGCCGGTACGACCTGTTGGCTGCGGGTCGCGCAGCGCTACGCTGGACCGGGCGTCGGTGCACAGTTCCTGCCGCGTGTCGGCCAGGAGGTGGTGATCGGCTTTCTGGACGGGAACATCGATCAGCCCTTGGTGCTGGGCGCGCTGTACAACGGTCGTGGCGAGGCGGGCGTTGCGCGCACCCCGGCCGGAGCAGCGGCCGCAGACGAAAGCGGCGGCCTGTTCGGGCATGCCACCGACTCCCGCCCGAGCGCACAGGGCAATGCGGCCGGCGGCCATGCGCCTGTCTGGCACGCGATGGCACCGGGGCAGGATCAGCACCGGCATGCCGGGGCGGTATGGGGCATCCAGTCACGGGAATGGTCCGGAACGGGTTACAACCGGCTGGCCTTCGATGATTCCGACGCACAGCTGCGCGTGCAGCTGGCCAGCAGCCACGCCAGCAGCGAGCTGAATCTTGGTCATCTGCTGCACATGGCTGACAACCATCGTGGTTCCCTGCGCGGAGAAGGCGCGGAACTGCGCACTGACGCGTGGGGCGCGCTGCGTGCCGAACGGGGCGTCTGGTTGACCGCGCGTGGCCACGCTGCGCTGTCACCCGCAGGCGAAGTGGCTGCGGCCGGCGCGCTGCTGCAGCAGGCCGCCCTCCTGGCCGCGTCCAGCCATGGCGCGGCTACGATGCACGACACGGCTGGCTTGGACAGCCACGCAGTACGGGAGGACAGCACCGGCGTGGCAGGTCTGCAACGGGTTGCGCGGGCCAGTGTGAACGGACTTTCCTATGCGCAGGCCAGCGCCGATGACGAGGGCCGCCCCGCGCCCGGCGATGTTCCGCATACCGGCCAGCCAACCCTGGGCCTGCATGGGCAGGCCGGTCTGATGATGGTGGCCGGGCAGGCACTGCACTGGGGCGGTGCCCGGAATGTGGCACTGTCCAGTGGCGGGCACACCGATGCCAACGTGGCCGGCGGTGCGCGCCTGCACGCGGCGCAGGCGGTGGGCATGCTGGCGGCCAGTGGCCGCAGCTTTGCCGGTGATGCGGCATTGACCATCGTCGCTGGGCAGGAGGTACTGGACATCCGGGCCCAGTCCGAAACGATCCACCTGCAGGCGCGCAGCACCGTGCGTGCAGCGAGCGGGCAAGGGGCTGTGGAGCTTGCCGCACCGCGCACCCTGCACATCGCCACCGCCGGTGGCGCCAGCATTGCGCTGGAAGATGGCAACCTGGTGCTGGTCTGCCCCGGCACGGTGACCGTGCAGGCCGGGCAGCGCACCTTCGTCGGCCCGGCGCAGCTGACCCGTCCCCTGCCGGACATGCCGTCCAGCGCGCTGGACGGGCAGGTTCCGAAGCTTGCCTTCAGGCTGCAGGACATCCCGGGCCCACAGGGTGTGCCGCTGGGCGGGCAGCCCTGGAGGATCGTGCGCACGCACCGCGCCCTGGACGATGAGCAGCGTGACAGCGCCCTGCTGCCGGAACGCTGGGCCGAGACCCTGGCCGAAGGTGAGGCCGACGCACAGGGCGATGTCAGCCTGGACGATGCGCTGTGCGCGAGGATCTGGAGTGACGCAGGCCGCCATCCCGGCTGCCTGTTCCTGGTACACGGAATCGACGTGATCCCGCTGCAGCGGCCCCGGCCATACAGCGGCTCCCCGGGGGTGCGGGCAACCCTGGACACGCTGGAGGCGATCAACTATGGCAAGAGTTTGGCCGACCTGCCTGACGATGCCGCACTGCATGCCTACCGGCAGCGCGCCGAGTACGAGTTCCAGTCCCACATCGACGCCAGCCCGGCCCGGCGCAAGGAGATCTGATCATGGCAGACGCCAACGCATGGGGCAGGGTCGAGCGCGCCTCCCTCATCTGCAGGGATGGCCAGAAAGGCACGACCAGCGGCGACTACTACGCACCACCGGACCGTCAGTTCGCGCCGGTGCGGCACGGGAACCGCGTCGACGCGTTCACCGACGGGCGCTCGGCCATGAAGGCGATGGCCGATGCCATCCGCGGCGCGCAGAAGTTCATCTTCATCGCCGACTGGCAGATGAACTTCGATACCGAGATGGACGCGCGCGGCGACGCGCACTCCGCGCGGCTGAGCGAGCTGCTGTTCGACGCTATCAACCAGCGCGGCGTGGATGTGCGGGTACTGCTCTACGACAGCGTGGAGGCGGCCGCCTACACCCACGAGAACGAGGTACGCACGGCGCTGTACAAGATGCAGGATGACAAGACGCCCGGGCAGATCCAGGTGGGCCTGCACAACCCGGCGACCGGCCGCGCCGATGCCTTCAACATCGCCTTCTCGCACCACCAGAAGATCCTGGTGGTGGACGCACGCATCGGCTTCGTCGGTGGACTCGACGTCGCCCATGGCCGTTGGGACGACGGCAACTTCGACGTGGTCTGCGACCCGACGCTGCACGTGATCAATGACCATTACAACAACTGCCTGAGCAAGTATCGGAGCATGACGGATGATGAGACGGAGCTCACGCTGGACAAGCCCGATACCAGCCCGGATGCGGCAGGCCGTGTTCGTCCCGGCTTCGCACAGGCGTATGTGCCCGGCATGGCCATCGCACTGGACCAGATGAAGTCGCAGTGGGATGCCGGTGCCGCGTTGGCGGAGCTGCAGGACTATGCAGACAAGCTGGGCGTACCCGACGCGCTTGAGCGCGAAGGCATCCGCAAGCTCGCCGAGATGATCATTCCGGGAATGGAAGAGGGGATGGCGGTCAAGCGCACCGTCGCACGCACGTTCCTGGCCATCCAGACGACGCTGGAGGAGATCGGCAAGGAATATGCAGATGTCATTGCCGCGTCGAACCGTGCCGCCGACGAAGCCATCAAACTGAATCCGGTCCAGGCGGCTGCCGCAGCAGGGCGTGCGGTGGCAGGCTTCAGCGCCATCCAGGCGAAGAAGTTCGGCAGCTGGCTCGACCAGCAGAAGAACGACATCCGGGCGGCAGCGCTGCGGCCCTTCCAGACTGCAGAGAAAGCGGCGGGCTACCTGCTCGATCCGCGCAGCCTGCGCGCGGACATCGAAGGCCGACTCAGCGAAATAGAAGCAAAGATCGACAAGGCGAAGAAAGACTGGGAATCGCTGGTGCAGTGGATCAATACACCAGTTGATCGCACCCAGCGGCTGCTCGACAGTGGCCGCCAGCCTCGCATGCCCTGGCAGGACGTGCACGCGCAGATCGCGGGCCCGGCCGTGTTCGATATCTGCAGCAACTTCATGCACCGCTGGAATGCCATGGTCTGGCAGAACCAGCGCGGCGACCGGACCATCGGCTCGCTGCTGCGCAAGGGTCTGAATACTGGCCTTCGCAAGACCAATGAATGGCTCGACACAGCGCTGCCCGAGCAGACCACCCTGGCGCGTGGCATGGAACTGACGCCATTGAGCGATCAGTGGCTGCAGTCCATGGGGGGCATGCAGGCGGTGTTCGGTGACCTGACGGTGCCGGGCACGGCGGGAAAGATCAGCGTGCAGATCGTGCGTTCCTCGGGCACCGCCCTGCATGCGCTGGAGAAGAAGGGGTGCAGGGAACTCGGCCTGAACCTGGACGACGCCAGCTGCCTGCAGCCGTACTGGGAGCGTGAGCAGCCGATGCACTCCATTCTCGACGCAATGGTCAACTGCATCGCATCGGCCAGTGCCTACATCTATCTGGAAACGCAGTTCCTCATTTCCGATTGCGGCTGGTCCGACGCGGATCCGGGCAGCGTGGTGGAAACCGCAGTGAAGGGCGGGGAGCGGCGGGATGCGACGGATGCCGAAAAGGCGAAGCTTGGTCACGTGGGGCGCGGCGTGGGGATGAGCGGCCCGGTAGGCAGGGCCGGCATCGTGCAGGATGTGGTGGAACGCAGGCAGGGAGTGAAGTCGGCGGCCAGCAACCCGCTGGTGGCCGCCCTGGCCGCGCGCATCCGCCGCGCGATCCTGGCCCGGCAAGGCTTCCATGTGTACATCACCCTGCCGGTGCACCCGGAGGGCAGCCTGGCAGACGGTGCCGTGGTGAAGCAGCAGTACTGGGTGCAGCAGACCCTGCTGCGTGGTGACGACAGCCTGATCCGGCGCATCTGCCGATCATTGATCGCACGCGACAAGGACATCCGCGAGGCCAGCGTGGAGGAGGCTGACCTGCAGGCCGAGGTCAAGGCCGGGCGCTGGAAGGAATACCTGTCGGTGATGAATCTGCGCAGCTACGGCGTGCTGGCCGAAACGCGCAGAAGCGATCATCCGCCGCCGCACACGATCGGCTCCGAGCATGGCCCCTCCCTGTATGTGGTAACTGAGCAGTGCTATGTGCATTCCAAGCTGCTGATCGTTGATGACGCGGTGGCGATCATCGGCAGCGCGAACTGCAATGACCGCAGTCTGCTGGGGACGGGTGATACCGAGATCGCCGCGGTGATCGTTGATGGCGAGGCGAAGCGGATGGATCTGGGCAACGGCGTGCAGGTAATAACCCGAACATTTGCGCGGGAGCTGCGGTTGAAGCTGTGGAGGAAGTTTCTGGGGCAGGAGATTCAAGAGCTGCCGGAGAAGGAGAATCAGCACTTCGCGTTCTCCGAGTTGACCAAGGGCTACTACCCGTGGTTCAACAAGAACGTGCCAACTTTGACGGTGGACAAGCCAGCAAGTGCCGAGACGTGGAGAAGTATCAGAAATATTGCCGATTCAAATTCCGCCGCTTATCAGCGTGTATTCACCAATGTGCCGCGTGATTCATTCCCTCGCTACGACTCCGTGCTTCATGGATTTCCCGCCGCAGGCCTGAGTGAAAAAGGGCACGTCAAACGCATCCTGTACGCGCAGCCGGCGGACCTGCAGCCAGAGTTCATGCTGGAGCCAAGCGTTGTAAGCAACTACGTGACCGGTGCGGTAGGTCGGCACGATGTGCGTAAGGCGACGGACTTCCTTCGAGACACGGCATTAGGGGACTACGGTGTTCAGGGGTTCTGGGTGACGATGCCATTTCTGTGGGGGAGCAGCATGGACGACCCTGCTGCCATGATGCCGAACGAGATTATCGCTGCCGTGCCTGTCGACAGGAGTCGGTCAATTGAATCTGGTTACTCGAATGGGGGTATTCCAGGGAAATCCGGAGAAAAGGCATGAATGAGCATAATCTGTTGAGATGGTTGATGGCGTTGGGTGTCTTTTCTGCTGCACACACTGCGTTGGCAGACTGCAGTTCACCAACCGGGAAGTCGCACACTTCTCAGGGGGGTAGCCTGGTGATCAAGTTCAGACCAAGCCCCAAGGGGGTGCTGAGCGCAAGTCTTAGTCGTGCGAACGAAGTTGCGCCCTATGTGCGGATCAATCTCTATCCTAAACTGGTTGAACTGCACAATGAGCCATTCGATTCGAATGGTGGTGCGGTCTACTACTTGGAAAAGGACGCGCAAGGGCAGCGAATATGCCGCGTTGAAGAGTGGAAAAGGCGGGAATCCAAGTTGATTGGCGAAGCGCCTCCTGAGGGCCTGCATCCTGCGGTGAGGCCCGTGTATCCATATTTCGAGCTTTACAAGACGCAGGAGCTTGATTACGACGGGTCAGGTCAATTGACGTCGATTCATGCAACTGACGCGGAAGGGCATAGGGCGACAACCTTCTGTGCGCTCTATGATGGTGATGGTCGCATAGAGGTGGCTAATCAGAGTTCCGGGATGAGTGTTTCGGATCATCCGGACTTCACGTGCTCGCAGCTACGTGAAAAGGCCTCGAGGAAAATGACGTGGTACTTTACTTATCGGCCGGATGGGGCGCTGGCTTCTGACGTAATCAAGGAAGCCACGCGTAAGCCAGGTGAGGATCCCAATCGCGAGGACGCCGGCTTTGGAACCGAGGCAACCGATGGTGCATGGACTGTGAGTGGCTTCGTCAATGTCGACGATGCTGAGTTGAAGCGGATCGTGGGTATTCGCTTCCATGGCAGTGAAAAGCGTGGGCTTCGTGGCATTGAAAGTGCTTCCTTCTCCATGGCGCCGTCGGACGCCACGGCTGTCTTTGCGCAACGCAGGCAAGAGCCCACTGATAAGCTGAAGTACAGGTTCCCTGGCGAGCGTGTGCCACCAGAAATCGCCAAGGGGCTGTTCGAGGGTATCACCGACTACACCCGCGTCCGGGAGTACTACCATCGCTCGCATCGACGGATCTTCGAGGTCTTCGGGCCCGGTGCCAAGCAGCCCCACGAACGCCAGTGGCGCACGCTGGATCTGAATCGCCAGGAAAACTACGACGCAAACGGCAGGCTCACGCGGGTGATCCTGTTCGGCCCGGTTCCCGGTAGTGGTGGCTACACCGAGAACCTGCGCGCATACGCAGAGAAGGGTGTGTTGAAGCTCACGCCGCTGACCAGCGGCTACAGCTCCTACCGCGTCTACGACTATGACGCAGCAGGCAACGAGACGCTCTCGTTCGTGTGCTGGCGCCATGAAGTCTCGACCAACAAGCCGTAT
Source organism: Stenotrophomonas sp. YJH_SMC_106-19 (assembly GCF_059368375.1). Classification (NCBI taxonomy): domain Bacteria; kingdom Pseudomonadati; phylum Pseudomonadota; class Gammaproteobacteria; order Lysobacterales; family Lysobacteraceae; genus Stenotrophomonas; species Stenotrophomonas sp. YJH_SMC_106-19. Next base: position 238,049 of record NZ_JCAFRQ010000002.1, read on the forward strand.
GCCCATTTCCCCTGGTGGGAGCCCGATCCCCGTCCCAAGCGCAGTCGTGAAGCCGAACTGCAGTACGGCAGGACGCAGGTGGGCACACGCTGCGGGACGCCGGACGGCAGGATGATCATAGAGGGCATGGGACCGGTGAAGAAGCTGATGGAGACCCGGTACGGATTCGGGACGACGAAGCTGGGATTCCTGAGCGAGTAGCGCGGTGCGTCCTTCTGAGGCTCAGAGCAGACCCGCTAAGCGAAGGTTGCGGCCAGCAACGAGGCGCGGCGGGCTCGCCCCTGAGACCCACCGCTTTTCCACAATCACTGTGGAACGACGCGCAATCAACCTGTGGATAGGTGACGCAGAGCCTTCTGCACAGAGGGTATGCGTGGCGTGGTGAGAAAATCACCACGACTGCTGTGTGGGGGCAAGCCGTACATGGCTCCCCCCGCCCCGGCGATCAGCCTTCCGTCACCACCCGCCCGCGCAGCGAATTGGTTAATGCCTCGGTGATCACCACATCCACGAACTGACCGATCAGGCGTGCCGGCGCCGGGAAGTTCACCGAGCGCATGTTCTCGGTCTTGCCGGTCAGCTCGTTCGGGTTCTTGCGCGAAGGACCTTCCACCAGCACCGTCTGCACGGTGCCGACCATCTTCGCGGAAATGCCGGCGGCGTGCGCGTTGATGCGCTCCTGCAGGCGCGACAGCCGCGCGTGCTTCTCGGCATCGCTGAGCGTGTCTTCCAGGTCGGCGGCCGGAGTGCCCGGACGACGCGAATAGATGAAGGAGAAACTGTGGTCGAAGCCGATGTCCTCGATCAGCTTCATGGTCTTCTCGAAGTCCGCCTCGGTCTCGCCGGGGAAGCCGACGATGAAGTCCGAACTGATCGAGATGTCCGGGCGCACCGCGCGCAGCTTGCGGATCTTCGACTTGAACTCCAGCGCGGTGTAGCCGCGCTTCATCGCCGACAGGACGCGGTCGCTGCCGGCCTGCACCGGCAGATGCAGGAAGTTGGCCAGCTGCGGCACATCGCGGAACGCGTCCACCAGCGAGTCGCTGAACTCCAGCGGGTGTGAGGTGGTGAAGCGGATGCGGCCGACGCCATCGATCTCGGCGATGGTGCGGATCAACAGGCCCAGATCGGCGAACTCGCCATCGCCATACGGGCCACGGTAGGCGTTGACGTTCTGGCCGAGCAGGTTGATCTCGCGTACGCCCTGCGCGGCCAGCTGTGCCACTTCCACCACCACGTCCTCGAATGGACGGCTGACTTCGGTGCCGCGGGTGTAGGGCACCACGCAGAACGAGCAGTACTTCGAGCAGCCTTCCATGATCGACACGAACGCCGACGCGCCTTCAGCGCGCGGTTCCGGCAGGCGGTCGAACTTCTCGATTTCCGGGAAGCTGATGTCCACCTGCGGTCGCTTCTGCTCGCGACGCGCTCGGATCAGCTCCGGCAACCGGTGCAGGGTCTGCGGGCCGAACACCAGGTCCACGAACGGCGCGCGCTTGATGATGGCCTCGCCCTCCTGCGAAGCGACACAGCCACCGACGCCGATGATGACCTCGCGGCCCTGGTTCTTCAGCCCCTTCCAGACGCCGAGCTGGCTGAACACCTTCTCCTGCGCCTTCTCGCGGATGGAACAGGTGTTGACCAGGATGACGTCGGCATCCTCCGGGGTGTCGGTCAGCACCAGGCCGTCGCTGGCGGCGAGCACGTCGGCCATCTTGGCCGAGTCGTACTCGTTCATCTGGCAACCGTGGGTCTTGATGTACAGCTTGCCCTTGATCTGCTCCGGCGTGCGCGGAGCGGAGGGCAGGGCAACGAGCGGGGTGCCGCCCGGCGTGGCGGGCGGAAAGACGTCTGGCGTCCCGGTCATGGCGCTTAATCCATTCGGGTGGCGGGAAAGCGGGCAATTCTACCCGCATCCTGCGCCTCCCGCCGCGGTGCACGCTCATGGGGCACGGCCCCTGCCGCGCCCGGTAGCGCCGGGCCGTGCCCGGCGGGCGCCCTTACGCCGCGATCAGCTCCGCGTCGATCTGCCGCGACCGGTCGAAGGCCGTCAGTGCGCCCATCCGGGCGATGTAGTCCGCCGTGGCGGGGGCGGGCTGCACCAGCCCGAAGTCGGTGGTCCATTTCAGGGCATTGCCCCACAGCACGTCGGCGGCGCTCATTTCCTCACCCAGCAGGTAAGGCCCCTGCGCCAGCTGCGCCTCAATCACCTGCAGGACGGTTTCGGCGTCGTTGTAGGGCGACATCGACTGCGGGGGCGGGTCGCGGCGCATCGCGCGGTCGATCATCGCCGGCTCGAAACAGGCGCCGTAGAACGCCATCCAGCGCAGGTAGGGGCCGCGCAGCGGCGAGCCGATCGGCGGCGCCAGGCCGGCTTCGGGGTAGAGATCGGCCAGGTACAGGTAGATCGCCACCTGCTCGGTCACCAGCGCGCCCTCATGGAGGATCGCCGGCACTTTGCCCATCGGGTTGATGGCCAGGTAGGCCGGGGCCAGGTTGGCGCCGGCTTTCAGGTCCAGCACATGCAGGCGGTAGTCGGCACCCAGGGCTTCAAGCAGGGCCACGGCGCCGCTCGAGCGTGAACGGGCAGCGTGATAGAGGGTGATCTGGCGGGACGTCATGGCAGTGCTCCTTGCAGCAGAGGGGTGAACTGGGGCCCATGCTGGGGCACTATTGCGGACGACTTCTGTCCTCGATCTCTCATGCGCCATACTGCTCATCGCCTGCTCCGCCTGATCGCCCTGCTGCAGGCCCGCCGACAGTGGTCGGGGGCTGAACTGGCCGAGCGCATGGGGGTGGAACGGCGCAGCATCCGCCGCGACATCGAGCGCCTTCGTGAGCTGGGCTATCCGGTCAGGGCATCGGCCGGGGTAGGGGGCGGCTATCAGCTGGGGGCGGGCGCACCGGTACTGCCGATGCTGCTGGACGAAGAGGAGGCGACGACCCTGGCCATCGCCCTGCGTGCGGCCTCGGCCACGGTGGCCGGCATCGACGAGACCGCGCGCGGTCTGCTGTCCAAGCTCGACCCACTGGTGCCGACCCGCCGCCGCCAGCAGGCTGGCGAGGTGCACGCCGCCACCGCGACGCTGTCGGATCTGCCTTCCACCGATGCACGTCTGCTGGGGCGCCTGGCCCAGCATTGCCGCCAGGCAACCCGGCTGGCCTTCGAGTACCGCAGCGCGCAGGACGCGGTGACCCAGCGCGAGGTCGAGGCCCAGCATCTGGTCAACTACGGACGTCGCTGGTACCTGCTGGCCTGGGATCTGGGCCGCCAGGACTGGCGCACGTTGCGGGTGGACCGGATGGGCGCGGTGCGCGCGCTGGCCGAGCCCGGCCTGCATCGGCGCACGCCCGCACCGCCCGATGTGATGGTGCGGCAGGCGGTCAGCCAGGCGCCGTTCGCACTGCAGGCGGTGCTGCGCCTGGCCGGCAGCCACACCGAGCTGGAAGGTCGCATTCCCCCCTGGTGTGGCGTGCTCGAAGCCGATGGTGCCGATCACTGCCTGCTGCGCATGGGCGCCGAAAGCCGCGGCATGATGCTGGCGCAGATTCTCAGCCTCGACCGGGTGCCGCTGGAGCTGTGGACCACGCCGCCGGCGCTGCGCCAGGAACTGGCGCAGCGCCTGGGCGGGCTGGCGCAGCTGCTGGCTGTGCCTGACATCACAGGCTGAGCCGCACGGCTTGGCAACGCGGGGCGAAGCTGGGACACTCGCGGCCATGAAGGGGAGACTGGGGACAACGGCGATCATCATCGCTGCGCTGACCGCTGCGCCGGCCAGCGCCGGCACCCTGTACAAGTGCCAGGGGGCAGACGGGGTCACCAGCTATGTGAGCAAGCGTGTGGCCGGTGCCCAATGCAGCACCATCAGCTACAGCCGGGAGGCCGCCCGCCCGGCCCGCCCGGCAGCGACTGTTGCCAGGCCTGTGCCGGCCACCGTGGCCAGCATCGAGCGCAATCCGGTGGCGGTGGCCGCCAGTGCAGCCGTGCCCGTGCCGGCTGCACCGGTGCCTGCTTCGACTCCGGCAGTTGCTGCCGGCACGTCCCGCACCGGGCGCATGGTCAGTGGCCAGGTCTATTCCTATATGAAGGATGGGGTGCGCCACTACACCAGTGCGCGGCCCAGCCAGGTTGCCCACCTGGGGCCGGTGCGCACCATCCGCTACAGCTTCATGGAGCGCTGCTACGCCTGCGGGGCCAACCCGCGCGTGGACTTCGGCACCGTGCGTCTGAACACGACGGCGTTCCAGACCGAGATCGCTTCGGCCGCGCGCGAGTTCGGCGTGGAGGAGGCGGTGGTCCGGGCGATCATCCATGCCGAGTCGGCCTACAATCCGACCGCACTCAGCCGCGCCGGTGCGCAGGGCCTGATGCAGCTGATGCCGCCGACTGCCGCGCGCTTCGGGGTCAGTGATTCCTACGATGCGGGCCAGAACATCCGTGGCGGCGTGCAGTACCTGTCGTGGCTGCTGAAGCGATTCAACGGCAACCTCACCCTGGCCGCCGCCGGTTACAACGCCGGGGAAGGTGCGGTCGACCGCCATGGTGGCGTGCCCCCTTACAGCGAAACCCAGTACTACGTGCGTCGGGTGGGCCAGCTGGCCGAGCGTTACCGCAGTGCCTTGAGTCACCAGTAGTCCGGCCGGTGCCGGTGCCGACTGACGGCCCATCGCCGGCTGCCGGTCGGCACACGGTACAAAGAGTTGTTGCAATGCGTTGTGTGGCGCGTAACGGTTCCGCTACACTCGCCCATGATTCAATGCGGCTCTGGCCCCCACCAGACCGCTGGCAGCCTTAAAGCTACCTAATCAATATCGGAGTGCCGGATGGCCAACGATGGGGTACACGATCCAGTCAATACCGGACGTCGGCGTTTTCTTACTGCCACCACAGCCGTGGTTGGCGCCGTCGGCGTCGGATTCACCGCAGTTCCTTTCATCAAATCGTGGAACCCCAGTGCCCGCGCGAAGCTCGCGGGAGCACCGGTGGTGGCCGATATCAGTGCCCTGCAGGAAGGCCAGCGCCTGATCGTGGAATGGCGCGGCCAGCCCATCTGGATCGTCAAACGGTCCAAGGCGATCCTCGACGCGCTGCATGGGCTCGACGACCGCCTCAAGGACCCGGAGTCCGGCGAGAAGGACCAGCAGCCCGCCTACGTGCTCAAGCAGAATCCCGAGCTGCGCTCGATCAAGCCCGATGTGTCGGTACTGGTCGGCCTGTGCACGCATCTGGGCTGCTCGCCGGAGATGGTGGCCGAGATCCGCCCCGAACCGTATGACCCGCAGTGGAAGGGCGGCTACTTCTGCCCCTGCCACAAGTCGCGCTTCGACATGTCCGGCCGCGTCTTCAAGGACGTGCCGGCGCCGATCAACCTGCTGGTGCCACCGCACCACTACCAGGACGACAACACGCTCATCATCGGTGTCGATCCGGAGGGGGCAGCCTGATGGCCAATATCCTGAGCCGTACCGCGACAGGCGTCGCCGACTGGGTCAACGCCCGCGCGCCGGGGCTGATGCCGATCTACCGCAAGCACGTCAGCGAGTACTACGCGCCGAAGAACTTCAACATCTGGTACTACTTCGGTTCACTGGCGCTGCTGGTGCTGGTCAACCAGATCGTCACCGGCATCTTCCTGACGATGCACTACAAGACCAGCGCGGCGGAGGCCTTCGGCTCCATCGAATACATCATGCGTGATGTCGAGTGGGGCTGGCTGATCCGTTACATGCACTCCACCGGTGCATCGCTGTTCTTCATCGTGGTCTACCTGCACATGTTCCGCGGGCTGCTGTATGGCAGTTACCAGAAACCGCGCGAGCTGGTGTGGATCCTGGGCATGCTGATCTACCTGGTGCTGATGGCCGAGGCCTTCATGGGCTACGTGCTGCCGTGGGGCCAGATGTCGTTCTGGGGCGCCAAGGTGATCATCTCGCTGTTCGGCGCGATTCCGGTGATCGGCAATGGCCTGACCGAGTGGATCATGGGCGATTACCTGCCCAGCGATGCCACGCTCAACCGCTTCTTCGCGCTGCACGTGATCGCACTGCCTCTGGTGCTGCTGCTGCTGGTGGTGCTGCACCTGGGCGCGCTGCATGAAGTGGGGTCCAACAACCCGGATGGCGTGGAGATCAAGAAGGGGCCCAAGGGCAACCGCTGGTCGCCCAATGCACCGGCCGATGGCATTCCCTTCCATCCTTACTACACGCTCAAGGATGGCGTCGGCGCCGGCTTCCTGCTGATCATCGCCGCCTTCATCATCTTCTTCGCCCCCGGCTTTGGTGGCCTGTTCCTGGAGCACGACAACTTCACCGAGGCCAACCGGCTGGTGACCCCGGAACACATCAAACCGGTGTGGTACTACACCCCGTACTACGCGATGCTGCGCGTGGTGCCGAACAAGCTCGGTGGCGTGCTGGTGATGTTCTCGGCGATCGCCATCCTGTTCCTGGTGCCCTGGCTGGACAAGGCGCGGGTGAAGTCGGTGCGTTACCGCGGCTGGATCTCGAAGGTGATGCTGGGCATGCTGGCCGTGTGCTTCGTGTGGCTGGGCGTGATCGGCTCCGGTCCGGGTACCGACGTGCACGAGACCTACATCGGGCGGGTGCTGACCTTCCTGTACTTCGCGTTCTTCATCACCATGCCGCTATGGACAAGGCTGGACAAGACCAAGCCGGTACCGGAGAGGGTGACCACGCATGACTGAGCGCTGGATGGTCCGGCTGGCCCTCGCGGCCGCCCTGATGCTGGGCAGTTTCCTGGCCACCGCTGCCGAAGGCGGCACCAAGCTGCTGCAGGCCGGCAACGACCTCGGTGACCGCGCATCGCTGCAGCGCGGCGCGCAGCTGTACATGAACTACTGCTCCAGCTGCCACGCGCTGAAGTACCTGCGCTACTCGCGGATGGCGCAGGACCTGGGGCTGACCGAGGAAGAGGTGATGAACAACCTCAACTTCACCGGTGCGGCAATCGGCGATCCGGTGCCGGTGGCGATGCCCAAGGAGCAGGCCGAGAAGTGGTTCGGCAAGATGCCGCCGGACCTGAGCCTGATCTCGCGTGTGCGGGGCAGCGACTGGGTCTACACCTACCTCAAGTCGTTCTATCTCGACAGCAGCCGCCCGCTGGGCTGGAACAACGCGTTGTTCGCCAACGCCTCCATGCCCAACCCGCTCTGGGAAATGCAGGGCCTGCAGCATGCCGTGCACGGCAAGGCCGAAGGGCCAGGCATGGACCCGCCGGTGACCGGGCTGCGCATCGACAGCCCCGGCTCGGTTGATGCCGGCCAGTACGACCAGGCCGTGCGGGACATCACCAACTTCCTCGAATACGCCGGCGAACCGGCCGCGCTCAAGCGGCAGCAGCTGGGCGTGTGGGTGATCCTGTTCCTGGCCATGTTGACCTTCCTGGTGTACCTGCTGAAGAAGGAATACTGGAAGGACGTTCACTGATTCTGCCGCCGGCCGTTGGCTGGGCCTATTGGCTTTTGTGATGGTCGGTTGCACACTCGGGGAGAAGTCGACCGCCGGCACGGTGCTGGCGGCGCCGATGCGGCAGGCGGTCTCCTGTCGTAGGAGAGCCTTTGATGGCGGCGAGCGTACGCATGCGCAATACACTGACGCTGTTTTCCTCGAACGACGATGTACTGTGCCACCGTGTGCGCCTGGTCCTTGCGGCCAAGGGTGTGACGTTCGATTTCGTTGCGGTCGATCCGCAGAATCCGCCCGAAGACCTGATCGACCTCAATCCGTACCATTCGGTGCCGACCCTGGTCGAGCGCGAACTGGTGCTGTACGCCGCTTCGGTGGTGAGCGAATACCTTGACGAGCGCTATCCGCATCCGCCGCTGATGCCGGTCGATCCGCTGTCACGTGCACGCATCCGCCTGGCGATGCTGCGCATCGAGCACGACTGGGTGCCGCAGGTGCAGGCCATCCAGCTGGGCAACAAGACCCAGGCCGAGGCCGGGCGCAAGCGCTTGAAGGAGTTGCTGACCGCGTCGCTGCCGCTGTTCAAGGCCAGCAAGTTCTTCCTGAACCCGGAAATGAGCCTGGCCGACTGCGCGATGGCGCCGATCATCTGGCGCCTGCAGTCACTGGATGTGCCGTTGCCGAAGGACGGCAAGGCCATCGAGGATTACGGCAACCGCATCTTCCGCCACCCGGGGTTCGTGCGCAGCCTGACCGAGCAGGAAAAGAAGCTGCGCGACCTGCCCGTCTGAGCCGGCCGCTGCTTTCCCGTCTGCACGCCGACCGGCGTGCAGGCGATCCGCCCCGGTCGGGGCGTCGGGCGCGTACACTTCACGCATGACCGAAGACTTCTTCCACATGACCAGCCACCGCCCGTACCTGCTGCGGGCACTGGTGGAATGGATCAATGACAACCAGCTGACCCCGCACATCCTGGTCGACGCCGGCGTCCCCGGCGTGCAGGTGCCGCCTTCGGCGGTCAAGGATGGCAGAGTGGTGCTCAACATCGCCGAACGCGCGGTAGTGCGCCTGATGATCGACAACGAGATGGTGAGCTTCTCGGCGCGCTTCTCCGGTACCAGCTACCCGGTGCAGGTGCCGATCAGCGCCGTGCTGGCCGTCTACGCCCGCGAGACCGGGCAGGGCATGGCACTGCCGGATGACATTCCGGGCAGCGAACCGGCGTCGACCGGCGACGAAGTGCTGCATGACGACGACACGCCGCCGGAGGATACGCCGCCGGCAGGACCGCCGCCGAAGGGCCGGCCGAACCTGCGCGTGGTCAAGTAGTTCAGAATTCGGATGCGCAAACGGATGTCGGCGAGGTCAATCGCCGACTCCATTCAATTGTCAGATTTGAAATCTATTGGCAGTAGTACTCGAGCGAGGTTTCCAAGACTCGGTCGTAGTAGTCGTTGGGATTATCGCCGCTTCCAAAGTAGACCAGTTCTGCCCGACGAAAGTAGGTCAATGCGTAGGTCCCGGGGACACTGCAGGAGGAGGGCAATGTTCCTGGAAGTTGGGGTTGGCCGACAATAGTGTAGGTGCGCTCCTCGCAGGAGTACCCACCACCCATGCTTTCGGGATCCGGGCGGCAGTAGCCGACGTGGGACCCGATGTTTGCCGCCCAGCCGGTGCTTACGTCAGTAGGGCATGACCCGTAGCCCTCGGGTCCAGTCTCCCCATAGGTGTAAACGCCAGTTGGTCCTGCTACGCCGCCGTGGCAGTAATTCGTCCAGAACACCGCGTATGGGGCTATTCCTTCCGAGTCCAGATGGAATGCCCGTCCCGTTTGCACCCATTGCCCAGCGAACGCGCTCGGCGCAAACGAAGAAATAACCACTAAGAATGTGGCGATCAATCCCACGCGAATCCAGCTTGCACCTTTCCGTAGCTGCTGATTGAGAATCATTGACATCAACATCTCTCCTTGATGTGCCTGTTACGCAGTCGAGTCTTTCGAGAGTGGGCGGTAGATCGCTAGCAGATCGCCGCCAAGGCGAGCGAAATCAACTGAATAGGGTGCCAGTTGCCGAGGGATTCCAGAAGCTCGCTCGCCTCAGGTTCTAACACGGGGGTATGCGATTATCAACGTGAAAAATTGCGTTTTCGCCTACTCGCCCGCATTTCCGCAGAAGGCGCAGAGGGCGCTGCCCCCATTTCAAAGGACGGGGAAGAGGTGGCCCGGGAAGGATCGGTCACGCGCTCTGCATTGCTCGAATCTCAGACATCCTCGGCATCGTCCACATCCGGCCGGATCTGGCTGATCCGCGCCGCGCCCGGGCCGGTGAACGACACCAGCTGATCGCCGCGCAACACCATCCGGCCCACATGGCGATCGATGCCATCGTAGGAATATTCGAACTTGAAGGTGCGCTCGAAACCGAGCCGGCCATCCTCGCCGCGCGACAGGCGCAGGCCGGTGGCATGCACCGCCTGGTCCAGCCACTGCACATTGGCGGCGCGGCAGGCGTTGCGTCCCAGCTCGACCGCGCGCTCGGCGGCGGAGCGGGCAGCGTTCCAGAAGAAGTAGACGATGGCGCCGGCAATCAGCAACAGCAGCAGGGTGGGCATGGTTCCAGGGCGTCGGGTGTCGATGCGGCAAAGATGGCGGCGAATGCCTGCTGGATCAAGCAGAAGATTCAGTTCATCCGCTGCGGATCACCGGAAGCCGGCTGCACTGCGGGCGCTGTGGTCATCGGTGGCGTTGCCGCTGCCGGTGCCGGTGCGATCAACGGCGCGGTCGCAGTCAGCTGCAGCAGTGCGGCCCAGTCCTGGCGGTTGAAACTGCATTCGTCCTCGCGCCCCGGCGTGCAGCTGGGCTCGATGCCGGTGCTGTCGCGTTCGCGGGCCGCAGGCAACTGGATCAGTCCGGTCCGATCCAGCGGCAGCAGCCGCATCGCCACGGTGTTCATGACGTTGCCGCCTACCAGGTACAAGGTCTGGTCACCGCCGAGATTGGCCGCGACCACCACTTCGCAGTGCGACTTCCAATGGCCGACCGAGCCATTGCCAAGCGCCTGTACCAGTCCGCTGTAGCTGAGCGTGGTGCTGCGGTCGCGCAGGAAGCACAGAAGATCACCGGGGGCCGGCTTAGCCGTGGCTGGATCGGCCAGCCGGTAAGGCACGCCGGAAGGGCCACCCTGGTAGGCAGCACGGATGTAGTCGATGTGGCGCGGCGAGGTGTTGAAGCCGGGGACACCGGCACGCACCATCACCCAGGAAATGAAGGCAGCCGACCAGGGATTGTCGATCAGGAAGGCACGGCAGTCGCTGTCGGTATAGCGCGAGCCCAGTGGCGCGGCACAACTGCTGGCACCGGCGATGCTGCCCATGGCGTTGAGCGTGCCGCTGTCACGCCAGTAGTGGGAGACGCGCTGCCAGGCAATCAGGCCGTTGTCGGCCAGATGCTCGTTCTCGGCTTCCGTGACGCTGAGGCTGGCGGCGCGGCCATCGCGGTCGATGAAGGGGCGGAACCACAGCCGATGCTCGTTGCACGCCGCGTTGCGGATGGCAATGGCCAAGGGGCTCAGGCCGAAGCGCGGCGGGACATCACAGGCCTCGGCCGCTGCGGCGGACAAGGGCATTGACGCGAGCAGCAGACAGGCAGGCAACAGCATCCGGCGCATGCGCGGCTCCAGTGGGGGATGCGCGCAGCGTCGCAGCGCCGTCGTGAACGCCGGGTGGATCCGTCAATGTCGGCCGGTCATGGCCGGGCGCTCCACAATGCATGACGCGTCCGGTAGCGCCGGGCCATGCCCGGCGGGCAACGCGGTTGCGTCAGGCGTTACCGGGCCTCAACCCGGCGGTGGGCCCAGCTTCAGTGACAGATCGATGGCCTGTACATGCTTGGTCAGGCCGCCGATGGAGATGCAGTCCACGCCGTCCTCCGCGATCGAGCGCAGGCCGCCAAGGCCGACGCTGCCCGACACCTCCAGCGGAATGCGGCCGGCGGTGATGCGTACGGCTTCACGGCGCAGGTCGGGGCTGAAATCATCGAGCAGGATGCGCTCGCAGCCGGACTCCAGCGCCTGACGGAGCTGGTTCAGGTCTTCGACCTCGACCACCAGCGGCAACCGTGGCCATTGCCGACGCGCGGACGCCACCGCAGCGGCCAGCGAACCGGCGGCACGGATATGGTTTTCTTTCAGCATCACCGTGTCGTACAGGCCGAAACGATGGTTTTCCCCGCCTCCGCAGCGCACTGCGTATTTCTGTGCAAGGCGCAGGCCGGGCAGGGTCTTGCGGGTGTCGAGAATGCGCGTGCCGGTGCCGGCCACGGCGGCCACGTAGCGCGCCGTGGTGGTAGCGGTGCCGGACAGGGTCTGCAGGAAGTTCAGCGACGTGCGCTCGGCGCTGACCAGGCTGCGGCTGCGGCCGTGCAGCAGTGCAAGTACCGTACCGGCAGTGACGGACTCGCCTTCGGCGATGCGCCATTCAATGCGCACGTCCGGGTCGAGCGCGCGGTGGGTGGCATCGAACCACGGCCGGCCGGCAATCACCGCATCCTGTTTGCACAGCAGGTAGGCGCTGTCAGTCTGGTCGGGCAGCAGGGCGGCGGTGACGTCGCCGCTGCCCAGATCCTCCGCCAGCGCGCGGGCGACATCGGCGGCGACGACGGCCGCATCCGGCGTCGGCAGCATGCTCATGCGGCCGGGAAGTCAGCGATCTGCGCGGTTGGAATGGCCTCCTCGGCCAGCAGCACCGGGATGCCGTCGTCGACCCGGAACACCTGCTTGCGGTCACGGGTGACCAGGGCCTCGCGCAGCGGCTGTGCCAGCGGGTTGCCGTCGGCCTTGTTCACCGCGCCGACGGAAATCGCCTTGTTGAGGGCTTCCAGGCCCTTGCCATCCAGCAGGGACAAGGGCTGGCGGGTGTCCGGCGACACCAGCAGGTCGAGCAGCTTGCGATCCATGGTTCTTCGTCTTGCGTGGAAGACGGCTAGAATACGTCTTTAAGGCAGGTGACGGCCAATGACCCCCAATCCGAACGCGCCGCTCGTCGGCATCGTCATGGGTTCCCGCTCCGACTGGGAAACCATGCAGCACGCCGCCCAGAAGCTTGAGGCCCTGGGTGTTCCGTTTGAAGTGAAGGTGGTGTCCGCCCATCGGACGCCGGATGTGTTGTTCAGCTATGCCGAACAGGCGGGCGGACGTGGCCTGCGCGCGATCATTGCCGGCGCCGGCGGTGCCGCGCATCTGCCCGGCATGATCGCGGCCAAGACCGCGGTTCCGGTGCTGGGCGTGCCGGTGCAGTCCAAGGCGCTCAATGGCATGGACTCGCTGCTGTCGATCGTGCAGATGCCGGCCGGCATTCCGGTGGCTACCTTCGCCATCGGCAATGCGGGTGCCTCCAACGCCGCGCTGTTCGCCGCCGCGATGCTGGCCAGCGACCAGCCGGCCATCGGCCAGGCGCTGGATGCCTTCCGCACGCGCCAGACCGAAGATGTGATGGCCCACGACGACCCGCGCCAATGAACCTGACTGTCGGCATCCTCGGCGGCGGCCAGCTGGCCCGCATGATGGTCCTGGCCGGTGCGCCGCTGGGACTGCGCTTCGAACTGTACGATCCGGCGGCGGACGCCTGCAGCGGGCCGCTGGCACCGCTCATCGTCGGTGCCTTCGATGACCGCCAGGCGCTGGCGGACTTCGCCGCCAAAGTCGATGTAGTGACGTTCGACTTCGAGAATGTGCCCGCGGACAGTGCGCAGTGGCTGGCCGAGCGGGTGCCGGTGTATCCGCCGCCCGCAGCGCTGGCTGTAGCGCAGGACCGCCTGAGCGAGAAGACGCTGTTCCAGCAGCTGGGCATTCCGCTGCCACCGTTCGCCGATATCCGCAGCCGCGAGGAGCTCGCCGCGAAGGCGACCGCGTTCGGCCTGCCGTGCATCCTCAAGACCCGGCGCCTCGGCTATGACGGCAAGGGCCAGTTCCGGTTGCGCAGCGAAGCCGACATCGACGCTGCCTGGCAGGCCCTGGGCGCCCAGGTCGAGCGCACCGGCCTGATCCTGGAGGGCTTCGTGGCTTTCCAGCGCGAGGTCAGCGTGGTGGCCGTGCGCGGCCGTGACGGCGGTTTCCAGGCCTGGCCGGTGACCGGCAACTGGCATGTGGATGGCGTGCTTTCGGCCAGTGTGGCGCCTGCTGTGCTGTCGGCCGCCGAACAGGATGCCGCCATCGGCTATGCCCGACGGCTGGCCGAGCATCTGCAGTACGTGGGCGTGTTCGCTCTGGAGCTGTTCTGCCGGGACGGCGAACTGCTGGCCAACGAGATGGCGCCGCGCGTGCACAACTCCGGCCATTGGACCATCGAAGGCAGCGAGACCTCGCAGTTCGAGAATCATCTTCGCGCCGTGCTGGGCCTGCCGCTGGGCAGTACCCGCATGCTCGGCCACGCCTGCATGCTCAACTGGCTGGGCGAGATGCCGGACCCGGCGCCGGTGCTGGCCCAGGCCGGCGGCCACTGGCACGACTATGGAAAGCAGCCCCGCGAAGGCCGCAAGGTGGGCCACGCCACGTTGCGCGACGAGCAGGCCGGCGCACTGGCCTCGGCGCTGGAACAGGTGGGCGAGGCACTGGGGCGCCAGCTGCAGGTCGCACCGGCCGTGCGGGCGCTGCGCGGTTGACCGCGACGCGGAAGCGCAACGCTGTGGCGCGCCGATGCACGCATCGGCGCATCGTCCAGGGTGATAGCGTGAGGCTTCTTTTCCCGGAGTCATCGTCATGCTCGACTGGAACGCATACCGCAAGGAACTGAAGGGCCGTATCGGCGAGATCGGCAAGCTCTCGCCGGATACCATCAAGGGCTACGCCACTCTGGCCAATGCCGGTGCCCAGACCAATCATCTCGATGCAAAAACCCGCGAGCTGATCGCGCTGGCGGTCGCCGTGACCACCCGTTGCGACGGCTGCATCACGGTGCACGTCGATGCCGCACTCAAGCAGGGTGCCAGCCGCGAGGAGATCGCCGAGGCGCTCGGGGTGGCGGTTTCGCTCAACGCCGGCGCGGCACTGGTGTACTCGGCCCGGGTCATGGATGCGGTGGCGGCGCACGAGAGCGCGTGATGCCCACCGTGTCGCCAGGCATGGCCCGGTGCTGCCGGGCCGCGCCCGGCGGATGCTCTCAGCGCAGCCGGCTCTCGGCGAATTCCCAGTTGGCCAGCTGCCAGAACGCCTCCAGGTAGCGTGTACGGTCATTCTGGTAGTCGGTGTAGTACGCGTGTTCCCACACGTCACAGCACAGCAGCGGCGCGCTGTCGCCGGTCAGCGGGGTGCCGGCGTTGCGGGTGGCCTGGATGCCAAGCTGGCCGCCGGGATGCTGCACCAGCCACACCCAGCCGGAGCCGAACAGGCCCAGCGCGGTGCGGTTGAACTCCTCGCGCAGGCGCTGCACGTCGCCGAACTGGCGCTTGACCAGTTCGCCCAGCCGTCCCTGTGGCTCACCGCCGCCGCGCGGGCGCAGGCACTGCCAATAGAAGCCGTGGTTCCAGGCCTGGGCCGCGGCGTCGAACAGGGCGCCCTGGGCATGGCAGACGATCTCCTCCAGCGAGGCCTCTTCCCATTCGGTGCCGCGGATCCCGGCATTGACCGCATCGACGTAGGCACGATGGTGCGCGCCGTGATGCAGTTCCACGGTCTGCGCGGAAAGATGAGGCTGCAGGGAGCCGGACAGGTAGGGCAGGGCAGGCAGTTCGACGGGCATGGACAGGTTCGTGGACAGAGGGGCGGCGGCAGCCGGTTCCATCCGCTTACAATGGCGGCTACCTTGGGCAGTCTAGCCGACCATCGCGGTCGGTTTGTCCGGCGAAGCAAGGAGTGTGGTTGTGGCGGTAATGCAGCAAATCCAGGCCGAGGTCGATCGTTACCCGCTCGTGCTGTTCATGAAGGGCACCCCGCAATACCCGACGTGCGGCTTCTCCAGCCGCGCCGTACAGGCGCTGATGGCTGCCGGCGCCGTCTCCCTGCGCACCGTCAATGTGCTGGAGGAGCCGGAAATCCGCGCGAACCTGCCGCGTTTCTCCAACCTGCCGACGTTTCCGCAGTTGTTCATCAACGGGGAGTTGATCGGCGGCTGCGACATCATCATGGAGCTGTTCGAATCCGGCGAGCTCAAGCGCATCGTCGAAGAGGCGACCCTGGGATGAGTGCGCCGCCATCGACGTCACCGACCAACGGGGCGCTCGATGGCCGCCCGTTGCAGGACCGCGTGGTGCTTGTGGCCGGTGCCGGTGGTGGCCTCGGAAGTGCCGCCGCAGTGGCCGCCGCCAGCGCAGGCGCGACCGTGGTCCTGCTGGGGCGCAAGCCGCGCCGGCTGGACCGGGTCTACGCCCAGGTGCAGGCAGCCGGTCCCGAGCCCCTGCTGTATCCGCTGGATCTGGAAGGGGCCGGTCCCGATGACTACGCCGACCTCGCCCAGGCGCTGCAGACGGAGCTGGGGCGACTGGACGGGCTACTTGTCTGCGCCGCCCACTTTCCGGGCTTGACCCCGTTCGAACTGGCCGACCCGGCAAGTTTCGCCCGCGCCGTCCACGTCACCCTGACCGCACCCGCCTGGCTGGCGCAGGCCTGCCTGCCGCTGCTGCGCCAGCGCGAGGATGCGGCGCTGGTGTTCACGGTCGATGCGCCGGAACGGGTGGGGCAGGCCTACTGGGGAGGCTATGGCGCCGCCCAGCATGGCCTGCGCGGCCTGATCGCCAGCCTTCATGATGAGCTGGGCCGCAGTCCGGTCCGGGTCAGCGGCCTGTACCCGGGGCCCCTGCGCACGGCCCTGCGCGCCCGCGCCTACTCGATCGACCAGGACCCGGCTGCGCAGGGGCCCGAGGCCGCCGCGGCCGCGGCCGTGACCCTGCTGTCCAGTGCCGGCTCGGCCTGGCGGGGGCAGATCCTGGATGCAGGCAGCGCACGCCCGGCAGAGTGAAGGGCGACGTAAGGCGGGATGAAGATCCCGTCATGATTGCGTTGCGATCCGGTGCCGTTTGTCGCACAACCGTCACATTGATGGCGTAGCGTGTTAATCTAGTGTTAACCGTTATGGCTGCCTTCAGCCAACACGGTCGGGAACCCCAGATCACTGTCCAGTCGGCCACCCGCAAGGCCGCTTGGATGCGTCTTTTTTTCCGCCATCGCCAACTCGTATCGAGGCTACCCTAGATGACCCACCCACTCCGGATGTCCAAGCTCACCCTTGGTCTCGTGGCCGCACTTGCTGCCGCTCCCGCCTTCGCCCAGAGCACCTCTGCAGGTGTCGGCGGCCAGGTCGTGTCCGCCGCTGGCCAGCCTGTCGCCGGTGCTGAAGTCACCATCACCCACACCGAGTCGGGCACCGTTTCGCGCGCCACGACCGATGCGTCGGGTCGTTACAACGCGCGCGGCCTGCGCGTGGGTGGTCCGTACACCATCACCATCACCAAGCCGGGTGAAGGCACCAAGACCGAAGAGGGTGTCTACCTGAACCTGAACCAGGTCAACACCGTCAATGCCAACCTGACCGGCGACGTGGCGGCCACCAACCTGGACGCCGTGAATGTTGTCGCCACCGCGGGCGGCCTGGACATCTTCAGCGCCACCAAGATGGGTACCGGCTCGAACGTGACCCGCGAAACGATGGACGCGCTGCCGTCGGCCAACCGCAACATCCAGGACTACATCCGCCTGGACCCGCGCATCTCGCAGGTCAGCAAGGCTGACGGCGCGATCTCGGCTGGCGGTCAGAACACCCGTTACAACGCGATCCGTATCGACGGCATCAGTGCCTCCGATCCGTTCGGCCTGGGCTCCAACAACCTGCCGACCGAGCGTCAGCCGGTGTCGATGGATGCCATCCAGGAAATCAACATCGATCTCGCGAACTACGACACCACCATCGCCGGTGGTACCGGTGCGGTGATCAATGCCGTGACCAAGTCGGGTACCAACGAGTTCCATGGCACTGTCTACGGTTCCTACCGCGACAAGGACATGGTCCGCGAGGAACTGCGTGGCGAGAAGTTCAACGGCTTCGAGGACGAGAAGACCTACGGCATGACCTTCGGCGGCCCGATCGTCAAGGACAAGCTGTTCTTCTTCAGCAACTACGAGAAGTACGAGCGTTCGGCCGCTGGCATCAGCCTGAGCGACACCCCGATCGGCAAGGGCACCATCACCCAGCAGCAGATCACCGACGTCCAGAATTTCCTGGGTGGACTCGGCTATGACCCGGGCAGCCTGACGGCACCGAACAGCAAGACCGAAATCGAAGAGTACGCGGTCAAGCTGGACTGGAACATCAATGAAAACCACCGTGCGGCCCTGCGCTACAACAAGATGGAGCAGAACGTCGTCCGCTTCCCGCAGGTCAGCACCAGTGCGATCTCGCTGAGCAACTTCTGGTACCAGCAGCCGACCGAATACGAAACCTGGATGGGCGAACTGTTCAGCGACTGGTCCGAGAACTTCTCGACCGAGTTCAAGGTCTCGCACAAGGATTACTCGGCCAACCGCGTTCCGCTGGTCGACATGCCGCAGATCCGCATCCGTTCGGGTAACGACTCGCTGTACGTCGGTACCGAGCAGAACACGCACGTCAACATCGTGGAATCGAAGGAACTGAGCGCCTTCGGTGCCGGTACCTGGTACATCGGCGATCACACCGTCAAGTTCGGCTTCGATTACTCGAAGAACGACCTGATGAACTTCTACGGCCGCAACCTCAACGGCGTCTACGAGTTCAACAGCGTCGAGGACTTCCTGAACGGTCGCATCGCGCGCTACCAGCTGCGTGCCCCGCGCGCCGGCGGCAGCCGCAGTGATATCCCGGCAGACTTCACCCTGAAGAACACCGGTGTGTTCGTCCAGGATACCTGGGCCATCAACTACAACCTGAGCCTGATGTTCGGTGTCCGCGTCGACATGCCTGACTTCAGTAGCCAGCGCCTGTACAACCCGCGCATCGAGCAGCTGTACGGCTTCAACAACACCCAGCTGGTCGACAAGAACCTGGTGCAGCCGCGCGTCGGCTTCAACTACACCTTCGACAGCGAGCGCCCGACCCAGCTGCGTGGTGGCGTGGGCCTGTTCGGCGGCGCTGCCCCGAACGTGTGGCTGGCGGGTGCCTACCAGAACACCGGCCTGAACTACATCGAGTACGATGAGCGCAACCTGACCAGCGGCTTCACCCCGGACGGCAACAATCCGTACATTCCGGCTGGTGGCCCCGCAGCTGCGCGCCAGAACGTCGACATCATCGCCCCGGGCACCCGCCTGCCGTCGGTGTGGAAGGCCAACCTGGCGTTCGACCATGAGCTGCCGTGGTACGGCATCGTGGCGTCGGCCGAAGTGCTGATGACCAAGGTCAAGGACGGCATCTACTTCGACCGTCTCGACGTTTCGGCGCCGACCGCTTACGGCCAGGACGGTCGTGCGATCTACTGGGATGCGAATGGCCGTAATCCGGCGAACAGCCGCATGTCGGGTGGCACCAACTTCGGCATGACCACCGGCACCAACCGTGCCACCGACCGTGCCAACCGTCCGAGCGACATCGGCGACGTGCTGGTCATGCGCAACACCGACAAGGGTCGTGGTACCCAGGCCACCTTCTCGCTGGCCAAGCCGCTGACCGAGAACTGGGGCTGGTCGCTGGGTTACACCTATACCAAGTCCAAGGAAGTCAGTCCGCTGACCAGCTCGCAGAACACCTCGAACTGGAACAACACGCTGATCTTCAATGCCAACGAAGACGTGGCCTACGACTCGCGTTACGCGATCAAGGACCGCATCACCGGCACCCTGGAGTGGAAGCACAACTTCTTCGGTGACAACGCCACCCGCGTCGGCCTGTTCTACGAAGGTCGTTCGGGCCGTCCGTACAGCTACATCTTCTACAACGATGCCAACGGCGACGGTGCTACCACCAACGATCTGTTCTATGTGCCGAGCGGCCCGGGTGACGTGCTGTTCGGTTCGGTGGTCGGTGGTCGCTTCGTGCAGAGCGCGCAGATGGAGCAGGACTTCTTCAACTGGCTGGCGCAGAATCCGGAGCTCGATGCCTACCGTGGCAGCGTGGTCCCGGCCAACTCGCACCGTGCCAAGTGGATCAACACCTTCGACGTCCGCATCAGCCAGGAGTTCCCGGGCTTCGTGAGGAGCCACAAGGGTGAGATCGCGCTGGACATCATGAATGTCGGCAACCTGCTGAACAAGAAGTGGGGCCTGATCGACGACTACGGCTTCTACGCCACCCGTCGCGTCGCCAACTACGCGGGTATCGACCCGGCGACCGGCAAGTACGTGTACTCGTTCACCGGTTCCACCGACAACCCCGCGATCCAGGAAAACAACAACGACAAGGGCAACACTGCCGTGTCGCGCTGGTCGATGCAGCTGACCCTGAAGTACAAGTTCTGATCCGTCGGAACATCACGCAGTAGACGGAAACGGCCGGGGTAACCCGGCCGTTTCCCGTTCGGGTGAAAGTTCTTGCAGTGGCCACGACATCGGCGTAGCATCCGGTTTCGTGCGCGGCGCCGATGCCGCAGATGCGGTCCCGGAATGGCGAACGCGGTCAGCACACATCCAACGGTCGGGATTCCCGGCCGTTTTGCTTTTTAAGGGGGCGGCAGTACAGTCGGAAACCTTGAAGGAAGCGAAACGTTGGATATGACCACGAACGAAAAGGCAGCCCGTGCGCTGCCGGTGCAGGACGCGCGGATCTACCCGCGCGGTGGGCTGGATGTGCTGTCGCGGGCAGAGGTGGCGCGCCTGCGCGACGCCTCCGGCGGCGGCATGCACGAGCTGCTGCGCCGCTGCGCGCTGGCTGTGCTGACCAGCGGCAGTGCGTCGGATGATCCGCGCGCGGCGCGCGATCTCTATCCCGACTTCGACATCCAGGTCGCGCAGCAGGATCGCGGTGTGCGCATCGACCTGGTCAATGCGCCGGCGATGGCCTTCGTCGATGGCGAAATCATCCGCGGCGTGGCCGAACTGCTGTTTGCCGTGGTCCGCGACCTCGCCTACATGGCCATCGAAATGGGCCCGGCCTACGCGGCCGAACTGGAGTCCTCCGAAGGCATCACCAACGCGGTGTTCGGCCTGCTGCGCAACGCGCGCATCCTCAACCCAGGTGACCCGAACCTGGTGGTCTGCTGGGGCGGTCACTCGATCTCGCGCGACGAATACCTGTACACCAAGCAGGTGGGCTACGAGCTGGGCCTGCGCGGCCTGGACATCTGCACCGGCTGCGGACCGGGTGCGATGAAGGGCCCGATGAAGGGGGCCACGATCGCCCACGCCAAGCAGCGCAAGACGGTGACGCGCTACATCGGCCTGACCGAGCCGGGCATCATCGCCGCCGAATCGCCCAACCCGATCGTCAACCACCTGGTGATCATGCCGGACATCGAGAAGCGCCTGGAGGCGTTCGTCCGCATCGGTCACGGCATCATCGTGTTTGCCGGTGGTGTCGGCACCGCCGAGGAGATCCTGTACCTGCTCGGTATCCTGCTGCGCGACGAGAACAGGGACCTGCCGTTCCCGCTGATCCTGACCGGCCCGACCGTGGCTGCGCCGTATTTCGAGCAGATCGACCGCTTCATCCGGCTGACCCTGGGCGATGCTGCCGCCGAGCGTTACGAGATCATCATCGGCGACCCGGTTGCCGTGGCCAGGAAGATGTCCGCCGGCATCAAGCGCGTGCGCGAGCATCGTCTGGCGCAGAAGGATTCGTTCTTCTTCAACTGGTCCATCGAGATTCCGTGGGAGTACCAGCAGCCCTTCGTGCCGACGCATGAGGCCATGGCTGCACTGGATCTGCACCATGGGCGTGCGCCGCATGCCCTTGCGGCGGACCTGCGTCGTGCCTTCTCCGGCATCGTTGCCGGCAATGTGAAGGAGGATGGCATGCGCCGCATCGAGCAGTTCGGGCCGTTCCAGATCCACGGTGACCCGGACATGATGCAGGCCCTGGACGCGCTGCTGCGCGCCTTCGTCGAGCAGCGCCGGATGAAGATCTCCGGCGAGTACCAGCCCTGTTACCAGGTGCTGGCCTGAGACCGTGCCGGCGCGATGGGGATCGCGCCGGCAGCGGTGGGGAAGGGCGGTTCGTCAAGCGTTTGACGCCCGTCGCCCCGGATTGACCGTTCATCCTGCCGCCGCTTGCTGGCGGCAGGGTGATGGCCCATGGTGGCGATCAATACGCTGGGGAGCGTCCACATGTCTTTGCGCCGGCAGAACGGCTTCACGCTGGTTGAGTTGATGATCGCGGTGGTCGTGCTGGGCGTGCTGGCGACGATCGCGTTTCCGAGCTTCCAGAGCACCATCCGCTCCAACCGCATCGCCACCACCAGCAATGACCTCATCGCGTCGATGGCGCTGGCCCGCAGTGAAGCGGTCAAGAACCGCAGGGGTGGCGGCGTGTGTGCCTCTGCCGGAGGCACGTCCTGTGATGGCGACAGCTGGACCGATGGCTGGCTGGTCTGGGCCGACAGCAACGGCGACGGCGCGCTCAGTGCCGGCGAAACCGTCCTGCGCTACAGCCCCGGGCGTTCGGCGCTGGTCGCCGTCGGTACGCCCGACCTGTCGGTGAGTTTCGACCCGCGGGGCCGCAATCGCGCCAATGCCACGCTCGACCTGACGCTGCGCCCGGACAACTGCGGCAAGCAGCCGCTGCAGCGCACGCTGCGCCTGTCACCGACCGGTCAGGTGCGTCTGTTGAAGGAGGACTGCAAGTGAGAACGCCCCGTTTCCGTTCCCCGCGCAAAGCGCAGGGCGGCTTCAGCCTGATCGAGGTATTGATCGCGATCCTGGTGCTGGGGGTCGGTTTGCTGGGTTTCGCCCTGCTGCAGACGATGAACGTGCGCTTCGTGCAGAGCGCCAACTATCGCACCCAGGCGACCAACCTGACCTACGAAATGCTCGATCAGCTGCGGATGAACCGCTCGATGGCTCCGTCCTATGTGGGCGACTACACCGCGACCACCGCGGCCAAGAACTGCCTGCCACCGGTCGGCAACGACATCGGCAAGGACGCGTTCACCCTGGACTGGACCTGCCGTCTCGGCAAGGCGCTGGGGGATGGGGCCACGGCCAAGGTCGCACGTGCCGGCACCCAGTACACGGTCAGCGTGACGTGGGGTGACGAGCGCTGGAACGCTGACGCCAGCGATACCACCTTCAGTGCCGGGAGCCGCCTGTGATGCGCGCGCCTTCCCCGGCCCGGCGCATGGCCGGCCTGTCCATGGTCGAACTGATGATCGCGCTGACCATCGGCGTGATCGTCATGCTCGGTGTCGTCCAGGTGTTCGCGGCCTCGCGTGCTGCCTATCAGCTGTCCGATGGCCTGGCGCGCGTGCAGGAGAACAGTCGCTTCGCCATGGATACCCTGCAGCGCGAACTGCGCATGGCAGGTCATTTCGGCTGCGTCAACGATCAGGCCCGGCAGTCGCCGGATGGCGTCTCGCTGTTTACGACGTTCGCGGCCACGCCTCATCCGGCGCTGGACTTCCAGCGATCCATCCAGGGCTACGAGGCGACCGATACGGCACCCGGCGATGCGGTGACGCTGCCGGCCACTCCGGCGACGGGCGGCACCGCCTACACACCCGCATTGCCCGATGAATTCGCTGCGGCGCTGCCCAACCGGGTCAACGGCAGCGACATCGTCGCCCTGCGATACCTGATGCCGGACGGCGTGCCGGTCACGGCTTCCGGCGGTACCGTCGCGCAGCCGGTTTTCAGTTTCGACAAGACGCGACTCGCCGTGCTGCAGAGTGGCGTTGCCGATTCCGGGCTGTACGGCGCTGCCGACTGCGCCAGCGCCACCGTTTTCCAGGCGCGCAGCATCGACAAGGCAGGGGGCACGATCACCTTCGGCGATGCACCGAACAATGCGAGCAACTTCATCCGTCCGGTGACCGCAGGCCAGGCGATGCTGCATCGTGCGGAAAGCGCTGTGTACTACGTGGGCTACGACGCTGCCAGCGCACGTTCCTCACTGTACCGTGTGCGTTTCAACGCCACGCCCAACGGTGCGCTGGTCGCCGGCGCGCCTGAGGCCCTGGTGGAGGGTGTGGAGAACATGCAGCTGCTGTACGGCCAGGATCGTCGCCTGACCAGTGCCTACCCGACCGGCTTCATTGATCGCCAGGGTACCGCTGCCACCGTGCAGGCATCGGCCAATCCCAACATCAACGCCTGGCGGCGCGTGGGCGCCGTGCAGATGGGCCTGGTGATGGCCAGTCCCGATCCCTCGGCAGCCCCTCAGGCCGACCAGAATGCGGTACTGACCTCGATGGGCGTGACATTCACCGCGCCCGAGGACGGCCGCATGCGCGCCGTTTACCAGACCACCATCGCCCTCCGCAATCGCCTCTTCGGCAACTGAGGCCACCATGCATCCGCGCCCGCGCCCCCCCTCCTTCGCATCGCACCGCCAACAGCGCGGCGCGGTGCTGTATGTCGCCCTGATCATGTTGATCCTGCTGGCCCTGATCGGCATCGCCGGCATGCAGGTGACCGGCATGCAGGAACGCATGGCCGCCAACTACCTGCGCTCGAACCAGGCGTTCCAGAACGCCGAGGCCGACGTGCGTTCGCAGGAAGCGGCGATCCAGGCTGTCATCGACAGCGGCAAGATCTTCGAGGCCAACCAGGAAGAGTGCAGCCCGGTGTTCGACCCGGCGACCTGGGCCGATGGCAAGACCACGGCAACGGCGATCAATACCCGCCGCCTGGACAAATGCGTGCCGGTCGGGCCGCTGGGCCTGGGGCGGCGCAAGAACGAAGAGACCGAGAACATCTACCAGATCACCGTGTTGGCCAGTGACGATCCGGCCAATCCTTCTTCCAGCGCCGTCATCGACACGATCTTCATTCCATGAATACTCCGCGCCGATTCTCCCGCCTTGTCTCCTCCCCGTGGCTGCGTGCAGGCACCGCCGCTGCCGTGCTGGTGGGCGTGGGCGCACTGGTCTATCCGCTGTTCGCTGCGCTTGGCGACTATGACATCGCGCAGGAGCCGCTCTACAGCAAGAAGACACAGCCGCCGCTGATGATGATGGTGATGTCGCGCGACGAGCAGCTGTTCAACAAGGCCTACAGCGACTACAGCGATCTGGACGAGGACGGCACGCTCGACACCACCTACCAGGACAAGTTCGACTATTCCGGGTACTTCGACTCCAATCTCTGCTACACGTACAGCAGCAGCCAGTTCAAGGCCACGGCCCAGGCGACCGGCACGCAAAGGCACACCTGCTCGGGTACCTGGTCGGGCAACTTCCTCAACTGGGCGACCATGAGCCGCCTGGATGTGATGCGCTACGTGCTGTACGGCGGCCATCGCATCACCGATACCGCCAGCAAGACGGTACTGGAGCGGGCGCAGATTCCCAACGACCTGCATGCCTGGGTCAAGGTCTACAGCGGCGCCGACATCAACAACTTCACCCCGTACAAGACGACCATGTCGTTCTGCAACGCCAGCATCAGTGCCACCGGCGCGCCGCTGATGCGTGTTGCCAGCGGCAGCTGGGGTGAATGGGCCTCGACTGCCGGGCGGCAGTGCATTACCGGGCGCACGGATGAGGGCAAGGATGACTCCCCCGGTTCGGCGACTGATCTGAATGTACGCGTCGAGGTCTGCGCCACCGGTTCAGGAACTTTCCAAGAGGCGTTCTGCCGCAAGTACAACGACGGCACCCGGGACTACCTGAAACCGGCGGGACTGCTGCAGTCCTATGGTGAAAGTGGCCGACTGCGGTTTGGTCTGGTCACCGGCACCTATGTCAATCCGCGCGATGGTGGCGTGGTCCGCCGCAACATCGGCAAGATCGCCGGCAACGGCACGACCTTCTGTGCGGCCGGCGATGAGATCAACCTGTCCAATGGCCAGTTCTGCAACACGCTGACGGGCGGGGCAGAGGGCATCATCAATACGATCTCCAACTTCCGTATCGACCAGTGGAACTGGAAGGACAACTGGAACGACTGCAACGCCTACAGCATCCTCAATCGGCAGGGTTTCAACGGCAACGGCAATCTGACCGATCCAGGCAATGCGTCCAAGAACTGCAGTGCCTGGGGCAATCCGCTGGCGGAGATGTATGCCGAGGCGCTGCGCTACATCAAGGGTGAAACGAAGGGGATCTACAGTGCCACCGGTGATCTCAGCGGCCTGCCCAATTCGGTGGCGTGGAAAGATCCGTACCGCTCGCCGAACAACGGCGGCAACTCCTACTGCGCCACCTGCAACATCCTGGTGATGTCCTCGGGCCTGCCGTCCTTCGACAGCGACAACATCGGTACGGTCAACGGCCTGACCACGGCAGCGGCGGCCACCGATGCGATCGGCAACCTGGAGAAGATCACCGGTGGCAGCTACATGGCAGGCCGTGTGGGCCTGACCGAGCGCTATGCCTCGATCAATACCCATGAGGACATCTGCCGGGCGGCCAAGGTCACCGGTCTGTCGCTCGTGCGCGGCATCTGCCCGGACGTGCCGTCCACGGAAGGCAGTTATCTGATCTCGGGGTTGGCCAAAGCTGCTGCCGAGACTGATCTGCGCCCGGGCGTGCAGGACAAACCCAACACCTACAAGCTGACCGCCACCACCTACACCGTGGCCATGGCCGAAAGCCTGCCGAAGTTCGAGATTCCGGTGGGCAACGGCAAGATCACCCTGGCGCCCCTGTGCCAGGCCAACAACAGCGAAGGGGCCGGTATCAACAGTGGCGGCTGGCGCAGCTGCTTCCTCGGCTCGGTCGGCATTGGTACCAAGCGGTCAGCGGTATCGCCGAACTACGTCTATGGCCGTGACTATCGTGCCGATGGCAAGGCCGGCAGCTTCTCGCTGGTCTGGGAGGATTCGCTGTGGGGCAATGACCACGACAACGATGTGGTCTCCATGCTCAGCTACTGCGTAGGCAGCACCTGCAGCGACGGTGGCACGACGCCATTCCGCAACATCTGCTGGCGCTCCAACAGTGGTGAATGCAACAACAACGCCGTTCGCAACAAGGTCGGCGAAGACGAAGTGCTGGTCCGCATCGAGAACCTGTCCGCCTATGCAGGCAACGCGATGCTGACCGGCTACACGATCGTGGGCTCCAATGCGGCTGACAACGTGCAGCGGCTGGTGCTGCGTCCGGGTAACCGCAATGGTTCGGTGTTGAGCACCAGCGCCGATCCGCCGGCTACCTGGACCGGCGCGGTCGTGGTGCGCTACAAGCTGGGTACCGGTCAGGCCGGGCAGCTGGAAAGCCCGCTGTGGTACGCCGCCAAGTACGGCGTGCCGGAAGGCAAGAAGTGGGACAGCAAGGTGCCTGGTGTACCGGACAACTACTTCCTGGCACGCAATCCGGCCAAGCTGAAGTCCGCGCTGGAATCGATCTTCGACAGCGCTGCGGCTGGCGAGGCCCCGGTCGGTGGCAGCGGCACCGGCGCCCGTGTCAACGCCGGCTCCTTCACCGTGTCCGCGCACTACACGGTGCCGTCGGGCTCGAACGACTGGACCGGTGATGTCATCGCCAGCCAGACCACGAGCACCGGAGGCGCCGGCGCTGAACTGTGGCGTGCGTCGACCAAGATGAGCGCCTCCGGGCGGACCATCGTGATGTCGACCGCACCCACCTATGTGAACACGTCCAACCAACTGGTGCCGGTGGCAGCGGCCGATTTCACCGCCGACAACGTTCCCGGGCGTGATCGCGCCGAGAAGCTCGGCAACATGGGGCTCAACACGGTGCCGAACTGGTTCGGTTCGCACACCGTGGCGGATCTGGTCAGTTACCTGCGCGGCTCACCGGTGAGCGGTTTCCGCCCGCGCAGCTCGCTGCTCGGCGATATCGTCAATTCCAGCGTGGAGATTGTGTCCAACAAGGACGACTACGGCTTCACCTCGTGGCAGGCGCAGGGGGGAGTGAGCTGGAAGACCACGCTCGGTTTGAGCTATCGGGCCTACCTGGCGACCAAGGTGGCAAACGGTGGCCCACCTTCGATGGTCTACGTCGGTGCGAACGACGGCATGCTGCATGGCTTCAATGCCAGCACCGGCACCTCGGCGGGCAGCGAGCAGTTCGCCTTCATTCCATCGGCTTCGCTGCAGCACATGGCGGAGCTGGCCAACCCCACCTATGGACATCGCTACTACGTGGACGGCGGACTGACCTCGTCGGACGTCTACTACGGCGATGCATGGCGCACGGTACTGGTCGGTTCGACCGGCGGCGGCGGCGCGTCGCGCGGGCCGTCGGCCACGGCAGTGGGCAACGGTTCGGTGTTCGCCCTGGATATCAGCAATCCGACCGGGTTCACCGCCAGCAACGTGCTGTGGGAGATTTCCGGCAAGACCGAGTCGGACCTGGGCTTCGTCATGGGCAAGCCGGTCGTGGTGCCCGTCGCCGGCCCCAACGCGGACAGTCCGCCCCGGTTCGTCGCCCTGTTCGGCAACGGTGTCAATTCCAGCACCGGCCGACCGGTGCTCTATGTGGTCGACATCCGCACCGGCGAGATCCTCAAGCGCGTGTACCCCACGGCGGGCAAGTACGCAGTCGCCAATGGCCTCAACCATGTCACCGCGGTAGCGCTGCACAACAGCAGTGGCCTGGCCGATACCGTCTATGGCGGCGACATGCAGGGCAACATGTGGCGCTTCGACCTGCGTGGCGGTGATCCCAGCGCCTGGAATGTGGCCCTCAACGGCACGCCGCTGTTCACCGCAGTGCGCAGCGCTGTCGCCCAGCCGATTACCGGCGCGATCGAAGTCTCGGCGGGGCCGGGCGGTGGCGTCAGCCTGTTCTTCGGTACCGGTCGCTACTTCACCGCTGACGACAATGCAGTGACCCGTAATTCGCCGGTGCAGACGCTGTATGGGCTCTGGGACAACCTCTCCACTGCCATTTCCAGCCGTGATTCGCTGGTGGGGCAGACCGTCAGTGCCAATGGTGCCGGCTTCCGTGACGTGTCGGGCAACGGCGTGGACTACGCGAGCAAGCGCGGCTGGTACGTCGACCTGATCGTGGGTTCCGATGTGGAAGGTGAGCGCTTCTTCGGCTATCCGACGCTGCAGGGCGGCGCGGTGATGTTCACCACCTATGTGCCCGGGCAGGCGGTCTGCGGCACCGGCGGCGGCACCAACTGGCGCTATCGCCTGAACATGCTGACCGGCCAGCCGGCGATGAGCGGCTTGACCGACGAGGTCGGCGGAAACGCGCTGTGCGGCGCCAACTGCGGTGCCGGTGCGCTGACCCGCGGCGGAGACATCGCAACCGGTGCCCCCGTGCTGTCCACCAATGTCAACAGCACCACCTTGAAGGGCTGCGATCCCAGCGATCCGAAGTGCACGGTCGATGGATCGCTGGACCGCTGCATCGTGGCTCTGAACACGCCGGGCGCGGATACTGCGTATGGCCAGCGAGCCTGTGGTCGCCAGTCGTGGCGCCAGATCCGATGACTACCAGGAATACGGGAGCTGCCATGCGCACATCCAGCAGACAACAGCAGGTAACGGGCTTCACCCTGATCGAACTGATGATCACCGTTGCCGTCATCGCGGTACTTGCGGCTGTGGCGCTGCCCTCCTACCAGCGACATGTGCTGAAGACGCACCGCGCGATGGCCAAGGCTGACCTGGTCGAGATCGCGCAGCTGCTCGAGCGGCATCACACCGTGCAGAACAGCTACGACGGATTCTCGCTGCCGTTCAGCCAGTCGCCGCGGCAGGGCTCGGCCCGCTATGCCATATCGTTCGACGGCAAGGCGACCGCCGGGACCTATACCCTGCAGGCGGTTCCGGAAACCGGCCAGGACAAGGACGCGTGCGGCACGCTGACACTCGATCAGGCGGGCCGCAAGACGCCGGACAGCAAGACCAACCCGGAGTGCTGGTAAGACGGCAGCGGCGAGTGTGGAAGGGGCTTGCACCCCACTTCTGGAATTGGCTAGAATGCGCACCCCGCCCGAATAGCTCAGCCGGTTAGAGCACTTGACTGTTAATCAGGGGGTCGTTGGTTCGAGTCCAACTTCGGGCGCCAGTTTCGAGAAAGCCGCGAGCAATCGCGGCTTTTTTCGTTGGGGCATGCCGCGCGGGATCAGCAGGGCGTAGGCACGCGTGGGCGCAGGCTCCGGATCCGTCCGGGGATGTTGATGATCACGCGGCTGTGTTCCAGGCCCTGCACGCACAGCACGATGGACTGGTTGGTGCCGGCGTTGCGCCCGTCAGCGCGGAATCGGATGTGGGCGCGATGGTCGCTCGCCCGCAGTTCCACATGGCGATGGCGGTTCTCCTGGGTGTGCAGCAGGGTGGTCATTCCCCCGCTGGCCACCCGCGGCTCAACCTGAACGCGCCAGCCCTGGCTCCAGCGGTTGTCGCAGCGGCTGCCGTCGCCGGAGCCGCACACGGTGACCGGGCGTCCCTCGGTGATGGCGGTGCTGCGCGCCAGCGACAGGCTGCCGACCAGCTGGGCACGCAGGGATTCGGCCTGCAGCTGGCGCATCGCGCGCTGCCAGGGGCGCCAGGCCACAGCCAGCAGTACGCACAGGATCATCAGGACCACCAGCATTTCAGGCAGGTGGAGCCCCCGGGCCTTGCGCGCGGGGTGTTTGCAGAGGGTCTGGAGCATGCCCCCAGCCTGCCGGCCCCGCCGGCCGGTCTCCATTGGAGGTTGGCGCGTCGGGGTGTCCGGCTTCCCCTCAGCCGGCCGTCACCGGATGCCCCGTATACTGGCCGTTCCCGGGATCTGGCAACATCATGAGCGACAGTTTTGAACTCGTCTCGCCGTATTCACCGGCGGGCGACCAGCCGAACGCCATCGCGAAGCTGACCAGCAATTTCGAGTCCGGCATCGCCAAGCAGACGCTGCTGGGTGTGACCGGCTCGGGCAAGACCTACACCATCGCCAATGTCATCCAGCAGATCCAGAAGCCGACGCTGATCATGGCGCCGAACAAGACGCTGGCCGCACAGCTGTACGGTGAATTCAAGGCGTTCTTCCCGCACAACGCGGTGGAGTATTTCGTCAGCTACTACGACTACTACCAGCCGGAGGCCTATGTGCCGTCGTCGGACACCTTCATCGAGAAGGACAGTTCGATCAACGAGCACATCGAGCAGATGCGGCTGGCGGCGACCAAAACCCTGCTGTCGCGGCCCGACGCGATCGTGGTGGCCACCGTGTCGGCGATCTACGGCCTGGGTGCGCCCGAGGATTACCTGTCGCTGCGCCTGATCCTGTCCAAGGGTGAACGCATCGACCAGCGCGACCTGATCAATCATCTGACGCAGCTGCAGTACACCCGCAACGAATACGAACTGCAGCGCGGCACCTTCCGCGTGCGCGGCGAAGTGATCGATGTGTTCCCGGCGGAGTCGGACAGCGAGGCGCTGCGCATCGAGCTGTTCGATGGCGAGGTCGAGAAGATCACGATGTTCGATCCGCTCACCGGAGAAACCCTGCGCAACCTGATGCGCTTCACCGTCTACCCGAAGACCCACTATGCGACGACCCGCGAACGCGTGCTCGCGGCGATCGAGACCATCAAGGTGGAACTGAAGGAGCGGCTTGAGCAGCTCTACGCACAGAACAAGCTGGTCGAGGCGCAGCGCCTTGCCCAGCGCACCCAGTTCGACCTGGAGATGATGGCCGAGGTCGGCTACTGCAACGGCATCGAGAACTACTCGCGGCATCTCACCGGCAAGGGCCCTGGCGAGCCACCGCCGACCCTGTTCGATTATCTGCCGGCCGACGCGTTGCTGGTGATCGACGAATCGCACGTGACCATTCCGCAGATCGGCGCAATGTTCAAGGGCGACCGGTCGCGCAAGGAAACCCTGGTCGAATTCGGCTTCCGCCTGCCCTCGGCGCTGGACAACCGCCCGCTGCGTTTCGAAGAGTGGGAAGCGCGCTCGCCGCGCAGCATCTATGTGTCGGCCACGCCAGGCCCGTATGAAATGCGTGAGTCGGGCGACGAAGTGACCGAGCTGGTGGTGCGGCCGACCGGCCTGATCGACCCGATGGTGGAGATCCGCCCGGTCGCCACCCAGGTCGACGATCTGATGAGCGAGGCCAACGAGCGCATCAAGGCTGGCGACCGCGTGCTGGTTACCACGCTGACCAAGCGCATGGCCGAGAACCTGACCGAGTACCTCACCGAGCATGGCATCCGCGTGCGCTACCTGCATTCGGACGTGGACACCGTCGAGCGCGTGGAGATCATCCGTGACCTGCGCCTGGGCAAGTTCGACGTGCTGGTCGGCATCAACCTGCTGCGCGAGGGCTTGGACATGCCCGAGGTGTCGCTGGTGGCGATCCTGGACGCGGACAAGGAGGGATTCCTGCGCTCCACCGGTTCGCTGATCCAGACCATCGGCCGTGCGGCCCGCAATGTGCGCGGCAAGGCCATCCTGTATGCCGACAAGGTGACCCGTTCGATGCAGGCCGCGATCGACGAGACCGACCGCCGACGCGCCAAGCAGGTCGAGTACAACGAAGAGCACGGGATCATTCCGCGCTCGGTGGCGCGTCCGATCACCGACGTACTGGAAGGTGCCCGATCCGAAGCGGCCGAGAAGGAATCGCGCAAGGGAAAAGGCAAGGGCAGGCCTGGAGTGGCCGAGGATGTGGCCGACTACCGCGCGCTCGGGCCGGCGCAGCTGGCGGCGCGTCTCAAGGCTCTGGAACAGCAGATGTACCAGCACGCCAAGGACCTGGAATTCGAGGACGCGGCCCGCGTCCGCGACCAGATCCGACAGCTGAAGGAGGCCAGCCTGGGCTGAACGCGACAGTGCCGCACGTCTTCACAAAAGTGTTGCGCTTCCGGGCCGGCATCCGTAATATACGCGGCCTGCACCGACGCATTCGCGGACGTTCAGACCCCAAACGGGCGGTTAGCTCAGCGGTAGAGCACTACCTTGACATGGTAGGGGTCACAGGTTCGAACCCTGTACCGCCCACCACGACGTTCTCGAAAGAGGGCGGTCGTGAATTGAAAGCCCGGCCCTGGCGCCGGGTTTTTACGTAAAGAGGCCCGCTGGCGGGCCGCAGGAACACGATGGGCGGTTAGCTCAGCGGTAGAGCACTACCTTGACATGGTAGGGGTCACAGGTTCGAACCCTGTACCGCCCACCACCTGGCTCCCGGCCCTGCCGGTGCAGCGGTGGTAATACGAAAAGCCGGCCATCGCCGGCTTTTTTCATGGGCGCATGCAATGGCCGCGTGATGTCACGTCCGCGTGGCCCGGTGGTCAATGACGAGCGTCCGCCGTATCCGCCAGTGCCCATCGATACGCTCCCACAGCTGGATCATGCGTGCCTCGCCGACGATTTCGCGATGGCCATCGGCCTGTTCCTGCGACAGGCACTGCTGTCCCACCCGCAGCAGTCGATCCTGGCGCAGGTGGAAGAGCCGCAGGCTCGCAGGTTCCAGTTCGCGCTGCATGGCGGGCTGCGCCACCCTCGTCGATGATCCGGACTGTAGGGGCAGATCGACCAGCACGGGCTCGTCGGCACTGGTGGCGTGACCGAACGCGCCAGCGCACAGCAGCAACAGGGCAAGCATCGGCATGGCACGGTGCTCCAGCGGGAAAGTGCAGGCAGACTGGCACTTCGCCGCCGGGACCACAGCCGGCCTGCGACGAACACCGGGATTGAGCCGCCAAACGCAGCCAGGCGCCGATGAATCCGCACCGGGCAGGCGTAGACTTGCGGCGACCGCGCAATCGCGGCCATCACAAGGAGCAGCTGCGATGAGCGATCACGTTCCCGTTTCCAGGCCCAACCCGCTGCTCGAACTGTTGTTCGGCGGCAACATGCTGGCGGGCACGTTCAAGGCCGTGGTCTGGGTGGCCATCCTGTGTGCCGTGCTGGCCTGGACGACCTGCCGCTGATGGCGCACCTGCGTGCCGGCGTGCCGCACACTCGGACACGCGTGGCCCGCATCGGCTACGGAAGGGTGCCGTTCTGGGGGGCGGTCAGGCGCTGAAGGCCTGGCGCAGGCTGCGCAGTGTCGCCTGGCGGTGCTCCGTTGTGCAGGGCTCACCCATCTCCAGTTCCTGCAGGCGAAGGCCGATCAGGGTCATCGACAGGGCGTAGCCGCGTGCCGCGTCGGCTACCTTCGACAGGCCCACTGCACGACGGGTCAGTGCATCGACGTGGTCCAGGTCCGGCAGAAGGCCGAGATACGCGCGTTCGGCGCTGTCCAGATCGGGGGCGCGCAGGATCGCGTGCGCATCGGCTGCGGGGCTGGGTGAGGCCATGGGGATTCCTCGTCCGGGGAGCGCTCGGTCAGAACGAACGCATCAGGGAAATGAAGGCGGATGTCTGGCTGCCACGGCGCGCCATCGGGCTGTCCTTGACCGCATCGCCGAACCATTGGTTGGCCACTACGCCGGTGGCGCGCCATCTGCTGCCCAGTGGCGTGCTGACCGCGATCTGCACGCTCGGCGAGGTGGCGCTGCCGGGGCTGTAGGCGGCCAGGCCCGAACGCAGTGCTTCCTCGTCGCTGATGCCGTAGTAGTAATCGAGCAGGCGCGCACTGGAATGCACCACTCCGGCCCTCGGCACCCAGGTGAAACGACCGGCCTGCAGCGGATAGCTGTAGTACAGGCTTGATTCCAGGCCGCCACCATGGCCGCTGATCTCGCGCATCACACTGGCTTCGACGATGCCCCAGTCGGCGCTGTATTCGGCATTGATGCCTCCCATCGCCGACATCTGCCGGCTGTGCAGGCGGCGCAGCTGTGGATCGTTCACGTCATCGGTCTTGAAGCGCAGCGTGTAGGGCGTGAGCGCCGCCGACAGGCGCAGGCCCTCGCCCTTGTACAGGTACATGCCCAGCGAGCCGGGGCTGGCGAAGAAGCGCTCGCCCTGCCAGGAGAGGGCGGGCACGACCAATGGCTTGACGTCGTAGTGCGCGTAGGCGCCCGATGTCGCGCCGACCGTGATCCCGGCCTTCACGCCGGGTGTCTGTTCCGCCGCCTGGGCCAGCAGCGGCATCGACAGCACGGCGGAGAACAGCATCGGGCGCAGCAGGGCAGAGGGCGACAAGGGCATCGATCGACAGCTTTGCAGGGGATGAGGCTGCATGCTGCGGTGTCAACATTGTCGCAACATTGCGTCGATGCATACGGAGCGCGACGGGGCCCTGGCTGGCACAATGATCCGAACCGTTTCCCGCAGCAGAGACCTCCATGCGCATTCTTCTGGTCGAAGATGATCCCGACCTCTCGCGGGCCCTGCAGTCCGGGCTGGAGCGGCAGGGCGTGGTCGCCGACGTGGTCGGCAGCCTCGCCGAAGCCGCCATCGCGTTGCGCGAACCGGTGCACCAGCTGATGCTGCTCGACCGCCAGCTGCCGGACGGCGATGGTGCCACCTTCGTCGCCACCGCACGCACGTTGCGGCCGAATCTGGCGGTGATCATGCTGACCGCCAAGGGCACGCTGTCGGACAAGGTCGAGGGCCTGGATGTCGGTGCCGATGACTATCTGGTCAAGCCGGTGGCGATCGAAGAACTGATGGCACGCATCCGCGCGGTATCGCGTCGGCCATCGGCGATGGTCACTCCCAGCCTGCGGCTCGGGCAGCTGGAATTCGACTTCGAATCGCTGCAGGCGCAGGTGCAGGGCCAGACACTGGCACTGCCGCGCCGCCAGGTGCTGGTGCTGCAGGCGCTGGCGATGAGGCAGGGGCGCACGGTCACGCGCAGCGCATTGGAGGCGGCGGTCTACGGTTTCGATGACGAGATCCAGTCCAACGCGCTGGATGCGCACATCTCCAAACTGCGCAAAGCGCTGCAACAGGCGGGCGCTGGCGTGGAGATCCATGTCATCCGCGGCGTCGGCTACCTGCTGGCGGAGGCCTGACATGGCGCGACCGATCCGATCGATCACCCTCGGCCTGGCCTGGCGGTTGTTCCTGGCGCAGGCGTTCACCGTGCTGTTCGCCGTGGTCGCACTGATCCTCACCTGGGGTGACAAGGATTCCTGGGGCATGGACATGTTCACCGCCGAGGCGGTGGCCAAGGCCGTGCACAGCCAGGATGGGGGCCTGGCGCTGGACGAGGCACGCTGGCAGAAGCTGGATGCGCGCGCCGGTGGCAACCTCTGGTTCGCCGCCGTCGATGACCGGGGAGCCTGGCTCGAGCGTGGCAAGGTACCGGCGATCCATGCGCCGCTGCTGGCGCGGCTGCCGACGCTGGGTGCCACCGAACTGGGTTCACTGGTGCCGCCCTATCTGGACGTGGCGCGGGTGATGATCCGCAACGAGGACGGGCGTCGCATCACGGTGATGGTGGGGGGCGCACCGAAGGGCGGCCTGCTGGATGGCGCGCTGATGGTGCTGCGCCTGATTGGCCTGTGGTTCTTCCTGCCGCTGATCGTGGTCACCCTGCTGGTGATGCCGACCGTGATCCACCGCGCGATGCGAGGTGTCCGACGCTCCGCGCAGCAGGCCAAGGAACTGGACATCGGCCAGCCGGGCGCGCGGCTGGACGCGCAGCTGGTCTCGACCGAGGTAGCACCGCTGGTGGAGGCGTTCAACGATGCCATCGACAAGGTGCAGCAGGGCTATGCGGCGCGTGACAAGTTTCTTGCTGATGCCGCGCATGAGCTGCGCGTGCCGATTGCCGTGGTGCAGGCGCGCCTGTCGCAGCTGCCGCAGGGCGAGTTGAAATCGCAGTTGCTGACCGACATTGCTCGCCTGGGCAACGTGGCCGAGCACCTGCTGGATCTGCAGCGGCTGGATCGCAACACCAGTGCGATGCAACGGTTGGATCTGGCCCTGGTGGTGCGCGAAGCGGCGGCCGAACTGGCTCCGCTGGTGGTGGGCGCCGGCTACGGTTTCGAGGTGGACGCACCAGAGACGCCGGTGTGGATCCACGGTGACAGCCTGGCGCTGGGGCGGGTCATCGCCAATCTGGTGCACAACGCCATCGTTCATGGCGGCGGGCGTGGCACGATCTGCGTACGTCTTGACCGGACCGGTCTGCTGGAAGTCAGCGACCAGGGCGCGGGCGTGCCGGTCGGCGACCGCGAGGCGATCTTCGAGCCCTTCCATCGACTGCGTGCGGCGGGCAGTGGCAGCGGGTTGGGCCTGCACCTGGTCAAGGAGATCGTCCAGCATCACGGTGGCTCGGTCAGTGTGGGTGAAGCCGTCGGCGGCGGCGCCAGCTTCCGGGTCAATTTCCATCGCGGCAGCGTGCGGCGCTGACCGCTGCGCGGGTCGTTGCCTGATAGGAGGACAGGGGCAGCACGCGGCAGGCTGATGCGATGGCCGCCGATACTCCGTTGCCCGCTCCCATTGGCGGGGTCTGCACTGCCGCGTTCGTCAGCGGCGCCCTGGCGTGCGTGCTGCTGCCCGCGTTGCCACCGCTCTGGAGCTGCGCGCTGGCGAGCACCGTGGCCGGCCTGGGGTGGGCGCTGCCGTGGCGCGGCCGCGCGGTTGCCGCGCTGCTGTTCGGCGCAGCGTGGGCGGCCCTGCATGGTCAATGGACGCTGCAGCAGCAATTGCCGCCGGCCATGCCGGTCCGCGATGCCGTGGTCAGCGGGCGCGTCGTCGATCTGCCGGTAACGGCGGGCGGCCATACCCGTTTCGTCCTGCAGGTCGGCGATGTACCGGGGCATCCCGCACTGGCGGGCAAGCGCCTGCAGATCACCTGGGGCGATCCATGGCCCGGAACCCGCACGCGCGTTGAGGGTGGGGGCCGTCATCAGGTCCGTGCGGGGGCGCAGTGGCGGTTGCCGTTGCGGCTGCGGGCGCCACGCTCGCGGATCAATCCTGGCGGCTTCGACGCGGAACGTCATGCCGTGCTGGCCGGCATTGCCGGTCACGGCACGGTGCGTGCAGCGGGCAGTGCGCGTGAACTGCAGGCGCCGGACGGGCTGCTGGCCTGGCGCGAGCGCAGCAGCGATGCGATTGCAATGCAGGTTCCCAGCCCCGCATCGCGCTTCATCCGCGCGCTCGCGCTGGGCGATACCCGATGGCTGTCCGACACCGATTGGAATCAGTTACGTGCGCTGGGGCTGACCCACCTGATCGCCATCTCGGGCTTCCACGTGGGCCTGGTGGGTGGCTGCGCGGCACTGCTGTGCAGCGCAGTGTGGTGGCTGTTGCCGTCGCTGGCCCGTCATTGGCCGCGTCCGCAGGCCGCTGCGTGTTCCGCCGCGCTGGCAGCGGCCGGCTATGCCCTGGTGGCCGGCGCGGAACTGCCGACCGTACGCACGGCGTTGATGATCGGGCTGATCGCCCTGGCACGCGGGGGGAGGCGACCTCCCGACGTGGTCCAGGCCGTGTCACTGGCGGCCCTGGTGCTGCTGTTGCCAGCACCACTGTCCGTGCTGTCGGCCGGCTTCTGGCTCAGCTTCGGTGGCGTGCTCTGGCTGCTGTGGTGCCTGCCGACGGCAAGCGCCGACAGTGTGGGGAGCCGCCTGCAGGCCTTCTTCGCGGCCCAGGGGGTGGCCAGTCTCGGCCTCCTGCCGCTGTGCGTGGCCCTGTTCGGAGGCGCCGCGCGCCTGGGGCCTCTGGTCAATCTGCCGGTCATCCCGTGGTGGAGCCTGCTGG
Organism: Stenotrophomonas sp. YJH_SMC_106-19; assembly: GCF_059368375.1. Lineage (NCBI taxonomy): Bacteria > Pseudomonadati > Pseudomonadota > Gammaproteobacteria > Lysobacterales > Lysobacteraceae > Stenotrophomonas > Stenotrophomonas sp. YJH_SMC_106-19. The sequence continues at coordinate 276,029 of NZ_JCAFRQ010000002.1, forward strand.
TGGTGCCACTGGCACTGCTTGGCACCGCTCTGGATGCCCTGTACAGCGGGGCGGGACGATGGCCCTGGCGCGCAGCGTCCTGGCTGTTCGACCTCAGCTGGCAGGCCCTGCAGCCGCTGGCAGACCACCCGCAGGCGATGTGGTGGCTGGCCGAGGCTCCGGCGTGGACCGTGCCAGCGGCCTTGGCGGGCCTGTTCTGGTGGTTGCTGCCGCGCGGGGCCGGCGGCGTGCTGGCCGGCGCGCTGCTGTGCCTGCCGCTGTCATGGCCGTCACGTGACATACCGGCTGCCGGGGAGGTGCAGCTGCTGGTGCATGATGTCGGGCAGGGCACGGCGGTGCTGGTGCGCACGGCACGGCATGCATTGTGGTACGACGTCGGCCCTGCGATCGGTGGCGATGGCGACGAACGGGTCCTGCTGCCGGCCGTACGTGCGCTGGGTCAGGTGCCGCCCGGTCGCGTGGTGCTCAGTCATGACCATCTGGATCACACCGGCGCACTGCCGCGGCTGCGCAGGCAGCTGCCGCACCTGGAGCTGCTGGCACCCCCAGGCAGCAGCCTCGACGGTGCCGGCAGCTGCCATCGCGGCGTTCGCTGGCGATGGGACGGGGTGGACTTCGAGGTGCTGCATCCCGGGCCCGACGTGCCGACGGCCGGCAACGAGGACAGCTGCGTGCTGCGCATCGCCAGCGCACATGGCGTGATCCTGCTGGCCGGCGACATCGGCGCGGCGACCGAACGGCGCCTGGTGGAGCGGGCGCCCGGCGAGCTGCGCGCGGACGTGGTCCTGGTGCCGCATCATGGCAGCGGGGGCAGTTCGGATCCGGCCTGGGTGGCAGCGGTGGCTCCCCGGCTGGCCGTGGTCTCGGCCGGGCACCAGAACCGTTTTGGCCACCCGAAACGTGACGTGGTGCAGCGCTGGCGCGCCGTGGGCGCCGAAGTGCTGGCTACGGCCGAATCCGGCGCGATCCGCATATGGCTTGGCGCACAAGGCCTGCAGCTGCGTGAACAGCGCATCCACGCGGCCCGGTGGTGGGATGCCGCTGGGCGGGCGCGGTCGGCTGCTATCCTATCGCCGATCGAACAGGCGGCCGCTGGGCCGGAGGGTTGAAACGTGTGGGAACTGGTCAAGGCCGGTGGCTGGCCGATGGTGCCGCTGCTGCTGTTGGGCGTACTGGCTTTGGCAATCGTCCTGGAGCGCTTCTGGTCCCTGCGGCGCGCTGAAGTGCTGCCACCGGGGCTGGGCCAGGAAGTGCGCAACTGGGCTGCGCGCGGCAAGCTCGACCCTGCCCATCTGCAGACGCTGCGTGCCAACTCGCCACTGGGAGCGCTGCTGGCCGCCGCGCTGGAAGCACGCAATCGTCCGCGCGACCAGATCCGCGAGCGTATCGAGGACACCGGCCGCCACCTGGTACACCGCATGGAGCGGTTCCTCAACGCGCTCGGCACCATTGCCTCGGCCGGCCCGCTGCTGGGCCTGCTCGGCACGGTGATCGGCATGATCCAGATGTTCCTGGGCATCCTCGACCACGGCGTGGGCGATGTGAACCAGTTGGCCGGTGGCATCGGCAAGGCCCTGGTCTGCACGGCTACCGGCATGATCGTGGCGATTCCTGCGCTGATGTTCCATCGCTATTTCAAGGGCCGGATCCACGGCTACGTGGTGGAGATGGAACAGGAAGCCAGCGCGTTGCTGGATACGCTCGATGGTCGTCCCGGCGTGATGGCGCCCGCACCGGCATCGGCTGCACGTGCCGCTGCGCCCGCCCCGGCGAAGGCCTGATCGATGCGTATCGGCAACGACCGATCCCAGGATGAGCCGCATATCGATCTGGTACCGCTGATCGATGTCATCCTGGTGCTGATCATCTTCTTCGTGGTCACCACCACCTTCGATGCACGTTCGACGCTGCAGGTGCAGCTGCCCACCGCCAGCCAGCAGCACACCGACGAACCGCCGCGTTCGTTGAGCGTGCTGATCAACGCCGACGGCCGCTATTTCATCAATGACCAGGAAGTGCTGCGCAGCGATGTCGAGTCGGTCAAGCAGACCATTGCCGCTGTAGCGGGCAGTGATCGCGAACAGACCGTGCTGCTGCGTGCCGATGCGCGTACTCCCTACCAGGCCGTCGTGACCGCGCAGGATGCGCTCGGTCAGCTCGGTTTCCGCCGTATTGCAATCGCCACTGCGCCAGAGGTGCGTCCATGAGTTCCAAACACGCGCCGGTGTGGCCGATCTACAAACGCCTGCTGGGCTATACACGGGCCTATTGGGTGTTCATGGTGGCCGCGGTCATCGCGATGGTGGTCGAGGCACTGGCCGGCTATCACTTCACCAAGCTGATGGAGCCGCTGGTCAACCGGGGCTTCGTCAACCCGGAGCCGCGCATGGCGGTGATCCTGCCGCTGACCATCCTGGGCCTGTTCCTGATGCGCAGCCTGGCCACCTGGGTCAGCGACTACACGCTGGCCAAGACCGGGCGCAGCGTGGTCCGCGACCTGCGCGAGCAGGTTCTGCAGAAGTACCTGCACCTGCCGTCTTCGCACTTCGACAACGAGGCGACGCCGGTGATGGTCAGCCGCCTCAACTTCGACACCGAGCAGGTCACCCAGGCCAGCGCCGACGCACTGAAGACCGTGGTCGCCGACACCCTGACCATCATCGCCATGCTGGTGGTGATGCTGCAGATGAGCGTGAAGGTGACCCTGGCGATGCTGCTGGTGGTGCCGCTGATCGGCGGCATCGTGTCCTATGTCGGCAAGCGCTACCGCCGCATCAGCCGCGGCATCCAGGACGGCATGGGCACGATGGCGCAGACGGCGGAACAGTCGCTCGCCGCGCAGCAGGAAGTGAAGGTGCATGGCACGCAGGCGCATGAGATCGCCCGTTACTCGCGCCTGGCCAACCGCATGCTCGCGCTGAACATGAAAGTCGAAGTGACGCGTGCCGCCGCGTCCAGCGTGGTCCAGTTCCTCGCTGCGCTGGCCCTGGCGGTGATCGTCTGGGTGTCCACCCGCGAAGCACTGGCCGGCAAGCTCAATGCGGGCCAGTTCATGGGCCTGATGACCTCGATGATGGCGATCATCCCTTCGCTGCGGCGCCTGACCAGCGTGCAGACCTCGATCTCGCGTGGCGTCGCGGCGGCCGAGCGCCTGTTCGGCATCATCGACATGCCGGTCGAGCGCGACGACGGCACGCATGTCGTGCAGCGCGTACGCGGTGAACTGTCGTTCGAGCACGTGATGCTGCGTTATCGCGAAGACAGCGGCATCGCCCTGGATGACATCAGTTTCGTTGCCAGGCCCGGAACGGTCACCGCCATCGTTGGTCGTTCCGGCAGCGGCAAGACCAGCCTGATCCGGCTGGTGCCACGGTTCTACGAGCCCAATGGCGGCGTCATCCGGCTGGACGGCGTACCCCTGGATGACTATCCGCTGGCTGACCTGCGCCGGCAGGTGGCGATCGTCGGGCAGAAGGTCATGCTGTTCGACGACACCATCGCTGCCAACATCGCCTATGGCATGGATGCGACCGACGAGCAGATCCGTGCCGCGGCCGAAGCGGCCAATGCCTGGGAATTCATCGCACGCATGCCACAGCAGCTGCAGACGCCGGTGGGCGAGAACGGTGCGCTGCTGTCCGGTGGCCAGCGCCAGCGCCTGGCGATCGCCCGCGCGATCCTGCGTGATGCGCCGATCCTGATCCTGGATGAAGCCACCGCGGCGCTGGACAATGAATCCGAACGGCTGGTGCAGGACGCGCTGCAGCGACTGATGCCGGAGCGCACCACGCTGGTGATCGCCCACCGCCTGTCCACCATCGAACACGCCGACCAGGTGCTGGTGATGGATCACGGCCGCATCGTCGAACGTGGCACCCATCATGAGCTGCTTGCCATGGGTGGCCTGTACCAGCACCTGCACAGCATGCAGTTCCGCGAAAGGCAGGACTGATGGCAGGCAAGGGTACCCAGACCCCGCCGTACTGGTATGACGGCAGTTCGGTTCCATGGCCCATGCGCCTGCTGGCTCCGTTGTATGCCGGCGTCACCGCGCTGCGGCGACGCCTGTACCAGCGCGGTTGGCGCAAGCGCCACACGTTGCCGGTGCCGGTCATCGTGGTCGGCAACATCACCGCTGGCGGCACCGGCAAGACGCCGTTGACCATCGCCCTGGTCGAGCGGCTGCGCGCGGCCGGCTGGACGCCAGGCGTGGCGAGCCGTGGTTATGGCCGCGAGAACGCCGACAAGGCGCAGTGGGTAAAGGCCGATACGCCGGTTGCAACCGGCGGCGATGAGCCGGTGCTGATTGCTTGGAAGACCGGCGTGCCGGTGCGCGTCGATCGCGATCGGGTGGCGGCGGGCCGTGCGCTGATCGAGGCCGGTTGCGATGTGATCGTCTGCGACGACGGCCTGCAGCACTACCGGCTGGCGCGTGACATCGAAATCGAAGTGGTGGATGCGCAGCGCCGCTACGGCAACGGCCGGATGATCCCGGCCGGCCCGTTGCGCGAGCCGGTCAGCCGCGCTGCCGAGTGCGATTTCCGCGTGGTCAACCTGGGCCAGACGGATGAGGACGGCGCGGCGCAGGCCTGCGGATTCGGTCAATGGCCGATGGCCCTGCATATCGACACCGCACAGCCTCTCGCGGGTGGGCGTGCGCGCCCGCTGGGCTATTTCAAGGGCCAGCGCGTGCATGCCGTGGCGGGCATCGCCCATCCACAGCGCTTCTTCGACATGCTGCGCGCGCGTGGCATCGGCGTGGTGCCGCATGCCTTCGCCGATCACCATGCCTACCAGCCGCAGGAACTGTCCTTTGGCAGCCAGCTGCCGGTGTTGATGACCGAGAAGGACGCCGTGAAGTGCCGCGCGTTCGGCAATGACTGGCATTACGCCGTGCCGTTGCGCGCTGAACTGCCTGCCGCGTTCTGGGTGGCGCTGACCGATCGCCTGGACAAGCTGCGACCGAACTGAGGGGCCGGGCGACGCTTGCAATCAGGCGCCGCTGGCCACATTCCCGTTGTAACGAGCCTGCCGAGTACCGCCCGCATGACTGAATTCGTCGTTGCCATCCCCGCCCGCTATGCCGCCTCGCGGCTGCCGGGCAAGCCACTGCGCCTGCTCGGCGGCGAGCCGCTGGTGCTGCACGTGGCGCGCCGTGCGTTGTTGGCTGGCGCTCGCGAGGTATGGGTGGCCACCGACGATCAGCGGATCGCCGACGCACTGGCGGGCCTGGGCGAAGTGAAGGTGGCGATGACCGCCGCATCGCATGCATCCGGCACGGATCGCCTGGCCGAGTGCGCGCGCATCGCCGGCTGGGACGACGACACCGTGGTGGTGAACCTGCAGGGCGATGAGCCGTTCGCGCCGGCGGCCGGCATCCGCGCCGTGGCCGAGGCGCTGGTCGATGGCGCGGCGCCGATGTCGACCCTGGCTACGACGGTCGAGGACGCCGAGACCTTGTTCGATCCGAACGTGGTCAAGCTGGTGCGCAATGTGCGCAACGAGGCGCTGTACTTCAGCCGCGCCCCGATCGCCTGGCACCGGGACGGTTTCGCACGCAGCCGCGAGGCCCTGCCTGAAGGCCACCAGTGGCTTCGTCACATCGGCATCTACGGTTATCGCGCCGGCTTCCTGCAGCAGGTCGCGGCGATGCCGCCGGGCCGGCTGGAGCAGATCGAAGCGCTGGAGCAGCTGCGCGTGCTGGAAGCCGGCTTCCCGATCAGCGTCGCCATCTCGCCTGAAGCGTTTCCGCCTGGCATCGACACCCCGGAGGACCTGGAGCGGGCCGAGGCGGTGCTGCGGGCCATGACCCCGCAATGAAGCTGCTGGTCGTCTGCCTGGGCAACATCTGCCGCTCGCCGATGGCCGAGGGGGCATTGCGCGCGCGCCTGGAGGCATCCCCATTGGCCGGCCGTGTGCAGGTCGATTCGGCCGGCACCGGCGACTGGCACGTGGGCGAGCCGCCGGACCGGCGGGCGATCGCCTGCGCAGCCGGCCATGGCGTTGACATCAGCGGGCTGCGTGCCCGCCAGCTGCGCGCCGATGACTTCCAGCGCTTCGACTGGATTCTCTGCGCCGATGAGGCCAACCTGCGCGATGCCGGACGGTTGGCCACCGCGCAGGAGCGCCAGCGCCTGGCCCTGTACCTGCCATGGTCAGGCGGGCAGGGCGCGGCCGCCATTCCGGATCCGTACACCGGTGGCAGCGATCATTTCGAGCAGGTCTGGACCCTGGTTGACCAAGCGGCAGAACGTGCGGTGGCACGACTGTTGCATGACGTCGACTCCGGCATAATCAGGGCATGAACGCCCAGCCTGTCCCGGACCTGCCCGAGTTCGCCACCTGGCTCAATGCCACCCCCTGCACCCTGGCGGAACTGCGCGGCCGGCCGGTCGCGCTGCTGTTCGTCAACGCTGCCTCTGCCTGGAGCACACAACGCCTGGCCGAGTTCGGCCAATGGCTGTCGCGCCATCCGGGCAAGCTGCAGCCGCTGGTGCTGCAGGTGCCGCGCTTCGACTTCGAGCGCGATGCCGATGCCGCGTTGAAACTGCTGCGCCGCCAGGGCCTGACCGCCCCGGTACTGCTGGATGCGGATTGGGACGGCTGGCGCCGTTTCGGTGTCACCGCGTGGCCGACCCTGATCCTTCTCGACGCGCAGGGACGCGAGCGGCAGCGGCTGGTCGGGCAGGGCGCTGCCGGCGAGCTCGAGCGCGCGCTGAACGCACTGTGCGAGGGTGCACCCTCGGCCCCGCCGCGCGGTGGCAACGAGCTGTACCCCGAGCCGCGGCATGCGTTGCGCTTTCCGCTGGGCCTGGCGGTCAGCACCGAGCGCCTGTACATCGCTGACAGCGGCCATCACCGCATTCTCGAATGCAGCCATGGCGGCCGCGTGCTTCGTCAGTTCGGGCTGGGGACCGCGGATTTCATGGATGGCAATCTGGCCGAGGCCGCCTTCCACAGGCCGCAGGCACTGGTGCTCGAGCGCGACGCCCTGTACGTCGCCGACACCGGCAACCACGCCATCCGCCGGATCAACCTGTTGACCGGTCTGGTCGACACCCTGTGCGGCAATGGGCGCCCGGGCGCGCCGGTGGAAGGGCCTGTCGCCCAGCCGCGACAGGTGCCGCTGGATCATCCGGTCGGCCTCGCCATCGCCGACAACCAGCTGCATATCGCCATGGCGGGTGACAACCGGATCTGGAGCTACCACCTCGGCCAGCGCAGCCTGCAATGGCGCGCAGGCAGTGGCGCGATCGACGAGCGCGACGGCAGTGGGCATCTGGCTGCCTTCGCGCAACCCACCGCGCTTGCCGTAGTACAACAGGTCCTGTACGTGGCCGATGCGCTGGGGTCTTCGATCCGCGCGCTGCAGCTGCGTGGGGATCTGGTGCAGACGCTGCTCGGGCAGGGCACATGGCGCTTCGGTGAAGCCGACGGCCCGCGTGCCCACGCCAGCCTGCAGTTCCCGCAGGCGATTGCGCTGAGTCCGGGCGCACCGCTGCTGTGGATTGCCGATACCGGCAACGGTCGCCTGCGCACGCTGCGCCTGGGCGGCGGCGAACTGACCACGCAACCGTTGCCACGGCGCCTGCATGGCCCGGCCGGCCTGGCCGTGGGCGCGGGCGCGGTGTGGATCGCCGAGACCGACGCGCACGCCGTGCTGCGTTTCGACCCTGACAGTGGTGTACTCAGCGAAGTACCGATCAGCGAATGACCGACGTTCCCGTCCCGGCCTTCGACGGCAAGGCCTTCGCGGCCCAACTCAGTACCGCCCCCGGGGTGTACCGCATGTACGCCGCCGACGACACCCTGCTGTACGTCGGCAAGGCACGCGCGCTTCGCAACCGCGTGGGCAGCTATTTCAATGGCAGCCCGAAGAACGCGCGGATCATGTCGATGATCTCGCAGATCACGCGGATGGATGTGACTGTCACGCGCTCGGAGGCCGAGGCGCTGCTGTTGGAAAACCAGCTGATCAAGTCGCTGGCACCGCGCTACAACGTCTCCCTGCGCGACGACAAGACCTACCCGCACGTGCTGCTGACCCGCGAGGAATGGCCGCGCATCGCCCTGCACCGGGGGCCGCGTGCGATCCCCGGCCGCTATTTCGGGCCGTATCCGGGTGTCACCGCGGTGCGCGAGACGCTGAACCTGATGCACAAGCTGTTCAAGCTGCGCAGCTGCGAGGACAGCGTGTTCCGCAACCGCTCACGGCCGTGCCTGCAGTACCAGATCGGCCGCTGCAGTGCCCCCTGCGTCGAGCTGGTACCGGCAGGCGAGTATGCCGAGTCGGTGCGCCGCGCGGCGCTGTTCCTGGAAGGCAAGAGCGATGAGCTGACCCGGGAACTGGGTGAGCAGATGCAGGCTGCCAGTGAAGCACTGGAGTTCGAGCAGGCCGCGCGCCTGCGTGATCTGATTTCGTCGCTGCGCAGCATGCAGACCCGCCAGTACGTCGATGGCCGCGCCGCCGACCTGGACGTGCTGGCCGTGGCCATGCAGGGATCGCAGGCCTGCGTGCTGCTGCTGGCATTCCGCGATGGGCGCAACCTGGGCACCCGCCCGTTCTTCCCCCGCACCAATGGCGAGGACAGCCCACAGGAAGTGCTGGCGGCGTTCGTCTCCCAGTACTACATCGAGTTCGAGCCACCGCGCGAGATCCTGCTGGATCGCGAGATTCCGGATGCCGATCTGCTGATGGCCGCGCTGTCTGCTTCGGCCGAGCGCAAGGTGCAGCTGAAGTGGAACGTGCGCGGCGAGCGCGCCGGTTATGTAGAGCTGGCCAGCCGCAACGCGCAGCTGACGCTGGCCACCGAGCTCAACAGCCGCAACGCGCAACACGTGCGCAGCGAAGCCCTGCGCGAGATGCTGGGCCTGGCCGAGCCGGTCAAGCGCGTGGAGTGCTTCGACATCAGCCACACGCTGGGTGAGGCGACCGTGGCGTCCTGCGTGGTTTTCGATGCGGCCGGTCCGGTGCGTGCCCAATATCGTCGCTACAACATCAGCGGCATCGAGCCGGGCGACGACTATGCCGCCATGCGTCAGGCCATCGACCGCCGCTTCCGCCGTGCCGTGGAAGAGCAGGGCGTACTGCCCGACGTGCTGCTGATCGACGGTGGCGCCGGCCAGCTGGCGCAGGCGCAGGCAGCGCTGGCCGACCTGGGCGTGGAGGGCGTATTGCTGGTGGGCGTGGCGAAGGGCGTGGAGCGCCGCGCCGGTCATGAGGCGCTGGTCATGCCCGACGGCCGCGAGCTGCGCCCCGGTGCCGCCAATCCCGCCCTGCAGTTCATCCAGCAGGTGCGCGACGAGGCGCACCGCTTCGCCATCACCGGTCACCGCGGCCGCCGGCAGAAGGCGCGCATGACCAGCAGGCTGGAAGACATCCCGGGCATCGGCCCGCGTCGTCGTGCCAGCCTGCTGAAGCATTTCGGTGGGCTGGTCGGCCTGAAGGCGGCCGGTGAAGCGGAGATCGCCAAGGTGGAAGGCATCAATGATGCCCTCGCGGCCCGTATCTACGCTAACCTGCACGGGTTGGCCACGCCCGATGCGGCCGATTAGAGAGAGAAGCGCGCAAGCATGAAGTTGACCCTGCCCACCTGGCTGACGCTGTTGCGGATCGTGATGATCCCGGTGCTGGTGCTGGTGTTCTACCTGCCCTACACCTGGACCAACTTCGCTTCGGCGGCGATCTTCGGCTTGGCCGCGATCACCGATTGGCTCGATGGCTGGATCGCCCGCCGCTATCAGCTGGAATCGGCGTTCGGCGCCTTTCTCGACCCGGTGGCGGACAAGTTGATGGTGGCGGTGGCGCTGTTCCTGATCGTGCAGGGGCATCCGACGCCGTGGATGGCGTTCTGGGCCGCCGTCATCGTTGGCCGCGAAATCGCGGTCTCGGCATTGCGCGAATGGATGGCCGAGCTTGGCCAGCGTGCCAAGGTGCGGGTGGCGATGATCGGCAAGGTGAAGACAACGGCGCAGATGGTCGCGCTGCTGTGCCTGCTGTACTCGGTCGCGCCCAGCGTGGCGGTCGAGGACATCTGGATGGGCTGGCCGATCTTCCACATCGGTGACTGGACGCTGGCCATCGCGGCAGTGCTGACGCTGTGGTCCGGCCTGCAGTATCTGCACGCGGCCTGGCCGAGCCTGCGCGAGGACGAGCGTGCCGCACGCGAGCGCTCACGACAGAAGAAGCTGGGCAACGGTTGATCGGCGGCACACGGGATGCCCGTCAGGTTGCGAAGCGCGCTGGTTGCTGGATGCGCGCGGTTGAAAAAAGGCCTTGACGCCCCTTCCAGAATGGGTAGAATTTCGCCTCCCAAGCGGGAATAGCTCAGTTGGTAGAGCGCAACCTTGCCAAGGTTGAGGTCGCGAGTTCGAGTCTCGTTTCCCGCTCCAGATTCTGAAAGAGAGGCCTCTGGCCTCTCTTTTTTTATGTTGTGCCGGCCCTGGATTGCCGGGCTTTCCGCTCATCCGAACCTGAACGGAAAACGGGAATCGCCGAGGAGATTTCTGTTGACGCATTGCTGCAATCTCGACACAATAGCGCTCCTTCGACGCAGGTCGAACGGAATCTGCGGGAATAGCTCAGTTGGTAGAGCGCAACCTTGCCAAGGTTGAGGTCGCGAGTTCGAGTCTCGTTTCCCGCTCCAGATTCAAAAAAGAACGCTCCCGCAAGGGGGCGTTTTTCGTTTCCGGTCAGGCCGGACCCTCCTGCCCGCCATTGCGGACCGGGCCGAATGGATATCATCCGCTGTAGTCGTCGGGGTGACGCAGGGAGCGGGGCAAGGGCTGGCAGATGGAGGCTGTGCACGAAACGAGGCAGGACGGTGGGCAGACCGCCTACCGGGCGTACCGTGATCGGATGCTGGAGGGTTGCCGGGGACGATCCGCGGGTGCGTTCCACGACGACATCGACGATGAGCGGACGGATGACCGGCCCGAAGCACCGCGCAACCGCATCCGTGGCTTCCGCATCGCAGTGGCCGATGCGCTGCGCGGGCAAGACCCGACTGTGGTCACCGAGGAAGACATGGCGCGCCGTGCGCTGGGCATTCCGGCGGACATCGCGCTGCATCCTGGCAAGGGCCGCGGGTGGCCGCTTCTGGTGCAGGTGTTCATGCCGTTCCCGTGGGTGCTCAGGTACGTGCGACACGCGCTGTCGCGGATCCGGACGTTCGAGGGCCGCCAGTACGTGTACTGCCAGTTCCACGCACGGCTGTTCCTGCATGCGGAAGCACGCATGTACAGCCGCAGCCTGGACATCGCCCTGCGCCGCTTCGAAGCCACGTCGTGGGAAGAACTGAGGGCGCTGCAGCTGCGGGATGCCGGCTGGCTCATCGCTGCCCATCGCCTGGGCCTCCGTCGGCTGACGGACCTCGACCGGTGTGCTGGACGGTCTGAAGCGCCTGGATGGTTTGCGCGGTGGATGGTGGATGAAGGCATCATCCAGCACAAGGAAGAGCTGCAGTGGCTGCAGTCCGCGCACACCGCGCACAGGGCATGGAGCGTCGGCTGGCGGCCGCGGCGAACGCAGCGCGAGCCGGTGCGTTCCGTTGTGCGCCAGCTGATGCTTGCGGGCGTTGCGCGGCCGCACCTGGCGCGCCTTCATGATGTCGACCTGGAAGAATCTGATGCGGCGCGTCTGGCCGCGAATCTGACACTGCTGGCCGGTGCCGGCATTGCGCCGGTGCACGAGGTATTCGATTCTGCACGTTATCTGTTGTGGCGCACGCCGACGAAGACGTGGGCCTGGGTGCTGGGGGCAGCCGGCGCATGCACACCGGCAGATATCCACACGCTGCGCGGCTACCTGGGGTTTCATGCTCCACCCCCTGACTGGATCGCCCATCATCTGATCGCACGTGGTGCAGGCCTTGATGCACTTGCCACTTGCTGTCGGTTGCTGGCCGAGCTGAGCGATGATGCCCCGGCCGAAGATGTGGAGGCCGCCATCGACCTTCTCCTGGCAGCACCTCATTGCCTCGACTTCACGCAGTTGGGCGCCTGCGGCCAGTATCTGCGACGGCCCGACCGGCTGGATCGATTCCTGCAGGTGCTGGTTCGCCATGATCTCGGTGCAGCGGGCCACGTTGTTGCGTTCCAGGCCTGCTATCGCGTCGGTGACGCCGATCGCCTGGACGCGTGGTTGACCCTCATTGCGGGGCGCACAGCGGGCATGGACGTCGATGTCCTGGTCGAATGGGTGGGTCGAATGCTTGCACAGGGGAGCCTGGACGCATTCCAGTACCTGCATTCGGCCATTGCGCCTGCTGATTTTGCAGAGCTGCGGAAGCTGGAAGTGCTGGCGTCCCTCGGTCCGGGACTGCTGCGTTACCTGGTTGAAGACAAAGGCCTGGATTCGGTAAAAGCGCTGCGCGACTGGTACTTCGCTACCCGGGGCCTGCACGGGGTGACCTGGTGGGGCGGCAGCGATCCCGAACTGTGTCGGCTGCTGGCGGATGACGCCTTCCAGCGCCACAACTTCGGCTTCATGATGCAGAACCATCGATGCGTCCTGGAGGTGGTCGAACGACGGGCACACCAGGTGGTTCCGCGCCCGCAGAGAAACGTCGATGCAGATGCCATGGCGCGCTACTACGATGCGCTGGCCACGCGGCGTCGCGAAGAGATGGCGCGCCTCCTGCCGCAGTTGCCCGCGATGCTGGAGGGAACCGGCGGACTTCTGCTCGCATCGGTCCTTCGCGCAGGCGGAACGTCGATGAAAGCACTGCAGGACAGGCTGGCCCGGTTACAGCCCGCGGTCGAGCAGTTGCTGGCCGGGCAGGGAGCAACGTCAGCCGAGCTGGACGAGGTGGATGCGGAGCTCATTTCGATGGTCTACCGCACGTCCGTCGATGTCGTCCGTGGAAGTTGGGCGGCGGCACGCGGATTCCAGTCGCACCTGGATGGATGGAGGCTGGAGCCGTTCCATCCGATGGCCTGGCAACGCTCGATCAGAAAACGCACAGGCGTGCTGGAGCGCAGCAGCTTGCTGGCACTGAAACGCGCCAGCGAACACGCGACGCGGTTCCAGCACGGCCCGGATGAGGGGCCGCGAACGTTCCGTGACCTGCGATCAAAACGGCTGCGGGATCCCGCGCGGGATCCGTGGTCGGTCTCCGCCCATCTCGGCCTGCTGCTGGCTGCCGCAGGCAATGATCCGGAGATCCTCCAGTGGCGGCGCAGCACCTTCAGCGAGGTCGCCAGCATGCCGGAGGACGGTGCGCAGACCAGCGAGTACCTCGAGCAGCTGGATCGGTTGTTCAACAGCGCATTGCCGGATGCCCTCGACGAACATGCTCAGCGTTTTCTGCATGGCCTCGCTCCCGATGACGCCGGGCAGCTGCTGCAGCGGCTGCTGCCGCCATCGCCGTCCGCTGACAGCACGGTACCGGTCATGTCACTGGATCAGGCCTTCGCGCAGATGCGCAAGAACGTTCTGGATGTGTGCGTGCGCTGGGTGAAGCGCGAGAAGGGCAGGTATGGCCGCCCGGACCCTTCCGGATCGTGCACGCATCTGCAGGCGACGTTGACCAAGCACCCGGCGGCGTACTTCGCCAAGCATGCCGCCAATCTATGCTCACGCGATCGCGTTGCGATGTGGCAGGAGGCGCGCCACGCCCACCTGGTCGTATTCGATCCGAGGCAGCGACGATTGGCGGGCATGGCCATGGTGAACATCGAGGTCGTGCCGTCCCTGCACGCTTCCGGGAGCTGCCTCATCATCCGCGCGATCAATCCCATGGAAGACATGCTTGCGACGCATTGTCTCCGGTCCATCGTGGAGTCCTTCCTGGACATCGCCATCCAGATCGCAGAACGCAACGACCTGGTTGCGGTACTGATGCCCTGGCACAACGGGGCCCATCTGTTGTCGAACCTTCCCGGGATCGAGAAGTACCTCGAGAAGCAGTACCTGCAGAAGGCCCAGGCGGCATCTGCCGACCGGTCTGGCGAGCTGATGGCCAGCGACGACCTGCGCCGCCGCCCCCGCAAGGTGAAGGCCAGATTCTCGGCATTCGAGCAGGGAATGGAGATCGTCGGAACGCTGTATGCGATCTGGCAGCGGGCCCCGGTGGACCAAGCCGCGCGTCGCACGCCATCGGAAGACGGTTGACGGCGTGAAGGAACTTCGACACAATAGCGCTCCTTCGACGCAGGTCGAAGAATCTGCGGGAATAGCTCAGTTGGTAGAGCGCAACCTTGCCAAGGTTGAGGTCGCGAGTTCGAGTCTCGTTTCCCGCTCCAGATTCTACAGGGCCCCGGTTGGGGCCTTGTTTTTCTCCCGCACTTGGCAAGGCGGGGCCCGTTGAGCCACAAGGCTTTTCGCGCAGTCAGAAAAGTGAAATCAGGTATGAAATCGCTGGTGTGAGTTCCGGGCTTCCGGTATCATGACAGCCTATGCGGGAATAGCTCAGTTGGTAGAGCGCAACCTTGCCAAGGTTGAGGTCGCGAGTTCGAGTCTCGTTTCCCGCTCCATGTTCCGACAGGCCCCATCGCGGGGTTTTGTCATGTCAGGGGCTCCATTCCTGGCGCGCAGTACGTTGGCCTCATGGCAGAGTGGCTATGCACCGGATTGCAAATCCGTTTACAGCGGTTCGATTCCGCTTGAGGCCTCCAATTGAAAAGCCCTGACTTCGGTCGGGGCTTTTTTTTTGCGCCGTCATCGTGCGCTGCCAAGCGTGCCTGACATCCCAGTCTCAGCCACCCACGACATGGGAAGGGGGTATGGTCAGTGCAGAGGCCTTCGGGCGCGGCAATGGCAGGCAGGGAGACTATGGCGCGTGGCGGACAGGCGGTGGATCGGCAATGAGCAAACCCACAACGGAAGTACGCTGGCTGACATTCCGGCTGATGAACGGACAATCGATCGGACCGGAGCGCCTGCGCGATGGCTGGAGCACCGCTTCGGAAACCCGCCACTGCGGGGTCCGGCGCGAGGCCATCGAGGGGGCAGGTGTGGTCTACGCGCTGTACGGGCCTGCCAACCTGGCATCGCCGCGTCGTGCCGAGATGCGCATGCGTGAGTTCCTGATGAGCAGCGGCTACACCTTCACCATGGGTACGCTGGGCGGCTAGCGCATCGCGGCAGCCTTCAGGGCCGCGACCACCTGTTCTCCGGAGAAGCCACAGTGGCCCGTGCCTGCTGCGGGCAGTACGCGCGGCAACGGCGTCGCGCCCGCATGCGCGGCCAGTTGCGGGTAGCGCTCCTGCATGCGCGGTGCGATGGTGGGATCGTCGTTGTTGAACTGGATCACCAGCGGCCGCTTCAGCGCCCCGGTCAATCCGAGTGTTTCGCGCACACGCGCCTGTGCTGCGGGAACGGCAGCGATGCGCTGCACCCCTGCATTGAACGCAACGTCATCGCCGAATCCACGATAGACGACGCCGATGTTGCCGACTGGCATGCCGCCACTGCGCGTGGCCAGTTCGTGCAGGACCAGCGCGTGCAGGCTGATCGTTCCGGGCAGCGCATCGGATGCGACCTGCAGTTGTGCGGCCAGCAGTGCAGCGGAGTGCGGCGCGCGTTGCAGGGCGTTGACGATGCCTTGGTACAGCTCGCCCTGTGGTACCGAAGCGGCTTCGCTGGATGCCAGGCCAGCAGCAGGCAGTCCTTCGGCATGCGGGAAGAAGTAGTCGAACGCGACCACGGTGGTGAGCAGGTCGCCGGCCAGCTGCTCGCCTGACAGGTTGGCGCCGCATAGCGAAACACCACCGGCGTAGTGGGCCGGATGCCGTTCGAGACTGGCCACGGTCACCGCACCGCCCATCGAAAAACCGAGCAGCCAGGTATTGCGCACGCCCTTCAAACCGGCCAGCGTGTGTTGACGCAGGCGCTCCACATCATTGATGGCATCGGCCACCGCCCACCCCTGGCTCGCGTAGGCGCTTTGTGCGACCGCGTAGCCGGCCGCCAGCAGAGGTGCGGTCGCCTCGTTGGCGGCCATCGGCGATTCGCGTGGCGTGCCCACCGGCTCGTAACCGTGCGCCAGCATCACCAGATCGCCGTTCCAGTCCGCAGGGATGTCCAGGCGCCACGGCGCACCCTGCAGCTCGCCACTGAGCATGCGTGGTGGGGCGGGCGGCGCCGCCAGCAGCGGCACGGAAGGCAACGCCAGGGCCAGTGCCAGGGTCAGTCGGAGAAGGGCACGCATCGTGTTCATCCGGGCAGGTGATACGCCGAGCATAGAACCGCCCGCGGTGCCGTGCCCGCTGCAATGCGTCAGGTCAGGGGGCCACCACCGGCCCGCCGCAGGCGACGCGGTGCATCGGAAAATCCATGGCCTGTGCCGGATCGTCCTGTGCGATCTCGATACGTGCGTGCAGGCGCTGCCCAGTGATGCGGCGATAGGTGATCCGTTGCGGGAAATCATTGGCCGGATTCTCGAAGACGACCTCGTCGGCCTCCACCCGGACGGCACTGAAATCAGTAGCGTTGCGGCCGGAGGGCAGCGCGGTGAACACCAGCCGCCCATCGTCGTGCTGGCGCAGCTGCATGAACTCGAAACCCACGGTGCGCCCGTCGCGCAGGCTGCGGCTGCTGCCGAACATCGTTCCGCCGGCCACGGTGGACCACTGCTCACCGGCTCCAGGTGGCTGCCCGTCCAGCTGCCAGCAGCCGGAGAGCCAGCCGAGCTGTTCAATGTCTGCGGTTGCAGCGGCGTGCGCATGGGCGGCGAAAAGCAGCAGAGGCAACACGGCGCGGGCGATCCGGTTCGACATCGTGGGCTCCATGCGCGGGACGGTGGCCCCTGTATAGCGCCGCGCAGCGCCGGCGGCCAGCGCCGCACACAATGACGCCGAATTCGATACGATCTGCAGGTTCCTCCCCCTTCTGCTTGCCCTGGAGTCCGACATGGTGGATCGCCTCGCCGTCCTGCTTGAGCGTTTCGCGGTCACTGCGTCGGTCTTCCACGCCGGTGCACTGTGCGGCATCAACAGCCTGGAGGGGGAGGACGAAGCCGGCCAGCTGCATCTGGTACGGCGTGGACCGGTGCAGGTCAGCCATGGACAACAGACCGTGCAGGTCGAGGTGCCCAGCCTGCTGCTGTACCCGAGGCCGATGCCCCACCGTTTCCAGACCGACCCGCACCTCGGCGCCGACATGGCCTGCGCCAACCTGCATTTCGAAGGCGGCCGGCTCAATCCGATCAGTGCCGCATTGCCTGATTTCATCTGCCTGCCACTGGCGGACCTGCACGGCAGCGATGCGGTGCTGGAAATGCTGTTCGAGGAGGCGTTCGAGCAGCGTTGTGGCCGTGCGGCAATGGTCAATCGTCTGTTCGAGGTGGTGATGATCCAGGTGCTGCGGCAGCTGATGGAAGGCGGTGAGATGCGCGGCGGTCTGTTTGCTGGCCTCGGTCATCCGCGCCTGCGTCTGGCATTGGTCGCGATGCACGAGGCGCCGTCGCAGGCATGGACGCTGGAAGACCTCGCCGACGTCGCAGGAATGTCGCGCAGCGTATTCGCGGCGAGCTTCCGTGAGGCGATGGGCACCACCCCCGGCCAGTACCTGCAGGGCTGGCGCGTAGGCCTGGCGCAGCAGGCCCTGCGGCAGGGCCGACCGCTGAAAAGGATTGCCGACGAGGTGGGCTACGGCAGTGAAGCGGCGCTTTCGCGTGCGTTCAAGGCGCACACCGGGCAATCGCCCCGGCAGTGGCGGGGGCAGGTGCGGACCTCGGCAGCCTGAGCGTTCAGCCCAGCGCCAGGCGGGCCAGCTTCATGCCCACGAACAGGCCGGCCAGTCCCAGTGCGATCGATCCCCCTGCATACAGCGCGGCCAGTCCGTGCTGCCCCCGTTGCAGCAGCAGGCCGATCTCCAGCGAATAGGTGGAGAAGGTGGTGTAGCCCCCCAGGATGCCCGTGGTCAGCAGCAGCCGCAGCTGCGGCGATGCGCCGTTGCGCAGGGCGAAGGCCTCGACGACCGCCCCCATCAGCAGGGCGCCGCTGATGTTGACCAGGAAGGTGGACCAGGGCCATGGACTGCCGACGGCGAACCGCGTGCCGATCAGGTTGCAGGCATGGCGCAGGCAGGCGCCGGCGCCGCCTCCCAGGAAGACCAGGACGTAATTGTTCAGTGCTTGCATGGCGGGCCTCGAGTACGTGTTCGCAGATGCGGGGGCGAACGCGATGGCGGGCACGGCCTGCCATCGACGAACGCCCGGTTCGTCACAGCAGGAGCCATCAGCCATGCCTGGCGGTTATCGGGGGAGCCCCATCCCCATCGGTCCCCATGCTACCAGCGCCGACCCGGTCAGGGCAGGGAGGTCATCACCACGCGGGCCACCCTGCTGCGGCTGACGCCATCCATCAACAGTTCGAATGCCAGCAGATCCAGTGCCGCGTGGCGCCGGTGGTCGATCTCCAGGCCCTTCTCGGCGACCAGCACGCTCACCAGTTCATAGGCATCCTGCCAGACATCCAGGTGCGCTTCGCTGGGCATGTAATAGCTGGTGCGTTCGCCGACGCCCCGCCCATGGATGCCGTACAGCAGTTCGCGTGCATCCAGCTTGGCTGCGTCGGCGATCCGGAACAGCTGTTCGGCCTTCACATGTGAGGGGCTGACGTGGTCGTTGAGCCAGTTGCTGATGGTCGCCGTCGTTGAAGCGGCGGCGCGGGCCAGATCGGCCGGGCGTGGGTGCCCGGCTTTCTTCATGGCAATGGCGAGTCGTTGGCCGAGAGTATTCATCTATGCAAGCCAGCTTAACGCGTGGAAGCGAAAGAATCCTTGCCGCAAGAATAAGTCTGGTTAACGACAGGACCGACCATGACCGATTTCTGGAGCAAACGGCAGGTGCGCGCGCGCCTGGGATTCCAGACCGACGCCGAGCTGGCGCAGTTCTTTGGCATAACGCGATCCGCTGTGTCGCAATGGCCCCAGGAAGCGCCCATTCCACCATTGCGACAGTTCATCCTCCACCAGCGCCATCCCGACCTGTTCCCTTGGGCTGAGGCCTCTGAAGACGAATCAAGCTAGGTTGCGTCTGCAAATGTCGTATTTAGCACGCTTTGCGGTATGTGTTAAGCATGCTTATCAATATAGGGAAAATTGATCGAAACCCGCGTTGCGATTGATCGCGCCACGAAGCTGCCTTGGCGGCGGAGGCACCACGGCGTCGGGATCGGCCCCTTCTTTTGCCTGTGCCGATCACAGACCGTTATGTGAACGATTAATAATTTCAATCGAAAAAGTCGCCGCATGTAATTGACCTGTCGTGAAATCTGTGACTAATTGAGGTCAACCGGTCGTGAAGCCCGGGAGTCTT
This sequence comes from Stenotrophomonas sp. YJH_SMC_106-19, assembly GCF_059368375.1. Lineage (NCBI taxonomy): Bacteria > Pseudomonadati > Pseudomonadota > Gammaproteobacteria > Lysobacterales > Lysobacteraceae > Stenotrophomonas > Stenotrophomonas sp. YJH_SMC_106-19. Next base: position 295,291 of record NZ_JCAFRQ010000002.1, read on the forward strand.
TCAGCACGCAAGTGAGTCGGTAGACCGTCAACGATGCAGGACAAGTCCAACGGAGGTCGTATGGAATACGGCATGCATGGCTTGGCTGAACGGGTACGCCGCGAACTGGAAGCCAGCTATCACAAACACGGATGCGGCCCTGCCTTCTGGGACACGTACCAGCAGGTGCTGGACCGCCTGGTCCCGCAGGGGACCGAGCGCACGGAAGTGACCAATGAAATGGCGCTGATCATCGAGCAGCTCGGAATCGTACGGCGTGCCCAGCTGGTGCCTCCGCACGCCAACGGGTCGCGCTGATTCAGAGCAGGTGCCAGGCGCCAGCGCTCAGCAGCACCAGCAGCAACGATGCCAGAACCACGGTCCGCGGTCGCCACCCGCGCCGCGGCTGCCCTGCCATCGTCTGCGGGCTGCAGTAGCGGATCAGTCCCGGACCGAAACCGGCGCGGGACTGTTGCTGCTCGCAGGCATCCAGGCAGGCGCCGCAGGCCAGACAGTCGGCCTGCGGGCCCTGGCGGATGTCGAGCTGCATCGGGCAGGCGTGGAGACAGGCCGCGCAATCGGTGCAGTCGCCGAGGCGGTCGGCGCTGAAGGTCGGCATGGGGCCGGCCAGCCATGGGTGCGCGGCGCGGAACACGTAGTCCTGCGCGGAGGTCGGATCGAGCAGGCCGCGACCGCGGCCGATCACGCCGCCAAGGCCAGCGGGCCGGGGCCCGCGGGGTTCGCCGCGGCGCGCGTCATACAGCATCCGGGGGGTCTGGGGGTCGACTAGCAATGGCTGCGCGCGCGCGAAGGGGCACAGCGAACGGCAGACCTGCTCCCGCAGGAAACCGGCGTTGCCCCATGTGGCTGCCGCGTAGAACAGCACCCAGAAGGTTTCCCAGCCACTCCAGCCGCCCTGGACACTGACGGTGACGAGGCCGGTGATCGGGGTGAACAATCCCACGAAGGTGATGCCGGTCCATAGCGACAGCAGTATCCATGCAGCCTGCGTGGCAGGACGCGCCAGGGCGCGTGGCAGGCGTTGGGCAAGGAAGCTGTCGATCAGGCTGAAGGCGTAGCTCCACACCGTCTGCGGGCAGGCATGGCCACACCAGATGCGGCCGGCGAGGTGGGTCAACAGCGCCAGTGCCATCGCCAGCGCCAGCAGCAGGCCCAGCAGCAGGCCAACGTCGTCGGGCCACAGGGTCCAGCCGAACAGGTCGAAGCGACGTGCGTCCAGGTCCAGCAGCAGCGCCTGGCGGCCGTCCCAGCGCAACCAGGGCAGCCCAAGGAAGCCAACCAGCACACCGAGCCGCAGTGCGCCACGCCATCGCCACGGTGGGGAAGGGGGCCGTAGTGCGTTCATCCCAGAGGCAGCTCATCGTCTGCGTCTGCCGGCATCGGCCGCAGCAGATATCCGGTGATCGCGCTGGACAGCGCCGTCACCGCCCAGAACATGAAGAAGCCGACCGTGTAGCCGAGTTCGCGACTGATCGCCGTGCCCGGAAAACTGATGGCCTGAAGGCGCAACGGGTCGACGAAAGCGAAGAACACCACGCTGGCCAGCCCGGCGGCGATGAAACTGGGCCAGAGGATGGCGCCCCAATGCTGGATCAGGCGCTGACGCGGGGACGAAGTGGGTGTATTCATGCGGTCGCGGGTCGGGAAGGGGCGGCGCGTATACTCCGCCATGGCTGGCGCAGCATCCGCAGGGCATGTTTCCTGCAGGCATGTCAGCCTAGGCGCGCCCACGCGCGCCGACATTGATCTGGATCAACGGCGGTGCCGGCCGGCTGGCGCACTCTGCCGGCAATCGCCTGGTGCCTCTGATGAACGCTACGCCATCACTCGTCCCTCCTGTCGCCTCGCCCGCGCTGTGTACCGAAGAGGACGTGACCCGTCTGGTCCACGACTTCTATGCACGCGTGCGTGAGGAGGAGCGTCTGGGCCCCGTGTTCGACGCGCATGTGCACGATTGGCCCGGGCATCTGGCGCAACTGGTGGATTTCTGGTCCGCAATGCTCAGGGGAACGCGTCGCTTCAAGGGATCGCCCATGTCCAAGCACATGGCCATCGCCCTGGACAAGGACCTGTTCGACCGCTGGCTCGCGCTGTTCCGGCGCACCACCGCCGAATGCGGCAATCCACCGATGCAGGCGCTGGCCGATGATGTGGCCGCGCGCATTGCGGAAACGTTCTGGCGCCGGTACCAGATGCTGCGCTGGCCGCAGGTGGCGCTGCCGGTGCTGGGCGTTCCTGCGCGGGATTGATCTGGGTCAAGGCGGCACTGACTGTCCGGCGCGATGCTGGCGGCATGGACACGTTCTCTCCCGCTGCCGGCGGCCTGGCCTGGACCTTCGACCCCGATCTGCTGCGCCGGCATGACCGGCCCGGACCGCGCTACACCTCGTATCCGACCGCTCCGCACTTCCACGATGGTTTCGGCGCGCCCGCACTGCGCCAGGCGATCGCGGACAGCGACGTGCTGGCACGCGCGCTGTCGCTGTACGTGCATGTCCCGTTCTGCGCCAGCCCGTGCTTCTACTGCGGCTGCAACCGTGTGATCACCCGTGATCGAAGCCGTGGCCACAGCTATGTCTCACGGGTCCTGGCCGAGGCCGATCTGCTGGCGCCGCAGTTCCAGAAGGGCCGTGAGGTGATCCAGCTGCACCTGGGGGGCGGAACGCCGAATTTCCTGGATGCCGAGGCAATGACCACGCTGATCGACGGCCTTCGCCGGCGTTTTGACTTCAGCTGCTCGGCCGAGCGCGATTTCTCGATCGAGCTTGATCCACGCTTCATCGAAACGCGTGACGTGGCGATGCTGGCACGGCTGGGCTTCAATCGCGCCAGCCTGGGCGTGCAGGACTTCGATCCCTCGGTCCAGGCGTCGATCAACCGTGTGCAGGGTGTGCAGCAGACCCTGGACATCCTGCATGCCTGTCGTGACAGCGGCATGCGCTCGGTCAACGTGGATCTCATCTACGGGCTGCCGGGACAAAGCCAGGAAGGATTCGGCCGCACCCTCGAGCAGGTGCTGGCGCTGCGGCCGGACCGACTGGCGGTGTATGGCTACGCGCACCTTCCGCATCTGTTCCGCGCGCAGCGGCAGATAGACGAGCGCGCGCTGCCCTCGCCGGAGGACAAGCTTGCGCTGCTGGGACTTGCCGTGCAGCAGCTGTCCGCAGCGGGCTACCAGTACATCGGCATGGATCATTTCGCGCTGCCGGAAGAGGATCTTTCGCGCGCCCAGCGCGCTGGCCAGCTGCATCGCAACTTCATGGGCTACACCACCCATGCCGATACCGACCTGCTGGGCCTCGGCGTCAGCGCGATCAGTCATATCGGTGCGACCTACAGCCAGAACCCACGCGACCTGCCGTCCTGGGAGAGTGCGGTCGATCAGGGCCAGCTGCCGGTCTGGCGTGGCGTGGCGCTCAGCGCCGACGATCAGCTGCGCGCAGACCTGATCCAGCAGCTGATGTGCCAGGGAGAGGTCGACGGACGCGCGCTCGGCGATCGCCACGGCATCGTGTTCGACGACTACTTCGCCGAGGACCTGTGCGCCGTTCGACGGCTGCAGGACGATGGCCTGGTCGAGTATCGCGATGGCGTGGTCCGTGCCAGCGAACGCGGCCGGCCGCTTCTGCGCCTGCTGGCGATGTGCTTCGATCCCCATCTGCGTGCAGCGCACGAGCAGCCGCGCTATTCGCGCGCGATCTGAAGTGGTTGGGAGGTTCACGCCACTGCGTGTCGCAAACAGCCCGAAAGCCCTGGTGCCCGGAGCCGGAATCGAACCGGCATGACCTTGCGGTCGGCGGATTTTAAGTCCGATGCGTCTACCAGTTTCGCCATCCGGGCCTGCAGTGCGGCGCCGATTGTAGCCTAGCGGGGGCTCCAGCACCGGCGGCCGGGCATCGCACGGCGCGCTTAACTGTAGCGCCCATTCATGCCATAGTCCCGACCATCGTTCCCAGGGGGGGAGCCACCTGATGTCGCTCTACGCGATCGCCTACGTCAGCGATGCCCGCGCCGATCTGCGGACATCCGATCTTGACCGCCTGCTGGCCGATGCCACGGCGTTCAATCGCGTGGCTGGCGTCACCGGGGTGCTGATGTTCGACGGTACACGCTTCCTGCAGTATCTCGAAGGTCCGCAGGATGGTATCGATTCGGTGTTCCCGCGCATCCTCAATGCCCGCAGCCATACCCAGCTGAAGGTGCTGTGCCGGGCGCCCGTGCCGCAGCGGGCGTTCCCCCGCTGGAACATGGGGACGCGACGCATCGAGGCGGAGCTGCTGGCACAGATCGTCGGTGAGGCGTGGCCGGGGTTGACGCTGGGCAGCGTGGGGTTCGAGCACCTGCTGCAGGCCTGGACCGGGGCCGATGGCGAGCTGGAGCCTGCCGCGGTCGCACTGGGCTCCTGACCTTGGCGACAAGGTCCTGACACCGTTACGCTGTAGCCCTCTTGCGAAGACTTCCCGGAGTGGGCAGCGAATGAGCGTGATGGCCGAAGCGGCGGCAGTGGGCGATCCGCCGCTGCCGGCATGGCGGGTGCATTGATGAGCGTGCCGGTGTCGGCGGCGGAAGCGCCCCGGTTCGCGGTGATCGGCCTGGGTTACGTGGGCCTGCCACTGGCCGTGGCATTCGGCCGGGAACAGCCGACGCTCGGCTTCGACATCGATCCCGAACGCATCGCCGAGCTGCGCGCGGGCCAGGACCACACGCTGGAGGTGGAGGCCGGGGAACTCGCCGCTGCACGCCAGCTGGAGTACAGCAGCGACCCTGCGCGGCTGGACGAGTGCAACGTGTACATCGTCACCGTGCCGACGCCCATCGATGCCTACGAGCAGCCCGATCTGGAACCCCTGCGCTCGGCGACGCGGTTGATCGCCAGCCATCTGCGCGCCGGCGATCTGGTGATCTACGAGTCCACGGTCTATCCCGGCACGACCGAGGAAGTCTGCGTGCCCTTGCTGGAGCAGGGTTCGGGCCTGCGATTCAACGAAGATTTCTACTGCGGCTACAGTCCGGAGCGGGTCAGCCCGGGGGACCGCCAGCGCCGTCTGGCGGACATCCGCAAGATCACGTCGGGTTCGACACCGGAGGTGGCGTCGGTGGTCGATGCGCTGTACCACCGCATCATCGACGCAGGTACCTTCCCGGCGCCATCGATGCGCGTGGCCGAAGCGGCCAAGGTGGTGGAGAACATCCAGCGCGACGTCAACATCGCCCTGGTCAACGAGCTGGCGCTGATTTTCGACCGTCTCGGCATCGATACCCAGGACGTGCTGGACGCCGCGGGCAGCAAGTGGAATTTCCTGCCGTTCCGTCCCGGTCTGGTCGGTGGCCACTGCATCGGCGTGGATCCCTACTACCTGCTGCACAAGTCGGAAAGTGTGGGTTACCACCCGGACCTCATCCACACCGCGCGGCAGGTCAACAACCGTGTCGGCGAGCACGTGGCCATGCGAGTCCTGGCCATGTTGGCCGAGCGCGGGCGGACCGCGGCCCAGGCGCGCGTGCTGGTGCTGGGCGTCACCTTCAAGGAAGACTGCCCCGATCTGCGCAACAGTCGTGCGCTGGAGCTGGCGCAGCGCCTGGCAGACGCAGGCGCCCAGGTCGATGTCAGCGATCCATGGGTGGGCCCGGCGGCCTTGGCCGATGCCGGTGTGCGGTGGCTGGCCGAGCCGAAGGCCGGCTGTTACGACGCGGTCGTATTGGCAGTGGCGCATGCCAGTTTCAAGGCGATGGATGAAGCCCGCATCCGCGGCCTGCTGGCGCCCGGCGGCCTGGTGTATGACGTGAAATCGGCCTGGCCGCGCAGCGTGGTCGACGATCGCCTGTAGGCGTTGATGATGGCGGGCGCGGTAGACTCGGCTGCAGTTGCAACCAAGGAACGCCATGCACCGGTATATCGTCTACCTGCTCGCCATCCTGATGTTCCCGGTCTGCCTGTGGCTGGCCACGATATGGCCTGCCTGGTACTGGGGCGTCGGTCTGACCGCCGCGATGGTGGCGCTGGGGACCTGGGATCTGCTGCAGAAGCGCAGCACCCTGCGCCGCAACTATCCGGTCATGGCGCACTTCAGATACGGGCTGGAATCGATCGGCCCGGAGATCCGCCAGTATTTCGTGCAGAGTGATCTGGAAGACGTGCCCTTCTCGCGCCAGCAGCGTGCACTGATCTACCAGCGTGCCAAGAACGAGATGGATACGGTGCCGTTCGGCACGCTGCGTAGTGCATATGCGGTGGACTACGAATGGATCAACCATTCGCTGGCACCGACCACCATCGCCCGGCACGATTTCCGTGTGCTGATCGGCGCAGGCTGCGCCAAGCCCTATTCGGCCAGTGTGTTCAACATCTCGGCGATGAGCTTCGGCTCGCTGTCGGCCAACGCGATCCGCGCGCTCAATGAAGGCGCGCGCCGTGGCGGCTTCTATCACGATACGGGCGAAGGCTCGATCTCGCCGTACCACCGTGAGATGGGCGGCGATCTGGTCTGGGAAATCGGTTCGGGCTACTTCGGTTGCCGCGACGAGAAGGGCGGTTTCAGCGAAGAGCGGTTCGTCGCCAACGCCACCCATGACCAGGTGAAGATGATCGAGATCAAGCTGTCCCAGGGGGCCAAGCCCGGTCATGGCGGCGTATTGCCCGCGCCGAAGGTGACGGCCGAGATCTCCGTGACCCGTGGCGTGCCGATGGGGGTGGACTGTGTATCTCCGTCGCGGCACTCGGCGTTTTCCACGCCGGTCGAACTGCTGCAGTTCGTCGCCCGCCTGCGCGAACTGTCCGGTGGCAAACCGGTCGGCTTCAAGCTGGCCATCGGCCATCCCTGGGAGTGGTTCGGCATCGCCAAGGCGATGCAGGAGACCGGCCTGTTGCCGGACTTCATCGTTGTCGATGGCGCCGAGGGCGGCACGGGCGCGGCACCGGCCGAGTTCGTTGATCATGTGGGCGTGCCGATGCACGAGGCGCTGCTGCTGGTCCACAACACCCTGGTCGGGCTGGACCTGCGCGAGCGCATCCGCATCGGTGCGGCCGGCAAGATCACCAGCGCATTCGACATTGCCCGGACCATCGCGCTCGGCGCGGACTGGTGCAATGCCGGTCGTGGCTTCATGTTCGCACTGGGGTGCATCCAGTCGTTGAGCTGCCACACCGACAAGTGCCCGACCGGCATCGCCACGCAGGACCCGGCGCGCTGGAAGCACCTCGACGCGCCTGACAAGGCCACGCGCGTGCACAGCTACCACGAGCACACGCTGCATGCCCTGAAGGAGCTGTTGTGCGCGGCCGGCCTGAATGATCCGGCCGAACTGGGGCCGGAGCACATCCTGCGCCGCGTGTCGCCGGTGGAGATCCGCTCGCTGGCGACGCTGTATCGCTATCTGGAGCCGGGAGAACTGCTGCGGCGGGTGCCGGATCACGCGGTGTTCCATGCGTTCTGGGCAGACGCGCGCAGTGATTCATTCCAGCCGCCGGCCCGGATCCAGGCGCTGAGAGCCAGCAAGTCGCGGTGATGGGTTCCACACGGAGGTTGCATGCAGTTCAGGACCGGGACGATCGACGATGTCACGCCGCTGTGGGCCCTGCGCACGCGGTGCGTGCGCGAGACCTGCAGCAGTCACTATCCGCCGGAGGTGATCGCACCCTGGGCGGCGTCGCCGCCGCCGGCGCAGTATCCGCGGCTGTTGTCGCAGGGCGGCTGCGTGGTGGCCGAAGGCGGGCAGGGCGAGCTGCTCGGCTTTGGCGTGCTCGATATCGATGGCAATGAGGTGGATGCGCTGTTCGTCGATCCGGATCGTGGCGGACAGGGTATCGGCCAGGCGCTGATGCAGCGTCTGCTGGCGCTGGCCGATCCGGGGCGCGAGGTGGTGCTGTCGGCCTCGCTCAATGCCGTGTCCTTCTATCAGCGGCAGGGTTTCATCCGCGAACGCGAGGAAATCTATCCCCATCCCAGCGGGGTACCACTCGCCTCTGTACGCATGCGAAGGCCGTGGTGAGGCGCTGCTTCCGGTAGCGCCGAGCCCCGCCCGCTGCTACCACAGGCGATTCAGCGTGTGGCCAACCACTGGATCACGCCTTCGGCGGCGCGCAGGCCACTGGCATAGCAGGCCGTCAGCAGGTAGCCGCCGGTCGGCGCCTCCCAGTCCAGCATTTCGCCAGCGCAGAACACGCCGGGCAGGGCACGCAGCATCAGCCCTGCGTCGAGCGCGTCCAGCCTTACCCCTCCGGCCGTGCTGATCACCTCGGCCATCGGCCGCGGGCGCAGCAGTTTCAGCGGCAGGCGCTTGAGCGTCGCTGCGACCGCTGCAAGATCTTGGCCCGCATCCTTGCCGAGGTGCTCGAACACAAGTGCCGCTTTCACTGCGTCCACCCCGGCCTGGCGGCGCAGGTGTTCACCGAAGCTGCGGCCCTTGCGTGGACGCGACAGATCGGCCAGCAGGCGTGCTTCATCGCGACCCGGCGCCAGGTCCAGCCACAATGGCGCACAACCCTTGCGGTTGATGGTTTCGCGCAGGTCGGCCGCCAGCGCGTAGATCAGGCTGCCTTCGATGCCATAGTCGCTGGCGACGCATTCGCCCTGCAGTGACCGTGGTTGGCCTGTCAGGTCGATCCAGTGCGCCATCACTGGCTTCAAGGGGGCACCGGCATTGCGCTGGGCGAACAGGGGCGTCCAGTCAACGTCGAATCCGCAGTTGGCGGCCTGCAACGGTGCGATGTCCACGCCGCGTGCCTGCAGCGGTGCCACCCAGGCACCGTCGCTGCCGAGGTGCGGCCAACTGCCGCCGCCCAGCGCCAGCACGGTGGCATCAGCGTGCACGTCGAGGTGGCCGTCTTCGGTGTTGAAGCGCAGCGCGCCGTCGCTGGCCCATCCGCACCAGCGGTGATTCACGTGCAGGCGTACGCCCTGCTCCTTCAAGCGGCGCACCCAGCCGCGCAGCAGGGGCGCAGCCTTGCGATCGACCGGGAACACGCGGCCGGAACTGCCGACATAGGTCTCCACGCCAAGATCGGCGGCCCAGTCGCGCAGTGCCTGCGCGTCGAACCCGTCCAGCCAGCGGCCGACTTCACCGGCCTGCTCGCGGTAGCGGCTGTCGAACAGCGGGCGCGCATCGGAGTGGGTCAGGTTGAGCCCGCCCTTGCCGGCGATCAGGAACTTGCGACCGGGGGAACCCTTGGCTTCATAGAGATCCACGTCCAGGCCGGCAGCGCGCAGGCGCTCCGCGGCGAACAGCCCCGCGGGGCCGCCACCGACGACAGCCACGCGGCGCGGTGCATGTGGATCAGGGTTGGACATCGAGCAGCTCGACATCGAACACCAGCGAGGAGCCCGGCGGGATCGGGCCGGCGCGACGGCTGCCGTAGCCCAGGTCCGGGGGGATCATCAGGGTGCGCTTGCCGCCGACCTTCATGCCGGCCACGCCTTCATCCCAGCCGCGGATGACCTGGCCGGCACCGAGCACGAAGGTGAACGGCTGGCCGCGTCCGACCGAGCTGTCGAATGTCTTGCCATGCTTGCTCTCGGTGCGGTTGTCGTAGATCCAGCCGGTGTAGTGCACGGTGACCTTCCGTCCCGCCACCGCTTCGGCCCCGGTACCGGGCTGGGTGTCGATGCGCTCGAAGGTGGTCAGCGTGCCTCCCGGTGGTGGGCCGGACGGCTCCATCGAGCAGCCGGCAGCAGCAAGGGACAGCAACAGGGGAAGCAGCAGTCGGCGCATCGGGCATCTCCGTCGGGCGCAGGGCGAGGGCGGCAAGGGTAGCGCATCGGCGCCGGGTATCATGGCGCCATGGCCAAACTCCTGCTCAATCTGCGCAATGTCGGCGATGACGAATACGCCGACGTCTGCACACTCCTGGATCGCCACGGCATCGCCTGGTACCGCACCGAGCCCAGTCCCTGGGGCATTTCCAATGGCGGGCTGTGGCTCCGCGAGGACGGCGATCATGCGCGTGCCAAGGCATTGATGGCCGAGTACCAGGCCGAGCGCGCGCCACGCATCCGGGCCGAGCGTGAGCAGGCCCTGCGCGATGGCACGGCCGAGACCTTCGGCAGCCTGCTGCGGCGCCGGCCGCTGTATGTCGTGCTGGTACTGCTGGCGATGCTGGGCGCTGCTGCCCTGGTGCTGCTGCCGTTCATGCTGCTGCGGGGGTAGGGCGCTCCAGCCGCCGATCATCGACCCCGGGTCCTGACCCGGTGGCGGCCAGGCGCTAAAATACGCGGATGATCGCCAATACCGCCGCCTATCATTTCACTGCCATCGACGCCCCCGAGGTTCTGTGCGACCAACTGCTGGGGCGTGCCGAAGCGGCTGGGCTGCGCGGCACGATCCTGGTGGCGGGCGAGGGCCTGAATCTGTTCCTGGCGGGCGCCCCGGCCGCCATCGAGGGCTTCTACGCGGCACTGCGTGAGGATCCGCGTCTGGCCGGAATGCGGGTCAAGACCAGCTTCAGCGAGCATCAGCCCTTCGCGCGGCTCAAGGCCAGAGTGAAGCCGGAGATCATCAGTTTCCGCCGCGATGACGGCCAGCCGCTGGCCTATCCACGCGCGCCGGCGGTCGATCCGGCCACCGTACAGCGTTGGTTGCGGCAGGGCCACGACGATGCGGGAAAGCCGGTGGTGATGCTCGATACCCGCAATCTGCAGGAGGTGGAGTACGGCACGTTCAAGGACGCGCTGGTGCTGCCGATCCACAAGTTCACCGATCTGCCGGAGGCCCTGGCGCCGCACCGCGACGCATTGAAGGACAGCACCGTGGTCAGCTTCTGCACGGGTGGCATACGCTGCGAGAAGGCCGCACTGTGGATGCTCAATGACGGCATGGACAACGTCCTGCAGCTCGACGGCGGCATTCTCGGCTACTTCGAGGAGGTGGGCGGCGAGGGCTACGACGGGCGCTGTTTCGTGTTCGATGAACGGGTGGCGCTGGATGCGGAGCTCAGGCCGCTGGTGGATGAGCCGCTGCCGGAACCACGCCCCAGCGCCTTCTGAGCGGCTGTCCCGGGCGCCGGTCGTGCACGGCTGTCCGGTCCACCTGGGGAGCTGACCCGCCCGGCAGGAATCAGCGTCCCGCCACCGGCACTGGCCGCCGTGCCGGGCCGACCCCATGCAGAGGGGATCTTTTGACGGAAACCGCCTGATGATCCCGTTGTCGATCCTCGACCTGGCCCCGGTCTGCGAGGGCAGCGATACCACTGCCGCCTTCTCCAACATGCTGGCACTGGCCCAGCATGCCGATGCGCTGGGCTACCGCCGCTACTGGCTGGCCGAACACCACAACATGCCCGGTATCGCCAGCGCGGCCACCGCCGTGCTGATCGGGCACGTTGCCGGTGGCACGCAGCGCATCCGTGTCGGTGCAGGCGGCATCATGCTGCCCAACCATGCGCCGCTGCAGGTGGCCGAGCAGTTCGGCACGCTGGCCTCGCTCTATCCGGACCGCATCGATCTGGGGCTGGGGCGGGCGCCCGGCACCGACCAGCCGACCGCCCGCGCGCTGCGGCGCTATTTCGACAGCGCTGACCAGTTCCCGCAGGATGTGCGTGAGCTGCTGCATTACTTCGAGCCGGTCCAGCCCGGTCAGGCGGTGCAGGCCGTGCCTGGCGGCGGCCTGCGGGTGCCGACGTGGATCCTGGGTTCCAGCCTGTTCGGTGCGCGCATGGCGGCATCGATGGGGCTGCCGTACGCCTTCGCCTCGCACTTCGCCCCGGACGCGATGGATGAGGCGCTGGCAGTCTACCGCCGCGAATTCCGTCCTTCGGCCACGTTGAAGCAACCGCACGCGATGCTGGCATTGAACGTGGTGGCCAGCGACAGCGAAGCCGAATCGCGCCGCCTGTTCACCAGCCAGCAGCAGAGCTTCGTCAATCTGCGCCGGGGGCGTCCCGGCAAGATCCCGGCACCGATCGACGACATCGAATCGTTCTGGGAGCCGCACGAGAAACTGGGGGTCGAGCGGGCATTGGCGTGCACGGTGCTGGGTGATCCGCAGCAGGTGGCCGAGGGTATCGCCGCGTTCGTCCAACGCCATCGACCTGACGAACTGATGCTCACCGCCAATCTGTATGACCATCGCGCGCGGCTGCGCTCGTTCGAGCTGACCATGCGGGCGTGGCACGATCGCCACGCGGGCTGAACGATTGCATCACGGCGCATTGCAGACCTTCCGCGTCTGATGGGGGCTCCCTACCCCTGGAGCTCCCCATGTCGGATTCCCGCGCAGAACACATCGCCCAGCTGGCCGAACTGATCAAGGACGTGGAGGTGGCGATGTTCACCACGGTCGGTGTGGATGGTCGCCTGTACAGCCGTCCGCTCGGCACCCAGCAGGTCGCCTTCGATGGTGACCTCTGGTTCGCTACTGCAGCCGACAGCCCGAAAGTGGCGGAAATCGCGCTCAATCCGCGGGTCAACGTGGCCTACGCTTCGACGTCGAAGAACACCTATGTGTCCGTGGCGGGCAATGCGCGCATCGTCGACGATCGGGCCAAGGTGGAAGCGCTGTGGTCGCCAGCGATGAAGCTGTTCTTCCCCGGCGGCAAGGACGATCCGAACCTTCGGCTCATCCACGTGCAGGCCGAATCGGCCGAGTACTGGGATGGGCCGGGCACGCTGCTGGGCAGGGCGCTGACGTTCGTGCTGTCTGCGGTACAGGATGAGCCAGGCCAGCTTGCCGACAACGGTTTCGTCGACCTGCGTTGATGGGCCCGGTTCAGAACCAGCGCTGGAACAGTTCGACGGTGTAGCTCACCAGTTGGCCGGAACTGAAACCAAAGAACGCGATTGCCGCCAATGCTCCGATCCAGTTGACCAGCATCAGCGCGCCGTCGCGCTCGAGCAGGGCCAGGGAGAACAGCAGCAGCTGGAAGCCGAACAGATAGTTGGTGAACGGGATCGGCAGCGACAGCAGGATGCCCAGCAGGACCAGCAGTGCGCCGGTGAACGCGTGGGCCGGCAGCGGCTTGAGCAGCTGCGGCAGGCGTGGCCTGAGCATGCGGTCCAAGCGCCGCAGCGGGCGGTCGATGCGGTCCAGGAACCGGTGCATGGTGCCGCGCTTCGGCCCGCGGCGGGCAATGAAGCCCGGCAGCCAGGGGCGCCGCATGCAGCACAGCATCTGCAGGCCGATCAGGATCACCAGGGGGCCACTGACCGCACCGCCCAGCCCCGGAATCGGGATGAACGACGGCAGGATCGCCACGAACAGGAAAACGCCGAAGGCGCTCTGCTGCAGATCCTGCAGGATCTGGCCCAGCCTCATGTGCTGGGCCGGATCACCCCAGGCGAACATTTCCAGCAGCGTGCGGATGCCTTCGTTGCGATAGGCAGGTGCTGCGTCGCGCGGGCCGGACTCAGGCGGTGAGCTCATCGGCCTGCTCGTCCGACAGCGTGCGCAGCAGCAGCTTGTCCACACGTGCACCGTCCAGGTCGACGATCTCGAAGCGCCAGCCGGCCCAGTCGAAGTACTCGCCCGCGTGCGGGATGCGGCCGAAGTAGTGGATGCACATGCCGGCCAGGGTGTAGTAGTCGCCCTCTTCGGCGTCGGGAAGCTCGTTGCTGCCGATCAGCTCGCGGAGGTCGTCCACCGGCAGCGAGCCGTCCACCAGCAGCGAGCCGTCCTCACGGGTCACCACCAGTGCGTCCTCGTCGGCATTCTCCACCGCTTGAAGGCGGCCGACCACTGCGCCCATCAGGTCGCTGATGGTGACCAGTCCCTGGATCTCGCCGTATTCGTCGACGACCAGCGCCATCGACTGCTGTTCTTCCCGGAAGATCTCCAGCAGCTTCATCGCATGGGTGGACTCGGAAACGTACAACGGCTCGCGCAGGGTCTGGAACAGCGCGTTGTCGCCGCGTGCCATGCGGGTCGCCAGCGATTTCAGTTCAAGCACACCGACCACATCCATGTCGTTGTCGCGATAGACCGGATAGCGCGAGAACTCATGCTCGGCCATGATTTCCAGGTTGCGGTCCAGGCCGGCCTGCGTGTCCAGCCAGGCGATCCGGTTGCGCGGCGTCATCAGGCTGTCGGCGGTGCGATCGCCCAGCCGCATCACGCGGTTCATCATGTCGCGCTCATGGGTATCGATCACACCTGCCTCGTGGCTTTCGGCCACCAGCATGCGGATCTCCTCTTCGGTCACCGAGGCGGCTTCGTCCTTGCCCAGGCCAAGTGCCTTCAGCACCAGCTGGGTCGTCCTGGACAGCAGCCAGACGAAGGGCAGGGCCAGTTTGGCCAGCCAGCTCATCGGCATGGCCACCAGGCTGGCAATGGCCTCGGAGCGGGTCAGGGCCAGCCGCTTGGGCACCAGCTCACCAAAGATCAGGGTCACGAAGGTGATGAGGGTCACGGCCAGCGTGGTGCCGACCTGGGAGGCGTAGGCGAAGCCGGGCATCAGGCCCTGCAGCCAGCCGGCAATGGCATCGCCGATGGCGTCGCCGCCCAGGTAGCCGGTCAGCACGCCGATGACGGTGATGCCGATCTGGACCGTGGACAGGAAGCTCTCGGGCTTTTCGGACAGCTCCAGGGCCTTGGCGGCGCGCTTGGAGCTGCCGGCCATCTGCTTGAGACGGCTCTTGCGCGAGGTCATGACCGACATCTCGGACATGGCGAAGAAGCCGTTCAACAGAACCAGCGCGAAGACAATCAGGATCATTTCAAACACGGGCGTCGTCCCCGGTTGGTGGCAGGGAGGGCGGGTGCTTGCGATGGCGGCAGGCGCTCAGGAGCAGAGTCCGGCGCGGCGCTGGGGGATAAGGGTCGTCGTCCATAAGGTGCGCCCGAGGGCGCGCTGGCATCTTAGCAAAGGGCCGTGGCAAGGTGGCAACTGCCTGTTCAGGTTGGCGGGTTCCACCCCCGGAAAGGGGGCGGGGATACCCGAGATGGTCATCTAGCCGTCATAATTCCGTCCGGTGCCGTCCTTCCCGCGACGGCTGACAGGTTTCTCAATGTTCTCTCTGCAGACCATTTTCGGTTCCGGCAAACAGTTCTACACCCTGCTCGATGAGGCTGCCGTCGCGGCCTCCGACGCCGCCAAGGCGCTGCATTCCATGCTGCGCGAGGCCGACCGCCAGCCCGCGCTGGACGCCTTCAAGCTGGCCCGCCTGCGCGAGCGCGCGGCGTCGGACAAGATCAGCCAGGCGCTGGTGGACAGCTTCATGACGCCGATCGAGCGTGAAGACATCGAAGCGCTGGGGTCGGCGCTGTACAAGATCCCCAAGCAGATCGAGAAGTTCGCCGATCGCTATTCGCTGGCCACGACCCACCTGGAGCACATCGACTTCGCGCCGCGCGCGGCGATGCTGGAGCAGGCCGCCGGCGTGGTGGTGGAGATGGTGGCCGACCTGCGCCACATGAACCTGGACCGGATGACCGCGCTCAACGAGAAGCTGCGCTCGCTGGAGAACGAGGCTGACCGGCTGATGCTGGAGCTGTACCGTGACATCTATTCCGGGCGCCTGGACAACCTGCAGATGTTCCTGCTCAAGGAATTCTTCGAGATCCTGGAAAAAGCCATCGATCGCTGCCGCGAGGCCGGCGTGGTGGCGTACCAGATCGTGCTGAAGAACAGCTGACGGACGCCGCCGCATGTTGACCCTCGTCCTGGTGGTGATCCTGGCTGCGCTCGTCTTCGAGTTCATCAACGGCTTCCACGACACCGCCAACTCCATCGCCACCGTGGTGGCGACCAAGGTGCTCTCGCCCGGCTGGGCGGTGATGCTCGCCGCCTTCATGAACCTGATCGGTGCCCTGACCGGTACGGCGGTGGCGCTGACCATCGCGTCGGGCCTGCTCAACACCAACGTGGTCGATGTCACCCCGCAGGTGATCCTGTGCGCCCTGCTGGGCGGCATCATCTGGAACCTGATCACCTGGTGGAAGGGGCTGCCGTCCTCGTCCTCGCACGCCCTGATCGGTGGCCTGTGCGGCGCCGGGCTGGCGGCCGCGCACAACAACTGGGATGCGCTGATCTGGTCCGAACGGCTCGGCAGCTGGGCGCAGAACAAGGGCCTGCTGTGGAAGGTGTTCGTGCCGATGATCACCTCGCCGATTGCCGGCTTCCTGCTGGGCAT
This sequence comes from Stenotrophomonas sp. YJH_SMC_106-19, assembly GCF_059368375.1. NCBI lineage: Bacteria > Pseudomonadati > Pseudomonadota > Gammaproteobacteria > Lysobacterales > Lysobacteraceae > Stenotrophomonas > Stenotrophomonas sp. YJH_SMC_106-19. Next base: position 311,349 of record NZ_JCAFRQ010000002.1, read on the forward strand.
CGTGGTGATGGTGCTGCTGTGGGGCCTGATTGCCGGTCTGGCCAGGATCGGTGGTGCGATTGGCCGCCTGGCCCGTCCGCGCTGGGTCAATGCCTTCTTCGGCAAGGCGCAGATCGTTTCGGCCGCCTACATGGGCTTCGCACACGGGCACAACGACGCACAGAAGACCATGGGCATCATCGCCATGACCCTGATCGGTGCCGAAGCCACCGGTGCACTGGACAACCTGCCGTCCTGGCTGGCCTTCATGCACCCGGATGCGCAGGCCGGTGACGGCATCGCGATGTGGATCGTGCTGACCTGTGCGGTGGTGATGGCCGCCGGTACGGCTTCGGGTGGCTGGAAGATCATCAAGACGCTGGGCCACAAGATGGTCAAGCTGCATCCGATCCACGGCTTCGCGGCGGAGACCAGCTCGGCCACCATCCTGACCCTGGCCGCCCATTTCGGCATGCCGGTCTCGACCACGCACAGCATCTCCACCGCGATCATGGGCGTGGGCTTTGCCAAGAATCCGCGTTCGCTGAAGTTCGGCGTGATCGAGCGCATCGTCTGGGCCTGGATCCTGACCATCCCGGCGGCAGGCGGCTGTGCGTACCTGATCCTGAAGCTGTTCGAGCTGTTCGGCTGGACCTGATGCCAGCAACCCTGGGGTCAGAGCCCTTTCCCTGCAGATAGGGATCTGACCCCGGAAATGAAAAAGCCCGCCGGATTCCGGCGGGCTTTTTTCATGGGCAGATCGTTTTTCCGTATCCAGCGTGTCGACCAAGGTCGACACCCACCAACAGCAGCAGGAACCTCGCCAGCCCACGGAAACCCGGCTTTTGTCGTTGCCGTTGCCGTTGCCGTCAGCGGGCGCCGGGCCGCAGGCGCGGTCGAACCCCTCAGTTGCGCTGGAACAGTGCCTGCACATCCTTGCGGAATGCCGCCTGGCTGTCGGCACGGCTGTAGAACATGTGCCCGCCCGGGTAGCTGCGCACCTGCACGCGGTCCGGGTTGCTGCCCATCGCCGGCATCTGGTCCACGGTCAGGATCGAGCCCATGAACGGGCATGACAGGTCATTCCAGCCGTGCGCGATCAGCACCTGCAGATTCGGATCGATCGCCACCGCCTGGCGCAGCTGGGTCACCGCACCCTGGCGCAGGTCGCCGTTGCGGTCCCACAGCCGGTTCACCTCGTAGTTCAATGCCTGGTAGCGCGCATCGACCTTCCAGCCCACCACGCGGGTGACGAAGTCGACCATCGCGGTGGTGGTCGGCGCGATGATGCTGTCGAGCAGGGGATCGTTGGCGCGCTGTTCCGGATCGTTCGGGAACGGATCAAACGCCGTCACGTTCGAGTCGTAGCGGCTGCCCAGCGTGCCCTTGTCGCGGAACACTTCGCGCAGATAGGCCTGGGTTTCCAGGCGGCCGCCGGCACGACGCACGAACTGCGGGTCCAGCCCGGTCAGCTCGGTGACCCGGCGCAGCATCGCCTCGGTGGCCTGCGGATCGCTGCGGCCCTTCATCAGGGCGGTGGCGTAATCGCCGCGGGTGTACTCGATCACCTCACGCATCGCCGCGTCGGTCAGGCGGCCCTGGCGCTCCAGGTGCGCCGCTGCGATCGACGGCAACGTCTGCATCCACGCCATCGGCGAGACGTCGGCGTTGTCTTCCAGGGTCGGGCTCAGGTACGGCGAGACCAGCACCAGGCCGTTCATCGCAACGCCCAGCCGCGTCTGCAGGTAGTGGGTGATGCGTGGGCCGCGGTAGCCACCGTAGCTCTCACCGGTGAGATACTTGCGCGACGCCATGCGCTGGTTGCGCAGCAACCAGTCGTAGATCGATCGCGACAGGTACTCGATGTCGGCACTGGGGTTGTACAGTGCCTTCTTGGCTTCGTCATCGCCGATGCGGGCACGGCTGAAGCCGGTGCCGACCGGGTCGATGAAGACCAGGTCGGTGAAGTCCAGCCACGTTCCCGGATTGTCATGCAGCGTGGCCGGCGCCGACGCGCTGTCGCCCTCCGAGCCGAAGGTCACGACCTTCGGGCCGATGGCGCCCAGATTGAGATACACCGAGGACGCGCCGGGCCCGCCGTTGAGCGCGAAGGTCACCGGCCGGTCCTTGCCGGGCATCGTGTAGGCGGTGAACACTACATCGGCGATCACCTTGCCCTTCTCGTCACGTACCGGCAGGGTCCCCACGGTGGCGGTGTAGTCGAGCGTGCGGCCCGCCAGGCGGATGCTCTGGCGGGTGGAGGCGTCGGCCGGCAGCGCAGGTGCTTCGGTCTTGTCGTCCCTGGCGTCGGGCTTGGATTCGGCGGCGGGCGCGGCCAGCACGCTGGCAGGAGCAATGAGCAGGCCGACGCAGAGCGCGGCAGTGTGCAGCAGGGACTTCATGGCACCGGATCGGCAGCGGAAGGGGGTTTCGATGCTAGGCCTCCAGGGTGCCGCGCCGTATGTGTCCAAAGCCATGGCCGGGCGTTGTCGTCGGTTGCGGCCAGATTGGGTCAAGTGGGCAGGGCGCTCGCGGCTTCGTCATCGGCCAGCAGCCCGTACACAGCCGAGTCCGCCAACTCGCCCTGGATGCGCCAGCGTTGGCGCAGGAGGCCCTCACGATGGAAGCCGAGGCGTTCAAGCACGTGCGCGGAGGCCGCATTGCGCGGATCGATCTCGGCTTCGACGCGATGCAGGCGCAGCGTCCGGAACAGGTAGGCCAGCACCTGCTGCAACGCCTCATGCATGTAGCCCCGGCCCTGGACCTCAGGTGCCAGCAGATAGCCGATCTCGGCACGCGCAGCATCGCGATCGACGGCAAACACCACGCAGATGCCCAGCAACGGGCCTTCCAGCGATTCGCGCACGGCCAGCTTGAGCTGGGTGCCGATGGCGTGTGCGGCGAGGTCGTCGTCGATCTGTTCGCGGGCTTCGCCCGGCCGTGTCCAGGCAGGATGGTTCCACCAGCGCATCACCGCCGGGTTGGATTGCAGCGTGAACAACGCAGCAGCGTCATCACGACGGATCGGGCTCAGGACCAGCCGCGTGCTGTGCAGCGGCAGGCCGGGGAACAGCAGCGAGTGGCTGGGCAATGCGGTGGTCCACGCGGATGAGCGCGCATTATGGACCCGCAGGGTTTGCCGATGGGGGTGTAATGCCCCGGTGGGCGGCCTGAACCGGTACTGCCAGGCCATGCAGCCAGAGCCGTTTCCCGACAGGAAACGGCCCCGGCCCGCGCTGGGGTCAGACTTCCAGCGACGCCAGATCGCCCTTGGTCTCCAGCCAGCCCTTGCGGTCAGACGCCCGCTTCTTGGCCAGCAGCATGTCCATCAGCGAACGGGTCTGCTCGCGATCGTCCACGGTCAGCTGCACCAGGCGACGGGTGTCCGGGTGGATGGTGGACTCACGCAGCTGCGACGGGTTCATTTCGCCCAGGCCCTTGAACCGGGTCACGTTGACCGCGCCCTTGATTTTCTCGCGCTCGATCTTGTCCAGCATGGAGCGCTTTTCTTCCTCGTCCAGTGCGTAGAAGACCTGCTTGCCCACGTCGATGCGGAACAGCGGTGGCATTGCCACGAACACGTGGCCAGCGTCGACCAGCGCCGGGAAGTGCTTCAGGAACAGCGCCGTCAACAGGGTGGCGATGTGCAGGCCGTCCGAGTCGGCGTCGGCCAGGATCACCACCTTGCCGTAGCGCAGGCCGCTGATGTCATCCTTGCCCGGATCGCAGCCGATGGCGATGGCCAAGTTGTGCACTTCTTCCGAGGCCAGCACGCTGTTGGAGGAGACTTCCCAGGTGTTCAGGATCTTGCCGCGCAGCGGCATGATCGCCTGGAAATCCTTGTCGCGTGCCTGCTTGGCGCTGCCGCCTGCCGAATCACCTTCCACCAGGAACAGTTCGGTACGCGACAGGTCCTGGCTGATGCAGTCGGCCAGCTTGCCCGGCAGGGCAGGGCCCTGGGTGACCTTCTTGCGGACCACCAGCTTTTCGGTCTTCAGGCGTGCGCTGGCGCGCTCAATGGCGATCTGCGCGATCTTCTCGCCCAGTTCCACGTTCTGGTTCAGCAGCAGGCTGAATGCATCGTGCGCGGCACCTTCCACGAAACCGGCGGCCTGCCGCGAGGACAGGCGTTCCTTGGTCTGCCCGCTGAACTGCGGATCGGTCATTTTCAGCGACAGCACAAACGACACGCGGTCCCACACGTCTTCCGGCGCCAGCTTCACGCCACGCGGCAGCAGGTTGCGGAAGTCGCAGAACTCTCGGAGCGCCTCGGTCAGGCCGGTGCGCAGGCCGTTGACGTGGGTACCGTGCTGGGCGGTCGGGATCAGGTTGACGTAGCTTTCCTGGACCAGCTCGCCTTCCGGCAGCCAGGCCACGGCCCAGTCCACCACTTCGGTGTCCTTCTTCAGGTTGCCGACGAACAGGTCGGCCGGCAGCATTTCGCGCTCGCCCAGCTCCAGCTTCAGGTAGTCGCGCAGGCCGTCCTCGTAGTACCAGGTGTCGACTTCGCCGGTGGCTTCGTCGGTCAGCTTCACGGTCAGGCCCGGGCACAACACCGCTTTGGCGCGCAGCAGATGCTTGAGCGCGCGCACCGCGAACTTCGGCGTATCGAAGTACTTCGGGTCGGGCCAGAAGCGCACGCGGGTACCCGTGTTCTTCTTGCCGACCGTGCCCACCACTTCCAGCGGCGTGGCGCGGTCACCGTTACGGAAGGTGATGCGGTGTTCGGCACCTTCACGCTTGATGTGCACCTCCACCAGGGTCGACAGCGCGTTGACCACGCTGACGCCGACGCCGTGCAGGCCGCCGGAGAAGGTGTAGTTGTTGTTGCTGAACTTACCGCCCGCGTGCAGGCGGGTCAGGATCAGCTCGACACCCGGGATCTTCTCTTCCGGATGGATGTCCACCGGCATGCCACGGCCGTCATCGCTGACCTCCACGCTGCCGTCCTTGTACAGGGTGATCTCGATCGAGCGGGCGTGGCCGGCGAGGGCCTCGTCCACCGAGTTGTCGATCACTTCCTGCGCCAGGTGGTTGGGGCGCGCGGTGTCGGTATACATGCCGGGACGGCGCTTGACCGGGTCAAGGCCGGACAGGACTTCAATATCGGCGGCGTTATAGCGGGCGTTCATCTATGTTCTAAAGCGCGGAGCGACGCGCAAGTGTGCGGTCTGGGCGGCGAATTTGCACGCCTGCGGTTCAGCCTCGCCACCGGGGAGGGGGTAAAATGGCAGCCGCTGGAATCCGGACGCCAGCGTCCCCATGTCCCAGCCATACCGCGAGGAGGACTCCATGAAGAAGTTGCTGACCATTGCGATCCTGGCCGCTGCCGCCGTTGCGGTGCCGCTGGTGATGGCGCAGAACGCCGGCCAGCCGGCCCCGCAGCAGGGTGACCAGGCCGACAAGGCACAGGCCGAAGCCGACGCCAAGGCCAAGCGCCGCGCGCAGGCCAATGCGGAGCTGAAGGCCAAGGGCCAGCCGGTTCCGCAGCAGGAAGAAGAGGAAGAGGCGCGCAAGAAGCGCTGAGCGCACGCGCACCCTCCCTTTCCCGCGGAAGCCCTGTAGAAGCGGGCTTCTGGCGACGCCACGCCCCCGCAAGGGGGCGTTTTTCGTTCGGTCGGCCTGCACAAGCCTCTTGGGTTGGCGGCCATCTATCTGTAAACTATGGCTTTCCGGGAGTAGTGCGTGTCCACCATTTGCGAATGGGCTGGCACGGCCATGCGTGGCCTCCAGCAATGCGGGTCGCAGGTGACGGTCGATGTGACCGGCGCGGTTGCCCCGACCTCGCGCGATGGTTACCGTCTGGCGCCAGCCGCCGCACGGATCGGCACCTCCCTCGCTGCCCCAGCGAACCGGAAAACCCCCTTCAAGCGCCATGTCCGCCCCCAGGGCGTGCGTGGCGCTGTCGTTTTCCATTTCCAGACAGGATGCTTGCAGCCATGACTCCCTTGATTTTCGTAACCGGCGGCGTGGTGTCCTCGCTCGGCAAAGGCATTGCCGCTGCGTCGCTGGCCGCCATTCTCGAAGCCCGTGGCCTGAAGGTCACGATGATGAAGCTCGACCCCTACATCAACGTTGATCCGGGCACCATGAGCCCGTTCCAGCACGGCGAGGTCTATGTCACCGACGACGGTGCCGAGACCGATCTCGATCTGGGCCACTACGAGCGGTTCGTGCGGACGCGCCTGAGCCGCAAGAATTCGGTCACCACCGGTCGCATCTACGAGAACGTGATCCGCAAGGAGCGTCGCGGCGATTACCTCGGCGCGACCGTGCAGGTCATTCCGCACATTACCGACGAGATCCGTCGTTGCATCGACGAAGCCACCGAAGGCTATGACGTCGCCCTGGTCGAGATCGGTGGCACCGTCGGCGACATCGAATCGCTGCCGTTCCTGGAGGCGATCCGCCAGGTGCGTACCGAGCGTGGTCCGGAGAAGGCGCTGTTCATGCACCTCACCCTGGTGCCGTACATCGGCGCGGCCGGCGAACTGAAGACCAAGCCGACCCAGCACTCGGTGAAGGAGCTGCGTTCGATCGGCATCCAGCCGGATGTGCTGTTGTGCCGTTCGGAGCAGGCCGTGCCCGATTCGGAGCGTCGCAAGATCGCCCAGTTCACCAACGTTTCCGAACGCGCCGTGATCAGCGTGCCGGACGTGGATGTGCTGTATCGCATCCCTTCGGGATTGCATGCGCAGGGCCTGGATGAGATTGTCGTCAACCAGCTGAAGCTGGCCGACAAGGCCGGTCCTGTCGATCTGTCGGTGTGGGAGGACGCGGTCGACGCCACGCTGCATCCGCTCGACGAGGTGACCATCGCCGTGGTCGGCAAGTACGTCGATCACCAGGATGCATACAAGTCGGTCGGCGAAGCACTCAAGCATGGTGGCCTGCGCCAGCGTACCCGGGTCAATCTGAAGTGGCTGGAAGCGCAGGACCTGGAAGGCACGGACATGGCCGCGCTGGCCGATGTCGATGGCATCCTGGTGCCGGGCGGATTCGGCGACCGTGGTTTCGAAGGCAAGGTGCTGACCTCGAAGTTCGCCCGCGAGAACCAGGTGCCGTACTTCGGCATCTGCTACGGCATGCAGGCGGCCGTGGTCGATTACGCGCGCAACGTGGTCGGCCTCGAAGGTGCCAACAGCACCGAGAATGATCGCCAGTCGCCAAATCCGGTGATCGGCCTGATCACCGAGTGGCGCACCGCTGCCGGTGACGTCGAGAAGCGCGACGACAAGAGTGACCTGGGCGGCACCATGCGTCTGGGCCTGCAGGAGCAGCGCCTGAAGCCGGGCACGCTGGCGCGTGAGCTGTATGGCAAGGACGTGGTGGCCGAGCGCCACCGCCACCGGTATGAGTTCAACAACCGTTACCGCACCCAGCTGGAGGACGCCGGCCTGGTGATCGCCGGCAAGTCGATGGATGACACCCTGGTGGAAGTGGTCGAGCTGCCGCGCGATGCGCATCCCTGGTTCCTGGCCTGCCAGGCGCATCCGGAGTTCCTGTCCACGCCGCGTGACGGCCACCCGCTGTTCATCGGCTTCATCCGCGCCGCACGCGAGCGCAAGGCCGGTGGCCAGTTGTTGCAGGAAGCGCGCGCCTGACTTGCGATGGGGCCCGCCAGGCCCCATCTTGCTCGCTTGAACCAAGTGCATCGGCCCGTTCGATGTAGCGGACAACTCTAAGGAAACGCCATGAAACTGTGTGGATTCGAAGTGGGGCTGGACCAGCCCCTGTTCCTGATCGCCGGCCCCTGCGTGATCGAGTCGATGCAGTTGCAGCTCGATACCGCTGGCAAGCTGAAGGAGATCACCGGCAAGCTCGGTGTGAACTTCATCTTCAAGTCCAGCTTCGACAAGGCCAACCGCACGTCTGGTACCGCTTTCCGCGGCCCGGGCATGGAGGAGGGGCTGAAAGTCCTGGCCGAGGTCAAGAAGCAGATCGGCGTGCCGGTGCTGACCGACGTCCATGAGTACACCCCGATGGACGAAGTGGCTTCGGTCGTGGATGTGCTGCAGACCCCGGCATTCCTTGTTCGCCAGACCGACTTCATCCGCAAGGTGTGCTCGGCCGGGAAGCCGGTCAACATCAAGAAGGGCCAGTTCCTGGCGCCCTGGGACATGAAGCCGGTCGTGGAGAAGGCCAAGGCGACCGGTAACGATCAGATCATGGTCTGCGAACGCGGTGCCAGCTTCGGCTACAACAATCTGGTGAGCGACATGCGTTCGCTGGCTGTGATGCGCGAGACCGGGTGCCCGGTGGTGTTCGACGCCACCCATTCGGTGCAGCTGCCGGGTGGGCAGGGCACCAGCTCCGGCGGCCAGCGCGAACATGTGCCGGTGTTGGCCCGGGCCGCGGTGGCGGTGGGTATCTCCGGTCTGTTCGCCGAGACCCATCCTGACCCGTCCAAGGCCCTCTCCGACGGTCCCAACGCATGGCCGCTGGACCAGATGGAAGCACTGCTCGAAACGCTGATGGAGCTCGATGCGGTGACCAAGAAGCACGGTTTCTCACGCTTCGCGTGAAGTCTGACCCATGGACGGCGCTGGAAACCCAGCGTCGCCGCCGGCACTGGAAACAGTGGCCGTGGGGCCTGATCGCACTGGGCCTGGCGGGGTTGTTCACGGCGGGCGTGTTCGGTCTGGTGCTGATCGGCGCAGCGTCCGTGCGGTCCCCGGGTGATGGCAGCAGCGTGCTCAATCTGCGGGCGTACTTCATGGCGCTGCTGGCTGGCGAACTGTTGACTGCCGGCGGCTGCATCGCTGCCGCCGTGCTGGCTTGGCGCCTGAATCGCGGCAAGGTGGCCGCCGGGCTGGCGGTTGTCCTGCTTTCGCTGTGGCTCGGTGCGCTGTCCTACGGGATGCTGTGATGAATACGAGCACGTCTGCACGCGATTGGCCCAAGGGCCTGATCGCGCTCAGGCTGGCGGCGCAGGCATGGCACCGTCTGTCCGGCCATGGCCGCTGCTTTGCGGGTGCTCCTGGTATCGCTGCTGCTGCCGGGGCGGGGGCCAGCCGGGGCTGACGCCGTTCGCGCCATTTGGCAACGGGCGGGCAGCCGGGGATAATCACGCGGCATTCGTTTTGTCGCCCCCTCTCCATACAGGTAACCGGCCCGACCATGAGTACGATCCGCAGCATCCACGCCCGTGAAATCCTCGACAGCCGTGGCAACCCCACGCTGGAAGCCGAAGTCACCCTGGAGGACGGTTCGTTCGGTCGTGCCGCGGTTCCCTCCGGCGCCTCGACCGGCACAAAGGAAGCGGTCGAGCTGCGTGACGGCGACAAGACCCGCTACCTGGGCAAGGGCGTGCGCAAGGCTGTCGACAACGTCAACACGACCATCGCTGCCGCGCTGAAGGGCTTCGAGGCCACCGACCAGTCCGGCCTGGACCGCCGCCTGATCGACCTTGATGGCACCGAGAACAAGGGCCGTCTGGGCGCCAACGCGCTGCTCGGTGTCTCGATGGCGGCCGCGCACGCCGCCGCAGCATCCAGCAAGCAGGCGCTGTGGCAGTACCTGGCCGGCAGGACCGGCGTGACCCCGTCGCTGCCGGTGCCGATGATGAACATCATCAACGGCGGCGCGCATGCCGACAACAACGTCGATTTCCAGGAGTTCATGGTGCTGCCGGTCGGCTTCACCTCGTTCTCCGAAGCGCTGCGCGCCGGCACCGAGATCTTCCACTCGCTGAAGTCGGTGCTGAAGGGGCATGGCCTGAGCACCGCGGTCGGTGACGAAGGCGGCTTCGCGCCTGACTTCCGCAGCAACGTCGAGGCGCTGGACACCATTCTCGAAGCGATCGGCAAGGCCGGCTACACCGCGGGCGAGGACGTGCTGCTGGGTCTGGACGTGGCCTCCAGCGAGTTCTTCGAGAACGGCAAGTACAACCTGGTCGGCGAGAACAAGCGCCTGACCTCCGAGCAGTTCGTCGACTTCCTTGCCGACTGGGCCGCGCAGTACCCGATCATCACCATCGAGGACGGCCTGGCCGAGAACGACTGGGCGGGCTGGAAGCTGCTGACCGATCGCATCGGCAAGAAGGTGCAGCTGGTGGGCGATGACCTGTTCGTGACCAATCCGAAGATCTTCCAGGAGGGCATCGACTCCGGTACTGCCAATGCCATCCTGATCAAGGTCAACCAGATCGGCACCCTGAGTGAAACCCTGGAAGCGATTGCCATGGCTGACCGTGCCGGTTATGCCGCTGTCGTCTCGCACCGTTCGGGTGAAACCGAAGACACCACCATCGCCGACATCGCCGTGGCGACCACTGCCACCCAGATCAAGACCGGCTCGCTGTGCCGCAGCGATCGCGTGGCCAAGTACAACCAGCTGCTGCGCATCGAGGAAGCCCTCGGTGCCGGCGCGCGTTACGCCGGTCGTGACGCGTTCGTTTCGCTGAAGCGCTGAGGCCATGCGCGATTGGCGCTGGCTGCTGCTGGTGCTGGCCCTGCTGCTGGCATGGCTGCAGTACCGTTTCTGGTTCGGCCCGGGCAATTCGGGGGAAGTGATGATGCTCGAAGCCCAGGTTGCCGGCCAGGAACGGGACAACGAAGGTCTGCAGCAGCGCAATGATGCGCTGGCTGCCGAAGTGAAGGACCTCAAGGAAGGCCAGTCCGCCATCGAAGAGCGCGCACGCAGTGAGCTGGGCATGATCAAGCCCGGCGAGAAGTTCTACCGGGTGGTCGACGACGCGCCGGTTCGTCCGGCGCAGCCGCCGGTGCCGATGCCCGAACAGGCGGGCGACCACCCGGCGGACGTGCCATGAGCGCGGCGATCTGGGTGGTCGTTCCCGCTGCCGGTCGTGGCGCCCGCTTCGGTGCGCCACTGCCCAAGCAGTATCTGCAGGCGGGCGGGCAGATGCTGCTGGCCCACACCCTGCAGGCACTGCTGGCCCACCCGGCCGTTGCCGGCGCGATGGTGGTGATCGGCGAGAATGACGCGGATTGGCCGGGCTGGAGCGAATGGGCAGGCAAGCCGGTGCTGACCTGCACGGGCGGGGCGACCCGCGCCGCCTCCGTGCTGGCCGGCCTGCTTGCGCTGCCGGAGAGCGTCCGCGCCGATGAGTTCGTGCTGGTGCACGATGCCGCGCGGCCCAATCTGTCGCTGGCCGACCTGGGCCGCCTGCTGGAGGTTGGCCGTACCGATCCGGTCGGGGCCATTCTTGCCGCGCCGGTACGCGACACCCTGAAGCGGGCCGGTGACGATGGTGGCATCGACGGCACCGAGCCCCGCGAGCGCCTGTGGCGCGCGCTGACCCCGCAGCTGTTCCGCCGCCATCAGTTGATCCGCGCGCTGACCGACGCCGCTGCGTCCGGCGTGGACGTCACCGACGAAGCCATGGCCATGGAACGCCAGGGCCAGCGCCCGCTGCTGGTTGAAGGCAGCGAGGACAACTTCAAGGTCACCACGCCCGCCGACCTGGACCGCTTCGAATTCGTACTTTCCCGCCGCGCCGGCTGAACGCCCGCGCGGCCCTGCTGCAAGGGTTGCATCCATGAGCACTGCTCCGTTCCCGCCCGTCCGCATCGGCCAGGGCTACGACGTCCACGCCTTTGGTGAGGGTGACCACATCATGCTGGGAGGCGTGCGCGTGCCGCACAGCCACGGTGTGCTCGCGCACAGCGATGGCGACGTGATCCTGCACGCGCTGTGTGACGCCATGCTCGGCGCGCTGGCGCTTGGCGACATCGGCCAGCACTTTCCGCCCAGCGATGATCGCTGGAAGGGGGCCGACAGCAGCGACTTCGTCCGCCACTGCGACGCTCTCCTGCGTGAGCGTGGCTGGTGCGTCGGCAACACCGATGTCACCGTGATCTGTGAACGACCGAAGGTCGGGCCGCATGCGCTGGCAATGCGTGAATGCATCGCGGCACTGTTGCAGCTGCCACTGGATGCGGTCAGCGTAAAGGCCACCACGTCGGAGAAGCTTGGCTTCACCGGTCGCGGTGAAGGCATCGCGGCACAGGCTGTGGTCCTGCTGGTGGCGGCATGATTCCGCTGCCGCTCGCGTTCGGTGCGCCGCTGCTGCAGGCGCGCATCCGCACCACCCCGGAGGATTTCCAGGTCGACGAGCTGCCGGCCTTTGAGGCCACGGGCGAGGGCGAGCATCTGCTGCTGCATGTCCGCAAGCGCGGTGCCAACACCGTGCATGTGGCCAAGGTGCTGGCCAAGTGGGCTGGCTTGCCGGAGATGGCGGTCAGCTATGCCGGGATGAAGGATCGCCACGCGGTCACCACCCAGCGCTTCAGTGTGCATCTGCCCAAGCGCGTCGCGCCGGATCTGGCGCTGCTGGCCAGCGATGATATCGAAGTGCTCGATGCAACCTGGCACAACCGCAAGCTGCAGCGTGGCGCGCTGGCCGGCAATCGTTTCAGGCTGGTGCTGCGCCAGGTACGCGGCGATGCGGTCGCAATCAGCGAACGCCTGCAGCAGATTGCCGATCGTGGTTTGCCGAACTGGTTCGGCGAGCAGCGTTTCGGCCGCGATGGCGGCAACGTTCCGGCAGCGCTGGCGATGTTCGGTGGCCGCCGCATGCGCAAGGACCAGCGCTCGCTGCTGCTGTCGGCTGCGCGTTCAGCACTGTTCAATCGCGTGCTTGCCGCACGCGTGGAGCAGGGTGTCTGGGACCAGCCGCTGGACGGTGAGGTGTGGATGCTGGATGGCAGCCGCAGCGTGTTTGGTCCGGAGCCTTACACCGATGCACTGGCAGCGCGGCTGGCCGGGTTCGATATCCATCCCAGCGCGCCGTTGTGGGGAGAGGGCGAGCTGCGCAGTACCGGCGCAGCCCGCGAGCTCGAACTGCGCGCGCTCGACGACGAGGAATCGAAGGCGCTGCGTGCCGGACTGGAAGAGGCACGGCTGAAGCAGGAGCGCCGCGCGTTGCGCCTGCGTCCTGCGCTGCTGCAGCACCAGTGGCTGGCGGAAGATGTGCTTGAGCTGTCGTTCGCGCTGCCGCCGGGCTGCTACGCCACCGCGGTCCTGCACGAGCTCGGACCGGTCGAGGACGCCGCGCAGTCCTGAGCGGATTGCATCAGCGCCGGGACAGCAGCACCAGTACGGCACCGGTTCCGCCCTGGCTGGTCGGCGCCGAATGGAAGGCAAGCACATCGTTGCGCAGGCGCAGCAGCCGGTCGACCAGATTCTTCAGGACCGGCGCACCACCGTCGGACTGCAGTCCCTTGCCGTGGATGATGCGCACGCAGCCATACTCATGTGCGTGCGCCTCCAGCAGGAACTGGCGCAGCATGGCCTCGGCCTGCGCTGCGGTCGCGCCATGCAGATCCAGCTCGTCCTGCACCGAGTACTGGCCGCGCTTGAGACGCTGGAACAGCCGCGGCGGAAGGGCGTCGCGCCGGTAGCTGGCCACATCCCCGGCTTCCAGCGGTGCGCTGTCGCGCAACAGCCGGGCGAACTCGCCGGCGGCCTCGGCCTCGTCGCGTTCGGCCATGCGCGCGCGCGGCTTCGGCCGGGCAGCGGCCGGCGCGGGTTCGGCCTCTTTGCGCAGCGGCGTCACTTCGCCGATGGCCGCGCGGAAGAGCGCGGCAGGGTCTTCGTCTTCTGGATGCGACATGCGCACAGGGTAAACCGGTGAGGCGGGCCTGCCTATCGCAATGCGAGGCCAGTCGTGACCGCCGGCAGGGTAGGACCTGCGGCTCGCATGCGGCACAATAGACGATGCCCCTGCAGGGTCGTCGGCTTCCGCAGGGAAGCACGACGGTCCCGCCAACACCGCACGGTGACGGAATCGAATTCTTGGAAAATCAAGCGGTTAAATCGAAGATGCGAATTCTGGTCAGTAACGACGATGGCGTCGACGCCGCAGGTATCCGGATGCTTGCCTCGGTACTGCGTGACGCCGGCCACGAAGTGACGGTGGTCGCACCCGACCGCGATCGCTCAGGCGCCAGCAATTCACTGACCCTGGACCTGCCCATCCGGCTCAAGCGCATCGATCACTACACCGTGTCGGTGGCCGGCACGCCCACCGACTGCGTGCATCTGGCGCTGACCGGCCTGCTGGAGTTCGAACCCGACATTGTCGTGTCGGGCATCAACAACGCCGCCAACCTGGGTGACGACGTGATCTATTCCGGAACCGTCTCGGCGGCGATGGAGGGGCGCTTCCTCGGCCTGCCCGCGGTGGCGGTGTCCCTGGTGACCCGCAATCACGATCCCCGTCACTTCGAGACCGCGGCGCGTGCCGCCGTGGAAATCGTCGCCCGCCTCAAGGCCGACCCGCTGCCGGCGGACACCATCCTCAACGTCAACGTGCCCGACCTGCCGTGGACCGAGGTCAAGGGTTTCGAAGTCACCCGGCTGGGCAACCGCCATCGCGCCGAAGGCTGCATCCCGCAGAAGGATCCACGCGGCAACGAGGTGTACTGGATCGGTCCGGCGGGCCGCGAGCAGGACTCCGGCCCCGGCACCGACTTCCACGCGGTGCGTACCGGGCATATCTCGATCACCCCGATCCAGGTGGATCTGACCCGCTATCAGGCGCTTGAGAAAGTGGCCAGCTGGGTCGGCGGTCTCAGCGCCGCGCTGGACCAGCCGGCATGAGCCCACGCCTGCGCCTGCAACCGGAAGCCGTCGGCATCGGCATGACGTCACAGCGCGTCCGCGATCGTCTGGTCGATCGCCTGCGCGAAGCCGGCATCGTCGACGAATCCACGCTGAACGCGATCCGGGTGGTGCCCCGCCATCTGTTCATCGACGAGGCCCTGGCCTCGCGGGCCTATGAAGACACCGCGCTGCCGATCGGCCACGGCCAGACCATCTCGCAACCCTGGGTGGTGGCGCGGATGACCGAAGCGGTCGTGCAGGTGGCGCCCAAGCGGGTGCTGGAGGTGGGGACGGGCTCCGGCTACCAGGCCGCCGTGCTTGGTGCACTGGGCCTGGAGGTCTACACCGTGGAGCGCATCGGCGACCTGCTGCGGCAGGCCCGCAAGCGGTTCCGCGCACTCGGCATGAACATCCGCACCAAGCACGATGACGGCCGTGTCGGCTGGGCGGAGCACGGCCCGTTTGATGCCATCGTCGTCACAGCTGCGGCCCCGGCGCTGGTCGACGCACTGATCGAGCAGCTGGCCGAAGGTGGCCGGCTGGTGGCGCCGGTCGGCGGTGCCAGTGCACAGTCGCTGGTGCAGCTGGACCGCAGGGCCGACGGCAGCGTCGAACAGCGCGTGCTGGCACCGGTCACCTTCGTGCCGCTGCTGTCTGGCATGCTGGATTGAATCCACGGAGCAGGGTTGCATGAAGATTTTCGGACCGCTGTACGAGCGGGCGATGAAGTGGGCGGCGCACGAACGCGCGCCGACCTACCTGACGGTGCTGAGTTTTTTCGAGGCGATCATCTTTCCGGTGATGCCGGAAGTGATGCTGGCCCCGATGTGCGTGGCTCAACCCCGGCGCGGGTGGTGGTTCGCGACCCTCAGCCTGGCCGGTTCGATGGTCGGTGCCGTGGTCGGCTATGCGCTGGGTCACTTCGCATTCGAGGCGATCAAGCCGTTGTTCGAAGTGCTGGGCATGTTGCCGGCAATCGAACAGGGCATCACCACCGTGCAGGAGAAGATGGCCGAATCGCCGTGGGCGGTGTTCACGTTCCTGGTCCTGGGCGGCTTCATGCCGATCCCGATGAAGGTCTTCACGTGGGCATCGGGTATCGTCGGCGTACCGATGCCGCAGTACCTGCTGAGCATGCTGATCGGACGCGGCAAGCGCGTGTATGTGCTCGCTGCCGTGATCCGCATCGGTGGAGCGCGCGCCGAAGCGGCGCTGCGTCGCTGGATTGAACCGCTGGGCTGGATCGCCACCGCGTTGGTGGTGGTGCTGATCGCCTGGCTTGTATGGAGGTCGAAGTTCGCATGAGTGCTGATCGTCTGAGCAAGGGAGTGCGCGTCGGCGCGCTGGTGCTGCTGGTTTCCGGCCTGGCTGCCTGTGGCACTGCCACGGTGGTGCGGCCCAATGGCAGTGGTGGCGGGGCTGCGGTCACTACGCCCAAGACTTCGGTGGCCAAGCCGGGGCAGACCGTGGTCGTGCGCAAGGGCGACACGATCTACGCGCTGGCCCGCATCCACGACATCACCCCGGCCGATCTGATCGCGTGGAACAGCCTGGATAACCCGTCGACGATCTATCCGGGTCAGGTCATCCGTCTTTATCCGCCGGGGGCCAGCAGCGGCCGCGCACCGACCACCGTGGTCACCGCGCCGCGCAGCGGCGGCAGCACGGCACCGGCCACGGCACCGGCCGGTCCGGTGAAGAGCAACATCGCCTGGCGCTGGCCAGCCGATGGCGCGATCGTGGGCCGCTACGTGGCCGGCGACGCAACCAAGCAGGGCGTCGACATTGCCGGCACCAGCGGGCAGGCCGTCAAGGCCACCGCCAACGGTGTGGTGGTGTACTCGGGCGCCGGACTGGTCGGCTATGGCGAGCTGATCATCATCAAGCACAGCGACCAGTGGCTGTCGGCCTACGGCCACAACCGCAAGCGCCTGGTCAACGAGGGACAGAGCGTGAAGGCGGGTGAGCAGATTGCCGAGATGGGGCGCACCGGCGC
The DNA here is from genome assembly GCF_059368375.1 of Stenotrophomonas sp. YJH_SMC_106-19. NCBI lineage: Bacteria > Pseudomonadati > Pseudomonadota > Gammaproteobacteria > Lysobacterales > Lysobacteraceae > Stenotrophomonas > Stenotrophomonas sp. YJH_SMC_106-19. The sequence continues at coordinate 327,892 of NZ_JCAFRQ010000002.1, forward strand.
GAATCGCGACATGCTGCACTTTGAAATCCGCTACAACGGCAAGCCGGTCGATCCGCAGCAGTACCTGCCAGCGCGCTAGCGCAGGCAGGTACGGTAGCGCCGGGCCATGCCCGGCGTATGCGCATCAAGGTAGCGCCGGGCCATGCCCGGCGGTGGTCCTCAACCTTCCAGGATGAACGCGGCCGCCACCTTGCGGCCTTCGCCGGCAAGGATGTTGAAGGTGCGCGCCGCGGCAGGGTTGTTCATCACTTCCAGGCCGATCCCGCGCGACAGGCAGGCGGCCATGACCGCAGCCGACGGAAACACCTGCCGCTCGCCGGTTCCCAGCACGATCAATGCAGGACTCAGTGCCAGCACCGGTTCCAGGTCGGCCACCGTCAGCGCCGCCGCATCGGCGACAGGCCAATGTTCGACCAGCTGGTCCGGCGTCAGCAGAAAGCTGCTGGCCAGCACCGTGTCATTGACCTTGGCCGAGCGGCCATCGGCAGCGCGCAGGCTGTAGGCGTAATCGGGCGGCTCGTGGTTCAGCTGCATGGCGGTAGCGCGATCAGCCGCGCGGCAGCACGATCTGGCGCTGTTCCCTGCTCGGGCGATACAGCACGGCAACGTGACCGATGCGCTGCACCAGCGCACTGTCGGTGGCTTCGACGATCTCGCCGATCATCGCGTCCCGGGCCTCGCGGTCCTCGGCTGCGACCTTGACCTTGACCAGTTCGTGGCGCTCCAGCACTTCGTTCAGTTCCGCGATGAAGGCCGGGGTCACTCCCTTGCCGCCGGTCTGCAGCAGGGCCTTCAGGTCGTGGGCTTGGCCGCGCAGGAAACGGGTCTGGGAGGCGGTCAGGGCGATGGACATGCAGGAAAAGACGGTTGAATGGGAGGATCAGGGTATCATGACGGCCCCATCAGCCCCTATTTCCAATGGCAACCCGCAGCAAAAGCAGCCAGCGCTGGCTCAAGGAACACTTCTCCGACCCTTTCGTGAAGAAGGCGCAGGCCGAAGGCATGCGCTCGCGGGCGGCCTACAAGCTTGAAGAGTTGCTTGAACGTGACCGCCTGCTGAAGCGGAACATGGTCGTGGTGGACCTCGGTGCCGCCCCTGGCGGATGGTCTCAGCAGGTTCGGAGACAGATGGGAGACACCGGCCGCGTGCTGGCGCTGGACATCCTGGAGATGCCGCCGCTGGCGGGTGTGGAGTTCCTTCACGGTGACTTCAGGGAAGAAGCCGTCCTATCTCAGTTTGAAGCCATGCTCGGGGACGAGCCGGTGGACCTTGTGCTGTCGGACATGGCCCCCAATAAAAGTGGCATGGACGCGGTCGACCAGCCGCGGATGATGCATCTGGCGGAGCTGGCGCTGGACTTCGCCGACAACCACCTGAAGACCGGCGGGGCGTTCCTGATCAAGCTGTTCCAGGGTGTGGGCTTTGACGACTACGTGCGTGAAATGCGCCGTCGCTACGACAAGGTCTCCATCCGCAAGCCGGAAGCGTCGCGCAAACGCTCTCCCGAGGTGTACGCCTTGGGTCAGGGCAAACGCGCCCACATGAAGTAAGCTCGCAACGTAAGTTTCAACCCCAACGCAACGCCCGTACTGAGAGGAACACCGGAGCCAATGAGGATGAACGACTTGACCAAGAACCTCCTGCTATGGGTGGTCGTCGCCGTCGTGCTGATGGTGGTCTTCCAGAGCTTCTCGCCCAAGTCCTCCGGGGCCGGTGCGCAGGGTGCGTCCTATTCGCAGTTCCTGGACCAGGTGGACAGCGGCAACGTGCAGAAGGTCGCCTTCGGCGGCGACATGCGCGGCGGCACCAGCCAGATCACCTACACCACCCGGGGTGGACAGTCGTCCACCATCACCGCGCCGTTCGATCGCGACCTGATCAACGTGCTGCGCACCAAGAACGTCGAGATCGTGCAGGAGGAGCCCTCCAGCGGCATCTCCCTGGGCGCGATCCTGATGAATTTCCTGCCGGTCATCCTGATCATCGGCTTCTGGCTGTTCATCATGCGCCAGATGCAGGGCGGCGGCGGCGGCGCCAAGGGCGCGATGTCCTTCGGCAAATCGCGCGCCAAGCTGCAGGGCGAGGACCAGATCAAGGTCACCTTCGCCGATGTCGCCGGCTGCGACGAGGCCAAGGAGGAAGTGGGCGAACTGGTCGACTTCCTGCGCGACCCGTCCAAGTTCACCAAGCTGGGCGGCAAGATTCCGCGTGGCGTGCTGATGGTCGGCCCGCCGGGTACCGGCAAGACGCTGCTGGCCAAGGCCATCGCCGGTGAGGCGAAGGTGCCGTTCTTCTCGATCTCCGGTTCGGACTTCGTGGAAATGTTCGTCGGCGTCGGCGCCAGCCGCGTGCGTGACATGTTCGAGCAGGCCAAGAAGCACGCCCCGTGCATCATCTTCATCGACGAGATCGATGCCGTCGGCCGTCACCGTGGTGCCGGCCTGGGCGGCGGTCACGACGAGCGCGAGCAGACCCTGAACCAGCTGCTGGTCGAGATGGATGGCTTCGAGGGTGGCGAAGGCGTGATCGTGATCGCCGCGACCAACCGTCCGGACGTGCTGGACCCGGCGCTGCTGCGCCCGGGTCGCTTCGATCGCCAGGTGGTGGTCGGTCTGCCCGACGTGAAGGGCCGCGAGCATATCCTGAAGGTGCACATGCGCAAGCTGCCGCTGGCCGACGACGTCGAGCCGCTGGTGATCGCACGCGGTACCCCGGGCTTCTCCGGCGCGGACCTGGCCAACCTCTGCAACGAGGCAGCCCTGTTTGCCGCGCGTGGCAACGAGAAGGAAGTCCGCATGGACCACTTCGATCGTGCCCGTGACAAGATCCTGATGGGTGCCGAGCGCCGTTCGATGGCCATGAGCGAGGAGGAGAAGACGCTCACTGCCTACCACGAAGCCGGCCATGCCATCGTCGGCCGCCTGGTGCCCGAGCACGACCCGGTCTACAAGGTCACGATCATTCCGCGCGGCCGCGCCCTGGGTGTGACCATGTACCTGCCTGAGGGCGACAAGTACTCGATGAACCGCGTGGCGATCCAGTCGCAGCTGTGCTCGCTGTACGGCGGCCGCGTCGCCGAAGAGCTGATCTTCGGCACCGACAAGGTCACCACGGGTGCGTCCAACGACATCGAGCGCGCCACCAAGATGGCCCGCAACATGGTCACCAAGTGGGGCCTGTCCGAAGAACTCGGTCCGATCGCCTATGGCGAGGAGGACGACGAAGTCTTCCTGGGCCGCTCGGTGACGCAGCACAAGAGCGTGTCCAACGACACCGCGCGCCGCATCGACGAGGAAGTGCGCAACATCCTCGACAAGGCCTACGCCCGCACCACCCAGTTGCTGACCGACAACATCGACAAGCTGCACACGATGTCGCAGCTGTTGCTGCAGTACGAGACCATCGACGCGCCGCAGATCGATGCCATCATGGAAGGTCGCGAGCCGCCGCCGCCGGCGGGCTGGAACAAGTCGAACAAGGACGGTGGCAGCAACGACAAGGGCGGTGATGCTCGCCCGCTGCCGCCGATCGCCGGCCCGGCCGAATCGCACTGACGGCCCGCTGCACGTGACATCAGACGAGGCCGGGGCAACCCGGCTTCGTCGTTTCCGGGCCCTCGGCCCACCCCGAAGAACCGATCTGACGCTGGAGCCCGCATGTCCGCCCCGAAGCCCGAACCGATTTCCCACACCGTCGAGATGGTCATCGCCACCGTGGTCGGTGTGGGTGTGGGCCTGGGGGCCGACAATCTGCTGCTGGGCTGCGTGGTGGGTATTGCGGTCGGCATCGTGCTGAGCGTTGCCAGGACCCTGTACGTGGACCGCAAGCGCCGCCGCCGTTGAGGGGTGTCGGCAGGGCTGACGCCCTGCAACCGGACCGGCCCCGCCTTTCATCAGCAAACCCGCTGTTGCTCTGGCTGTTGTTGTCGCCCTGGCCTCTGCGGGTGCAGGGCGCAGCCCTGCCGAACTAAACTACCCGCCGTTGTCCCTGCAGGATTGCCCATGTTCGATACCTCGCCCCAGCTCGACTGCGCCGGTCGCATCCTGCGCCTGGACCGTGCCCGGGTCATGGGCATCGTCAACGTCACCCCGGATTCGTTCTCTGACGGCGGGCACCATGACACCACGGAAGCCGCGGTCGCGCATGGCCTGAAGCTGGTGGAAGAGGGCGCCGACCTGCTCGACATCGGGGGTGAATCGACCCGTCCCGGCGCTGCATCGGTATCGGTGGAGGAAGAGCTCCGCCGCATCGTTCCGGTCGTCGAGCAGCTTGCGGCGCGTACATCCGTGCCGATCAGCATCGATACCTTCAAGCCTGAGGTGATGCGCGCGGCGGTGGCCGCCGGCGCCGGCATGATCAACGACATCTTCGGCCTGCGCCAGGACGGCGCGCTGGAAGCGGCCGCTGCGGCCAACGTGCCGGTGGTGCTGATGCACATGCAGGGCGAGCCGGGCAACATGCAGGCCGATCCGCACTACGACGACGTCGTTGCCGAAGTCCACGGGTTTCTCGTGCAGCGCCTGTTCGCCGCCGAGATGGCCGGCATCGCGAAGAAGCATCTGGTCATCGATCCGGGTTTCGGCTTCGGCAAGAACACCGCGCACAACATGACCCTGTTGGCGCGTTCGGAGCGTTTTCTGGAACTGGGTGTGCCGATGCTGGCGGGCCTGTCGCGCAAGCGCAGCCTTGGCGAGCTGACCGGGCGTGACGCGCCGGCCGAGCGGGTGGCGGCGTCGGTGGCCGCGCACCTGATTGCCGTGCAGCGCGGTGCGCGTATCGTGCGTGTGCATGACGTCGCCGCCACCGTCGATGCACTGAAGATCTGGCAGGCGGTGGACGCCGTGCCGGCGCCACGCGATGACACCCGGCCGACGATCAGCTGGCCGGACGAAGACTGATGGGGGTTGACCGGCGGCCGCTGGCGATTGCCGTGATGGGGCCGACCGCCAGTGGCAAGACGGCCACCGCGATTGCCCTGGCCCGGCAGCTGGATGGCGAGATCGTCAGCGTTGACTCGGCGCTGGTCTATCGCCATCTGGATATCGGTTCGGCCAAGCCCGACGTTTCCGAGCGCGCACAGGCGCCGCATCACCTGCTGGACCTGCGTGATCCGTGGCAGACCTACTCAGCGGCGGAGTTCGCCGCCGACGCCGGCCGCGTCGTCGCCGACATCGTTGCGCGTGGACGGATGCCGATCCTGGCCGGGGGCACCGGCCTGTACTTCCGCGCCCTGCTGCAGGGACTGTCGCCCATGCCGGAGGCCGACCCGGCCCTGCGCGCCACGCTGGCAGCCGAGGCCGCCGAGCGCGGTTGGGCCGCGTTGCATGCCGAACTGGCGAAGGTGGACCCCGCCGCTGCTGCCCGCATCCATGCGACAGACCCACAGCGGATCCAGCGGGCGCTGGAGGTCTATCGGCTGACGGGAACGCCGATCAGCGAGTGGCAGCGCCGGCCCGGCGTGGCGCCGCTGCCGGTACGCACCCTGAAGCTGGTCCTGGCGCCGCACGACCGGGCAATCCTGCACCGGCGGATCGAGGCCCGCTTCGATGCCATGCTGGCCCAGGGCTTCCTCGACGAAGTGCGCGATCTGCGCGCGATGCCGGAAATGGCCGCTGTCGCGGCACCGCTGGACCTGCCGGCGGTGCGTGCGGTCGGCTACCGCCAGGCTTGGGAGCATCTGGACGGCCGGATCGATGCCGGCGGCTTCCGCGACAAGGCGATCTTCGCCACCCGCCAGCTGGCCAAGCGGCAGCTGACCTGGCTGCGGGGTGAGCTTGACGCGCGCTGGTTCGACCCCCATATCGACCACGAGCGGCTGGCCGACGCGGTGTCGACCTTCGTCGCACGCTGAACCGCCGCCAGCCGTGTAACATCACTGTCCGGCGGGCGGCTCGGGGGCCGCGGCGGCCGCCGGCAACCCAATAAGAACAATAATCAGGAGTGAGCAATGTCCAAGGGGCAATCGCTGCAGGATCCTTTCTTGAATGCACTGCGGCGCGAGCGCGTGCCGGTTTCGGTGTACCTGGTCAACGGCATCAAGCTGCAGGGCACGATCGAGTCGTTCGATCAGTTCGTGGTCCTGCTGCGCAATACGGTCAGCCAGATGGTCTACAAGCATGCGATCTCCACCGTGGTGCCGGCACGCAATGTGAAGGTTGGGCCGGGCGGTGGTTATGTGCAGTCGGGTGAAGGTGGTCAGGCAGGTGATGAAGCAGACGAGTAAGACCGGAGCGGTGAATGTTTGACCGCTCGAAAAAGGGTGAACATGCCCTGCTGATCCAGCCGCACTTCGGCAAGCTGGAAGACGACGTGCTGGAAGAGTTCGGTGATCTGGCCCGCTCGGCAGGGGCCAGCATCGCTGCCACGATCACCGCGCGCCTGGACCGTCCCAATCCCTCGACCCTGATCGGCAGCGGCAAGCTGGATGAGATCAAGGCAGCAGCCGACGCCACCGGCGCCGATCTGGTGCTGGTCAACCATGCGCTGAGCCCCGGCCAGGAACGCAACCTGGAACGCTTTCTGGAGCGCCGGGTGATCGACCGTACCGGGCTGATCCTGGACATCTTCGCGCAGCGCGCTCACAGCCACGAAGGCAAGCTGCAGGTCGAGCTGGCGCAGCTGCGTCACCTTGCGACGCGGCTGGTGCGCGGCTGGACCCATCTGGAGCGCCAGCGCGGTGGTTCGATCGGCCTGCGCGGCCCGGGTGAAACCCAGCTGGAAACCGACCGCCGTCTGCTGCAGAAGCGGGTGGAGCAGTTGCAGAAGCGGCTGGAGAAGGTCGAAGTCCAGCGCACCCAGATGCGCCGTGCGCGCGTGCGCAGCGAACTGCCGCGTGTGGCCCTGGTCGGTTACACCAATGCCGGCAAGTCGACCCTGTTCAACGCGATGACCGGCGCCGAGGCCTATGCGGCCGACCAGCTGTTCGCGACCCTGGACCCGACGGTGCGCCGCATCGCTGTGCCGGGTGGCAACGTCGTGCTGGCCGACACCGTCGGCTTCGTCCGTGACCTGCCGCACGACCTGGTGGCCGCGTTCCGCTCGACCCTGTCCGAGGCCCGCGAGGCCGATTTCCTGCTGCACGTGGTCGATGCGGCCGATCCGCACCGCGAGGAGCGCATCGCCCAGGTCGACGAGGTGCTGGCTGCGGTCGGTGCGGGTGATCTGCCGCAGCTGCTGGTGTTCAACAAGATCGACCGTATCGAGGGCGCCGAAGTGCGCCACGATGGTCAGGATGGCGTGCCGGACGAGTCGCGCCGCGAGCGGGTCTGGATCTCCGCGCGTGACGGGCAGGGCCTGGAGCTGTTGCAGGCGGTGCTGGGCAAGCGCCTGGGGTTGCAGCATGTGACCGGGGAGCTGCGCCTGCCGCCGGATGCGGGCCGCCTGCGCGCGCGCCTGCATCAGCTGGAAGTGATCCGCAGCGAGCAGGCAGACGAGGAGGGCTGGCTGCTGCAGGTCGATCTTCCGATTGCCGAAGCCGAAAAACTCGCGGCGGGCATTGATGGCGGGCCGATCCGTGCCCTGCTGCCGGAAAAGCTGCCGGAATGGTGAGATAGCGCCGCACAATCCCGGTGCGCGCCGCTGCGTAGTCGGGCGCGTACCGGCCGGGACGCGACACGCGTCTGCGATCTGCGGTACAACAGGCGGGTTCTTCACCCCACTGTCATCTCGATGTCCATCCCTACCGACGCCGACCTCAACGCCCAAGCTGCCGCACTCGGGCAGCGCCTGCAGCAGGCCTCGCTGCAGCTTGTGACGGCTGAAAGCTGCAGTGGCGGCTGGATCGCCAAGACCATGACCGACATTGCCGGTTCCTCGGCGTTTTTCGACTGCGGCATGGTGGTCTACAGCTACGAAGCCAAGCAGCGCCTGCTGGGGGTACGTGCGCAGACGCTGGAGCAGTTCGGTGCGGTGAGCCGCGAAACGGTGCTGGAGATGGTGTCCGGCGCCCTGATCAACTCTGGTGCCGGCATCGCGGTGGCGGTTACCGGCATTGCCGGTCCTGGTGGCGGCAGCCCGGACAAGCCGGTCGGCAGCGTCTGGATCGGCTGGAAGCGCCGCGGCGGATACGCCCGGGCGGAACTGTTCCAGTTCGATGGCGACCGCGAAGCCATCCGCAGGCAAACCGTCGCTGCGGCATTGCACGGTATCGACGCCCAGCTGTGACATGCTGCTGCGGTAATCGTCCGGAGCACGCATGATGTGGGAAACGCTGGGCACCGTCCGTGACCTGGGGAGGCTGCAGGAAATTGCAGCGGTCCTGATCCGTTATGGCTTCGGCGACGTGGTGCGCCGGATCGGCCTGGCCACGGTGCTGGAGCGTGCCGGGCGCCTGCTGCACTGGAACGAGGACCGCCAGCATCTGCTGCGGATGACCGCGCCGGTGCGGGTGCGCAGCGCCCTGCAGGACCTCGGTCCGACGTTCGTCAAACTCGGACAGGTGCTGGCGACCCGTGTCGATCTGCTGCCGCCGGAGTGGATCGCCGAGCTTTCCGAACTCCAGAATGCGGTACCGGCCCTTCCTTATGCGCAGATCCGCGCGCAGCTGGAGGCCGATCTGGGCGCGCCTCCGCAGCAGGTATTCGCCTTCCTCGACGAAACACCGATGGCGGCGGCCTCGCTGGCGCAGGCCCATCGCGCGCGCCTGCTGGACGGCCGCGAAGTGGTGCTGAAAGTGCGTCGTCCCGGCATCCGTGACGTGGTCGAAGCCGACCTGCGCCTGCTGGCACGGCTGGCCGAAATCGTCGAGGCGCGTCTTCCGGATCTGCGCCGTTACCGGCCGGCAGAGGTGGTGCAGCAGTTCACCGTATCGCTGCGGCGCGAACTCGATTTCGCGGCCGAATGCCGCAACGCGGAGCGCATCGCACGCAACTTTGAAGGTCGCGACGACATCCTTGTTCCCGGCGTGCATTGGCAGTGGACCTGCGAAAGCCTGAACGTGCAGGACTTCGTGGACGGCATTCCGGGCCGCGATCTTGCCGGCGTGGACGCAGCAGGGCTGGACCGTCGCGAACTGGCGCGGCGCGGTGCCAACATCGTATTGAAGATGGTGCTCGAGGACGGCAGCTTCCACGCCGATCCACACCCGGGCAACATCATCTATCTGCGTGACGGCCGCATCGGCGTGATCGACTTCGGCATGGTCGGGGCACTGTCCGAAGTGCGTCGCTTCCAGGTTGCGCAACTGCTGCACGGGCTGGTCGAACAGGACCCGCAGGGGGTGGCCGACGTCCTGCTGGACTGGGCCGGGGGCGTGGAGGTGGATGAGAACCGGCTGCAGCACGACATCAGCCAGTTCGTTGACCAGTACCGTGGCGTGCCGCTGAAGGATCTGCGCATCGGCCTGATGCTGGGCGACATCACCCAGTTGCTGCGCAGCTACAGCCTGACCCTGCCGGCCGACCTCGCACTGATGATCAAGGCGTTCCTCACCCTGGAAGGCATGGGCCGGCAGCTCGACCCGGACTTCGACATGGCCAGTGCCGCACGCCCCTTCCTGGAGCGGGTGGTACTGCAGCGCTACGCGCCGCGGGCATTGCTCAAACGCGGCCGGCGCAGCCTGTTGGGAATGATCGACTTCGCCGGCGATCTGCCGCGCGATCTGCGCAAGCTGGTGCAGGCGGCGCGCCGTGGGCGCCTGCAGCTGAAGGTCGAGACCAGTGCGCTGCAGGGCTTTGGCGAGCAGGTGAACCGTGCGGCCAATCGCATGGTGATGGGCATCGTGACTGCAGCGCTGATCATCGGCTCATCGATCGTCATGCACAGCGTCGGTGGGGTTTCCAGCCGCTGGCTGCTGGCACTCGGGGTCTCCGGATTCGTCGGGGCCGGTATCTGCGGCGTCTGGATCCTGTTTTCCATCTGGAGAAGTGGCAGGCACGACTGAGTGTCGTTCGCCGCGGTATCGCCCGGCATGCTTTGCCCTGTCGTGTCCGGCACTTGCAGTTCCCGCGGTTAGTAGTAATACTACTAACCATGGACCTGACCGACACCCAGCAGGCGATCCTGCAGTTGATCGCCGAGCGTATCGAGAGCGAAGGCGCGCCGCCGTCGCAGACTGAAATCGCACGTGCGTTCGGCTTCAAGGGCGTACGCGCGGCCCAGTACCACCTGGAGGCGCTGGAGCAGGCGGGAGCGATCCGCCGCATTCCCGGCCAGGCCCGGGGCATCCGCCTGGTGCAGGCTCCCCCCGTGGAGACCCTGGCCGAGCCCGGGCTGCCCGACAGCGTGCTGCGGCTGCCAGTACTGGGGCGGGTCGCCGCCGGCCTCCCTATCGGCGCGGATATCGGCTCGGACGATTTCGTGGTGCTGGACCGGGTGTTCTTTTCGCCCGCGCCGGATTACCTGCTGAAGGTGCAGGGTGACTCGATGATCGACGAAGGCATCTTCGATGGTGACCTGATCGGCGTGCACCGCACCCGAGACGCCCATTCGGGGCAGATCGTGGTGGCGCGCATCGATGATGAGATCACCGTCAAGCTGCTGAAGATCGCGAAGGACCGTATCCGGCTGTTGCCCCGGAACCCCGATTACAAGCCGATCGAAGTGCTTCCCGACCAGGACTTCTCGATCGAAGGCCTGTACTGCGGCCTGTTGCGGCCGAATCGCTGAAGCGTTCGAAGGTGCGTTACCCCGCGGTCTTTTGTGGCGATTCTCTGGTTCCACCGAGGTTGGTACGGATGTCCGATAATTCTTTTCAGAGCGCCGGGCAGAATCTCAGCCTGTGCGATACGTCCGCCTTAAAGTGAACCCATGGCAAAGAAGACCCCCAAAGACAGCACCCCCAACGAAATGACCTCTGCAAGGACCAATACGATGGACGAGAACAAGAAGCGCGCATTGGCTGCTGCTCTGGGCCAGATCGAAAAGCAGTTCGGCAAGGGCTCGGTGATGCGCATGGGCGACCGTGTGGTCGAGCCCGTCGAAGCCATCCCGACCGGTTCGCTGATGCTCGACATCGCATTGGGCATCGGGGGTCTGCCGAAGGGCCGCGTGGTGGAAATCTATGGACCGGAGTCCTCGGGCAAGACCACGCTGACGCTGCAGGCCATCGCCGAATGCCAGAAGATGGGAGGCACCGCTGCCTTCATCGATGCCGAGCACGCTCTCGACCCGATCTATGCCGCCAAGCTTGGCGTGAACGTGGACGACCTGCTGCTGTCGCAGCCCGATACCGGTGAACAGGCATTGGAAATCGCCGACATGCTGGTCCGTTCCGGCTCGGTGGACATCCTGGTGATCGACTCGGTCGCGGCATTGACCCCGAAGGCCGAAATCGAGGGCGAGATGGGCGACCAGTTGCCGGGTCTGCAGGCCCGCCTGATGAGCCAGGCGCTGCGTAAGCTGACCGGCAACATCAAGCGCTCGAACACGCTGGTGATCTTCATCAACCAGTTGCGCATGAAGATCGGCGTGATGATGCCGGGCCAGAGCCCGGAGACCACCACGGGTGGCAACGCGCTGAAGTTCTATGCCTCGGTCCGTCTGGACATCCGCCGGATCGGTGCCATCAAGAAGGGCGATGAGATCATCGGTAACCAAACCAAGATCAAGGTCGTCAAGAACAAGCTGGCCCCGCCGTTCAAGCAGGTAATCACCGAGATCCTGTATGGCGAAGGCATCAGCCGTGAAGGTGAACTGATCGACATGGGCGTGGATGCCAAGCTGGTCGAGAAGGCCGGTGCCTGGTACAGCTATGGCGAAGAGCGCATCGGCCAGGGCAAGGACAACGCCCGCGGTTATCTGCGTGACAACCCGACCGTTGCCGCCAAGCTCGAAGCCGAGCTGCGCGAGAAATTCCAGCCGTCCGAGGCCGTCCGCGAGGAAGGCGACGACGAAGGCGACGACGAGTAAGTCTTGCTGTGGGGTAGGGTGACGCCGTCAGTGACGTCGCTCTACCCCGCAGGTTCGAACCGCCCAGGATGGGCAGGGTGCCAGGGACGGCGCCACCCCTGGAGGCATTGATGTCCGACAGCGACGAACCTACCTCGACAGGCCGAAAGCGCCGGCCTCGCGAGCAGACTCCGGTGCAGCGGGCACTGGGCCTGCTGGTCCGCCGGGAGCATTCACGCAAGGAATTGACCCGCAAACTGACTGCGCGGGGTATCGAAGACGAAGCCGCGCAGGCAGCGGTCGCCAAGCTGACCGAGGCGGGGTGGCAGGACGACACCCGGTTTGCCGAGAACCTGGTACGCATGCGGGCCAACACCGGTTACGGCCCCATCCATGTGCGTGCCGAACTGGGGACCCATGGGCTGGACAGTGCCGCGATTGCCGCAGCGATGGACAGCTACGAGGGCGACTGGCAGGAGAACGCCCGTGATCTGGTCCGCCGCCGCTTTGGCGAGGCCGGCCCACAGGACCTGGCGCAGCGCCGCAAAGCGGCAGATCTGCTGGCGCGGCGGGGCTTCGACGGTGACAGCATCCGCCGTGCGACCCGCTACGACCCTGACGATTGAGACTGGCGGCGCCGGGCCTGATACCCTTTAGGTTTTCGGCGGTCCGTCGCGACCCTGGCCCAGGCGGCCGGTGGTCCGGGTCCGCCGGCCCGCAGACTGCCAGCCCCCAATGAACGCACCCGCCAAATTCACGACCTCCCAGATCCGTAGCGATTTCCTTGAATTCTTCAAGGGCAAAGGCCATACCATCGTGCCGTCGGCACCGCTGGTGCCTGGCAACGATCCGACCCTGCTGTTCACCAACTCCGGCATGGTGCAGTTCAAGGACGTGTTCCTCGGTGCCGAGAAGCGCAGCTACGTGCGCGCGGCCGATGTCCAGCGCTGCCTGCGCGCGGGTGGCAAGCACAACGATCTTGACCAGGTTGGCTACACCGCCCGCCATCACACCTTCTTTGAAATGCTGGGCAACTGGTCGTTTGGTGACTACTTCAAGAAGGACGCGATTGCGTGGGCGTGGGAGCTGCTGACCCAGGTCTGGAAGCTGCCGGCCGATCGCCTGCTGGTGACCGTCTACCAGACCGACGACGAAGCCTACGAACTGTGGCGCGACATGGTGGGGGTGCCGGAAGAGCGCATCGTGCGGATCGGCGACAACAAGGGCGCGCCGTTCGCTTCGGACAACTTCTGGCAGATGGCCGACACCGGCCCGTGTGGTCCGTGCACCGAGATTTTCTACGACCACGGCGACCACATTGCCGGCGGTCCTCCGGGGTCGCCGGATGAGGATGGCGACCGCTTCATCGAGATCTGGAATCTGGTGTTCATGCAGTTCGACCGCCAGCCGGACGGCACTCTGGTGCCGCTGCCGGCGCCTTGCGTGGATACCGGCATGGGCCTGGAGCGTCTTGCGGCGATCCTGCAGCATGTCCACACCAATTACGAGATCGACCTGTTCCAGGCTCTGATCCGCAAGGCCTCCGAGCTGACCGGCACCTCCGATCTGGAAAACAAGTCGCTGCGCGTGATTGCCGACCACATCCGCGCCTGCTCGTTCCTGATCGTCGATGGCGTCCTGCCTTCCAACGAGGGACGTGGCTATGTGCTGCGCCGTATCATCCGCCGCGCCCTGCGTCATGGTTGGATGCTGGGTGTGCGCCAGCCGTTCTTCAGCAAGCTGGTGCCGACGCTGGTTGCACAGATGGGCGAGGCCTATCCGGAGCTGCCGGCGGCAGCGGACACCGTGACCCGCGCGCTGCAGGCTGAGGAGGAGCGGTTCGCCGAGACGCTCGACGCCGGCATGAAAATCTTCGAAGACGTTGCGGCAAGGGCCGGCAATGGCGTGATCCCGGGTGGTGACGCCTTCCGCCTTTACGACACCTATGGCTTCCCCCTGGACCTGACCCAGGACATCGCCCGCGAGCGTGACCTGACGGTCGATATCGCCGGGTTCGATGCGGCGATGGAACAGCAGCGCGAGACCGCGCGTGCCGCGGGCAAGTTCGGCGGTGGCGTGACCCTGCCGGCCGAGCTGGTGGCGACGCTCACCCCGACCGCGTTCCTGGGCTACGACCGCCTGCAGGCCGGTGACCTGACCGTGCTGGCGCTGCTCAAGGAGGGGCGTCCGGTACAGTCGGCCAGTGCCGGCGATGCCGTCATCGTCATCACCAACCAGACGCCGTTCTATGCCGAGTCCGGCGGCCAGGTCGGCGATACCGGCGTAATGACCGGCAACGGCGTGCGCCTGGCGGTGGAAGACACCCAGAAGTTCGCGGGCCAGTTCCACGGCCATGTCGGTACCCTGACCGAAGGCGACCTGAAGGTGGGCGATGTGCTGGCTGGCGAGGTCGACGGTGAGCGCCGCGGCGCCACCATCCTCAACCACTCGGCCACCCATCTGCTGCACGCGGCCCTGCGCGAGGTGCTGGGCACGCACGTGCAGCAGAAGGGCTCGCTGGTGGCGCCGGACCGCCTGCGTTTCGATTTCTCGCATTTCCAGCCGATCAGTGCCGAAGAACTGGCCGTGATCGAGCGCAAGGTCAATCAGCAGGTGCGTGCCAACAATGTTGCCGAAGTGCACTCCATGGGCATGCAGGAAGCACTCGATTTCGGCGCCATGGCACTGTTCGGAGAGAAGTACGGCGAACAGGTCCGGGTACTGAAAATGGGCGACTATTCCACCGAACTGTGTGGTGGCACCCACGTCAAGCGCACCGGTGATATCGGCCTGTTCAAGATCACCTCGGAAGGCGGTGTCTCCGCGGGCGTGCGTCGCATCGAAGCGGTCACCGGTCAGGGCGCCCTGGATTACGTCGATGCCGAAGAGGCGCGGTTGTCCGAGGCGGCCGAGCTGCTGGGTGGCAGTGCTGCCGACGTGGTCGAGAAGATCCGGGCGCTTGGCCAGCGCCAGAAGCAGCTGGAACGTGAACTGGAAGCGGTGAAGGCCAAGGTTGCCGCGGGTGCGACCGCCGACCTTTCCAGCCAGGCGGTCGAGGTCGCGGGCGTGAAGGTGCTGGCGGCCCGCCTGGAGGGCTTCGACGCCAAGGCGCTGCGCGATGCCGTGGACCGCCTGAAGCAGCAGCTGGGAGACGCGGTGATCGTGCTGGCAGGTGCCCAGGACGGCAAGGCCGCCCTGGTCGCCGGCGTGAACGGCAGTGCAACGGGCCGGGTCAAGGCCGGGGAACTGTTGTCGCATATCGCCGGTCAGATCGGGGGCAAGGGCGGCGGACGCCCGGACCTCGCCCAGGGTGGTGGCGAGGACGGGCCCGCCCTTGCCACTGCACTGGCTGCCGTCGTCGAATGGGTCAGCCCCCGCCTGTGATGAAGCCTGCCGTCCCCCTTCTTGTAGGAGCGGGACGGCTGACGGTACCATTGCGAATCTTTTCCCTTTGTCGTGGTAGCGCTTCTTGACGAAGCGTCAAGCCGGTGGGGGATACCCTTCCACACGGTTCCATGGAGACTTACAAAAATGTTGATCCTGACTCGCCGCGTCGGCGAAACCTTGATGATCGGTGACTCGGTGAGCGTCACCGTGCTCGGCGTCAAGGGTAACCAGGTACGTATCGGCATCACTGCGCCGAAGGACGTCGCTGTGCATCGCGAAGAGATCTACCAGCGCATCCAGCGTGGTGACGAAGCCGGCAGCGCCGGTGGTGAAAATTCTGCGGAATAAGGCTTTACCTTCGCGCGTGATTAACGTTATGATTCACGCCCCGCTGAGGTGCGACGCACCCCTGCGGTGAAATCCACGGAGTGATGCCCGAGTGGCCGAAGGGGCTCCCCTGCTAAGGGAGTATAGGGTCAAAAGCTCTATCGAGGGTTCGAATCCCTCTCACTCCGCCAGATACTCAGAAAAGCCCCTGGAGACAGGGGCTTTTTTGTGGCCGGAATTCTCCCGTGCAGCACGTTGCCCATCACCTGCAGGAATCGAGTCTGCGCTGATTGCTGGACTTGGATTGCAGGTTCTGATGTGCTGAGCCGGTACGCCGACGGATCGGCGATCGATGGGACGGGAAGTGCGGATGCAGATTTCCTTGAAGCGCGCTCTGATCGTGGGCGGCGTGGCAGTTGTCGTGTTGACCGGCGGTTATGTCCTGTGGGGCCGCGCGGATTCCATGCCGCAGGCGATTGCGGCGCACGCGCCTCACACGCAAGGCCGCACTGACGTCGCACCCGTGCCCTCAAAGCAGCATCGTGCCGCTGCGCGAACGGGTCCGCAGCCGCCGAATCCCCAGGTCTTCCGCCGGGTAGGTCCGAAGGCATACGAGATTGCCGGCAACCGTGAGCGGCGGCCGCCGGGCGATGCGCTTGAGTACATGAGGGTGATGAAGCAGCGTTCCGACGCCGGTGATGCGGATGCGAGCTATCTGATGGAGTTGACGGTGCGCGAGTGCAGGAACCTGATCAAGCATGATCCGGTCGCGTCATTCTATTTCCTTCGTAATGCAGGCATGACGCCGGATCCTGCCTCGTTGGTCAATGATGAGCGTCGTCTGGGCGAGTGTGCGTCCCTGGTAGCTGCGCCTGCCTTCTATCATGGAGCATGGCTTGCCAGGGCCGCCTCGCAGGGTTCAATCGAAGCCAAGCTGCTTTACGCGGCCGATCCCGAGACCGTCATCGGCCCTCCGTCGGAGTGGCTTGCGAATCCGGAATCCCTGGTCAGATGGCGGGAGAGTGCGATGCGCCATCTCCATGATGCTGCGGCAACGGGAAGCCTCGATGCGGTCAGTCACCTGTCCAGCGCGTACGACAAGGGAAGAATCACCGCCTACGATGGCGTGAATGCCTATGCATATGCCTTGGCCGCTGCCAAGGCAAATCCGGCACATATGCCGGCGAGGAGCCTGCAGGAGTTGCAGGCGAAGTTGAGCCCTGCACAGCGCGAGGCTGCGCGCGAGCGGGCGACGCAGGTGTACGCGGACTGCTGCATCGCAGATCAATGACGCGCAGTCCCGATTCCGTCGGTTTCGATGGGGCAGGACGCGGCCTGCCGGATTTCGTCCTCGACCTCAATCGTGCTGGAACCGCAAGGGTTCACTGCCCATCGCCGGATCGCTGGTGCCGGGGCGGCCATCCTCGACGCGCCCTGCCAGGCGCAGCGCACCGCTTCCAGCGCTGACATGCAGGTCGTACCACCCTGCGGTAGGCGCTGCATCCCAGGCCAGTGATGTTTCCGAGCGCGCGGCAATGTCCAGCGTCTGGTCCGGCATGTGCCCGGCATAGGCGCCTCCCTGCACGCGGACCCGGCAGGGCTCATCGCCTGGATTACGCAGACGCAGGCGAAGCTGGCCATCGGCGCGCTCCATCTCCGCCAGCAACATCGGGGAGGTGGCATCGCCGCGGAAGTGGCGATGGAATCCATTGGGGCCCAGCAGCCACAGGTCGAAGCGGCCATCGGCAGCAAGTGGCCAGCGCGCCTGCACGGGCGTGCCCGGCACCAGCGTGTAACGCCTCGGAATCGCGTCCAGGCGCAGCCGGTCGTAGACATGCAGTACCGCTGCCGCTCCTTCGCAGGCCAGCTGCAGATCGATGCTTCCGGCGGCCAATGCGGTGATCCGGGCCTGCGGCCGATAGGGCAGGGCGCGTGCCGGTCTCACCCCGGCTTCCTGGCGTGCAGGGTGCAACCCCTCCGGCAGTGCAGGCACGGTCCGGCCCGGCAGGGCCGCCGCGCGCGCGGCCACCGCATCGACGTCAGGCAACGCTTGCACGAAGGGGCGGGTATCGCGCTGGGCGAAATCGAACGCGTGGGTCAGATCGCCACAGACCGCGCGCCGCCACGGTGAGATGCCCGGTGCGGGCACACCGAAGCGGCGTTCGATCAGACGCAGTACCGAGGTGTGGTCATACACCTGCGAATCGACCCAGCCGCCCCGGCTCCAGGGCGAGATCACATACAACGGCACGCGTGGGCCCAGTCCATAGGGGCGGCCACGCAGCTCGGCGGCGTCGTACTTCTCGTCGCCAGGCGCAGGATGCCGATGGTATTCGCCTTCGGTGCCGACCGACGATGCGCCGGCCCAGCCATCCGCCAGCGGTGAAGGCGGGGCGGGCGGCGGCACGTGGTCGAAGAAGCCGTCGTTCTCGTCGAACATCAACAGCAGGGCGGTACGACTCCAGACCTCCGGGTCGGCGGTCAGCGCGTCGAGCACGCGCGCGGTGTAGGCCGCGCCCTGCGCCGGGCTGGAGGGGCCGGGATGTTCGCTGCCGGCAGCGTCGGCGATGATGAAGCTGACCTGTGGCAACTGCCCGTCGACCACATCCTGGCGCAGCTGTGCCAGCCCGCGCGTGCTGACCCCGCGTGCGCGGAGCTGCGGATCGTGACCCGGTGCAGCGCGGTACGCCTGCCGGAAGGTCTCGAATCCGGCCAGCGGGTTGTCGGTGAAGTTGTCGGCCATGTCCTGGTAGATCTGCCAGGACACCCCTGCCTGCTGCAGCTGCTCGACGTAGCTGGTCCACTGGTAGGACGCCGGATGGCCGCCGTGCTCCGGGAAGTTGTCGTGGGAGTTGGCGATCACCGGGCCGCCGGCGCGGGCAAAGGGATCGTTGTGGCCGGTCCACAGGAACACCCGGTTCGGGTTGGTGCCGGCCTGGATCGCGCAGTGATAGGCATCGCAGACGGTGAAGGCATCGGCGAGTGCGAACTGGAAGGGCAGGTCGCTGCGCTGGAAGTAGCCCATGGAGTGATTCTGCTTGGCCTTGGGCCACTGCCCCATGCGCCCATGGTCCCAGGCACGCTGCGCGTCAGGCCAGGTGTGCGGCGTGCCTTCGACGCGCATGTAGCCGAAGTGCGCGGCGGTATCCAGCGGGAACGGTGCGATCGCGCGGCTGCTGCTGGCATCGGGTTGCAGCCACAGGGTGCGCGCAGCGCCACCGCCCGTCAGGGGGGCGGCGGGGGCCACGAAACGATCACCGAATCCGCGCACGCCCGGCAGGGTGCCGAAGTAGTGATCGAACGAGCGGTTCTCCTGCATGAACACCACGATGTGCTGCAGGTCCTGCAGGCTGCGGGTGCGTGCATCGGGGGCGATCGCGGCGGCCCGGGCGATGCTCGGCAGCAGCGGTGAAAGGCCGGCGGCAAGGCCGGCCTGCAGCAGTCGGCGACGGCCGATATCGGTCACGGGTTCACTCACAGGTCCACGCGGAAGGAGATGCCGACGGTGCGCGGAGCGCCGATGAAGGCGCTGTCGCGGCCGTCGACACCTGCAAGATACCGCTTGTCGGTGAGATTGCTCACCACCAGGTTCGCACCCATGCCCTTCAGGCGTGGCGACAGGCCCTGCAGATCGAAGCCGATGTTGGCATTGAACACCGTGGCCGAGGGCAGTCTGCTGGCGTTGGCAGCATCGAGGTAGCGCGTTCCCAGGTAGCGGCCTGACAGGCCGAAGTTCCAGTTCTCGCCCTGCCAGTCAGCCGAGACCACCAGGATCTGCTCGGGCTGGCCGATCACCTTGGCGCCATCGACGATGCCCAGCTGGGCGTCACGGGCGGAATCGCCGCTGCCGAGGTACTTCGAGCGGTTGTAGGTATAGGCCGCGTTGATCCGCCAGCCGTTGTCCCAGCCGTATCCGAGCGCCGCTTCCAGGCCATTGCTCTCCACGCCCCCGAAGTTCTCGTAGACGCCGTCGGTCTCGCCCAGGTAGTCGATGCCGCTGACGAAACCGGCCGGCAGGTAGACGATGCGGTTGTCGAACTTGATGTTGTACAGGGTGACCGAGGCGGTCAACGGCCAGCGGCTGATGCGCATGCCGAGTTCGATGTTGTCGGCTGTCTCCGGCTCGACGTTGCGGAAGCGCTGCGGATCGGTCTCGCCCAGTACGCCGGAGGGGATGGCCGCGAAGTTCTGCGAGAAGCCTGCGAACAGTTCCATGCCCTGAACACCGGGTGCCCAGGTGAAGCCGGTGGACAGCAGCGGATCGGACTTTGAATCGGACGTGACGTTCTCGGCGGCGCCGATCACACGCCGGCGGGACTGGTCCACGAAGAACTGCTTCACGCCCAGGCGCGCGCTGAAGGGGCCGAAGCGGGCCACGTCCTCGATGTAATACATCTGCTCATCGACCTTGTACCGGTCTTCGAACTGGACCCAGTACGGCTGGTGATCGAAGGCGATGTCCTGCCCGACGTTGAGCAGCCGGTGCCAGTCGCGGCGTGCGGAGCGGTCCAGCTTTTCCACCCACAGGCCACCGCGGACCGTGTTGTCGATGCTGCCGAAGGTCTGCCGCCACTCGACGTCGGCAGTGACGCCCATGCGGTCGTTGTCGTAGTGGGTGTGGCGGTAGGACTGGGCGCCGAGCACATTGCCGGCGTAGCAGCCCGGATCATACTCGGCCGTGAAGCCCAGCCGCGGCGTGCAGGTGGCCAGACGCTGGGCGGCGCTGCCATCGGGATTGACGAAGTAGATCTGGCCCCGGTTGCTGCCGCCGTACACGGTGCTGCCGCCGGTGTACTCCGACTCGGGGCGACCGCTGCCATCGTCGCTGACCTGCGCCAGGTACGGCGGCAGCCAGTCGCCGCGACCCTGCATGCGATGACCGTAGGCCGCCATCGAGGCCTTGAAGCCGTTGCCACCGTCGAAGGCGGCGCGCAGGTAACCGAAGGTGTTCTCGCGCAGGGCACGGGAACCGGAACGGAAATTCTGATCCAGATAGGGAATGCCGGTCAGGGTGCCGACCAGGTTGTCGCGGTCCGGATTGGTGGCGAAGCCCTGAGGCGAGACGCTGGTGTATTCCGGTTCGTCGGCATCGTTGTAGGACAGATAGCCGGTGAGTGTCCAGCGGTCCAGTTCGGTGACGAACTTGCCGGCGATATGGTCGTTGCGGGTGCGGCCGCTGCCGTCGATCCAATCGTGCACGCGCGCCGAGGATGCACTGACCCAGGCACGGGTGTGGCCGCCAAGCACGCCGGTGTCATAGCGCACGTAGTACTTGCGCGCTTCATTGTCACCGGCACCGACGACGAAGCGCAGCCGGCTGTCCTGCAGCGGATCGCCGGTGAGGAAGTTCAGGGTGCCGCCCAGCGCCTCGTTCGAGCGCGAGGAGATGTCAGCCGTGCCCTGGCTGACCTCCACCGTTTCCAGGTCCAGGGTGTCGATGTAGCGATTGGCCAGGGAGCCACCGCCGTAGCCCGAGCCACCATTGGGCAGGCCATCGATGGTGGTGCCGATCTGCTGCGTATCGCGGTTGGTGACGAAGCCGCGCATGCTGATCTGCGTGCCCCACACCGACGAACCGGTGGCATCGGCCTCGCTGACGACCACGCCGGGCACTTCGTTGAGCGCGTCGTTGACGCTGCTCATCACCAGCTGCCGGTTCAGTGTTTCCGTGCGCACCGCAGTCTTGGCGTAACTGGTTGCCTGGCCGATCACCTGGACCTGGTCCAGCGTGCGGGCGTCGCTGCGACGTGTCGTGTCACCCTCTCCCTGCGGTGCTTCGGCGAGGGCGTCCAGTGCGGGCGCGATCAGCAGGGCAAGCAGCGAGATACGGGGAATACGCGCATGCGTTGGCATCGAAACCAGACCTTCACGAGTGGGGGAAGCCCCGGAGTGTCGGCAGCGGCAGTGACGTGACGGTGACGTGCAGATGCAGCCTTCATTGCACTCGCGGCGCGGGAGGCGCCCTGCACCAAGCTGAATCGATGCTGCGCTGTCATCAAGCCGTCATCGAACCGCGATAGATGGCAAGCGCGGTGCCCGCTAGGCTGCCACGCTGTCGCATTTCTTCCTTGATCGCCCATGAAGCGCCCGCTGCTGCTGTTGCTGGCGTGCGCCGGCCTGTGGCTGGCTGCATGCTCTTCCTCGATGAATGCCGCATCCACCTCGCTCGCCGACCGCCTGGTCGCGCCGGGCGGCGTGTCGACGCTGCTTGACCAGCCGCGCATCGCTGCGGCCATTGCCGGGATTCCCAATCGCCATGGTTTCGCGCCGGGCCGTGATGGCGTGCCGATCTTCTGGCGCGTTTTCGATCCGGGCAACTACGGCGCCCGCTATCGCTATCTGCCGCAGCGGCATGAGAATGGCCTGCCGCTGGACACCGGACTCAGCCTGTCGGTGCCGCAGCCGTTCCGGGCACAGGCGCCGCGTGGCACCGTGGTGCTCCTGCACGGCTGGATGATGAACGGCGATTCGATGCTGCCGTGGTCATTGCAGCTGGCCGGATCGGGCTATCGCGTGGTCACGCTCGACCTGCGCAACCACGGTCAGTCCGGGGCTGGACCCTCCGGCTATGGCACCTACGAATCGGACGACGTGGTCGATGTGATCGCTGAGCTGCGCGCACGCGGCGAAGTCACCGGGCCCCTGTATCTGTTCGGCGTGTCCTATGGCGCGGCGACGGCGGTGTTCACCGCTGAAAAGCTCGGTGACCAGGTTGCCGGCGTCGTCGCGATGGAGTCGTTCGCCAATGCCGGCGTAGCCATCCGCACGATGATTCCGCACCTGATGGCGCTGCAGCCGGAAGGGTGGAAAGCACAGGCCGTGGCCTCATATGCGCGGTGGCGCTATGGCGGACAGGACATCGACCAGGTAATTGCTGCGGCCAGCCGCCGCATCGATGTCGATCTTGACCATGTGGATGTGGCCCGTGCGCTGGCCGACACGCGCGCCTGCGTGCTGCTGCTGCACGGGCAGGGCGACCAGCACATTCCTGTGAGCCAGGGGCGCGAACTCGCGCAGGCCAACCCGCGGGCGCACTACATCGAGATGCGCGGCGAGGACCATATCACCCTGCCGCTGCGGCTGGATCTGTTGGCCGGTGTGGTCGACGACTGGATGGCGCGCGACGAACGGCACCCCCCGTCCACCTGCCCGGCGCCGCAGCTGCCGGCACAGGCCGAGTGGCTGGTGCACGATGTGCCGGCAGCGGAGCCGGCACGCGGTTGATGCATCGTCAGGACAGCCGGCGCGCCAGTGCGGGCGCCGACAGCGCGACACCGATCAGCAGTGCCGCCACGCAGAGGAACGCGAAGCCCAGGCTGCTGGCATGGGCCAGTGCGCCGATCGCGGCCGGGCCGGCGAGAATGCCGGCATAGCCCAGTGTGGTGACAGCCGTGATGGCGATGTTCTCGGGCATCGCGCGCTGCTGTCCAGCCATCGAGAACAGTGCCGGCACGATGTTGGCGCAGCCCAGGCCGACCAGCGCATGGCCCGCAAGGGCAACCGGCAACGATGGCACCAGGGTGGCCACGGCAAAGCCGGCCGCAGCGGTGATGCCGCCGATGACAAGGGTGCGGGTGCGGCCGAGACGCTCGACGATGCCATCGCCGAACAGGCGCATGGCTGTCATCGCCAGAGTGAACACCGCGAAGCCCGCGCCGGCCTGGTCGCGAGGCACCTGCCGTACCTCGGCCAGGAACACGGCGCTCCAGTCCAGCATCGAGCCTTCGGCGAGAAACACCACGAATGCCAGCACGCCGATGAACAGCACCACGCCATGTGGCAGTGCCAGCAAGGGGCCTTCGTGCAGGATCCGTTGCGGACGCCAGTGCGGTGCCGACAGCACAGCTACCAGCAGCAGTGCCGCCGCCGCGAGCAGCGCGGCCAGCCAGAGCGGTGTGCCCAGGATCAGCAGACCGGTCATGCAGCCGGCGCCGACAAAGCCACCGATGCTGTAGAAGGCGTGGAAGCCGGACATCATCACCCGGCCGGCTTCGCGTTCGACGGCCACTGCCTGCATGTTCATCGTGCAGTCCATCGCACCCACGCCCGCGCCGAACACGAACAGGGCCGCACCGAGCACGAAGGGCGAAGGCGGCACCGCCAGCAGCGGCAGTGCCAGCAGCACGAGTGCACAGGTGAACACCAGCAGCCGACGGCAGCCGAAGCGACCGGTCAGCGCACCGGCCAGCGGCATGGCCAGCAGTGAGCCCAGCCCGAGGCACAGCAGCACGGCGCCCAGACCGGCGTCGGACAGCCCTGCCTGGGCCTTGGCGAAGGGCACCATCGGTGCCCACGCGGCGGTGGCGAAACCGGGAATGAAGAAGGCGGCGCGGGTGGCGTGCTGCTGGGCACGTGGGGAAGAAGGCGTCATGCGCGGTAGGAAGCTCCAGTGAACCGACATGGAAGCGATTTCATGGCGGTTCGGCAAGTGCCAACGGAGGGGGGCCGACATGCATACGATTGCAGCGCGACAAGGGCGAGGCGGCATCGAACCCCGCCCCGCACCGCGACGGTGATCTGTGGCCGCGTATGGACAGACCCCACGAGAGCTTCTGTTCAGAACCCGCAGATGATGGCCGATCGGATCCAGCCCCGGCGTCTTCTGCAACTGGATGCGAGCCATGCCTCGCTGGCGTCGAAACCGGCCGAGGTGACTGCGTTGATTCTGGAGGCCTGCGCCGCCGTCGGCGGTTGAGGCCAGAGGTCGCCCGCGGTACCGGTCGGCACCGCGGGCGTGACTTCACAGCGGCAGGTCGAACACCAGCACTTCGGCGTCGTTGCCGTTCTCCAGCGTCAGCTGCGCTTCGTCGCTGATCTGCAGCGCATCACCGGCTTCCAGGGTGATGCCGTTGACCTGCAGCTGGCCACGGGCGACCTGCACATAGGCACCGCGTCCGCTGCCCAGGGCGTGGTGCAGCTTGTGGCTGCCGTCGAGCAGGGTGGCGAAGATGCGGGCATCCTGGTGGATGCGCAGCGAACCATCTGCACCGTCGGGCGAGGCGATCAGGCGCAGCTGGTTGCGCTTGCTGTCCGGCGTGAAGTGGGTTTCCTCATACGACGGGGTGATGTTCTCCGTGTCCGGGAAGATCCAGATCTGCAGGAAATGCACGGGTTCGGTGGCCGAGTGGTTGAACTCGCTGTGGCTGACGCCGCTGCCGGCGCTCATGCGCTGCACATCGCCGTAGCGCAGTACCGAACCGGTGCCCATCGAGTCCTTGTGTTCCAGTGCGCCGCCCAGCACGTAGGAGACGATCTCCATGTTGCTGTGGCTGTGGGTACCGAAGCCCTGGCCGCCGATCACCTTGTCCTCGTTGATCACCCGCAGCGGACCGAAGCTGACATAGCGCGGATCGTAGTAGTTGGCGAACGAGAAGGTGTGGCGCGAGGACAGCCAGCCATGTTCGGCCAGGCCACGGGTAGCACTCTTGCGGATCTGCAGCATGGGATATCTCCTTGTTCGATGTTTTCGATGGGGCGGGGCAGGGCATTGATCGCCGTGTTTCCCTGTTGGAGAGAAGTATCCGCTTGCGCCGGTGCTTTGAAAAACGGATAGTTTTGAAAGCCATCATCGAAAAATTCGAATGCTCAAGCTCAGCCTCGAAGCCCTGCAGATCCTGGACGCCATCGATCGCCGTGGTTCGTTTGCGGGCGCCGGCAAGGCCCTGCACAAGGTGCCGTCCACCATTTCCTACACCGTGGCCAAGCTGGAAGAGGATCTTGGCGTGCAGCTGTTCGACCGGGTGGGCCCGCGTGCGGAGCCGACCGAGGCCGGTCGCGCGCTGCTGGATGAGGGCCGGCATCTGCTCCGTGCGGCCCGCGAACTGGAACTGCGGGTGCGCCGGGTGGCCTCCGGCTGGGAAACCGAACTGACCTTGGCAGTGGATTCGGTGTTTCCCACCTGGCTGCTGGGTCCGGACATCGCCGCATTTCGCGGCGCTGAGGCGCCGACCCGCCTGCGCTTGATCGGCGAGGCGCTGTCCGGCACCTGGGAGGCGCTGCTGGACCGGCGTGCCGATCTGCTGGTGGGCGCGCCGGGCGAGGGGCCGAGCGGTGGTGGCTACGTGGTCGAGCCGTTGGGTACGGTCGAGTTCGTGTTCGCGGTTGCCCCGGATCATCCCTTGGCGGCAGTGCCGGGCGTGCTGGGACGTGAGCAGCTGGTCGAGCACTGTGCGATCGCGGTGTCCGATTCGGCGCGGCGCTTGCTGCCCCGGACGGTTGGCCTGCTGATGGGGCAGGAGATGCTGACAGTGCCCGACATGGCCAGCAAGCTGAAACTGCAATGCGAGGGCGTGGGCTTCGGCTTTCTGCCCGAGCCGTGCGCGCGCGCGGCGGTGGCACGAGGCGAACTGGTGATCCGTGAGGTCGAGGAACACAAGCCGGAGGAGACCTTCTGGTTGGCCTGGCGGACCGGTGAGGATGGCGCGGCATTGCGCTGGTGGCGCGAGCGCCTGCGTAGGCCGGAGCTGCTGTCGCAGTGGTGGCGGGCAATGGCCGGGGGGTAGGTGTGCGACAGGGCTGCGCCCTGCACCCGCGACGGGCGGGAACACGGCAACAGCAACAGCTGAAGCGGGCTTGCCGGGGCAGGACGGGGTGGGTCCGGTTGCGGGAGACGCCGTAAACCCGTCCCTGGGGGCTTGGCCGCGGCATCCATGCCGCGGACACTCCCGCAACCGGACCCACCCCGCCTTCGACAGTTTTCCGCTATCTGTCGGAACGGCGTACTGCTCTGGTAGGTGTCGACCTTGGTCGACACGGTAGATCCACGCCATGCATGGATGAATTCACTCGATATCTGACAGATGTGTCGACCAAGGTCGACACCTACCAACAGCCGCGTGAACCTGTCGAAGGTGGGGCGGTGTCGGAACGCGCGCTGTTGCTGTTGCTCCGGCTTTGGCTTCGGCGGGTGCAGGGCGCAGCCCTGCCGAAGAACACACATAAAAAAACAGCAGGCCGAGGCCTGCTGTTTCGGTGTAATGGTGCGCCCGGAGAGATTCGAACTCCCGACCGCCTGGTTCGTAGCCAGGTACTCTATCCAACTGAGCTACGGGCGCCAATTACATAAACCTGTTGTGTTGATCGTGTATGGTGCGCCCGGAGAGATTCGAACTCCCGACCGCCTGGTTCGTAGCCAGGTACTCTATCCAACTGAGCTACGGGCGCGCGGTACACAATCAAATTTTACTTCATTTCCAGCGGCGGATGCCGGAAACCTGTCGAGTGGTGCGCCCGGAGAGATTCGAACTCCCGACCGCCTGGTTCGTAGCCAGGTACTCTATCCAACTGAGCTACGGGCGCCCTGCGACAGGAGCGGAATTATGCGGATGTCGGCGCGTACCGTCAACCGTTTTTGTGAAGATTTTCATCCAGCTGAATGAAAAATTGGTGGGCGACCGCCTGTGGCGCCTTCATCCACGCGAAGTGGTCGGCACGCGTGCCCAGTTCCCCGTCGGACAGCACATGCAGGTGTGATGCCACATTCGGCAGTTTGTCCAGCAACGCCTGCATCGAACCGGTCGGTGCCAGCCAGTCGTGTTCCATCACCACGGCCTGCGCGCTGCCATGCACGCGTGCCATCTGCGCATCGAGATCCTCGGTCATGCCCGCGGCTGCGTAATGGTTGCTCAGGCCCACCCGCGACCAGTCGGCAATCAGGCCGCGTGCTTCGGTGCCCCCAAAGCCCAGGCGCCGGCCGTGCAGCACGCCCTGGCGGCGGGCGATCCAGGGCAGGAAGCGGTACACCAGCGGCAGAAGCCATCCGCGCGGAGGCGGAAACGTACGCCAGAACGGCGTGCCACTGGCGGCCAGCCACAGGTGCTCGAAGTGCTGCGGTTGCCGTCCTGCATGCACGCAGGCCAGCTGCCCACCCAGGCTGTGCCCACCGATGATCCAGGGCAGCGCGCCTTCGCCGGCATCGGCGTTGGCGAGCAAAGCCTGGCTGGCAGGCAGGTCCTGCTCGAGCACTTCACGATAGCCCCAGTCCTGCGTGCGCGAAGGGCGCAGTGAACTGCTGCCGTTGCCACGCCACTCGTGCAGGTAGACCGCGATGCCTTTCGCAGCCAGGGCCTGTGCCAGTGGCAGGTAGTGGCGCGCGGCCACGCCCAGAGCGGGGAGCCATAGCAGCCGCGCCAGCGGCTGCTCGGGTACGCAGGCCATCACCTCGAAGCGATGGCCGTCGCCGCATTCCACGGCCAGTGTCCGTGATGGCAGGCTCATGCGTGGGGCGCTGCGCCGAAATGATCCAGCACGCGCACATCGCTGCGCCCCGGCATGTAGCCCAGTTGCAGCCCGCGTGCCACGTAGTCGATCGATGCTTCGCAGGCGTTGGCCAGGCTCAGGCCATTGCACAGCTGCGCGGCGATGGCCGAGGCCAGTGTGCAGCCGGTGCCGTGGGCATCCAGCGGCAAGCGCGCGTGACTGAATTCCTCGCTGCTGACGCCATCGAAGTAGCGATCGATCACGCGGTTGCCCTCGTGCAGGTGGCCGCCCTTGAGCAGCACCGCGCCGGCCCCGAGATCCAGCAGTGCCGACGCAGCCCGCTCGGCGTCGTCTCCATCGCCGATCGTGCGGCCCACCAGCAGTTCTGCCTCCGGTGTGTTGGGAGTGACCAGCGTGGCCAGCGGAAGCAGACGCTCGCGCATTGCCTGCAGCGCGCTGTCTTCCAGCAGGCGCGCGCCACTGGTGGCGACCATCACCGGATCCAGCACCACATGTGCGGGGCGGTGACGCTGCAGTACATCGGCCACGGCGTGGATCACCTCGGCATTGGCCAGCATGCCCAGCTTCACCGCGTGGATGTCGAAATCATCGAAGCACGCGTCGAGCTGCGCGCGCAGGAATTCGATTGGCGGCACATGCACGGCGGTGACACCGCGGGTGTTCTGCGCGGTCAGTGCGGCGATCGCGGAGAGGCCATGCACGCGGTGTGCGGCGAAGGCCTTCAGGTCGGCCTGGATGCCGGCGCCTCCGCCGGAGTCGGAGCCGGCGATGGTGAGGGCGGAAACGGGAGTGGTCGGGCTCATGCGGCGATTGTGCCGTGGTCACCGGGATGGGGGTAGTGCCGGCTACGGGCTGCCGGCAGGGGCGGACGCCTCATGCTGCGCGTGCGTGCGGCGACGCTCAGTACCGCCAGCGTACCCATTGCTGGTACAGCACATAGACCAGCCCGGTCGCGCCGGTCAGCAGCGCGGGGGCAAGCAGGGCATCGTACTGCCAGCGCAGGAACAGCCACGCACCCATCACGCCACCGGCCAGGAAGCCGCTGATGATCAGGCCGCTGAGCGTCAGCCGCCGCACCTGCAGCGGCAGCCCGCGCAACAGATGGCCCAGGCCGATGCCAAGATCGGTGAACATGCCGCTGAGGTGGGTGGTCCGTATCACCGCGCCGCTGAAGGTGGTGGCCATCGCGTTCTGCAACCCGCAGGCCATCGCTGCCGACAACGCGCCCCAGATCTGCTGCTGCTTGAACAAGGGAATGGCGGCCAGCAACAGCGCCGATTCCAGTGCCAGAGCGACGCCATAGCGCCGGCCGAGCTGCAGTGCGCTGTCCTGGATCAGCAGCCCGCTGAGCATCGCACCCAGCGAAAAAGCGATCAGCAGGCCCCACAGGTGCCCGACCGCGCGCCAGTCGCCCTGCGCCAGTGCCATGCCGAGCTGGCTGGTACTACCGGTCATGTGGCTGACGGCCTGATGCTCGAAGCCCAGAAAGCCGACCACGTTGACCATGCCGGCCACGCACGACAGCGCTACGGCACCGATCCAGACCCAGGTGGGAAGGCGTATGCCCATCGGCGCGACCCTCAGGGACCGCCGAGACCGCCGTTGAACTGCAGCTCGCTGAACGCACCGGTGGCCGGGTCGAACACCGCGCCCCAGAACTGCTTGCCACCATCGCAGACGCGGATGGCCTCGCGCGCCGGCTTGATGCCGCTGTCGTCAGGCAGGCGGAACGCATTGATGTAGATCAGGCGCTTGCCGGCGCTTTCGATGCCGACGTACTGGCGGTCGAAGTCCAGTACGTCGGGCACCTGCGCCTGCAGCGAAGGCAGTGCGGCTTCCAGCTGGTCCACCTGTTGCCGGCTGGGGGCCCAGTAGCCGGTGACGCGGCCGGCATCCCGGCCCGGGCTGTGCCGCGAGCAGGTGTCGAGCACCTGCGCGGCGACGATCGGCCGGGTGACCACCCACGACTGGCCGGTGCGTTCGGCGGTCGGCACGCTGGCCGGCCCGCGGGTGGTGGTGCAGGCACCAAGGACGGCTGCGAGGGTGATCGCCGCCGTCGGCAGCAGCAGGCGGGCAGAACGGTTCACAGCACCTCCGAAGCGTAATCGGCCAGCCGCGAGCGTTCGCCACGGCGCAGGGTGATGTGCGCACTGTGCGGCCAGTTCTTGAAGCGGTCCACCGCGTAGGTCAGGCCGGATGTCGTCTCGGTCAGGTACGGGGTGTCGATCTGCTCGACGTTGCCCAGGCAGACGATCTTGGTGCCGGGACCGGCACGGGTGATCAGCGTCTTCATCTGCTTCGGGGTGAGGTTCTGCGCCTCGTCCAGGATCAGATAGCGCGACAGGAAGGTGCGGCCGCGCATGAAGTTCATCGAGCGGATCTTGATGCGGCTGGCCAGCAGATCGTTGGTTGCCTGGCGTCCCCAGGTTCCGCCTTCCTGGTTGTGCGTGAGCACTTCCAGGTTGTCGGTCAGCGCGCCCATCCACGGTGTCATCTTCTCTTCCTCGGTGCCCGGCAGGAAGCCGATGTCCTCGCCGACGCTGACGGTGGCCCGGGTCATGATGATCTCGCGGTAGCGCTGCTGGTCCATCGTCTGTGCCAGCCCCGCGGCCAGTGCCAGCAGGGTCTTGCCGGTGCCGGCGGTGCCGAGCAGGGTGACGAAGTCGATCTCCGGGTCCATCAGTGCATTGAGCGCGAAGTTCTGCTCGCGGTTGCGCGCGCTGATGCCCCACACGGCATGGCTGCCGTGGCGGAAATCATCAACCAGCGACAGCACCACCTTGCCATCGCCGACCACGCGGCTGACGCGAAGCTCCACCTCGTCCTCGCCCGGCAGGTAGACGTACTGGTTCGGGTACCACTCCTCGTCGTCCCTGGCCAGAATCTCGTAATGGGTGCGGCCCTTGTCGCTCCAGCTGCGCAGGTCGTCGCCATGGAGCTTCCAGAAATCCTCCGGCAGCTCGGTGGCGCCGGTGTAGAGCAGGCTGAAATCGTCCAGCGCGCGGTCGTTCTCGTAATCTTCCGAAACGATGCCGGCGATGGCCGCCTTGATCCGCAGGTTGATGTCCTTGGAGACGAACACCACCGGGATCTCCGGGGTCTGCTCCTTCAGCGCCAGGATGGCACCGAGGATGGCATTGTCCGGGATGACCTGACCGAAGCTCTTGCCGGCATCGAAATGACTGGTCTGGAACCGCAGCTTGCCGGCGCTGTGCTTGCCACGCAGCTGCAGGCCCTGTGGGCGCTGCAGCGGAATGCCGTCGGCCAGATTGTCCAGGCCGGAGGCCTGCACCAGCTCGTTGAGGAAGCGGCTGACCTGGCGGGCGTTGCGGCTTGCCTCGGACGTGCCCTTCTTGCCGTTGTCCAGCTCCTCGATCACCTGCATCGGCAGGTAGACGTCATGCTCCTCGAATTTGAACAGCGCGGTCGGATCGTGCATCAGCACGTTGGTATCCAGCACGTAGATGCGCTTGCCTCGGGTCATCGTCGATTCCTGGTTACGGACAGGGAAAAACCACCACGACCTGCGGGGCAGGGTGATGGCGGACAAAGTGGGCGATGGGAATCACTTGGATTGGGCGGCCTTCAGTTCGGCAAGCACGGCGTCGGCATGGCCGGCGACCTTGACCTTGCGCCAGGACTGCGCGATGCGGCTGTCGGGAGAAATCAGGAAGGTGCTGCGCTCGATGCCACGTACCTGCTTGCCGTACATGTTCTTCATCCGGATCACATCGAAGGCGTTGCACAGCGCTTCGTCGCCATCGCTGACCAGCGGGAACGCGAAGCCCTGTTTGGCACAGAAGTTGTCGTGTGATTTCACCGAGTCACGGGATACGCCGAGTACGGTGGCGCCGGCCTTGCGGAACTCCGGCAGCAGCGCGTTGAAGTCGATGCCTTCGGTGGTGCACCCCGGGGTGCTGTCCTTGGGGTAGAAGTACAGCACCAGCCATTGGCCCGCGAGGTCGCCGAGGGTGGTGTGTTCGCCGCCTGACAGGGCCAGCGGGAGCGAGAGGGTGGTGCGGTCCAGGGTATCGCCGTTGTTCATGAGGTCCTTGGTTCCGGAGCCTGGGGTATTTCTACGACAGTTGCATGAAACGCCGCGCGCCCGTGACGAACGCGCGAAAAATCAGAACTTCATCGGATCCATGATCGCGTCCAGGTTCAGGTGGTCGCAGAATTCGAGGAAATCATCGCGCAGGGCGGCGATGTGCATGTTGGCCGGCACGCCGATGGTGACCTGCGCGCTGAACATTTCCGCACCGGTCTGCATGGCGCGATAGCGCGTGCTCTGCAGGGTCTCGATGGTGATGCCCTGGCGGTCGAAGAAGTCGGCCAGCTGGAACAGGATGCCCGGCTTGTCAGCGGCGATCACTTCAACGATGTACGGCAGCAGATTGGACTGCGCCTGCTTGGCCTCGGTGCGGTACCAGACCAGTTTCAGGCCTTCCTCGCGCTCGAGCCGGGTCAGCATCGCTTCCAGCTTGGCGACCGAGTCCCACGACCCGGTGGCCAGCGCGGTGACCGATACGTCGCGGCCAACCGTGGCCAGGCGCGCGTCCACCAGATTGCAGCCGCTGTCGGCAATGCGTCGGGTGACGGACAGCAGTGGGGACTCCGGATGCGTCGTATAGGCGTTGATCAGGAGGTGGTTTTCGCTCGGCGCGGGGCGCGGGGTGGTGTCGGTCAAGGCGATTCCGGGTAATGCATGCGTGAGTCTGAATGCCCGCCAGAGGCGGGGATCCACCGGAGTGCAGCATACTTGCCCGTGCTTTCGCGCCGCAAGTAACATTCAAGTCGCCCCCGCCCTTTCGTGGCGGGCGTTTTCCCTTCCCAGCCAAGAGCAGCACGTCCTTGTCCCTTTCCGGCCTCATCACCGCGCTGGCGACCCCGTTCCGGGCCGACGGTGCCCTCGATCCCGACGGTTGGCAGCGCCTGCTGCATCTGCAACTGGAAGGTGGCGTCCATGGCGTTGTCGTCGCCGGCTCGACCGGCGAAGCGGCGACGCTGTCCGACGCCGAGTACGACCAGCTGCTGGCCAGTGCGGTCGAACGCATCGGCGGACGCATCCCGGTCCTGGCCGGTACCGGCCTGTCCGGCACCGCCAAGACCATCGAACAGACCCGTCGCGCTGCCGCGCAGGGTGCCAGTCACGCTCTGGTGGTGACGCCGCCTTACGTGCGTCCGACACAGGCCGGGCTGATCGCGCACTACCGGGCCGTGGCCGACCACGGCGGGTTGCCCGTGGTGCTGTACAACGTACCGGGGCGCACCGGATGCGACATGCTGCCGGAGACCGTGGCCGAGCTGGCGGATCATCCCAACATTGTCGGCATCAAGGAGGCCGTCGGCGACATCGGGCGCGTGAAGGCCCTGCTGGCGCTGCGCAGTTCCAGCTTCGCCGTGCTCAGTGGCGACGACGGCACGGCTGCGCGCTCGATCCAGGCCGGTATCGACGGGCTGATCTCGGTCGGCTCCAACGCGCTGCCTGGTGCGTACCGCCGGATGTGCGAGCTGGCTGCCGCCCACGACCATGACGCCACCGCATCCTGGGACGCGCGCCTGCAGCCGTACCACGATTTCTGCGGTATCGAATCCAACCCGATTCCGGTCAAGGCGCTGCTGCGCCGCATCGGCATCGGCCACGACCTGCGCCTGCCGCTGCTGCCACTGTCGGCAGCGCATCATCCGGCAGCCGATCATCTGGCCGGCGACATCGCCGCGCTTGAAGCCCTTTCCAGCCACTGACCTTCCGTCTTGGTCTGATCCAGGAGATCCACATGCGTCAATCCGTTTCCGCCGTCCGCGTGCTGTCCTTCGCGCTCATCGCCCTCACCACGGTCGTGACCACCACCGGCTGCTTCAAGCGCGGTGCCAAGGGCGACTACGCCCTGGCCCCGGAGATGCGTCCGCTGGAAGTGCCGCCGGACCTGAACCTGCCGTCCGCGTCGGGCGAGAACCAGGTGCCGAGGCTGGCCTCGACCACCGCCCCGGCTGCTGTGGCCGCTCCGGCTGCCCCGGCCGTGGGCAATACCGGTTTCACCATTCCGGGCAGCAAGGACGAGGCGTTCGCCAAGGTCGGCACCGCGCTGGAAGGCGTGCAGGGCGTGACCATCGCCAGCCGTGCCCAGCTGCTGGGCTCCTACGACGTGGCCTATGAAGGCAGTAACTTCCTGGTGCGCGTGGTGGCCGTCGATGCCGGCGCTTATGTCTCTGCGGTCGATCCGCGTGGTCTGCCGGCGACCGCCGAGGCCCCGGTGAAGCTGATTGCCGCACTGAAGGCCGCGCTGGCGAAGTAAGGAACCGCCGGCAGCTGCGGACCGGGCCACGCGCCCGGGTTCGGCCGGGCAGGGTCTGGCATTGCCGGAACAGGAAAAGGGCGCCCATGGCGCCCTTTTTCATGGCGGCGGGTGCTGGCGCCTCAGCGCTCGAGCAGCTTCAGTTTGTCCGGTTTGCCATCCCACTCACCGGCGTCCGCCGGCGGGTCCTTGCGCACGGTCAGTACCGGCCAGGCCTTGGCCAGTTCGGCATTGAGGGCGACGAAGCCCTCCTGTCCGGCGGGGACATCGTCCTCGGGGAAGATCGCGTTGACCGGGCACTCCGGCTCGCAGAGGGTGCAGTCGATGCACTCATCCGGGTCGATCACCAGGAAGTTCGGGCCTTCGTGGAAGCAGTCCACGGGGCACACTTCCACGCAATCGGTGTGCTTGCACTTGATGCAGTTTTCGGTGACGACAAAGGGCATGGGCTTGGGGGTGGATCGATTCCTGAACCCGCCAATTCTAGAACAGGTTGCCCCCCGGTGTCGGCGCGGGCCTGAAAAGGGGGATCTGCCGGGCTCGAGGGCACGGCCCATTGGCGATGGGGCGGCGCCTGTGCGAGGCTGCGCGCTGCTGGCTGCTGTGGCAGCCGGACTGTCCTCCCTCCTGGAATGCCCATGTCCCCAGCTCAGCCTGCCGCCGCCGATGGTGGAGAGAACACCGCGTTCATCGTCCTGATCAGCTGCGTGGCCACCTTGGGAGGCTTCCTGTTCGGATTCGACAGTGGCGTAATCAACGGCACGGTTGATGGCCTGCGGCAGGCCTTCAACTCCAGCGAGGCGGCCCTGGGCTTCGAGGTTGCCTCGATGCTGCTAGGCTGCGCGATCGGCGCGTTTCTCGCCGGCTGGCTGGGCGACCGCTTGGGCCGACGCGGCGTGCTGATCGTGGCGGCGGTGCTGTTCCTGCTGTCGGCGCTGGGTGCGGGCGCCGCGCACGCCTCCTGGCTGTTCGTGACCGCCCGCGTGCTGGGCGGCTTCGCCGTCGGTGCGGCCAGCGTGATGTCGCCGGCCTACATCGCCGAGGTCGCTTCCGCACGCTACCGGGGCCGCCTGGCGACGGTGCAGCAGATGGCGATCATCTGCGGCCTGTTCGCCGCTTTCCTCAGCAACTACCTGCTGGCCCGTGCGGCAGGCACCTCCACCGAGCTCCTGTGGTTCGGGCAGGAGGCCTGGCGCTGGATGTTCTGGATGCAGGCGCTGCCGTCGGCGCTGTTCCTGTTGCTGCTGCTGGTGATTCCGGAAAGCCCGCGCTTCCTGGTGGTGAAGGGGCGCCAGGCGCAGGCCAGGGCGGTTCTGTCGCGGCTGTACGGCGACGCCGCGGCGGCCGCCAAACAGGCGGAGATCGAGGCCAGCCTGGACCAGGACCAGCACAAGCCGCGCTTCGGCGACCTGCTGGACAAGGGCACCGGCAGGCTTCGCCCGATCATCTGGGTGGGCATCGGCTTGGCGATGTTCCAGCAGCTGGTCGGCATCAACGTGGTGTTCTACTACGGCGCGGTCCTGTGGCAGGCCGTCGGCTTCTCGGAAAGCGATGCGCTGCTGATCAACGTTCTTTCCGGTGCGCTGAGCATCGGCGCCTGCCTGTTGACGGTGATGCTGATCGATCGGATCGGGCGCAAGCCGCTGTTGTGGGTCGGTTCGGTCGGCATGTCGGTTGCCCTGGTGCTGATGGTGGTGGCATTCGCCAGCGGCAGCCTGGTCGAAGGGCGCCTGCACCTGTCCGATGGCATGGGCCGGCTGGCGCTGGTGGCGGCCAACGTCTATGTGGTGTTCTTCAACATGTCCTGGGGCCCGGTGATGTGGGTCATGCTGGGCGAGATGTTCCCGAACCAGATCCGCGGCCCGGCGCTCGCGGTGGCCGGTGCGGCGCAGTGGACGTCGAACTTCGCCATCACCGTGACCTTCCCGCTGCTGCTGGCGGGTATCGGCCTGGCCGGAGCCTATGGCATCTACACGGTTGCAGCGATCCTCTCGATCTTCTTCGTCGTCCGCTACGTCCGCGAGACCAAGGGCAAGGAGCTGGAGCAGATGGAAGGCTGATGGCGCCGCCCTGGTTTCCAGCGCCTTCCTGTTCCGTGGCGGCGGCAGGCCAGCCGCTCCAGGACAGGCAGGGGCGGCTCGCCCCCGAGGCGACCCGCTCGACGCAACAGGCAAACCCCGGGAAACAGAAAAGCCCGCACGAGGCGGGCTTTTTCGGTTCCTGCTGTGGCGACTGGCGCTCCCTAGGGGACTCGAACCCCTGTTTTAGCCTTGAGAGGGCCACGTCCTAACCACTAGACGAAGGGAGCGTATATGTGTCGCTGCCGAGGCAGGAGCGCTAGTATATGCACCTCGACGCCATTGGGCAATCCCGAAACTTCAACCGGAAGCGCCAACATCATTTCTCCTGCTCCATCACCGTTCAGCCTGCGCGTCATCCCGCGCGACCAGCACACCATTTCCCGCAAGGACATCAGCCCGAACGCCCTGCGCGTGCTTTATCGCCTGCGCGATGCCGGCTTCGGCGCCTACCTTGTCGGCGGCGCGGTGCGCGACCTGCTGGTCAATGGCCAACCCAAGGATTTCGACGTGGCCACCGATGCCACGCCCGAACAGGTCAAGCAGCTGTTCCGCAACTGCCGCCTGATCGGCCGCCGATTCCGCCTCGCCCATGTGGTGTTCGGCCGCGAGATCATCGAAGTCGCCACCTTCCGCGCCAACGTCGATGACGGCAGCGGCGACCGCGAAATGGAAAACGGCATGCTCGTGCGCGACAACGTGTACGGCAGCATCGAAGACGACGCGGTGCGCCGCGACTTCACCTGCAACGCCCTGTACTACGCGATCGAGGATTTCTCGGTGCGCGACTACGTCGGAGGTTTCGAAGACGTCCAGGCGCGCCTGATGAAGCTGATCGGCGACCCCGAACAGCGCTATCGCGAGGACCCGGTGCGCATGCTGCGCGCGGTGCGCCTGGCGGCCAAGCTCGGCTTCCAGATCGAAGAGGGCACCGCCGCGCCGATCCCGCACCTGGCAGGCCTGCTGAACGAAGCCGCGCCCGCGCGGCTGTTCGAGGAAGTGCTGAAGCTGTTCCTGTCCGGCCACGGTGTTGCCAGTTTCGAAGGCCTGGAGCGCTACGGCCTGCTCGACGTCCTGTTCCCTGAAAGTGGCAGGGCGCTGAAGGCGAACCGCACCGGTGCACTGCGCCGCATGCTGGTCGAGGGCCTGGCCAATACCGATGCACGCGTGGCCAACGATGAGCCTGTCTCGCCCGCGTTCCTGTTCGCGCTGCTGCTGTGGCCGGCGTTCTGCCGGGCGCAGGCCACCCTGCTCAAGCAGGGCGTGGCGCCGGAAGAAGCCCAGCGTCGTGCTGCCGACCGCGTGACGGTGCAGCAGCTGAGCACCATCGCGCTGCCGCGCCGTTTCTCGCTGCCGATGCAGGAGATCTGGCTGTTGCAGTCGCGTTTCGGCTCGCGCCAGCGCAAGCGCGTGTTCCGCACGCTCACCCACCCGCGCTTCCGTGCAGCGTTCGATTTCCTGACGCTGCGCCAGGTCGCGTCGGCCGAACACGAGGCAGATGTGGCGTTCTGGCGTGAGGCGCAGGTGCAACCGGGCCGCGAGCTGGAATCCGCGCTGGATGCGATGCATGCCGAACCGGGTGACGAGGAAGAGGGCGCACCGCGCAAGCGCCGGCGCCGCCGTCGGCGCTCCGGTGCCACGGCCGGCAGCGCTGGCGAGTAAGCCATGACGCTGGCCTGGATCGGCCTGGGCGCCAATCTTGGCGACGCGGCCGCGACCGTCCGTGCGGCGATTGCCGCACTGGACGCGCTTCCTGACACGCGGCGCTGCCAGGCGTCGCGCCTGTATGCCACGCCGGCCTGGGGCAACGAGGATCAGCCGCCGTTCGTCAACGCGGTGGCGTCGGTGGAAACGCGCCTGCCGGCCGCCGGATTGCTGCGGGCGATGCTGGAGCTGGAGCGGCATTTCGGTCGCATACGCGATCCAGCCGTGCACTGGGGACCGCGGGCACTGGATCTGGACCTGCTGCTGTATGGCGCGCAGGTACTGGATGAACCGGGTCTGCAGGTGCCGCATCCCTACCTGCACGAGCGTGCCTTCGTGTTGGTGCCGCTGGCCGAGATCGCGCCGGATCTGGCCATTCCCGGCCATGGTCGCGTGCGGGATGCAGTGATGCGGGTTGATGCCTGCGGGATTGCGCCGATAGGGTGATAATGCCCGGGTTATCTCCCCCGGTTATCAGCACATGAGCACCCACGCAGACAGCAAGCCCTGGACCGTTCCCGCCTTGGCCGAGGCCAAGCGGAATGGCCAGAAGCTGGTCATGTTGACCGCCTACGACGCTGGCTTCGCCCGCACCTTCGACGCCAACGGCGTCGACCTGATCCTGATCGGTGATTCGCTGGGCATGGTCGTGCAGGGGCACGATTCCACCCTGCCGGTGACCGTGGCCGACATGGTCTATCACACCCGCGCCGTGGCCCGCGTGCTGCAGCGCGCGCTGCTGGTTGCCGATCTGCCGTTCGGTGCCGATGCAACCCCGGAACGCGCGCTCGATGCGTCGCTGCAGCTGCTGCAGGCAGGCGCGGAGATGGTCAAGATCGAGGGGGCCGGCTTCAAGGTCGATATCGTCCGTTACCTGGTCGAACGCGAGATTCCGGTCTGCTCGCATCTGGGCCTGACCCCGCAGTCGGTCCTGCGCCTGGGCGGGTTCAAGATCCAGGGCCGTGGCGATGCGGCCCGGCAGCTGGTGGAGGACGCCAGGGCCGTGGCCGACGCGGGCGCCAGCATCATCGTGCTGGAATGCGTGCCGACCCCGGTCGCGGCCGAGGTCACCGCTGCAGTGCCGGTGCCCACCATCGGCATCGGTGCCGGTCCGCAGTGCGATGGCCAGGTGCTGGTCCTGCATGACTTCCTGGGCCTGGACAGCGGCCATCGCCGACCGAAATTCGTCAAGGATTTCCTTGCCGAAGGGGGCTCGGTGGCTGGAGCCACCCGCGCCTACGCCGACGCCGTGCGTGACGGCAGCTTCCCCGACGAACAGCACGCTTACGCCCAATGATCCAGACCTTCAATGAGCTCGGCGCGTTGCGCGGGCAGATCGCCCAGTGGAAGCGCGAAGGCCTGCGCGTCGCGCTGGTGCCGACCATGGGCAACCTGCACGGTGGCCATCACGCGCTGGTGAGCCTGGCCCGCCAGTACGCCGACAGGGTGGTGGCCAGCATCTTCGTCAATCCGACCCAGTTCGGGCCCAACGAGGATTTCAGCCGGTATCCGCGCACGCCCGAGGCCGACGTCGCGGGGCTGGAGCAGGTCGGCTGCGATGCGGTGTGGCTGCCGAGCGTCGAGGCGATGTATCCGCTGGGCGTGGACAAGACCACGCGCATGCACGCGCCCGGCATCAGCGAGGTGCTGGAAGGTGCCAGCCGTCCGGGCCATTTCGATGGCGTCTGCACGGTGGTCGCCCGCCTGTTCCTGCAGGTGCAGCCGGACGTGGCTGTGTTCGGCCGCAAGGACTACCAGCAACTGGCGGTGATCCGCCAGATGGTGGCCGAGCTGTCGTTCCCGGTCCAGATCGTCGGTGCGGAGATCGTCCGTGATGACGATGGGCTGGCCAAGAGTTCGCGCAACCAGTATCTGAGCCCGGAACAGCGCCCCGTCGCGACGACCCTTCATCGGACCCTGCTGGCCATGCGCGAAGGCTATGTGGCTGGCCAGCCGCGCGAGCGCATCGAGGCCGATGCCACCGCCGCGCTGCAGGCGGCTGGTTTCCAGGTCGACTACGCCGTGCTGCGCACGCCCGAGCTGGCCGAGCCGGCATTTGAGGGTGGCGGCCGGGTGGCGCTGATCGCCGCGCGGCTGGGCACGACCCGGCTGATCGACAACCTGGAGTTCTGAGTTCCGCTGTGATGGCGCCGCCGGGCATGGCCCGGCGCTACCTGAACGGTTTGCCGGTCGTGATGCCCCGCGTTGTGCGGGTGCTAGAATCCACGCTTTCCTCTGCGTTGTACCGTGCCATGCACCTGTCCCTGCTCAAGACCAAGATCCACCGCGCCACCGTCACCCACTCCGAGCTGAACTACGAAGGCTCGATCGCCATCGATGACAACCTGCTGGCTGCCACCGGTATCCGCGAGTTCGAGCAGGTCCACATCTGGGACGTGACCAACGGTGCGCGCTTCTCGACCTATGCGATCCGCGCCGAAGCCGGCAGCGGCATCGTCTCGCTCAATGGTGGCGCCGCGCGCCACGTGCAGGTCGGTGACATCATCATCATCGCCGCCTTCGCCAGCATGACCGAGCAGGAAGCGGACAGCTTCAAGCCGAAGCTGGTCTACGTGGATGGCAGCAACCAGATCACCCACACCAACGACACGATCCCGACCCAGGCCGCATGACAACGAACAACGGATTCGACTCGCTGCATTCCCACGCCCAGCGCCTGAAGGGCGCAAGCATCCCCAGCCTGCTCGCCGCCGAACCTGGCCGTGTGCAGGAGCTGGCGCTGCGGGTCGGTCCGTTGTACGTGAACTTTGCCCGGCAGAAGTACGACGCCGCGGCGCTGCACGCGCTGCTGGCGCTGGCAGCAGAACGCGATGTCGGGGGCGCCATCAACCGCCTGATGCGCGGCGAGCAGGTCAACCTGACCGAAGGCCGCGCGGCGCTGCACACGGCGCTGCGTGGTGACGTGGTCGACGCGCCGGTGGCCGCCGATGCCCATGCCACTGCACGCGAAATCCGTCAGCGCATGGGAGTCCTCGTGCGTGCGCTGGAAGACAGCGGCGTGACCGACGTGGTGAGCGTCGGCATCGGGGGATCCGATCTTGGCCCGCGGCTGGTCGCCGATGCGTTGCGCCCGGTCAGCGGCGCGCGCCTGCGCGTGCATTTCGTATCGAACGTGGACGGCGCGGCCATGCAGCGCACGCTGGCCACGCTTGACCCGGCGCGCACCGCCGGCATCCTGATCTCCAAGACCTTCGGCACCCAGGAAACCCTGCTCAACGGCCAGATCCTGCACGACTGGCTGGGTGGCAGTGAGCGCCTGTATGCCGTCAGCGCCAATCCCGAGCGCGCAGCGAAGGCCTTCGCCATCGCCGCAGAGCGCGTGCTGCCGATGTGGGACTGGGTCGGTGGCCGTTACTCGCTGTGGTCGGCGGTCGGCTTCCCGATTGCGCTGGCGATCGGCTTCGAGCGTTTCGAACAGCTGCTGGAGGGTGCGGCGCAGATGGACGCGCACGCACTGGATGCACCGCTGGAGCGCAATCTGCCGGTGCTGCATGGCCTGACCGACATCTGGAACCGCAACCTGCTGGGCTGCGCCACCCATGCGGTGATGACCTACGACCAGCGCCTGGCGTTGCTGCCGGCCTACCTGCAGCAGCTGGTGATGGAAAGCCTGGGCAAGCGCGTGCAGCGTGATGGCCAGCCGGTGACCACCGATACCGTGCCGGTGTGGTGGGGCGGTGCGGGCACCGATGTGCAGCACAGCTTCTTCCAGGCGCTGCACCAGGGCACCAGCATCGTCCCGGCTGACTTCATCGGCTGTGTGCACAACGACGATCCCTATACCGTCAATCATCAGGCGCTGCTGGCCAACCTGCTGGCGCAGACCGAAGCGCTGGCCAACGGTCAGGGCAGCGACGATCCGCACCGCGACTACCCGGGCGGTCGTCCGAGTACGCTGATCCTGCTCGATGCACTGACGCCGCAGGCGCTGGGTGCGCTGATCGCCATGTACGAGCACGCGGTGTACGTGCAGTCGGTGATCTGGAACATCAACGCCTTCGACCAGTTCGGGGTCGAGCTGGGCAAGCAGCTGGCCAACCAGTTGCTGCCGGCATTGCAGGGCGAGGGCGTGGCGATCGCCGACCCGATGACCCGCGAGATCCTGGCGCAGCTGAAGGGCTGAGCCAGGTCGGGGATGTGTCGCCGGGCATTGGCCCGGCGTGCCGGGCTCAACGGCTCGGATCGCGTTCCGGGCTTGGCCGCTTGGCCAGTTTGCGCTGCAGCGACCGTCGGTGCATGCCGAGCAGGCGGGCGGCAGCGGACACGTTGCCGCCCGTCTCGTGCATCGCCTGCTGGATGTGTTCCCACTGCAGGCGACTGATCGGCGTCATCGCGTCGGGGACTTCCATCTCGCCGTCGTCGGCCGGGCCGTCGTCCTCTTCGCCCAGCGCGCGCAGGATCATCGGTACCGTTGCCGGCTTGGGCAGATAATCGTCTGCGCCCAGCTTGATGGCTTCCACGGCTGTGGCGATGCTGGCATAACCGGTGACCAGCAGGATCCGCATGTCCGCACGCAGGGCACGCAGGGGCTGGATCAGGGCCAGGCCGGAATCACTGCCGAGCTTGAGGTCGATCAGCGCGAAGGCCGGTGGATGCTGGCGGGCCAGCATCAGCGCAGTGGCCGCATCCTGCGCGGTCTGCGTTTCCAGTCCCTTGCGCGCCAGGCTGCGCTGCAGGGTGCGCAGGTACAGCTCATCGTCGTCGACCAGCAGGCCCTGGGTGGAGTGGT
Organism: Stenotrophomonas sp. YJH_SMC_106-19; assembly: GCF_059368375.1. NCBI lineage: Bacteria > Pseudomonadati > Pseudomonadota > Gammaproteobacteria > Lysobacterales > Lysobacteraceae > Stenotrophomonas > Stenotrophomonas sp. YJH_SMC_106-19. The sequence goes on from NZ_JCAFRQ010000002.1 coordinate 370,480, forward strand.
GCAGGCTCATGGGGTGTCCTCGCGTGGGGCCAGCGGCAGGCGGAAGCCGACGCGACTGCCGGCCCCTTGGGCCGGGCGCATCCACATCTCGCCGTCGAGGCGTTCGATGGTGGCATGGGACAGGGCCAGGCCGACGCCCATGCCCTCGCTCTTGCTGCTGCCGAACAGCGTGCCCGGCAGCACGGCGGCGCGGGCATCGAAGCCGTGGCCGTAGTCGCGGACTTCGCCGATCAGGTCGTCGCCGTCGATGCGCAGGCTCAGGTCCACGCGCGGGCGCCCGGCCTGCTCTCCGGCATCGGCCGCGTTGTTGAGCAGGACCATCAGCAGGTGGCCCACGCCGGGGTCCAGCGGCAGCCGCAGCGGCGCATCGTCGTTGCGGTGCAGGTCGATGGTCGGCCGCACCAGCCGCCATTGTTCCAGCACCTGCTGGGCGCTGGAGCGGCTGCGTCCGGGCATGTCGGCCGATGCCGGCGCGGCCAGTGCCAGCACCCGTTCGCGGCACTGCACGAGCAGTTCGCGCAGGGTTTCCATGTCCTCGCGTACTTCCGGCTCCTCGCTGCGCTCGGCAACGTCGTCGGCCAGCAGGGTCATGGTCGCCAGCGGCGTGTTCAGTTCATGCGCCACCGAGGCGGCGTGGGTGGCCAGGGCGACAATGCCCTCGTTGCGGGCGAAGCGTTCACGCAGTGCCGAGAGCTCCAGTTCCCGTTGCCGCAGGGCCAGGGCCAGGCGCGTGGAGAACGTCAGCACGACAGTGGCGGAGATCAGGAAATTGGCGACTACGCCCCAGCGGTTCAGGTCCTGCGCACGGAAGTAGCCGTCCGGCAGCGGCTGGCCGAACAGTCCGCTGGCGGCGTAGCCGAGCAGGCAGGCCAGGGCCACCGCCAACGCCCAGCGCAGGGGCAGGGCGAAGGCGGCCAACGCAATCAGGATCAGGAACAGGGAGCTGAACGGATTGGCCATGCCGCCGCTCCAGCTGATCATCCAGGTCAGGATGATCACGTCCACCAGGATGTGGCCGAAGGCTGTCAGTGGCGCGGTATCGGCCCCTTCCGGCCGCAGCTGGGTGTAGACATTGAACAGCGCGAGCACGGCGACGCCGGCCCACAGCGGCAGTGGCGGCAGCGGCAGGCCCAGCACCCAGGTGGCGACCAGGATGGTGGCGGCCTGGCCGGCCACGGCCAGCCATCGCAGGCTGCACAGGGTGCGGAGAAACGGGGCGTCGGGACCGGTCATTCGCGCCCATCGTATGCGTTCGCGGGCGGGTGTGCCTGCGACAATCGGCCGCAGCCGTGCCGGCGGCTGAATGCGAGTCACCCGGAAACCGGAGGCGGGCGCTAGAATGCCCGCATGCACGACGCCGTTACCCGCCCGACCCCGCCTTCCGAGCCCACCGCCTGGTCCCGTCGCCAGACCCACGCCGTCCAGATCGGCGGAGTCACCGTCGGCGGCGGCAGGCCGGTGGTGGTGCAGTCGATGACGAATACCGACACCTCCGACGTGGCCTCCAGCGTGAAGCAGGTCGCCGAGCTCTGGCGCGCCGGTTCGGAAATGGTGCGCTTGACCGTCAACACCGTCGAGGCCGCGGCCGCGATCCCGCGCATCGTCGACAAGCTGGCGATGATGGGCATCGACGTGCCGCTGATCGGTGATTTCCACTACAACGGCCATCAGTTGCTGACCGCCGAACCGGCGTGTGCCGAAGCACTGGCCAAGTACCGCATCAATCCGGGCAATGTGGGCTTCGGCAAGAAGAAGGACCTGCAGTTCGCGCAGTTGATCGAGTTCGCCATCCGCTACAACAAGCCGGTGCGCATCGGCGCCAACTGGGGCTCGCTGGACCAGGCGCTGGCGGCCAGGCTGATGGATGAGAACAACGAGCGCGAGCAGCCCTGGGACGCCGGACGTGTCCTGCGCGAGGCACTGATCCGGTCAGCGCTGGATTCGGCCGAACAGGCCGTGGAGCTGGGCCTGCCGCGCGACCGCATCGTGCTGTCGGCCAAGGTCAGTGGCGTGCAGGAGCTGATCGCGGTCTACCGTGACCTGGCACAGCGTTCGGAGTTCGCGCTGCATCTGGGCCTGACCGAAGCCGGCATCGGCAGCAAGGGCATCGTTGCGTCGGCAGCGGCGCTGAGCGTGCTGCTGCAGGAAGGTATCGGCGACACCATCCGCATCTCGCTGACGCCCGAGCCGGGCCAGTCGCGGACGCAGGAAGTGATCGTCGCCCAGGAGCTGCTGCAGACCACCGGCCAGCGCGCGTTCACGCCGCTGGTGACGGCCTGCCCGGGATGCGGCCGCACCACCTCCGAGTTCTTCCAGGAGCTGGCCAAGGTGGTGCAGAACCACGTGCGCGAGAAGATGCCGCTGTGGAAAGTGCAGCACCCGGGGGCGGAAAACATGACCCTGGCGGTGATGGGCTGCGTGGTCAACGGCCCGGGAGAATCGCGGCACGCCAACATCGGCATCTCGCTGCCGGGAACCGGGGAGGCGCCGTCGGCGCCGGTGTTCGTCGATGGCGAGAAGAAGGTGACCCTGCGTGGCGAGAACATCGCCCAGGAATTCGTCGCCCTGATCGACGATTACGTCGAACGAACCTATGTCCGAAGCGCAGGATAAGCCCGCGATCCTTGCCGCGCCGGAGCCGGCCTCCGGCTTCCGTCACTGGATGGCGCGCAATGCGTGGCGCCTGGTCCTGCTGTTCGCCGGCGTGCTGTTGCCGCTGGCCGGCTTCGTCGCGCTGGCCGACGAGGTGCATGAGTTTGAATCGTTCCATTTCGACGCGCCGCTGCTGTGGCAGATGCACGGCCTGCATTCGCCGTGGCTGGACCGGTTCTTCGTGCTGCTGTCCCGGCTGGGTTACGAGTGGTTCCTGATTCCCGCCGATGTGCTGATCGTCGCGGCACTGCTGGGCTACCGCCGCTGGCGCGAGGCCACCTTCGTGGCTGTCAGTTTCCTCGGATCGGCACTGTTGAACATGGGCAGCAAGCGGTTCTTCCAGCGGGACCGCCCCAGCCTGTGGGAGTCCATCGCACCGGAATCGACGTTCAGTTTCCCCAGTGGTCACGCCATGGGGTCGATGACCCTGGCGGCAACCCTGGTACTTCTGGCCTGGAATACCCGCTGGCGCTGGCCGGTGCTGGTGCTGGCCCCTGCGTTCAGCTTGCTGGTCAGCGTGTCCCGGGTCTATCTCGGGGTCCATTACCCGTCGGATATCCTGGCCGGATGGTGTGCAGCACTGGTTTGGGTGGTAGGGTGCTACCTGGTCATGTTCAGTCGTCGGCATCCCTGGCGACGCCGCGATTCGCCGCCATCGACGGCCAGCGAAGCATCAACACAGGGGGAGTGACGTGGATGGCTCTTCGCGGGCGTCTACGTGATAGATGAGCTGTTTCGTTGCAGTGGGTTCTGCAAGACAGGGGGTAAGCACAATGCGTGAGACTGTGATCAACCCGGCACTCTTGCCCGGTATGCACTTCGACCGCGCTTGCGAGGGTTCGGCACCCTGCCTAGCTTGACCCGCAATGGCCGCATTCGAAGAGGTACGTGAATGACGATTCGAGTCTACCTGGTGGACGACCACGCACTGGTCCGCACCGGGATGAAGATGATCCTGTCGGGTGAGACCGACATCGAGGTGGTGGGCGAGGCCGAGACCGGCGAGGACGCGCTGCGCGAGATCCGCCAGCTGCAGCCGGACGTGGTGCTGTGCGACCTGCACCTGCCGGGTGTCAGCGGCATGGAAGTGACCGAGCGCATCGTGCGCGGCCATCGCAGCACGCGCGTGGTGATCGTGTCCGTCCTGGAGGATGGCCCGCTGCCGAAGCGGCTGCTGGAAGCCGGCGCGGCCGGGTACATCGGCAAGGGCTGCGACGCCCAGGAACTGCTGCGCGCGGTGCGCGACGTGGCAGGCGGGCGCCGCTACCTGGGCACCAGCATCGCGCAGAATCTGGCGCTGTCGACGGTGGAGGGGAATGGTTCGCCGTTCGACACCCTGTCTCCGCGCGAGCTGGAAGTGGCGCTGCTGCTGACCCAGGGATTGCGCCAGGAAGACATCGCGCGCCGCCTCAGCCTCAGCGCCAAGACCGTCAACACGCACAAGGCACGCCTGTTCGAGAAGATGGGTATCCATGACAACATCGCGCTGGCGCGCATGGCCAGCCAGTACGGGCTGGTGGATCCGGCACGGCCGCTGTGAGGGTTTCAGCCAACGGCTGAGGTGCGTCGCGCGCCCGGAATCTGTCTTCCAGTTCCGGCCCGCGGTCGCGGGGCCAAGCGTCGGTCCCGCGCTCACCCATCGGGCGCTCAGGTGCCGCGCACGCGCTTGACGATGGCCGCCGCCTGCATGGCGCTGGCGCGCACCTTGTCCCAGTCGCCGTCCGCAATCCAGTTGCCGGGCACCATCCATGAGCCACCGATGCAGACGACGTTCTTCTGCTCGAGGTACTCGGCGGCGGTGTTTTCCGTGATGCCGCCGGTCGGGCACAGCTTCAGATCGGCAATTGGACCGGCCACGCCCTTGATCATCGCCAGGCCGCCGACCGCCGTGGCCGGGAACAGCTTGCACACCCGGAATCCGCGCGCATGCAGCGACAGCAGCTCGGTCGGCGTCGCCGCACCGGGCACCACCGGCAGCGGCGCAGCGGCCAGCGCATCGGCCAGCGCGGGCGGCGTACCCGGGGTCACCAGGAAGTCCGCGCCGGCATCAATCGACTGCTGCATCTGCTCAACGGTCAGCACCGTACCGGCACCCACCACCACGTCCGGCAGTTCGCGCTTGAGCATGGCCAACGCCTCCATCGCCACCGGCGTGCGCAACGTCAGCTCGATCGCTGGCAGACCGCCTTCCAGCAGCGCCGCACTCACCGCACGGGCCTGGTCCAGCGTATGAATCGTCACCACCGGCAGGATGCCCGCCGCATGCAACAGCTCCGCCGCCTTCAGCTGATGTTGTTCGATACCCATAGCTCTGCTTCTGCCTTTGCTTCCGAATTTGATTTTCAGTGATCACTTCGCGGCGTTGATGCGCCGGAAAGTGTGACGCCGCCACCAGCACACTCGCCGCCGCAACACACCCGCAGCGCTCTTCAACCCTCAGGCGTCCTTCGCCTCATGCGGCGCTGCCGCCGCCGCCGCATCGTGTCCCAGTTCGTACTCGGCGTCGTAATCCCACGGCCCGCCATCGGCCGCTGCCGGCCCGCACGAAATCGAAATGGCCCCCTGATCGGCCGGCCCGACCACACGACGGTTGATCGCGAACAGGTTGCGGCCCAGATCATTCGCCGCGGGCGCGGTGTTCGGGGCCTGAGTGCGTGCTGCCCATTCCGCAGCGTCCACCAGGACGTCCAGCGTGCCCGCCTCGCCATCCAGGCGGATGATGTCGCCCTCGCGGACTTTCGCCAGCGGACCCCCACGCGCGGCTTCCGGCGTGACATGGATCGCTGCCGGGATCTTGCCCGACGCCCCGGACAACCGGCCATCGGTGACCAGCGCAACGCGTCGGCCCTGATTCTGCAGAAGGCCCAGCAGCGGCGCCAGCGAATGCAGCTCCGGCATGCCGTTCGCGCGCGGGCCCTGGTAGCGCACCACCGCCACGAAATCCTGGGGAAGCAGCCCGGCAGCATGCAGCTTGTTGAGCACCTGGGGCGCATCAACGACAACGGCCGGTGCTTCGATCGAACGGTATTGCGGCTTCACCGCCGACAGTTTGATCAACGACCGGCCCAGGTTGCCGCGCAGCAGGCGCAGGCCACCCTGGCTCTCGAACGGAGCGTCGACGCCGCGCACCACCTCCTCGTCGGCACTGCGCTCCAGCCCGGGCAGATAGACCAGGGTGCCGTCACGCAGCTGCGGTTCGCGGGCGTAATCGGCCATGCCGCCGCGCGCCACACTGACCAGGTCGCCGTGCATCAGCCCGGCCCTGATCAATTCTCCGAACACGAAAGCCGGGCCGCCGGCCGCCGCGAAGCGGTTCACGTCGGCGTCGCCGTTCGGATAGACGCGGGCCAGCAGGGGAATCAGCTGCGACAGCTCGTCGAAGTCGTCCCAGGTCAGCACGATGCCGGCGGCACGTGCGACCGCGATCCAGTGGATGGTGTGGTTGGTCGAGCCGCCGGTGGCCATCAGGGCGATGACGGCGTTGATGATCGCGCGCTCGTCGATGATCCGGCCGAGCGGACGGAAATCCTCGCCCAGCGCGGTGATCTCCAGCGCACGCTCGGTGGCCTCGCGGGTGAGCGCATCGCGCAGCGCAGTGCCCGGGTTGACGAAGGATGCGCCTGGCAGCTGCACGCCCATCGCTTCCAGCAGTACCTGGTTGGAGTTGGCGGTACCGTAGAAGGTGCAGGTGCCTGCGCCATGGTAGGAGGCCGACTCGGCCTCCAGCAGTTCTTCGCGGGTGGCTTCGCCGGCCGCATAGCGTTCGCGCACCTCGGCCTTCTGCTTGTTCGGAATGCCCGGTGTCATCGGGCCGGCCGGAATGAACACCGCCGGCAGGTGGCCGAACGCGAGCGCGCCGATCAGCAGGCCGGGCACGATCTTGTCGCACACGCCAAGGTAGACCGTGGTATCGAACATGTCATGGCTGAGGCCGATCGCGGTGGCCTGCGCGATCACATCGCGCGAGAACAGCGAAAGTTCCATGCCGCCGCGGCCCTGGGTGACGCCGTCGCACATCGCCGGCACACCGCCGGCCACCTGCGCGGTGGCGCCCAGTTCACGGGCGATCCCGCGGATCTGCTCCGGATAGGTCTCGAACGGCTGGTGGGCCGACAACATGTCGTTATAGGCGGTGATGATGCCCAGGTTCGGCGTCACCCCGCCGCGCAGGCGGCTCTTGTCAGTGCCGCCGCAGGCAGCGAAACCATGGGCGAGATTGCCGCAGCTCAGGCGGCTGCGGAAGGGGCCTTCGCGCAGGGCGGCGTCGACAGCGGCCAGGTAGGCCGCGCGCGAGGCAGCGCTGCGACGGATGACGCGGTCGGTGATGGCTTGCAGTTGCGGATGGAGGCTCATTGGCTACCGGCGTTCGAGGTGGCGAGAGGTGGGCGGCGGCGATATGCCGCCACCGACATCAATCTGCCCAGTGGACGCGCAGGCGCGCGCCTTCCAGGTGGATTGCGTTGAGGATCGGGTACTGCTGGGCATTGTTGCTGTCCAGCGCCTGCCGCAGCACCTGCAGCTTCTGCTTGCCGCGCAGCAGCAGCAGGCGCTGGCGGCACTGGCGCAGGCCGTGCGGGGTCAGCGTGATCCGCAGCGGCCACTGGTTGGCGCCCGGGCAGCCGGTCGCATCCAGTGCGGCATAGGGCAGGGGGCTTTCCAGCGCGCGGGCCAGGTCCTTCGAGCCGGGGAACAACGAGGCCGTGTGGCCATCATTGCCCATGCCGAGCGCGACCAGGCTGGGCGGCTGGCTGTGCTGTGCCTGCAGATTGGCGGTGTACACGCATTCCGGAAGCGGCTTGCCGATGCGCACCAGCGGGTCGAAATGTGCACCTTCGGCGCGCTTGAGCAGGTGCTCGCGTACCAGCCAGGCATTGCTGTCGCGATCCTGCGGCGACAGCCAGCGCTCATCGGCCAGGCTCACTTCCACGCGGTCCCAGTGCACTTCCATTTCTGCCAGCGCCTGGTACACCGGCGCCGGCGTGGTGCCACCGGACAGCAGGATGCGTGCGCGGCCGACTTCGTTGATGTCACGGTTGATGGTCTGTGCCATTTCGGTGGCCACCGCTTCGATCCAGCCATCGGCATCGCCGTGACTGACAAAATCGATGCGGTCGTCCTGGAAGACAGGGCTCATGCGGCAACTCCCGGAGCGTCACGTTCGGCATCGGCTGCATAGGCGGCAGCGCCCAGCAGGCCGGGGCAGGGGTGCATGATCGCCAGCGAAGGCACCCGCGCCATGATCGAGGAAAACCGGCCCTTGTGCTCGAAGCGCTGGCGGAAGCCGGAGTGCTGCAGCGAATCCAGCATTTTGGGCACCAGGCCGCCGGTCAGGAACACGCCATCCCAGGCACCCTGGATCAGCACCAGGTCGCCGGCGATGGCGCCGAACACTGCGCAGAACACATCCACGGTGCGCATCGCCTGCGGATCGCCGAGCGCGGCACGGGCGGTGACGTCGGCCGGCTGCAGATGGCCCGGGTCGACACCGGCCATCTCACAGACCGCACGATGGATGTTGACCAGGCCGGGACCGCAGATGAGACGCTCGTTGGACACGCGGCCGAACTGCTCGGACAGGATCTCCAGGATCCGCACTTCTTCCGGCGTGCCCGGCGGGAAGCTGACGTGACCGCCTTCGGTTTCCAGCGGGTAGCTGCGGCCGTGGCGCACCACCAGGCCACCGACGCCGAGGCCCGTGCCAGGGCCGATCACTCCGTAGTTGCGTGGCTGGCCCGGTGCGGCTGGCGTCCAGTGCGCACCGCCGATCTGCACCACATCCTGCGGTTGCAGCAGGGCGACGGCCATCGCCTGTGCGGCGAAGTCGTTGATCAGGTGCAGCTCGTCGAAGCCGAGCATCGCTGCGGTGCGGCTGCGCGAGATCACCCACGGATGGTTGGTGATGCGTGCCTCGTCGCCATCGACGCGGCCGGCCACGGCAAACACGCCGCGGCGCGCGCTGGCCCCGGCCTGCTCAAGGTAGTGGCGGGCGGCATCGCCCAGCGACGGGAACTCGGCGACTGCGAACTCGCGGATGCTGTCCTTCTGCAGGGGCGCATCCAGCGAAGTGTCGGCCAGTGCGAAGCGGGCATTGGTGCCGCCGATGTCGGCGACCAGAACCGGCTGCGAGCTGCCACTCATGCCGAAGCTCCGGCGTCCGGCGCATCCACGCCCTGTGGCAGGAAGTCGCTGGCATCCGCCGGACCCCACTGGCCAGCAGGGTAAGGCTGGAGCGGCAGGCCGGCTGCCTTCCAGGCATCGGCGACGCTGTCGATCCACGCCCAGGCGGCGCGCACTTCGTCGTCGCGCACGAACAGCGCATGGTTGCCGTTGAAGGCGTCCAGGAAAAGGCGCTCGTAAGCGATGCGGCGGTGCAGTCCCGTCGGCACCGACAGCTCCAGTTCCAGCGGATGCAGTTCCAGCGCGCCCCATTCCGGACCGGCCAGGCTGCTCATCAGGCCCAGCTCGATGTTTTCCTGCGGCTGCAGCTGGAACACCAGGCGATTGGGTGCGGCCTGCGCGCGCTGCGGGCGCTCGAACAGCCAATGGGTGACCGGCTTGAGGGTCACCACCACGCGGGTGGTGCGCTCGGGCAGGCGCTTGCCGGTGACCAGATGGAAGGGAACGCCGGACCAGCGCCAGTTGTCGATGTGCGCGGTGACGCCGGCGAAGGTTTCCACGTCGCTGCCTTCCGGCGGCTGATAGGCCTGTGCCGGCTGGCCGTTGATGGTGCCGGCGGTATAGCGGCCGCGCACGCTGTCGCGGGCGGCATGCTGGGCGTCGAGGGGGCGCAGGGCGCGCAGCACCTTGACCTTCTCGTCGCGGATGCGGTCGGCTTCGAGCGACGCCGGCGGTTCCATCGCCACCAGGCACAGCAGCTGCAGGATATGGCTCTGCACCATGTCACGCAGGGCGCCGGAGCGTGCGTAGTACGCGTCGCGGCCGTCCACGCCTTCGCTCTCTGCGACCAGGATGTGCACCGACTCGATGTAGTTGCGGTTCCACACCGCCTCCAGCAGGGTGTTGCCGAAGCGCAGGGCGATCAGGTTCTGCACCGCAGCCTTGCCCAGATAGTGATCCAGGCGGAACACGCGGTCTTCGTCGATCCACTGGCCGATGGTGCTGATGATTTCCTCGGCACTTTCGCTGTCGCTGCCGATCGGCTTCTCCAGCATCAGCCGGGCCGGTGCGGCGAGGGCGCCCCCCTTGGCCAGGCCTTCGCAGGTGGAGATGTACAGGCCCGGCGGAATGGCCAGGTAGCTCACGCACCGGCGGTCCACCAGGTCTGAGACGGCGGCGGCGACCGAGTCGACATCGCGCAGGTCCACCGAGCGGTAGTCGATGCGGCGCAGCAGCGCGGCGATGTCGTCCTGCGAGGCCATCGGCATGGCCTGCTGCAGGCGCGGACGCAGGATGTCATGGAAGGCCTCGGTGTCATGGCCGGACAGGGCCAGCGCACGGATGCGGAAATCCTCCGGCAGCAGACCATCGCCAAGCAGGCGCAGCAGCGAAGGGAACAGGTAGCGCTGGGCCAGATCACCTGTGGCACCGAACAGGAAGAGGGTGTCGTGCATGGCTCGAGTTTCAGATCCGGGTGACATCGTTGTCAATCGCTTCATGGCTGGGTTCGGGGGACATCCGCGCAACTGCCTGTCCGAGGTTCGCGGAACGCGATCTGCAGGGGATACCGGCAGGCCGTTCCATGCGAAACCACCGCACCGGCGAACGTTCCATTGTCCGCCGACGCAGGTCGGTGCGCACCGACCATCGGATAGTGCCACGTGAAAACGTTTACATGGCAGAATGGGCAACTGTATTCGATTGCAGTGCTCGCCGTCATGCGGCAGTCGCGCAATCATTGCTGCCATCGGGAGGGCCGAGGCAGTCCCAAAAGACAGCCCGGCGTCGGGCAGACCGGATCAGGTGATATGGCAAAAGTGCAGTTGCAGGGTGTGCGCAAGGTCTACGACAACGGCCAGGTTGCGGTGAAGGACGCCACTTTCGAGGTCGCCGATGGCGAACTGATGGTGCTGGTCGGTCCTTCCGGCTGTGGTAAGTCGACCCTGCTGCGGATGGTGGCAGGCCTGGAGGAGATCAGCGGTGGCACGCTGAGCATCGGTGACCGCGTGGTCAACGATGTGGCACCGAAGGATCGCGACATCGCCATGGTGTTCCAGAGTTATGCGCTTTACCCGCACATGACCGTGGCCGAGAACCTGGCGTTCGGCCTGAAGCTGCGTGGCCACGACAAGGCGACCATCGACAGGCGGATTGCCGAAGCGGCGCAGACGCTTGGCTTGACCGAGATGATGGACAAGCTGCCCAAGGCGATGTCAGGTGGCCAGCGCCAGCGTGTTGCGCTGGGGCGCGCGCTGGTGCGCGAACCTGCGGTGTTCCTGCTCGACGAGCCGCTGTCCAATCTCGATGCCAAGCTGCGCCACAGCGTGCGTACCGAGATCGCGCAGCTGCACCGCAAGCTGGGTACGACCATGATCTATGTCACGCACGACCAGGTCGAAGCGATGACGCTGGGCCAGCGCATCGTGGTGCTCAAGGACGGCATCATCCAGCAGATCGATACGCCGATGGCGCTGTATGACCGCCCGGCCAACCTGTTCGTGGCCGGTTTCCTCGGCAGCCCGGCGATGAACGTGCTGCGCGGGACATTGCAGGGCGATGCGGGCGGCGTGACGGTGGTCGAGGGTGAGTGGCGCGCGCCGCTGGGCCAGGCCACGATCGACCCCGCATGGCTGCAGAAGCCGATCAACGTCGGCGTGCGCCCGGAGCACCTGCAGCCCGCCACGGGCGACGACGCGCATGCGTTCACCGCGCGCATCGAGGGCATCGAGCCGGTCGGCAACGAGATCTTCGTCAACCTCAGCAGCGGCCAGCATGCACTGACCATGCGGGTGGCGCCGCAGGCGCTGCCGGCCGTGGGCGAGGACATCCGCGTGGCGATCCACCCGCAGGGCCTGCACTTCTTCAACGCGGAAACCGGCGAGCGCCTGTAAGACTTGGTGGCGCCGGGCCATGCCCGGCGTCATCGGCAGATCCCCGCCCTGCGTGGATGGGGCGCAGCCTCAGCGCGCCAGGCCATCCAGCAGTGGAATCCGCTGCGCGGGCGCATCGCCGACCTGCAGCGCAGCGTCGCCCGTTTCAAGCGGCAGCACCGCCAGCGCGAGATCGCCGGCCACGCTGGCGATCGTGCCCAGTGCCGCGCCGTCCTGCTGCACGCCGTCACCGGCCTGCGCCGGCGCATGGGTGTGCAGCAGCTGCACCGCGCGCTTGGCCTTGCCGAGGAAGTGGGTGCGGGCGACGATTTCCTGGCCCGGGTAGCAGCCTTTCTTCACGCTGTAGCCGTTCAGACGGTCCAGCCCCAACTGCTGCGGCGTCCACACCTCGCGCTGGCTCTGCTCCAGCCGGGGCAGGCCATACCGCAGGTCAGCCTGGCGCCAGGCCAATACAAAGGCCGCGTCGTCGTCCGGCCCACCGGCCGGGAAGGTGTCAGTGGCACCGATGCGCAGCGCGCGCGGCAGCGCGTCGCTGCCCAGGTCCAGCTCCCAACCGCCTGCATTGGCGGCGATCGCCGCGCCGGTAGCCGCTTCCGGTGCGGTGAACGCGCCGGCCACGGCCAGATCGTCGCGCAGCTGCACCTTGACCTTGCGGCGGAACACGAAACGCTGCAGTTGCGACGCAGTCGCATCCGCGTCGCCATCGGCGAACACCAGCATCACGTGATCCTCAGCCAGCCGGAGCAGCTGGAACACCGCCAGGGTGCGGCCCTTGGCACTCAGCCAGGCGCTCCACTGCCAGTGCTGCTGGGGCAGAGCGAGGACATCGCTGCTGAACTGGGCATGGGCGAAGGCAGCTGCGTCCACGCCCTGCAGGCTCACCAGCTGGTGGCCCGGAAGGCGTGGATATCCGACGAAAGCAGGGGGCAGGTTGTCAGGCACGTGAACGAGGTCTAAAATTTGTGCGTTGCGAGACCGACCATGATAGGCCAAACAACCCCCACTCCCGACGACGAAACTGAAGCCCCGCTGGTCCCTGCGGCACCCGTGCCCGTGGAACAGGAAAAGGCAGAGGAATTCGGCGGCCGCGGCGGACTCGATCCGGTGCGGTATGGCGATTGGGAGAAAAACGGACGCTGCATCGATTTCTGATCAGCATTGAGCCAACGCGGCCGCGTGCCGCCCAGCCGAGACAACGAGCCCAGCGAATGGCGACCAGACAACGCCCACTTTCCCCGCACCTTCAGGTGTATCGCTGGCAGATTCAGATGGCCACCTCGATCCTGCATCGAGCCACTGGCGTCTTTCTGTCTGTTGGTGCCCTCATCATCGCTGCGGGCCTGCTGGCCCTGATGATGGGGCCCGATTCGTGGAACTGCTTCACCGGCCATGCCGGGGCCTGGTATGGCCGCGTGTTCCTGTTCGCGTGGACATGGTCGTTCGCCTATCACCTGTGCAATGGCATCCGCCATGTGGTGCAGGACTTCGCCATCGGCTTCAGCATCCCCGCCTTCATCCGCAGCAGCTGGCTGTCGGTCATCGGCAGCCTGGTGATCACCCTGCTGGTGTGGGCCTACGTGATGTTTGGAGGTGCCGCGTGAGCAAGTTCCGTACTCCGCTGAAGAACGTGCGTGGCCTGGGTTCGGCCAAGACCGGCACCGAGCACTTCGTGCACCAGCGCCTGACCGCCGCCGCCCTGGTGGTGCTGGGGATCTGGTTCCTGGTCTTCGTGCTGGGCCTGCTGGGTTCCGACTACGCGACCGCCACTGCTGCCATCGCCAAGCCGTGGAACGCGGTGCCGCTGATCGGCCTGCTGATCGCCATGTTCTGGCACGCACAGCTCGGCATGCAGGTCGTGCTGGAAGATTACATCCACGAATCGCTGCTGGCCCTGGTGCTGCAGACCGCGGTGAAGTTCGTCGCCGTGCTCGGCATGATCGTCAGTGTGTTCGCGGTGGGCCGCATCGCCCTCGGCGTTGCCTGAGCCCAGGCACCTACACAGGAATCCAGACTAGATGTCCGCTTACAAGATCACCGAACACAAGTACGACATGGTCGTGGTGGGCGCCGGCGGCGCCGGCCTGCGTGCCACGTTCGGCCTGGCCGCCAAGGGCCTGCAGACCGTGTGCCTGACCAAGGTCTTCCCGACCCGTTCGCACACCGTCGCCGCCCAGGGCGGTATCTCCGCCGCGCTCGGCAACATGGGTGAGGACGACTGGCGTTACCACTTCTTCGACACCATCAAGGGGTCGGACTGGCTGGGCGACCAGGACGCCATCGAATACATGTGCCGTGAGGCCATTCCGGCCATCATCGAGCTCGAGCACTACGGCGTGCCGTTCTCGCGTACCGCCGAAGGCAAGATCTACCAGCGCCCGTTCGGTGGCATGACCACCAAGTACGGCGAAGGCCCGGCGGCGCAGCGCACCTGCGCGGCGGCCGACCGTACCGGCCACGCGATGCTGCATACGCTGTACCAGCAGTCGCTGAAGCACGACGCGCGCTTCATGATCGAGTACTTCGCGCTCGACCTGATCTTCGACGACGAAGGCGTCTGCCGCGGCGTGCTGGCCCTGGACATGTCCGACGGCACGCTGCACCTGTTCCGCGCCCAGGGCGTGGTACTGGCCACCGGCGGCTACGGCCGAGCCTATTTCAGCGCAACTTCCGCGCATACCTGCACCGGCGACGGTGGCGGCCTGGCCATGCGTGCCGGCATCGCCATGCAGGACATGGAGTTCGTGCAGTTCCACCCGACCGGCATCTACGGCGCCGGCTGCCTGATCACCGAGGGTGTCCGCGGTGAAGGTGGCATCCTGCGCAACAGCAGCGGCGAGCGCTTCATGGAGCGCTATGCACCGCATTACAAGGATCTGGCATCGCGCGACGTGGTCAGCCGTTCGATGACCATCGAGATCCGCGAAGGCCGCGGTGTCGGCGAGCACAAGGACCACATCCTGCTCGACCTGACCCACCTGGGCCCGGGCGTGATCGATGACAAGCTGCCGGGCATCGCCGAGAGCGCCCGCATCTTCGCCGGCGTCGACGTGCACAAGCAGCCGATCCCGGTCATCCCGACCGTGCACTACAACATGGGTGGCATCCCGACCAATTACCACGGTGAAGTGGTGCGCAAGGTCGGCGACAACCCCGATGCCGTGGTGCCGGGCCTGTACGCCATCGGCGAAGCCGCCTGCGTGTCCGTGCACGGCGCCAACCGCCTGGGCTCCAACTCGCTGCTGGATCTGGTGGTGTTCGGCCGCGCGGTGGCCAACCGCTGTGCCGAGACCATCAAGCCGGGCGCGGCGCACAAGCCGCTGCCGGCCGATGCCTGCGACAAGGCGCTGGGCCTGCTGGACAAGCTGCGCCACGCCAACGGCGATACCCCGACCTCGGTCATCCGCGACCGCATGCAGCGCACCATGCAGGCCGACGCGGCCGTCTTCCGCACCAGCCAGACGCTGAAGGAAGGCTGCGAGAAGATGGACAAGATCTTCGATTCGTTCCAGGACGTGAAGGTCTCGGACCGTTCGCTGGTGTGGAACTCGGACCTGATCGAGACCTACGAGCTGAACAACCTGCTGCTCAACGCGGTGGCGACGATCAACTCGGCCGAACAGCGCAAGGAAAGCCGCGGCGCGCATGCGCACGAGGACTTCCCGGACCGCGACGACGTCAACTGGCAGAAGCACACCCTGGTCAGCGTCGACGAGAAGGGCAAGTGCAGCTTCGACTACCGTCCGGTGCACATGTACACGTTGACCGATGACGTGTCCGTGGTGCCGCCGAAGCCGCGCGTGTACTGATCCGACCCCGCCTACCATGCAATCCGCGCCTTGAGGGCGCGGGCCGCCTGAGCCAACGAGAGCAGCCATGGCCGAGTTTTCACTCCCCAAGAATTCCAAGATCACGAAGGGCCAGCACTTCCCCGTCAAGAACGGCGGCAAGAACGTGCGTACCTTCAAGATCTACCGCTGGAGTCCGGACGACGACAGCAATCCGCGCACCGATACCTATGAGGTCGATCTGGACGCCTGCGGTCCGATGGTCCTGGACGCGCTGATCAAGATCAAGAACGAGATCGACCCGACCCTGACCTTCCGTCGCTCCTGCCGCGAAGGCATCTGCGGTTCGTGCGCGATGAACATCGACGGCACCAACACGCTGGCCTGCACCCGCGCCATCGCGGACTGCGGCAAGAAGGAAGTGCCGATCTACCCGCTGCCGCACATGAACGTGGTCAAGGATCTGGTGCCGGACCTGACCCACTTCTACGCGCAGTACGCCTCGATCAAGCCGTGGATCCGCACGCAGACCCCGGCGCCGCCGGATCGCGAGCGCCTGCAGTCGCCGGAAGACCGCAAGAAGCTCGATGGCCTGTACGAGTGCATCCTGTGCGCCTGCTGCTCGACCAGCTGCCCGAGCTACTGGTGGAACGGCGAGCGTTACCTGGGGCCGGCGATCCTGCTGCAGGCCTACCGCTGGATCATCGACTCGCGCGATGAGGACACCGGTGCGCGCCTGGACGATCTGGAAGATCCGTTCAAGCTGTACCGCTGCCACACCATCATGAACTGCGCCCGCACCTGCCCGAAGGGCCTGAACCCGGCGCTGGCGATTGCCGAGATCAAGAAGCTCATGATGGAGCGTCGCGCCTGATCCATCCCGCATGCGGCCGCATCGACGGCGGTCGCACGCACCCCAGCCGAGCCACGCCATGCGTGGCTTCGCTGTATCTGGAGGCCTGCAATGGATGAAGAGACCCTGCTGAAGAAGCTGCGCTGGCGCTGCCGGCGTGGCATGCGCGAACTGGACCAGCTGTTCGAACGTTACCTCGACCGCGAATGGAGCGCTGCGCCGACCGAAGAGCGCGAGGTTTTCCTGTTCCTGCTCGACTGTGAGGACGATAAATTGTGGCGCTGGTTCATGGGCTACGAGGTCTGCCCGCATGCGCACGCCATCCCGCTCATGGACAGGATCCGCGCCCTCAAGCCTTGAGTGGCGCCCTTCACGGCTGCAGGCGGGTGCCCAGCTGGCGGTACTGCTCGCCGCCCCCTGGCTGCTGCGCGCTTCGGATCTGCCCCGAGACGCCCTGGTTCCCGTCGTACTGCTGGTCTGGGCGCTGGGCCTGGCCGAGCTCTTCTGGCGCCTGCGCCGGCCGAAGGTGAGGGTGTGCCTGCCGGCGTTGCCCGCTCCGCTGCAGGTGGCGGGGCAGGCGCTGGACGCTCCACAGCTGGTGATCCGTGGCCCGTGGCTGTTGCTGCATGGGCGCCAGGGGCGGCGGCAGCGGCGCCTGCTGTTCTGGCCGGATGTGCTCGATGCCGGGCAGCGACGTGAACTGCGACTGGCCGTCGCCGCACGCGCCGTTTCCCGTCGAGCCCGGTCGATGGCACCATAGGCTGAATCGTCCGGCGTGCCTGCATGTTCAAACCCATTCCCGTGGCCATCGGCCTGCGCTACCTGCGCGCCAAACGCCGCAACGGCTTCATCTCCTTCATTTCGATGGCATCGATCCTGGGCATCGCGCTCGGCGTTACGGTGCTGATCACCACCCTGGCGGTGATGAGCGGCTTCCAGAAGGAAATCCGCAGCCGCCTGCTGCAGATGACGGCGCACACCACCATCAGTCGCGACGGCGAGCCCATGCCGGACTGGATGCGCGTGGTGGACGTGGCCAACAAGGACCCGCGCGTGGCGGGCGCCGCACCCTATATCGAGATCCAGTCGATGATCAGCGGCCCGCGCGTGCAGGGTGCGATCATCCAGGGCATCGACCCGGCACTGGAGCCGAAGGTGTCGGTGATCGACCAGAAGGTGGTCAAGGGCAGCTACGACAGCCTGAAACCCGGCAGCTTCAATCTGCTGCTGGGCAAGGAACTGGCGATCTGG
This sequence comes from Stenotrophomonas sp. YJH_SMC_106-19, assembly GCF_059368375.1. NCBI lineage: Bacteria > Pseudomonadati > Pseudomonadota > Gammaproteobacteria > Lysobacterales > Lysobacteraceae > Stenotrophomonas > Stenotrophomonas sp. YJH_SMC_106-19. The sequence continues at coordinate 388,029 of NZ_JCAFRQ010000002.1, forward strand.
CTGGGCGTCGATGTCGGCGACCAGGTGCTGGTGACCTTCGCCGAAGTGCAGGGCACACCTGCAGGCGCCGTTCCGCGGATGAAACGCTTCACCGTCAGCGGTATTTTCGAGGCCGGCTACAACGAGGTCGACCGCGGCGTCGGCTTCGCCAACATGAAGGATCTCGAGCGCGTACTGCGCGCCGATGGCGCGACCGGCGTGCGCCTGAAGCTGCACGACATGGACCGCTCGCTGGAAGTCGGCGTGGACCTTGCGCAGAATCTCGGCGGCGCCTATCGCGTGAGTGACTGGACCCAGCAGAACGCCAATCTCTACCACTCGCTGCGCATGGAGAAAGTGGTGATGGGCATCCTGCTGTCGCTGATCATCGCCATGGGCGCGTTCAATCTGGTGTCCTCGCAGGTGATGCTGGTCACCGACAAGCAGGCGGACATCGCCATCCTGCGCACGCTTGGCCTGACCCCGGCCGGGGTGATGCAGGTGTTCATGGTGCAGGGCTCGTTGATCGGCATCTTCGGCACGCTGGCCGGACTGATCGGCGGCATCACCCTGACCTTCAACCTGGAACGCATCCTCGGTGCCATCGAGCGCGTGTTCAACGTCAAGCTGCTGCCGGAAGACGTGTACTACATCACCGGCCTGCCGACGGACATGCAGACCGGCGACGTGGTGGTGATCACCGTGGTCGCACTGCTGATGAGCTTCCTGGCCACCCTGTATCCCGCCTGGCGGGCGGCACGCACCCAGCCGGCGGAGGCCCTGCGCTATGAATGAAGCCTTTGACCGCGGCCAGGAAGTGATCCGCGCCGAGCACCTCGGCAAGATCTATGCCGAAGGGCGCATGCAGACCCCGGTATTCGACGGCCTGAACCTGACCGTCACCGCGGGTGAAACCGTGGCCATCATCGGCGCGTCCGGTGCAGGCAAGAGCACGCTGCTGCACCTGCTGGGGGGACTGGACGTACCCAGTGCCGGCGAGGTGTACGTGGCCGGTCAACGCATGTCGGCGCTGTCGGATACCGCACGTGGCCTGCTGCGCAACCAGGCGCTGGGCTTTGTCTACCAGTTCCATCACCTGCTGCCGGAATTCACCGCGCTGGAAAACGTGATGATGCCGCTGCTGCTGTCCCGCTCGCATTCGCCGATGTCGCAGCGGGCGATGTTCGCCGGCCTGGGCGTGGTGGGGACGGCGCTGGCCAGCATCGTCAACGGGGCCACCGCCTTCGTCCGTGGTCGTCCTGAAGTGGAGGAGGCGGCCGCGCGCGCAACCTTGCTGCTGGAGTCGGTCGGGCTGGGCCATCGCCTGGACCACAAACCGGGTGAGCTTTCCGGTGGCGAGCGCCAGCGTGCGGCGGTGGCGCGCGCGCTGGTGAACCATCCGGCCTGCGTGCTGGGCGACGAGCCGACCGGAAACCTGGACGATCGCACGGCCGGCACCGTGTTCGACCTGATGCTTGAACTCAATCGTGCCCGCCATACCAGCCTGGTGCTGGTCACCCACGACCGCGGCCTGGCGCGGCGCCTGGACCGGGTGCTGGAACTGCGCGAAGGGCGCCTGCACGAGCTGGCCCACGCCGACGTCTGAGCGGCCGGCAACGTGCACCTCCCGGCGCCTGAACGGTGGCGCCGGGATTCTCGCCGCCCATACCCGGGCAGGCGCATGATGGCCCCCGGTTCCCCGTGGAGATCGACATGAAGACCCCGCTTGTGATCGCAGGGCTCTGCCTTGCCCTGGCCGCGTGTGCGACCACCGGCCGCCTGAGCAGTGCCGAGCGGCTGGACCTGTACCGGGCGCACGCCGGCGCACCGCAGAATGACATGCAGTTCTTCGGCAGCCTCAACGGCTGGACCGAACTGGGCGACAGTGCACTGGCGGTATGGACCCGGCCCAGCGAGGCCTACCTGCTGGAATTGAACGGCCCCTGCCAGGATCTGTCGTTTGCGACCGCCATTGGCCTGACCAGCCGCATGAACCGCGTGTCGGCCCGCTTCGACAAGGTGCTGGTCCGGGACCCGACCGGAGGCCCGCGCCTGCCGTGCTTCATCAGCAGCATCCGCAAGCTTGACGTGAAGGCGCTGCGTGCTTCGGAACAGGAGCTGCGGCAGGCGCAGGTGCAGGAGCGCGAGGAGCCGGCGAACTAGGCCGGCGCCATCTCCGGATCAGGCTTCCGGGATGAAGCCGGCGGGCTTCTCCGCGTCCTTCTCGAACAGGAACTTGACCAGTTCCCCTTCCAGGAACGCGCGGTGCTTCGGGTCGCGCGGTGACAGGCGGTTCTCGTTGATCAGCATCGTCTGGTGCGCCAGCCATGCCGCCCAGGCCTGCTTGCCGATGTGGTTGAAGATGCGCTGGCCCAGTTCGCCCGGATAGGGCACGAAGTCCAGGCCCTCGGCATCGCGTTGTTCGTACTGGCAGAAGACGGTTCGGGGCATGGCACTCACTCGTGGTTGCGGGGTTTCTTGGATCTGCGTTGTGGCGGTTTGATCGCGGTGCCATCAAGCAGCTTGCGGATGGGAGCCGGCAAGCCCAGCGTCGGCAGTTCGTCGGCGGTGACCCAGCGCAGCGAGGATTCTTCCACGCGCAGGCCGCGTACCTGTCGCGACAGGATCTGCAGGTGCAGCCTGTAGTGGCTGAAGGTGTGCTGCAGCACCGGCAGCTCGTCGGCATCTTCCAGCGAGCCGTCCACGTGTGCATCGAACCAGTCCTGCAGCGCTTCACCGGCGTCGGCCTGCGGCAGGGTCCACAGTTGCGCCCAGATGCCGGTCTCCGGTCGCTTCTGCAGCAGCACGCGCTGCTGGGCATCGCGCAGCAGCAGGGCCACGGCTTCGCGTTCGGGCAGGGCCTTGCCGGGCTTCGGCGTGGGCAGCTCGGCGGTCCGGCCTTCGCGGCGCGCCACGCAGTCCTGCTGCTGCGGGCAGATCACGCAGGCGGGCCTGGCGCGGCTGCACACGGTGGCACCGAGGTCCATCTGCGCCTGCGTGTAGTCGGCCATCCGGCCATCCGGCACCTGGGCCGCGTGCGCTTCGGCGATGGCCCACAACTGCTTTTCGATGGCTGGCAGGCCGGGGAAGCCTTCGATGCCGTGATACCGGCTGAGCACGCGCTTGACGTTGCCGTCGAGGATCGGGAACCGGTCGTTCCAGGCCTGGCTGAGGATCGCGCCCGCGGTGCTGCGGCCGATGCCGGGCAGCGCATGCAGCGCGTCGAAATCACGCGGCAGTTCGCCGTCATGCAGTTCCACGCAGCGCTGGGCCGCCGCATGCAGGTTGCGCGCACGGGCGTAGTAGCCCAGCCCGGCCCACTGCGCCATCACCGCATCGTTGCTGGCCGCGGCCAGCGCGGGCAGGGTCGGGAAATGCTGCAGGAACCGCTGGAAGTACGGGATGACCGTGGCCACCTGGGTCTGCTGCAGCATGATCTCCGACAGCCAGACCCGATAGGGGCTGCGCGGATGCTGCCAGGGCAGGTCGTGGCGGCCGTGGTCGTCGAACCAGTGCAGCAGGCGGGCGACGAACGGGTCGCCCGCGGGCACGACGGTGGCCTCAGGCACTGCCAAGCGCTTCGGGCAGCAGCGCGTCGACGAAGGCTTCCGGATCGAATTCACGCAGATCTTCCGGGCGCTCACCGATGCCGGCGAAACGGATCGGAATGCCGAACTCGCGGGCCAGTGCGAACACCACGCCGCCCTTTGCGGTGCCGTCCAGCTTGGTCACCACCAGGCCGGTGACGTTCACCGCGGCGTTGAACTGGCGCAGCTGCGACAGCGCGTTCTGGCCGGTGGTGCCGTCGATCACCATCAGCACCTCGTGCGGCGCAGCGGGATCGATCTTGCCGAGCACACGACGGATCTTGCCCAGCTCGTTCATCAGGCCGGACTGGGTATGCAGGCGGCCGGCGGTATCGGCAATCAGCACCGACGTGCCGCGCGCCTTGCCGGCCTGCAGCGCGTCGTAGGCCACCGAGGCGGCGTCGGCGTTCTGGCCCTGGGCCACCACGGCCACGCCGTTGCGCTCGCCCCAGGCCTGCAGCTGGGCCACGGCAGCGGCACGGAAGGTATCGCCGGCGGCCAGCATCAGGCTGTGCCCGTCGTCCTTGAAGCGCTTGGCCAGCTTGCCGATGGTGGTGGTCTTGCCGACACCGTTGACGCCAACGGTCAGCACCACGAAGGGCCTGGCGTTGCGATCGATCACCAGTGGCCTGGCGACCGGCTGCAGGATCGCGATCAGGTCGGCACGCAGTGCGCCCAGCAGTGCGTTGGCATCGGCGAACTCACGTGCCTTCATGCGTCTGCGCAGGCCTTCGACCAGCTCGGTGGTCGCACCGACGCCGACATCGGCGGTGATCAGCGCGGTTTCCAGTTCGTCCAGCAGGTCATCGTCGAGCTTGGGATTGCGCGAGAACAGGCCGCCAAAGCTGCGCGCGATGACGCTGTTGCGCAGGCGTTCGCGCCAGCCGGACTTGCCGGCGGGGGCCGGTGCGGCATCCACCAGCACCGGCAGGTCGGCGGCCGGTGCGGAGGGCTGCTGTGCGGGGATCACCGGAGCCAGCGGGGCGAGCACGGCGGCGGCGGCACGTGCCTCGGCCTCGAAGTCTTCCGGTGCCAGGACGCGTTCGGTCGCTGCCGGCGCCGGCGGGGACGCCGGGGCAGCGGCGGGCGGCGCCGGGACGGGCACCGCCTCAGCTGGAGCCACGGCTGGCGGGGCGTCGGCTACGACCGTGGTGTCCTCGACGGGCGCGGCCGACGGGAATGCCGCCGCCAGCTCTTCAGCCGAGTAGTGCTGGGTCTTGGGCGCGTCCGGTGTGGCGGCGTCCTGGGGCTTCTTGCGGCGGAAAAAACTGAGCATTGGCAAAAGGCGCTGAAATCAGAGGGATATGCTACCACCCGGGCCCGTCTGCCCGATGTGGACTCAAGGTCGCGGCCGGGCAGCCGCTAATGGCTTCGGAGGGCTGCACCGAGTGGCCCGGAGACCGCCATGGACAACGTGATGGCAACGGCCTGGAGCGGCATGCGGGCAGCAGGGCAAGGCGTGCAGGTGGCCGCGCACAACGTGGCCAACCTGGCGACAGCCGATGCACCGCGCCTGCAGTTGCAGCGCGCGGCGGTGGAGCAGGGTGGGGTGCAGACCCGGGTGACCGCTGCCGGCGCCGATCCCGCCGCGCCGCTGGCTGATCTGCTGGCGGCAAACGCGGAGGTGGTGGCCTTCGCCGCCAACGCTTCGCTGGTCCGCCGCCAGGACCAGATGCTGGGGTCGCTGCTGGATCGCCGGGCCTGAGCAGCCCGGCCTGGCAGATGCCAGCCAGCGCCCGGCAGCGCCGGGTCATGCCCGGCGACCACCGTGCGTGTCAGGCCGACAGCTCCAGCAGCAGCTTGTTCAGGCGCGCAACGTAGGCGCCCGGGTCCTTCAGGCTGTCGCCGGCCGCGAGCGCGGCCTGGTCGAACAGCACGCGGCCGAGATCATCGAAACGATCACCATCGGCCTCGCCATCGAGCTTGGCGATCAACGGGTGCCCCGGATTGATCTCCAGCACCGGCTTGCTGTCAGGCACCTTCTGGCCGCTGGCTTCCAGGATCTGGCGCATCTGCAGCCCCAGATCCTGTTCGCCGATGGCCAGCACCGCTGGCGAATCGGTCAGCCGGTGCGACACGCGGACTTCGGCCACGTCGTCGCCGAGCACCGCCTTCAGCCGCTCGATCAGGGCCTGCTTGTCCTTGGCCGCCGCTTCCTGTTCCTGCTTGTCCGACTCGGTCTCCAGCGCGCCGAGGTCGAGGTCGCCACGGGCGATGTCGACAAAGCCCTTGCCGTCGAAGTCGGTCAGGTAACCCATCAGCCATTCGTCGATGCGGTCGGTCAGCAGCAGCACTTCCACGCCCTTCTTGCGGAACACTTCCAGGTGCGGGCTGTTGCGGACCTGGCTGTAGCTCTCGCCGGTCAGGTAGTAGATCTTGTCCTGGCCTTCGGCCATGCGACCGATGTAGTCGGCCAGCGAGACGGTCTGGGCATCGCCCTCGCCACGGGTGGAGGCGAAGCGCAGCAGGCCGGCCACCTTCTCGCGGTTGTTGTAGTCCTCGGCCGGTCCTTCCTTCAGCACCTGGCCGAATTCCTTCCAGAACGTGGCGTACTGCTCGGGCTTGTCGGTTGCCAGCTTCTCCAGCATGTCCAGCGAGCGCTTGGTCAGCGCGGCCTTCATCGAATCGATGACCGGGCCCGACTGCAGGATCTCGCGCGAGACGTTCAGCGACAGGTCGTTGGAATCGACCACGCCCTTGATGAAGCGCAGGTACAGCGGCAGGAACTGCTCGGCCTGGTCCATCACGAACACGCGCTGGACATACAGCTTCAGGCCCTTGGGCGCATCGCGGTGATACAGATCGAATGGTGCACGGCCCGGCACGTACAGCAGCGAGGTGTACTCCAGCTTGCCTTCGACCTTGTTGTGGCTCCACGCCAGCGGATCGCTGTGGTCGTGTGCCACGTGCTTGTAGAACTCGCTGTACTCGGCGTCGCTGATCTCGGTGCGCGGACGGGTCCACAGCGCGCTGGCACGGTTGACGGTTTCCCATTCGACCGCCGCGCCCTCTTCACCCCCCTCTTTCGGCATCTGGATCGGCAGGCCGATGTGGTCGGAGTACTTCTTGAGGATGCTGCGCAGGCGCCAGCCATCGGCAAAGTCGTGTTCGCCGTCCTTCAGGTGCAGCACGATGCGGGTGCCGCGCTCGGGCTTGTCGAGGGTCGCGACATCGAAGTCGCCTTCGCCGCGCGAGGTCCAGCGCACGCCTTCGCTGCTGGCCAGGCCGGCCCGCCGCGAGGTGACTTCGACTTCGTCGGCGACGATGAACGCGCTGTAGAAGCCGACACCGAACTGGCCGATCAGCTGCGAGTCCTTCTTCTGGTCGCCGGACAGCTGGCGCAGGAAGTCGCCGGTACCGGACTTGGCAATGGTGCCGAGGTGGGCGATGGCCTCGGCGCGGCTCATGCCGATGCCGTTGTCCTCGATGGTGATGGTGTGGGCGGCCGGGTCGAAACTGACGCGCACGCGCAGGTCGCTGTCGTCTTCCAGCAGGGACGGCTGGGTCAGCGCCTCGAAGCGCAGCTTGTCGGCTGCGTCGGCGGCATTGGACACCAGCTCGCGCAGGAAGATCTCCTTGTTGGAGTACAGCGAGTGGATCATCAGCTGCAGCAGCTGCTTGACTTCGGTCTGGAAGCCAAGGGTTTCGGTCTGGGTCGTCTCGGTCATCGATAGGGCTCCGTGTGCAATGCCGCGCCAGCGCGTGCGGCCTCGCCAAGGGGTAGGGGTGATTGTCCCGAAATCAAGGGGGTTGGTCGGGCAGGGCGGCGCCCTGCACCCGCAGAGGCCAGAGCAAAAGCAACAGCGTGCATTCCGAGGGATGGCGGGGCACTGTGGGTTCGCGGGGGCGCCGTGAATCCGTCCATGGAGGCTTGGTCGCCGCATCCATGCGGCTCACACCCCGCGAACCCACAGTGCCCCGCCTTCGACAGTTGGCCGGTGGCCACTAGATCCACGCCGTGCGTGGATGAAATCTCTCAGATCTCGAGATCCAAGCCAGGGTCAGATCCGTTTTCCACAGGAAAACGGATCTGACCCCAAGAGCCGTTCCGACAGATCGCAGGAAACGGTCGAAGGCGGAGTGGGTCAGGTTGTGGGGGTGTCCGCGGCATGGATGCCGCGGCCAAGCCCCCAGGGATGGGTTCACGGCGTCCCCCACAACCTGACCCACCCCGCCAACCCACAGCCAGCCTTTGCCGTTGCTCCAGCCGTTGCTCTGGCTTCTGCGGGTGCCGGGCGCCGCCCGGCCGAACTACAATCCCGCTCATGCTGAAATTCTCGAACACCCTCCGCCGGTGGCGCCGATGAGCGGCCGTGGGGGCAATGACGGCCAGGTCCGCATCATCGGCGGGCGCTGGCGCAATACCCGCCTGCCGGTGCCGAACCTGCCGGGCCTGCGGCCCAGCAGTGACCGCGTACGCGAGACCCTGTTCAACTGGCTGATGCCCCGACTGGCCGGGGCCCGCGTGCTGGACCTGTTTGCCGGCAGCGGCGCGCTGGGCCTGGAAGCCGTCTCGCGCGGCGCCGCTCACGCCACCCTGGTCGAGCGCGATGCCCAGCTCGGCCGCAATCTGTCGGCCGCCGTCGCCAAGCTGCAGGCCAGCGCGCAGATCACCGTGGTCCAGGCCGATGCCCTGCGCTGGCTGCAGGGCGCGCCCGCGCAGCAGGCGGATCTGGTGTTCATCGACCCGCCGTTCGCCGATGGCCTCTGGCAGGATGTGCTGGCCCAGCTGCCGCGCCATCTGGCAGCCGACGCCTGGCTCTACCTGGAGTCGCCGGCCGGTCACGTCCCGGTGCTGCCGCCGGACTGGCTGCTGCACCGCGAGGGCGGCACCCGTGAGGTGCGCTTTGCCCTGTACCGCCGCGCCGCTGCTACACTTTGACCTCATCTGAACATCTGCAACCGCCCATGACCGTGGCCAACCGCCGCATTGCCGTCTACCCCGGCACGTTCGATCCGATCACCAACGGTCATATCGACCTGGTGAACCGGGCCGCGCCGCTGTTTGAAAAGGTCGTGGTCGGCGTGGCGCAGAGCCCGTCCAAGGGGCCGACCCTGCCGCTGGAACTGCGCGTGCAGCTGGCCCGGGATGCCCTGGGCCACCATGGCAACGTCGAGGTCTGCGGGTTCGATACCCTGCTGGCCCATTTCGTACGCTCCGTCCAGGGCGGGGTCCTGCTGCGCGGCCTGCGCGCGGTGTCGGACTTTGAATACGAGTTCCAGATGGCGAGCATGAACCGCCACCTGATCCCGGAAGTCGAGACCCTGTTCCTGACGCCGGCCGAGCAGCACAGCTTCATTTCGTCTTCGCTGGTCCGCGAGATCGCGCGCCTGGGCGGCGACGTGTCCGGCTTCGTGCCGGCCGCGGTGCTTGAAGCCCTGCGCAGGGTCCGCGAGGCGAAATCGACCCAGTCGTAAGCCCCGCCGTACCCGCACCCCTTACGTACAACACCACGCACCATTCCGGGAGGAAACCATGAACACCACCATGCGCGCGATGCTGATCGCCTCGTTGGCCCTGGCCTTCACCGCCTGCAAGAAGGAAGAGGCCGCTCCGGTCGACGAAGCCAAGCAGGCGCTGGTCGCCCCGTCCAAGGACGACGACGCAGGCTGGAAGAAGTATCTGCAGGAAGTCGCCATCCAGAACATGGGCAACATCTCCAACAGCCCGTTCCTGTACTACCTCTCGCCGGAATCGGACCCGGACTTCCAGGCCAAGTACGAGCGCCAGACCGAGAGCGCGACCCAGGCCGTGGCCCGTGGCGTGCAGCCGGGCAACATGCTGGCCTTCGGTTCGTCGGCCTCGGGCAAGATGGCGGACATGATCCAGGCCGTGTTCAAGGACGTGTCGCCGGATTCGATGAAGGGCGTGCGCGTCGTCTTCATCGGCCAGTCGGCCGACAACGCCCGCGTGCAGGCGGCCGTGCAGCCGACCGGTGCCGAGTACATTTTCGTCGAAGCCAAGTAAGACCGAGCCGTGGCGGCCACGTTGCAACGTGGCCCGGGTGGCGCCTGTAGCGGGCGCCACCGATGACCTGACCGGCCCGCGCGCCCGCGCTGGCCGGTCCTTTGTCCCAAGGCGCGGGCGAGGAGTATCGCCATGTCGCTGAAAATCAATGAGCTCTGCGTCAACTGCGACGTCTGCGAGCCGGCCTGCCCGAACCAGGCCATTGCGATGGGTGAAACCATCTACGTGATCGACCCCGCCCGTTGTACCGAGTGCGTGGGCCATTTCGACGAGCCACAGTGCGTGGTCGTCTGCCCGGTCGAATGCATCGATCCGGACCCGGAGATCGTGGAAACGGAAGACCAGCTGCTGGCCAAACTGCGCCGGCTGCAGCACGATCATCCCGAACTCTACGCGGAGCCCCCATCCGAATGAAGACGCTGCTCGCCCGTCCCGTGTTGCTGCTCGGCCTGTTGCTGAGCCCGCTTGCCTGGGCCGATGCGCCGGCCCGTGCCGAACGTCCCGATGGCGCTGCCATTGCCAGCGGCCACGCGCTGGCCACCCAGGCCGGCGTCGACATCCTTGCGCAGGGAGGCAACGCGTTCGACGCCGCGGTGGCGGTGTCCTCGACGCTGGCGGTGGTCGAGCCGATCAGTTCCGGCCTGGGCGGTGGCGGCTTCTTCCTGCTGCATGATGCGGCCACCGGCAAGGACGTGATGCTGGATGCGCGCGAGACCGCGCCGGCTGCTGCCACGCCGCAGGCCTTCCTCGACGGGAAGGGCAACCTGGATCGCGACCGCTCGGTCAACGGCGCCTGGTCGGCGGGTATCCCCGGCCTGCCTGCGGCACTGGTGGAGCTTTCGGCCCGGCACGGCAGGCTGCCCCTGGCGGTTTCGCTGCAACCGGCCATCCGCATCGCCCGCGACGGCTTCCCGGTGTACGAGCGGATGGCCAAGGGCTATGCCTCGCGCCGCGAGGTGATGGAGCGCTACCCCGGGACCCGCGAGGTGTACCTGCGCAACGGCAGGCCGATCGCCACCGGTGATGTGTTCCGGCAGCCGGAACTGGCGCAGACGCTGGAGCGGCTGGCGGCAGGTGGCTTCGATGGCTTCTACAAGGGCCAGACCGGCAAGCTGCTGCTGGCCGGAGTGAAGCAGGCCGGTGGCCGCTGGACCGCCGAGGAGCTGGCCGGCTACCGGGTGAAGCAGCGCGAGCCGATCGTCTTCGACTACAACGGCTGGAAGATCACCACGGCGCCGCCGCCGTCGTCCGGTGGCATCGCCCTGGCCAGCATGCTGCAGATCCTGGAAGGCTGGGACATCAAGCAGATGGATCCGGCGCACCGCGCCCATCTGGTAGTCGAATCGATGCGGCGCGCCTACCGCGACCGCACGTTCTTCCTGGGCGATCCGGACTTCGTGCAGATCCCGCAGAAAGTACTGACCAGCAAGGATTATGCCCAGGGCCTGCGTGCCACCATCCATCCGGAGAAGGCCACGCCCAGCGACCTGCTGTCGGGCAATCCGACGCCGCTGGAGGACGACGAGACCACCCATTTCTCGATCATCGACCGTGATGGCAACCGCGTCGGCGCCACCCAGACCGTCAACCTGCTGTACGGCTCGGGCCTGATACCCAAGGGCACAGGTGTGCTGCTGAACAACGAGATGGATGATTTCGCGCTGAAGCCGGGCACGCCCAATGCGTTCGGCGTGATGGGCTACGAGGCCAACGCACCGAAGCCGGGCAAGCGCATGCTCAGCTCGATGACGCCGACCTTCATGGAGAACGCCGACAAGGTCGTGGTGCTGGGCACCCCCGGCGGCAGCCGCATCATCACCATGGTGCTGCTGGGCATCCTTGGTTACGACGCCGGCCTGGACGCGCAGCAGGTCGCCGCGCTGCCACGCTACCACCACCAGTGGCTGCCGGACCTGATCGAGGCCGAAGACAACGCGTTCGACGCGGCCACCGTGAAGCAGCTGCAGGCGATGGGCCACAAGATCGATCTGCCGGGGAATGTCGCCGCCGGTGGCCGCGGCTCCAGCCACGTCTGGGGCAATCTGCAGACGGTGGAATGGGATCGCAGGAGCAACCGGTTGTTCGGCGGCAGCGATCCGCGCAACCCGGTCGGCAGCGCCCAGGTGGTGCCCGGCAGGTAACGGCCGGGCTCGCCGGGTCCCATCCGGCCGACGGTGAGCCGCAGCGCCCTGCCCGCAACGGCAGGGCGCTGCAGTTTCGTTCTAGCGATTATTTAACGGCCTGCCGACGATAATCGGCGCATGAAACTCTGGTCGATTCGTGGTAACTCGCAGCGCCTCGACGGCGGTGCGATGTTCGGCAACGCACCCCGTGCGTTGTGGGAAAAATGGGCGGCACCGGATGAGCTGAACCGTATCGAGCTGGCATGCCGCGCGCTGTTGGCCAGCCCGCTGGAAGGCAAGACGGTCCTGTTTGAAACCGGCATCGGCGCGTTCTTCGATCCGCGCATGCGCGAGCGCTATGGCGTGCAGGAAAGCCAGCACGTGCTGATCGATTCGCTGCGTGAGGCAGGCTTCGAACACGAGGACATCGACGTGGTGGTCCTCAGCCACCTGCACTTCGACCACGCCGGCGGCCTGCTGGCAGCATGGAGCGAGGGGCGCGAGCCCGAACTGCTGTTTCCCAATGCCACCTATGTGGTCGGTGCACAGCACTGGCAGCGCGCACTTCAGCCGCACCCGCGCGACCGTGCCAGTTTCATCCCGGAGCTGCCCGGGCTGCTGCAGGCCAGTGGGCGCCTGGAAGTGGTCGACGGCGAGTTCTCCCGGGCGCTGGGGAGCAGCGTGCGTTTCAGCTACAGCGATGGTCATACGCCGGGGCTGATGCTGGCCGAGATCGTCGGCCATGGGCATGCAGGCGAGGTCGCGCGCGGTGGCGTGGTGTTCTGCGCTGACCTGATTCCGGGGCGCTCGTGGGTGCACGTGCCGATCACCATGGGATATGACCGCAATGCGGAACTGCTGATCGACGAGAAGCGGCAGTTCCTGGAGGACAAGCTGGCGCGCAACGTGCATCTGTTCTTTACCCACGACCCGCAGGTCGCACTGGCCCAGCTGGGGCGCGACGACAAGGGGCGTTTCGTGACCCTGCACGAGCAGGGTGAACTGAAGGCGCGCGCGCTGGGGTGAGTGCCGGGGTCGGAGCCCTTTCTGCGAAAGGGATCTGACCCCGTCGCACCGGTCAGCCGACGCGGGTGCCGAAGATGCGGTCGCCCGCGTCGCCGAGGCCCGGCAGGATGTAGCCCTTTTCGTTGAGCTGGGCGTCGATTGCCGCCGTGTAGATCTCCACATCCGGATGCGCTGCCTTGACCGCGTCGATGCCCTCCGGAGCGGCGACCAGGAAAATGCCCTTGATGCGTCGCGCACCGGCCCGCTTGAGCATGTCGATGGTGGCGATCAGGGTGCCGCCCGTGGCCAGCATCGGGTCCAGGATCAGCGCATCGCGCTCTTCCAGGCGCCCGGTGAGGCGCTCGAAGTACGGCACCGGCTGCAGGGTTTCCTCATCGCGCTGCAGGCCGACCACACTCACGCGGGCGGCAGGGATCAGCGACAGTACGCCGCTGAGCATGCCCAGGCCGGCCCGCAGGATCGGCACTACGGTGATCTTGGCGCCAGCGATGCGCTGCACGGTCACCGGACCGGCCCAGCCGGGCAGGGTGTGCGGCTCGGTGTCCAGGTCAGCGGTGGCCTCATAGGCCAGCAGCGTGCCCAGCTCGTTGGCCAGTTCGCGGAAATCCTTGGTGCTGAGCGCGGCGTTGCGCATCAGGCCGATCTTGTGCTGCACCAGCGGGTGGCGCACTTCGACGATCTTCATGGTCGGAAAGGGGGGAAGGGAGAGGCGATCATTCTGCCGGATCGGGGTACGGAACCCCAAACGGAGCGCAGCCAGCGGGCGCGGAGCGAGGGCGTCTGTCATGGCCATGCAACCTTGCGGACATACCGTCCAGACCCATTCTTAACAGGAATGGGGATTCCCAGTGCATATCAAGACTCCGTTGGCCGTTGCCATCACGCTGACCCTGGCGATGGGGGCCAGCGCTCCGCTGCAGGCCGCCGCCCAGCAGACGGTCGCCGCCACGGGGGCAGCGGCCGTCGATGCGATCGACCTGGACCGCGTCGAGGTGCGTGCGCAGCTCGAATCGCAGATCCGCGCGGTCGATCTGAAGCGCAGCAGCGACGCGATTGAAGATGCCGTGTCTTCCGACGCCCTCGGCCAGTATCCGGACAAGAACGTGGCCGAATCGCTGCAGCGTCTACCCGGCATCAGCGTCACCCGCGACCAGGGCGAAGGCCGTTTCGTGGTCATCCGGGGCCTGGACGCCAACCTCAACAGCGTCAGCGTCGATGGAATCGCCGTGGGTACGCCGGAGGACTCCAGCCGCGCTGCACCGCTGGATGTCATTCCCTCCGACTCCACCGAGCGGCTGCGCGTAGTCAAGTCGCCGACCCCGGACATGCCCGGCGACGCGATCGGCGGTGCGGTCCTGGTCGAATCGGCCTCGGCATTCGATCGCGACGGGCGCAGCCTGCGTGCCAAGATCGAGGGCAGCCACCAGCAGCTCTCGGGCGAAACCAGCCCGAAGGCCGCCTTCAACTACAGCGAAGTGTTCGCCGATACGTTCGGCATCGCGCTGGGCGTGAACTACCAGAAGCGCAGGTTTGAATCGGACAACACCGAAGTGGAGTACGACGGCGAGGATGATGCTGCACCGGGGGATGTCACCGCGATCAACCTGCAGCACCGCAAGTACGAGATCGAGCGCAAGCGCATCGGCGCCAACCTCAACCTGGACTGGCGCCCGAATGAAGACAGCAAGTACTACCTGCGCACGTTGTACAGCCAGTTCGACGATGCCGAGACCCGCCAGCGGGTGATCTTCAATTTCGACGATGCCGACATGGTGCGCACCGGCACCGACCAGTACCGGCTGGATGACATGCCGGGCGATGCGATCGACAAGCGCATGCGTTACCGCACCAAGAAAGAGAACATCTTCGCAGCCAGCCTCGGTGGCGAGAACCGGCTGACCAGCGCGGTGGTCGATTACCGTATCGGCTACACCCGCACCGAGGAGCGGGTGAACGACGAGATGGAGGCGCGGTTCACACTGGATGGTGATGACTTCAACGGCACCCTGGACCAGCGCAGCCGGCTGCCGACCTACAGTTTCGACAACCCGCAGTGGCTGGACAACGGCAACTACGCCTTCGACCGCATCGTGCTTTCGCCCAAGCAGGTCAACGACAAGGAGCACAGCGCGCAGGTCAACGTACGCTTCGACGGCGACAGCAGCAGCCTGAAGTTCGGCCTGCTGGGCCGCTGGCGCGACCGCGATGTCAATACCGACGAGCGTGAGCTGCGGGTGGGCCCGAAGGTGGCACTGTCGAGCTGGACCACGTCGGCCCCCGAGCATCGCCATGGCAACCTGGGCGATGGCATGGATTCGGCGGCGATGCGGGCCTACTGGGCGGCCAATGGCAGCCAGTACAGCGCCCGGCCGCAGGATGCCGGCGCCAATGCCCTGGCATCGCTGGAAGAGGACTATGTGGCCAGCGAAGACATCTTCGCCAGCTATGCGATGGGGACCTGGGATATCGGCGCGCTGCGCATCATCGGCGGCGCACGCGTGGAGAACACCCGTTTCAGGGCGGTGGGCAACCAGGTCGAGGTGGCGGCCAACGGGCGCAGCTTCACCGTCACCCCGCGCGTGGCCAACACCAGCTACACCAATGTGCTGCCGGGCCTGCATCTGCGCTACGACGCAGCCGATGACTGGGTGCTACGCGCCTCGGCCAACAAGACCGTCTCGCGCCCGTCCTTCGGCGACGTTTCGCCCCGTGTGGGCTACAGCCGCGGCGACGAGGAAGTGCGGCTGGGCAATCCCGAGCTGGATCCGTACGAGTCGAAGAACATCGACCTGTCGTTGGAAAAGTACATCGGCAGCACCGGCATCGTTTCGCTTGGCCTGTTCCACAAGTCCATCGACGGCTATATCGTGGAAACCGTGCGTACGAATGATCCGGACTACGACGGCTTCGACGTGACCCAGCCGATCAATGGCCGCAAGGCCACGGTACGCGGCGCCGAGTTCAACTGGCAGCAGCAGCTGGCCTTCCTGCCGGCAGGCTTCGACGGTCTTCTGGTCGGGGCCAGCGGCACCTGGCTGGATACCGAATTCGATGCCGGCATCGCGGACCGTGCCGGCGAGGACTTCACGCTGCCGCGTGCCTCCAAGCACGTGTACAGCGCGCACGTCGGCTACGAGAAATATGGCCTGAGCACCCGCTTGGCTGCGGTGTACCGCAGCGAATATCTGGACAGCATCGGCAAGGGCCGTGCATTCGACATCTACGTGGCACCCAACACGCAGCTCGACTTCTCGCTGGATTATCGCTTCAGCCCGCGCGTCAGCCTGTACTTCGAGGCGCAGAACCTGCTGGACAAGCCGTTGGAGCTGTACCAGGGCACGCGCTCGCGCACGCTGCAGATGGAAGAATATGGCCGCACCTATGCGTTGGGCCTGAAGGTGGCGCTGTGATGGGGCGGCACGTTCCGGTGCTCGTGGCAGCGATCGCAACCGCGCTGGTCGTGGGCTGCACGCCAGCGGCCGACCGCGCGCCGGCGGCACATGCGGCGTCGCCGACGCCTCCGGCGCGCACGGTGGCCACCGTTGCCGAGGCGTTCGTCTCGCCACTCACGCCCGCCGACAACATCGATTCGCCCGCAACCTGGCGCACGCCGGACGGGCAGATCTGGCTGATCGCCACCGCCAAGGCCACCGACAAACTGGTGGTGTATGACGGCAGCACCGGCCGTCACCTGCGCAACGTCGGTGCCACCGGTACCGGCCTGGGACAGTTCGATCGCCCCAATGGCATCGCCGTGACCGACGACCTGCTGTGGATCGTGGAACGCGACAATCACCGGGTCCAGGTCCTGTCCCTGCCGGACTTCATACCACTGGCGACGTTCGCTGCCGAAGATCTGCGCAAGCCCTATGGGCTGTGGGTCGATCGCAGGGCGGACGGCTACAGCGTCTACGTCACGGACTCCTGGGACAACGGCGAGGACGCACAGGGCCGCGACATCCTGCCGCCGCTGGCGGAACTGGACAAGCGCGTGCGCCAGTACCACGTTTCCCGCGACGGCGCGAAGATCGACGCGAAGCGCATCGCCGACATCGGCGACACCAGTGAGGCCGGTGCGCTGCGCGTGGTCGAATCGATCTGGGGCGATCCGGACAACGACCGTCTGCTGATTGCCGAAGAGGATGAGAGCTACGCCAGCGAGTTCAAGGTCTATACGCTGGCAGGCCGCTTCACCGGCACCACCTTCGGCCGTGACGTGTTCAAGGCGCAGGCCGAAGGGGTGACCCTGCGGACCTGCGGCAAGGACGGCTGGTGGATCACCACCGAGCAGGGCAAGCAGCGCAGCGTGTTCCATCTGTTCGATCGGCACACGCTGAAGCCGGTCGGTGCCTTCCAGGGCAATACCGTGGCCAATACCGATGGCATCTGGCTGATGCAGCAGCCCAGCACGCGGTTCCCGCACGGTGCGCTGTATGCGGTGCATGACGATCAGGGCGTGGTCGCCTTTGACTGGGAAAGCATTGCCAGGCAGCTGGCGCTGCCGCTGGAGTGTGGCGCATGAGGCGGCACAGCACGCGCGCGTTCGTCGCCAGCCTGCTGCTGGCCCTGCCTCTGCTGGTCACCGCGGCGGTCGAACCCAACACGCAGGTGCCGGCGGGCAGCCGCCACTATGCGGCATCGCCACTGCCGGATCGTATCGTTGCCTCGCCCTCGGCCGACCCCAGCCACGGATTCGCCGTGGCCTGGCGCACGGATGGCAGCGTACAGGCGCCACTGCTGGAGATCGCGCGTGCCGGCGATTCGCCGGCCATCGAAGGCATTCGCGCGCTGCGCGCGACCACGCGGGCGCTGCAGACCGAGAACGGCCTGTCGCACCATCACCGCGTTGACATCGATGGCCTGCAGCCGGATACCGCATACATCTACCGTGTGCAGGGCAGGGCAGGCTGGAGTGCATGGAACCAGCTGCGCACGCTGGCCACCGCCGGACAGCCGCTGACGCTGCTGTACTTCGGCGATACCCAGAACAAGAATCTCAGTCACGTCAGCCGCGTGGTCCGGGCCGCGCAGAAGGCGGCACCGGACGCTCGCCTGAGCCTGTTCGCGGGTGACCTGGTCAGCGGCGGCGACGGTGTGGACGACAGTGAATGGGGTGAATGGTTCGCCGCCGCCGGCTGGCTGGCGCAGGAAACACTGGTGGCGCCTGCCATCGGAAATCACGAGTATTTCGAGGAGTTCGAGGACACCCCGCAGGAACGCCGCGTACTGGGCCGGCACTGGCCGGTGACCTTCGCACTGCCGGGCAATGGCGCCCCTGCCGCGCAGCAGACCAGCTACTGGTTCGATGCGCAGGGCGTGCGCGTGGCCGTGCTTGATGGAACCTCGGCACTCGATCTCGGCACCGCCCAGGCCCAGGCACACTGGCTGGACAAGGTGCTGTCCGGCAATCCGCAGCCGTGGACCATCGTAATGCTGCACCAGCCGTTCTACTCGCCGCGCGAAGGCCGCGAGAACGCCGCATTGCGTGACGTGCTGCTGCCGGTGGTGCGTCGTCACCAGGTGGATCTGGTGCTGCAGGGGCACGACCACACCTATGGCCGCCGTGGCGAAGGACAGGCCGCCACACCACAGTACGTGGTGACCGTGGCGGGACCGAAGCAGTACCGTCTTTCCGATGAAGCCCGAAGGACGATGGCCCCGGTGGCCGAGGACACCCAGCTGTTCCAGGTGCTGCGCATCGATCCGCAGCACCTGCGCTATGAGGCGCGCACGGTGACCGGGCAGCTGTACGATGCTTTCGAGCTGCGCCGCGACGCCAGCGGGGGCAAGCAGCGCACGGAGCTGACCGACGGCCGCATCACGCCACGCGACTGCCCGCGCGCGCAGACTGCCAAGGGTCGCGCCGACCGTTGCTGGGAATAAGGAGACGCCGATGACCATGCCCCGACGCATCGTTCCTCTTGCTGCCATCGGTGCCGCTCTGCTGTTGCTGGCCGGTGCGGTGGCCGCCGCTGATGCGGTGCTGCATCCGTTCCTGGCGGCCCAGCCGCAGCAGGCACCGCAGGAGGTGAACCTGGCCGTGGAAATTCCCGCTGGCAGCTTCACCAAGTATGAGATCAAGGACGACGGGCTGGTCCACGTCGACCGCTTCCAGTCGATGCCGGTGGCCTATCCGGCCAACTATGGTTCGATGCCGCGCACGCTGGCGGGTGACAACGATCCACTGGACGCGCTGGTACTGACCCGTGAACCCCTGCACCCCGGCGTGATCATCCGCTTCCGCCCGATCGGCTATCTGAAGATGATCGATGGCGGCGAACATGACGAGAAGGTCATCGGCGTGCCGACCGACAAGGTTGATCCGAGCTATGCAGGCGTCCGCGATCTGGCCGATCTGCCGGAGATCGAGCGGCAGCGCATCGAGGCGTTCTTCCGCGTGTACAAGGATCTGCCAGCCGGACGCAACCCGGTGCAGCTGCAGGGCTGGGGCAACGCGGCCGAGGCGCGTACGCTGATCCGCGAAGCCATGCAGCGTTTCGACGCCGGGAAATAGTCCGGCTGCGGACGGCGTTGCGCCCCTGCGCGGTCTTCACCTGTGCTGGCTATCATGGCCGCCTTCCACAGCAAAGGCGGTGCACGTGTCGGTAGCGTTGGTCTGGTTCCGTCGCGACCTGCGGCTGCAGGACAATCCGGCCCTGCAGGCCGCACTGGATGCGGGGCACGATGTGGTCCCTGTGTACATCCACGCGCCGCACGAAGAAGGCGAGTGGGCGCCGGGAGCGGCATCCAACGCGTGGAGTCATCGCTCGCTCGCCGCGCTGGATGCGGATCTGCGTGGCCGCGGTTCTTCCCTGGTGCTGCAGATCGGCGACAGCCTGCCGGTGCTGCAGGCACTGATCGCACGGACCGGTGCCACGGCGGTGTACTGGAACCGCAAGTACGAGCCCGCCACCCAGCCACGTGATGCCTCCATCAAGCGCACGCTGCGCGAGCAGGGCATCGATGCGCAGAGCTGCAACGGCAGTCTGCTGTTCGAGCCCTGGGATATCGCCACCCAGCAGGGGCAGCCGTACAAGGTGTTCACCCCCTACTGGCGCAACGTGCTCAGTCGCTGGCGCCTGCCCGGGCTGCAGGCGGCGCCCGCGGCACTGGCAGCGCATGCCGTCGAAGGCGAGTCGCTGCAGGCGCTCGGGCTGGCACCGGCGCTCGGCTGGGACGAGGGCTTCTGGGAGCACTGGCAGCCGGGAGAGGCCGGCGCGCTGGAGGCGCTTTCGGTGTTCGAGGACGGCGCGCTGCGAGGCTATCGCGCGCAGCGCGACCTGCCGGACCGGGTCGGCACCTCGCGGCTGTCACCGCACCTGCACTTCGGCGAGATCGCGCCCTGGCGCATCGCCCATGCGCTGGAAGGGCTGCGCAGCGCCGGTACCGACGCCGACATCGATGGCTACCTGCGGCAACTGGGCTGGCGTGACTTCGCCTACCACCTGCTGCATCACTTTCCGGAGACCCCCACCGGCAACCTCAACCCGCGCTTCGACCGCTTTCCGTGGGCCACGCCCAGCGCCGGCCAGCTGCATGACTGGCAGCGCGGCAACACCGGTGTACCGATCGTGGATGCCGGCCTGCGCGAGCTGTGGCATACCGGCTACATGCACAACCGGGTGCGGATGATCGTCGCCAGCTACCTGTGCAAGCACCTGCGCGCGCACTGGCTGCATGGCGCACGCTGGTTCTGGGACACACTGGTCGATGCCGACCTGGCCAACAACACGATGGGCTGGCAGTGGGTGGCCGGTACCGGTGCGGATGCAGCGCCTTACTTCCGGGTGTTCAATCCGATCACCCAGGCCGAAAAGTTCGATCCTCAGGCGCGCTACATCACCCGCTGGGTACCGGAACTGGCGGCGCTGCCGGTGAAGGCGCGCTTCGCGCCGTGGCAGCATCCGCAGTGGCTGGCCGAGCACGCGCCGGAGTATCCGCGCAGCCCCCTGGTGGATCTGGCCGCCGGCCGGGATGCAGCGCTCGCCGCCTACCGCCAGTCGGGAGCGGGGTAAAGCGCCGTCGCGGGGTTCCAGACAGCTAGCTGAACAAGGGCCTGTCGAGCGGCGTGTTCATCATCCCGGCATCGCGTCCTGCTGTTTATCCTCTGGGCGGCCCGCAAGCCGCCGGCCCGACCGGAAACCAAGGAGACCATCATGATCCGCAACACCACCCGCAATGTCGCACTGGCCCTGATGAGCGCGGCCGTCCTGTCGGCCTGCGCCACCGGCGGTTCCTACGTGCAGAGCGATCAGTACGGCAACCCGACCGAGCAGCAGAACCGGACCGGTCGCAACGCGCTGATCGGTACCGCCATTGGCGTGGCCGCCGGCCTGCTCAGCGGCGACAGTGCGACCGAGCGCCGCCAGCACGCGCTGATCGGTGCAGGCATCGGCGCGCTCAGTGGCGCGGCCGTGGGCCAGTACCAGGATCGCCAGGAACGCGCGCTGCGCGAGCGCACTGCCAACACCGGCATCGATGTGCAGCGCCAGGGCGACAACATCATGCTGAACCTGCCCGACGGCATCACCTTCGATTTCGGCAAGTCGGCACTGAAGCCGCAGTTCTACGGCGCGCTCAACGGCGTGGCCGGCACCCTGCGTGATTACAACCAGACCATGATCGAAGTGGTCGGCCATACCGACAGCATCGGCAGCGATGCGGTCAACAACCGCCTGTCCAAGGAGCGCGCCGATTCGGTCGCCCAGTACCTGATCGGGCAGGGCGTGCAGAGCGTGCGTATCGAAACGCTGGGCGCCGGCAAGGCGTACCCGATTGCCGACAACAGCACCGATGCCGGCCGTGCCAAGAACCGCCGTGTTGAAATCCGTGTGATTCCGTTGCAGCAGTAACGCGCGGCGCGTGCGTGCAGGTCCGGCGCAGCCGGAACGGGAATGCCGCCCTTGCAGGCGGCATTTTCGTTGGGCGAGATGCGCGGCGCCTAGCGCAGGAACGGCGGCCGGGTCATGCTGCGGCCGTCGGCCGCACCACGATCTCGTTCACGTCCACGTCGTCGGGCTGCTCGATGGCGAACCGCACCGCGCGCCCGATCGCATCCGGCTGCAGGGCGATGGCGCGATAGCCGACCATCATTTCGGCGGCGACCGGGTCGGTGATGCTGTCCGCAAGCTCGCTTTCCACCACGCCGGGGTGGATGCAGGTGACCCGCAGCTCGCGGTGTTCCTGGCGCAGGCCCTCCGAGATGGCGCGTACCGCGTGCTTGGTGGCGCAGTAGACCGCAGCGGTCGGTACGACCGACAGCGCGCCGATGGACGCGATGTTGATGATCTGTCCGCGGCCGCGTGCGCACATATGGGGCAACACGGCTGCGATCCCGTGCAGTACACCGCGGATGTTGACGTCGATCATCCGGTCCCATTCGTCCACCTTCAGTGATGCCATCGGCGACAGTGGCATCACACCGGCATTGTTGACGATCACATCAAGGGCGCCGAATTCCTCCAGGGCTGAAGTGGCGAACGCCTCGACCTGCGCGCGCTGGGTCACGTCCAGCGCATGCACGCGTACGTCGGCGCCGTGCTGGCGCAGTTCATCCGCCAGCGCCTGCAACCGTTCGAGGCGGCGCGCGCCCAGCACCAGGCGGGCACCCGGCTGCGCCAGCGAGCGGGCGATGCCGGCGCCGATGCCGCTGGAGGCACCGGTGATCAGGATGGTTCGGGAATGGCTCATGGCAGGTCTCCGGAAGGGCTAGGGGGAAATGCCGGGTCGTGCCCGGTGCAGCCACGGTAGACAGCCTGCCTCGTCGCGATAAGATGGCGACTGCTGACTACCTTGTATAGATCTACTTACCAATGTCCGTCGATCTCAATGCCCTCGCGGTGTTCCAGCGGGTAGCCGACTGCAGCAGCTTCACCGGAGCGGCCCAGCAACTGGGCGTGACCCGGTCGGCCGTCAGCCAGACCATCGCCCGGCTGGAACAATCGCTCGGTGTCGCTCTGGTGCTGCGCACGACCCGCAGCGTCAACCTCACCGATGCCGGGCAGGCGCTGCTTGCGGCGGTCAGGCCCGCCCTGGCTGAGCTGGGCAGTGCCGTGGAGTCCACGCTGCGTCGCGGCAGCACCCTCAAGGGCCAGCTGCGCCTGGCCGTGTCCTCCATTGCCGAGCATTTCCTGGCCGGTCCCCTGCTGGCCAGCTTCGCCGCCCGGCACCCGGAGCTGCAGCTGGACATCACGGTGACCGACGAGGAGTTCGACATCGTCGAGGCGGGTTTCGACGCGGGTGTGCGGCTGGGCGAGGTGATCGCACAGGACATGGTGGCGATTCCGGTGTCCGGCCGGCAGCGGCAGGTGGTGGTGTGCACTCCGCGGTATGGGCAGCAGCACGGCGTGCCCAGGCACCCGCGCGAGCTGCCCGGGCACCGTTGCATCGGCTGGCGCGCCGCACCACGCAAGGCGCCCTATCGCTGGGAATTCGAAGAGCGCGGACGCGAGTTCAGCGTCGATGTGCAGCCGGAGATCACCAGCAATGACATGGCCACGATGACCCGCCTGGCATTGGCGGGCGCCGGGCTGGCCTTCGGCATGGAGGACACATGGCGCCCGTGGCTGCAGCGTGGCGAACTGGTCAGCGTGCTGGAGCCGTACTGTCCGTGGTTCGCAGGGTTCTTCCTGTATTACCCCAGCCGGCGCCAGGCCGAGCCGAAGCTGCGGGCACTGATCGAGCATCTGCTGGAACAGCGCACCGCATGACGCCGGGCAGGCCCCGCTTCACGCCGCCGGCGCGGCCACCTTCTCCAGGATCCGCTTGCCGCTGATCTCAAGCGCGGCATCTTCCTGCTCCTGCTGCTGCCGCGCGAGCTTCGCGCCAGGGCACTGCGCCAGCATGTAATTGGCGTCGAAGTTGAGCTTCTCCACCAGGAAGTCGACGAATGCGCGCACCTTCGGCGAGACCAGGCGGCCGCCGGCAAAGACCGCGTTGAAATCCACCTCCGGACCTGTCCACCCGGCAAGCACGCGACGGACCATGCCTGACTCGACGAACGGCTTGGCCATCACATCGCCGGTCAGCAGCAGGCCTTCACCGCACACCAGCGCGCCGTTGAGCGCGGACATGTCGTTGGCCGTCATCAGCGGCGTCACCGGGAAGTCACGCAGTTCCCCTCCGTTCTCGCCCAGCTGCCAGGTAAAGCGCGGTGAATTGCCAGTGTGGTAGGGCTTGCGCATGGCCAGGATGCGATGGAACTGAAGCTCTTCCGGGTGCAGTGGTTCGCCGTAGCGCTCGATGTAGGCTGGGCTGGCGAACACCTGCGTGCGCAGGCTGCCGAGCTTGCGTGCGACCAGGTTGGAATCGGGCAGGGCGCCGACGCGCAGGGCCAGATCGGCTTCACCGGCGATCAGGTCGAGCTTCTCGTTGCCCATGTGCATGTCCAGGCGGATTTCCGGGTACTGCGCATGGAACTGGCCCAGCAACGGCGCGATCCAGGTGATGCCGATGGAGTAGGGCACAGTGAAACGCAGCCAGCCGCGTGGGCCGGACTGCAACTGGCTGACCGCGCTCTCGGCTTCTTCCAGCTCGCGCGCGATGCGCTGGCAGTGCTCGTGGTAGATCGAGCCCGCCTCGGTCAGGCCAAGACGGCGCGTGGTCCGGTGCAGCAGGCGCGCGCCCAGCCGTGTCTCCAGCTCCTGCACCTTGCGGCTGACAGTGGTCTTGGGCAGGCCGAGCGCTTTGGCAGCTGCGATGAAGCTGCCCTGCTCGACCACTTTGACGAAGATCAGCGTTTCATTGAGATCGTGGGACATGGTCGGGAGTCCTGGACGTCGGGGGTGGGACAATCGTGACAGATCGATTGGACCGGGAACGGGATGATTATTCCCCTTAATCAGGACTAATCAAGTAAAGGTTTGAGGTCTATCGTGGCGCCATTCGTGAAATGGAGTCCCCCCGCCATGAGCCTGCGCAACATTCTTGCCCGTTTCCGGCGTGCCGGCCAGAACGCCCTGGATCTGGCGATGACCGTTGAGATCCGCCCGAGTTCCTTGGTGCACAAGGATTTCCGTGAGTTTACCGCGCCCATGCGGCAGCAGCGTGGCGGTGCCATCCGCTTGGCGCCGCAGAAGAGCGATCGACTGCGCCGAATCGGGACTATCCCGGATTTGGGAGGAAATGTCCCGTGAATGGGATTCTGATGCCCGAAGTCCTGGTCCTCGGCGGAACCGGTGCGGTCGGCCAGGGCGTGGTCGGTGCGCTGCTGGAAGCCGGCAGCCCGGTGCTGGTGGTCGGCCGCGATCCAGGACGGCTGGCGTCGCTGGAAGCGCAGTTCGCCGATGAGCCCGGCCTGCAGACCATGCTCGGTTCACTGGCAGACGACGGTTCGGCGCAGGTCCTGGCCGAGCGCGTCGCGCAACGCCCTCGGCCGTTGGCGGCGGTGATCGCGGCCATGGGCGGTCCTTACAACCGTGGCCGGGTGATGGACCGCAAGGGCGACGAACTGCTCGGCGCACTGCAGGCCGACCTGATGCCCCATGTGCATGCGGTACGCCACCTGCTGCCGCTGCTGCGTGACAACGTGCATGCGCGGCGCTACGTGATGATCGGCAGCCCTGCCGGTCTCAAGCCCTGGGCCGGCTACGGCGAGACCTCGATCACCACCGCCGCCCTGCGCATGTACGCGCAGGTGGTGCACCAGGAAGCACAGGCGGTCGGTGTCCGTGCGCAGATGCTGGAGGTGTGCAGCCCGGTGTGTACACCGGCCAACGCCGCCAACGCCTGCATCGAGTGGCCGAGCTCGCTGCTGGTCGGCCGGCGCGTGGTGTCGCTGCTTGATGGCTGCCGCGACAACCGCGCCATCGTTCGCTGCGACAGCAGCGATGCGGAACTGCCGCGGGGCCTGCTGCGACTGGAAGTTCCACCACCGTGGCGCGACGCCGTCGGTGTCGCTTGACCTTGACCTTGGTTGAGGTTGCAGCATACGCCGCACTTTCTGATAGCCATTCTCATTAGCTGTACCACCCCTCCGTACGGATGCATGCCATGACTTCCCCCAAAACCACCCCACATCGTTTCGGCCATCGCATTGCGATGGTCGGCGTGTCGATCCTCGCCGCGGCGGTGCTCGCTGCCTGCAGTGGCGGCCATGCCGAAGAAGCCGGTGCACCGCCACCGCCGCAGGTCAGCGCAGCCCCGGTGCTGGTCAAGCAGATCAGCCAATGGGACGAGTTCAGCGGCCGCATCGAGGCGGTGCAGAGCGTTGAACTGCGTCCACGCGTGTCCGGCTACATCGACAAGGTCAACTACGTCGAAGGCCAGGAAGTGAAGAAGGGCGATGTGCTCTTCACCATCGACGCGCGCAGCTACCAGGCCGAGTACGATCGCGCCGCCGCTGAACTGGCCCGCGCCCGCACCCAGGCAACCCTGGCCCGCAGTGAATCGGAGCGGGCCAAGCGCCTGGCCGAGCAGCAGGCGATCTCCACCGAGACCGCCGAGCAGCGTCGCGCTGCGGCAGACCAGTCCGGCGCAGCCGTGCAGGCCGCGCAGGCGGCACTGGATGCTGCCCGGCTCAACCTGGAGTTCACCAAGGTGCGTGCGCCGATCGACGGCCGTGCCGGCCGCGCGATGGTCACCGCGGGCAACCTGGTCACCGCCGGCGACAGCGCCAGCGTGCTGACCACGCTGGTCTCGCTGGACACCGTGTTCGTCTACTTCGATGCCGACGAAAGCACTTTCCTGCGTTACGCGCAGATGGCACGCAAGGGCGAGCGCCCGAGCGAGCGCGACAGCCACCTGCCGGTGAAGGTTGGCCTGTCGGGTGAAGAAGGCTACCCGCACGCGGGCAAGGTCGACTTCCTCGACAACCAGGTTGCACGCAGCACCGGCACCATCCGCGTGCGTGCGCTGCTGGACAATGCCGACCGGCAGTTCACCCCGGGGCTGTTCGCCCGTGTGCAGCTGCTGGGCAGTGGCCAGTTCCAGGCGATGCTGATCGACGACAAGGCTGTGCTGACCGACCAGGACCGCAAGTACGTGTACGTGGTCGACAAGGATGGCAAGGCCCAGCGCCGCGACATCCGCCTTGGCCGCACGGCGGAAGGCCTGCGCATCGTCGAGCAGGGCCTGTCCGCAGGCGACAAGGTCATCATCGATGGCGTGCAGAAGGTCTTCATGCCGGGCATGCCGGTGCAGGCCAAGGCGGTGGCGATGCAGCCGGCTGCGGCCGCCGCACCGGGCCGTGATGCCACGGCTGCGCTGAACCACTGATCCGCCGTCTCCTGATCCGAGTTTCCGCTTAGCTGCCGGCTCCAGCGGCGGCCTTCCCTGCCTTCGTCATATCGGCGAGGGGCAGGGTGGCTGTTGCCCGCCGGCGGCATTTCCCAGGAATTCCTCCATGGACTTTTCCCGTTTCTTCATCGACAGGCCGATCTTCGCGGCGGTACTGTCGATCGTGATCTTCGCCGCAGGCCTGATCACGATTCCGATCCTGCCGATCAGCGAGTACCCGGAAGTGGTGCCGCCGTCGGTGGTCGTGCGCACGGTCTATCCGGGCGCCAATCCCAAGGTCATCGCCGAAACCGTCGCCACGCCGCTTGAAGAGGCGATCAACGGCGTCGAGGGCATGATGTACCTCAAGTCGGTCGCCGGTTCCGACGGCGTGCTGCAGATGACCGTCACCTTCCGCCCGGGCACTGATCCGGACGCGGCGGCGGTGAAGGTGCAGAACCGTGTGGCGCAGGCGCAGGCACGCCTGCCCGAGGACGTACGCCGGCAGGGCGTGACCACGCAGAAGCAGTCGCCCACCTTCCTGATGGTCGTGCATCTGACGTCGCCCAATGGCAAGTACGACACCCTGTACCTGCGCAACTACGCCCGCCTGCACGTCAAGGACGCGCTGGCACGCATTCCCGGCGTGGGCGACGCGCAGATCTTCGGTGGTGGTGACTACGCCATGCGCGCATGGCTGGACCCGGACAAGGTTGCTTCGCGCGGCCTGACGGCCAGCGACGTGGTGCGTGCCATGCGTGAGCAGAACGTGCAGGTCTCTGCGGGTCAGCTCGGCGCCGAGCCGCTGCCGAACAGCCAGTTCCTGACCCTGATCAATGCCCAGGGCCGCCTGCGCAGCGAGCAGGAGTTCGGCGACATCGTGCTCAAGAGCGGTGTCGACGGCGAGATCGTGCGCCTGTCCGACGTTGCCCGCCTGGAACTGGGCGCTGGCGACTACACCCTGCGCTCGCAGCTCGACGGCAAGAATGCGGTGGGTATCGGCATCTTCCAGTCGCCCGGTGCGAATGCACTGGAGATTCGCGACAAGGTCATCGCCACGATGGACGAGATGCAGAAGACCATGCCCGCCGACGTGAAGTACGAAGCGGTGTACGACACCACCATCTTCGTGCGTGATTCGATCAAGGCGGTGGTCTCGACCCTGCTTGAAGCGATCGCCCTGGTGGTGCTGGTGGTGATCCTGTTCCTGCAGACCTGGCGCGCGTCGATCATTCCGCTGATCGCGGTTCCGGTGTCGGTGGTCGGTACGTTCGCAGCGCTGTACGTACTGGGCTTCTCGATCAACACGCTGAGCCTGTTCGGCCTGGTGCTGGCGATCGGCATCGTGGTCGACGACGCGATCGTGGTGGTGGAGAACGTTGAACGCAACATCGAAGAAGGTCTGTCGCCGACCGCAGCCGCCCACCAGGCCATGCGTGAGGTGTCCGGCCCGATCGTTGCGATCGCACTGGTGCTGTGCGCGGTGTTCGTGCCGATGGCGTTCCTGTCGGGCGTCACCGGTCAGTTCTACAAGCAGTTCGCTGTCACCATCGCCATTTCCACGGTGATCTCGGCGATCAACTCGCTGACCCTGTCGCCGGCCCTGGCCGCCCGCCTGCTGAAGGCCCATGGCGCTCCGAAGGATGGCCCGAGCCGTCTGATCGATCGCCTGTTCGGCTGGGTGTTCCGCCCGTTCAACCGCTTCTTCAAGTCCAGCTCGGAGAAGTACGAGCGCGGCGTGGCGCGCACCCTTGGCCGCCGCGGCGCTGTGTTCGTGGTCTACGCGATCCTGCTGGTCGGTACCGGTGTGATCTTCAAGCTGGTGCCGCCGGGCTTCATCCCGACCCAGGACAAGCTGTACCTGATCGCGGGCGTGAAGCTGCCGGAAGGTTCGTCGATCGCACGTACCGATGAAATGCTGCGCAAGGTCGCCAAGATCGCCCAGGAAACCGACGGCGTGGCGCATACCATTTCGTTCCCGGGCCTGAACGCGCTGCAGTTCACCAACACCCCGAACACCGGTGTGGCGTTCATTCCGCTCAAGCCGTTCAACGAGCGTCATGGCCGGACCGCGGCGGAGATCAACGCCGAGATCAACCAGAAGATCGCAGGCCTGCAGGAGGGCTTCGCGTTCGCGATGATGCCGCCGCCGATCCTGGGCCTGGGCAACGGCAATGGCTACCAGATGTTCATCGAGGACCGCGGCAATCTGGGCTACGGCGCGCTGCAGAATGCCGTGCAGGCGATGCAGGGGACCGTTGCACAGACCCCGGGCATGGCCTTCCCGATCAGCAGCTACCAGGCCAACGTGCCGCAGCTGGATGCGGAAGTGGACCGTGTGAAAGCGAAGGCGCAGGGCGTGCAGCTGACCGAGCTGTTCGACACGCTGCAGACCTACCTGGGTTCGGCGTACGTCAACGACTTCAACCAGTTCGGCCGCACCTGGCAGGTGATCGCCCAGGCGGACGGCCCGTTCCGTGAGAGCGTCGAGGACATCGCCAAGCTGCGCACCCGCAACGACCGCGGCGAGATGGTGCCGATCGGTTCGATGGTGACCATCAAGCAGACGTTCGGCCCGGACCCGGTGCTGCGTTTCAACGGCTACCCGGCAGCGGACCTGGCCGGCGAAGCCGACCCGCGCCTGCTGTCCTCGGCGGAAGCGATGAACAAGCTGACCGAGATCGCCGGGCAGGTGCTGCCGGTCGGCATGGCCACCGAATGGACCGACCTGAGCTACCAGCAGGCCACCCAGGGCAAGGCCGCGTTCATCGTGTTCCCGGTGGCGATCATGCTGGCCTTCCTCGTGCTGGCCGCGCTGTACGAGAGCTGGTCGCTGCCGCTGGCGGTGATCCTGATCGTGCCGATGACCCTGCTGTCGGCTCTGTTCGGCGTATGGCTGACCGGCGGCGACAACAACGTGTTCGTGCAGGTGGGCCTGGTGGTGCTGATGGGCCTGGCATGCAAGAACGCGATCCTGATCGTCGAGTTCGCCCGTGAGCTGGAGATGGGCGGCAAGGGCATCGTCGAGGCCGCGCTGGAAGCCTGCCGCCTGCGCCTGCGCCCGATCGTGATGACCTCCATCGCGTTCATCGCCGGCACCGTGCCGCTGGTGCTTTCGCATGGTGCGGGTGCCGAGGTGCGCTCGGTGACCGGTATCACGGTGTTCGCCGGCATGCTGGGCGTCACCCTGTTCGGCCTGTTCCTGACCCCGGTGTTCTACGTCGCCCTGCGCAAGTTCGTCACCCGCAACGGCGGTGGCCAGCTGGTGCAGCACGGCGAGCCCACCATTCATCACTGATACGGAACCCCGTCGCCGCCGGTCGATGACCGGCGGTGGCTTCTCCCTCCAAAGGCATGAATCCATGAACACCCATCAGAACAAGATCGCGCTGGTTACCGGCGCTACCCGTGGCATCGGTGCCGAGACCGTGCGCCAGCTGGCGAAGGAAGGCGTGCACACGCTGCTGGCTGGCCGCAAGCGTGAGACGGCGGTGGAGCAGGCACTGAAGCTGCAGGCGGAAGGCCTGCCGGTGGAAGCGCTGCAGCTGGACGTTACCGATGCTGCGAGCATCGCCGACGCGGTCGAGCAGGTGCGCCAGCGTCACGGCCGGCTGGACATCCTGGTCAACAACGCCGGCATCATGATCGAGAACCCGGCACAGGCACCGTCGGAGCAGTCGCTGGATACGTGGCGTCGCACCTTCGACACCAATGTATATGCACTGGTGGCGGTGACCCAGGCGTTCCTGCCGCTGCTGAAGCAGGCCAAGGCCGGGCGCATCGTCAACGTGTCCAGCATCCTCGGCTCGCAGACCCTGCACGCCGACCCGGGTTCGGGCATCTATGACTTCAAGATTCCGGCCTACAACGCCTCCAAGGCGGCGGTGAACAGCTGGACGCTGGCCCTGGCATACGAGCTCCGCAGCTCGCCGATCAAGGTGAACACCGTGCACCCGGGCTACGTCAAGACCGACATGAATGGTGGCCACGGCGAGATCGAGATCGCCGAAGGTGCGCGTTCCAGCGTGCAGATGGCGCTGATCGGCCCTGAAGGCCCGAGTGGCAGCTTCACCTATCTGGGCGAGGTGCTGCCATGGTGATCCGCACCCTGGCGGTGGCCGTTTCCAGCCTCGTGCTGGCCGGCTGTGTCACCGTCGGTCCCAATTACAAGGCGCCCCAGCAGGAGCCTGTCGTCCTGCAGGGCGCGGAGCAGCCGGTGTTCAGCACCACATCGCCCGTTGCCAGCTGGTGGGCGCAGTTCGATGACCCGGTGCTGGAAGAGCTGGTGCACGGCGCACTGTCGAGCAATCTTGACCTGCGCGTGGCCGTGGCGCGTGTCAGCCAGGCGCGGGCGGTGTTCGTCGAAAGCCGCTTCGACCAGGCACCGCACGTGACCGCAGGCGGCAGTTACGACCGCCGCAAGCAACCCGATCCGCAGCTGGGTGGGCAGCGGGTGTTCAGTGAAAGCTACCAGCTCGGCTTCGATGCGGGCTGGGAGCTGGATCTGTTCGGCCGCAAGCGCCGTGCTGCCGAAGCGGCACGCGCCGATCTGGGGGCCGAGCAGGCCAACCTGGCCGATGCGCAGGTACTGGTTGCCGCCGAAGTGGCACGCAACTACTTCGAGCTGCGCGGCACGCAGAAGCGCATCGCCGTGGCCCAGCACACACTGGTCAATCTGCGTGATACGCAGAAGCTGACCGAGGCGCGCTGGGAACTGGGTGCCGGCAGCGAGCTGGATGTGCAGAGCAGCCGTGCCCGGCTGAAGGCGATCGAGGCCGATATTCCCCTGCTGGAAGTGGCCGAGACGCAGTCCCGCAATCGCCTGGCGGTGCTGCTGGGCCAGCGCCCGGAAGTACTGGCCGACATGCTCGCGCCGCATGAGGTGCCGGCGTTCGCCAAGCCGTTGCCGCTGGGCGATACCCGCGAGCTGCTGCGCCAGCGTGCCGACGTGCGTGCGGCCGAGCGGCGGCTGGCAGCCGCCACGGCACGGGTGGGGGTGGCAACGGCCGATCTGTTCCCGCGGTTGTCGCTTTCCGGTTTCGTCGGCTTCCTCGGCGGCGACGCCAATGGCCTGGTCAACGGCAACAACAAGGCCTGGTCGCTGACGCCGTCGTTGAGCTGGGCGGCCTTCGATTTCGGAACCGTGCGCGCACGTCTGCGTGCCAGCAAGGCCGAGGCCGAGGGCGTTGCCGCGCAGTACGAGCAGACGGTGCTGCTGGCACTGGAAGACACCGAGAACGCGCTGACAC
Organism: Stenotrophomonas sp. YJH_SMC_106-19; assembly: GCF_059368375.1. Classification (NCBI taxonomy): domain Bacteria; kingdom Pseudomonadati; phylum Pseudomonadota; class Gammaproteobacteria; order Lysobacterales; family Lysobacteraceae; genus Stenotrophomonas; species Stenotrophomonas sp. YJH_SMC_106-19. Next base: position 420,175 of record NZ_JCAFRQ010000002.1, read on the forward strand.
GCTACTCCAAGCAGCAGGCACGGCTGGCGATCGTGGTGGAGCAGGCGCAGGCCGCACGACGAGCCGAGTCGCTGGCGCAGATCCGCTATCGCGAGGGCTCGGAAGACTTCCTGACCCTGCTCGACGCACAGCGCACCCAGCTGGCCGCCGATGATGCACTGGCGGCCGCCGAGGCGGAGGTCAACGTCAGCGTAGTCGGCGTATACAAGGCGCTGGGTGGTTGGGGCCAGTCCCCGCAGGCGCTGAGCGTGGCACAGGTGAATTGACCGGACGGGGACGGAGGCAGTGGCCTCCGTCCCCGTTTCCGGTCAGGGCCACCGATGGGCGGGCGCCTGCCGCCCTGCCATGCCGTCCTCCACACTTTGCGAACTCAGGCAGGGCAGCGCGGCGTGAGCCGTGGACACCGTCACATTCATGACGCTTCTGACTCTCCCGGAAGCGCCTTCTGCCGTGTAACAAGTGGGGCGGGCCATCAGAGGACAGGCGATGACGGACGGCAAGCGGGATACCCAACGAATGTTGTTCGGCGATCCGGGACCACCCGGTGCAGGACTGTCCGTCGCGGTGGTCGTTCTGCTGGTGCTGGCGATGCTGGCCGCGGCCATCGGCTTCGTGCGGCTGCCGGACTCCATGCTGGGCCTGGGCCTGATCGGCGTGGCCGTGCTGCTGGCCATCGGCGCTCGCATCTGCCAGGCGCGCGATCAGCATCAGGCGCTGTATCGCCTGTTGGCGCGGCAGCCGCCGCGGTGAACGCGGCGGCAACCCGACTCAGGGCCGGGGCCAGTCCAGCTCGACCACCAGCGGGAAGTGATCCGAGGGCAGCACGCCGTCGATGCGACGGTCATCGGTCAGGAAGCTGCGCGCACGGAAGCCTCTCACCAATACCCAGTCCAGCTGCGTGGTGGCCTTGCCGGTGAAATCATGGAAGGTCAGGCGCGGCCCCTGGGGAGACGCCACCTGGGTGCGTGCGTCCTGCAGAACGCGGGTGAGCGTCGCGTAGGTTCCGCCCCCGGGTTCACTGTTGAAGTCGCCCGTCAGCACCACCGGCAGATCCGGCGGCAGCGTCGCCACCCGCCTGCCGATCAGCTCGGCTCCCTTGACCCGGCGCGGTTCGTCTTCGTCGCGATAGGGCAGGTGGGTGTCCATGAAGTAGAAGCGGCGGCCATCGTCAAGGCGACGGAACAGGGCCCAGGTCACCATGCGCGGGTACAGGTTGCCCCAGGTGATGCTGCCGGCGACCTCCGGTGTATCGGACAGCCAGAAGTTGCCTGATTCCTCCACGGCCAGCACCCGCGTGTCGTAGAACACGCCCATGTGCTCATCGCCGCTGCCACCGCGCCGTCCTTCACCGAACCACGCGTAGCCGGGCAGGTGGCCGGCGAGATAGTCGGCCTGTTCCTGTACCAGCTCCTGGGTGCCGATGACGGCCGGGCGGGCATCCAGGATGACCTTGACCATCGCATCGCGGCGATCCGGCCAGCGCTTGCCTGGCGCGGTGTCGGCCGGGGTGCGGACATTGAAGGACATCACCTTCAGCGGCGCAGGGGCCGCCGCCCAGGCGATGGCGGGAAGAGCGAAGGCCAGCAGCGCACACAGCGCAGGGCGACGGAAACGCGACAGCATCGTGGAATCCCTCCATTCCATGTAAACGATTCCATGAAGGATGGCACGGATTGGCAGGGGAGGGTATGCCGGGATGGGTCATTGGCGTGGCGGCTGCACGGGGCCCGCTCAGTCTTCGATCTCGCCGCGTCGCGCGGCCGCGCGCACGGCCTGCGCCGTCGTCGCAACGCCCAGGCGCTGGCGCGCGCGGCGCAGGTGGTTCTCCACGGTGCGCGCGGACAACCCCAGCGTGGCGGCGATCTCCGCCTGGCGCCGGCCGGCTGCGACCCAACGTAGAACCTCGCGTTCCCGCGTGCTCAGTTCGCCCAGGGGGCGTTCAGCCGGTGCTTCGGCCAGCCGGCGGGCGGCGCGGAATGCTGCTGTGCCGGCAGACTCCAGCAGCAGCCGGGCAGGCGCGGAAGCGTCGATGATCGTTCCGGCGAAACTGATCGCCCCTTCCAGCCCCGTGGTTCCGAACACGGGTACCTGCAGGCCATGCAGGCCGTCGCCGCGGGGGGGCCTGACCACTTGGTAGCGGGCCCCCCTTGCGCCGTCGCGCTTGCTCCAGAAGAACGGGGCATCGCTGTCGAGCACGTGGCGGTTGACCGGGCAGGCATGCAGGTAGCGGGCAAGATCGGTCTCACGCCCTTCGCCCAGCCAGTCGCCCTCGATCCAGTACACGCGGTGTGCGCCGCGTTCGAACCCGGTGCCGGCCGCAAACACCAGCACGCGATCGTAGCCGAGGGGCGCGGCGATCGAGCGAAGCAGCGCGCCGATCTCGGCGATCGAACGCGCCTGCTCCAGTTCCAGCAGCATCGGCACCAGCGCGGCCACGGTGTTCAGCGACCTGCCAGCGCGTCCAGCAGGGTGCGTGCGGCCAACTGGCCGAGTGCATTGCCGGCCAACGGACTATCGCCTGTCAGCAGCAGGCGATCCTGCAGCACGCTGCCGTCAATACCCTCGTTGACGATCTGCACACCCTGCTGCGCGAGCTTTTCACCGAAGAACCACGGCAGTTGCCCGGGCATGTAGCCGATGTCCGGCGTCTGCCGGTCCATCGCATCGGGGAAGGCGCAGATGCGGTAGCCACGGAACAGCGAATCACCGCCCGCTTCATCGATCCCGGCAGCCAACAGCGCTGCAGGGCCGTGGCAGAGCGTGATGATGTAGCGCTGCTGTGCCATCGCCCAGTGCAGCGCCTTGCTGACCGCGCGGCTCTCCGGCAGACCGATCAGTGCACCATGCCCGCCCGGAATGAAGATGGCTGCATAGTCCGACGCCGCGTCCAGCGAGGCCACGATGTCGTCCAGCACCTTCGGCTGGCGGAACCGCGCCTGGTAACGTTCGTACAGACCGCCGATGTCGCGGTCCTCGCCGGGGAACGCCCACCATTCGAACTTCACGGCGTTGCCGGACAGGGTTGCCACATCGAAGTCGAAGCCGGCCTTGTCCAGGTGATACATCGGCAACAGCGTTTCGACCGGGTGATTGCCGGTGGAGAACAGGTGGCCGTTGGCGGTCGGCAGGTAGCGCTCATCGGCGCCGATCATCAGTATCTTCCAGCGGCCATCCCGGCGTGCGTCGGCATAGTCCGCGCCGGACAGATTGCTGGTGGGTGACGTGAACTGCGAGAGCGACCAGGGCGAGGGAAAGAAGGCATCGCGCTCGGCCGGATCGGGACGGGGTTGGCGGCTGAGGTCCTGGGTGTTCATGTGGCTGGCCTGCTGTCGGGGAGATGCGGCCAGCATAGGAGGCACTGTGCGTACGTGCGATGAGGGATTTCCCGCAACGGCAGTCGCTGTCCGATAGCGCACGGCAGATGCTGCAGATAATGCAGTGGCAAGTTGCATTGGAGGTGTGTCCATCATGTTGCGCCGCGCCAGATTTACTACTTGATTATCGCTGCCTATCAGTGATATCTAAATCTGCCGGATAATCCCGGCGAAATCACACAGCAATCAAAGGAGTGAAAATGAACAGATTCGCCCGAGCATTGCGCGTCACTCTGAACATCCATCCGAACGAGAAGAGCAGTGTGTGGAGGATCTGGCCGCTCTGGGTCGAGTTCTGATTCCGCGCGGCAAGCCACGCGATTGAGTCGTAGCAAGACGAAGGGACTCGTCTTCGAGTCCCTTTCTGCCTAAGGCGCAGCGTATGCAAGGGACATCAAATCAGGGTGGCGCGGCCGCCGAACGGTTGGCGGAGCGCGTTGAGCGCGAGGGGCCGGTTCTGAAGCTGGAGACAGGCGGCGTCGGTGTGTTCTGTCCAGAGCTGGCGGGCAAGGTCGACAAGGAGAACTCGGAGCATCTGTTCGTCGCCGAATCACTGGGCGATCTACTGCGGCGCCACGAGCGCGTGCGTTGGACCGAAGTGCGCAGTCTGATCGCTGCCCGCAGCGCGGAGCTTTCCGGAGCTGCAGTACTGCAGCCATTGCAGGCACGCATGCGGGGCGCGCTGGATGCCCTGTGCGGCGAGGAGCTTGATGCGACACCAGCGATCTGGACGGTGATGGCAACGCCCCTGATCCCGATGGTGATCGCCGGCCTAGATGCCCGGGGGCAGGCCGCAATCGAACGCGCAATGCAGTTGCGCTATACCACTCAGGTGGAACAGGTGATTCATCGTCGTCACCTTCTGCGCAACTTCATGATTGGCCGTGGCGAGTCCCGCGCCATCTACGGTGAACTCAAGCAACGCCTGCGCGGTGGCACCTCTCATCTGGACTATGCGCAGTCGTTGTTGTCACTGCACGATAGGATCGGCTTGCGGAAGGTCACCTACCTGGTGACAGTGCAGTTGATCGCTATTTCCGGCGTACCCGGCATGATGGCGGCCTGCGTGCTGCTGGCCCTGCAGATGCACCCCGATTGGCGGCGGCGCATCGAGGACGAATTTCATGCACTGACCGATCTGGAGATCCTTGCGTTGCCGATGGCACGCATTCCCTGCACGATGCGCTTCCTGAAGGAAGTGATGCGGCTGTACTCCACGCCGTTCAATAATCGACGTGTCGCCATGTGCGACCTGGATGTGGACGGGCATAGAATTCCGGAAGGTAGCGTGTTCGAGTTGAGTTCTTTCATCCAGCACCGTTCTTCCAAGTACTGGGACGACCCGCTTCAGTTCGATCCTGACCGCTGGTTGCCGGAGCGGCGCAAGCGCACTGCCGGAATCTATGTTCCCTACGGCTTCCCGTCCCGCTCCTGTGTCGGTTCGGCGGTGGGCAATGCGCAGCTGGTGCTGCTGTGCGCCATGCTGGCCCGTGAGTACAGTTTCACCCCTTCGGCCGATTACCGTCCGGAGGTCCGCATGGAGGGCTTCGCGATCCCCGCGGCGCTGCACGGCCGGTTCTCGCGCCGCCAACCCGGGCAGTGACCGGATCGCCGTCCGCTGGACCTACTCTGCTGCGTGACCATGGGCCTGCATGTCTTCATGCAGGATGCGCCTGAGCTCGACGATGGCGGGCGTGGCTTCCTGCACGCTGTGACCGGACACGATCACCTTCTCCGATTCGGCGCCCGGCAGGTGCGAACTCCAGTACGGCACCAGTCCGTCGCTGGTCTGCTCCAGCGGTCCATCGGCTTTGGCGCGCGCGATGATGGAGTGATAGCGCACGCTCGGGGACATCGGCAGATCGGCGACGGCCTTGAGGAAGGGGTCATCCTTGTCGAGATTCTGGATGCTGTTCATCTGGTAGCCGTGCTTGCCGTCGTCGCGGTCGACGTGGCCGTCGTTGGCGATCGTCGCCACGTCCTCCAGCACGGTCAGTGGCAGCCGCACCAGACGGCCGATCCAGCGCCCGAGGCGGGTGCCGGCAACGTCGGTGCCGCGATGCGGGGTGGCAATGAATACCACCCGTGAAATCTCCGGCTCCGGCTTGAACGTGAGCACCGGCGCGCCGCGGGTGCGCAGCAGCTCGCGCTGTGCCGGCGTCATCTGCGCGGTTGCCAGCAGGGTCTCGACCAGATGGTCGCCGGACGAAGACACCATCAGCCGCGAGATCACTCCGCCCATGCTGTGCCCGACCAGCACCATGTCATGCGAGGCCGCGGCCTTTCCGGTGGGATCGAAGTGCTGCAGCACATCGGCCAGCATGTGGCGGATCGCATCGTGGCTCATCGCGATGGGCATGTTGGTCGGGTAGTAGAACTGCCACACCTGGAAGTCCCGGCGGATCTCATCGTCGCGCATCAGCTCGTTGGCGACGTTGACCCATGCCTCCGGGCTGCTTGCCAGGCCGTGGATCATCAACAGCACGCGGCGCTTCGGGTCGTAGGGCTGCATCATGTACAGATGCGGCGTATCGATGCCGCCCTTGCTGCCGAATAGCGAGCGCAGCGATTGCCGGCTGAAGTTGGAGCGTGCGAGCCACAGCGCGTAGCCTGCCGTGAAGTTGGCCGCCAGTGGCACCTGCTGGCCATGCAGGGTGACTTCCGAAACCTGGTAGGGATCGTGGATCTCCACCTCCGGCTCGTCGTCGTGCAGCACTTCCCACAGGTTGTTGCCGGAGAACCGCAGCAGCACCGACATCGAAGGTGATGGCATTTCGCTCCAGCTGCGTTGTACGGGCGCGGCGGCGCTGGCCTCGGCAGCAGGCATGTCCACGTCGCTGCCGGGATCATCCATCACCGCTACCAGCTCGGCGCCGAAGCCATCCCGGCGATGCACGCTGCGCAGGGTGCCGGTGAACGAGAGCGCTGCGGCGGGAACCAGCTCCCTCGGCGTACGCTCGTCCAAGGGCGAGCCGTCGTCCGATGGCGCCAGCACAAAGGTCCATCGTCCCAGCTGGAAGCGGCTGGTGTCGCTGTGCACCCGGCCGGTAGCGTAGGCCTCGAACAGCTGCACGGAGGCTTCCTGCACGGCCAGGTTGTAGTAGTCCCGCACCTGCGTCTGGCGATCCTCGAAACCCCGCTGGTTGGCGGTGCGCTCGGTGAAGAACAGATAGGCGTAGGCCTGCCGCGCAACCTGCATCCACGCATCCAGACGCGGCTGGAACCCGGCGTCCAGTTCGGTGACCACGGCCTTGGCACGGCCTTCGGCGGAGTACTCGCGCTTGGGGGCGGGCAGAGTCAATGCGTACTGCAGCCAGAGTTCGGCCAGGGCCGAGCGCTTGTCTTCCTCGCGCACGACGATGCTGGCCTCCATTGCATCGATGCAGGGCGGACCCGGCCTGGCGCAGACACCCTCGTCCAGCCCGGCCACGCGCAGGGTTTCCAGGGTGGCCGAGCTGAGCTTGCCGGTGGTGAGGATGTCACCGCGCTTGAGCGCGATGTACTGGCCGGGGGTAACCGAGGCGACCTGCACCGAGGGCCCGAACTGGCGCAGGGTGGCGCAGCCGCTCAGCGCCAGCAGCAGGGTGAAGACGAGAGCCGTGCGGCCGACGAAGCCCATTCCCGTGGTTGCCATACGATCCTCCTGCGCGGTCGCGCCACTCTAGCGGGAGGTATGTCAAGGCGGAAGCGGCGTGCGCCGGTTCCTTCAGCGGCCGGTCGTCAATCGTCCAGATCGCTGTTGCGGATTGCCAGGACCACCGCAGCAGTACATGCCAGGACACCGAGCAGGAAGCCGATGGCCATGCCGTCGAACCAGTTCATGGGTTTCGTGCCGGGAGTGTGGGAGAAGGTGGCCTGTGGATCTGACCGGCGGGCAACGCATGGCGCAGCGGCTGTGGCGGGCCGCTGCGCCCCTGGCCTCAGTTGCTGGCCTCCCTGACAGCTTCTGCGGCGTCGATGATGCCCGGACCGCAACCGCCCGGGCAGTTGGCCGCCGCGATCGGATGGGCGGTGCGGCGCAGGATGTCCTTGACCTGGGCGGTGGTCTTCGGCACCGGTGCCACCGCCTGCATCAGCGCGACGACGCCGGCCACGTGCGGTGCCGCCATCGAGGTGCCGGACATGAAGTCAAAGGCATTGTTGCCCACCGTGGACAGAACGCCCTGCGCCGGATGCTGGCGGGTCGGTGCGCAGTTGGTCGAGTTCGGTGGTGTGGCCAGGGGCAGGAACTCGCCCACCGAGGCGCGGCACGACCACGTCTCGCCACCGGGCGCGGTGATATGGATGCCTGCACCGTAGTTGGAGTAGAACGCGCGGCGCCCGCCCTGGTCGTTCGCGGCTACCGCGATCACGCCGTTGCAGTTCGCCGGTGCGAACTCGGACACATCGAGGTTGCTGTTGCCCGCCGCGACCACCACGAGGGTGCCGGTGGCCGTGATGTCGTCGATCGCATCCTGCTCGGCCGGCGAGCAGGGCCGACGGCCGCCCAGGCTGAGATTGATGACCTCGGCCGGGTTGGCATTGGCGGGAACACCCGGCACAGCGATGCCAGCGCTCCAGAGCATGCCGTCGATGATGTCATCCGAGCCGCCATTGCCCTGGTTGCCCAGCACGCGTACCGGTACGACCTTCGCGTTGTAGGCCACGCCGGCCACGCCGATCTGGTTGTTGGTTACTGCCGCGACGGTTCCCGCAACGTGGGTGCCGTGCGCGATGCCCGAGGCGTCGAAGGCATCCGCATCGCGGCCATCGCCATCGTCGGAGCCGCCACAACCGGGATTCAGCCCGCCGAGGATGCACTGCAGATTGCTGAACGGCCGGGTGGAGGAAATCATGTCGTAGCCCGGCAGCAGGTTCGGCTGCAGGTCGTTGTTGTCGAGATAGCCCGAATCGATCACCGCCACCACGACCCCTTGGCCGGTGGAGCGATCCCATGCCGCCGGCACGCGTGCGCCACTGACGGGATTGCTGTAGTGCCACTGTTCGGCGTAACGCGGATCGTTGGGCGTGGCGAACGCACTCATCATGAAGTTCGGCTGCACGTATTCGACGTCCGGGTCGTCGGCGATGCGCTGCATCAGGATCTCGGCCTCCGGACGATCCAGTGCCTTGTCTGTCCTGATCACATCGGCGCCGCCACCCATGCGGCGCTGATGCGCCACCGCCGCAGCCTGCGCCGCACCCACCGAGCGCTTGCTGCGCTGCTGCGCGCCCAAGCGCTGTTTCAGCGCATCCTGGGCGGTGTCGGCAGAGACGCGTTTGCGGCTGCCATCGCGGTACTTGACGATGAAACTGCTGTACTGCTGGTTGTTGTCCATGCCCCGTGTCCACACCCGTTCGGTGGATTGGGCGAAGGCAGGGGCACTGGCCAGGACCAGGGTGATGGCACTGGCAAGGGAAACCCGAAGCGACGTACGCATGAATACAGTTCCTTTGTGAAAGGTGCGATGAGCCGGTCGTGCCCTGGGGGCTCGACTCGAGATGAAGGGGGTATGTCCGCGCGGTCTCCTTTCTGATGGCGACCTTGAACGAACGGCTTCGCAGACCGTTCTCCCCCAGTGCGGGGGTAGGAAATTTCTGAACTGATTTACCGATGTCGAGATCGACACGCGCGGCGAGCGGTGTATGCCGCAGGCAATAAAAAAGCCCGGAGATCCCCTTCTGGCGGGAATGTCCGGGCTTCTCCGGTCCTTGAAGGACCGCTTGTTGGTGGAGGTGGGCGGAATTGAACCGCCGTCCGAAGGCACTCCATCCCCAGCACTACATGCTTAGCTCGCCGTTGAATCTCGTCCCCGAACAGCACGGCGTGCAAAGCGCATCCGGGAACCAGCCTGTTGTGTTCTAGTGCCGGACTGACAGGCAGCCGTCCAGCGCGATTCCATGATAGTGACTCTACACCGCGAGCATGGACACAAGCGGTTTCGAGGCTTAGGCCTTAAGCGGCCAGAGCGTAGTTGTCGTCGTTGGCAACTAGAGTTTTGCAGCTGGATTTACGAGGAAAGCTACCCCCTCGGCATGCGCCAGGCGACTTCACAACCCCCGTCGAAACCAATGCACCCCCGGTTTCTACAGTGCTGCAAGGTACAGGGCCGATTCCGTGTCACCACGGGCAGGGCCTGCCCAACGGTTGTCATGCTACGGCAAAACAGCTGAACAGTCACCTCGCGCGGCCGGTCAATCCGCAACATGTTGTACTGCCTGTGTCATAGCGGATTGCTAACGTCTCCGGCACGGATTTGCGACACACTGGTCGTGACCATCCAGGGCAGGACAGAAACGGGAGACTGTGGGTGACCGACGCGATGCAACAGCGCAGCCTGCGCCAGCTGGTGGGCCCGGTCGGGGCCGACTATCAGCGACGGGCGTTGCCTCCCGGTTGGGTCTGGGCACTGCTGGCGGTACTGCTGGCGGCGACCTGGCTGACCGAACTGCCGGCCACCGCAGCGGTGGCGCTGGTCGCCAGCGCAGTAGTGGTGCATTGGCCGCAGCGTGGGCGCACCCATTGGCTGGGCTGGCGCCTGCCGGCGCTGGCGGTACTGGCGGCGTTGCTGTGGGGGCCGGACGTGCTGGCGCAGTGGTTCGAGCACGGCCTGGCGCTGACCTTGATGACATTGGCCAGCCTCAGCATCGGCGTTCACGTGTGGCAGTCGCGGCAGCTGGCGCGCCAGCTGCAGGGTGCAGCCGATGCCCTCGACGATACGCAGCTGCTGGCCCTGCTGCCGGCCGATGCTGCCCAGCTCGCCCAGCAGTGGCGGGCGGGCGATGACCGCCACGCGCCGGAACTGGCGGTGGTGATGCACCTGGCCGTGATGCACGCAGCCCTGGCGCCGCGCGCGCGCGGGCAGGGCATGCTGGCCGGTTGACGGCCCGGGCCGCCGGGCAAGGCCCGGCGCCACAAGGCGGCGGGGCCTGCTTCAGGCGTCGCGGTTGCCGCGCCGCATCACCCGCTGCTTCTCGATCGCCCAGTCGCGATCCTTGGCGGCATCGCGCTTGTCGTGGTTCTGCTTGCCCTTGGCCAGCGCGATCTCGAGCTTGATCTTGTTCTTGCTCCAGTACATCGCGGTCGGCACGATCGTATAGCCATCACGCTCGACCTTGCCGATCAGCTTGTCGATCTCGTTCCGGTGCAGCAGCAGCTTGCGCTCTCGCCGGTCCTCGGCCACCACGTGGGTGGAGGCCTGGATCAACGGAGTGATCTGTGCGCCGATCAGGTAGATCTCGCCACGCTTCACGTAAGCGTAGGCGTCGATGATGTTGCCGCGCCCCGCCCGGATCGACTTGACCTCCCAGCCCTGCAGGGCCAGCCCGGCCTCGAAGCGCTCTTCGATGTGGTACTCGTGGCGGGCACGCTTGTTCAGCGCGATGGTTTTGTTGGCCGTCGCGCTCTTTGCTTTATCCTTGCCGCTGTTCTTGCTCATTTCCGTATTGTCTCCGATTCGGGCCCGCCCGGTCGATTGCCGAAACGTCCCGTATACATGCCTACTATCCGCCGCAGCGCCCTGGTCGAACATTCGGCCGCGCGCATGTTCGACCTGGTCAACGACGTCCAGGCTTATCCGCGCCGCTTCCGCTGGTGCTCCGATGCCCGCATCCTGGAGCAGGGCGAGGACCGGCTGGTGGCGCGTCTGGACCTGGGCCTGGGTTCGTTCAGTACCTGGTTCCAGACCGAGAACACCCTGCAGCGCCCGCACAGCATCGACATGCAGCTGCGCGACGGTCCCTTCAAGCAGCTTCATGGCCGTTGGGAATTCCACGCGCTGGCCGAAGACGCCTGCAAGGTGACGCTGACCCTGGAATTCGAACCCAGCTCACGGCTGCTGGGCCCGGCGCTGGCGATCGGCTTCCAGGGTCTGGCCGATCGCATGGTCAACGATTTCGTCCGGGTCGCCGACGAGGACTGAGCGATGATCGAGGTCGAGGTGGTGCTTGCCTGGCCGCAGCGGGTGCTGTCACGCCGGTTGCAGCTGGAAGAGGGCGCCACGGTTGCCGATGCGATCGCCGCTGCCGCTCTTGAGGGCAGTGCCGGCTGCCCGGCTGCCGCCGTGCATGGTGTGCTGGCCCGCCCGCAGCAGGCACTGCTGGATGGGGACCGGGTCGAACTGCTGCGCCCGCTGCAGGCCGATCCCAAGGACAACCGCCGGCGTCGCGCGCTCGGCGGTTGAGGGCCAGGGCCCGTCCGTCGGAACGGGCCGGCGGCCTCAGCGGCCCTTCTTCTTCTTGTCCTTCGGCAGGTTGCGGCCGAACTGGCGGACGGTCTGCTGGGCCAGCGCCTTGTCGTTGGCCGGGAAATAGTCACCCTCCCAGCGCGTCACGGCGTCGTTCTCGAAATACACGGTGAAGTTCTTCACTTCCGTGCGGCCGAGACGGTCGACCCGCTGGCTGGAGGTGTAGTCCCAGCGCTGGGCATGGAACGGGTCCCGCACGGAGGGCGTGCCCAGCAGCGCGTTCACCTGCTGCTTGCTTTGCCCGACCTGCAGCTTGGCCACGGCATCTTCCCGGATCAGGTTGCCCTGATAGATGGGTTGCTTGTAGATGATGCCGCACCCGGTGGTGGACAGGGCGACGGCGGCGACCAACAGGAGATTGCGCATCGGGACTGGCGGTTGGGGAAATCGAACCGATGATACACTCCCGGCGTGCCACCGCGACCCAATCCGAGGCAGCTGGCGCTAAATCGCCAATGAACGGAGACCTATGGAAACCCACGACCTGCGTAAAGTCGGCCTGAAGGTAACCCATCCACGGATGCGGATCCTGGCGCTGCTCGAGCAGCGCACTGCCCAGCACCACATGACCGCCGAAGACATCTACCGCCAGCTGCTGGAGCATGGTGACGAGATCGGCCTGGCCACGGTGTACCGGGTACTGACCCAGTTCGAGGCTGCCGGCCTCGTGCTCAAGCACAATTTCGAAGGCGGCCAGGCCGTCTATGAACTGGACCGCGGCGGCCATCACGATCACATGGTCGATGTGGACAGCGGCAAGATCATCGAGTTCGAAAGTACCGAGATCGAGGAACTGCAGCGCAAGATCGCGGCCGATCACGGCTATGAGCTGGAAGAACACTCGCTGGTGCTGTACGTGCGCAAGAAGCGCAGATAGGCACCCCCTGCGTGCCGGTTGCGACGAGACCCCGGGCTGGGCCCGGGGTTTTTCGTCAGCGCGGCGGAGTGACCGCCGGGTGCGATGGCGGCATCAGCATCCGCAGATCCACGGCCTCGGCCATGGCCCGGTTGCCGGCATCGCCCGGATGCAGATGGTCGCCTGAATCGTAGGCGGCGGCCATCCGTGAGGGATCGGCGGGGTCGCGCAGCACTGCATCCAGGTCGATCACCGCATCGAATGGGCTGTCCTGCCGCAGCCAGGCATTGAGCTGCTGGCGCAGTGCGTCCTTGTCCGGCTGGTAGTAGTCGTCCAGCGGGGTGCCGGGCAGGGCACCGGCGAACGGCGGCAGGGTTGCGCCGACAATGCGCAGTCCATGGCGATGGGCCTGTCCGGCCAGGCTGCGATAGCCGGCCTGCAGTTCGGCGAGCCCGGGCCGGGCCTGGTCGCGCGCGAACGCTGTGCCCGGCCAGCTGATGTCGTTGATGCCGATCAGCACGATCACACTGGCGACACCGGGCTGGTCGAGGACATCGCGCGGGAAGCGGGCCAGGGCGGATTCCCCCATGCCGTCGCGCAGCAGGCGTCCGCCGGAGATGCCGGCGTTGACCACTGCGACTCCCTGCGGTGCCAGCCGTGCGGCGAGATGGTCGGTCCAGCGCTGGTCCTGGTCGAGGCTGGCCGTTGCGCCATCGGTGATCGAGTCGCCGATCACCACCACGCTGCGCGCGCGGGCTGCGGTTTCGACGTCGATGCCGGACAGCAGCAGGCGGGCCGTGGTGCTGCGGGCCCGGTCCAGGTCCGCAGCCAGGCTCTGGTCACCCGGCGCGATCCAACTGGTCTGCCGGCCCTCCCAGTGGAACGTCCGCAGCGGCGTGGGCTGTGGCAGATGGATGCTGACCTGCAGCGACTGAAGGTTGCGCGTGGGCAGTGGCAGCGCGTCGCTGAGCCGGTCCTGGCCAGGCGCGATCAGCACGCCGGGCTGGCCATCGAAGGTCAGCGCCTGCGGCACCTCGCCCGGATGTGCCGCCAGGGTGGCCCGGCCCACCCGCAGTGGCTGTGTCCCGTAGGCGTTGCTCAAGCGGACACGCAGGCGCGAGCCGCCCAGGCTGATGCGGACGGTCTGGCGGAAGGTCTGGTCGGCCAGCTCTGCGGGGATCAGCGTCGGAAACAGGAAGTCTGCCTGCCAAACCGGTTGTGGACTGGCTTGCCAGCTGGCCACCCAGTGCCGGGGAGGGGCGGCCGTGGCGCTGGCTGCTGCGGACAGGGTGAGCAGGGCAGCGGTGGTCAACGTGCTCAGGCGGTTCATCGGAAGGGTCCGTCGGAAGGAGGGGCCATGGTGTCCCTGCCGCTTTCTGTGAACTAGACTGCGCCTGGATAATCATCTGTGAACTGGATTCATCACCATGGCGCGACCCGACATCAATCGCTCCGGCGAGCTGGAAGTGTTCGTGAGGGTGATCGAAACCGGCGGATTCTCCGCGGCGGCCCGCAGCCTGGACATGACGCCCTCGGCGGTCAGCAAGCTGGTGGCGCGGCTGGAGCAGCGGCTGGGCACGCGCCTGCTGCAGCGATCCACCCGCCAGCTGCAGCTGACCCCGGAGGGCTGCGCCTTCTACGAGCGCGGGCTGCGCGTGCTTGCTGACCTGGAAGAGGCCGAGCGCTGTGCGAGCGCGCATGCCGAACCGCGCGGGCGGCTGCGGGTGAATGCCAACGTGCCCTTCGGCCAGCATTTCCTGCTGCCGTTGCTGCCCATGTTCCTGCAGCAGCACCCGCAGGTGGGGGTGGACCTGACCCTGACCGATGAAGTGATCGATCTGCTCGAGCAGCGCACCGATGTGGCCGTGCGGGCCGGTCCGCTGAAGAGTTCCAGCCTGGTGGCACGACGGTTGGGGGCGACGCGGATGATGATCGTGGCCTCACCCGGCTATGCGCAGCGACACGGTCTGCCTGGCAACGTCGACGACCTGCAGACGCACAACCGGCTGGACATCGGCCATGCGCGGGCGATGCAGGGGTGGCCGCTGCTGCAGGGCGGCCAGGTGCTGCGCGTGCCCACCAGCGGCAATGCGCGCGCCAGCAACGGCGATGCCCTGCGGCAGCTGGTGCTGGGAGGGCTCGGGCTGGCCCGGCTGGCCGCGTTCCAGGTCAGGGACGACATAGCGGCCGGGCGGCTGCTGCCGGTGCTGGAAGAGGCCAATCCCGGCGATCTGGAAGAGGTGCACGCGGTATTCCTGGGGCAGGGTGGCTATCTGCCGCTGCGGGTGCGTGCGTTCCTGGATTTCCTGGTGGAAACGGTGGATCTGGCGCGGCCGCTGGGGTGAACCTGCGGTGGGACGGACCGGGCGTCGCTCGACGCCGCCGGCGTCAGACCTGCAGCAGCTTGCGGGCGGCCGCGCGCGCTTCCTTGCTCACTTCGACGCCACCGAGCATGCGTGCCAGTTCTTCCTCGCGTGCCTTGAGGTCCAGCTTCTCCACCGCACTCTGGGTCATGCCTTCCACCGGTGCCTTGCTGACCCGGTAGTGGGCATGGCCCTTGGACGCGACCTGCGGCAGGTGGGTCACGCACAGCACCTGGCGCTTCTCGCCAAGGGCGCGCAGTTTCTGGCCGACGATGTCGGCCACCGCGCCACCGATGCCCGAGTCGACTTCGTCGAACACCATGGTCGGCACGGCGTCCAGGTCGAGCGCGGCCACTTCGATTGCCAGCGAGATGCGCGACAGTTCGCCACCCGAGGCCACCTTGCGCAGGGCGCGTGGTGGTTGACCGGCGTTGGCCGCGACCAGGAACTCCACGCGTTCGGCGCCCTGCGGGTCGGGCTTGCCGCCGTCCTGGGGTTCCAGCTCGATCAGGAACTGGCCACCGCCCATGCCCAGCTCGGCGATGATGCCGGTGGTGGTGGTCGACAGCGCGGCCGCCGCACTGCGCCGGCTTGCGGTCAGTGCTTCGGCCTGCACCCGCCAGGCGGCCGCGGCCTTGTCGATCTCGCCGGCCAGGCGCTGCAGCCGTTCGTCTGCGCCGCGCAGCTGCTCCACTTCGGCATGCATGCGCTCGCGCTGCGCGCCCAGTTCGTCCATCGGCACGCGATGCTTGCGCGCAAGGTCGTGCAGGCGGCCGAGACGGCGCTCGTTCTCCTCGAACTGTTCGGGGTCGGCATCCAGGTCGTCGTGCACGCGGTCGAGCAGTGACAGGGCTTCGTGCAGCTGGATCGACGCGTTTTCGATCAGGCTGTCCACCTCGCCCAGGCGCGGGTCGTGTTCGATCAGCCGGGCCAGTTCGTGCCGCACCTGCTGCAGCTGATCCAGCGCCGAGCTGCCCTCGTCGCCGTTGAGCTGGTTGCTGGCGGCCTGGCAGGCGGTCAGCAGCGCGCTGGCATGGGCCTGGCGCCGATGACTGGCGCCCAGCGCGAGGATCGATTCGGGCTCCAGATCCTCACGGTCCAGTTCGCGCAGCTGATGCTCGAGGAAACCGATACGGTCACTGACGTCGCCCTGCTGCGACAGCGCCAGGGATTCATCGACCAGTGCCTGCCAGGCGGCTGCGGCGCGGCGGACCTGACGGCGCTCTTCCTCGTTGCCGGCATAGGCATCGAGCAGGGCCAGCTGGGAAGGACGCGCCAGCAGGGCCTGCTGTTCATGCTGGCCGTGGATTTCCACCAGCAGCGCGGCCAGTTCGCCCAGCTGGGCGAGGGTGACCGGGCGGCCGTTGATCCAGGCCCGCGAACCGCCGTCGGCGCGGATCACGCGGCGCAGCTGGCACTGGTCCTCATCGTCCAGCTCGTTGTCGGCCAGCCACTGGCGTGCGGCCTGCAGATGCTCCAGCGCGAACTCGGCCGACAGCTCGGCACGGGCGGCACCGTGGCGGACCACGCCACTGTCGGCGCGCAGGCCGGACAGGAAGCCCAGCGCGTCGACCATCAGCGACTTGCCGGCGCCGGTCTCGCCTGAAACCACGGTCATGCCAGGCCCGAATTCAAGTTCGGTGGCGCGGACGACGGCGAAATCCTTGATCGATAGGTGTCTGAGCATGGGTCTGGGGGTAGCTGAGCCGCGCAACGCTAGCACGCGCACGCGGGCGGTCCAATGGCTTGCCAAGGTGATCCGGCGCCATTATCTAGTCTCCGTGTCTCACAGGTTGATTCCATGCACGGTTCCGCCGACCAACTCGCCCCGCGCGCGCGCCATCTGCTGCGCACGCTGATCGCGCGCCACATCCAGGATGGTGAGCCCGTGGGCTCGCAGACGCTGGCGCGCGTGGCCGGGCTGGAAGTCAGTCCGGCCACCATCCGCAACATCCTCGGCGACCTGGAGGACCTGGGCCTGCTGGCGTCGCCGCATACCTCCGCCGGGCGGATCCCGACCGCGCATGGCTACCGGGTGTTTGTCGACAGCCTGCTGCAGATGCAGCCGCCGGGCGAGGGCGAGCTGGCCCGCTTGCGCCAGGAACTGGCCGGTGGCGGCAGCACCCAGGCCCTGCTCGGCAGTGCCTCCGAGCTGCTGTCGGCGATGAGCCACTTCGTCGGCGTGGTCAGCGCGCCGCGGCGCGAGCAGTTCGCCTTCCGCCAGATCGATTTCGTGGCGCTGGACGGCCGCCGGGTGCTGGCGATCCTGGTGTTCGCCGACAACGAGGTCCAGAACCGGGTGATCGAAACCCGCCAGGACTTCGCCCCGGGCCAGCTGGAGCAGGTCGCCAATTACCTCAACGCCCATTTCGCCGGGCTGCCGCTGGCGGAGATCCGGGCGCGCCTGCTGCTGGAGCTGCGCGATGCCCGTTCCGAGCTGGAGCAGCTGCTGGCGCACAGCATCGAACTGGCCGAGCAGGCCCTGCAGCCCGCGGCCGACGACATGCTGGTGGCGGGCCAGACCCGCCTGATGGGGGTCCAAGACCTGTCCGACCTGGAGCGCCTGCGTGAACTGTTCGAGCTGTTCTCCAGCAAGCGCGAGATCCTGCAGCTGCTGGAGCGGACCATCCAGGCCCCGGGCGTGCGCATCTTCATCGGCGAAGAGACCGGGATGATGCCGCTGCAGGGGGTTTCGCTGGTGACCGCCCCGTATGCGGCCAATGGGCAGGTGCTGGGCGTGCTGGGGGTGATCGGGCCGAAGCGGATGGCCTACGACCGCATGATCCCGCTGGTACAGGCCACCGCCGACGTGCTGGGCGCGGCCTTTTCACCGACCGGGCGCGGATCCGGTGCCGCGGACGCTTGAAACGCAGCATCCCGCCCACACTAGGGTGGGTGGAGGCGGGGAGTGACCGCCAGGGACCCAGACATGAACCACGAACATCCAGATTTCGAATCCCAGCAGAGCGCCGCCGACGCGGCCGCCGCAGCAGGCGTCAATGACGAAGTGGAGCGCCTGCGCGCGGAAGTCGAGCAGGTCAGGGCCGATGCGCTGCGTGAGCGCGCCGACCTGGAGAACCAGCGCAAGCGCGTGGCCCGCGACATCGAGCAGGCCCGCAAGTTCGCCAACGAGAAGCTGCTGGGCGAACTGCTGCCCGTGTTCGACAGCCTGGATGCCGGCCTGAAGGCCGCCGGCGACGACCCGCACCCGCTGCGCGAGGGCCTGGAGCTGACCTACAAGCAGTTGCTGAAGGTCGCCGCCGATAACGGCCTGGTCCTGATTGACCCGACCGGCCAGCCGTTCAACCCGGAGCACCACCAGGCGATCAGCCAGGTGCCGGCCCCGGACGCCGCCCCGGGCAGCGTGGTGACCGTGTTCCAGAAGGGCTATCTGCTCAACGAGCGCCTGCTGCGGCCGGCGCTGGTGGTGGTGGCCGCCGACTGAGCGGTCGATCCGGGAGCGGCCGCCGGGCATGGCCCGGCGCTACCCCCGGATCGTCATCGCCGGGCAATGCCCGGCGAACCTTGAACGGCTGAACACAGCGTTCGGGAGATGGCTTGAATGTTCCACGAGCCTCCCCCACATCCCATTCATCCACCGGCCGAGCGGCCGGACTGACATCCACACAGCATTTCTCAGGAGTCTCCCCCATGGGCAAGATCATTGGTATCGACCTCGGCACCACCAACTCGTGCGTGGCGATCATGGACGGCGGCAAGGCCCGCGTCATCGAGAATTCGGAAGGCGATCGCACCACCCCGTCGATCGTCGCCTACACCAAGGACGGCGAAGTCCTGGTCGGTGCCTCGGCCAAGCGCCAGGCGGTGACCAACCCGAAGAACACCTTCTACGCGGTGAAGCGCCTGATCGGCCGCAAGTTCACCGACGCCGAGGTGCAGAAGGACATCGCCCACGTCCCGTACAGCATCCTCGCCCATGACAATGGTGATGCGTGGGTGGCCACCAGCGATGCCAAGAAGATGGCGCCGCAGGAAATCTCGGCCAAGGTACTGGAGAAGATGAAGAAGACCGCCGAGGACTTCCTCGGTGAGAAGGTCACCGAAGCGGTCATCACCGTGCCGGCCTACTTCAACGACAGCCAGCGCCAGGCCACCAAGGATGCTGGCCGCATCGCGGGCCTGGACGTCAAGCGCATCATCAACGAGCCGACCGCGGCCGCGCTGGCCTATGGCCTGGACAAGGGCGACAACAAGGATCGCAAGATCGTTGTGTACGACCTGGGCGGCGGTACCTTCGACGTCTCGGTGATCGAGATCGCCAACGTCGACGGCGAGAAGCAGTTCGAAGTGCTGGCCACCAACGGCGACACCTTCCTGGGCGGCGAAGACTTCGACAACCGCGTCATCGAGTACCTGGTGGAAGAGTTCAACAAGGACCAGGGCATCGACCTGCGCAAGGATCCGCTGGCTCTGCAGCGCCTGAAGGACGCTGCCGAGCGTGCCAAGATCGAGCTGTCCAGCGCCCAGCAGACCGAAGTGAACCTGCCGTACGTCACCGCTGACGCGTCGGGTCCGAAGCACCTGAACATCAAGCTGACCCGCGCCAAGCTGGAAGCGCTGGTGGAAGACCTGATCAAGAAGTCGATCGAGCCGTGCCGCGTCGCCCTGAACGATGCCGGCCTGCGTTCGAGCGACATCAGCGAAGTGATCCTGGTCGGCGGCCAGACCCGCATGCCGAAGGTGCAGCAGGCGGTGACCGAGTTCTTCGGCAAGGAGCCGCGCAAGGACGTCAACCCGGACGAAGCCGTGGCACTGGGTGCGGCGATCCAGGGTGGCGTGCTGGGCGGCGACGTCAAGGACGTGCTGCTGCTGGACGTGACCCCGCTGTCGCTGGGCATCGAAACCATGGGCGGCGTGTTCACCAAGATCATCGAGAAGAACACCACCATCCCGACCAAGGCCTCGCAGGTGTTCTCCACCGCCGAGGACAACCAGTCGGCCGTGACCGTGCACGTGCTGCAGGGTGAGCGCGAACAGGCCCGCTTCAACAAGTCGCTGGCCAAGTTCGACCTGTCCGGCATCGAGCCGGCGCCGCGTGGCCTGCCGCAGGTGGAAGTGTCCTTCGACATCGACGCCAACGGCATCCTGCATGTGTCGGCCAAGGACAAGAAGACCAACAAGGAACAGAAGGTCGAGATCAAGGCCGGCTCGGGCCTGTCCGAGGAAGAGATCGCCCGCATGGTCGCCGACGCGGAAGCCAACCGCGAAGAAGACAAGAAGTTCCAGGAACTGGTGCAGGCCCGCAACCAGGCCGATGCCCTGATCCACGGCACCCGCAGCGCCATCACCGAGCACGGCAGCAAGGTCGGCGGCGATGTCATCGGCAAGGTGGAAGCGGCTCTGGCCGATCTTGAAACCGCGATGAAGGGCGACGACAAGGCACAGATCGAAGCCAAGTCGAAGGTGCTGGAGGAAGCCGGCCAGTCGCTGTTCGCCGCAGCGTCGGCAGAGCAGGGCGGTGCCCCGGGCGCCGATGCCGGCAATGCGGGCAAGGGCAACGACGACGTGGTGGACGCCGAGTTCACCGAAGTCAAGGACGACAAGAAGTCCTGATCCGGACCGACGCGGGACGCTGCCTGGCAGCGTCCCGTTGTCGCATCAGGGTCCTGACCGCCTCCGGCGCGTCGGGGCGCCCGACGCAAGAGCGGACCTGGTTCCGCTCTTCCGCTTTGACGAATCCCGACATTCCGGAAGCCGATTCACGATATGAGCAAGCGCGATTACTACGAAGTGCTGGGCGTGGCCCGCACCGCCAACGAAGAAGAGCTGAAGAAGGCTTACCGCCGCTGCGCGATGAAGTTCCATCCGGACCGAAATCCGGGTGATGCGGCCGCCGAAGCCTCCTTCAAGGAGTGCAAGGAAGCCTACGAGGTGCTGTCCGACGGCAACAAGCGCCGGATGTATGACAGCCACGGTCATGCCGCGTTCGAGCACGGCATGGGCGGGGGCGGTCCGGGTGGTCCGGACATGAACGATAT
Organism: Stenotrophomonas sp. YJH_SMC_106-19; assembly: GCF_059368375.1. Taxonomy (NCBI): domain Bacteria; kingdom Pseudomonadati; phylum Pseudomonadota; class Gammaproteobacteria; order Lysobacterales; family Lysobacteraceae; genus Stenotrophomonas; species Stenotrophomonas sp. YJH_SMC_106-19. The sequence goes on from NZ_JCAFRQ010000002.1 coordinate 440,992, forward strand.
CTTCGGCGACATCTTCGGCAACATCTTCGGTGGTGCCGGCGGCGGTCCGCGCCAGGCACGCCGCGGTGCCGACATCGGTTACGTGATGGAGCTGGACCTGGAAGAAGCGGTGCGTGGCGTCGAGCGCCGCATCGAGATCCCGACCCTGGCCGAATGCGGCGATTGCGATGGCAGCGGCTCGGAAGACGGCAAGGTGGAGACCTGCAACGTCTGCCACGGCCGCGGCCAGGTGCGCATCCAGCGCGGCATCTTCGCCATGCAGCAGGCCTGCCACAACTGCGGCGGCCGCGGCCAGATCATTGCCAAGCCCTGCAAGACCTGCCACGGCAATGGCCGTGTCGAGGAAGACAAGGTGCTGTCGGTGAAGGTGCCGGCGGGCGTCGACACCGGCGATCGCATCCGCCTGGCTGGCGAGGGCGAAGCGGGGCCGGCCGGCACGCCGCCGGGCGACCTGTACGTGGAAGTGCGCGTGCGCGAGCACCCCATCTTCCAGCGCGATGGCGACGATCTGCATTGTGAAGTGCCGATCCGCATCTCGCAGGCGGCGCTCGGCGATACCGTGCGCGTGGCGACGCTGGGTGGCGAAGCGGAGATCCGCATTCCGGCAGAGACCCAGACCGGCAAACTGTTCCGCCTGCGCGGCAAGGGCGTGCGTTCGGTGCGCAGCCGCAGCGAGGGCGATCTGTATTGCCGCGTGGTGGTCGAGACGCCGGTCAACCTGACCAACGACCAGCGCAGGCTGCTGGAGCAGTTCGAGGCCACCTTCGTCGGTGAGGAAGCGCGCAAGCACTCGCCGAAGTCCGCCACCTTCATGGACGGCGTGAAGGGCTTCTGGGACCGGATGACGTCCTGAATTTTCAACGCAAGCGTTGAACGGTAGCGCCGGGCCATGCCCGGCGTTTCTGTGCATGGGGTCAGCGGAAGAACGCCGCCGGGGTCTGCCCCAACTGGCGCTTGAACATGCTGGTGAACGCGCTGGGGCTGTCGTAGCCCATCGCCAGTGCGACATCGATGACCTTCTCGCCGGTCGCCAGCCGTTCCATTGCCGCCAGCAGCCGCGCCTGCTGCCGCCACTGGCCGAAGGTCATGCCCAGTTCGTTGGCGAAGTGGCGCTGGATGGTTTTCACATCCACTTCCAGTGACTGCGCCCAGTCCTGCAGCGTCGCATCGTCGCCGGGATGCTTCTGGATGTGCTGGCAGATCCGCTGCAGGCGCGGATCGGTGGGCGCGGGCAGGTGCAGCGGCAATACGTCCATGCGATGCAGCTCGTCCAGCAGCAGGCGCACCACGCGGCCATCGCGGCTGTCTTCGATGTGCTCGCCCTTGATCAGGGTGGCTGCCTGCAGCAGTTCGCGCAGCAGCGGTGCCACCTGTACCGCGAACGGTTCGGCCGGCAGTTGCGGGGCGAATGACGGGTCGATGTACAGGCTGCGCATGTGCACGGCGGCAATGCAGTCCACCGCATGCACCATGCCGGCCGGCATCCAGATCGCACGGGTGGAGGGCACGACCCAGCGACCGACTTCCGAGCGCACCACCATCAGCCCGGAGATGGCATAGACCAGCTGGTGGCGCTGGTGCTTGTGGCCTGCGATATGGGTGCCGGCCGGGTACTGGGTAACCCGGTAGGTGACCGGGCGATGCAGCGGCACATCGCGCCACGGCGCAGCCGGATCGACGTCACCGCCAATGTCCTTTTTGCGATAGGCCATGACCCGAACGCGGCAGAAGGGAGGGGAAGGCAACCGTAGCATGCGGAACCGCCCCCAAATCTGACTGCGTCCATGTCGACTCTGGCTTCCCCTGCAACGACCTCCCGCCCGGTGGCGCCCGGCGTACTGGCCGCCATCTCCACCTCGCATGTCGTCAACGACATGATGCAGTCGTTGATCCTGGCGATCTATCCGGTCATCAAGGGCGGCTTCAATCTCAGCTTCACCCAGATCGGCCTGATCACGCTGACCTACCAGCTCACCGCGTCGATCTTCCAACCGCTGGTGGGGATGCATACCGACCGCCATCCAGCGCCGTACTCGTTGCCGATCGGCATGGCCTCGACGCTGTGCGGGATGCTGCTGCTCGGCTTCGCGCCGAACTATGCGATGGTCCTGATGGCCGCCGCGCTGGTCGGCATCGGATCGGCGATCTTCCACCCGGAAGCGTCGCGCATCGCACGGCTGGCGTCCGGCGGGCGCCATGGCTTCGCACAGTCGGTGTTCCAGGTCGGCGGCAACTTCGGTACCGCGCTGGGGCCGCTGATTGCCGCCGCCGTGATCGTGCCGTACGGCCAGCATGCGGCCTCATGGTTTGCCGGTGCTGCGCTGGTCGGCATCGCCCTGCTGACCTATGTGAGCCGCTGGTATGCGCTGCACCTGGGCGCACCCCGCCCGGCCGGCGTGGCGGCGGTGGCGTCGCGGCATCCTCCGCGCACCGTGGCCAAGGTGCTGGCGATCCTGCTGGTGCTGATCTTCAGCAAGTACTTCTACATGGCCAGCATCGGCAGCTACTTCACCTTCTACCTGATCCACCATTTCGGCATTCCGGTGGCGCAGGCGCAGCTGCATCTGTTCGCGTTCCTGGTGGCTTCGGCGGCGGGTGGCTTCCTGGGCGGTCCGCTGGGCGATCGCATCGGCCGCAAGCCGATCATCTGGACCTCGATCCTGGGTGTGGCGCCGTTCGCACTGGCGTTGCCGCATGCGGATCTGCTGTGGACCACGGTGCTGGCGGTGCTGATCGGTTTCGTGTTGTCGTCTGCCTTCTCTGCCATCGTGGTGTATGCGCAGGAGATGATGCCGCACCGCATCGGCATGGTGTCCGGCCTGTTCTTCGGCTTCGCCTTCGGCATGGGGGGACTGGGTGCTGCCGTGCTCGGCCTGCTGGCGGACAAGACCAGCATTGAGTACGTCTACCAGCTGACCGCGTTCCTGCCGTTGCTCGGCATCGTGGCGGCGTGGCTACCGCCGTCGCGGCCTGCTGCTCACTGAGGGAGGGTGGGTTTGCAGGGCCTGCAGCCCTGCACCTGCAGAGGCAACGGCAACAACCGAAGCGCGCTATCCGTGGATTGGCGGGGTGGGTCCGGTTGCGGGGGACGCTGCAAATACGTCCATGTAAGCTCGGTCGCCGCATCCATGCGGCTCACGCCCCCGCAACCGGACCCACCCCGCCTTCGGTGGTTTTCCGCGATCTGTCGGAACAGCACTCTGCTCTGGTAGGTGTCGACCTTGGTCGACACGGTAGATCCACGCCATGCGTGGATGAATTCATTCGATATCTGACAGATGTGTCGACCAAGGTCGACACCTACCAACAGCCGCGCGGAACAACAGCCGCAGTTACCAACAGCCGCGTGAACCTGTCGAAGGTGGGGCGGTGTGGGTGGTCAGGACCGTTGGCGCCATGGATGGCGCCATCGAGCCCCATGGATGGGTTTACGGCGTGTCCTGACCAGCCACACCGCCCCGCCACCCCACGGAATGCCGCTTTGGCTTTGGCTTTGGCTTCGGCCGTTGCCGTTGCATTGAGCAGGTGCAGGGCTGCAAGCCCTGCCGAAAACCCCCTTGGGCGTAGAATGCGGCCATGAGCGAATCCCTTGACAACCACCTGGTCCACGGCCGCCGCCAGCGGCCCGACGGCCCGTCGCCGATCGATGTCATCTCGGTCCAGTCGCAACTGGTCTACGGCCATGCCGGCAACAGCGCCGCCGTACCGCCGATGCGCGCGCTCGGCGTGCGCGTAGCTGAAATTCCGACCGTGCTGCTCAGCAACGCGCCGTTCTACGACACCACCCGCGGTCGCGTGCTGCCCGCCGACTGGTTCGCCGATCTGTTGCTGGGCACCCACGAGCGCGGCCTGCCGCAGCGGGCGAAGATGCTCGTCTCCGGCTACTTTGGCAGCACGGCCAACGGTGCCACCTTCGCCGATTGGCTGGACGACATCCTGCCGGCCTGCCCGCAGCTGCGTTACTGCCTGGATCCGGTGATCGGTGACACACACACTGGCCCCTACGTGGAACCGGGACTGGAAGCGATCTTCGCCGAGCGCCTGTTGCCGCATGCCTGGCTGGTGACCCCGAACGCCTTTGAACTGAATCGCCTGACCGGCATGCCGGCGCTGGCCGAGGCCGACGCCATCGCCGCCGCGCGTACGCTGCTGGCGCGTGGTCCGCACTGGGTGATCGCGCACAGCGTGGGTGGCACGCCGGGCGAGCTGGTGACGCTGGCGGTGGGACGCGACGAGACCTGGCGTTGGACCTCGCCGCTGCTGCCGGTGGACGTGGCCGGGACCGGCGACGTACTGATGTCGCTGGTGGTGTCGTTCCTGCTGCGGGGAGAGTCGATGCAGCAGGCGATCTCGCGTGCCATCGCGGGTACCCATGCCGCCCTGGAGGCCACGCTGGCCAATGGTTTCGAGGAGTTCGACGTGATTGCCGCGGCGCCCGCCGCACTGGCCGAAGGCACGCGCTTCCGCGCTGAACGGGTGGCATGACGGCAGTGCAGCACTTTGCGCCGCGCACGATCGGCATCGTCGGCAGTGCCGGCGCCTACGGGCGCTGGCTGGGCCGCTTCTTCGAGCAGCAGATGCGACTGCAGGTGATCGGCTACGATCCGGCCGATGCTGCTTCGCATACACCGGAGCAGTTGCTGGCCGAGGCCGATGTACTGGTGTTCTCTGCACCGATCCGGCATACGCCGGAACTGATCGCCGAATACGTGCGCCGCTCGGCGGGTCGTGAACGCGGGCGCCTGTGGCTCGATGTCACCTCGGTCAAGGACGCGCCGGTACAGGCGATGCTTGCCTCACAGGCCGAAGTGGTCGGCCTGCACCCGATGACCGCGCCGCCGAAAGCCCCCACGTTGAAGGGCAGGGTGATGGTGGTCTGCGAAGCGCGACTGCAGCACTGTCGGCCCTGGCTGGATGCGCTGTGCGTGGCGCTGCAGGCCGAGTGTGTGCGCGCCACGCCACAGCACCATGACCAGATGATGGCGCTGGTGCAGGCGATGGTGCATGCCACGCATCTGGCCCAGGCCGGCGTGCTGCGGGAATATCAGCCGCAACTGGGGACACTGGAAGCGATGCTTCCCTATCGCTCGGCGTCGTTCGAACTGGACACCGCGATCATCTCGCGCATCCTCTCGCTGAATCCGGCGATCTATGAGGACATCCAGTTCGGCAATCCGCATGTCGCGCCAATGCTGGAACGCCTGGTCGGCCAGCTGCGCATGCTGCAGGCCCAGGTCGACCAAGGCGACGACATGGCGCGCGGTGCGTTCCGCGAGCAGATGCTGGCGGCGAACCAGGCCGCCTTCGGCGCGCCTGCACTGGCCTCGGGAAACTATACCTTCGAGCGGGTAGGCTACCTGCTGGCCGATCTGACCGAGCGCAACGCCGTGTCGGTCCACCTGCCGGAAGATCGCCCGGGCTCACTGCGTGAGCTGCTGAACATCTTCGAGCAGCACGGCATCAGCCTGGCTTCTATCCATTCCTCGCGCACGCCGGGCGGGGAAGTGCATTTCCGCATCGGCTTCGTCGCCGGCAGTGATCCCCGTGCCCTGGCCGACGCAGCGGCCGCCGTGGATGCCAGCGGAATCGGACGGGTACTGGCGTAGTGCATTCATCCACAGGGGATGTGGATGAATTCTGCGCAAACATGTGGATAACACTGCTCACGCCTTGCCAGCACAAGCTGTCAAGATCTGTGGCGAAAAACTGACCAGGGTGCTGCCGGTGAGGCCGGGCTATGCCCGGCTGCCCTGCGATGACCCACGCGACGCTAGATGGTCAGCCGCAGTTCGCCGCCACTGGTGCTGAACTCGCGGCCATTGCGCACCAGATGACGCCCGTCGTCGAGCTCGTAGCGCGGGGTGGCTTCGGAATGATGCCCGCTGCCACTGGCCTCGGGCTTGAACTCGATGATGATATGGCTCTCGCCATTGCTGTCGACTGCGGGAAACTGACGGAACGACATCGTCCACCTCCTTCAGCGGATGCTGCTTCTGCGCGGCCAGCTTGGGGCCAGAGGTGTTAGCCGACCGTCATCAATCGATGAACTGCAGTCGCGCCAGCTCCGCGTACAGACCCCCTTCAGCCAACAACTGTGCGTGCGTGCCTTCGGCGACGATGCGCCCCTGGTCCATGACCACGATGCGGTCGGCCTTGAGCACGGTTGCCAGACGGTGTGCGATGACCAGCGTGGTGCGGCCCGCCATCAGGCGCTCCAGCGCCTGCTGCACACCGTACTCGCTCTGCGCGTCGAGCGCGCTGGTGGCTTCGTCCAGCAGCAGGATCGGCGCATCCTTCAGCAGCGCGCGGGCGATCGCCACGCGCTGCTGCTGCCCGCCGGACAGGCGCGCGCCGCGCTCGCCCAGCTCACTGTCATAGCCCTGCGGCAACGCACGCAGGAAGCCATCGGCCTCAGCGGCACGAGCCGCTTCCTCGACTTCGGCATCGCTGGCCTGCAGGCGGCCGTAGCGGATGTTGTCGCGGGCGCTGGCGGCGAACAGCGTCGGTTGCTGCGGCACCAGGGCCAGCTGGGCGCGCAGGTCGGCGGGATCGACCTCGCGCACATCGATGCCGTCCACGCAGATGCGGCCGTTGGCCGGGTCATGGAAGCGCAGCAGCATCGACAGCACCGTGCTCTTGCCGGCACCCGAGGGACCGACCAGGGCCACGGTCTCGCCGGGGCGCACATGCAGGCTGAAGTGGTCGAGCGCGGCCTGGTCCGGTCGCTGCGGGTAGTGGAACACCACGTCATCGAACTGGATCTCGCCTTGCAGCGGCTGCGGCAGCGCGCGTGGATGCGCGGGCGCGCGGATCTCGACATCCTCCTGCAGCAGTTCGCCGATCCGGCCCATGCCGCCGGCAGCGCGCTGGAGCTCGTTCCAGACTTCGGCCAGAGCGCCCACCGAACCACCGCCGATCAGCGCATACAGCACGAACTGGCCCAGGGTGCCGGCACTGAGGCGGCCCTCGATGACATCGTGGGCGCCCAGCCACAGCACGCCGACAATGGCACCGAAGATCAGCAGGATGGCACTGGCGGTGACCAGCGATTGTGCGCCGATGCGCCGGCGTGCGGCCCGGATCGCATCGCCCAGCGCCAGGTCGAAGCGGCCGCGCTCGTAAGGCTCGCGCGCATGTGCCTGCACCGTGCGGACGGCACCGAGGGTCTCGCTGGCCAGGCTGTTGGCGTCGGCGATGCGGTCCTGGCTGCTGCGCGCGACGGTGCGCAGCTTGCGTGCGCCGATGATGATGGGCAGTACCGCCAGCGGGATGCCGAGCAGCGACCACGCCGCCAGGCGCGGACTGGTCACGAACAGCATCGCCAGGCTGCCGACCACCGTCACGCTGCTGCGCAATGCGACTGACATGGTCGAGCCCACCACGCTGCGCAGCAGCTCGCTGTCGGCGGTCAGGCGCGAGACCAGTTCGCCGCTGCGGCTGCGGTCATGGAAACCGGCACCCAACTGGATCAGGTGCCCGTACAGACGGCTGCGCAGGTCGGCCACTACCTTCTCGCCGAGCAGCGACACGAAGTAGAAGCGTGCGGAGGTGGCGATCGCCAGCACTACCGCCACCAGCATCAGCAGGGCAAACGCCCGGTTGATCTGGCCGCCGCTGCTGAAGCCGTGGTCGATCATCTGCTTGACGGCCGGAGGCAGGCTGAGGGTGGCGGCCGAGGAGACGGCCAGCGCCAGCAGCCAGGCGGCGAACAGGCCACTGTGCCGGCGCACGAACGGCCACAGCGTTCGCAGGCTGCCGAGGCGGCGCAATGGCGGGGTCGCGGCGGCCGCGTCGTCCTTGTCAGTCATCCTGGTCGTCATCTCGGATACGGATACGGTCACGGGTGGCGTCTCGCAGGCGGATTTTCAATGCGTCGGCCTGGTCGGCGGGTAATTCGATCCGCAGGCGCACGCCTTCAGCGTCGAACTGTTCATCCTGCTTCTCGGCGGAGAACGCGGGCAGGGCCGCATGCAGGGTACCCAGGTCCTCGAAGCCGGCCAGCAGCTGCAGCCGTGCCATCGCCACCAGCGGCAGCCGCGGTGCCGTGCGCAGACACTCGGCGGCGGTACCGCCGTAGGCGCGGACCAGGCCACCGGCGCCGAGCTTGATACCCCCGTACCAGCGGATCACCACCACCATGACCCGGTCGAAGCCCTGGCCATCGATGGCGGCCAGGATCGGCCGGCCGGCAGTCCCCGCCGGCTCGCCATCATCGCTGGAGCGATACTCCTGTCCATGCCGGTAGGCCCAGCAGTTGTGCGTGGCGTCGGCCACCATCACCCGCTGCAGGAACGACATCGCCGCCGCCGCGCCATCGATGGGCGCGGCATGGGCGATGAAGCGGCTGTGCTTGACTTCCAGCGTGTGGCTGACGGGCTGGGCGAGGGTATCGGGCATTCCCTTCATTCTACGGGGTTGCCGCCCCCATGCTTCAGTCGTCCAGCAGAGGACGCAGGTCGCGTGGCAGCCGCGACTCCGGATACTGCTGCACGTAGCGCTCGAGGCTGGCACGGGCGATGTCGCGCTGGCCTTCGTCGCGACGTTCGCGGATCTTCTGCAGCCACTGCCGGCGGGGCAGCTGGGCGTCGGCGGCCACTTCGGCCTGCACGGCCGTAGCGCTGAGCGCGGCATCGCTGCCGCGACGCATCACGCCCGGTGCGCTGCGGAGCGGTGCGGCCCGCTTGAGCGTCGTGGTGTCACCGCGCTGTCCCGCGCTGGCCGGAGCGGCCTCCATCGCGCCGGACAGGGGGGCAACGGCGTCGCGCGCTTCCAGCGACGGCGGCGCAGGCGCCGCAGCAGGCAGCGGTGCCGAATAGGCCACAGCGGCCGGAGGTTCCGCAGCCGGCGGCGGAGCTGCGGTGTCGGCGGCGGCGCGCTCGGTGGCCTGAGCCGCCGCTTTCGCTCGTGCCGCCACCGTCGGTGCCGGTGTCTGCGGTGCGGAGGATCGGGTCGGCGCGGCGGGCTTGGGTGCCGCGACTGGCGCCGGTGGTGCCGGCGGCGCACTTGCGATGGCCGGCTCGGCAGGGGAAGGCCGGGTAGGGCGCTCGGCAGGCTGCGCGGCCACTTCGGCAGCGACCTCGTCGGCGACGCGCGGCGCAGTGATCTGTGCATCGTGCGCCGGGACCGCGGGCGGTTCCGGGCGCAGCTGCCAGGCGATTCCGATGGCGAATACCATCGATGCAGCAACGCCGAACACCGCAGGCCAGTGCCGGCGCGGCCGCCGTGCACGCACGCTGCCCGCACCGGGCGCGTCGGCCGGTGGCGCCTGCACCGCCGCACGGGCGGCCGCCAGGATCGTGGCATCCAGCGCCGCCGGAGGCGCCTGTTCGACACGACGGCCGAGCAGGCGCGCCAGCTCGCGCTCTTCAGGCGTCAGGGGTTCGTCTCGGTTCATGCGTTCAGTCCCGCACGCAGCTTGTCCATCGCATAGCGCAGCCGCGATTTCACGGTTTCCCGGCCTACGCCGGTGATCTGGCCGATCTCCTCCAGGCTCAGTTCCTGATCCAGCCGCAGCTGCAGCACTTCGCGCTGCTCCAGCGGCAGTTCTTCCATCGCGCGCTGGATGCGGCGACGTTGCTCGAATTCTGAAAGCTCTGCTTCCGGGGTCTGCCCGTCTTCCAGCGCGGCCAGACGCAGCTCGGCATCGGCCGGCGCCGCCGGGCGGTGGCGTGCGGCGCGCCAGTGATCGTTGAGCCGGTTGTGCGCGATGCGGAACAGCCAGGTGCTGAAGGCGGCATCCGGCTGCCAGCCGGACCGTGCGCTGATGACCCGTTGCCAGACGTCCTGGAAGATCTCCTCGGCCAGGGCGGTATCGCGCAGCTGGCGCAGCAGGAAGCCGAACAGGCGCTTGCGATGGCGCGCATACAGGCTCTCGAACGCGTGCAGGTCGCCGCCGGCCCAGGCGAGCATCAAGGCTTCATCGGTTGGCAGGGCGCTGGCTTCCACGCGGTACAGGTTAAGGCCTGCCGACGATGGCGCATAGCGGGGTGCGGGGGCGGACAGGGCGAGGTTCATGGCTCGGAACGGGGTGCGGACGCCAGGAATAACGAACGGGCGCACGATTCGGGGTTGCCGGGCTTCCATTGCCCCCCCGGTGGCGCGCTATGCTCGGCGGCTCAGGGGAGGCGACGCACAGACGGCGCCAAGAGATTGTCATTTGTCCACGCACGCTGAACCTGCGCAAACGCCATCACACGAGGCCGTGCTGAGTACGGAACTCGTGCGCGCGCTGCATGCGCTGCTGCCGGAATCGGCGGTGGTCCGGGTCGGCTGGGACGATCCCCAGCTGGGGCGCGGTGACGCCATCTGGCCGATACCCCCGGTCGCGGCCGACAGCGGGGCACCGGCTGCAGGCGATGGCCGCCACGGTTGGGATCATGATGGTGCCCGCCTGTACCTGGTGGTGGAAGGCGCGGCGCCTTCGTCCGCATGGTGGGGTCTGGCGCGGCAGGCCATGGAGCTGGCCCTGCAGCGGGGCCGCCAGGCGGGACAGATCAAGGCGCTGGAAGAGGCCGAGCGGCTGCAGCAGGCGCTGTTCCAGATTGCCGATCTTGCCGGCGCCGACCTGGAGATGGGGCAGATGCTGCGCCGCGTGCACGACGTGCTGGGCACGCTGATGTACGCGGAAAACTGTTACATCGTCGAATACGATGACCTGCACGACCAGATCAGGTTCCTGTACTTCGCCGACCAGGTGGATGATTTCGTCGCCGATCCGGCGCAGAGCTTCGACGCCGGTGGAATGCCGCGCAGCCTGACGGTGGCGTTGCTGCACCATGGCAGGCCCCTGAGCGGACCTTCGCGGGAACTCTTGGCCCGCGAGGTCGGGCAGGAGCATGACCCGCTTCGCGGCCCCGAAAGCCTGGACTGGCTGGGTGTGCCGATGCTGCGCGATGGCCGGGTGTGCGGTGCCATCGTGGTGCAGAGCTACGAGCAGGCAGACCGCTATGGCGAGGCCGAGCGTGCACTGCTGGGTTTCGTTGCCCAGCACGTACAGACCGCGATGGACCGGCGCCAGGCCCAGGTGCGGCTCGAGCAGCAGGTGGAACTGCGCACGCAGGAGCTGCAGCGCGCCAACCACAGCCTGCAGGACGAAGTGGCCGAGCGTCGTCGTGCCGAGCAGCTGCAGATCGCGCTGTACGACATTGCAGAGATGGCGATGTCCGCCGAGAGCCTGGAGCAGTTCTACGGCCAGGTGCATGGCGTGGTCGGCCGACTGCTCGACGCGCGCAATTTCTACATCGCGCTGGTCAACGAGGCGGGTGATGGACTGGATTTCGTCTACTCGGTGGATGAACGCCACGCCAGCCGCGCCTCCCGTGCGTTCAGTCGTGGCCTGACCGAATACGTGGTGCGCAACCGCCAGCCGCTGTTGGCCTCCCGCGCGCAGATCGACTCGCTGCGCGCCAGTGGCGAGGTGCGCGAGTCCGGCGCGCGCTCGCTGTGCTGGCTGGGCGTGCCGCTGCTGCGGGATGACGAAGTGGTTGGCGCGATCGTGGTGCAGAGCTACAGCGAGCAGCGTGCCTTCAGCATCCACGACCAGCGCTTGCTGACCTTCGTCGCGCAGAACATCGGCACCGGACTGGCCCGCCAGCGCGACCAGCAGCGCCTGCGTTCGGCGCATGCCGAACTGGAAAAGCGCGTGGACGAACGCACGCGCGAACTGGCTGAGGTCAATGAAAAGCTGTTGGGCCAGATCGGCGAGCGCCTGCGTGCCGAGCAGCGGCTGACCCACCAGGCCATGCACGACGCGCTGACCGGGTTGCCCAACCGCCTGCACCTGCTGGACCGGCTGCAGGATGCGCTGGTACTGGCCAGGCAGGAGGACGGCCCGGTGTTCGCGGTGCTGTTCCTGGATCTGGACCGTTTCAAGCTGGTCAACGACAGCATCGGCCACGCGGCCGGCGATCACATGCTGGTGGAAGTGGCCAAGCGCATCGTGTCGATGGCGGGTCCCGACGACGTGGTGGCGCGCCTGGGCGGTGATGAGTTCGCGGTGCTGCTGCAGTGCCCGCTGGGCCTGGCGCAGGCGCTGGATTTCGGTCAGCGCCTGCTGTTGGCATTGCAGGAGTCGATGTGGATCGCCGGGCGCGAGCTGTTCCCGTCCGGCAGCCTCGGCATCGCGCTGTGGAATCCGCGTTACCGGACCGGAGAAGAGCTGCTGCGCGATGCCGACGCCGCCATGTACCGGGCCAAGGCGCAGGGCCATGATCGCTGTGCGATCTTCGACGAGGATATGCGCGAGCAGGCCATGCGCAGCCTCGATCTGGAAGCGGATCTGCGGCGGGCGATCAATAACCGGGATTTCGTGCCGTTCTACCAGCCGATCGTGCGCCTGTCCGACGGGGAAGTGGTGGGACACGAAGCGCTGCTGCGCTGGCAGCACGAACGGCGTGGCCTGCTGTTGCCGGGCGCGTTCCTGGAGCTGGGAGAGGAGAGCGGGTTGATCGAACAGGTCGACTGGCTGATCTACGAACAGGTCATCGCCGGCCTGGCCGCGGGCGGGCAGGGCTATGTGTCGGTGAACGTGTCGCCGCGGCATTTCCGTTCGGCCGGTTTCAGTGCGCGCCTGTTCGGCCTGCTCGACGCCTGCGGGGCCGATCCGCGCCGGTTGCGCCTGGAGATCACCGAGGTCGCGCTGCTGGATGACGGCCCGCACACGCTGCATATCCTGCAGGGACTGCGCGAGCGCGGCATCCAGGTGCAGCTGGACGACTTCGGCACCGGCTTCTCGGCGTTGTCGTACCTGCACCGCTTCCCGATCAGCACGCTGAAGATCGACCAGAGCTTCATTGCCGGCCTGCATGGACCGGAAGTGCAGAGCACCCGCGCGCTGGTACAGGGCGTGCTGTCGCTGGCGCGCACGCTGGGCATCGAAACCATCGGCGAAGGCATCGAAACCGAAGCCCAGCGGCAGACACTGCGCGAACTGGGCTGCGATTACGGCCAGGGCTACCTGCTGGGGCGACCGGCTCCCTGGGCCGACGTGGCGCCCTGAGACGCCACGCGGCGGACGATCAACGCAGGGCGGCGCGGCGCTTCTCGTCGATCCACTTGGAGGCCTGTGCCGGCTGGTAGTTCTTCATCCACTCCAGCATCTGCTCGATGTCTGAGCCGTACCACAGGTCCTGGCGCTGGTCCGGGTGCAGGAAACGCTCATCCACCATGCGATCGATCATCCCGATCAGCGGCGCGTAGAAGCCGTCCACGTCCAGGAATGCACAGGGCTTGTTGCCGATGCCCAGCTGGCGCCAGGTCAGCATCTCGAAGATCTCCTCCATGGTGCCGAAGCCGCCGGGCAGGGCGACGAAGCCGTCGGCCAGGTCGAACATGCGCGACTTGCGTTCGTGCATCGAGCCGACGATCTCCAGCTCGGTCAGGCCACGATGGGCCACTTCCCAGTCGGCCAGTTGGCGGGGAATCACGCCGGTGACCTCGCCGCCGGCCGCGAGCACGGCATTGGCCACGGTTCCCATCAGGCCGACGTTGCCGCCGCCATACACCAGGCGCAGGCCGTCGCGGGCGATGCGGTCGCCCAGTGCAATGGCGCGTTCGGTATAGGCCGGCTTGCTGCCAGCGTTGGAACCACAGTACACACAGATCGATTTCATGGATCTTCCTGTCTCTTGGCCGGAAACGAAAACGCCCCGTCGCCGACCGCAGGGCGGTCAGGGACGGGGTGTCCAAGGATTATGAGGCCTTGAGAGGCCTTCTGTAGAGCCGAGCCATGCTCGGCTGCTCTTCGTTCAGATCGCGGCAATGCCCTAGCCGAGCATGGGCTATGCCGGTCGTCCTGACCGGCACCCTTCGGGCCGTCGCCAGCGACGTTGGCAGCGGCTCCTGCCGCTGCCTTCGGCTCTACAAAAAGCGGGGGCTTACGCCGCCGCAGCCTGCTCGCGTCGCGGGCCTTCACGCAGGGCGCGGCCGACCATGCCCACCAGCAGATCCAGCTCTTCGCTGTCTATGCCGAAGTGGGGCGTGAAGCGCAGCGAGTTCTCGCCGCCATGGATCACATTGATGCCATGCCGGCGCAGCCATTCTTCGGTGGAACCACTGCCGTAGCACTTGAACTGCGGCGCCAGCTCGCACGAGAACAGCAGGCCGGTACCCTGCACCTTGGTGATCAGCCCGCCAAGCTCGCCCTTGAGCTGTTCCAGCTTGCGCACGGCTTCGGCGCCGCGCTCGGCGATGTTGGCGCGCACCTGCGGGGTCAGCTGTGCCAGCGTCGCGCAGGCCACGTCCAGCGCACGCGGGTTGCTGGTCATGGTGTTGCCGTAGATGCCCTTGCGGTACAGCTGTGCGGCATGCTCGGTCACCGCAAGCACCGACAGCGGGTACTGGGCCGCGTTCAGGGCCTTCGAGTAGGTTTCCATGTCCGGCGGATCCAGGCCTTCGAAGCCCGGGTAGTCAACCACCGACAGCACGCCGTGCGCGCGCAGGCCGGCCTGGATCGAATCGAGCAGCAGCAGGCTGCCGTGCGCGCGGGTCAATTCGCGGGCCAGGGCATAGAACGACGGCGGCACCGAGCGGCCCGGATCGCCTTCGCCCATGACCGGCTCCAGGAACACCGCCTCGATGAACCACTTGTTGCGGGCGGCGTCCTCGAACACCGCGCGCAGGCCGGCTTCGTCGTACGGCGCCACGGTGATCACCGAATCCTCGCCACGGTAGCTGGCCAGATGCTGCATGTAGCTCTTGCGGCTGGAATCGGAGTACAGCGCCGGCCGGTCGGTGCGGCCATGGAAGCTGCCCTTGACCACCACGCGCTTGATCGCGGCGCCGGCGTGGCGCGCACCCGGGTCGGTCTGCAGCTTGGCGTTGACGTCGGCGATGCGTGCGGCCAGCCCGACCGCTTCCGAGCCGGAGTTCAGGCACATGAAACGGGCGAACGGGCAGCCGCCACGACGGTGGCCGATCTCGGCGCGAAGGGCGGTGATGAAGCGCTGCTGTGACAGGCTGGGGGTCATGATGTTGGCCATCACCTGCGGTCGGGCCATCGCCTCCAGCACCGTGTCGGGGGTATGACCGAAGCCGAGCATGCCGTAGCCGCCAGCGTCATACAGCACCGCCCCCTTGAGGGTGACCACCCACGGGCCGCGCGCGGCCAGCGCCACATAGGGCGTAACGGCGTCGTCGGCGTAGAAATTGACGAACCCGTCCTGCATGGCATCGATCTGCGCCTGTTCGTCCTGCGCCAGCAACGGCCCCAGTTCGCCCTGCACACGGGCGAACTCCGCGGCGGCGGCCTCGACCGCGGCCACCAGCTGCGGATGGCGGACGGACAGGGTGGTCAGGGTGGCGTCGTCCAGGCCGGTGGTGAGGCGGGTGCCGGGCTGGCTGCGCAGGGGGGCGAGGCGTTCGATGAAGCTCATTGCAGATCTCCTGAAACAATGGGGCGCACGGGCCATCAAAAAGCAAAACGCGCGTCATCACGCGCGCTGGGCGGCCTCGTGCAGCGGACTTCCATCTCGATGCTAGCACTTGTTTTTTTGCGCGATAACCCCGCAGAAACCTGTTGCATAGCAGCATTTTGCGCGACGTTCGCCGCGGACCACGCCGGCTCGCAGACGCTGGCCGTACAATGCGCGCCATTGTCGACCTGTTGCCGCCCACTGCCTTGAAGAAGTCCGATTTCCACTACGACCTGCCGGCTGAACTGATCGCGCAGGCGCCGCTGGCTGAACGTTCCGCCAGCCGCCTGCTGCTGGTGCCTCCGGCCCCTGCCGCCTTCACCGACCTGCAGGTGCGTGATCTGCCCTCGCTGCTGCAGCCGGGCGACCTGCTGGTATTCAACGATACGCGCGTGATCCCGGCGCGCCTGTTCGGTCAGAAGGCCAGCGGTGGGCGGGTCGAGATCCTGATCGAGCGCCTGCTCGGCGGCCAGCAGGCGCGTGCCCAGGTCGGCGCCAGCAAGTCGCCCAAGGCCGGCAGCCGCATCGCGCTCGATGCCGGTGGCGAAGCCGAAGTGCTGGGCCGCGACGGCGAGTTCTATGTGCTGCAGTTCCATGTGCCCGAGTCACTGGAGCAGTGGCTGCTGCACGCCGGACGCCTGCCGCTGCCCCCCTACATCCAGCGCGAGCCGGGCGTGGACGACCGCGAGCGCTACCAGACCGTGTTCGCGCGGGAGGTGGGAGCGGTGGCGGCACCGACCGCCGGCCTGCATTTCGATGAACCGCTGTTGGCCGCGCTGAAGGACAAGGGCGTGGAGTTCGGCCACGTCACCCTGCACGTGGGGGCAGGCACCTTCCAGCCGGTGCGAGCCGATGACCTGAAGGACCACGTGATGCACCGCGAGTGGCTGAACGTGGGCGCCGAGCTGGTGCAGCAGGTGCGTCGGACCCGCGCTGCGGGCGGGCGCGTGATCGGTGTCGGCACCACCGTGGTGCGCGCGCTGGAAAGTGCGATGCGTGACGGCGAGCTGTTGCCGTTCGCCGGCGAGACGCAGATCTTCATCACCCCGGGCTATCGGATCCGCAGCGTTGACGCGATGGTGACCAATTTCCATCTGCCGGAAAGCACCCTGTTGATGATGATTTCGGCCTTTGCCGGCAAGGAGCGGGTGTTCGAGGCCTATCAGCACGCGATCCAGCAGCGCTATCGCTTCTTCAGTTACGGCGACGCGATGCTGCTGTTCCCGCAGGGACGATAACGGTAGCGCCGGGCCATGCCCGGCGGAGAGGGGGGGAGGTGCGACGGTCGCCGGGCATGGCCCGGCGCTACCGGCAGCCGCCTTCTTGGGAGACAATAGGCAACTATTTGCCTGAACGACCGCTCCATGTCCCGACTGCAGTTCCAGCTCAAGACCCGCGACGGCCGTGCCCGTCGCGGCCGCCTGACCTTCCCGCGCGGCACGGTGGAAACGCCGGCTTTCATGCCCGTGGGAACCTATGGCTCGGTCAAGGGCATCCTGCCGGACCAGGTGCGCGCGCTGGGTGCCGAGATCATCCTTGGCAACACCTTCCATCTGTACCTGCGTCCGGGCCTGGACATCATCGCCGACCACGGCGGACTGCATGGCTTCTGCCGCTGGGACGGCCCGATCCTGACCGATTCCGGCGGTTTCCAGGTGTTCTCGCTGGCCCACCGCCGCAAGATCACCGAACAGGGCGTGACCTTCGCTTCGCCGACCGACGGGGCCCGGGTGTTCCTCGGCCCGGAAGAGAGCATGAAGATCCAGAAGGTGCTCGATTCGGACGTGGTGATGATCTTCGACGAGTGCACCCCGTACCCGGCCACCGAGGACGTCGCCCGCCGGTCGATGGAGCTGAGCCTGCGCTGGGCCCAGCGCAGCCGCAACGCGCATGACGAGCTCGGCAACGATGCGGCCCTGTTCGGGATCGTCCAGGGGGGGGTGCATACCGACCTGCGCAGCCGCTCGGCCGAGGCCCTGCAGGCGATCGGCTTCGATGGCTATGCCATCGGTGGCCTGGCCGTGGGCGAGCCGGAGCATGAGCGCAACGCCATGCTCGACCACCTGGATCCGGAGCTGCCGGGCGACCGCCCGCGCTACCTGATGGGCGTGGGCCGGCCGGAAGACCTGGTCGAGGGTGTCGCACGCGGCGTGGACATGTTCGACTGCGTGATGCCGACCCGCAACGCGCGCAACGGGCATTACTTCACCTCGTTCGGTACCGTCCGCATCCGCAATTCGCAGTATGCGCGGGACATGGACCCGATCGAACCGGGCTGCGGCTGCGTGGCCTGTACCGGCGGCTACACCCGCTCGTACCTGCGCCACCTGGACCGCTGCAACGAGATGCTGGCGCCGATGCTGGGCACCCTGCACAACCTGTTCTACTACGAGAAGCTGATGGCCGACATCCGGGCGGCGATCGAGGCGGGAACCTTCCAGGCGTTCCGCGAGTCCTTCTATGCGGCACGCGGAGCGGTTCCGCCGCCGCTGTAACCCGGGGCCCCCCTGTCGAACGGCCCGGGGACGAACGTCCGGGGCCATGGCATACTTCAAGGCTGACCCAGATCCGCGGTCGACACCCCGCGCCCGTGAAAGGGCCGGAGCGCCGCCCAACCAAAGGACCAAAGATGAACCTGCTTGCCTTCCTGATTCCCGCCGCCCACGCCCAGGCCGCCGGTGGCCAACCGCAGGGCATGGGCCTGACCACGCTGCTGTTCCCGATCATCCTGATCGCCATCATGTACTTCCTGATGATCCGCCCGCAGATGAAGCGGCAGAAGGAGCACAAGGCCATGCTGGAGAAGATCAAGCGTGGCGACGAAGTGCTGACCAACGGTGGCATCGCCGGCGTGGTCACCGACATCGGCGACAACTTCGTCACCCTGGAAGTGGCCGATAACGTGCGCATCCGCGTGCAGAAGGGCGCTGTCGGCAACGTGCTGCCGGCCGGTACCCTGAAGTCGGCCCAGTAAGCCACTCCCTTTCCGATGCACAACCGCGGCGCCGGGGATGGCGCCGCGCGGGACCCAAGCAATGCTCGAATTTCCACGCTGGAAGTACGTCGTCATCCTGATCGTACTTGCGCTCAGTACGCTGTATGCGCTGCCCAACATCTACCAGAAGGACGCGGCCGTCCAGATCACCGCCAACCGTGGCGGACAGGTCGACGACGCCCTCCGCGACCGCGTGGTGGCTGACCTGAAGAAGGCCGGCATCGCCAGCCTCGGCGCGGAGAAGGAAGGCGAGAGCCTGATCGTCCGCCTGCCGGACCTCAAGACCCAGGCCGCGGCAAGCGACCTGCTGCGCGACAGCGTGGGTGAGAACTACACGGTCGCGCTGAACCTGGCATCCACCGTTCCGGACTGGCTGGCCAATCTTGGCGGTCGCCCGATGACGCTCGGCCTGGACCTGCAGGGCGGCGTGCACTTCGTGCTGCAGGTGGACCAGAAGGCTGCGCTGGACAAGCGCCTGGATGCCTATACCGAAGACGTGCGCAGCACCCTGCGCGACGCGCGTATTCCGTACCAGTCGGTCGAGCGTCGCGCCGACAACAGCATCGTGGCCAACCTGAGCCCGTCCGCCGGTGACGACGCCGCGCAGCGCGCCCGCACGGCCCTGCTCAAGGCGCAGCCGACCCTCGGTTACGACGTCAGCGGCAGCCGCATCACGGTGACCGTGCCGGAGGCCGAGATCTCGCAGATCGCCAACGGCGCCATCGAGCAGAACATCAATACCCTGCGCAACCGCGTGAACCAGCTGGGCGTGGCCGAGCCGATCATCCAGCGCCAGGGCGCCGACCGCGTCGTGGTGCAGCTGCCCGGCGTGCAGGACACGGCCGAAGCCAAGCGCATGATCGGTGCGACCGCCACCCTGGAATACCGTGCGGTGGTCGAGGGCAACGCGCAGGACGCCATCAACGCCGGCCGCATCCCGCCGGAAGCCAAGGTCTACCAGCAGCGTGACGGCCGCGGCCCGATCCTGCTGAACAAGCGCGTGATCGTCACCGGCGACCAGATGGTGGCTGCGCAGGCGGTGACCGACGCCAACAGCGGTGCCCCGGCGGTCAGCGTGACGCTGAACAACGTCGGTGGCCAGCGCATGTTCGACTTCACCAGCGCCAATGTGAACAAGCCGATGGCGGTGGTGTACACCGAACGCGTGCCGACCGTGACCGTGGTCGACGGCCAGGAAGTGCGCGGCTTCAAGGTCAACGAGGAAGTGATCTCGGTGGCCAACATCAATGGCGTGTTCGGCAAGAACTTCCAGACCACCGGCCTGCAGAAGAAGGAAGCCGAAGATCTGGCCAAGCTGCTGAAGTCCGGCTCGCTGGCCGCGCCGATGGACTTCGTCGAAGAGCGCGTGGTCGGCCCGAGCCTGGGTGCCGAGAACGTCAAGAACGGCATGCGCGCCGTGGTCTTCGCCTTCCTGTTCACCCTGGTGTTCTTCAGCATCTACTACCGCATGTTCGGCATCATCACGTCGGTGGCGATGCTGTTCAACCTGCTGATCGTGGTGGCGGTGATGTCGTTGTTCGGCGCGACCATGACCCTGCCGGGCTTCGCCGGCCTGGCGCTGTCTGTCGGCCTGTCGGTCGACGCCAACGTGCTGATCAACGAGCGTATCCGTGAAGAGCTGCGGGCCGGTGTTCCGGGCAAGACCGCGATCGTGACCGGTTACGAGCGCGCTTCCGGCACCATCCTCGACGCCAACCTGACCGGCCTGATCGTCGGCGTGGCACTGTTCGCATTCGGTACCGGTCCGCTGAAGGGCTTCGCGCTGACCATGATCATCGGTATTTTCGCCTCCATGTTCACCGCGATCACCGTGTCGCGTGCGCTGGCGACGCTGATCTACGGCCGCCGCAAGAAGCTCCAGAACGTGGCCATCTGACGGGACGACACGCACATGAAACTGTTTCCGCTGCACATCCTCCCGAACGACACCAAGATCGATTTCATGCGGTGGCGCCATGTCGCCATGGTCGTCACGATCATCGTGTTCCTGGCATCGATCGCCATCATCGGCTTCAAGGGCTTCAACTATGCCCTGGACTTCACCGGTGGCACCCTGATCGAGGCCCGCTTCGAGCGCCCGGTGGACGTCGAGCAGGTCCGCACCAAGCTCGAGCAGAGCGGCTTCGACGGCGCCCAGGTGCAGAGCGTCGGTGGCAGTACCGACCTGCTGATCCGCCTGGCGCCGCACGGTGAGCATGCCCCGGGTACCGGCGATTCCGCCGCCGAGGACAAGGCCACCGCGGCGGCCGTGGTCAAGGCGCTGTCCTCGGCCGACAACCAGGCGACGGTGCTGCGCAATGAGTTCGTCGGCCCGCAGATCGGCAAGGATCTGGCGATGAACGGCCTGTACGCCACCATCTTCATGCTGGCCGGCTTCCTGATCTACATCGCCGTCCGCTTTGAATGGAAGTTCGCGGTCACCGCCAGCATCGTGGCCATGTTCGACCTGATCGTGACGGTGGCTTACGTGTCCCTGCTGGGCCGCGAGTTCGACCTGACGGTGCTGGCCGGCCTGCTGTCGGTGATGGGCTTTGCGATCAACGACATCATCGTGGTGTTCGACCGCGTCCGCGAGAACTTCCGCAGCCTGCGCGTGGAGCCGATGGAAGTGCTGAACCGTTCGATCAACCAGACGCTGTCGCGTACGGTGATCACCGCGGTGATGTTCTTCCTGTCCGCACTGGCCCTGTACCTGTACGGTGGCAGCTCGATGGAAGGCCTGGCCGAAACGCACATGATCGGTGCGGTGATCGTGGTCATGTCGTCGATCCTGGTCGCGGTGCCGATGCTCACGATCGGCTTCCTGCGCGTGAGCAAGCAGGATTTGCTGCCGAAGGCCAAGGACATCGAGGCTCTGGCCCGCCGTCCGTAAGCGTTCGCGCTGCACGCAACGCACAGAGAACCCCGCGCAAGCGGGGTTTTTTGTTGGCAGGGCGTGCAGTCCTGCGGCTGACACCCCGCACTCTGACACCGCCCCACCTTCGACAGATTCCGGCGGCTGATCGAAATGAATCCGGGGTCAGATCCGTTTTCCTGTGGAGAACGGATCTGACCCCAAGAGCATTTCCGACAGAACGCGGAAGACTGTCGAAGGCGGGGTGGGTCCGGTTGTGGGGGCGTGAGCGCCATGGATGGCGCGACCGAGCCTGCAGGGACGTATTCACGGCGTCCTCCGCAACCGGACCCACTCCGCCATCCCTCAGCAAGCCAGCCTTTGACGTTGACGTTGCTCCGGCCTGCAGCAGGTGCAGGGTGCAACCCTGCAGAAGAAACACCACCCTACGCCGCCGTCGGTTGTGCAATCGTGCCCCGCACACTACGATCCTGCGGTTCGCGCGCGCAGGCGCGCCCTCCGATTCCTGCTGAGCGCCCTGCGCGCCGCATCTACCAACCCGAGGTATCCATGGTCATCAAACCGCGCGTCCGCGGCTTCATCTGCGTCACCACCCATCCGACCGGCTGCGACGCCGCCGTCAAGCAGCAGATCGACTACATCCGCGCCCGCCCGCCGATCCAGAACGGTCCCAAGCGCGTGCTGGTGATCGGCGCCTCGACCGGCTACGGCCTGGCCGCCCGCATCACTGCCGCGTTCGGCAGCGGTGCGGCGACCCTGGGCGTGTTCTTCGAGCGTCCCGGCAGCGAGACCAAGCCGGGCACGGCGGGCTGGTACAACTCGGCGGCGTTCCACCGCTATGCCGATGAGGCGGGCCTGTATGCCAAGAGCATCAATGGTGATGCGTTCTCGGATGAAGTGAAGGCGCGCACCATCGAGATGATCAAGGCCGATCTCGGCCAAGTCGATCAGGTCGTCTACAGCCTGGCTGCGCCGCGCCGCAAGCACCCCAAAACCGGTGAAGTGATCAGTTCCACGCTGAAGCCGATCGGTGAGCCGATCACGCTGCGTGGCCTGGATACCGACAAGGAAGTGATCACCGAGACCACTTTGCAGCCGGCGACGCCGGAGGAAATCGCAGGGACCGTCGCAGTGATGGGCGGTGAAGACTGGCAGATGTGGATCGACGCGCTGGCCGATGCCGGCGTGCTGGCCAATGGCTGCACCACCACCGCCTTCACCTACGTTGGCGAAGAAATCACCCAGGCCATCTACTGGAATGGCTCGATCGGCGCTGCCAAGAAGGATCTCGACACCAAGGTGCTGGGCCTGCGCGAGAAGCTGGCGAAGATCGGCGGTGATGCCCGCGTGTCGGTGCTCAAGGCCGTGGTCACCCAGGCGAGCTCGGCCATTCCGACGATGCCGCTGTACCTGTCGCTGCTGTTCAAGGTGATGAAGGAAAAGGGCACCCACGAAGGCTGCATCGAGCAGCTGGACGTGCTCTACGACATCCTCTACGGCGGCAAGGCCGACGGCGTGGCGATCGACCGCCTGCGTCACGATCTGGTCGATGGCGATGGCCATACCGTCGCGCTGGTCGATGAAGAAGGCCGCCTGCGTGCCGACTACAAGGAAATGGCGGCAGACGTGCAGGGCAAGGTGGTTGCGCTGTGGCCGCAGGTGACCAACGAGAACCTGTACGAGATCAGCGACCTGGCCGGCTACAAGGCGGACTTCCTGCGCCTGTTCGGTTTCGGCGTTGAAGACGTCGACTACGAGGCCGACGTCGATCCGGATGTGAAGATCAACAATCTGGTCGATATGACCTGATCGAAAAGGCCGGCGAAAGCCGGCCTTTTCACATAGGGCGCGCCGCTGTGCTCGCCGGGCATGGCCCGGCGCTAGCAGGCTCGTCGTGCATGGGCCGGCGTTACCCCGGCGCCCCTTGGTAGCGCCGGGCCATGCCCGGCGATGCGGGATCACCCGAAGTCGAAACTCATCGTCGGCAGCGCCGGACCGACGAAGTCGCCCTGCACGTAGTCCACGCCTGCACTGAACAGCAGCGTCATGGAGTTGGCATCGCTGACGAACTCGGCGATGGTGCGGATACCGGCCTCCTGCGCGCGCGCCGTGATCTGGCTGATGCGGTCGATGTTCTCGCGGGTCGCCGCCAGGTCGCTGGTGAATCCACGGTCCAGCTTGAGGAACTGCGGCTGGAAGTGGGCCAGCAGCTGGAACGAATCCAGGCCGGACCCGAACTGTTCCAGGCCGATGCGGCAGCCCAGCGGGGCCACGTCGGCCAGGAACTGCTGGGCGCTGCGCAGGTGGGTGAACACCTTCGCTTCCGGCGCATGCAGCCACAGGCGCTCGCCCGGAACCCCGTGCGCTTTCAGTTCACCACGCAGGGTGGCAATCATCTGCGGGTCGTCGAACGATTCGGGGGTGACCTTCACCAGCATCTGGGTGGCGCTGCCTTCGCGCGCGCGCTGCCCCAGCACCGTGATGGCCTTGGACACCACCCAGCGGTTGATCTCGGCCAGCAGCCCGTGTTCCTCGGCGATGCCAAGGAAAGCGGTGGGACTGAGCAGTTCACCGTTGTGCTCCAGTCGCAGATAGGCTTCGTACAGCTCCAGTGGCTCGCCCTGCAGGTTCAGGACCGGCTGGTAATGCAGCTGGAAGCCGTCGCCGTCCAGGGCTTCGCGGATGCGGCCGACCCATCGCTGCACACGTTCTTCCTCGACCCGATCGACCGCGGCCGGATCGAAGATGCGACAGGTGTTGCCCAGCTCGGCGGCCGCCTGCGTGCACTCGCTGGCACGCGCCAGGACCTGGCCGATACTGGCGATCTTCTCGCCGACCTGGACACCGCCGATGCTCACGGTGACCGTGGCCGAACGCGCGCCGATGCTGAACACATGGGCGGCATATGCCTCACGGATGCGTTCGGCCAGTGCCACGGTCTGCGCATAGGGGCCGGCCTGCAGCACGGCGAAGCTGTGTTCGCCGAAGCGCGCCAGCTGCGCGTCCTCCCCCACGACATCGGCCAGCAGGGAGGCCAGCGCGCCAATGAGGGTATCGGCCGAGGCCAGCCCGATATCCGGCATCAGCCGCGCATAGTGGTCGGGCTCGACCAGCAGCAGGCCGAACTGGCCCTCGCTGCGTCCAGCCTGGGCGACCGCACTTTCGACCTGCAGCATGAAGGTCGGCCGGTTCAGCAGGCCGGTCACCTGGTCGCGCTGGCGAAGATCCTCGACCTCTCGGGCCAGTTCCGGGTCGAACTCGATCCGGCGGCGGAACACGACCTGCAGGCAGGATTCGCCCTCATAGGTGGCTGCGGTGAATTCCATCGTTGCCGGAAACGCACTGCCATCCTGGTGGCGTGCATCGAGCTGGTACTGCGGTGGTGGCGCTTCGCCGCGGCTGAGGCTCTTCAGCAGCTGCTTGAAGTCATCAACATGCTGGGCGGCCACCATGTCCAGCAGCGAGATGCCCTCGATGTCGTCGAAATGCTCGTAGCCGAACATGTCCAGATAGGCATCGTTGGCGCGGATGTGCATGCCTTCGTGCACATAGGCGATGGGTTCGCGGGAGGAGGCAATCAGCGCGTCGCAACGGCGCTCGGTCTCGCGCATCTGTGCCTCGATGCGACGCAGCCCGCGGCGCGCCTGCAGGTCGACCCACTGGTCGCGGACCACCGCCAGCAGATGCTCCGGCCGTTGACGGAGGGCAAGGGCGCGGATGCCATGGCTGCTGGCCTGGACCAGCTCATCCTCGTCGATGCGCTCGGCCAGCAGCACCAGCGGAATGTCCTTGCCGCTGGCCGCGATGTGCTGGGCCACCAGCGGCAGCGGGATGCCCTGCGAGGGCGAGGCCAGCACCAGATCGATGGCCTGGTTGGCCAGCACCTGCGACAGCTCGGCCGAATCCTGCGGGCGCCAGGGGCGCACGGCGATGCCGCTGTTGCGCAGCGTGCTGACGATGGCTTCCGCATTCTCGCCGCTGTCGTCGACGATCAGCAGGCGGATGGTGATGTCGTTCGCGTTCTGCATGCACTGCTCCCCAATCTGCGGATCTTGATACACGATGCTCGGCGAGCCGTCCATGCGTGCAGGCATCCCGCACCCCGAACGGCGATGCGGTTCACACCACGCTGCCGGCGGCGTGGCCGCTGGCCCAGGCCCACTGGAAGTTGTAGCCGCCAAGCCAGCCGGTGACGTCCAGCACTTCGCCGACGAAATGCAGGCCCGGCACGCGCTTGGATTCCATCGTGGAGGACGAAACGTCGGCGGTGTCCACGCCGCCCAGCGTGACCTCGGCGGTGCGGTAGCCTTCGGTGCCACTGGCCACCAGCGGGAACGCACCCAGCAGCTGCGCAGCCTGGCGCAGCTGGGGCTCATCCAGCTGCCGTACCGGGCGGTCCGGCAGCCAGTGTTCGCACAGGCGCTGGGCCAGGCGCTTGGGCAGGACCTCGGCCAGCACCGTGCGCAGTTCGGCGGCTGGCCGCTCCTGTTTCATCCGTCGCAGCCACTGGCCGGCATCCTGGCCGGGCAGCAGATCCAGTTCCAGTGCATCGCCGGGTTGCCAGAAGGAGGAGATCTGCAGGATCGCCGGGCCGCTGACGCCACGATGGGTGAGCAACATGGAATTCTGGAACTGCATGCCGTTGCAGCGCGCCTCGATCGGCAGGGCGACACCGCTCAGGTCGGCCAGGCGCTCCTGGTGCCTGCCACTGAGGGTCAGCGGCACGAGTCCGGCGCGGGTCGGCAGCACGGCATGCCCGAACTGGCGTGCAATCTCGTAGCCGAAGCCGGTTGCGCCCAGGCTGGGGATGGACAGGCCACCTGTGGCGACCACCAGCGAGGCGCAGTGGAACATCCCCTGCGTGGTGTGCACACGGAAGCCATCCGTCCCGTGCTCGATGCGCTCGACGCTGCAGTGGGTACGGATGTGCGCACCCGCTGCCTGGCACTCGTCCACCAGCATCTTCACGATCTGCTTGGACGAAACGTCGCAGAACAGCTGCCCCAGCTCCTTCTCGTGATAGGCGATGGCATGGCGCTCGACCATCTCGATGAAGTGCCAAGGCGTATACCGGGCCAGCGCCGATTTGCAGAAGTGCGGATTGGCCGACAGGAAGTTGGCCGGGGTGGTGCCGGTGTTGGTGAAGTTGCAGCGGCCACCGCCGGACATCAGGATCTTCTTGCCGATCTTGTTGGCGTGATCGATCACCTGCACCTGGCGGCCGCGCCGGCCGGCGGTGATCGCGGTCATCAGGCCGGCGGCACCGGCACCGATCACTACGACGTCGCAGCGCGTCGTACTCATGCCTTGGCGCGCTTGCGCCAGGTGGGGATGATGTCGAGCTGGATCTGGTCGTTGAGGATCTGCACCTCGCCGTCCTGGATCAGCACGCTGAAGCGCATGGCACGCTGGATCTGCTGGCCCCACTGCTCGACGAAGGTGCCATCGAGGTCGATCACCGACAGGTTGTCGAAGCGCGCCAGGCCCTTGCCCTGCTTGCCCCACCAGATGTCGGACGCATTGCCGCCGTAGTTGACCACCTGCACCTGGCGGCTGCGATTGCTGGCCTTGCGGATACGGGATTCATCGGGGTGGCCGAGGTCGATCCACTGCAGGATGTCGCCGGTGTAGTCGTGCTGCCACAGGTCCGGCTCGTCATCCGTACTCAGGCCCCGGCCGAATTCCAGGCGGTCGTCGGCGTTGAGGGCGAAGGTGAGCAGGCGCACCATCAGGCGCTCGTCGGTTTCCGACGGATGCTGGGCCAGGGTCAGGTTGTGGGTCGCGTAGTAGCCGCGATCCATGTCGCTGATCTGCAACTCGGCCTTGCGGATGGTGGCGGTGAGGGCCATGGGGGATCCGTCGACTAAAGAGGACAATGATAGAGGTTTGCTGCAGGGGTGTCCGTGGCCGGGGTGTCTGCCGCGCGTCAACGGTGGCACGCTTGCGGTTCCTGTTGCCGCCGGAGCGGACGCGATGACCCTGCCCAGCCGGCTGCAGCTGCCACCCGGCCATTGGCCGACCCTGCTCGACGGCCTGTGCGCACGCTTTCCGCGCATCGACCGCAGCCAGTGGCAGGACCGGTTCGCGCGCGGACGGGTACAGGATGCGCAGGGCAGGGCGCTGGCGGCGGACCAGCCGTGGCAGGTGGGGCTGGAAATCCTGTATTTCCGCGAGGTCAGCCACGAGCCGCGCATTCCGTTCAACGAGACGATCCTCTACCAGGACGAGCATCTGCTGGTGGTCGACAAGCCGCACTTCCTGCCGGTGACCCCGGCGGGTGCCCATGTCCGCGAAACCCTGCTGGCGCGGCTGGTGGCGCGGACCGGCAACGCGCAGCTGGCACCGCTGCACCGCCTGGACCGGCTCACCGCTGGGCTGGTCCTGTTCTCGCTGCGACCGGAGTCGCGCGATGCCTACCAGCGCCTGTTCCGCGAGCGCCGCATCGACAAGACCTACGAAGCGCTGGCCCCGGCGCTGCCGGCGCTGGACTTCCCGTTCGAGCGCCACAGCCGCATCGGCCCGGCACAGCCGTTCTTCCGCATGGGCGAAATGGAGGGCGAGCCGAATGCGAGTACCCGCATCGAGGTGATCGACGCGACAGGTCCGGTCTGGCGCTACCGCCTGCAGCCCAGAACCGGTCGCAAGCACCAGTTGCGCGTGCACATGGCGGCGCTGGGCGCGCCCATCATCGGAGACGACCTGTATCCGCAGCTGCGTCCGGCCGCGAGCGGGGCGCAGGCGCCGCTGCAACTGCTGGCGCGGGCGTTGTCCTTCGACGATCCCCTGAATGGGGAACGACGGGTGTTCAGCAGCCAGCGTCAGCTGGGCCTGGAGCTGGGCCCAGTGGTGGCGTGAGCCGGGCCCCGCCTCATCGCGCCACGCGGATGCGGGCCAGCCAGCGGTCCAGCGCGCTGCCGAACGCCTGGCGGTCGCGCGCATGCAGGGGAGGCGGGCCCCCGGTCTGGACGCCGGCGCCGCGCAGCTCTTCCATGAAATTGCGTACCGACAGGCGCTGGGCGATGGTGTCGGCGGTGAACAGCTCCCCGCGCGGATGCAGGGCCAGCGCGCCTCGTTCGAGCACCAGCGCGGCCAATGGAATGTCCTGGGTGACAACCAGATCGCCGGCGGCGACCCGTTCGACGATGGCGCTGTCAGCCACGTCCAGGCCCTGCGGCACCTGGAGGGAGCGGATCCAGCGCGAGGGCGGGGTGCGGATCCACTGGTTGGCGACCAGGGTCAACTCCAGGCCGACCCGCTCGGCGGCCCGGAACAGGATGTCGCGGATGACAACGGGGCAGGCGTCTGCGTCCACCCAGATGCGGGGACGGGGCAGTTCAGCCGGGGTTTCAGCTTCAGTCATTTACCCAGTGTAGGGTAGGAAAAACCTGAATGGGTCCCCGGATCCGGGCCCGACCGACTGCCAGCCCTTGCCACGCCTAGCGGGGGCGGGGTGGCGATGAATGCCGGGGCTATCGCTTTTTGGGGAAAACACGCGTATCGTGCGACCCACTGTGTTTGCTAGGGTCACCGTGAATCGTGGCCTGGTGCAGTTGATCTCACGATCCACTCATCGATCCGCTTTACCAACGCCTGCAACTCAGTCTCGGCCCCGATACCCGGTGGCTGCGATTTTTTTCAACATGTGTTTCAGGAGTTAGTAAATATGTCTGAACGTCAGACCGGCACCGTCAAGTGGTTCAACGACGCCAAGGGCTTCGGCTTCATCACCCCGGAAAGCGGCCCGGACCTGTTCGTGCACTTCCGCGCCATCCAGGGCACCGGCTTCAAGACCCTGCAGGAAGGCCAGAAGGTCACCTTCATCGCCGTCCAGGGCCAGAAGGGTATGCAGGCTGACCAGGTGCAGGCGGTCTAATCCGTCTGCTGCCCTCGGGTAGCCAGAACGCCGGAAGCGCAAGCTTCCGGCGTTTTTTTTTGCCTCGGCGGGAGCAGGCACGGATCGAATCCACAGGCGCATGCGTGCAGGCGCGTTACGATGCTTGCACCCCTCTGGAGTCCTTTCATGCGCATCGTCCATCACCTCGAGAATTCCCGTTCGCTGCGCGTGCTGTGGATGCTGGAGGAGCTGGGGCTGGACTACGAACTGCGCCGTTACCCGCGCGACCCCAGAACGCTGCTGGCACCGCCGGCACTGCGCCAGGTACATCCGCTGGGGAAATCACCGGTGCTGCAGGACGGTGAGCAGGTGCTGGCCGAATCCGGCGCCATTCTTGATTACCTGGCTGACCGCTACGACACGCAGCGGCAGGTGTCGCCGTCGCCGATACCGGCCGAAGGTGCCGAGCGCATGGCCTATCGCTACTGGCTGCACTACGCCGAAGGCTCGGCGATGCCGCCGCTGCTGCTGACGCTGGTGATGAGCCGCATCCGCAACGCGCCGGTGCCGTTCTTCGTGCGCCCGATTGCCCGCAGCATTGCCGACAAGGCCGAGCAGAGCTTCGTCGGCCCGCAGCGCCGCCTGCACCTGGACTGGATGGAGCGCCGCCTGGCCGAGAGCCCGTGGTTCGCGGGTGAGCGGTTCACCGCGGCCGATATCCAGATGAGCTTCCCGATCCAGGCCGCAGCGGCGCGCGGAGGCGGACTGGACGACAAGCCGGCGCTGCGCGTGTTTCTCCAGCGCATCGGTGAACGCCCGGCCTACCAGCGCGCTGAAGCGCACGGCGGATCGCTGCAGGCGCTGCGCGGCGATTGAGGTCGGCGGCGTCCATCCCCATGTCAGGGCCATGGACAGCCCCTTCCCGCGATTCGACAACCGTCTGCTGACCGTCCTGCCGGGCGACCCGGAAGCCGGGCCCCGTCGGCGTGAAGTCCGAGAGGCGGCCTGGTCGTCGGTGATGCCGACGCCGGTCGCCGTGCCGACCCTGCTGGCCTGGTCGCCGGAGGTCGCCGCTCTGCTCGGCATCGATGTGGCTGAAGTGTCGAGCGGCACGTTTGCCCAGGTATTCGCTGGCAACGCGTTGTATCCGGGCATGCAGCCGTCGGCCGCCAATTACGGCGGGCACCAGTTCGGTCACTGGGCGGGCCAGCTTGGCGATGGGCGGGCGATCTCGCTGGGCGAGCTGGTGGCGCCGGATGGCCGGCACTGGGAACTGCAGCTGAAGGGTGCAGGCCCGACCCCGTACTCCCGTGGCGCCGACGGTCGCGCGGTGCTGCGCTCGTCGATCCGTGAATTCCTGTGCAGTGAGGCCATGCACCACCTCGGTGTACCGACCACGCGTGCGCTGTCGCTGGTCGGTACCGGCGAGCACGTGGTGCGCGACATGTTCTATGACGGCCGTCCGCGAGCCGAGCCCGGCGCGATCGTATGCCGTGTGTCGCCCTCGTTCCTGCGTTTCGGTTCGTTCGAACTGCCGGCCTCGCGCGGTGAGACGTCACTGCTGCAGCAACTGGTGGATGCCTGCATCGCCCGTGATTTCCCCGAACTGGCGGGGCAGGGTGAGGCGCTGTACGGTGACTGGTTCGCGCAGATCGCGGTGCGCACCGCCGAGATGGTCGCGCACTGGATGCGTGTCGGTTTCGTGCATGGGGTAATGAACACCGACAACCTTTCCGTGCTCGGCCTCACTCTCGACTATGGCCCCTATGGCTGGGTCGAGGACTTCGATCCGGACTGGACCCCGAACACGACTGACGCACAGGGCCGTCGCTACCGCTTCGGAACGCAGCCGCAGGTGGCGTACTGGAATCTGGGGCGGCTTGCGCAGGCGCTGTCGCCCTTGTTTGCCGACGTCGCGCCGTTGCAGGCGGGCCTTGCTGCCTATCAGGCCACCTTTGCCGCCTGCACGCGTCGCGATGCGGCGGCCAAGCTTGGCCTGGCAGCTGCCGATGATGCCGATCTGCAGCTCTACCAGCGCTGGCAGCAGCTGCTGCAGGACGGTGGCATGGACATGACCCTGTCCTGGCGCGCCTTGATGCGGATCGATCCGGCATCGCCCGATCCGGCGGCACTGGCTGAGGTCTACTACGACCGGGAGCGGCAGGAGGCCGTGCAGGTGCCGCTGCGGCAGTGGCTGCAGGACTACGCCGCGCGATTGCGGGCGGATCCTCTTCCGGCCGCCGAGCGCCTGGCGAAGATGGGCGCGGCCAATCCGCTGTACGTGCTGCGCAACTGGCTGGCGCAGGAAGCGATCGACCGTGCGGAACAAGGGGACATGGGCGGCGTACACGCATTGCAGGACGTGCTGCGCGATCCGTACACCCAACGCGCCGGACGTGAGCATTTCGCCAGCAGGCGCCCGGCCTGGGCCGACGACCGCGCCGGCTGCTCGATGCTGTCCTGCAGTTCCTGACCGGTGCTACGGCGCAGCCGTGCGCTTCGCCCGGCAAATGCCAATGCAGCCTTCCCTACAACGATGGTCGTACCCATTCAGTGCGATATTCGCACGCGTAGTCGATTACCGCACTTGAATGGTGCAGTGCGATAAACCTAATTTCACTTCCGCAGATTCAAAGCAGTCCAAGCGATCCACCCCTGGCGGGGCGAGGGCAGCACCCGACCCGGTGCTGAAGCCAGGTGCAGGGGAAGACCGCAGGATTTCCCTTCACCTGTGCGGAGTGATCGCATGCGCCGTCGCTTGTCCATTGTTTCTCTGTTCCTGCTCGCCCAGTTGCCGACCCTGGCGTTGGCCTACCAGGCCGAACCGCCGCGCGGGCCCCTGCAGGTGCTGCGCGTGGACCGCTACGCCGACGACACCCGTCCCGGCTCCCTGCGCTGGGCGATCACCACCGCCAACACCGCGCCGGGTCGCTATCGCATCGAGATCGACGCGGTGGGTACCGCGCCCCATGTGATCAAGCCGACCTCGCCGCTGCCGGAGATCAAGGGGCCGGTGCAGATCATCGGCACCTCCTGGGGCCGCGATGGCCAGTTCGTCGCCATCGACGGTTCGGCCTACGTCACCGGCACCGGCACCGACGCCTGTCCGGGCGCCGAACCGGGCCAGTCGGGCACCAACGTGCGCACCACCACGCTGCCGGGGCTGGTCCTGCGGGATACCCAAGGCGTTGAACTGGCCGGTCTGGAGATCCGCAATTTCTGCATCGGTGTGCTGGTCAACCGCTCCAGCCACAACGAGATCCACGACAACCGCATCGTCGCCAACAAGGGCGGCGCCGGCATCATGCTCACCGGGGACGACGGCACAGGGCAGTCCACTGCCACCACCACCGTGCACAACCGCATCGTGCGCAATGAATTCCTCGACAACGGCGATGGACTTGAGCTGACCCGTGGCGCGGCCTGGAACCTGGTGGCCGACAACCTGTTCCAGTCCACCCAGGCCAACCCGGAACCGTCGCAGGGCATCGAAATCCTCTGGGGCAACGACAACAGCGTGGTACACAACCGCTTCGTCGATTACTCCGATGGCCTGCAGATCAACTGGGGCAACCGCAACTACATCGCCGCCAACACCTTCACCGGCAATTCGCTGGGCCTGAGCATCACCGGCAGCGGCAACGTGGTCGATGGCAACATCATCACCGGCAATGGCATCGGCATCGGCGTGCGCCCGCAGCCGGTCAGTGCGCCGAACCGCTTCACCGCCAACCGCATCTTCGGCAACGGCCTGCCGATCGAGCGCTGCGAGGCCGGCGGCGCCTGCGTGAAGGGCCAACCGCGCGGCGCCATCGTGTTCGGCGTGCCAGGCCTGGAACACGCCAGCTTCGTCGGTTCACGTGGTCGTGGTGTCGACAATGATCCGTCCAAGCGTGCGCGCATCTGCTCCGCTGCCGGCCAGACCGACTGCCAGCCGCTGCCGAACCTGGGCCAGGCGGCGCCGCAGCTGACTGGCGTGCAGGGCAAGGGTACGCAGCGCCAGTTGATCGGTCGTTTCCAGGGTACGCCCGGCAGCCGTTACCAGGTCGAAGTGTTCGGCAACCGCGCCGCCAGCAGCAGCGAGGCCGAGTGGGTGCTGGGCAGCGTGCAGGCGCGCACCGATGCGCAGGGGCAGGGCCGTTTCACCTTCCCGCTCGGCGCCGCGGCAGATGCTGCGGCTGCCGGCAGCCTGACCGCCACGGTCACCTCGGCGCAGGGCGCCACCTCCCCCCTGAGCGCGCCGCTGTCGCTGCGCTGATCATCTCCACGAGACCGCGATCATGAATCTTGCGAAACCCGTTTCCCTGGCCGTCCTGGCCACCGCGCTGCTGCCCTGCATCGCCAGCGCGCAGTCGAGCAACCGCTACGAAGGCAGGACCCTCACTGGCGACTGGGGCGGCACCCGCACCGATCTGTTCGAGCGTGGCATCGCCTTCCGCGGCGACTACGTGGGTGAAGCCATGGGTGTGGTCGATGGCGGCTACGGCGAAACCGGTGCGCGCTATGCGCAGCAGGTGCGCGTTGGCGTGGACCTGGACATGGGCACGCTGGCCGGCTGGAACGGCGGTGCCTTCCACTTCACCCTCAACGACCGTCGCGGCCGCAGCACCTCGGTGGACTTCGTCGGCAACCGCTTCCCCATCCAGGAAGCGTACGGCGGCCAGTACACGCGGCTGACCGAACTGAGCTACGACCAGACCTTCAACGCGGGGCAGTCGTACTACAAGCTGGGCTATTACGCGATGGGCAACCAGTTCGGCCTGCACAGCCTGCTGACCCACTTCGTCAATGCGGCGTTCTGCGCGCACCCGCTGGCGATGTCGGGCAACAGCGGCTGGTACAACTACCCCGTGGCACGCTGGGGCGGTGAGTTCGCCCAGCAGGTCAGCCCGGCCGTCAACGTTCGCACCGGCTGGTTCCAGGTGAATCCGAACCTGGGTGGCAACATCGAACGCAACGCGTTCCGTCCGCTCGCTTCCGGTACCACCGGTTCGCTGTTCCCGGTGGAAGTGACCTGGACCCCGGCCAAGGGCAGCCGCTATGCGGGCGTCTACAAGTTCGGCGGTTACTACGACACCTCACGCGTGGACAAGCGCGGTCTGGATGCTTCGCCGACGACCGGGCGCCACGGCGCCTACGTGCTCGCCGAGCAGCGTCTGACCCGGGAATCGGCCGATTCCAGCCGCGGCCTGACTGCGTTCGCGCAGTACATGGTGTCCGACACCGACACCGCGCAGATCAAACGCTGGTATGCGCTGGGCGGGGTTTACCAGGGCATTGGCTCGCGCGCCCAGGACAGCATCGCGCTGGGCTACGTAGGCGCCGACATCAACAACCGGCTGGTCGATGCGCGCCGGGCCACGCTGGCCGCCGGTGGCGTGCCTGGCGATTCGCCGCTGTACAACCTCAGCCAGGCCGAGGAGCTGTTCGAACTGTCCTACAGCGTCCAGGTAAACCCGTGGCTGATGATCCGCCCGGATGTGCAGTACATCGTCAACCCGGGCACGTTCAACTACAGCGGTACCGACAACGCCTGGGCCGTGGGCGTACAGGCCAAGGTGACCTTCTGATGGCCATGCGCTCCTTCCATGCTCTGGTGACCGCCATGAAGCTTCCGCTCGCTCCGGTTGTGCTGGCCGGTGCACTGTGCGCCGGCCCGGCGCTGGCCCTGGCCGCACCGCCGCCGGCGGTACTGCAGGTCGGCCAGTTGCGTATCGGCGAGGGGCATCCCCGCACCATCGTGCCGATCACTGGCGCCACCGCTGACGTGGCCCTGCAGCAGGCGGCGGCCATCGCTGCCAGCAAGGCCACCGACATCGCCGAGTGGCGCATCGACTACCTGGACATCGCCACCGATGGCAAGGCGCTGGTCGCGCTGGGCAAGCGCATCCAGGCCACGCTGGGCGGCAAGCCGGTCATCGTGACGTTCCGCACCAAGGCCGAGGGCGGCGCCAAGCCGATCAGCGATGCCGACTACGGCGCGCTCTACGCCACGCTGCTGCGCGGCGGCGTGGCCCAGCTGATCGACGTGGAGATGTTCCGTGATCCGAAGGTGGTGCAGGCGCTGGTGGCGCAGGCGCACAAGGCCGGCGTGAAGGTGGTGATGTCCAACCATGACTTCCACGCAACGCCGCCCCGCGATGAGATCGTCGCGCGCCTGCTCAGGCAGCAGGCGCTGGGTGCGGACGTGCTGAAGATCGCGGTGATGCCGCGCGACGCAGGCGACGTGCTGGCCCTGCTCGATGCCACCTGGCAGGTGCGCCAGCAGAGCGACAGGCCGCTGCTGACCATGTCGATGGGGGGCACCGGTGTGGTCTCGCGCCTGGCTGGTGAAACCTTCGGCCAGGCGCTCACCTTCGGCATGATCGGCACCCCGTCGGCACCGGGCCAGGTCGAAGTCGATCGCCTGCAGGACGTCCTGCAGGTCATCCATGCATCCAGCCAGGCCGGTCACTGAGACCTTCCCCGCCGGACGTTCCACCGCATCACGCTGTTGCAGGAAACCGCCCCATGAGCCACGCCGCCCCCGCACCCTCGCTTGTCCTGGAACGGATGAGTCCCTTCCAGTGGACCGCCATCGCCATCTGCGTGCTGTTGAACATGCTCGATGGCTTCGATGTGATGGTCATGGCCTTTACCGCGCCGCATGTGTCGGCGGACTGGGAGCTGTCGGGCAAGGTGCTGGGGATGATGCTCAGCGCCGGCCTGGTCGGCATGGCGCTGGGCTCGTTCCTGCTGGCGCCGCTGGCCGATCGCTGGGGCCGGCGGCCGATGATCGTGTGCTGCCTGCTGATCCTGACCAGCGGCATGGCGCTGTCGGCGCTGGCTGCCAACGCCTGGCAGCTGGGCGCGCTGCGCGTGTACACCGGCATCGGCATCGGCGGCATGCTGGCCGGCGTGGGCGTGATCACCGCCGAGTACGCCAATGCCAAGTGGCGCAGTACGGCGGTCGCGCTGCAGGCCACCGGCTATCCGATAGGCGCCACCGCCGGCGGTCTGCTGGCGGCGTGGATGCTGGAACACTGGTCCTGGCACAGCGTGTTCCTGATCGGCGCCGCGGCGTCGCTGGTGTGCATTCCGCTGGTGCTCAGGTGCCTGCCCGAATCGCTGGATTTCCTGGTTGCGCGTCGCCCGGCCGATGCGCTGCCGCGCCTGAACGCACTGCTCTCGCGCATGCGCATGCCGCAGCTGCAGGCGCTGCCGCCGGCGCCGCTGCGTGATGGCCAGCGGCAGGGCTATGCGGCGCTGTTCGTGGGTGACCTGCGGCGCGTCGCGCTGCTGATCGCGTTGGCCTTCTTCCTGCACATGTTCGCCTTCTACTTCGTGCTGAGCTGGACGCCGAAGCTGCTGGTCTCTGCCGGTGTCTCCGCCCAGCAGGGCATCACCGGAGGCGTGCTGTTGAACCTGGGCGGCATCGTCGGCGGAAGCCTGTTCGGCTGGCTGGCCTCGCGCTGGTCGCTGTCGAAGCTGACCGCCGGTGCGCTGCTGCTGGCGATGGTGTCGATGCTGGGCTTTGCCGCCTTCAACACGCAGCTGGGCATGGCGTTCCCGTTGGCGTTCGTGATCGGTGCAGCACTGTTCGCCGCGATGGCGGGCCTGTATGCCGCGGCGCCGGTGGTGTTCGCCGCGCAAGTGCGGACCACCGGTCTGGGCTGGGCCATCGGCATCGGCCGCGTCGGTGCGATCCTCTCGCCGCTCACGGTGGGTGTGCTGGTGGATGGCCACTGGCGGCCCTCCGCGTTGTATGTGCTGTGCGCGCTGCCGCTGCTGCTGGCGGCCTGGGCGTGCCTGGGTCTGCGCGTGGGCGTGGGCCGGAACCAGCGTTGAACCGCGAGGGAGTCGTTGACTCAATGTGCGATTATCGAATCATGAGTGCGAATATCGCATTGACCGGACGGAGTGCCATGGCGACCATGTCGAGGCCGTGTTTTCCCTTCGCAGTGGCTCTGAAGCGAGGCGGTGATGACCGCTGGCGCGCAGGGCAAGGAGCAATGCAGTGATCGACAAGACCGTGGCCAGCGTGGAAGCAGCGGTGGCCGATATCCATGATGGCGCCACCGTGATGATCGGCGGCTTTGGCACGGCGGGCATGCCCGACGAGCTGATCGACGCGCTCATCGCACAGGGTGCGCGCGAGCTGTGCATCATCAACAACAACGCCGGCAACGGCGATACCGGCCTGGCCGCGCTGATCAGGCACAAGCGCGTGCGTCGCATCGTCTGCTCGTTTCCGCGCCAGGCCGATTCGCAGCATTTCGACGCCGCCTACCGCGCCGGTGAGATCGAACTGGAGCTGGTGCCGCAGGGTAATCTGGCCGCGCGCATCCACGCGGCGGGTTCCGGCCTGGGGGCGATCTTCACCCCGACCGGCTACGGCACCGAGCTGGCGCAGGGCAAGGAGACGCGTGAAATCGACGGGCGTCACTTCGTGCTTGAGTACCCACTGCACGCTGATTTCGCGCTGATCAAGGCCGACCGCGGCGACCGTTGGGGCAACCTGGTGTACCGCAAGACCGCACGCAACTTCGGCCCGCTGATGGCGATGGCCGCGCGCTGCGCCATCGTGCAGGTGCGTGAGGTGGTGCCGCTGGGTGAACTGGACCCGGAGGCCGTGGTGACCCCGGGCATCTTCGTGCAGCGTGTGGTGCCGGTGGCCGCAGCGGGGGTGCAGGCATGAACAAGCTCAGCCGCGAACAGATGGCCGCGCGCGTGGCGCGTGACATTCCCGAAGGTGCCTACGTCAACCTGGGCATTGGCCTGCCGACCACGGTGGCCAATTTCCTGCCGGCCGACAAGGAGATCTTCCTGCAGTCGGAGAATGGCCTGCTGGGCATGGGACCGGCGCCGGCGCCTGGCCGGGAGGATCCGGATCTGATCAATGCCGGCAAGCAGCCGGTCACCCTGCTGACCGGGGGCTGCTATTTCCACCATGCCGATTCGTTCGCGATGATGCGTGGCGGCCACCTCGATATCTGCGTGCTGGGTGCCTTCCAGGTCTCGGTGCAGGGCGACCTCGCCAACTGGAGCACCGGGGCCCCCGATGCGATTCCGGCCGTAGGCGGCGCGATGGACCTGGCCATCGGTGCCAAGCAGGTGTTCGTGATGATGGACCTGTTCACCAAGAAGGGCGAGAGCAAGCTGGTGACCGAGTGCAGCTACCCGTTGACCGGGCTGCGCTGCGTGTCGCGCGTGTACACCGATGTGGCGGTGTTCGATCTGGGGGCTGATGGCGCGACCGTGCTGGAGATGGTGGAAGGGATGGATATCGGACAACTGCGTGAACTGACCGGCCTGCCGCTGGCACTGGCCGAGGGAGCCTGAGATGAGCCTGCACGAGACCTACATCGTCGATGGCATCCGTACCCCGATCGGTCGCTATGGTGGTGCGCTGTCCGGCGTGCGCGCCGACGACCTCGGCGCGATTCCGCTGAAGGCACTGCTGGCGCGCCACCCGCAGCTGGATCCGGCGCTGGTCGAGGACGTCTACCTCGGCTGTGCCAACCAGGCCGGCGAAGACAACCGGAACGTTGCGCGCATGAGCCTGCTGCTGGCCGGCCTGCCGGTGACGGTGCCGGGCAGCACGATCAACCGCCTGTGCGGGTCGGGCCTGGATGCGATCGGCACGGTGGCCCGTGGGATCGCCACGGGCGAGCTGGGTCTGGCCATTGCCGGTGGTGTCGAGTCGATGTCACGCGCGCCATTCGTGATGGGCAAGGCGACCTCGCCGTTCGCCCGCGACCAGCAGATTGAAGACACCACCATGGGCTGGCGCTTCATCAACTCCCGCCTGCGCGAGCTGCATGGCGTGGAGACCATGGGCCAGACCGCCGAGAACGTGGCCGAGCGCTACGCCATCAGCCGCGAGGACCAGGATGCGTTCGCGCTGCGCAGCCAGCAACGCACCGCCGCCGCGCAGGCGGGTGGATTCTTCGATGGCGAAATCGAGGCGGTGGAGGTGCCGGGCCGCAGGCGCGGCGAGACCGTGACTGTCGACCGCGATGAACACCCGCGCGGCGATACCACCGCAGACGCTCTGGCCGGACTGAAGCCACTGTTCCGGCAACCCGGAACGGTGACCGCAGGCAATGCCTCGGGCATCAATGATGGTGCCGCGGCGTTGCTGCTGGCGTCCGGTGCGCAGGTCAAGGCGCAGGGCCTCACCCCGCGCGCACGCATTCTCGGCTTTGCCAGCGCCGGCGTGGAGCCGGCAATCATGGGCATGGGCCCGGTGCCGGCCAGCCAGAAGCTGATGACGCGCCTGGGCTTGTCCATCGCCGATTTCGATGCCATTGAGCTGAACGAAGCGTTCGCCTCGCAGAGCCTGGCCTGCATGCGCCAGCTGGGCCTGGCCGATGATGCCGCGCACGTGAACCCCAACGGCGGCGCCATCGCACTGGGGCACCCGCTGGGCATGAGCGGTGCGCGCCTGGCCCTGACCCTGCTGCGCCAGCTGGAAGCCACCGGGGGCCGGCGTGGCCTGGCCACGATGTGCATCGGCGTGGGGCAGGGTGTAGCCCTGGCCATTGAGCGCGTGTGAGCCCCAACGAACCCATGATCTGCACGACAGCCGCGGCCTGCGGGCCGCTCGCCAACAGGAGTACGCCATGAGCGATCCCACTCAACTGCGCGGCTACCGCACGCCGTATCCCGGCAGCCAGCCGCCGCGCATCCACCTGCCGTATGCCTCCACCGCGCTGCGTGGCCCGGGTACCGATCCGATCGCCATCCCGGTGACGCTCTCGGAAGTGACCGGCCCGAGCATCAACCGCATCACCCTGGGTGAGCACGCCGCGGACCTGACCGCAGGTTTCCCCGGCCAGCCGCAGGGCGAGCGCATCATCGTCAGCGGCCGCGTGCTGGACGAGAATGGCCGCCCGGTGCGCAACACCGTGGTCGAGGTATGGCAGTGCAACGCTGCTGGCCGTTACCTGCACAAGGGTGACCAGCACGATGCACCGCTGGATCCCAACTTCAAGGGTACGGGCCAGGTGCTGACCGACAGCGAAGGCCGTTACCGCTTCACCACCATCAAGCCCGGCGCCTACCCGTGGCGTAACCACTACAACGCCTGGCGCCCGGCGCACATCCATTTCTCCCTGCATGGCGATGGCATCGGCCAGCGGCTGGTCACGCAGATGTACTTCCCCAACGACCCACTGCTGGCGTTCGATCCCATCTACAACTGCGTGGACGATGCCAACGCGCGCGAGCGCATGGTGTCCTCGTTCGATTGGGAAACCACTACCAACGAATTCGCGCTGGGTTACCGCTTCGACATCGTGCTGCGCGGTCGCAAGATGACCGTCTGGGAGTAAGACCATGAGTTTCCAATCCACTCCGTGGCAGACCGTCGGCCCGTACTACCGCCTGGGCCTGGAACCGCTGTACCGCACCGACATCGCCCCGGCCACCGCGCAGGGCGAACGCGTGCACGTGCAGGGCCAGGTGTTCGATGGCAATGGCGTGCCGGTGTCCGATGCCGTGCTGGAAATCTGGCAGGCCGACGCACAGGGCATCTATGCCCATGGCGAAGACCCGCGCCGCGACGACCACGACCCGGCCTTCGATGGCTGGGGCCGCGTGCCGACCGATGAGCAGGGGCGGTTTGCCTTCAGCACCGTCAAGCCGGGCCGCGTGCCGGGCCTGCGCGGCGAGCCGCAGGCACCGCACCTGATCGTGCTGGTGTTCATGCGTGGCCTGCTGCAGGCTGTGCGGGGTCGCATCTACTTCAGCGACGAGACCAGCAATGGCGAGGACGGCATCCTCGCGCTGGTACCGCCCGAGCGCCGTCACACGCTGGTTGCGCAGGCGCAGGGCAAGGGTCTGTACCGGTGGGACGTGCACATGCAGGGCCCGGATGAGACGGTCTTCTTCGCCTACTGATCGCGGCGCGCGCGACGCGCCTTCCGGCCACTCCACGCCCGCACGCAGCGGGCGCGGGTAAGCTGTGGCCACCCAGGATGGACTGCACCGATGAGCCTCTCCCCAACGCTGCTGGGCGGTCTGTTCGGCGATTCTGCCGTCGACGCCGTGTTCAGTGATCAAGCGCGCCTGCAGGCGATGCTGGACGTCGAGCGCGCGCTGGCACGCGCGCAGGTGCGGTGCGGGGTGATTCCCGCCACTGCACTGGCCCCGATCGAAGCGGCCTGCCGCGCCGATCTGTATGCGCTGCCGGCGCTGTCGGCCGCCACCGCGCAGGCCGGCAACCCGGCCATTCCATTGGTCAAGGCGCTCACTGCGCAGGTCAAGGCGAATGATGCCGAAGCCGCGCGCTGGGTGCACTGGGGCGCCACCAGCCAGGACATCATCGACACCGGCGCCGTGTTGCAGCTGCGCACGGCGGTCGGTCAGGTGCAGGCGCGACTGCAGGTGCTGTGCACGGCGTTGGCGCGGCTGGCCGAGGCCGAGCGCGGCACCGGTCTGCCGGGACGCACGCTGCTGCAGCAGGCCGTGCCGGTAACCTTCGGGTTGAAGGCCGCCGGTTGGCTTGATGCCCTGCAGCGCAGCCAGCGGCGCCTGGATGCGCTGGCCGAAGACACTCTGGTGCTGCAGTTCGGTGGCGCCGCGGGCACGCTGGCCTCGCTGCAGACGCGCGGGTTGGACGTGGCCGAGGCCCTGGCTGCCGAGTTGCAGTTGCCGCTGCCGGCGCTGCCCTGGCACACCGCACGTGATCGTATCGCCGAACTGGGCAGCGTGTTCGCGCTGCTGACCGGCAGCCTCGGCAAGATCGCCAGCGATATCGTGCTGCTGATGCAGTCCGAGGTGGCGGAGGCCTTCGAGCCGGCCGGGGAGGGCAAGGGGGGCTCCTCGGCGATGCCGCACAAGCGCAATCCGGTGGGCTGCGTGGCGGCCATCGCCGCCGCCACGCGCGTGCCGGGCCTGCTGTCCACGTTGTTCAGCGCCATGCCGCAGCCGCACGAGCGCGCGGCCGGGCAGTGGCATGCCGAATGGGAGACCGTGCCGGAGATCGTCCGCCTGTGTGCGGGCAGCCTGGCCCAGGTTGAGATGGTGGTGCAGGGCCTGCAACTGGATCGCGCACGCATG
Source organism: Stenotrophomonas sp. YJH_SMC_106-19 (assembly GCF_059368375.1). Taxonomy (NCBI): domain Bacteria; kingdom Pseudomonadati; phylum Pseudomonadota; class Gammaproteobacteria; order Lysobacterales; family Lysobacteraceae; genus Stenotrophomonas; species Stenotrophomonas sp. YJH_SMC_106-19. Next base: position 483,150 of record NZ_JCAFRQ010000002.1, read on the forward strand.
CGCCAGCATCTGGACAGCCATGGCGGCCTGCTCTACGCCGAGGCCGTGGCGGTCACCCTGGGCGAGCGTATCGGCAAGTCGGCCGCGCACGCCCTGGTGGAGCAGGCCGCGAAGCAGGCGCTGGCGCAATCGCAGCATCTTCGCAACGTGCTGGCGCAGACGCCGGAGGTCACCGCGCAGCTTTCCGCTGCACAACTGGATGCCCTGTTCGCTGCCGACAGCTGGCGCGGCATGGCCGATACCTGGATCGACCGCGTGCTCGCGCGCGGCTGATCCCACGTTCACCGCTGGAGCACGCATGCCCTTCCTCGACCTTCCGCAGCACCGCCTGCATTACCAGACCGAGGGCCGTGCAGACGCGCCATGGCTGACGTTCTGCAATTCGCTCGGTACCGACCTGGGCATGTGGCAGCCGCAGGTGGATGCGCTGGCCTCGCAGTATCGAATCCTGCGTTATGACCGTCGGGGCCACGGCCAGTCCAGCGCTCCGCCGGGCTTGTACACCGTGGCCGAACTGGGCGCCGACGTGCTGGCGCTGTGGGATCACGTGGGCGTCGAGCGCAGCCATTTCTGCGGTCTTTCGATCGGTGGTCTGACCGGGCAGTGGCTGGGCGTGCATGCGGGCAACCGGCTGCGCACGCTCACCGTGGCCGCCACCGCGGCGAAGATCGGCACGCTGGAGAGCTGGCAGGCGCGTATGGCCCAGGTCCAGCACGATGGCTTGTTGCCCCTCGTGGATGGCACCCGCGAACGCTGGTTCACCGCTGCCTTCGCACAGACCCATGCCAGCCAGGTGGAAGAGATCCTGCAGGTATTCCTGGCGACCCGCGTCGACGGTTACGTCGGCTGCTGCAACGCTGTGGCAACGGCCGACTTCCGCGATGTGCTGGGCCGCATCGGCGTGCCGCTGCTGGCCATTGCCGGTGATGATGATCCGGTGTGCGTGCCGACCGATCTGCAGGCAATCGTCGAGGGCGTGGCCCATGGCCACTACGCCGCTGTCCCGGGCCGCCACATCTGCAACCTGGAGTCGCCGCAGGCATTCACTTCCGCACTGGCTGCGCATCTTTCCGCGCAGCACTGACCCCCGCATAACAGGTAGACCACGATGGACGAACAGGAACGCTACGAAGCTGGCCTTGCGGTGCGCCGCCAGGTGCTGGGCGAGGCACACGTTGAACGCTCGCTGCAGGCGCGCACCGATTTCACCACCGAATTCCAGGACTTCATCACCCGCACAGCGTGGGGCACGGTGTGGACGCGTGAGGGGCTGCCGCGGCATACGCGCTCGCTGCTGACCATCGTGATGATGGTGGCGCTGGGCCACGACGAGGAGTTCAAGCTGCACATCCGTGCCGCCCGCAACAACGGCGTCACGCCGGAGCAGATCAAGGAAGTGCTGCTGCAGGCTGCGATCTACTGTGGCGTGCCTGCGGCCAACCACGCCTTCGCGCTGGCTAAGCCGATTCTGGAAGAGCAGGCCGCCGAGGGCTGATGCCGGTTCCGCCGGGCGTGGCCCGGCGCCACCTGGCCGCGTTGTGGTAGCGCCGGGCCATGCCCGGCGAGCGCAGCGGCCCACGATGACGCCGGGCCATGCCCGTCGGCGTGCCTCAATTCAACAACGTGCCCAATCGCTGCGCCGCTTCACGCAGGCGCGGCAGCAGCTGGGTCTGCATCACGCCCAGACCGATCCGGCCCGCCTGGGTGCCGATGTTCAACGCACCAATCACGTCACCGCTGCGCGAACGCACAGGCACTGCGATCGAGCGCAGGCCGATCTCCAGTTCCTGGTCGACCAGGGACACACCTTCGCGGCGCACCTTCTCCAGCGTGTCCAGGAAATCATCCATGCGGGTGATGGTGCGCTCGGTGCGCGGCCGCAGCGGATTGCGTTCCAGATAGCCTTCCAGCGTGTCGCGCGGCAACGCCGCGAGCAACACGCGGCCCATCGATGTGCAGTAGGCAGGCAGACGGCTGCCCGCGCGCAGTCCAATCGACATGATGCGTACGGTTTCCGCACGTGCCACGTACAGGATGTCGTCGCCGTCCAGCACGCCCAGCGAGCAGGATTCATGCACGTCGTCGCGCAGGGCATCGAGCACCGGCTGCGCTGCGGCGGTCATCGACGACGACGCCACATAGGCACCGCCCATGCCCAGCACGCGCGGCAGCAGCACGTAGCCACGGCCCTGTTCGCCGACATAGCCCAGCTTTTCCAGCGTATACAGCACGCGCCGCACCGCGGCACGCGAGATGCCGGTATCGGTGCTGATCTGTGACATGGTCACTTCGCGCGGGTGCTGCGAGAACACGCTCAGCACGGCCAGACCGCGACCGAGCGATGTCATGAAGTCCGGATCGCCCTGGTTGTCCTGGATCTGCTGCATCAGCTCATGGGCCAGGCCACGGTCCTGCGGCGGAGCAGGTGCGCGCTTGGGGCGACGGCTGGGAGGATCGGCGGCAGGCATGGCAGCAGCTTTCATCGGGTTCGACCTTGCATGGTAAGCGCTCGCACCAGCAACCGGTACCCGGGTAGCGCCGCCCGGCAGGCGACGCTACGCGGCAGGGTTCACCTGCGCTCGGGCAGCGCGTAGGCAATCACGTAATCGCCGCGGTCCGGCGACTGGCGGGCGCCACCGGCGGAGATCACCACGTACTGACGGCCCGTCTTCGGCGAGACATAGGTCATCGGTGTGCCCTGGCTGCCCACCGGCATGCGTGCTTTCCACAGCTCATCGCCGGTACGGCTGTCGTAAGCACGCAGGTAGTAATCCTGCGTGCCCGCGAAGAACAGCAGGCCTGACTGGGTGGCCAGCGAACCGCCCAGGGTCGGCATGCCGATCGGGATCGACAGGCCCATCTTGATGCCCATCGGACCGGTGTCCTTCACCGTGCCCACCGGTACCTGCCAGACCAGTTTGCGGGTCGCCAGGTTGATCGCCGACATCGTGCCGAACGGGGGCTTCTGGCAGGGAATGCCAAGCTTGGACAGGAAGCGGTCGCGCAGCGAACCATAGGGCGTGCCGGTCTGCGAGGCCGCGCCCATTTCCACGCCGCCGTCGCCGCTGCTCATCTGCGCGCGCGGAATCAGCTTGGTCCACAGGCCCAGGCGCATGTCATTGACGAACAGATAGCCCGTGGTCGGGTCGACCGAGGCGCTGCCCCAGTTCATGCCGCCCAGCGAACCCGGCCATTGCAGCGCCAGGTCTTCGCCCGGTGGCGTGTACATGCCGTCGTAGCGGAACTGCTTGAACTGGATGCGGCACAGCATCTGGTCGATCGGGGTGGCTCCCCACATGTCCGACTCGGTCAGCGTTTCCGCGCCGATCTGCGGCAGGCCCACCGACAGCGGCTGGGTGGCGGCGTAGCGCTCGCCCTCGGCGTTGCCCTGCGGCGCCGGAATGTCGCGCACTTCGCTGATCGGCACGCCGGTCTGCCGGTTGAGCATGAAGATCTGCCCGGCCTTGGTGACCTGCAGCAGCGCCGGCAATGTGCCGCCCTTGCCGTCGGGTACATCGATCAGGGTCGGCTGTGCGGGCAGATCGTAGTCCCACAGATCGTGGTGTACGGTCTGGTACACCCAGCGTTCCTTGCCGGTGGCGACGTCGAGCGCGACCACGGCAGAGCTGTACTTGTCGTCCTGCGGCGTGCGTTCGCCGGCCCACTGATCCGGCGTGGTGTTGCCGGTGGGCAGGTAGACCAGGCCCAGTTGCGGGTCGTAGGCCATCGACGTCCACACATTCGGTGTCGCACGGGTGTAGTGGATCGACGGATCCAGCGGCACGTCCGGGGTCTCCTTTGAAAGATCCCAGATCCAGACCAGCGCACCGGTGCGCACGTTGTACGCACGCACCACGCCGGACGGTTCACCTACTTCGATGTTGTCGGCCACCCGGCCGCCGACCACGATCAGCTCGCCCGCCACCAGCGGCGCGGCGGTGAGGGTGTAGAAGCCGGGCTTGATCTCGCCCATGCCGACCTTCAGGTCGACCACCCCGTTGCTGCCAAAGTCCGGGCACAGGGCACCGGTGTTCGCATCCAGCGCGAACAGGCGGGCGTCGATGGAGGTCATCAGGATGCGCTTCCCGCACAGCGCCGGGCCAGTGCTCGCCACGTCAGTGGCCGGCACTGGTGCCGGTGCAGCCGTCGTCGCGGCGGCCGGTGCGGTGGTCGCATCGAAATAGCCCAGGCCCCGGCAACGCTGCCAGTTCGGTGCAGTGGCCTTGGGATCGAAGGCCCAGCGCTGCTTGCCCGAATCGGCATCAACGGCGATCACCTGGTTGTGGGGGGTGCACAGGTACAGGGTGTCGCCGATCTGCAGCGGGGTGTTCTGGTCTTCGGCGCCGAAGCCGTTGCTTTCCGGTACATCGCCGGTGCGCGCGGTCCAGGCCACCTGCAGCTCTTTCACATTGGCCGGGGTGATCTGGTCCAGTGCGGCAAAGCGGGTACCGGCGGTGGTATTGCCCCAGTGCATCCAGTCGCGCTGCTCAGCGCCCTTGGCCACGGGCACTACGGGGGGTGTGGTGCCCTGCGCCGCCTGCACGGGACGCGGCTGGAACGCTGCGAATGCAGTACCCAGCAGACCCACCAGCAGCACTGCAGCCACGCCATAGGCGCCGCGACCGGCCACCTGGCCGCGGCTGCGGCGCAGCACCGGCCAGGCCAAGGCGACCAGCAGGGCGAGCACGGCGGGCATCACCAGGCGCGAAACCAGCGGCCAGAAATTCCAGCCGGCATCCACCAGCGCCCACAGCAGCGTGGCCACGAACGCCAGGCCGTACAGCAGCGCACCATTCGGCCGGCGCATCACCAGCAGCACGCCGGCCACGGCAGACGCCACACCCATCAGCAGGAAGTACCAGCTGCCCCCCAGCTGCACCAGGCGTACGCCGCCGACCAGCAGAGCCAGGCCGAACAGCGTCACCAGGATGCCGAGCAGGATCACCAGCACACGGCACAGGGCCGGAACCTTCGTCGTCTCGTCCACGTTGCATGAACCTCATTGCAGGAACCCGCGCGGAGGCGGGGAAGCCCCGCACGCGCCAGGCGTGGCGGGGGCCGACGGCATCCAGGGCGGCTGCGGGCCGTGACGGCGTGCAGGCGTCGATCTGCTTATGACGCAAGGCGGGTGAATTACCGATCACGGCGATTATCGCACGCGTGTGCGATTTTTGCGTGATGCTGTGGCGCCATTGATGGAACGCAGCGGCGCGAAGATGCCGGGAACGGGCAGCGTACGGACGAACCGGTTACCCTATGCCGCCATACAAGCTGGTAGCTGCAATGACCGACGCCACCGTGGCCGTCCCCGCGTGGGCCTCGCGCCTGCGCGACATCGCCGATTTCCCCAAGCCCGGCATCCTGTTCAAGGACATCATGCCGCTGCTCGCGCACGGCGAGGACTTCCGTGATGCCATCCGCGCGATGGCCGACCGCTGGCGCGACCAGAAGCTGGACGCGGTGGTGGGTATCGAATCGCGTGGTTTCATCCTGGGCGCCGCGATGGCACTGGAACTGGGCGTCGGCTTCGTGCCGGTGCGCAAGCCGGGCAAGCTGCCCGGCCAGGTGCTGCGCGAGGAATACACACTGGAGTACCGCAGCGACTGCATCGAAGTGCATGCCGATGCGCTGGCGGCCGGCGCGCGCGTGGCGATCATCGATGACGTGCTGGCGACCGGCGGCACGCTGGTGGCCGCATTGTCGCTGGTGCGCCGGCTGGGCGTGGACGTGGTCGGTGCTGGCGTCCTGGTCGAGCTGGATGGCCTGGGTGGCCGCGCCCGTTGGCAGGCGGACCTGCCGCTGCACACCGAGCTGGTGTTCTGAGACTGCCGCCGGGCATGGCCCGGCGCTACCGGCTTTGGAACTGTCGCCGGGCATGGCCCGGCGCTACCGGCTTTGGAACTGTCGCCGGGCATGGCCCGGCGCTACCTGTCGCTGGGCCTTACATCATCCGTACGCGGAAGCGGCGGCCCTTGATCTTGCCGGCCTCCAGTTTCGCCAGGGCCTTGCTGGCCTGCTCGCGCGCAATCGCCACGTAGGAGCGGGTCGGGAAGATCGCGATCTTGCCGATGAACTTGCCCGACAGTCCTGCGTCGCCGGTCAAGGCGCCGAGGATGTCGCCCGGGCGAAGCTTGTCTGTCTTGCCACCGTCGATGCGCAGGGTGCGCATCGCTGCCTGCGGCAACTCGGCGGGACGTGACGTCGCCAGCGGCGTTTTCTGCCAGTCCAGCGCGTGCCCCATCTGTGCTTCGATCGCTTCGGCGCGGGTCTTTTCGCGGCCCGCCACCAGGCTGATGGCCAGGCCGCTGGCGCCGGCACGGCCGGTACGTCCAACGCGGTGCTGGTAGCTTTCGACATCGGTCGGCAGCTCGTAGTTGATCACCGCCGCCAGCTCTTCCACGTCCAGACCGCGCGCGGCGACGTCGCTTGCGACCAGCACGTTGCAGCTGCGGTTGGCCAGGAGCAGCAGCACTTCCTCACGGTCACGCTGCTCCATGTCACCGTGCAGGGCCAGCGCCGAGAAGCCGAACTGCTGCAGCGAATGGGCGACCTCATCCACGTCCTTGCGGGTATTGCAGAACACCACTGCCGATTCGGGCGTGTACTTGAGCAGCAGGCCGGCCAGCGCCTTCTGCCGATGGGCCGGCTCGACCTCGCAGAACAGGTGGCGGATGGCCGGCGCCTGGTCAGCGCCTTCCACCGTGACTTCAACGGCATCGCGCAGCAGATCACGTGCAATGGCACGGATGCTGTCGGGGAAGGTGGCCGAGAACAGCAGGCTCTGCCGGTCCTTGTGGGTGCGTCCGGCGATTTCGCGGATGGGCTCTTCAAAGCCCATGTCGAGCATGCGATCGGCTTCGTCCAGCACCAGCGTGCGCACCGCGCCAAGATTCAGCGCGCGCTTGCGTGCCAGCTCCTGCACGCGGCCAGGGGTGCCGACCACCACGTGCGGGTCGTGGCCTTCCAGCGAGGCGAGCTGCGGTCCCAGCGGTACGCCGCCGACCAGCAGCAGCAGCTTCAGGTTGGGGATGCCGGTGGCCAGCTTGCGGATCTGCTTGCCGACCTGGTCGGCCAGTTCGCGGGTCGGGCACAGCACCAGCGCCTGCACGCGGATCAGGCTCGGATCGATCGCCTGCAGCAGCCCCAGGCCAAACGCAGCGGTCTTGCCGCTGCCGGTCGGAGCCTGCGCGATCACGTCGCGGCCATCGAGGATGGCGGGCAGGCTCTGGGCCTGCACAGGGGTCAGGGTGGTGTAGCCGAGGGCATCCAGGCCGGGCTGCAGGGCCGGGCTCAGCGGCAGGGTCGAGAAGTCAGTCATGGCGCATTGTACCTGCGCGCGCGGCCGTCCCCGTCTCCCGGGGCAGCGGCCGTATCGGCAGACCTGCGCTCAGTGCAGCATCGCCAGCACGCCCTGGTGGATCGCCAGGCCACCGAACAGCAGCCAGGCGAACAGGAGCAGCGCCAGCAGCAGCGGCTTCAGGCCCGCCTGGCGCAGCGCGGAGACATGGGTGGTCACGCCCAGCGCCGCCATCGCCATCGCCAGCAGCACCGTGTCCAGCTGCACCAGCGCTGCGTGAAGTCCGGCGGGCAGCAGCTGCAGCGAGTTCATGCCGGCCACGGCGACGAAACCGAACGCGAACCACGGCACAACGATGCGGGCCTTGCTGCCCTCGGGCGTTGCCTTGCTGCCGCGTGCCAGCCAGAGCGACAGCACGACCAGGAAGGGCGCAAGCAGCATCACCCGGACCATCTTGGTGATGACGGCGGTATCGGCAGCCGCCTCACCCACGGCACGGCCGGCAGCCACCACCTGCGCCACTTCGTGCACGGTCGCCCCGGTGAACAGGCCGTACTGCCGCGCGTCCATCGCCAGCCAGCCGTGCGACTGCAGCAACGCATACAGCGCCGGATACAGGAACATGGCAAGCGTACCGAACACCACCACGGTCGATACCGCCACTGTTACCTGTGCCGCACGACCACGCACCACCGGCTCGGCCGCCATCACTGCCGCCGCGCCACAGATGGCACTGCCGGCGCCGATCAGCATCGCCGCCTCACGCTCCATCCTGAACACGCGCGTGCCCAGCCAACAGGCCAGGCCAAATGTGCTGGCGACCACCAGCACGTCCATCAGCACGCCGGCGATGCCGACATGGCCGATGTCCTGGAACGTCAGGCGCAGGCCATACAGCACAATGCCGGCACGCAGCAGCCAGTGCTTGGCGAAGCCGATGCCTGCCGCGCTGCGCGGCGCCAGCCGCGGGTAGAGGGTATTGCCGACCGCGATACCGGCGACGATCGCCACGGTCAGCGCGCTCAGGCCATGCGCCTGCAGCCATGGCAGGTCCGCCAGATGAAGCGATGCCGCAGCGAGCAGGGCTGCCAGCAGCAGCCCGGGCAGGCGCGGCTGCCAGCGCTGCCGCAGAACGGGCAGGGACCAGGCGGAGGGGGCGGAGGTGCTCATGGCGGGACCGGTGTGGGGAACGATCAAAAGCGTGCGCCTGCGCCAATGACCTGTAAAACGAATAATATAAGTAGAATCTACCTGCTTTATAGGTAAAGGCCATGCGCCTGACTCTGCGCCAGCTACAGGTCTTCGTCGCCATTGCCGACCACGGAAGTACCTCCGCGGCCGGCCAGGCCATCGCGCTCTCGCAGTCGGCCAGCAGTGCCGCCCTGCAGGAGCTGGAGGCGCACTTCGGCACGCCCCTGTTCGACCGTGTCGGTCGCCGCTTGGTGCTGAACGGCCATGGCCGCGCGCTGCTGGAACCGGCCCGCGCGCTGCTGGTCAATGCCGTTGATCTCGAGCGCCAGCTCGCTGCCGGCGGGGACCCCGCGCAGGGGGCACCGTTGCGGCTGGTGCTGGCGGCCAGCACCACCATCGGCAACTACCTGCTGCCGGCGCGCATCGCCGACCTGTTGCGGCAGGCGCCACAGGCGGAAGTCGATCTGCGCATCGACAACAGCGCCGGCGTGGTCGCCGCCGTCCAGCGGCTGGATGTGGATGCCGGCCTGATCGAGGGGCCATGCCACGAGCGGGGTTTGCAGGTGACCGCGTGGCAGCAGGATCCGCTGGTGATCGTTGCCGCCGCCGACGCGGCGGCGCGCTGGTCGCTGGAGGATCTGCGCGCGGCGCGCTGGCTGCTGCGCGAACCCGGGTCCGGCACCCGCGAGGCCGTGGAGCAGGCGCTTCTGCCGCATCTGCGCGGCTTCGCGCAGACCCTGCAGCTGGGCAACACCGAGGCGATCAAGCAAGCCGCGATCGCCGGCCTCGGCGTGGCCTGCCTGTCACGTCACGCATTGGAGGAGCCGCTGGCACTGGGTCGCCTGCGTGTGCTGGATACACCACTACCCGCGCTGCAGCGCACGCTGTGGCTGGTGCGCCACCCTGGCAAGCAATGGTTGCCGGGTCTGCAGGCGTTGCTGGGGGAGGTGGGCTGATCGATCTCCGGGAGCAGCCCGGCCGGCGCCCCCAACCCGTACAATATCCGGATGCCTCTGATTACTCTGCAGAACGTCGACTTCAGCGTCGGCGGCCCGTTGTTGCTGGAAAAAGCCGAACTGTCGATCGAGCCGGGTGAACGCATCGCCCTGATCGGCCGCAACGGCGCCGGCAAATCCACCCTGCTCAAGCTGCTGTCCGGCGACCACAAGCCCGATGATGGCGAAGTACGCGTCCAGCAGGGCGTCCGTGTGACCCGCCTGGAACAGGAAGTGCCGCACGGCGCGGCCGGCTCGGTGTTCGACGTGGTGGCCGATGGCCTGGGTGAGCTGGGCCAGTGGCTGGCCGAGTTCCACCACCTCAGCCATGCCGACGAGTTCGACGGCGATGCGCTCGGCCGGGTGCAGGCCAAGATCGACGCGGCCAATGGCTGGGGTCTGGACCAGCGCGTGGCCGAGACACTGACCAAGCTCGACCTGGATGGCGATGCGGAGTTCGCGCGCCTGTCCGGTGGCATGAAGCGCCGCGTCCTGTTGGGCCGCGCGCTGGTCTCCAGCCCGGACCTGCTGCTGCTGGACGAGCCGACCAACCACCTGGACATCGAAGCCATCGACTGGCTGGAAGCATTCCTGAAGGGCTGGAGCGGCAGCGTGGTGTTCGTCACCCATGACCGCCGTTTCCTGCGTGCGCTGGCCACCCGCATCGTCGAGATCGATCGCGGCCAGGTCACCAGCTGGCCCGGCGACTGGGCCAACTACGAACGCCGCCGCGAAGAGCGCCTCAACGCGCAGGCGCAGGAGAACGCGCGCTTCGACAAGCTGCTGGCACAGGAAGAAGTGTGGATCCGGCAGGGCATCAAGGCGCGCCGCACCCGCGATGAAGGTCGCGTGCGCCGGCTGAAAGCGATGCGCACCGAACGGTCGCAGCGACGCGAGCTGAGCGGCAATGTCCGGATGGAAGCGGCACAGGGCGTGAGCTCCGGCAAGAAGGTCATCGACGTCAAGGACATTTCGTTCGCGTTCGGCGACCGCACCATGGTCCGCGACTTCACCACCACCATCTTGCGCGGCGACCGGATCGGCCTGATCGGCCCCAACGGCAGCGGCAAGACCACCCTGTTGAAGCTGCTGCTGGGTGAACTGCAGCCGCAGAAGGGCGAGGTCAACGCCGGCACCAACCTGCAGGTCGCCTATTTCGACCAGTATCGTGCCGTGTTGCGCGAAGACTGGAGCGCCATCGAGAACGTGGCCGAAGGCCGTGATTTCCTCGAGTTCAACGGCAAGCGCAAGCACGTGCATGCCTATCTGCAGGACTTCATGTTCACGCCCGAGCGCGCGCGCGCGCCGATCACCCGGCTGTCCGGTGGGGAGCGCAACCGCCTGCTGCTGGCCAAGCTGTTCGCGCAGCCGTCCAACCTGCTGGTGATGGACGAACCCACCAACGACCTGGACGTGGAAACGCTTGAGCTGCTGGAAGAGCTGCTTGGCGAGTACACCGGCACGCTGCTGCTGGTCAGCCACGATCGTGATTTCATCGACAACGTGGTGACGTCCACGCTGGTGATGGAGGGCGACGGCGTGATCGGCGAGTACGTTGGAGGCTATACCGACTGGCAGCGCTACGCGGCCAGTACCGCAGCGGCAGCAGTGCCCGCCGCTGCCAGGCCGGCGGCAGCGGTTGCGCCTGTGGCTGCCGCGGAACCTGCCGCGGCCAAGCGCAAGCTCAGCTACAAGGAAGCGCGCGAACTGGAGCAGCTGCCGAAGATGATCGAGAAGCTGGAAGGTGACGTCGAAGGCCTCACCTCAGCGATGAATGATCCCTCGTTCTACACCCGCAGCAGCGCCGAGGTGACGGCACACACGCAGCAGCTGGCCAAGGTGCAGGCCGAACTGGACGCCGCGTACGCGCGCTGGGAAGAGCTGGAAGGCTGATCGTTGACCGACGCTGACGGTGCGCGGTAGCGCGGGGCCATGCCCCGCGGGCGCACAGCGCGGGCTTCTGGCGTTCCGCCGGGCATGGCCCGGCGCCAGGGATGCAAGGGCGCCACGGCGCCCTGATCCTATTTGACCCCGTGCAGATCCCGCAGCTGGCTTGGCCGGCTGCCGAAGTACGCCGCCAGGTCGGCGATGTCCTGATCGCTCAGGTCCGTCGCCTGCGGCGTCATCAACGCGTGCTGGCGGTCGCCGGAACGGTAGGCCTGCAGCGCATGCGCGAGGTAATCACCGTACTGCCCACCCAGTTTCGGGTAGGTCGGATCGATCGGGGCGTTGCCGTCGGCACCATGGCAATCGATGCAGCTCTGGTTGGTGGCCTTGCCCTTCACCTTGGCCCGGGCTTCACCGGCAGCCTCACGGCCGGTGGGCAGGCCTGCCGACGATGAAGAGCCGTGCTCGCCGCTGGCATGGCCCGGATCGGCGGCGGATTTCTCGCTGTTCTCCACCTGTGACTGCGAGCAGGCCGCCAGCAGCAGGGCGACGGACAGGGCGATGGCATGACGCAGTGGATGCGCGGCTTTCGACATGGGCGGGCCTTACTTGACGGTGGACAGGTAAACAGAGAGATCGGCGATCTCCTGTTCGCTGAAACTCATCGACTGGGCCTGCATCGTCGGATGCCGGCGCTTGCCCTGGCGGTACTCGGTCAGGGCCTGGGTCAGGTACTGCTGGGTCTGGCCACCGATCTTCGGTACCCGGTAACTCGGGTAGGCGTTCTTGTAACCGGTGATGCCATGGCACCCCTGGCAGGTGTAGGCCAGCACCCGGCCATTGTCGTAATTGCCGGCAGGTGCGGCGGCGGCAGCAGCGGCGGGTGCCGGGGCTGGGGCGGGTGCTGCGGTCGTGGTAGCTGGAGCGGGCTGTGCGGCGGCCCCGAGGGGCAGGAGGACGGCCAGAGCGAGACAAGCGGCGAGCGGCTGCGGGCGCATGATGTCGTTTCCGGGGATTCGGGTCTGGTCGTTCCGGCGTGGGGTACGGAACGACCCGAGTATAGCCTCAGGTTTCATCTAGCTGAAATGGGGGTGGGCCGACCAGCGGCGTGAAGACACCATGACCTTTGGGATATGGTGTTGCCGTGAAGTGGTGCATTACTTTGCTACCACACCTGCCCACGCATCCTCCAGGGACCTGACGATGTCGCACCCAATCTTCCTGCATGGCCGCCGCAGCGGACTCTGCGCCGCCGCCCTGCTGATCTCCACCACGCTGATGCTGGGCGGTTGCGCCGCGGGCCCCAACAGCGAGGCCAAGGCCGCCGAAACCAAGGATGAGAAAAAAGTCGAGTCCGTGCCGGTCGAGGTCGCGGTGGCCAGCCGCCGCGCGGTGGCGGCCAGCTACACCGGCACCGCCGCGCTGGAGCCGCGCGCCGAGTCGCAGGTGGTTGCCAAGACCTCTGGCGTGGCGCTGGCGGTGCTGGTCGAGGAAGGCCAGCGGGTCAGCGCGGGGCAGCCGCTGGTGCGGCTCGATCCGGACCGCGCACGCCTGGCGGTTGCCCAGAGCGAGGCACAGATGCGCAAGCTCGAGAACAACTACCAGCGCGCACAGAAGCTGGTCGGCCAGCAGATGGTCAGTGCCGCCGACGTCGACCAGCTGCGCTTCGATCTGGAAAACGTGCGCGCGCAGTATCGCCTGGCCACGCTGGAGCTGTCGTACACCACGGTGGTCGCACCGATCTCCGGCGTGATCGCCTCGCGCTCGATCAAGACCGGCAACTTCGTGCAGATCAACACGCCGATCTTCCGCATCGTCGACAACTCGCGCCTGGAAGCCACGCTCAACGTTCCCGAACGCGAGCTGGCAACGCTGCGTGCCGGCCAGCCGGTGACCCTGTCGGCGGATGCACTGCCGGGCCAGAGCTTCACCGGCATCGTTGATCGCATCGCACCGGTGGTGGATTCGGGTAGCGGCACGTTCCGTGTTGTCAGTGCCTTCGACGGCACTGCCCATTCCCTGCAGCCGGGCATGTTCGGCCGGATCCGCATCGATTACGACCAGCGTGCCGACGCCCTGGTCGTGCCGCGCCTGGCGCTGCTCGACGATGGTGAGCCGGCGGTGTTCCGGGTGCGCGACGGCAAGGTCGCGCGCGTTCCGGTCAAGCTGGGTTACGCCGAGGGGCCATGGGTGGAGATCCGTGATGGCCTGGCGGCCGGAGACCAGGTGGTCACCGCAGGCAAGGTCGCGCTGCGCGACGGCACCGCCGTGCAGGTGATCGCTGATCCGAAAGCGAAGACGGCGACGGCCTCGGCCAAGCCGGCAGACAAGGCCGGGAGCCGGCAATGAGCCATCCTGACCACGACCACGGTGCTTCGCCCCACGGCGAAAGCGCCGCCGCCGGCATGCGCGGCGGCCTGGTGGAGTTCGCTACCCGCCGCCGCGTCACCATTGCCATGTGCACGGTCACCCTGCTGCTGTTCGGCCTGATTGCGCTGGGCAGTCTCAAGGTCAACCTGCTGCCGGACCTGAGCTACCCGACGCTGACGGTACGCACCGAATACACCGGTGCGGCACCGACCGAGATCGAAACCCTGATCACCCAGCCGGTGGAAGAAGCCGTGGGCGTGGTCAAGAACCTGCGCAAGCTGAAGTCGGTCTCGCGCACCGGCCAGAGCGATGTGGTGCTGGAGTTCGCCTGGGGCACCAACATGGATCAGGCCAGCCTGGAAGTGCGCGACAAGATGGAAGCGCTGAACCTGCCGCTGGAGGCGAAAGCCCCGGTGCTGCTGCGCTTCAATCCGTCCACCGAGCCGATCATGCGCCTGGTGCTGTCCAGCAAGGCGGCCCCGTCCAGCGATGCCGACGCCATCCGCGAGCTGACCATCCTACGCCGCTACGCCGACGAGGATCTGAAGAAGAAGCTGGAACCGGTCACCGGCGTGGCGGCGGTCAAGGTCGGCGGCGGCCTGGAGGACGAGATCCAGGTCGACATCGACCAGCAGAAGCTCGCGCAGCTGAATCTGCCGATCGATACCGTCATCAAGCGCCTGAAGGACGAGAACATCAACATCTCCGGCGGTCGGCTGGAAGAGGGCTCGCAGCGCTTCCTGGTGCGTACCGTCAACCAGTTCGCCGACCTGGAGGAGATCCGCAACCTGCTGGTCACCACCCAGGCGTCCAATGGCAGTGCGGCGGACTCCGCGCTGCAGCAGATGTTCAACATTGCCGCCTCCACCGGTTCCGCTGCGGCCATCGCCGCAGCCTCGGCCGCACAGAGCGCATCGTCCGGCGGTGGCTCCAGCGTGGTCGCAAATGGCGTTCCTGTCCGGTTGAAGGACGTGGCCACCGTACGCCAGGGCTACAAGGAGCGTGAAGCGATCATCCGCCTCGGCGGCAAGGAATCGGTCGAGCTGGCGATCTACAAGGAAGGCGACGCCAACACCGTCGCCACCGCCGAAGCGCTGCGCAAGCGCCTGGAGCAGATCAAGGGCACGTTCCCCGGCGATGCCGAACTGACCACCATCGAGGACCAGTCGCGCTTCATCGAGCATGCGATCAGCGACGTCAAGAAGGATGCGGTGATCGGCGGCCTGCTGGCGATCCTGATCATCTTCCTGTTCCTCCGCGATGGCTGGAGCACGTTCGTCATCAGCCTGTCGCTGCCGGTGTCGATCATCGCCACGTTCTTCTTCATGGGCCAGCTGGGTCTCAGCCTGAACGTCATGTCGCTGGGCGGCCTGGCGCTGGCGACGGGCCTGGTGGTGGACGATTCGATCGTGGTGCTGGAGAGCATCGCCAAGGCGCGCGAGCGCGGGCTGGGCATCCTGCAGGCCGCGATCGAAGGCACCCGCGAAGTGAGCATGGCGGTGGTCGCCTCCACCCTGACCACCATCGCGGTGTTCCTGCCACTGGTGTTCGTCGACGGTATCGCCGGCCAGCTGTTCCGCGACCAGGCGCTGACCGTGGCGATCGCCATCGCCATTTCGCTGCTGGTATCGATGACACTGATTCCGATGCTCAGCTCGCTGAAGGGGCGGCCGCCGCTGGCGTTCCCCGAAGAGCCCGCCAGCGAGGCGTGGCAGCCGGAGCGTCGCTGGCAGAAGCCCGTTGCAGCCGGCCGTCGTGGCTTCGTCGCTGCGGTGCGCTGGACCTTCTATGCGCTGGCCTGGCTGGTGGTGCGTGCCTGCCGCGGCGTTGCCGCCGTGATCGGTCCGGTCATGCGCAAGGCCAGCGATATCGCGATGAAGCCGTATGCGGGGGCCGAACGTGGCTACCTGCGGCTGTTGCCGAGCGCGCTGGCGCACCCCGGCAAGGTGCTGGGCCTGGCCGCGCTGGCGTTTGCAGCCACCCTGGCGCTGGTGCCGATGCTGGGCGCCGACCTCATCCCGCAGCTGGCCCAGGACCGCTTCGAGATGACCGTCAAGCTGCCGGCCGGCACGCCGTTGAAGCAGACCGATGCACTGGTCCGCGAACTGCAGCTGGCGCACGGCAAGGGCGAGGGCGTGGCCTCGCTGTACGGCGTCAGTGGCAGCGGTACCCGGCTGGACGCAAGCCCGACCGAGAGCGGTGAGAACATCGGCAAGCTGACCGTGGTGATGGAAGGCGGTGGGGATGCGCGCACCGAAGCGGCCATCACCGAGCGCCTGCGTGGCACCATGGCCGGGCACCCCGGCGCGCAGGTCGACTTCGCGCGGCCGGCACTGTTCAGCTTCTCCACCCCGCTGGAAATCGAACTGCGTGGTCAGGACATGGCCACGCTGGAGCAGGCTGGCCAGCGGCTGGCTGCCCTGCTGCGCGGCAATGCACACTACGCCGACGTGAAGTCGACGGTGGAGGAGGGCTTCCCGGAGATCCAGATCCGCTTCGACCAGGAGCGCGCCGGTGCGCTGGGCCTGACCACCCGCCAGATCGCCGACGTCGTGGTGAAGAAGGTGCGCGGCGATGTGGCCACCCGCTACAGCTTCCGCGACCGCAAGATCGACGTGCTGGTACGGGCACAGGAAGGCGACCGGGCCAGCGTGGAGAGCATCCGCCGCTTGATCGTCAACCCGGGCAGTACCCGTCCGGTCACCCTGGACGCCGTGGCCGACGTGGTGGCCACCACCGGTCCGAGCGAGATCCACCGTGCCGATCAGACCCGCGTCGCGGTGGTCTCGGCCAACCTGCGTGACATCGATCTGGGCGCGGCCATGCGCGAAGTGCAGCAGATGGTCGCCGAACAGCCGCTTGGTGCGGGCGTCGGCCTGCATATCGGTGGCCAGGGCGAGGAGCTGGCGCAGGCGGCAACGTCGCTGATCTTCGCCTTCGGACTGGCGATCTTCCTGGTCTACCTGGTGATGGCGTCGCAGTTCGAATCGCTGCTGCATCCGTTCGTGATCCTGTTCACCATCCCGCTGGCGCTGGTCGGCGCGATCCTGGCGCTGATGCTGACCGGCAAGCCGATCTCGGTGGTGGTGTTCATCGGCCTGATCCTGCTGGTGGGACTGGTCACCAAGAACGCGATCATCCTGATCGACAAGGTCAATCAGCTGCGCGAGGCCGGTGTGGCCAAGCACGAGGCGCTGGTGGAAGGCGCGCGCTCGCGCCTGCGTCCGATCATCATGACCACCCTGTGCACGCTGTTCGGCTTCCTGCCACTGGCGGTGGCGATGGGCGAGGGCGCTGAAGTACGTGCGCCGATGGCGATCACCGTGATCGGCGGCCTGCTGGTCTCCACCCTGCTGACCCTGCTGGTGATCCCGGTGGTCTACGACCTGATGGATCGCCGCGGCGACGCTTACTACCGCGAACGCGGCCGCAAGCACGCCGGCGACGGACTGCGAATCCCAGAAGGTGGCCGCGTCGGCGGCGAGGAGCCGGCATGAGTGTCGCCGAGTTCTCCATCCGCCGTCCGGTCACCACCATCATGTGCTTCGTATCGCTGGTGGTGATCGGCCTGATCGCTTCATTCCGGCTGCCACTGGAGGCTCTGCCGGACATCTCCGCGCCGTTCCTGTTCGTGCAGATTCCGTACACGGGCTCGACACCGGAAGAAGTGGAGCGGACCATCATCCGGCCGGTGGAAGAGTCATTGGCAACGATGACCGGGATCAAGCGCATGCGCTCCTCGGCCACGTCCGAAGCGGCGCTGATCTTCATCGAGTTCAGCGACTGGGACCGTGACATCGCCATCGCCGCTTCCGACGCGCGCGAACGTATCGATGCGATCCGCAGCGACCTGCCTGACGACCTGCAGCGCTACAACGTGTTCAAGTGGTCCAGCAGCGACCAGCCGGTGCTGAAGGTGCGCCTGGCCAGCACCACCGACCTGACGACCGCCTATGACATGCTCGACCGCGAGTTCAAGCGGCGCATCGAGCGCATTCCGGGCGTTGCGCGCGTGGACATCACCGGTGCACCGCCGAATGAAGTCGAGATCGCGATCGATCCCAACCGGCTCAACGCGCACGGGCTGAGCATCAACGAGCTGAGCGAACGGTTGCGCACGCTGAACTTTTCGATCTCGGCCGGGCAGATCGATGACAACGGCCAGCGTGTGCGCGTGCAACCGGTCGGCGAGATCACCGACCTGCAGGAACTGCGCGACCTGGTGATCAACGCCAAGGGCCTGCGGCTGGGTGACATCGCCGATGTGCGGCTGAAGCCGGCGCGGATGAATTATGGCCGCCGCCTGGATGGCAACCCGGCAGTGGGCCTGGACATCTTCAAGGAGCGCAGCGCCAATCTGGTCGACGTCTCGCGCGCGGCGCTGGCCGAAGTCGAAGCGATCCGCGCACAGGCCTCGATGCGCGATGTGCAGATCAAGGTCATCGACAACCAGGGCAAGGCGGTGACCTCCTCGCTGCTGGAGCTGGCCGAAGCCGGTGCGGTGGGCCTGATCCTGTCGGTGACGGTGCTGTTCTTCTTCCTGCGCCACTGGCCGTCCACGCTGATGGTGACGCTGGCCATCCCGATCTGCTTCACCATCACCCTGGGCTTCATGTACTTCGTCGGGGTGACGCTGAACATCCTGACCATGATGGGCCTGCTGCTGGCGGTGGGCATGCTGGTGGACAACGCCGTGGTGGTGGTGGAGAGCATCTACCAGGAGCGCGAGCGCATGCCGGGACAGCCACGGCTGGCCTCGATCATCGGCACCCGCAACGTCGCCATCGCGCTCAGCGCTGGCACCCTGTGCCATTGCATCGTGTTCGTGCCGAACCTGTTCGGCGAGACCAACAACATCAGCATCTTCATGGCACAGATCGCGATCACCATTTCGGTATCGCTGCTGGCGTCCTGGCTGGTGGCGGTCAGCCTGATTCCGATGCTGTCTGCGCGCATGGCCACGCCCAAGCTCGTGCACTCGCAGACCGGCCTGATCGCGCGCCTGCAGCGGCGCTACGCGCAGGTGCTGGACTGGTCGCTGCACCATCGTGGCTGGAGCCTGCTGGGCATCGTGCTGGTGGTGGCCGTCAGCCTGGTGCCGATGAAACTGACCAAGGTGGACATGTTCGGTGGTGAAGGTGGCAAGGACATCTTCATCGGCTACATGTGGAAGGGTGCCTACACCTACCGGCAGATGTCCGAGGAAGTGGCTCGGGTGGAGAACTGGATCGACGAGAACCGTGAGCGCCTGCACGTCAAGCAGGTGTACTCCTGGTACAGCGAGCAGGAAGGCAGCTCGACGGTCGTCACCCTGGACGAGAAGTACGCCAAGGACATCAAGTCACTGCAGGAGGAGCTGCGCAAGGGCCTGCCGAAGTCCGCGCGTACCGACTACTTCGTCGGCAACCAGGGCGGTGATGGTGGTGGCGGCAACCAGGGCGTGCAGGTGCAGTTGATCGGGGATTCCAGCAGCATGCTGCAGGAAATCGGCCAGGAAGTGCTGCCCCTGCTGGCCCAGCGTGCGGAGCTGCGCGACGTGCGCATCGACAATGGCGAGAAGGGCGGTGAACTCAAGGTGCGCGTCGATCGCGAGCGTGCCGCCGCCTTCGGCTTCAACGCCGAGCAGGTGGCCAGCTTTGTCGGCTTGGCATTGCGCGGTGCACCGATGCGTGAGTTCCGGCGAGGCGACAACGAGGTGCCGGTCTGGGTGCGCTTCGCCGGAGCCGAGCAGAGCAGTCCGGAGGACCTGGCCGGCTTCAGCGTGCGTACCGGCGACGGCCGCAGCGTGCCGCTGCTGAGTCTGGTCAGCGTCGATGTCGGTTCGTCCGCCACCCAGATCGGCCGCACCAACCGGCAGACCACGCTGACGATCAAGGCCAACCTGGCCGAGAAGATCACCGCACCGGACGGACGCAAGGCGATCGAGGCCGTACTCAAGCCGATGAGCTTCCCGGCCGGCTATGGCTACACCTTCGATGGCGGCGACTATGGCAACGATGACGAGGCGATGCAGCAGATGGTGTTCAACCTGCTCATTGCGCTGGTGATGATCTACGTGGTGATGGCGGCGGTGTTCGAATCGCTGCTGTTCCCGGCGGCGATCATGAGCGGCGTGCTGTTCTCGATCTTCGGCGTGTTCTGGCTGTTCTGGATCACCGGCACCTCGTTCGGAATCATGTCCTTCATCGGCATCCTGGTGCTGATGGGCGTGGTGGTGAACAACGGCATCGTGATGATCGAGCACATCAACAACCTCCGGCGCAGCGGCATGGGGCGTACCCAGGCGCTGGTGGAGGGCTCACGCGAGCGGCTGCGCCCGATCATGATGACCATGGGGACGGCGATCCTGGCGATGGTGCCGATTTCGCTGACCAACACGCAGATGTTCGGCGACGGCCCGGAGTACGCGCCGATGGCCCGAGCCATCGCCGGTGGACTGGCGTTCTCGACCGTGGTCAGCCTGCTGTTCCTGCCGACGATCTACGCGGTGCTGGACGACCTGCGCAATGCCGTGACGCGGCTGATCCGCCGCGCGCGCGGCCTGGAAAAGGTGGCGGCAACGGCCGCCTAGCGTCGAGCTTGCCCGACTACGGGGAACGACAACGTGTTGTGGTGTGGGGAGGCCGGTCGTAGTGGGGCGGCCTCCCTTTTTTTTCGCCGGGCATGGCCCGGCGCTACCATCACCGCCACACGGTATCGCCGGGCCATGCCCGGCGGGGCGTTGCAATCAACCTGCGACCTTGCCCCACACCTGGAAGCCGGTCAGCCACAGGCCGAGCATGCTGCCGAGATTGGTCAGCATGAACGTCAGCACCACGCGGGTGACCCGATTGCGGTACCAGCCCTTCAACGACTGTGCATCGTCGCGCAGCTGCAGGAAATCCTGGTACGCCGGCTTGCGCAGGCGTGCCTCGACCAGCGCCGAGAACGCGCCGGTGGGAATGCTGAGCCGGAACGGCTTGAACGGGGCGACCACGATCGCCGTGAGAATGCTCAGCGGGTGACTGCCGGCCAGCAGACAGCCGAGGCCGGCCAGGCCGCCGGTGTACATCGCCCACGTGGCCAGCAGTTCGGTGCCCACGCCCAGGCCTCCGCGGTAGAAGCCGACGGCGATGCCGGTGATGACGATGGCAAGGATGCCCAGCGTGAACCACGGGATGTTGCGCTTCTTCGGCACGGCTTCGAGTTCGGCGCGCAACGGTGCCGGTGCATCGGTATCCGTTTCGAGGTATCGCGCCAGGCCTGCCAGATGGCCGGCGCCGACCACCGCCAGCACTTCGCGCTGCCGCGGGTCGTGTTCTTCGCGCAGGCGCGTGGCCATGTAGCGGTCGCGCTCGCCGATGATGGTTTCGTACAGCGCGGGATTCTCGGTCGCGAACTCGCCGAAGCTCGACTCCAGCATGTCGCCCTGCTTGAGCTTCTCGATTTCGTTTTCGCCCACCTCTTCCGATGAGAACAGGCCGGCGCCCAGGCCCGCAACCAGCTTCAGCTTGCCGAAGAAGCCCAGCCGCTGCGAGGCGCGGCGGAAGGTCAGGCCCACCTCGCGGTCGATCAGGTGGACGGGCAGGCCGCGCTCACGCCCCAGTTCGACGGCGCGCTTCAGTTCCGCACCCGGCTCGATGCCGAGCTGTTCGGCCAGACGACGCTGGTAGGCGGAAAGCGCCAGGTTGGCGGCGAACAGGGCAACGCGACCCTTGCGGATCACCTCGACCAGGTCCAGCTTGGCCAACGTGTCCGGATCGCTCAGGGCCTGCAGGCGCTGGGGGTCCAGTTCGACCGCGACGGCATCGAAGCGGCCGCTGTTGATTGCTTTCTCCACCGCCTCGACGCTGGCGTGGGAAACGTGGGCGGTGCCCAGCAGGGTGTAGCGCACGCCGTCGCGTTCAACGACGCGCACCGGCTGGCCGGCGAACAGATCGTCGCCGGTCTCGGGAAGGATTTCGGTCATGGAGTCATTCATTGGAAGGTGCGGTGTCGGCGCCGTCGCCGAGCGCGCGTTGCATCTGCACGGTGTCCAGCCAGCGGCCGTGCTTGCGGCCGAGGCCGCGGAACACGCCGACCAGCTCGAAGCCGAAACGCTCGTGCAGCCTGATCGAAGCGGTATTGGTCGGTTCGCCGATCACCGCCACCATCTGCCGGAAGCCACGTGCGACGCATGCGTCGATCAGCGCCTGCAACAGGCCGGTGCCGACGCCCTGGCCCTGGAACCGTGCATCGACATAGACCGAGTTCTCCACGGTCCACTGGTAGGCAATGCGCGTGCGGTAGGTGTTGGCGTAGGCGTAGCCGGCGACCTGGCCGTCGATCTCGGCGACCAGATAGGGAAAACCGCGGTCGATGATGTCGCGCATGCGGCGCAGCATCTCGGCCTGGTCCGGGATGTCGTACTCGTACGTGTTGACGAAGTCGGTCACTTCGACCGCGTAGATCGCGGTGATCGCGGCGATGTCGGCCGGGCCGGCATCACGGATGAGGACGGCCATGCGCGGCTCCGGTTCAGTCGATGTAGCGCTTGAGCAGATCGCCGTAGGCATCGATGCGGCGATCGCGCAGGAACGGCCAGATGCGGCGCACGTGCTCGCTGCGCTGCAGGTCGACGTCGCATACCAGCACAGCGGCATCGGTGCCGGCTTCGGCCAGGAACTCGCCCTGCGGGCCGAGCACGTGGCTGTTGCCCCAGAACTGGATGCCCGACGCGCCCAGCGGCGAGGCCTCATGGCCGACGCGGTTGCAGCTCAGCACCGGCAGGCCGTTGGCGACGGCATGGCCACGGTGGCTCAGTACCCAGGCATCGCGCTGGCGGGTCTTCTCGTCCTGCACGTCGTCCGGGTCCCAGCCGATCGCAGTCGGGTACAGCAGCAGCTCGGCGCCGGCCAGCGCCATCAGGCGCGCCGCCTCCGGATACCACTGGTCCCAGCACACCAGCACGCCCAGGCGGCCCACCGAGGTGTCGATCGGGGTGAAGCCGATGTCGCCCGGGGTGAAGTAGAACTTCTCGTAGAAGCCCGGATCGTCCGGGATGTGCATCTTGCGGTACTTGCCGAGCAGGGTGCCGTCCTTCTCGAACACCACCGCGGTGTTGTGGTACAGGCCGGCGGCGCGGCGCTCGAACAGCGAACCGACCAGCACCACGCCATGCTTCTTCGCCAGCGCACCCAGGCGCTCGGTGCTCGGGCCCGGGATCGGTTCGGCCAGATCGAACTCGTCAACCGACTCGTGCTGGCAGAAGTAGGGGCCGTTGTGCAGTTCCTGCAGCAGCACCAGCTTGGCGCCCTGCGCTGCCGCTTCGGCCACGCGAGCCTCGATCACCGCCAGATTGGCGGCGGCATCGCCGTGGTTGCGCTCCTGGATCAGGGCGACGGTAAGCGGGCTGCGCGAGTTCATGCGGGTGTTCCTGCGGGGGAAAACCCGCATGTTAGCGCGTATGCGATGCCGCAGCGTGTCGGCCGCTGAACAGGTGCACGCAGCCGGTATCGCCGGGCCATGCCCGGCGTACGAACCGAATGCCGCTGTGCTCGCCGGGCGTGGCCCGGCGCTACCGCATCGTGCTACGCCTTCAGCAGGCCTTCCGGCAGCTGCATGGTGATGCAGTGCAGGCTGCCGTTCTGCCAGATCAGCGAGCGGCAGGGCACCTGGACGATCTCGCGGCCCGGATGGGCCTTGGCCAGCACGTCGCGGGCCAGATCGTCGGCCGGATCACCGTACGCCGGCATCAGCACCGCGCCGTTGACGATCAGGTAGTTGGCGTACGAGGCCGCCAGGCGGCGGCCTTCGTCGATTACCGGCTGTGCCCACGGCAGCGGGAACAGGCGGTATGGCTGACCGTCACGGGTGCGCAGCGCAGCCAGTTCCCTGCCCATCGCCTGCAGCTCGGCGTAGTGCGAGTCGTTCTCGTCGTCGCAGGCCTGGTAGACGATGCTGTCCGCCGAGGCGAAGCGGGCGAGGGTATCGATGTGGGCATCGGTATCGTCGCCTTCCAGGTAGCCGTGGTCGAGCCACAGCACGCGCTCCTGCTGCAGCCAGTCGGCGAGGTCGGTGCTCAGGCTGGCGCGGTCACGATCCGGGTGGCGTTCGTGCAGGCACTTCCAGGTGGTCAGCAGGGTGCCTTCACCGTCGGTTTCGATGGCGCCGCCTTCCAGCGCGAACGGGATGCTGCGCACCGGCGCGTCGTTGAAAACGCCGGCCTGGTCGAGCGCGCCCACCAGCTGATCGTCGAGGGTGGCATCGAACTTGCCGCCCCAGCCGGTGAAGCGGAAGTCCAGCAGCTGGAAACCGCCGTCGGCACGGCGCAGGGTGATCGGGCCCGAGTCGCGCAGCCAGGTGTCGTCGTAGGCCGCCGTGGTGAAGTGCACCCTGTCCATGTCGATGCGGTTGGAGCGCAGCCGCATTTCGGCATAGGTCTCCACATCGTCATCGGCCACGCAGATCAGCACCGGCTGGAAGCGGGTGATCGCTGCAACCAGTGCGATATAGGTTTCCTCCACCTGTCCCAGGCGGTCGGCCCAGTCGGTATCGGCGGTGGGCCAGGCAATCAGGACGCCGCTCTGGGCTTCCCACTCGGCAGGAAAACGAAGGGTCTGGTTCATGGTCTCGCTACACAGGCCCGCCCGGGGCGGGTAAAGGGGTCAACGGATCGGCGGTTTCGGGCCGATTTCGTTCGGGTCCGCCTGGTTGGCCACCACGTCGATCACTTTCTGCTTCTCGAAGTAGACAGTGAACTGTGGGTACACCCAGCGGTTGATGGTCGGCCATTGCCGCTTCTGCCCGCCGCGCGGCTGCAGCTGCTCGCTGGGCGCACCGAACTGGCTCTGCACCTGCTGCATGGACTGGCCACGAAGGGGCAGGGCGCCGGCCGGCTTCTCGCGGGCGCGGTCGACAAGCAGAGTGTCGGCCAGGGCCGGCGTGGCGGCAGCCAGAGTGGCCAGCACGGCCAGGGTGGACAGGTAACGCTTCATCTCGATCTACTCCCCAGTGGTCAAGAAAGGCGATTACAGCAAAATCGGCAGGAAAAAGCCGCATAAACAAAAAACCGCCCGAAGGCGGCTTTTTGCATCGGGTCGGTCCCGCGCGGGACCAGCCGCAGCCACGAAGGCTGTTGGGCTCAGCGCTGACGCGCCTTGAAACGCGGGTTCGACTTGCAGATCACGAAGATCTTGCCACGGCGACGGACGACCTTGCAGTCACGGTGACGGGCCTTCGCCGACTTCAGGGAGGACAGGACTTTCATGGCATACCTCGGCGTAAACAGTAGTTGTTCGGGTGGAGCGTGGCCGCGATATGCGAAAGACAATCGGCAGTTGACGCTCGTTCAAGCCCGCCATTCTACCGGGCTTTTCCTCATGGCTTCAAGTGGTTGCACAAAAGATCCGTCGCGGGGTGTCTGGCAGGGGCTAGAATGCCCCCTTCACACGTACTGGGACCCCCATGAATCCACTCGCTCCCGTCCTGACCATCGACGGCCCATCAGGGGCCGGCAAGGGTACCATCAGCCGCATCGTGGCGCGCCGGATGGGCTGGCATTACCTGGATTCAGGCGCCCTGTACCGGGCGGTGGGCGTGGCCGCCAGCTGGGCCGACATCGATACCTCCGACGCCTCGGCACTGGTGCGGTGCACGTTCGATACCCATGTTCAGTTTGTTGAACAGGGTGATGCGATGCGGGTCCTGGTCAATGGCAGCGATGCCACCGACGAACTGCGGCTGGAGACCACCGGCGCGCTGGCGTCGGCCATCGCGGCCATTCCCGAAGTCCGGGCGGCCCTGAAGGAGCGGCAGCGCGCATTCAGGGAGCTGCCGGGCCTGGTCGCGGACGGTCGCGACATGGGTACGGTGATCTTCCCGGATGCCCCCTACAAGGTGTTCCTGACCGCCAGTGCCGAAGAGCGCGCCGAGCGCCGGCATAAGCAGTTGAAAGACAAGGGGGTTTCTGTTAACTTTGATGACCTCCTGCGCGAGATCATGGCCCGCGACGCCCGTGATGCTCAGCGTACCGTGGCGCCCCTGAAGCCGGCAGACGATGCCGTCCTCATCGACACCACAGGCATCGGCATCGCAGATGTCGTTGCCCGAGTGATGGATCTGCTTCCGGTTCCGGCTGCCTGATCCGTTCGCGCGGGAGCACTGCCAGCCGCATCGGTGGTGGTCGCGCAATAGCAGTGCTGTACAAGCTCCGTCGCGCAATGATGCGTGGCGGTTTTCCTACTTCACACACGACCTGCTTTTCCGGGGTCGACCAACAGGCGGGCGGTCGCCCATCCCCGAAGGGACGCCACCGACCCATGTGTCCAACAGAGTAAATCTAATGACCGAATCATTTGCCGAACTGTTTGAAGCCAGCCAGGCCAATCTGGCCAAGCTGAAGCCGGGCGCCATCGTCAGCGGTACCGTTGTTGAAGTCCGCGGCGACGTCGTGGTGATCAACGCTGGCCTGAAGTCCGAAGGCATCGTGCCGATCGAACAGTTCCGTAACGACGCTGGCGAGATCGATGTCGCCGAAGGCGATATCGTCAAGGTCGCCCTCGACTCCATCGAGAACGGCTTCGGCGAAACCGTCCTGTCGCGCGAGAAGGCCAAGCGCGCGATGGTGTGGGACGAGCTGGAAGAAGCGTTGGAAAAGAACGAAACCATCACCGGCCGCATCAGTGGCAAGGTCAAGGGTGGTTTCACCGTGGACATCAAGGATGTCCGCGCCTTCCTGCCGGGTTCCCTGGTCGATGTGCGCCCGGTGCGCGATCCGGCCTACCTGGAAGGCAAGGAGCTGGAATTCAAGCTCATCAAGCTGGACCGCAAGCGTAACAACGTCGTGGTCTCGCGCCGCGCTGTCGTCGAAAGCGAGCACTCGGAAGAGCGCGAGCAGCTGATGGACAAGCTGCAGGAAGGCGCGATCCTGAAGGGTGTCGTCAAGAACCTGACCGACTACGGCGCGTTCGTGGACCTGGGCGGTATCGACGGCCTGCTGCACATCACCGACATGGCATGGAAGCGCGTGCGCCATCCGTCCGAAGTCGTGAACGTCGGCGACGAGCTGGACGTGCGCGTGCTGAAGTTCGACCGCGAGCGCAACCGCGTTTCGCTGGGCCTGAAGCAGCTGGGCGAAGATCCGTGGGACAACATCGCCCGTCGTTACCCGGCCAACAGCCGCGTCTTCGGCAAGGTCTCCAACGTCACCGATTACGGCGCGTTCGTCGAGATCGAGCCGGGCGTCGAAGGCCTGGTGCACGTCTCCGAGATGGATTGGACCAACAAGAACGTCAACCCGTCCAAGGTCGTGCAGGTCGGTGACGAAGTCGAAGTGATGGTGCTGGACGTCGACGAAGAGCGTCGCCGCATCTCGCTGGGCATGAAGCAGGTTGCCGCCAATCCGTGGGAAACCTTCGCTGCCACCCACAAGAAGGGTGACAAGGTGTCCGGCCAGATCAAGTCGATCACCGACTTCGGCATCTTCATCGGCCTGGACGGCGGCATCGATGGCCTGGTCCACCTGTCCGACATCAGCTGGAACACCACCGGCGAAGACGTCGTTCGCAACTTCAAGAAGGGCGATACCCTGGACGCCGTCGTCCTGGCCGTCGACCCGGAGCGCGAGCGCATCTCCCTGGGCGTGAAGCAGCTGGAGCAGGATCCGTTCGGCCAGTACATGGCGGCCAATCCGAAGGGCTCCAAGGTCGAAGGCGTGGTGAAGGAAGTCGACGCCAAGGGCGCCGTGATCGAACTGGCCGACGGCATCGAAGGCTACGTTTCGGCTCGCGACATCGCCAACGAGCGCGTTGACGACGCCACCCAGCACCTGAAGGTCGGCGACAAGGTCGAAGCCAAGTTCGTGGGCATGGACCGCAAGGGCCGTACCCTGCAGCTGTCGATCAAGGCCAAGGACGACGCGGAAATGCGCGAAGTGCTGGAGGAATACCAGTCCGCTTCGGGTGGCACCACCCAGCTCGGCGCGCTGCTGCGTGCCCAGCTGAACGGTAGCAAGTCCGAGTAATCGGGCCCGTTGTTCGTTGTTTCCTGGACGGCCCGGGCACTGCCCGGGCCGTTTCAGGCTGAAATGCCCCTGATGTGAGCCGGTGATGACCAAATCCGAACTGATCGAAATCCTTGCGCGCCGTCAGGCGCACCTGAAGGCCGATGATGTCGATCTGGCGGTGAAGTCGTTGCTGGAAATGATGGGCGGTTCCCTCTCTGTCGGGGATCGCATCGAAATCCGCGGTTTTGGCAGCTTCTCGCTGCACTACCGCCCGCCGCGCCTGGGTCGCAACCCCAAGACCGGCGAATCGGTTGCCCTGCCGGGCAAGCACGTTCCCCATTTCAAGCCGGGCAAGGAACTGCGCGAGCGGGTCAGCAGCGTGCTGCCGCTGGACGCCGATCCCGCCTGAGCGTCCCGTCGCGCCACCGCGTGCGAATCCAGCCGCGAGTCGGATAAGCTACGGTCTCCCGCCCCTGGAGCTGTCGCATGAAGGTCTTTCGTCTGCTGGTCCTGCTGGCGGTGCTGATCCTTGGATTGATCATCGGTGCGGTCAACATGACCGCGATGTCGATCAACCTGCTGTTCACCGAGCTGCATACCTCCGTCGGCGTGGCATTGATCGCCGCCCTGCTGGTGGGCGTGGTGGTCGGCGCCGGCCTGGTGCTGGTGAGCGTGGTCGTTCCGCTCTACAGCCAGCTGCGCCGCGCCAACAAGTCCGCTGCCGCGACGCCGGCACCGGCCGCTTCCCCCCAATCTTTTGACGGACGTTGATCGAAGATGGATTTCGTCACCGAGTGGTTCTGGTTTTTCCTGTTCGTGCCGCTGGCCGCCCTGGCCGGCTGGGTGATCGGACGGCGTGGCGGTCAGCGCCACGGTGACAACCAGGTCAGCCGACTGTCCAGCACCTACTTCCGTGGCCTGAACTACCTGCTCAACGAGCAGCCGGACAAGGCCATCGAGCTGTTCCTGCACATTGCCGAGCTCGACAAGGAAACCTTCGAGACCCAGGTCGCGCTGGGCCATCTGTTCCGTCGCCGCGGCGAAGTGGACCGCGCCATCCGCCTGCACCAGGGCTTGGTCAACCGCAACGATCTGAGCGATGCGCAGCGCGTGCAGGCGCTGCTGGCGCTGGGCGAGGACTACATGAAGTCCGGCCTGCTGGACCGCGCCGAGACCGTGTTCACCGAACTGGCCCAGCTGGACCAGCGTGCGCCGCAGGCGCTCAAGCACCTGATCGGGATCTACCAGGCCGAGCGCGACTGGGAGAAGGCGATCGACAACGCCACCCGCTTCGAGGATGTCACCGGCGAGCCGATGGGCAAGCTGATCGGGCAGTTCGAGTGCGAGCTGGCCGAACGCTTCCGTGGCGCCGGCAAGCTGGAAGAGGCGAGGGCGGCCATTGCCCGTGCCTACCAGGCCGATGCGATGTCGGTGCGCGCCGGCATCATCGAAGGACGCCTGGAGAGCGATGCCGGCAATCCCGAAGCGGCGGTGCGAGCCTTCGAGCGTGCTGCGCGCAATGACCCGGAGTATCTGCCGGAACTGCTGCCGGCGCTGATGCAGAACTACCGCAAGGTCGGCGACCTGGGCGGCGCCCGCGCCTTCCTTTCGGAAATGACCGAGCACTACCGCGGTATCGCGCCGGTGCTGGCGCTGACCCGGCTGATGGAGGAACAGGAAGGTGTCGCCCCTGCGCGCGCCTATCTGGGCCGCCAGCTCAAGGACCGCCCCTCGGTGCGCGGCGAATCGGCGTTGATCGACCTGACCCTCGCCGAAGGTGCCGATTCCACGGCCACCCTGCACGATCTCAAGCACATCACCGACCAGCTGCTGGTGCGCAATCCGGCCTACCGCTGCACACGCTGCGGCTTCGGTGCGCGCACCCACCACTGGCAGTGCCCGAGCTGCAAGGAATGGGGTACGGTCAAGCCGCTGCTGAACTACGCGGTGCTCTGAATCATGCCCTGGCTCGTGATGGGCGCGCTGCTGGCGTTGGCCCTGCTGAGCGCCGCCCTGACCTGGGCGGCGCGCGGCTACGCGCTGCGCCGGCAGCTGATGGACCACCCCGGGGAACGCCGCAGCCATAGCGTCGCCACGCCACGTGGCGGCGGCATCGCCATTGTCATCAGTCTGCTGGCCACCGCAGCCGTGGCCATGTGGGCGTGGCCGCAGGCCATGCCGAGCCTGCTGGTCGCCGCTGCCGGCCTGCTGCTGGTCGCCGGCATCGGCTGGTGGGACGACCATCGCCCGCTGCCGGCCATGCGCAGGCTGCTTGTTCATTTCATTGCTGCCGGCCTGTTGGCCGGGCTGGTGAAGATCCACGGCGGCAGCTGGCTGCTTGCCCTGCTGGTGCTGTTCTTCACCGCCTCGTTGATCAACATCTGGAACTTCATGGATGGCATCAACGGCATTGCCAGCAGCCAGGCCATCGTGGTCGCGCTGGGGTTCGCTCCGGTGCTGCCCTGGCCGTGGTCATTGCTGGCCATCGCCCTCGGGCTGGCCTGCGTGGGTTTCCTGCCCTTCAACTTTCCGCGCGCACGCATCTTCCTCGGGGATGTCGGCAGCGGAGCGCTGGGCTACGCGGTGGCGGCCGTTGTGGCCGTGGCCAGCCTGCGCACGGACATCAACTGGATCCTGCTGCTGGTGCCGCTGTCGCCGTTCCTCGTGGACGCGGGCTTCACACTGCTGGCGCGCATCATTTCCGGGCAACGCTGGATGGAACCCCACACCCAGCACGTCTACCAGCGCGCTGTGCAGGCAGGAGCCAGCCACGCCCAGGTGACAGGGATGTACTTTGTTTTGGGCCTATTCAGTATTACAGTGTTCAATGTCAGTTCGAATCTGCAGCCGAGGTGGGAGGCTGTCGTGGCAATTGCTTGGTTCATCACGCTGAGCATGCTGTGGCTCCTCCTGCGCAATGGAATGCGCCTCCGACAAGGAACTCCTTGAAATATGTCTTCACCCTGGCGGGATAGAATCCTCGGCCTGTTGCCGCGTACGGCCATTGTCTGCCACGACCTGTTCATGGTCTGGGCATGCTGGCAGCTGCTCCACGCCGGTCGTTACTCGATCCTGCCGGACGCGCCTGCGCTGCCGTTGTGGAATGTCGATACCACCCTGGTCCTGCTGCTGCAGGGACTGGTGTTCTGGCGCGTCGGCCTGTATCGCGGCCTGTGGCGGTTTGCCAGCGTCAGCGACCTGCTGAACATCTTCAAAGCCAGCTTCATCGGCATGGTCGCCATCGTCCTGGTGCTGATGTGGAAGCGCTTCAACGGCGTGCCGATGTCGGTGCTGGTGATCTATCCCTTCGCGCTGTCGGCCCTGCTGGGTGCCCCGCGCCTGCTGTATCGCGCATGGAAGGACTACCAAGCGCTGCAGTCCGATTCGAGCGCGCGCCGGGTGCTGATCCTGGGCGCCGGCCAGGCCGCTGAAACGCTGGTCCGCGATCTGCGTCGTTCCGGCAATTTCGAGCCGGTCGGCCTGCTCGATGACGCCCCGCACCTGCGCGGCGCGAAACTGCAGGGCCTGCCGATCCTGGGCACGCTGGACGATGCGCCGGCCGTGGCCCGCGAAACCGCAGCCAAGCTGCTGGTCATCGCCATTCCGTCGCTGGATGCCGCCGGCATGCAGCGCGTGGTCGCCATCTGCGAGAGCACCGGGGTTCCGTTCCGCACCGTGCCCAAGCTCAGTGACATCCTGCAGGGGCAGTCGCTGCCGGGTCAGCTGAAGGAAGTGGCGATCGAGGATCTGCTGGGCCGCAAGCCGATCATGCCGGACTGGAACCTGATCCGTGGCTGGCTGGGCGGGCGCACTGTGATGGTGACCGGCGCCGGTGGTTCGATCGGTTCAGAACTCTGCCGCCAGTGCGCGCGCCACGGTGCAGGCCGCATCGTCCTGCTGGAGATCAGCGAACTGCTGCTGTTGACCATCGAAGGCGAACTGCGCCGCAGTTTTCCCGACATCGAGATCGAAGCCGTGCTGGGTGACTGCGGTGACCCCGCAGTGATCCGCCATGCGCTGTCGCTGCACCCGGTGGATACGGCCTTCCATGCTGCCGCCTACAAGCATGTGCCGGTACTGGAACGGCAGCTACGCGAGGCGGTGCGCAACAACATCCTGGCCACGGAGAACGTCGCCCGTGCCTGCCTGGAGGCACACGTCGAGCACTTCGTGTTCATCTCCACCGACAAGGCGGTCGATCCGGTCAATGCGCTGGGTGCCAGCAAGCGCTACGCCGAGATGATCTGCCAGAGCCTGGACCAGAAGTCCACGCATACCCGCTTCGTCACCGTGCGCTTCGGCAACGTGCTGGCGTCGGCGGGCAGCGTCGTGCCGTTGTTCCGCGAGCAGATCCTCAAGGGCGGGCCGGTCACGGTCACCGACCCGGAGGTCAGCCGCTATTTCATGACGATCCCCGAGGCCTGCCAGCTCATCCTGCAGGCGGCCGCCTCGGCGTCGCATGGCGCCATCTACACGCTCGACATGGGTGAGCCGGTGCCGATCCGGGTGCTTGCCGAGCAGATGATCCGGCTGGCCGGCAAGCAGCCGTACAAGGATATTCCGATCATCTACACCGGGCTGCGCCCGGGTGAGAAGCTGCACGAGACGCTGTTCTATTCCGACGAGGACTATCGTTCGACCGCGCACCCCAAGATCCTCGAAGCCGGCGTGCGCACGTTCTCGCGTGACATGGTGCTCGGCAACGTTCCGAAGCTGCGCGAAGCGATCAGCAGCTACGACATCGACACCATCCAGGAGATCCTGTTCGCGACGATGCCGGAGTTTTCTCCAATCGAACAGGATGCTTACATCTCATCCGCTAAAGTCGTGCCGTTTCCGACACGCGAGGCCAACAGGCACTAATGAGCAAGCGAATTCGTAAAGCAGTTTTTCCCGTGGCAGGGCTCGGGACGCGCTTCCTGCCGGCGACCAAGACGGTGCCGAAAGAAATGCTGCCGATCATCGATCGTCCGCTTATCCAGTACGCTGTTGATGAGGCCATAGAAGCCGGCTGTGACACGCTGGTGTTCATCACCAACCGCTACAAGCACGCCGTCGCCGACTATTTCGACAAGGCGTATGAGCTGGAACAGAAGCTCGAGCGCGCCGGCAAGCAGGAGCAGCTGGAGATGATCCGCCACGTGCTGCCCAACGGCGTGCGTGCGGTCTTCGTGACGCAGGCCGAAGCGTTGGGTCTGGGCCACGCGGTGCTGTGTGCCAAGGCCGTGATCGGTGACGAGCCGTTCGCCGTGCTGCTGCCGGACGATCTGATCTGGAACCGCGGCGACGGTGCGTTGAAGCAGATGGCCGACCTCAATGAGGCCAGCGGTGCCAGCGTGATCGCCGTCGAGGACGTGCCGCACGACAAGACCGCCAGTTACGGCATCGTGGCCACCGAGGCCTTCGATGGCCGCAAGGGCCGTATCTCGCAGATCGTGGAGAAGCCGAAGCCGGAGGATGCCCCCAGCGATCTGGCGGTGGTCGGCCGCTATGTGCTGAGCCCGAAGATCTTCGATCTGCTGGAGCAGACCGGCAGTGGTGCCGGTGGCGAGATCCAGCTGACCGATGCGATCGCGCAGCTGCTGAAGACCGAGCAGGTCGATGCCTACCGTTTCGAGGGCACCCGTTTCGACTGCGGCACGCACCTGGGGCTGGTCGAGGCGACGATCCGCTTCGCGCTGGACAACCCGAAGCTGGCGGGCCCGGCGCGCGAGAAGCTGGCGGCGATGCTGGCGGAATAAGGTTTATCAAGCGCTCCGTTCGCGGCGCCTTGATTGATACGTGGTGGGCGGTACGGGTGGGCCTTTGCAGGACACGCCGTAAACCCATCCATGGGGGCTCGATGGCGCCTTGCTCGTGTGCGCTGTCCTGCGCACACGGCAAGACCGGGGTTGGGCGTCCTGCCCAACCCGCCCGAGGCATGCCTCGGGCCCATGGCGCCAACGGTTTTGGAGAGTGCCATCCGCCCCCTCTCGACAGTTTCCTGCGGGCGCGGACGGGAAGGGCGGAATCAAAGACAAGAGCAAAAGCAAAAAGGCAGCCATCGGCTGCCTTTTTGCTTGTTGGGGTCAGATCCCTTTGCGCAGCAAAGGGATCTGACCCCAGCTCTTGCTCATCCCTCCGCCGCGCGGAATGTTGGGTGGCACGGGTGGGTGAGGCTGGCCGGGACTGTCAGCGGCATGGATGCCGCTGCCAAGCCCCCAAGGACGGGTTTACGGCGTGTCCCGGGCAGTCTCACCCACCCGGGCCCCACCATCAGCAATCAGCCGGCAACGCTTTGAACCTTACAGCGCCTCGAAAATACCCGCCGCGCCCATGCCGGTGCCGATGCACATCGTCACCATGCCGTACTTCTGCTGGCGACGACGCAGGCCGTGCAGCAGGGTCGCGGTACGGATCGCACCGGTGGCACCCAGCGGGTGGCCCAGGGCGATCGCACCACCCAGCGGGTTCACCTTGTCCGGGTCCAGGCCGCAGTCACGGATCACCGCCAGCGACTGCGCGGCGAAGGCTTCATTGAGCTCGATCCAGTCCAGCTGATCCTGGTTCAGGCCAGCCTGCTTGAGTGCCTTCGGGATCGCGGCGATCGGGCCGATGCCCATCACTTCCGGGCGCACGCCGGCCACCGAGAAGCTGACGAAGCGCGCCAGCGGGGTCAGGCCGTAGTCCTTGATTGCCTGTTCCGACGCCAGCAGCACGGCACCGGCGCCGTCGCTCATCTGCGACGAGTTGCCGGCAGTGACGGTGCCACCGAACTGGCCATTGCGGAACACCGGGCGCAGCTTGGCCAGGCCTTCGGCCGAGGAATCCGGGCGCGGGCCTTCGTCGGTATCGGCAACCTTGTTGCGGGTGATGATGCGCTGGCCATCGGCCAGGTCCGGCAGGTGCGAGACGATCTCGTACGGGCTGATCTCGTCCTTGAACTCGCCCTTCTGGATCGCAGCCATCGCCTTCTGGTGCGAGGCCAGGGCGAAGGCATCCTGCTCTTCGCGCGAGACCTTCCACTCTTCGGCCACCTTCTCGGCGGTGATGCCCATGCCGTAGGCGATGGCGACATGGTCGTTGTCGAACACGCTCGGTGCCATCGCGATCTTGTTGCCCATCATCGGCACCATCGACATCGACTCGGTGCCGCCGGCCAGCATCAGGTCGGCGTTGCCCAGGCGGATCGCATCGGCGGCCTGCGCAACGGCCTGCAGGCCGGAGGAGCAGAAGCGATTGACGGTCTGCGCCGCGATGGTGTTCGGCAGGCCGGCCAGCAGCACGCCGATGCGCGCCACGTTCATGCCCTGCTCGGCTTCCGGCATCGCGCAGCCGATGATCGCATCATCGATGCGGTTGACGTCCACGCCCGGCGCCTGCGCGACAACGCTGCGCAGCACGTGGGCAAGCATGTCGTCGGGGCGGGTATTGCGGAACATGCCCTTGGGCGCCTTGCCCACCGGGGTACGGGTGGCGGCGACGATGTAGGCGTCCTGGATTTGCTTGGTCATTGCAGTGATCTCTCGAATAGGTTTTGTAGAGTCGAGCCATGCTCGACTGCCACAGCAGGTGATGCCGGCCCGGGGCCGGCATCCGCCATCAATCAGTTGCGCAGCGGCTTGCCGGTCTTGAGCATGTGCGCGATGCGGGCCTGGGTCTTTTCCTGCTGGGCCAGTTCGACGAAGTGCTTGCGCTCCAGGGTCAGCAGCCACTCTTCGTCGACCAGGGTGCCGCGATCGACCTTGCCGCCGCACAGCACGGTGGCGATGCGCTCTGCAATCTCGTAGTCGTACGGGCTGATGAAGCGACCTTCCAGCATGTTGACCAGCATCATCTTGAAGGTGGCGATGCCGACGTCGCCGGCCACCTGGATGCGGCGTGCCGGCAGCGGCGGACGGTAGCCGGCTTCGGCCAACGCGCGGGCTTCGGCCT
Source organism: Stenotrophomonas sp. YJH_SMC_106-19 (assembly GCF_059368375.1). Lineage (NCBI taxonomy): Bacteria > Pseudomonadati > Pseudomonadota > Gammaproteobacteria > Lysobacterales > Lysobacteraceae > Stenotrophomonas > Stenotrophomonas sp. YJH_SMC_106-19. Next base: position 518,767 of record NZ_JCAFRQ010000002.1, read on the forward strand.
TGGCGATGTACAGCGCCTCATAGCTGTTGAACACCACCTTGTCGGTGCTGCGCAGCAGACCCAGCTCCTTGGCATTGACCGCCGAGTTGGACACCTTGGCCATGGCCACGGTCTCGAAGGTCTTCTTCAGTTCGGCAAACACGTCGCCGCCCGGGCCGGCCGCCTGCGAGGCGCGCACGGCCAGTTCCTTCAGGCCGCCACCGGCCGGCAGCAGGCCGACGCCGGCTTCCACCAGGCCGATATAGCTTTCCAGGAAGGCCACGGTCTTGGCGCTGTGCATCTGGAACTCGCAGCCACCGCCCAGGGCCAGGCCGCGCACGGCAGCCACCACCGGCACCAGCGAGTACTTGATGCGCTGGCTGGTGCGCTGGAAGTTGGCGACCATCTGCTCGAACTGGTCGACCTTGCCGGCCTGCAGCAGGCCCAGGGCGCCGGCCAGATCGGCACCGGCGGAGAACGGTTCCTTCTGCTGCCAGATCACCAGGCCCTGGAAGTCCTTCTCGGCGCGCGAGACGCATTCCTGCAGGCCATCGAGCACCTGGTCGGAGACGGTGTTCATCTTGGTCTTGAAGCTGACCACGGCGATACCGTCGCCGTCGTGCCACATGCGCAGGCCATCGTTCTCGAACACGGTCTCGCCCGGCGCGAACGTTTCGCCCAGCAGCGGATCCGGGAAGCGCTGGCGCTGGTACACCGGCAGCGACGAGCGCGGCAGCTTGGCGTTGCGCGACGGGCTGTAGCTGCCCTCGGCGGCGTGCACGCCGTCGCGGCCATCGAAGACCCAGTCCGGCAGCGGGGCGTTGCTCATGCTCTTGCCGGCGACGATGTCATCGGCGATCCACTGCGCGACCTGCTTCCAGCCCGCGGCCTGCCAGGTCTCGAACGGGCCCAGCGACCAGCCGTAGCCCCAGCGGATCGCGAGATCGACGTCGCGCGCGGTCTCGGCGATGTCGGCCAGGTGGTAGGCGCTGTAGTGGAACAGATCGCGGAAGGTCGCCCACAGGAACTGTGCCTGCGGATGCTGGCTCTCGCGCAGCTTGGCGAACTTCTCGGCCGGGTTTTTGATCTTCAGGATCTCGACCACCTCCGGTGCGGCGCTGCGGTCGGCCGGACGGTAGTCCTGCTTTTCCAGATCGAGCACGACGATGTCCTTGCCGACCTTGCGGAAGATGCCGGCACCGGTCTTCTGGCCCAGCGCGCCCTTGGAGATCAGCGCATCCAGCCACTTGGGCGACTTGAAGAATTCATGCCACGGGTCGTTCGGCAGGGTGTCGCCCATGGTCTTGATCACGTGCGCCATGGTGTCCAGGCCGACTACGTCGGAGGTGCGGTAGGTCGCCGACTTCGGGCGCCCGACCAGCGGCCCGGTCAGGCCATCGACTTCATCGAAGCCCAGGCCGAACTGCTGGGTGTGGTGGATGGTCGACAGGATCGAGAACACGCCGATGCGGTTGCCGATGAAGTTCGGGGTGTCCTTGGCGTAGACCACGCCCTTGCCCAGGGTGGTGACCAGGAACTCTTCCAGGCCTTCCAGCACGGCGGCATCGGTGGTCGAGGCCGGGATCAGCTCGGCCAGGTGCATGTAGCGCGGCGGATTGAAGAAGTGCACGCCGCAGAAGCGGTGGCGCAGCTGTTCCGGCAGCACGTCGGCCAGCTTGTTGATGCCCAGGCCGGACGTGTTGGACGCCAGCACGGCGTGATCGGCCACGAACGGTGCGATCTTCTTGTAAAGGTCCTGCTTCCAGTCCATGCGCTCGGCAATGGCCTCGATGATCAGGTCGCAGTCCTTCAGCTGCTCCAGCCCCGACTCGTAGTTGGCCGGGGTGATCGCTTCGGCCAGCGACTTGCTGGCCAGCGGCGCCGGGCTGAGCTTGCCCAGGTTGGCGATTGCCTTCAGCACGATGCCATCGGCCGGACCTTCCTTGGCGGGCAGGTCGAACAGCACGGTGTCGACGCCGGCGTTGGTGAGGTGGGCGGCGATCTGGGCACCCATGACGCCGGCACCCAGCACGGCGGCGCGGCGGACTAGCAGGGAATTGGACATGGTGTAAGGGCCTTTGTTGGTCAGCAGTTACTGGGTGGAATCAGGCGGAGGCGGGCAGGGCGCTGCCGCTGCGTGCGGCGGCGCGGAACCCGGCTTCGGCGAAATGGATGAGCTCGTGGGCCGCCTGGGCACGATGCGCCGCTTCGGTGACACCGGCGGGACGCTTGATCAGCCCGAAATCGGCCATGGCGTAGGTGAGCGAGCCGGCCAGGAAATCCAGCCGCCAGTACAGCTCTTCCTTGCTCAGGTCGGGCACGCACTCGGCGATGGCCTTGCCGAACGCGCGCAGCACGTGGCCGTAGTGGTCGGACAGGAACTTGCGCAGGTTGTCGTTTTTCTCGGCGTAGGCGCGGGCGATCACGCGGACGAAGGCGCCGCCGCTCTGGCGGTCCTGGGCCAGCGCCAGCGCCGGCTCCACGAAGGCGGCCAGCACCGGGCGCAGTTCACCGGGGTGTTCGCTGCGGGCGCGTTCGAGTTGGGCCATGCGGGCGCCGGTCATCTCGTCCATGCGACGGCGGAACACCTCGTTGACCAGGTTTTCCTTGGAACCGAAGTGGTAGTTGACGGCGGCGATGTTGACGTCGGCCTGGCTGGTGACCTGGCGCAGCGACGTGCCGGCAAAGCCGTGCAGGGCGAACAGCTCCTCCGCGGCACCGAGGATCCGGTCCTTGGTCGAGAAGTGGGCGGGCTTGGCCATCGGGCAGGCGGACCTTAATCAAACGATTGTTTGATACTAGAACCAGACGGCAGCGTATGGCATTTTGCAGTGCAGCAAAATTGCCGGGCCAGTCAGAGGGCATTCACCCCCGGGTGCGGGGCCGGATCCCCGAAGGGGCTCCGACCCCTGTCGGGCTGGGGGATGGGGTCAGGGCCCCTGCGGGGGCCTGACCCCGGCCGGCATGAGGCCTGCCAGCCATGGGCTGGCACTACTTAATGGGATCTCTTACAATTCGCCTACGTTTATCAGGCTAAGCCCGCGTTCCGACGCGGGTTTTTTTCATGTACCCTTCGGGCCATCAGCGGCCCGATTCCATTGGAGACATCCCATGGCGCTGGAGCGCACCCTTTCGATCATCAAGCCGGACGCCGTTGCCAAGAACGTCATCGGCGAAATCTACGCCCGCTTTGAAAAGGCCGGCCTGAAGGTCGTCGCCGCCAAGTACAAGCAGCTGTCGCGCCGTGAAGCCGAAGGCTTCTACGCCGTGCACCGCGAGCGTCCGTTCTTCAACGCTCTGGTCGAGTTCATGATCTCCGGCCCGGTGATGATCCAGGCCCTGGAAGGCGAGAACGCCGTGCTGGCCCACCGCGACCTGCTGGGCGCCACCAATCCGAAGGAAGCCGCGCCGGGCACCATCCGCGCCGACTTCGCTGAATCCATCGATGCCAATGCCGCCCACGGCTCGGACTCGGTCGAGAATGCCGCGATCGAAATCGCCTACTTCTTCGCCGCGACCGAAGTCGTCTCGCGCTGAGAGTGATGCCGTGAACGAGGTCGTACAGACACCCGCCATCCAGCCGCTGCCGAAGTCGGCACCCACGGCCGGCAAGCAGAACCTGCTCGACCTCGATCGCGCGGGCCTGGAGACGTTTTTCGTCGAGGTTCTCGGCGAGAAGAAGTTCCGTGCCCACCAGGTGATGAAGTGGATCCACCACCGCTACGTCACCGACTTCGATGAGATGACCGATCTCGGCAAGGTCCTGCGCGCCAAACTGCAGGATCATGCCGAGGTCGTCGTTCCCAACATCGTGTTCGACAAGCCCTCCGCCGACGGCACCCACAAGTGGCTGCTGGCGATGGGCGTGGATGGCAAGAACGCCATCGAGACCGTGTACATCCCGGACAAGACCCGCGGCACGCTGTGCGTGTCCTCGCAGGTCGGCTGCGGGCTGAACTGCACGTTCTGCTCCACCGCCACCCAGGGCTTCAACCGCAACCTGACCACCGCCGAGATCATCGGCCAGGTGTGGGTGGCTGCGCGCCACCTGGGCAACGTGCCGCACCAGATGCGCCGTCTCACCAACGTGGTGATGATGGGCATGGGCGAGCCGCTGATGAATTTCGACAACGTCGTGCGTGCCATGAGCGTGATGCGCGACGATCTGGGCTATGGCCTGGCGAACAAGCGCGTGACGCTGTCCACGTCCGGCCTGGTGCCGCAGATCGACCGCCTGTCCAGCGAGAGTGATGTCTCCCTGGCGGTGTCGCTGCACGCACCGAACGACGAGCTGCGCGAGACGCTGGTGCCGCTGAACAAGAAGTACCCGATCGCCGAGCTGATGGCCTCGTGCGCGCGCTACCTGCGCGCCAACAAGCGTCGCGAGTCGGTGACCTTCGAATACACCCTGATGAAGGGCATCAACGATCAGCCCGAGCATGCCCGGCAGCTGGCCCGGCTGATGCGCCAGTTCGACAACGCGGTGCAGGCCAAAGACTCGGGCAAGGTCAACCTGATCCCGTTCAATCCGTTCCCGGGTACCCGTTACGAGCGTTCCGAGGAAGCCGACATCCGCGCGTTCCAGAAGATCCTGCTCGACAGCAACGTGCTGACGATGGTCCGCCGCACGCGCGGCGACGACATCGACGCCGCCTGTGGCCAGCTCAAGGGCCAGGTGATGGACCGCACCCGCCGCCAGGCGGAGTTCAACAAGACGCTGCAGGCGGGGAAGGGGAGCGATGCGGCCGCCTGACCGCTTCCGGCTGGCGCTGCTTGCGGGCGTGCTGGCCATGGCGGTCGGTGCCTGCTCCTCCACGCCCAAGGGCCGGCTCGGTCCCAGCGAAGCGCCGGTCTATTCGGTGCGTGACCCGGACGGCGTGCGTCGCCAGGTGCGCGTGAACGACCTGCTGGTGCTGGCCTCGCGCGACATGCAGCTGGGCAATCTGGACGGTGCCGAGAGCAAGGCCCGCCAGGTGCTGAAGCTGCAGCCCGACGAGCCTGACGCACTGGTCCTGCTGGCCGGCATCGATGACCGCCGCGGCCGCACCCGGCAGGCGGGCGAGGGCTTCCGCAGGGCCGCAGAGCTGGCCCCGCAGCGCGGTGACGTACTCAACAACTATGGCGCCTGGCTGTGCCAGCAGGGGCAGGCCGCCGAGTCGCTGGTGTGGTTCGATCGTGCGCTGCAGGCGCCGGGCTATGCCACGCCGGCCGAGGCGCAGGCCAACGCGGGGGGCTGTGCGCTTGACGCGGGGCAGCCCGAACGGGCCGAGCGCGACCTGCGTGCCGCACTCGCGGTGGCTCCGGCCAACCCGGTCGCCCTGGAGGCGATGGCCCAGCTGAGCTTCCGCCAGGGCCGCTACATGGAGGCCCGGGCCTTCGCCGAGCGCAGGATTTCGGCTGCACCCGCAACACGTTCCGTGTTACAACTTGCGTCTCAAATCGAGGCGCGGCTGGGCGATCACGCAGCATCCGATCGCTATCTGCAGCGGATTCGACAGGAATTTCCGCAGGATGCGGGCTCCTAACTCCAGGGTTGATGCATTGTGATTGATGACCAGACTGTGAGCGCTCTCGAGACTGCGGCCGGCTGTGGCACCCGCCTTCGCCAGGCCCGCGAGGCGGCCGGACTGACCCTTGACGACGTCGGACAGCGGCTGCGCATGCCGGTCCAGGTGGTCAGGTCGCTGGAAGAAGAACAGTGGCAGAAGCTCGGTGCGCCGGTGTTCGTCCGCGGCCAGCTGCGCAGCTATGCGCGCCTGCTGAATGTGGATGTGAGCGAACTGCTGGAGCAGGCCCAGGTGGGCCCGGTGGTCCCGCCGACCCTGGTCAGCCATACCCATACCCCGCGTGCGCGCCGGATCGCCGAGAACCTCGGCCGGCGCGTGCTGTATGTCGGCATCACCGCGGTGCTGGCCGTGCCGGTGTGGTTCGCCACGCGTGGCCATTTCGATGGCGGCACGCCGTCGCCGAACACCGCCTCGCTGGACGTGATCCCGGCGACCGTGCCGGTCACCCCCGCCGCCGATGGCGGCGAGCCGGTGGCATCGACGGAGACCTCGGTGGCGTCCACCGCCAAGCCGGCCGCGACCCCCTACGTCGCCTCGCTGGCGCCGGTACCGCGTCCGGCCGCCGCTGCGGCGGGTGCCGGCACCACCCTGGAGATGCAGTTCAACGGAGACAGCTGGGTCGACATCGGCGGCCCCGATGGCAGCACCGTCGAGAAGGCGCTGATCCGGTCGGGCGAGAGCCGCAGCTTCACCCCGGGCCAGGTGACCCGGGTCACTCTGGGCAACGCCTCGGCGGTCCAGGTTCAGCAGAACGGCGCTATCGTCGATCTGGCGCCCTACCAGCGAGCCAACGTGGCACGCTTTCAGGTATCCTCTGAAGGCTCCGTGGTCCCGGTTTCGCACTGAGGCGCGGTTTCACCACCTTCGATAATCCCAATGGTCCCTCCCGATGGGCGGGGCGAGAGTACGCATGGCGATCGACGATCTGCTCGACGAGCACGAACAAAGTGAACGCGTCCGCAGCTGGCTGCGGAAGAATGGCGCCAGCATCATCGGTGGCGTGGCCATCGCCATCGGCGCCATCGCCGGCTGGCAGTGGTGGCAGACGCAGCAGGGCGGCAAGCTGGCCTCGGCCAATGTCGAGTACCAGAAGGCACTGGTGGGTCTGCAGCAGAACAAGCTCGACGACGCCGCCAAGGCGGTGAAGGCGCTCGAAGCCGGTCCCTCCAGCATCTACGGCGACCTCGCGGCGCTGCAGCTGGCCAAGGCCCAGGTCGACGCCGGCAAGAATGAAGAAGCCCTGGCGACGCTGCGCAGCGTGAAGGTCGAAGGTGACCTGCAGCGCGTGGTCGACCAGCGCGTGGCCCGCCTGCTGGTCGCTACCGGCAAGGCCGACGAGGCCATCTCCCTGCTGGGCAGCGCCACCGACAGCGGCAGCCTGGAGATCCATGGCGATGCGCTGATGGCCCAGGGCAAGCGTGATGCCGCCCGCGAACAGTACGAGAAGGCGTTGAAGACGCTGGACGTGGCGGCGCCGCAGCGGCGCCTGCTGGAAACCAAGGTTATGGACGCCGGCGGCACCGTCGCCGCCCCTGCGGAGTCGGTTTGATGAGTCAGAAGGTCATGATCACCCGCGTCGCCACCGTGCTGCTGCTCGGCGTGGCGCTGTCCGGCTGCAGCACCATGAAGGGCTGGTTCGCCGGCAAGGACGCGGAAGCGAAGAAGGCGCAGGAGCCGGCCGAACTGGTCAAGTTCGAGCCGACCCTGAAGGTCAACAAGGCCTGGTCGGTCAATCTGGGCAAGGGTGAGCGTCGCATCGGCGTGCGCCAGGGCCCGGCGGTGGCCAACGGTCACGTGTTCGCTGCGGCGATCACCGGTGGCGTGCACGCCATCGACCTGCAGACCGGCAAGAAGGTCTGGACCTGGGAGCCGAAGAAGGAAAAGAAGAAGGACAAGCTGCGCCTGTCCGGTGGCCCGGGTGTTGGCGAGAACCTCGTCGTGATCGGCACGCTCGACGGCCAGGTCATCGCGCTGGACATCAATGACGGCAGCGAGAAGTGGCGCGCCCGCGTGCCCGGCGAAGTGATCGCCGCGCCGGCGGTGGCCCAGGGCATGGTGTTCGTGCGCAGCAACGACGGCCGCATCACCGCCTTCGACGTGGGCAACGGCACCCAGCGCTGGTTCAACCCGAGCGAACTGCCGGCGCTGACCGTGCGTGGCAATGCGCCGGTGGTGACCGGTCCGGGCGTGCTGTTCATCGGCAGGGATGACGGCGCCATCGCCGCGCTGGCCATGCAGGATGGCCGCACCCTGTGGGAACAGAACGTGGGCAGCGCCGAAGGGCGCACCGAGCTGGAGCGCATGGCCGACATCGACGGTGCGCCGGTGCTCGATGGCAACACGCTGTTCGTGAGCAGCTTCAAGAACCAGACGATGGCCATCGAAGGCCCGACCGGTCGCCCGCTGTGGGCGCGCGACCACGGCGGTGCCGGTGGCGTGGCGGTCTCGTCGGGCAATGTGTTCGTCACCGACAACAAGGGTGGCGTGTTCGGCCTGGACAAGGCCAGTGGCGCGGCGATGTGGTCGCAGACCGGGCTCGCCCGGCGCCTGCTGACCGGCCCGGCACTGCACGGCGACTACGTGGTGGTCGGCGACTACAAGGGATACGTGCACTGGCTGCAGACGTCCGATGGCGCGATGGCGGCGCGGGCCAAGAGCGGCGGTGAAGCTCTGCTGGCCCAGCCGATCGTCGTCGACGGGGTGCTGCTGGTGCAGAACGTGGATGGCAAGCTGACCGCCTTCCGGTTGGCAAATTAATACGGAGTAATCGCGATGCTGCCTTTGGTCGCCCTGGTTGGACGGCCGAATGTCGGCAAGTCGACCATTTTCAATGCGTTGACCCGCACCCGTGACGCCCTGGTCCATGACCAGCCCGGCGTCACCCGTGATCGCAACTACGGCGTCTGCCGCCTCGACGAGGACAATCATTTCCTCGTCGTGGACACCGGCGGTATCGCCGGGGAAGACGAGGGCCTGGCGGGCGCTACTACGCGTCAGGCCCGGGCCGCTGCCGCCGAAGCCGACCTGATCCTGTTCGTCGTCGATGCCCGCGAGGGCACGTCGGCGCTGGACGACGAGATCCTGTCGTGGCTGCGCAAGCTGTCGCGTCCGACCCTGCTGCTCATCAACAAGATCGACGGCACCGACGAGATGGCCGTGCGCTCGGAATTCGCGCGCTACGGCTTCAGCGAGATGCTGACGGTTTCGGCCGCGCATCGTCAGGGCCTGGACGATCTGCTCGATGAAGTGATCCAGCGTCTGCCGGAAGAGGGCAGTGGCGAAGAGCTGGACAACGATCCGAACCGTGTGCGCATCGCCTTTGTCGGCCGCCCCAACGTGGGCAAGTCGACCCTGGTCAACCGCATCCTCGGCGAGGAGCGCATGATCGCCTCCGACGTGCCCGGCACCACCCGCGATTCGATCGCGGTGGACCTGGAACGCGATGGCCGCGAATATCGCCTGATCGACACCGCCGGCCTGCGTCGCCGCTCGCGGGTGGACGAGGTGGTCGAGAAGTTCTCGGTGGTCAAGACCATGCAGTCCATCGAGCAGTGCCAGGTGGCCGTGCTCATGCTGGACGCCACCGAAGGCGTGACCGACCAGGACGCCACCGTGCTGGGGGCCGTGCTCGACGCCGGCCGCGCCCTGGTGATCGCCATCAACAAGTGGGATGGCCTGACCGAGTACCAGCGCGAGCAGGCCGAAACCATGCTGTCGCTGAAGCTGGGCTTCGTGCCGTGGGCGGAATCGGTACGCATCTCGGCCAAGCATGGCTCGGGCCTGCGTGAGCTGTTCCGTGCGGTGCACCGCGCCCACGAATCGGCGAACAAGACGTTCACCACCAGCGAAGTGAACAAGGCGCTGGAAGTGGCCTACGAGACCAACCCGCCGCCGACCATCCGCGGCCACGTCTCCAAGCTGCGTTACGTGCACCCGGCCGGGGCCAACCCGCCCACCTTCATCGTGCATGGCACGCGCCTGAAGGAGCTGCAGGAGTCGTACAAGCGCTACCTGGAGAACTTCTTCCGCAAGCGCTTCAAGCTGATCGGCACGCCGGTGGTGTTCCTGTTCCGCGAAGGTGCCAACCCGTACGAGGGCAAGAAGAACGTGCTGACCGAACGGCAGATCAAGGCCAAGCGGCGCTTGATGAAACACGTCAAGGGCAAGTAACCGGAAAGGCGGCCGCAGGGCCGCCTTTTTCGTTTGACGGGGAATGGGGTCAGATCCCTTTTCCTTCGGAACAGCGATCTGACCCCTGGGACGCTCGGCGGGCAGGGCCTGCGCGATAATGGCGCCATGAGCATCCGAGAGCTTTCCCCGGCGCAGGCGCATGACCGCCTGGCCCATGGCGCCGTGCTGATCGATGTGCGGGAGGCGCACGAGCGCGCCGGTGGCATGGCCGAAGGCGCCCGTGGTGTGGCCGGGGCGGAACTGCGGGCCGACCCGGCCGCGCACCTGCCACGCCCGGAACAGGAAATCCTGCTGATCTGCCAGACCGGCAAGCGTTCGGCCGACGCCGCGCAGGCCCTGCTCGACGCTGGCTACGCGAACGTGGCGTCGGTCGCCGGGGGCACCGTGGCCTGGCGCGAGCAGGCGCTGCCGCTGGTGCAGCCCGTGGCCAGCGCTGCCGACCGCGATTTCTTCGATCGCTACTCGCGTCACCTGCTGCTGCCGCAGGTGGGTGAGGCGGGCCAGCGTCGCCTGCAGCAGTCGCGTGTGCTGGTGCTGGGGGCGGGCGGGCTGGGCGCGCCGGCCGGCTTCTACCTGGCCGCGGCCGGGGTCGGGCACCTGCGCTTTGCCGACCACGACCGCGTCGAACGCAGCAACCTGCACCGCCAGATCGTGCATACCGAAGCCAGTGTCGGCCAGCTCAAGGTCGACTCCGCACGCGAGCGCCTGCTGGCGCTGAATCCCGCCATCGACATTGAAGCCGTGCCGCAGCGGGTCACCTCCGACAACGTCGACGCGCTGCTGGACGGGGTGGACGTGGTGCTGGATGGCTCGGACAACTTCCCTCTGCGCTATCTGCTCAACGATGCCTGCATCAAGCACCGGCTGCCGCTGGTGTATGCGGCAATCGAGCGCTTCGACGGCCAGGTGAGCGTGTTCGACGCCGGCCGCCAGCGCGGCGTCGCGCCCTGCTACCGCTGCCTGTTCCCGGAGCCCCCGCCGCCGGAGTTCGCGCCGAACTGTTCCGAGGCCGGCGTGCTGGGCGTGCTGCCAGGGTTGGCCGGCGTGCTGCAGGCCACCGAGGTGTTGAAGCTGCTGCTGGGCATCGGCGAGCCCCTGGTGGGGCGTCTGCTGCGTTTCGATGCACTGGGCATGCGCTTCCGCGAGACCGGCATCGGCCCGGACCCGCAGTGCCCGGTCTGCGCGCCGGGCGTGCCGTTCCCGGGCTATATCGATTACGCCGCCTTCTGCCGGGGCGGGTGATTCCGGAAGCGCCGGGCCATGCCCGGCGAGCGCAGCGGCACGGGCAGGCATATCCGCCGGGCATGGCCCGGCGCTACCGTTGATCGTTTCAGAATGATGTATGGGGTGGCTGCCGGCATCGTTCTACCTCCAAGACAATCCGGCGCAACATGCGTGCTATTGCCGTCATCCACATTGCTCTATCGTGGTGAGCGATTCTGGATTCCGGGGAAAGCACCGCATGGCGGTAGAAGCAGCGACCAGCGAGCTGGTCAAGGTGGTTGCCCTGCTGGGCGCGGCGGTGGTGATGGTGCCCTTGTTCCGGCGGCTGGGCCTGGGGTCGGTGCTGGGCTACTTCGCCGCCGGCCTGGCGATCGGACCGTTCGGGCTGGGCTGGTTCTCCGATCCGCAGGCCATCCTGCATACCGCCGAACTCGGCGTGGTGATGTTCCTGTTCGTGATCGGCCTGGAGATGCGGCCCTCGCACCTGTGGAGCCTGCGCAAGGAAATCTTCGGGCTGGGCACGCTGCAGATCGTCACCTGCGCGCTGGTGCTGACCAGTATCGCCAAGCTGTTCGGCTTCCCGTGGCAGGTGGCCTTCATCGGTGCCACCGGCTTCGTGCTGACCTCCACCGCCGTGGTGATGCAGCTGCTGGCCGAGCGCGGTGATATCGCGCTGCCTTCGGGGCAGAAGATCGTCTCCATCCTGCTGTTCGAAGACCTGCTGATCGTGCCGCTGCTGGCCCTGGTGGCGTGGATGGCGCCCAGCGCGGGCAGCTCCGATGGCGAGGGCTCGCGCTGGCTGTCGGTGGTGATCGGTGTCGGTGCCATCGTCGGTCTGGTGCTGGTCGGCCGCTTCCTGCTCAACCCGCTGTTCCGCCTGCTGGCCGAATCGAAGGCACGCGAGGTGATGACCGCCGCCGCGTTGCTGGTGGTGCTGGGCGCGGCACTGCTGATGCAGCTGTCCGGCCTGTCGATGGCGATGGGCGCGTTCCTGGCCGGCGTGCTGCTGAGCGAATCGACCTTCCGCCACCAGATCGAAGCCGACATCGAACCGTTCCGCGGCATCCTGCTCGGCCTGTTCTTCCTCAGCGTCGGCATGGCGCTGGACCTGGGCGTAGTGGCCTCGCACTGGCAGCTGATCGCCGGCCTGGTGCTGGCGCTGATGGCGGCCAAGGCACTGTGCATCTACGTCGTTGCGCGTCTGATGGGCAGCGACCACGCGCAGGCGCTGGACCGTGGCGTGCTGATGGCGCAGGGCGGTGAGTTCGCCTTCGTGCTGTTCTCCGCAGCGGCGGCCGCCGGTGTGATCGACGTGGACATCAATGCCAACTTCACCGCCGTGGTGGTGCTGTCGATGGCGCTGACCCCGCTGGTGGTGCTGGTCTACAAGCGCGTGGCGCCGAAGCCGACGGTGAACCTGGAGGGCGTGGACGAAGCCGACGGCCTGTCCGGCAGCGTGCTGCTGATCGGCTTCGGCCGCTTCGGCCAGGTGGCCAGCCAGTCGCTGCTGGCGCGCGACGTGGACGTGACCATCATCGACAACGATGTGGAGATGATCCAGAGCGCGGCGCGGTTCGGCTTCAAGATCTACTACGGCGATGGCACCCGCCTGGACGTGCTGCATGCTTCCGGCGCGGCGACCGCGCGCGCGATCGCGGTGTGCGTGGACAAGGCCGACGCCGCCGACCGCATCGTCGAGCTGGTCGCGCACGAATTCCCGCAGGCCAAACTGATGGTGCGCTCGTTCGACCGCGAGCACTCGCTGCGGCTGATCCATGCCGGCGTCGATTTCCAGATCCGCGAGACCTTTGAATCGGCCGTGCTGTTCGGTCAGGCCGCGCTGGTGGAGCTGGGCGCCGACGAGGACGACGCGATCGAGATCGCCGAACAGATCCGTCGCCGCGACGCCGAGCGTTTCGAGCTGGAAATCGCCGGCGGCGGCCTGAACGCCGGCGCCAAGATGGTGTTTGGCAACTCCGGCCAGGGCGTACCGACGCCGACCCCGTTCACCGCGCCGAAGCGGGCAAGCAAGACCTTGAACCCGCAGGACGTGCCCGAAGAGGAAGAATGAGGGATGCGACCCGTAACGTCACCCGGGGTCAGCGTTCCAAGGTAGCGCCGGGCCATGCCCGGCGAGCGCAGCGGCCGCATTGGCGGTGGGCGAGGGGGCCTGAATCGGGGACAATAGCCTCCCCACCGCCGCCGCCCCCGCATTCGATGAACGATTCCGCCGCCCCGCATCCTGCCCGCATCCTCGATGGCCGCCGCATCGCTGAAGACCTGCTCGACAGCCTGAAGGTGCGCGTCGACGCCCGCATCGCGGCCGGTGGCAGCCGTCCGGGCCTGGCCGTGGTGCTGGTGGGCGGCGACCCGGCCTCGACCGTGTACGTGCGCAACAAGCGCCGTGCCGCCGAGAAGGTCGGCATCGAAGCACACGATTACGACCTGCCGGCCGGCACCACCGAGGCCGAGCTGCTGGACCTGATCGACCAGCTCAATGCCGATCCGAAGATCAACGGCATCCTGATCCAGCTGCCGCTGCCGGGCATCCCCGATGCGCGCCGGCTGATCCAGCGCATCGACCCGCGCAAGGACGTCGATGGCTTCCACCCGGAAAACGTCGGCCATCTGGCCCTGCGCGAGTTCGGCCTGCGCCCGTGCACCCCGCGCGGCATCACCACGCTGCTGGGCCACACCGATCAGCCGGTGCGCGGCCGCAACGCCACCATCGTCGGTGTCAGCAACCACGTTGGCCGCCCGATGGGCCTGGAACTGCTGATTGCCGGCTGCACCGTCACCAGCTGCCACAAGTTCACCCCCAAGGACGTGCTGGAACAGGCCGTGCGCAACGCCGACATCCTGGTGGTGGCGGTGGGCCGCCCGGGCATCGTGCCGGGCGAGTGGGTGAAGCCGGGCGCGGTGGTGATCGACGTCGGCATCAACCGGTTGGATGACGGCCGCCTGGTGGGCGACGTCGGCTTCGATGCGGCGGCGCAGCGGGCGAGCTGGATCACCCCGGTGCCGGGCGGTGTGGGCCCGATGACCGTGGCCACGCTGATGCAGAACACCCTGGAAGCGGCGGAAGCGGTGAGCTGATCGCAGCGAGCGGCTGTTGGTAGGTGCCAACCGTCGTCGGCCTGCCTGTGGTGGGTGCCAACCTTGGTTGGCACGCTTCGTCCGGCATCTGGACTCCAGATGGGGTGAAGGCCTCTCTGTTTGTGCCAACCAAGGTTGGCACCTACCAGGAGCCGGTTGTCGGCTTGCCTGTGGTGGGTGCCAACCTTGGTTGGCACGATCCGTCAGGTGCCTGGACCCCAGATGGGGCGGAGGACTCTTTGTTTGTGCCAACCAAGGTTGGCACCCACCGAAGCGGTAGCCGGCCCCCTGAATGGACCGCCGCCCGCGCGACACTGCGTCGCATCCACCCCCTGCCACGCGGCGCGAAAACAAGGTAAAATGTCGCGCTTCCCCACATCTCGGGTATGCCGATGCTGCGCATCCAGGCTGAAGCACTCACTTACGACGACGTCTCGCTCGTCCCCGCCCACTCGACCATCCTGCCCAAGGACGTCAACCTCGAAACGCGGTTGACCCGAGACCTGAAGCTCAAGCTTCCGATCCTGTCCGCCGCGATGGACACCGTCACCGAAGCCCGCCTGGCCATCGCCATGGCCCAGCTCGGCGGCATGGGCATCATCCACAAGAATCTCAGCCTGGAACAGCAGGCCGCGGAAGTGGCCAAGGTGAAGAAGTTCGAGGCCGGTGTCATCCGCGACCCGATCACCGTCGGCCCGGAAACCACCATCCGTGACGTGCTGGCCCTGACCCAGGCGCACAACATCTCCGGCGTGCCGGTGGTGGGCAGCGACGGCCTGCTGGCCGGCATCGTGACCCACCGCGACATGCGCTTCGAGACCGAGCTGGACGATCCGGTCCGCCACATCATGACCAAGAAGGATCGCCTGATCACGGTCAAGGAAGGCGCCGCGTCCGACGAAGTGCTGCAGCTGCTGCACCGCAACCGCATCGAGAAGGTGCTGGTGGTCAATGACTCGTTCGAACTGCGTGGCCTGATCACCGTCAAGGACATCCAGAAGAACACCGACTTCCCGAACGCCGCCAAGGATCTGTCGACCCGCCTGCTGGTCGGCGCCGCCGTCGGCGTGGGTGGCGATACCGATCGCCGCGTGGAAGCGCTGGTCGCCGCCGGGGTGGACGTGATCGTGGTCGATACCGCGCACGGCCACTCGCAGGGCGTGCTGGACCGTGTCAGCTGGGTCAAGAAGAACTTCCCGCAGGTGCAGGTCATCGGCGGCAACATCTGCACCGGCGAAGCCGCACTGGCGCTGCTGGACAGCGGCGCGGACGCGGTGAAGGTCGGCATCGGCCCGGGCTCGATCTGCACCACCCGCGTCGTCGCCGGCGTCGGCGTGCCGCAGGTCACCGCCATCGACCTGGTGGCCGAAGCGCTGCAGGACCGCATCCCGCTGATCGCCGACGGTGGCATCCGCTACTCGGGCGACATCGGCAAGGCGTTGGCTGCCGGTGCCTCGACCATCATGGTCGGTGGCCTGCTGGCCGGTACCGAGGAATCGCCGGGCGAGACCGAGCTGTACCAGGGCCGTTCGTACAAGAGCTATCGCGGCATGGGTTCGCTGGCTGCCATGGAGAAGGGGTCCAAGGACCGCTACTTCCAGGACGCCGCCACCGCCGACAAGCTGGTGCCGGAAGGCATCGAAGGCCGCGTGCCGTACCGCGGCCCGGTGGGCGGCATCATCCACCAGCTGATGGGCGGCCTGCGCGCCACCATGGGCTACGTGGGCTGCGCCACCATCGACGAGATGCGCAGCAAGCCCAAGTTCGTGAAGATCAGCGGCGCCGGCCAGCGTGAGAGCCACGTCCACGACGTGACGATCACCAAAGAGCCGCCGAACTACCGCGCCTGACGCGGGCCGAGCAAAGAGGAACGAGGAAGCTGATTCCCGTTCCTCTTTCTCCATCTGCCGCCGCAAATTCCGACTTCGTTTTCCCTACTGCATTGCCAGGGCGCCATGACCAACATCCATAACGACAAGATCCTGATTCTCGATTTCGGCGCGCAGTACACGCAGCTGATTGCCCGCCGCATCCGCGAGCTGGGCGTCTACTGCGAAATCTGGGCGTGGGACCACAACCCGGCCGAGATCGCCGGCTTCGGCGCCAAGGGCATCATCCTGTCCGGTGGACCGGAATCGACCACGCTGCCGGGTGCCCCGGCTGCACCGCAGGAAGTGTTCGACAGCGGCCTGCCGATCTTCGGCATCTGCTACGGCATGCAGACTCTGGCTGCCCAGCTGGGCGGTGCCACCGAAGCGGCTGACCAGCGCGAGTTCGGCCACGCCGAAGTGAATGTCATCAACCCGGATGCGCTGTTCAAGGGCCTGAGCGACCACGGCGGCGAGCCGAAGCTGAATGTCTGGATGAGCCACGGCGACCACGTCTCCGTTGCGCCGCCGGGCTTCACCATCACCGCCACCACCGACCGCATTCCGGTGGCCGCCATGGCCAACGAAGAAAAGCGCTGGTACGGCGTGCAGTTCCACCCGGAAGTAACCCACACCCTGCAGGGCCAGACGCTGCTGCGCCGCTTCGTGGTGGACGTGTGCGGCTGCCAGACCCTGTGGACCGCCGCCAACATCATCGACGACCAGATCGCCCGCGTGCGCGAACAGGTGGGCGATGACGAAGTGATCCTGGGCCTGTCCGGCGGCGTCGATTCGTCCGTGGTGGCTGCGCTGCTGCACAAGGCCATCGGCGAGAAGCTGACCTGCGTGTTCGTGGATACCGGCCTGCTGCGCTGGCAGGAAGGCGACCAGGTGATGGCGATGTTCGCCGAGCACATGGGCGTGAAGGTCGTGCGCGTGAATGCCGCCGACCGTTACTTCAAGGCGCTGGAAGGCGTGAGCGACCCGGAAGCCAAGCGCAAGATCATCGGCAACCTGTTCGTTGAGATCTTCGACGAAGAGTCGAACAAGCTGAGCAACGCCAAGTGGCTGGCGCAGGGCACCATCTACCCGGACGTGATCGAGTCGGCCGGCAGCAAGACCGGCAAGGCGCATGTGATCAAGAGCCACCACAACGTGGGCGGCCTGCCAGAGCACATGAAGCTGGGCCTGGTGGAGCCGCTGCGCGAGCTGTTCAAGGACGAAGTGCGCCGCCTGGGCGTCGAGCTGGGCCTGCCGCGCACCATGGTCTACCGTCATCCGTTCCCGGGCCCGGGCCTGGGCGTGCGCATTCTGGGCGAGGTAAAGCCGGAATACGCCGAACTGCTGGCCAAGGCCGATGCCATCTTCATTGATGAGCTGCGCAAGGCCGACCTGTACGACAAGACCAGCCAAGCGTTTGCCGTGTTCCTGCCGGTGAAGTCGGTGGGTGTGGTGGGCGACGCGCGCGCTTATGAGTGGGTGATTGCGCTGCGTGCCGTGGAGACGATCGACTTCATGACGGCGCACTGGGCGCATCTGCCGTATGAGTTCCTGGGGACGGTGAGCAACCGGATCATCAATGAGTTGCGGGGGGTGTCGCGGGTGGTTTATGACATCTCGGGGAAGCCGCCGGCGACTATTGAGTGGGAATGAGTTGAAAGAACGAGGGCGCCGGGAGGCGCCCTTGTTGTTTCTGGTCAATAGAGAGGGGGCTTGCTGAAAAGTTCTATGTTCCCTCACTCAGCGTGCTGCGAAGGCCGAAGAACGCGGAGCCTGTAGCTTGTTCTACGACGCGGCTAAAGATTCAGTGAGATGACCACTTCTGTGGTCTTCTTTCGCCTAGTGGCGATAGAAGACATCACACTTGATCGCTCAACTACTGAAATGTCAAAGTCTGAGTAGAGCTCGTGGATGGAAGGATGGTCGGCATTGGTTGCCATCACAGATGCGCCCCGCGAAGCAGCTGCCGCGAGTTCATCTCTAAGTCTGACCTGATCTGCCCACGAGAATAATTGTTCGTTGTAAAGAATAAATCCGTTGTGATTATGTTTGACGGTGTAGGGTGGGTCGCAGAATATAAAATCACCCTGCCCACATTCTTTTATTACTTTTCCGAAATCGCCGTGCGTTAGAGTGGCGCCTTCTAACATCTTGCTAATCGATTCAAAGTCATCAGTGGGCATGACTACTGCATCTTTCGTGCCGCGGGGAACGTTGAATTGTCCTTTGCGATTTACGCGATACAGGCCGTTAAAGCAAGTTCTGTTCAGATATATAAAACGCGCGGCCCTCGCCGCTGATTCATTTGGCGTGGAGCTGCGTACTGAATAATAGTAGCTGTCGTCCTTCAGATGCTTTCGCTGATGAGTCTGCAGCAGAGTGAAGACGCTTTCCCAGTCATCCTTGATGGCTTGATAAGTGGCGATTAGGTCCGCATTGAAGTCATTAAGGAGCGCGCACGTCGGGCGCGAATGGAAGAACATCGCAGCGCTTCCAAGGAAAGGTTCAACGTACCGAGCGTTCGCCGGGATCATTTGCATGACCTCGGACTCTCGCGTCAACCAGCGCTTGCCGCCGGCCCACTTCAGAAAGGGCAGCACTATCGGTCCTTCAGTCTTCTGGCTGGATTTGATCATAGTCGTATGCGCTAATCCGAGACTGGAGGGTATTTGCCACAAGCTCCAAAAGGTCGAGGTCGTCCAAGCTATAGCCCCGGCCTGGTGCTGCATGAGCGGGGATTCGCCGAATCTCGTTGAATCTATCCATCCACTTTACGTTCTTGGCGTGACCCTTTTGGCCGTCAAGTGGAATATCCATGACGTCTTTAAAAAGTGGCCACCTTGATTTCTCTTCAACAATTTGCTTTAGATCGATAAAGTCGAGATAGGCCTCGAGAGGAAGTCGGGCGCCAACTTCAACATCCTGCGACTTGCTATACGCAGAGGTCTTTATCTTTCCTTGGACAATTCCCTTTTCCCAATAGTTGTTGTTTTCCTCGCCAAACTTGGCTCGGAAAACTTTAAATATATGGTCGATTGCTAGAATATTGATCTGCTGAACCTGTTGATCTGCAGTGTTCTTCAGTTCCTCCGATTGAGTCTTCTCCCAATCTTCCAAGCCGTCAGGACAGAAGGAATGATGCTTCTGGCGAAGGATTTGAGAAAAGCGCAAGAACAATGTTCTGGGTGCGCCGCTCCCATATCCAGCGGAGAGCGTGGCGTCGACCTTGTCTGGAGCGCTATCCTTTATATAGTCTAGGAGGGGGGCAGCAAAGTCTATTACCTTCTCCAAGAGATCTGTATCACTAGCTTTAACTTTTACTTGGCCGGATTTCTGCAAATGTCGTGTAATTTCACCGAGCAACAAACTTAGTGCCTGAATGGAGTCATTTGTGCAAAGTTTTCCAGTTCGGCCGATTTCCCATCGTGCCACGTCCGCCTCTTGGAACTGACGCAAAAATCCGTTAAGGACCTTGGTGGCCCGTTGGAGAGTGGCGTTGTCAGTACCGGTGCCTAGTGGTCCAGGCAAATAGTCTCCCTTTTGAGCAGTCCCAAATATTCCGGAACGCTTGAGGCCAATCTTCACTTGAGGAACGGTCAGGCATGCACGATTGCTCCCTTTGATGCCTTCCGCGGAGAAACGCGCATGAAGGGGGCTGGAGGGATCCTTATTCATGGTTTGAATCGCGCGTGCCGCTAGGGCTCCAATGCGCTCTCCTGGGTTATCCGATCCCCATTTTAGTTGGCCTTCCAAATCATCAAGCAAGTTTTTGGGGACGGACTTCTGCTCATGATTGATGGTCACGAACATTTCAGCCTCTTCTTCCTTCGATATTCCCTCGAAGGCGACCACTACAAGTCGTTGGTCGAGATAAGGGTCTGGTAAGGAGGCGTAGCCGTAAAGTCGATGCTGACCGTCAATAATCCATGCGGATTTGTAAGTGTTTGGCAGATAGAGTGTCCCGAAATGGACTTCGGTTCCGGTGTCCTTATTGGTGATATCAAAGCGCGGCGGTTTGCTAAAATTAATTAGCAAATTGTTGGGGAATATTCCTCCGTTCAGAATGTAAGTGGCAATTGACTTTAGCCTGCTTTTCTGAACAAGTCGCTGGTAGGTTGGGTGGCCTTCCGGATCGTCGAGCGTTCGGTGATTGACGAACGATATTTTTAGAAGCTGTCTTGGGGTTGATACGAAGGAGTAAAAATATCTCCCACCCAACTTTGACCGCGTGGCAGAGACTGTCACCCCGGTCATCTCTGGGATGGGCTGATCCTTCAGGAACTCCGCTAGGAACTGGAATCTAGCCGCCTTGCCCAGAAGCTCTGCAATCTGGGTGAAGTAAGGGAGCTCTTGCTCTGTGACTCTCTTAATATTCTGCTTGGTGGCAAATTCAATGTCGGACTCAGACCAGACGATGTTCTCGGTTAGATAGAACCAAAGAATTTTAGGTTTGAATCCGCTATAAAAATTCTTTACCGCTGTAGCGACCTCTCCCTTGCAGGACGTGAAGTCTGCCAACTCCTTCGAGACGCTGGCTCTTTTGAGGCGCTCAGAGGTCTTGACGCGAGTCACAATAACAGTTTCATCATCCGCCGCGAACACGGAAAAGGGGCGCTCGACGACCTCTTCTTTCCGCTTCTTTGTCAGAATTCTGAAATTGCGCCCGGAGTTCAGCTCTCGATAGCCCATCTTATATAGAAGGGTCCACCAAATGTTCTCTACTCTCTCGTCAAGGCATTTATCCTTGCGCAGAGATGCCTTGCCTTTCTCTTTCTTGTGGATGATCCATCCATTATCGAGGTTATCAGCGATCTCATCACTGATCACCCTCTTCTGATCAAATTTCTTCGACCTAAGTCTGAATTCTTTTCGAAGATCTACATCCTTGTCTAGCAACGGCCAGATTGCTGCGTCTGATGGTTGCTTGGCTCCCTTCGCCACATCTCTTCCCCCTGATAGCAGACGTGGAACAGTAACGCATCGTTAGGCAAACGTGAAGGGTGTAGTCGTTCTTGCGAGCATCGATTGTGGTTAGCAACTATTCGGCGGAGGCAGCGGCAGATGCAGGGCGTACAGTCCAATCTCGTCTTCCGTCGGCTCTGGGCATTGGAAATGTGACCAGAACAATTTCTGGAGCACACTGCACGAATGTTTGGGGGCTGGCGTCCTACTGGGGTCAGTCGGAGTACTCGACTCTTAACCTTTAATTTGGCTTAGGGCTAGTCATTCCGGCCTAACCTCCCGACAAGCCCACTCAACCAACCCCCGGCACGCTAGAAACAGCCCATCCACCACCCCCTCATCCAAATGCCGCTCCGGGTCCGCAGCCACCCGGCAGCGGTCCGCGGCGTGCAGCACCTCCAGCACCGTCAGCGCCCCCACCATCGCGCGCTCGCTCCTGGCCAGACTGACGCGCCGTCCAGGCGACACATCGTTCTCCGGCCAAGGCAACCCATCCGCGCCTTCGCAGCGACGGATACGCTTGAGGATGCCAATGAGGGAGTTGAGGTCGGGCGGCGGGGTGTCGTCGTTGATGGGCTCAACGGATGTATACGAGGAGAAGTTCTCGGAATCGTTCATGGCGTCGGTTTCCCTGGCTGTGTTTGACAGCGCCACCGCGTAGGCGGGGTGGCGGACGATGCGTGGCTGCAAACCGGGACGAAGTAGTGCCATGACCGGTGGGTCCGAAGACCCCCACGCACCGCCCGCCATAGAGGCCGACGGATTGCCCGCCGGCACCGTTCAAGTACGGTGCCGACGGGCAAGCGTAAACAACAGGCACAGCAATCGTCACGGGTTTGCAGACCCGTAGCCACCCGTTGTCGGTGGCGCGCCATGGTGTTTACGCCGTCGCTCCGAATGCCAATAGAAATTCCCGAAGAAATCGCAGGAATCGAGAGCGAAGAACTATTGTGGCACGCGCCATTCGTGCAGCACGCGACATCGCCAGACGCATTCGCGCAGTCACCCTGCTGATTGCGAATCAAACTGGCGCAATCGCCCACGCCACAAGCGAATAGCGCGACAGCCTTCTTAACATCCCTTTCGGCTCAAAATCGGCTGGCGACGCTGCCCGATCACCCGCGCACCTCAAAAATCGGTTCAATCACGACACGGCCAGCAGGCATCGCACCCTCAAGCGACGCCGCCCTCAACCGCGCCCGCATTCCCCACCAACAACTCAATCATCGCCCGCGCCGCCGCCGACTGCCGCCGATGCGGCGCATAGATCACCGAGAACGGCCGCGACCTTCCCCGCAACTGCGGCAGCACCTCCACCAGCTGCCCACGCTGCAACCGCTCGCGCACGATGAACTCATAGCTCTGGCAGATGCCGATGCCCTGTTCGGCCAGCGACACCACGCCCAGCACATCGTCGGAGGTCTCGATGGACGAACGCGGCAGCCAGTCCACGTCGCGCCCGTCGTCACGGAAGATCCACGGCGCCAGCCGCCCGGTACGCGGCATCACGAAGGGCAGGCACAGGTGCTGCTACAGGTCGTCCAGCGTCTGCGGCGTGCCACGGCGTTGCAGGTAGTCCGGCGCGGCCACCAGCAGCAGCGGCGCGTCTTCCAGCTTCCGCCCCACCAGCCCGCTGTCCGGCAGCTGGCCCAGGCGGATGGCCAGGTCGAAGCCTTCGGCCACCAGGTCCACGTTGCGGTTGGTGATGTTCAGCTCCACCTGCACCTGCGGGTACTGCTGCGCAAAGCGCGCCAGCACGGGCGGCAGCCGGTAGTGGCCGTAGGTGGTCGGCACGCTCAGGCGCACACGGCCGGCCAGCGCGCCGTCCTGGGCCAGTACGTCGCGCTCGGCGTCGTCCAGCAGGCCAAAGGCCGTGCGCACCTGTTCCCGATAGAGCCGCCCGGCGTCGGTCAGGCCCACGCGGCGGGTGGTCCGCTGCAGCAGCTGCCGGCCCAGCCGCGCTTCCAGACGGGTGACCGCGCGGCTCAGCACCGACGGCGTGGTGGACAGCGCCACTGCGCCCGCCGTGAACGAGCCGTGCTCCACCACCGCCAGGAACACCTCCACATCGCCCAGGTAGTCGAACTTGCGGCTCATTTGGCTCTCCGGGGAACAGATGTTTTTCGATGGGGCCAATTTATCGCCGCTGGGGCGATGAATAAAGTGGCCGCCATTCCCCGAACAGGAGCTCCCCATGAACCTGATGACCCGGCTGGCCGCAGCGCTGGCCCTGACCCTGGCCGCCAGCGGTGCCCACGCCGCCAACGTGCTGGTGGTGCTGTCCGACGAAAACCACCTGGACCTGAAGGACGGCAAGGTGCTGTCCACCGGCTTCTATCTCAATGAGCTGATGCAGCCGGTCAAGCTGCTGCTGGACGCCGGCCACGCGGTGACCTTCGCCACGCCGCAGGGGCGGGCGCCGACGGTGGATGCGTCCTCGGTGACGGCGGCGTACTTCGGCAACGATGCCGCGCAGCTGGCCCTGCACAAGGACCTGCTGGAGAAACTGGCGCTGACCTCGCCGACCGCCTCGCCGGTGGTCAGCCTGGCGCGTGTGGAGCAGCAGGGCTACGCGCGCTTCGATGCGGTCTACATTCCCGGTGGCCACGCGCCGATGCAGGACCTCCTGAAGAGCCCGGCGCTGGGCCGGCTGCTGGCCGACTTCCACCAGCGCAGCAAGACCACCGCGCTGGTCTGCCACGGGCCGATCGCGCTGCTGTCCACGCTGTCGGACGCCGATGGTTTCGTGGCGAAGCTGGACGCGGGGGCGACGCCGGCCACGCCGGCCACGCCGAAGTGGATCTACAGCGGCTACCGGATGACGGTGATCAGCAACCAGGAAGAAGAACAGGCCAAGCCGCTGCTGGGCGGCGGCGAGATGAAGTTCTACCCGCAGACCGCGTTGCAGCGGGCGGGTGCGAAGTTCAGCAGCAACACCACGCCGTGGACCGGCCATGTGGTGGTGGACCGCGAGCTGATTACCGGCCAGAACCCGGCCTCGGCGCTGGAAGTGGGGCAGCGGCTGCTTGAACGGCTGAAGTAAGCCGGTTGATTGGGCGTGTGATGGCCGGCGTGGCACCATGGCGGATTGGCCTCGCGCGTTCTGGCGAGGCCCTTTGCCAGGGAAGCCCTCGACACGACATGCGAACGTCCTTCTTCATTCTCTCCGCCCTGTGCCTGGGCCTGCTGTCCGGGTGCGCCAGCGGCCCGGAGCAGCACACCTCGATCCGCGAGATTACCGGTGCCTTCGTGGCCAACGATGGGCAGCTGTACCTGCTGCCGCGCTACGACGAACCGATGCGCTTCGACGCGGCGCCGTTCCGTGACTACCGCGCCCTGATGGACAGCCCGCTGCGCGAGGCGGTGGTGTGCGCGCAGATGTACTTCCACGAGGATTGGCGCGACCCGGCCAACAAGGCCAAGGTGCATGGCAGCTACGCGCTGCTGCTGCGGCCGGAGCAGGTGACGCCGCAACAGGCGGTGCAGTTCAGGCTGGAGCGGATTGACGTCACACCGCGCGAAGCCAAGGTGGTCGATGAGCGCGCGCGCTACTACCTGCCGCTGGAGCGGAGCCGTTACTCGCTGGCTTTTGATCGCGCCTGCGACCTTTCAAAGAAGGGTGGCAGCTATTACAGCGCGTTGTTCGAGGGCGATGGCGAACGCGTGCAGTTGCCGGACGCTGCGGCGCTGGCGGAGAAGGCTACGCTGGCGCAGCCGATCAACGCGCGCGCCGAGCGTATCCTGCCGGAGCGGGAGGACACGCCGGGCGTGGGGGCAGCGGCGGGCAAGGTGCTGGGTGCCGCTTTGATTCCTGTGGCGGTTCCGGTGTTTGTGTTGAGCCTGCCGTTTCTGGGGCCGGATCACTGGAAGTGATGAGGCGTTGGGGTAGGGCCGTCCACACATGGTGCGGATCTACTGGCACCTCGGCCTGCCCCCTGCCACACAGCTGGCCTGCCAGTGCTGCCAGGCCTCGGCATCGATACTGGCCTTCAGTGCAATGGCCTGCAGCTCCGCCCAGTCTTTCGGTGAAGGCGCGGCCAGCAGCCCGCGCATGAAGGCCTGCATCTTCGCCTCACCCACCTGCTTTTCCAGCGAAAGTAGCAGCAACGGACCATAGACGTAGCGATACATCTCGCCCAGGTCCGAGTGGCCATCGACGGCGTCAAGCGCCGGCAGCGGCGTATCGAGCGCATCGACGGTGGCCTGCAACCTTGCAACATAGTGGTCCGCCGCAGCGTCACCACTGATCTGACGCAGCGCCTTGATCGACAGGAATTCGGCGCTGGATTCCAGCAGCACCCAGTAGTACGGCCCCTGCGGCCGGTTGAGCGTGCCGAAGTAGTAGTGGCCCATTTCGTGCGCGATGTACTGCACGCGCCGTTCGGCCTGTTCACCGCCGGCCAGCAGCGAATCGGCCACGTTGCCGATGCTGCCGCTCATGGCGATGGTCGGCCAGGTGGCAAAGCCCCATTCGCTGCCGTCGCGGTCGCGCTCGGCCTGGTTGAGCGTGACCATGCGCAGGAAGGTGGGGCGGTCGGCCAGCGGCACGCCCATGTAGCGCGCGTGCGCGTCGGCCACCTGCTGCACGACGCGGGACAGCGCGTCGACCTTGGGCGTGGGCAGGCTCTCGTTGAGGAGGGTGACCTGCGCGGTGTGGGTGATCGGGCCGCTGCCACCGAACAGCAGGATGGGCCGCGCGTTGTCGCTGCGAAAGCGGCCCTGCGTGCCTTCGATGGCGGGGCTGCCATTGAGGTACAGGAAGCGGCAGCCGCGGCAGTCCACCTGCAGGTCGTAGCGGCTTTCGCTGCCGCGCACGCGGGCCTTGGGGTCGAACGCCTGAGGCAGCCATGCAGACTGCTCGGTAAAACGGGCGCTGTCGCCGTTGAAGGCCATCATGCCTTTGAAGTCGCCCATGGCATCGTGCTTCGGGTACAGCGGGAACGCGCCCACGTACTGCACGCAGAGCGTGGCCGTGGGCTCGGCCAGAGTGTAGACGCGCGCCTCGCCATCCACGCCCGGGTCGTACCAGCCATCGAACCCGACCGGCTTGCCCTCGTCATCGGTGACCCGTGCGACGTTCAGACCGGCATTGAGCACGAAGTGGCCCTGTGCGTCGGCGGGGCGATTGGACAGGCATGCATCGCCCTCCACGCGGCCACTGGCGATATCCAGGCGCACACTGCCAGTGGTGAGCGGCGTTGCCAGCTGCTCGGGCGATGCGGCTTGGCTGAGGGCAGGAGCGAGCAGTGCGGCGAGGGCCGCCGGCAGCAGGGCCTTGCTGGGGTTCATCGAGCCATCCTTGGGTGGATGGCGCCGACTATAGAGCCAATATGAATTCCTGCCGAGAGGGGCGCATCCACGCGTGGCGTGCAGTTGCGGAGCTACACTGGCCCCCTGCACGTGATGGAAGCTCGCCCATGTTGAACGGAAAGGTCGCGGTGGTTACCGGTTCCACCAGCGGTATTGGCCTTGGCATCGCCACGGCGCTGGCGCGACAGGGCGCCGACATCGTGCTGAACGGCTTCGGCGATGCGGCGCAGATCGAGAGCCTCCGCGCCAACCTCGAAGCGGAGTTCGGTGTGCGGGTGGCGCATGACGGGGCCGATCTGTCCCAGGGCGAGGCCGTACGGAACATGATCGCCAACGCCGTCGCGAGGATGGGGCGTATCGACATCCTGGTGAACAACGCGGGCATCCAGCACACCGCATCGATCGAGGAATTTCCCGTCGGGAAGTGGGACGCGATCCTGGCGCTGAATCTCTCGGCGGTGTTCCATGCCACGGCGGCGGCCTTGCCCCACATGAAGCAGCAGGGCGCCGGCCGCATCATCAACATCGCGTCGGCGCATGGGCTGGTGGGCTCGGTGAACAAGTCGGCCTATGTGGCGGCCAAGCATGGCGTGGTGGGCTTCACCAAGGTGACCGCGCTGGAGAATGCGGGCACCGGCATCACCGCCAATGCCATCTGCCCGGGGTGGGTTCGCACGGCGCTGGTGGAGCAGCAGATCACCGCGTTGGCCGAGCGCGAGGGCATCGACCAGGAGTCCGCCGCGCGTGCGCTGCTGGCCGAAAAGCAGCCCTCGTTGCAGTTCGTCACCCCCGAGCAGCTGGGGCAGACCGTAGTCTTTCTGGCCTCGGACGCGGCGGCGCAGATGACCGGCACGGCGCTGCCGGTGGACGGGGGCTGGACGGCGCGCTAGCGGGCCGGCGCCGCTAGCCGCGCCCGCAGCGCATCCCAGTCGGCCACGAAACAGCCCTCGTGGCCGCGATTGCTCTCGGTGATCCACGCATCCAGTGATTCGCTGCGCGCCCGGTGGACGCTGACATCCCCCAGCACGGCAAAACGCAGGCGGTAGTTCACCAGCATCTGCACCCATTGCCCGGCCACGCCCGAACGCAGATCGAAGAAGTCCGGCGAGAGGCGCTGCACCGGAACCACGATCCACTCGGCAGGGCGACCCAGCGCGTCGCCGACGAGGTCGCGCAGGCCGTTGGCATCCAGCACGGGGCCTTGGTCATGGACGCGCAGGAAGGTGGTGTCGCCGATCTTTTCCAGGTGCGGGTGCATGGGGGGAAGTGGGAGGTTCTGAGCGGAGTGGGTAGTGAATACATACAGTCTAAGCCGAATGTCGCAATGCGCTTGGTATGGCGGTCGGCTGCTCAGCCAACGCGGAATAAATTGCCTTTGCTTTCATTGGTTTGGCAGGTCGCGGCGTCATGCCTGTTGCCTCTGCACCGCCTGATGGGGCTTGAGTGTCGCCGACACCGCCTTGGTTTCATCGTGCACGTTGAGATGATCGCTACATTGACCGTGAAGTTCGTCCCACAGAGGCTGTCCCTCTCAGGGGCATACGCTTATTCGGCTGCATTGATCGAGGATCTCGGAGAGCTGACGCCTGATTTCCGGCAATGGTGGGGCATGCCGAAAGGGCCGAAGGACCACTTCGTGTCATTTGTAGAGCGATCAAGGATCGTCGCCCGAATGGAAGCGGACGAGGCAGAGTTTCCAGAGCTGCGGCATGCCGGCGCTCCCGGTCTGCTGTTGACGAACGCGGGAGATGAGGCGAGCTGGAGGGCGCGCGGACGGGTTGGGCTGGCGATCTCTCCAAGCTTTGGCTCGATTCGGATCAGCATCAGCGATGTGGAGGTGGTCTTCGAGCGGCCATCGCGCGTGCTGTGGACGATTCTGGATGCGATGTCCAAGCGGCCCGATGTGTGTTTGATACAGACGAACGTGAAACAGCGTGTGGGTGCTGATCTACTGCTTTACAGCCTGCATCGAGCACCGTTTCCCCATCGTGAGTTCCTGGGCTGGATGGGATACGTGGATGAGGCGCTCACCCGTGATCAGGTTCCTGCTGCGGCAAAGCTTGAGCGACGGGGCAATGGCACGCTCATCCTCGCCACCGACGTACTCGATCTTGCCGACCCGCATGCCGTGCAACAGGCCAACCAGGTTGAGATGAGCCTGGTGGATCTCGGGTTGCTTCCGGTCATCGACCCGGCGTTGAAGTGACTGCGGCCAGACACCCCACCGGTCAGCTCGGCTTCGCAAACACATCCAAGCCCTTGCCGGTCTCCAGCAGCGATTTCAGGCTGGACAGCACGATCGGCCAGCCCTGGCGGATGCCGGTATCCATGCCGCTGCCGGGTTCCAGATCGTCGTGGGTGACGGTCAGCCGCACCATGTCCTGGTAGGGCACGATCTCGAAGGTGACGCGGCTGTAGCTGTCCCGGTTGTCGGCCTGCGAGGCCGCGGCCCAGGTGATGACCAGTCGCGAGGGTGGGGTGCTTTCCACCACTTCGCCGACCAGCTCGACCGAGCGCGTGTCGTTGGCGCGCACATGCTGCCAGCGCGAGCCGGGTTTCCAGTCCGACACGTTCTCGTGGCCCCAGTAGCGGCGGGCGATCTCGGGCCGGGTGATGGCCTCGAACACCTTCTGTGGCGTGGAAGCGATGTAGACCACGTGGATGAAGCGGGTGGACGCTGCGGACATCGTCATTCTCCTTCCAGTTCTCGTTTCAGGTCATGCAGCAGGCTCAGGCGCTGCTGCTCGAACTTGCGTACCCAGCGCTCGTATACGTCATGCAGCGGCACCGGGTTGATGAAGTGCAGCTTCTCGCGGCCACGGCGCACCGTGCTGATGAGGTTGGCGTCTTCCAGCAGGCCCAGGTGCTGGGTGACCGATTGCCGGGCCATGTCCAAGTGTTCGCACAGCTGGCCCAACGTCTGGCCGTTGTCTGCGCAGAGCAGGTCCAGCAGCGTCCTGCGCGTGGGGTCGGCCAGGGCCTTGAACACCTTGTCTGCATCCATGGCGGACAGAATAGGCAGGTAAATACCTGCATGTCAACCGCCGTCGGTGGATCGGCTCACGGCCTCCCACTGGTCGATGCGGCTGGACATGGCCTGCAGCTTGTCACGCACACTTTGCACGGCATCGCTGCCCAGCAGCAGGTGGCTGGGCGGTGCGTCGCCGTCGATGATCTTCAGCATGGCCTGCGCCGCCTTTTCCGGATCGCCCAGCTGATGACCGCTCTTGGCCTCGCGCGTACGGCGGATGGGGTCGAACAAGGCGTCGTAATCTTCAATGCTGCGCGGTGCACGCACCATCGAACGGCCGGCCCAGTCGGTGCGGAACGATCCCGGCGCGACGGCCGTGACGTGGATGCCGAACGCGGCCACTTCCTGGCCCAGCACCTCGCTGATGCCCTCCAGTGCGAACTTGCTGCCGCAGTACCAGGCGATGCCGGGCAGGGTGATGAAGCCGCCCATCGAGGTGATGTTGAGGATGTGGCCACGGCGGCGCGCGCGCATATGCGGCAGCACGGCCTTGATGAGCGCGGCGGGGCCGAACACGTTGACCTCGAACTGGTGGCGCAGTTCGTCCAGCGTGGATTCCTCGAGGATGCCTTCGTGGCCATAGCCGGCGTTGTTGACCAGCACGTCGATGGCGCCGATGCCGCTTTCGATGGCATCGACCAGCGCGTCGATGGAGGCGTGGTCGGTGACGTCCAGCAGGCGGCCGAACGCGCGGCCGGGGGCGAGGGATTCAAACGCCTGGCGGGCCGGTTCGTTGCGCACGGTACCGACCACGCGGTGGCCGGCCTGCAGGGCCTGTTCGGCGAGGGCGCGGCCGAAGCCGCTGCTGACGCCGGTGATGAGCAGCAGACGGGAGGGGGACATGGTGATGGCCTCATGGAAAGCGGGCTTGCACAGTAGTGCTTGTGGGGGATGCCCTACAGGCCTAAGCTTCGGCCGATCTTGCCTATTCCTCTGAGGTGTGCGGTGCGGTCTGGCGATGATCCGGTGCAGCAGGATGCGCAGGCGCGCATGGTGGGGCTGCTGCAGGCGTTGGCGCCGGAGGAGGGCTACACGCTCACCGCCGTGCCGGGCGTACGCCTGCTGCGCTCGAACCGGCCGCTGGCGCGCACGCCGGTGCTGTACGACCCGGGCATCGTGATCGTCTGCCAGGGCGTCAAGCGCGGCTACCTGGGCGGGCAGGTCTACCAGTACGACGCGCAGCACTACCTGGCGGTGTCGGTGCCGGTGCCGTTCACCATGGAAACCGACGCGTCGGCGGAGGCGCCGTTGCTGGCGATCTACCTGCACCTGGACCTGCAACTGGCGGCGGAGCTGCTGCTTGCGCTGGACGCGCATGAGGCGCCGGGGCAGACACACGCGCGCAGCATGATGGCCAGCCCGATGGACCCGCCGATGCAGGCCACGGTGATACGGCTGCTGCATGCGCTGGGCGACACACGGGAAGCGGCGGTGTTGGGCCCGGCGCTGGTGCGCGAGGTGTACTTCCGCGTGCTGACCGGCGCGCAGGGCGCTGCGATGCGTGAGGCGCTGGCCATGCGCGGCCGTTTCGGCAGCATCGGCCGGGCGTTGCGGCAGATCCATGTGGCCTATGCCACGGCGCTGGACGTGGCACGCCTGGCGGCGGAGGCGGGGATGAGCGTGGCGACCTTCCACGATCACTTCCGTGACATCACCGGCACCTCGCCCATGCAGTACGTGAAGTCCACGCGCCTGCACCAGGCGCGGTTGCTGATGCTGCGCCAGGGGATGACCGCCGAGGCGGCGTCGCTGGCGGTGGGGTATGCCAGCCCGTCGCAGTTCAACCGGGAGTTCAAGCGTCTGTTCGGCCTGCCGCCGGCGGCGGAAGTGGCGCGGATGCGGCGCAGCTTCGCGGTGCCACCCGCGCCAGCCGGTGCGCTGTATGTGTCTTCCCACTGAACGGCGCGGGTCGGCCCGTTGACAGGCGATCTACCTACTAGTAGGTTTGCGCCCATGAAAGAGTCGCTGTCCACGAAGGCGCTGGAGATCCTGGCACAGGCCCGTTCCCTGCTGGAAGCCGGTGGTTACAACGGTTTCAGCTACGCGGACGTGTCCGCGCGGGTGAACATCAGCAAGGCCAGCATCCATCACCACTTCCCCAGCAAGGCCGATCTGGTGCGCACGGTGGTGGTGCTGTACCGGGCCGAGGCACGCGAGGGACTGGCGCTGCTGGACCGGCAGCTGGGTGATCCGCTGCTGGAGCTCAACGCCTATGTCGATTACTGGTCCAGCTGCATTGCCGGCGGAACGGCGTCGTTCTGCATCTGCGCGATGCTGGCCGCGGAAGCACCGATGATCCCGGTGGAGATTGCCGAGGAGGTGCGCGGCCACTTCGAGGACCTGACCGAGTGGCTGACCCGCACCCTGCAGAAGGGCGCTGCGCAGGGGCAGCTGCGCCTGCAGGGCCCGGCGGACGACGAAGCCAAGGCGTTCATGGCGTCCGTGCATGGTGCGATGCTGGCGGCGCGGGGGTTTGGCGATGCGGCCACCTTCGCGGCCCTGGCGCGGCTGGCGATCGCGCGGGTGAGCGCCTCCTGAGAACTGTATGCGGAAGGCCTGCGGCAACGCGGGTCTTCTTTTTGTCCACCATGCCTACCTACTAGTAGGTTTGTTCAATCCCAACGGAGCACTCCCATGCCACACCCGCTGTCCGCCCTCGGCGTCATCCACACTGCCGTCAGCCTGCTTCCCATCGTGGCCGGTCTCTATGGCTTCGTCCGCCACCGCGCCATCGATCCGGCCACGCGTGCCGGCAAGCTCTACCTGCTGGGCCTGGTGCTGTCGGTGGCAACCTCGTTCACCGTGTCCAGCACGGGCGGACTCAATCCCGGCCACGCCTTTGGCGTGATCGTGCTGCTGGTTGCTTTCGGCGGCGTGCTGGCCGCGCGCCTGCGCTTCCTGGGGCGGGCGGCGCGGTATCTGTCCACCTTCGCGTTGTCGTTCAGCTTCCTGCTGTCGCTGGTGCCGGGCGTGAATGAAACGCTGACCCGCATCCCGGTGGCACATCCGATTGCGGCCGCGCCGATGGCTCCGGTCGTGCTGCAGACCTTGCTGGGGTGTTTCGTGGTGTTCGTGCTCGGTTTCATCGCACAGTGCTGGCGGATGCGTGGCCGCCGCTGAGAACAGGCGCCGCGGCGACGCTGCTCAGTCTGCCAGCGGCGGCGGCGCGTCTTCGCCATAGGTGGCGTAGGCGCTGCCGCAGGTGGCCACCGCAGCGGCCGCCGCGGGCAGGCCAGTAGCGCGGATGCCGCGCCGCGTATCGCGGTCGAATATTTCCGCGTAGCGTTCGGCGGCCAGCGCGTCATCAGGCAGCACATACAGCAGCACGCGCTGCAGGGTTGACTGGCCCTCCATGGGCTGCGGCGTGCGGAACGCCGGTACCTGCACGCGGGCGCTGTGCCAGCGCATCGGCTCGCTGCTGGTCTGCCAGCGGACCTGCAGGGGCTGATCGAGCGGAAGCAGCGCGGCGCCGTCCGGGTAGCCGTACGCGGTGCAGTCCGCGGGCGGCGTCCGGATGCTGGCGATGGCGCCGTCTCCGATGTCCAGTGCGATGCCATTGACCTCCATCCGCACGATGGGCGCGCCGCCGTAGTTGTGGACCTTGAACAGCACCAGGCCTTCGAAGCGGCTGCGCTCCAGATCATCTGCGGTAGTGCCGCTGAGGCGTGCGAGCGCGGGCGCGACCTCCACATGATCGCGGTAGTGGTAATAGAGGTGCACCAGTTCCGGCGTGCCCGGGCGCCTCCATGACGCGTTGAAGGGCGCAAGGTCCGGATAGGGGTGGCGCAGCAAGGGCACGTCGGTGACGGCACGATCTCCGGAGGGCGTGGCGTAGCGGTAGTGGTCCACCGAGCGCTTCAGGCGTCCGCCTTCATACGGGAATGCCCTGTCTGCATCGGACTGCGCGTTGGGGTAGCGGTGGAAGGCGATGAAACGTTCGGGCGTGTCGCTCTGCATGGGCAGGTCCGGCCCAGCGCCAGAGCCGGTGGATGCATACGACGAGGTGTCCAGCCACAGCGGCTGCCCGCTGAGATTGACGTGCAGTTCCGCGATGGCGGCACGCGAGCCGCCGGCGAGGCTGTCCCAGGTGTTCTGCAGGGACTGCCACAGCGGAACGATGAGCATGGCTGCGGCGGTGGGCACGAACATCACGGCGTGCACGCGGCCGGGCACCTGGCCACGGTCCCGTACCATGTAGCGCAGCCACGCCAGCACAAGCACCAGCAGCAACGGTACGCCCACCCAGATCGCCAGGGTGGCCAGCGCCACAACGCCCCAACCCAGATTGGGGGTGGCCACAGCGATGAGCGAAAGGGTGGCGATGAACGCCGCCAGCACCAGCGACACGCCTATCCCGAAGCGGTAGTTCCTGTAAGGGCGGTCAGTCATCACCGTTCCATCGGCCTGCGGGACATGGCGATATCTTGCCGGTCCGATGGCGGAGTGGAAAGGCGGACGTTGCCGCAGGCCTACCCTCAGCAGCCGACCAGTCGATCGGCTTCGATGCCCTGCCGATGCAGGCTGCGGTACTCGGTGGGGCTGGCATCGACCAGCCCGCGGAAATGGCGGCGGAATGATTCCTGTGAGCCGAAACCGGCCTGCTCGGCGACCCAGTGCAGCGGGCGGTCGGTGGTTTCCAGCAGCTCGCGGGCGAAAGCCACCCGCTCGCGGATCAGCCAGTCGATGGGTGACAGGCCGGTGGCGTCGAGGAACTGCCGTTGCAGGGTGCGTTGGCTCAACGCGGCCTGTTCGGCCAGGCTGCCCAGCGAGTGCGGTTCGCGCAGATTGCGCCGCATCCATTCCATCAGCTTGGCCAGGCGCGTCGGCTCGCCGCTGGGAATGGCGCGGCTGACGCGCTGGCTGCGCCCGGCATCACGCCAGGGCGCCAGCACCAGGCGCTCGGCAACGAGGTTGGCCACGCGCGCGCCGTAATCCTTGCGCACCATGTGCAGCATCATGTCCATGCCGGTGGCCGAACCGGCCGAGGTGATGATGCTGCCGGCGTCGACGTAGAGCACGTCGTCGCGCACGCCGATGCGGGGGAACTGCTGCGCAAGCGTTTCGGTGAGCCGCCAGTGGGTGGTGGCCTGGCGGCCATCGAGCAGGCCGGCCCAGGCCAGCACGAAGGCGCCCGAGCAGATCGAGGCGATGCGGGCGCCGCGCGCGTGGGCGCGGACGAGCGCATCAAGCAACGCCTGCGGCGGGCGTTCACTGGGTTCGCGCCAACCGGGAATGACGATGATGTCCGCATCGTCCACCGCGTTGAGATCATGCGGCAACTGCACCTGCGTATTGCCGAGCATGCGCAGCGCGCCGGGTTCGCCCGCGCACAGCTGCGTGCGGTACCACGCCACGCCCAGTTCCGGACGCACCGGTGCGAACAGGCCCACCGCACAACCGAACTCGAACAGGCCCTGGCCGTGGCAGGCCACGATGGCGACGGTCGGCGCGGTGGGATCGGCAGCGTGGATGGGCATGGCCTGATGCTACCGGTGATGGTGCATGCCGCCGCGTGGCATGCGGTCATGAGGTGATGCCTGCGGGATATATGGCGGCTGGGGTCGGATCCGTTTCCTTCGAAAGGGATCCGACCCCATGCAAGCGCGCTGCCTAACGTCATTACCAGCGGTCATGTGGGTGGCCGGATGTTACGGCTGGGTGACGCGATCACGCCTGTCGTGGCGGGTGAACAGGCCCTTGAATGGAAGCGTGTTTCCGGCCCACCCCACGAGCCCCCATGCCTGCCGCCTACGCCCCCGTCCTGAGTCCTCTTGCTGTGTTGATCGCCGCCGCCCTGGTAGCGGCCCCCGTGCATGCGGCAGACGCCGATGCGCAGCCGGCAACCACAGCGGCCGCCGCCAACGTCGCTGCATCCACCCTGGACGCAGTGGTGGTGACCGGCTCGCGCACCAGCACGCGCACGGTCAAGAACAGCTCCACGCCCATCGACGTGATCTCCGCCGAGGATCTTGCTGCGACCGGGCAGGCCAACCTGCTCGAAGCGCTGCAGCGCAGCCTGCCGTCGCTGAGCCAGATCGGTGGCTACCAGAGCGACCAGGAGAGCCTGATCCGCGGCTATCAGCTGCGCAATCTTTCACCGGGCTACACGCTGGTGCTGGTCAACGGCAAGCGCCGCAACGCCAGTGCCTATGTGAGCGGTGCCAACGGCGGTGGCTTTCCTGGCCACGCCTGGGCGGATCTGGCGCTGATTCCGGTGTCGGCCATCGACCACGTGGAAGTGCTGCGCGACGGTGCCTCCGCCATCTACGGCTCGGACGCGATCACCGGTGTGGTCAACGTCATCCTGAAATCGCAGGCACAGGGCGGTGAGGTGTCGGTGGAGAGCGGGCAGAGCATCGATGGCGACGGTACGCGTACCAGCGTGCGCGCCAACGTCGGCCTGCCCTGGGGCGAGGACGGCTTCATCAACCTCTCGGGCGAGACCACGCGCCAGCACCACGCGATCCGGACGCGACGCTACATCGATGGCTATCTGAGCTATCCGGCGATCGATGCCAATGGCAACCGGGTCGCGCTGCGGCCGAACAACCGCCTGCCGGCCGGTGCGACGCCGGACCCTGCCGAGGCCACGCGCGATGCCGAAGCCAACACCATCCTCAGCTCACCGTCGTATGCGCTGAAGGCGTTTGCGGTGAACGTGGGCCATGGCCTGGGTGAGAGCGCGCAGTTCTACGCCAACGCCACTGCCAGTGACCGCACCGCGCAGGCGATCCAGAACTTCCGCCTGCCGGCCACGATCTTCACCACGTACCGGACACCGGGGGTGCTGAGCGTGTTTCCCGACGGCTTCCTGCCGGTGCTGGAGACCAAGGAGAAGCAGTACACCGGCACCGCCGGCGTGAAGGGGCAGCTGGCCGGCTGGGACTACGACGCCAGCCTGACCGGCAACCGCAGCACGGTGCGCACCTATACCCGCAACTCGGTGAACTACTCGCTGCCGTACCCGGGCTCGCCCACCGACTTCTATGACGGCAAGCTGGATTACCAGCAGGGCATTGCCAACCTGGACCTGCGCCGGGGCTTTGAGGTGGCGGCCTTTGCCTCACCCCTGGAAGTGAGTGCCGGTGCCGAGTACCAGCACGAGCGCTACGAGCGCGGGGCAGGGCAGTGGGAGTCGTACACCGGATTCGGTGCCGCTGCGTTTGTCGGCTACTCCACCGCCGACGCGGTGAAGGCCACGCGCAACAGCAAGGCGGTGTACGTGGGGGCGGCGACCAACGTCACCTCGCGCTGGTACCTGGATGCGGCCGCGCGCTGGGAAGACCATTCGGACTTCGGCAGCGTCTCGACCGGACGCTTGACCAGCCGCTTCGACATCACCGACGCACTGGGCGTGCGTGCGACGGTCAGCAACGGCTTCCACGCGCCAAGCCTGGGCGCGCAGTTCTACCAGGCCACGGGCAGCTGCCCGTGCGGTACGACGCTGGTGGCGCAGGTGTCCTCGCCCGCTGCGGTGGCACTGGGTGCCACCCCGCTGAAACCGGAGAAGGCCACCAACTACAGCATCGGCGTGACCTGGGACCCGAGCCCGGCCTTCCACCTGGCCGTGGATGCCTACCAGATCGACATCCGCGGCCAGCTCGGCCAGTCCAGCCAGATCGGCTACAACGCGCAGGATCCGGCGCGCATCACCGACAACAGCGGCACCGTATTGACCTCCGCGCAGAAGAACACGATCGATGCGCTGCTGGGTTCGGCCGGCATCAGCATCCTGCCGGGCGACGCGTTCTATGCCAGCTACTTCACCAACGTGGGCGACACCCGCACGCGCGGCGTGGAGCTGACGCTGGAGGCGAACCAGGACACATCGTGGGGCAAGCTGCGCTGGAGCTATGCCGCCAACGTCGGACGCACCACGATCCGCAGCGTCAGCGCCATTCCTGCGGCGCTGCAGGGGCTGCCCAACATCAACCTGCTGACGAAGTCCGGCGAGTACGCGTTGCGCTTCCGTACGCCCAGCTACACCCAGGTGGCCGGACTGGGCTGGCAGAACGGACGCTGGCGCTCGAATGTGGACGTTACCTACTACGGGTCGATCAAGCGCCTCAACAACGGCGTGGAGTACAGGCAGCCACCGGTGCTGGTGACGAACCTGTCCGGCGGTGTGGAGCTGGGCGCGGGCTGGAGTGCGGCGCTGGGCATCAACAACGTGTTCGACAAGCGCACCCGCAAGGTGCCGGAGTACGCGCGCAGCGCCACCGACGTGGCCAGCATCGAGACCACCTGGGACAGCGGTGACGTGCTCAGCAGGATCGGCGCGTTCTGGTACGGGCGGGTCAATTACCGGTTCTGAGGTTCAGGCATGGCGTCGCCGGCCAGCGTCCGGCGTTACCGAGGAGAGTGGCATGTCATCTGGGTTGAAGATTGTTGCGTTGATCGGTTCGCCAACGGCATCGGTGAATTCGCGCACGCTGTTGCTGGTACGGCACCTGCTGGAGGCGCTGCAGCAGCGCCTGCATGCCAGCGTGACACTGGTGGAGCTGGCGCCGATTGCACGCGCGCTGGGGCAGACGCTGTCGCGCAGCGAGGCCGAGCCCGCGGTGGAACAGGCGCTGGCCACCCTCGAGGATGCCGAGCTGCTGGTGGTGGCCGCACCGGTCCATCGTGGCTCGTACCCGGGGTTGTTCAAGCACCTGGTGGACTTCATCGACCTCGAGGCGCTGGTGGACACCCCTGTGCTGCTGGCGGCCACCGGGGGCAGCGAGCGGCATGCGCTGGTGATCGACCATCAGCTGCGACCTTTGTTCAGCTTCCTGCAGGCGCATACGTTGCCCATCGGCGTGTACGCCACACCAGCCGATTTCGATGGCGAGCAGATCAACAGCGCGGCGTTGCAGGCGCGCATCCAGTTGGCTGCCGAGCGCGCTGCCGGGCATCTGCTGCCGCATGCCGCCAGCGGGCCGGCGCCCCTGCGCCGCATCGCCTGAGCTGCCCATAACGGCCAGCAGTCTGCTTATTGCCAACCTGCATCTGCGTGGCCGGATCCGACCGGCGATTGTCGCCAGCAGGTACGGGCGCGGCGCACAGCTTCTCTAGCATCGATAGCGAAACGGCACTTCATTGCCGGCCCAGACGAGGACGAACCCGTGGCTGCAGCTGCCTCCCCCAAACCCATTCTGTTCCTGCTTGATCGCGAGTTCGTCGACGGCCAGTTGCCGGGCCAGCGCTTCTTCTGCCGGCACAGCCTGCTGCTGGAAGGCGCGCTGTCCAGCATCGACGGCCTGGATGCACAGCTGGACGTGCGCCGCATCGGCTTCGCGCGGCCACGCCGCGAGGTGATCGCGGCGGTGGGCGAGCAGGACCAGTCGCTGCCGAAGCTGGTGCTGCCGCAGGGCGTGCGCAGCGAACACGCCAACGGTGCCTACCAGGACCGGCAGTACGTGACCGGTGCCGAGCCGATCCTGGCCGCACTCAATGGCCTGCTTGGCATTCCTGTGGCCCACCCCTGAGCGAGGACGCGGACATGAGCTACCTCATCAGCGTGCTGGACAAGAGCCCGGTGGCCGAAGGCGCAGGCGCCGAGCAGGCGCTGCGCAACAGCCTGCAGCTGGCCCAGCGTGCCGAACAGCTGGGCTACCACCGCTACTGGTTTGCCGAGCATCACGCCGCACCGACCCTGGCCAGTCCGGCGCCGGAGGTGCTGGCGGCATGGGTGCTGGCACAGACCCGGCGCATCCGCATCGGCAGCGGTGGCGTGATGCTGCGCCACTATGCGCCGTACAAGGTGGCCGAGAACTTCAACCTGCTGGCGGCGCTGGCGCCCGGACGCGTCGACCTGGGGGTGGGCAAGGCACCCGGTGGCCTGCCGGCGTCCACCGCAGCGCTGGCCGCGGGGCGGCCGGCCTTCGCCGATTTCGATCAGCAGCTGCGCGATCTGGAAGGATTCCTGTCCGGCTCGCTGGCCGAAGATCATGCGCATGCCAATGCGCAGGCGCGGCCGGTGCCGCAGGTGGCGGCCGAGCGTTTCCTGCTGGGCGCCAGCCCGCAGAGCGCACGGCAGGCGGCGGAGCTGGGCTGGCGCTTCGTCTATGCCGCCCATTTCGACGGCGACCCGAAGCACATCGAAGCGGCGTTCGAGGCCTATCGCGCCGTATCCACGCAGCCGCCGTTGCTGGCCACCGTCGCTTTCGCGGCGCCCACCAGCGAGGCGGCGGCGCGCCATGTCGGCGCATTGCGTGTCTACAAGCTGCACCTCGGCCCGGGGCAGACGGTGAACCTGCCCAGCCCGGACGCCGCGGCCGAGTATGCCCGCCAGGTGGGCGTGACCGACTTCCGTATCGAAGAGACGCGGCCCAGCGTGCTGTCGGGCGACGCGCAGCAGGTGCGCGGGGAACTGGACGCACTGCACCGCCGCTTCGGCGTGGGCGAATTCATCCTCGATGCGCCGGTGGCCGACCTCGACGCACGCCTGGCATCCCTTGAACTGCTGTCGCCCGCGCCACGCGCGGCGGTGGCCTGACCTGCAGGAGCGATACCCATGAGCAAGACACCGCGCCCCATCCCGTTCGGCATCATGCTGCAGGGACCGGGCAGCCACATGCATGCGTGGAAGCATCCGTCCAACCCGGCCGATGCCAGCGTGAACCTGGACTTCTACATCGACATCGCGCGCACGGCCGAAGACAACGGCATCGCGTTCGGCTTCGTTGCCGATGGGCTGTACATCAACGAGAAATCGATCCCGCACTTCCTCAACCGCTTCGAGCCGATCTCGCTGTTGTCCGCGCTGGCCACGGCGACGAAGAAGATCGGCCTGGCCGGCACGCTGTCCACCTCCTACAGCGATCCGTTCACCGTGGCCCGGCAGTTCGCCTCGCTGGACCTGATCAGCGGTGGGCGCGCCGGCTGGAACGTGGTGACCTCGCCGCTGGAAGGATCGGGCCGCAATTACGGCCGCCCGCATCCGGAACATGCGCTGCGCTACCAGATCGCCGACGAATACCTGGAGGTGGTGCAGGGCCTGTGGGATTCATGGGACGACGATGCCTTCATCCGCGACCGCGAACAGGGCACCTTCTTCGCCGCCGACAAGTTCCGCCGCCTCGACCACAAGGGCCGCTTCTTCCAGGTCGAAGGCCCACTGAACATCCAGCGCTCGGCGCAGGGCCAGCCGGTGATCTTCCAGGCGGGCTCGTCCGACGACGGCATCGCGCTGGCCGGCAAGTATGCCGATGCGGTATTCACCCACTCGCCCTCGCTGGAAGAAACCCGTGCCTTCACCCAGAAGGTGAAGAATTCGGCCATCGCCCACGGGCGCAGCGGCAATGACGTGAAGATCTTTCCGGGCATCGGGCCGATTGTCGGCCACACCGCCGAGGAGGCCGAAGCCAAGTACCAGGCGATTGCCGCACTCGCAGGCCTGGACGATGCGCTGGCCTACCTCGGGCGCTTCTTCGACCATCACGATTTCACCCAGTACGATCCCGACGCGCCGTTCCCCGAGCTGGGCGAGATCGGCAGCAATTCGTTCCGCTCCACCACCGATCGCATCAAGCAGGACGCCCGCGAGCAGGGCTTGAGCCTGCGCCAGGTCGCGTTGCAGGCGGTGAGCCCGCGGCCCAACTTCATCGGTA
The DNA here is from genome assembly GCF_059368375.1 of Stenotrophomonas sp. YJH_SMC_106-19. Taxonomy (NCBI): domain Bacteria; kingdom Pseudomonadati; phylum Pseudomonadota; class Gammaproteobacteria; order Lysobacterales; family Lysobacteraceae; genus Stenotrophomonas; species Stenotrophomonas sp. YJH_SMC_106-19. The sequence continues at coordinate 559,589 of NZ_JCAFRQ010000002.1, forward strand.
CACCCGAGCACGTGGCCGACGAGTTGATCCGCTGGTTCGAGGCGGGCGCCAGCGATGGCTTCATTCTCGGGTTTGCGGCGCAGCGCGAGGGGCTGGACGATTTCGTGACCCTGGTACTGCCGATCCTGCAGGCGCGCGGGTATCACCAGCGCGAGCTGGAAGGGAAGACGCTGCGCGACCACCTGGGCCTGCCCTACAAGGCCAGCCGTCATTCGACGGCCGCCGAACCGGCGCGGAAGGTGGGGTGAGGCGATGAACGTACTGCGCCGGGCATCGTTGACTGTGGCGCCCACCGGGCCGACGGGCGTGCTGCCTGAAATAGCCGCACGCGCCGATGAGGCCATCGCCATCCGCCACGACCTGCATCGACACCCGGAGCTCGCCTTCGAGGAGCATCGCACCAGCGCATGCGTAGCCGAACTCCTGCAGCAGTGGGGCTATACGGTGACCACGGGCGTCGGTGGAACCGGTGTGGTCGGAACGCTGCAGCGGGGTCAGGGCAGCCGAAGGCTCGGGCTTCGCGCCGACATCGATGCGCTGCCGATCCAAGAGGCGTCCGGGCTGCCCTATGCCAGCCAGAACGAAGGACGGATGCACGCCTGCGGTCATGATGGCCACACTGCGATCCTGCTGTCGGCGGCGCATTACCTGGCCCGGCACGGGCGCATCGATGGCACCCTGCAACTGGTGTTCCAGCCGGCGGAAGAAACCGGCTCCGGTGCGTCAAGGATGCTCGCCGACGGTCTGTTCGAGCGCTTTCCGGTGGATGCGATCTACGGACTGCACAACTGGCCGGGTGTGCCGGTGGGGCACTTCGGCTTCGTCGACGGACCGGCGATGGCATCGGTGGACTGGGCACGGTTGAGGGTGATCGGCAAGGGCGGGCATGGTGCGGAACCACAGGGAAGCGTGGATCCCATCCTCGCCGCCGCGCACATCGTCACCGCACTGCAGAGTGTGGTGTCGCGCAATGTGGACCCGCGGCAGATGGGCGTGGTGACGGTCGGTTCGATCCACGGTGGGCAGGCGGCCAACGTGATTCCCGATGTGGTGGAGCTGACCCTGACCGTACGCGCCTATCTGCCCGACGTTCGCGACACGCTGCGCCGTCGCGTGACCGAGCTTGCCGAGCAGACCGCCGCCGCGTTCGGGGCGCGCGCCGAGATCGAGTTCCCGCGTGGCTTCCCGAGCGTGATCAACCATCCGCAGCAGACCGCCTATATCCGTGAGGTGGCGCTGCAGGGATTCGGCGCAGGGCAGGTGCTGGATGCCTTCGCGCCGCGCACCGCCAGCGAGGACTTCGCCTTCCTGCTGCAGGCCCGGCCCGGAAGCTTCGTGTTCGTCGGCAACGGTGACAGTGCGCCGCTGCACAGCCCGCGCTACGTGTTCAACGATGCGGCCATCGCCCCTGCCGCCAGCCTCTGGGCGCGGCTGGCCGAACACTATCTGGTGGAGGACGCAGCATGAGTACGGCACCATTCGAGGAGCGCTTCCTCTACACATCGGTGGACGATCCACTGGCGCGGCCGCTGTTCGATGGTCTCGAACAGGAGTACGACAGTCGTTACGCCGATGTGCGGCGACGCATCGGTGGCAGTGCGCGCGAGGAGCTGCAACGCTACCCGGCGCAGGCATTCGCTGCGCCGGTGGGAGCGTTCGTGCTGCTGCTGCGTGAGGGCGTGGCCATTTCCGGCGGCGCGTTCATGCCTCACCGCGACCCGGATACGGCCGAGTTCAAGCGCATCTGGACACTGCCTGGCCTGCGCCGCCAGGGCATCGCCCGGCGGGTACTGCAGGAGCTTGAAGACCAGGCCGCACGCCAGGGCTATCGCCGCGTGTACCTGACCACCGGCTTCCGTCAGCCTGAGGCGGTCGGCCTGTACCTGAGCCATGGCTACACCGCACTGTTCGATCTGTCTGCCGACCCGGAATCGATCGCCCATCTGCCGTTCGAGAAGCAGCTGCGGGCACCGGCGCGTCCGCCGGCATCAAGCACTGCCGCCGTGCAGGGAGTCCAAGCATGAGTACGCCGTCCACCGCGATCGAGGGTCTGGCCGTGCGTCCGGCACCGGCATTGAAGATCGTGCCGGCGCGGCATCCGCTGCAGGCGTTCGGCACGGTCCTGGCGCTGGCGTTGATCCTGATCGGGCTGCAGTCGGTACTCGGCAATCCACGTTGGGGCTGGGGCACCTTCGCCGAGTGGTTCTTCGCCCGCCCGGTGCTGGAAGGGCTGGGTCGCACGCTGTTGCTGACCGCGCTCGGCACCGGCCTGGGCTTCGCGCTGGGCACGCTGCTGGCGCTGGCACGGGTATCCGGCTCGCCGTTGCTGTCGGCGGTATCGTGGGGCTACGTCTGGTTGTTCCGTTCGATTCCACTGCTGGTGCTGTTGCTGCTGCTGAACAATCTGGGCTATCTGTACAGCACGATCGAACTGGGCATTCCGTTCACCGGCATCAGCCTGTTCTCGTATCCCACCACCCAGCTGATCGGTGTGTTCACGGCTGCGGTGCTGGGCCTGACACTGAACCAGGCGGCGTTCTCGGCCGAGGTGATCCGCGGTGGCATCCTCTCGGTCGATCACGGCCAGTATGAAGCAGCGGCCGCGCTGGGCCTGCCGCGCGGCCGCCAGGTGCGGCGCATCATCCTGCCGCAGGCGATGCGCTCGATCCTGCCGGCCGCCTTCAACGATGTGATCGGCCTGGCCAAGAGCACGTCGGTGGTCTACGTGCTGGCGTTGCCGGAGCTGTTCTACACCGTGCAGGTGATCTACCGCCGCAACCTGGAGGTGGTGCCACTGCTGATGGTGGCCACGGTCTGGTACCTGGTGATCCTGACCGTGCTGTCGCTGCTGCAGCGGCGCGTGGAGCAGCGCTTCGCGCGTGGCCAGCTGCAGCGTGAGCGCAGCGTGTCGCGGGTATCCTCGCCCGCGCCGCGTGCGGCATCGCCGGTTGCGGTGCGGCCGCGCATCGCGAGCGCGGCCGAGGCCGGACAGGGAGCGCCGATATCGCTGCACGGTGTCGGCAAGGCGTTCGACGGGCAGCCGGTACTGGAGGACATCACCCTGGAACTGCGCGGCGGCAGCGTAACGGTGCTGATCGGCCCGTCCGGTGCCGGCAAGTCGACGCTGCTGCGGCTGATCAACCACCTGGAGCGCGCCGACACCGGCTTCGTCAGCGTCGGTGGCCAGCTGATCGGCTATCGCCGTGACGGCGACACCCTGTACGAGCTGCCGGAGCGCGAGATCCGCCGCCGTCGTGCCGAGGTGGGCATGGTGTTCCAGGGCTTCAACCTGTTCCCGCACCTGACCGCGCTGGAGAACATCATCGAGGCGCCGATGGCGGTGCGCGGTGTGCCGCGTACGCAGGCCGAACAGCAGGCGCGCGTGCTGCTGGAGCGCGTCGGCCTGGCGGACAGGGCCGATGCGTTCCCGCGCCAGCTGTCAGGTGGCCAGCAGCAGCGCATCGCCATCGCCCGTGCACTGGCCCTGCAGCCGAAGGTGCTGCTGTTCGATGAGCCGACGTCGGCGCTGGACCCGGAACTGGTGGCCGAAGTGCTCAGTGTGATCGAAGAGCTCGCCCGTTCCGGCACCACGCTGGTGATCGTCACCCACGAACTCGGCTTCGCCCGCCGCGTTGCCGATCACGTGGTGATGATGGACCAGGGCCGGGTGATCGAGCAGGGCACGCCCGAGGCCATATTTGAACACCCGCGCCAGCAGCGCACCGCCGATTTTCTCGCCAAGACCCTCTGATCCGGATGTGACCCCCATGAGTCCTGCAACGTCCCGTCGTCCCTCGAGCAGCACCCTGCTGGTCATCGCTGTGCTGGTCATCGGCATTGCCGGCATCGTCTATTCCCGTGCACGGCAGGGACCGGAGGCCGTGCCCGCAGCGACCAGCAGCCTGGCCGGTGCCGGCGCGCCAGCGCTGCGGGGGACCGTGGATCCGAAAGCGCAGGCGCTGGTTCCGGCGGACTTCCGCTTCGTGACGCCGGGCACGTTGACCGTCGCGACGCATCCCGGTCAGTTGCCGCTGGCCGACTATGGTGCCGACAGCAAGGAAGTGATCGGCATCGAGCCGGATATCGCACGGCTGGTGGCCGATGCGCTGGGCCTGAAGTTGGTGGTGGTGCCGGTCGCCTGGGCCGACTGGCCGCTGGGACTGGAGTCGGGCAAGTACGACGCAGTGTTGTCCAACGTAACCGTGACCGAAGAGCGCAAGAAGAAGTTCGACTTCTCCAGCTACCGTTATGACCTGCTCGGCATCTATACGCGCACCGACGGGCCCATCCAGAAGATCGAGAAGCCGGCCGATGTCGCTGGCCTGAAGGTGGTGGTCGGTGCCAGCACCAACCAGGACCAGATCCTGCGGCAGTGGGATGCACAGAACATCGCGGCCGGGCTGGAGCCGGTGCAATACCAGTACTTCGATGATTCGGTGGTCGGCCGCCTGGCCGTGATCACCGGCCGGGCCGATGTGTCGTTCGAACCCAACGCCACCGGCGCGTACTCCGCGCGCGATGGCAAGGTGCGGCGCGTTGGCCTGTTTCCGGGCGGTTGGCCGAACGCTGCTGCGATCTCGGTCACCACGCGGAAGGGCAGCGGCCTGGCCGATGCGGTGACCCAGGCGCTCAATACCCAGATCGGCAGCGGCACCTACGCACAGGCACTGGCGCGCTGGAACGTGACCGAGGAAGCCGTGCCGCAGTCGCAGACCAACCCGCCGGGCTTGCCGGATCTCTGACGCCGGGCATGCCCCGGCATCAAGGCTGCTTCTGTAGAGCCGAGCCATGCTCGGCTGCTCTACCAACGCGCCTCCAGCGTCCTGAACGGCTTCGCCAACCGCACACCCTCGGCATCGAAGTCGGAAACGCTACGGCCGTCCACGCGCACCTGCTTCGGTGCCGTGCGCGTGGGCCACCAGACCTTGACGGCCGTGGCGCTGCGCAGCCCTTCGCCGAGCGTCACGGTCAGCGTACCGTCGCGTTGCTGTGCCTGCATCCGCAGCGTGCCGTACGCCGTCGGCAGGCGCTCCACCGCAAGGCCATCGCCGGCCAGCCAGGAGGGCGGCGTGCCCGGCAGCAGTGACAGGGCATCGTCGTCCTCGCGCATCAGCATCCCGAACAGGGTGCGGCCGTATTCGGCACCGATCCAGGTGTGCGGCATGTCGCCCAGGTAGCGCGGAAAACGCAGCCGTGAGTGCACGACTTCGGCCAGCACCTGCCATTGCAGCGGGCGACGGTCGCGCAGCAGGCCCTGCAGCAGTTCGTCGGCCGCTGCGGGCTGGCCCAGATGCACATAGCTCAGGACGTTGCGGATTTCATAAGGGGTGTACGCATACAGCGCACCGGGCTGGTTGCGCTTGCGGACGTCGTCAAGATAGCGGGCAAAGGTGGTGCGCAGCGCATCAGCCGGCAGCACGCTCTGCGCACCGGTGGGATCCAGCGCGATGGAGACGCCGGTCGGGTCGCCATCGCCAAGATCGGCGGAGGAGGGAATGAAATCGATGCCTTTCCACGCCATCGTCGCGCGGATCGAAGCGTGCAGTGCGTCATACAGCGCCTTGTACTGCCCGCGTGCCCAGGTGGCGGTGGCGTGGTCGCCGAGTGATTCAGCCAGCCATGCGCCGTCATGCCAGCCCTTCAGGCCCCAGTAGTCGTCCCAGTAGCTGTGGGTGGGAGAGGGATAGCCCTCGTGGCTGATCGACGGTGCCAGGATGCCGGCAAAGCGTTCCGGCGCCGGTTGATCGGCCTTGTAACCGGGTACCAGCGTGCGCTCACGCAGTTCCTGCAGGAAGCGCAGCGCGGCCTTCACTTTCGGCAGGTATGCACGCACGGACTCGGGGCCACCGTCGAGGCGCGCGACATCGGCCACCAACGCGACGTACTGCCCCTGGCTGTCGTACTCGATGTCCGATCCGAAGCCGGTGTTGACGCTGCCATCGTCATTGAGGATCGGCGACACCAGGCCGTTGGCATGTACCCCGTGTTCGCTGTACCACGCCAGGTAGTCGCGCGCGACCTTGGCTTCGCCCATCCGCAGCAGTACCGCCGAGGTGGCCATGCCGTCGCGGATGAAGGAGCGGTTGTAGTTGCGTGGGCCGGGTTGCATGGCCGGGCCGGTCTGGTTGATCAGCATATACGCGGCCTGGGCACGCAGCATGTCGACCAGCGACGGATCGGGCAGGCGCAGGCCGACCTGGCCCAATCGTGCCTGCCAGTCCGCGGAGGCTTCGGCGGCCAGCGTCTCGAAGCCGGCATCGGCATCGCCTGGCAGGCGCGCGAGGTCCAGTGCCGGTGGCTCCGGAAGTACACCCTTGGCGTCGGCCGCCGCCGTACCCAGCGGGAAGGCGACGACCACGGATTGGCTGGCGCCGGGCGCCAGTGTGATCCGGTAGTCCAGCGCCGCCGCCGCCAGCCCACGCGCATCGGTGGCCTGGCGTGCGCCGGGCAACCGGCCCGACGCGATGGCGGAGGTGATCTCGGTTTCGCCGTTCGGGCCGAACGGTGCCGCGCCGGAGGCGCTGACCGCCGACAGCGAGTGCAGCAGGGTACGACCATTGACGCGCACGCTCTGGCCGTCGATGGCCACGTCGCGGATCGGCGACAGGCCACCGTTCTGCCACGGCGGGTTCATCTGCATCGGCCGCACCACCAGGCTCAGCATACCCTCGACCGGCGTGGTACCGGTATTGCGCAGTCGATGCCGGAGGAAGGTGACGGGCTGGCCGTCGCGTTCGATCGCGAACGCTTCGCTGCGCAGTTCCAGACCGGGCTGCGGCGACCAGGCGGCCGAGGGCATCGGCTTCCAGCCGTCGCGCAGGGCATGCTGCACGGTCTGTTCCGCGGCACCGGCGGCACGCCCATCGGCATTGCGCCAGATCGGCTGCACCAGCGGTGCGCCCTTGAATGCCTCGATGTTGCCGTATTCGTCGAAGATCGACTTCTGCCGTCCGGCATGCACGCCCACGGCCGTCCAGTACGTCTGCTGCATCTGCAACGACGCCGGGAACAAGCCACGCTGCGCGCCGCTGGCGGCGATCTGGTACTGCTTCATCGGCGTCATCACGGCCTTTGGGCCGAGCAGGCGCAGGCGCGTGACCTGTGGCGAGGGCCCGTCGACGATGAGCCGCAGGGCACGCACATCGTGCACCGTATCGCTGGCCAACCAACTCTGGGCATGGCTGGCGGCCTGCGTGTCCTGCGCCAGCGGCTGCCAGCGCCCCTGCGCATCCTGGGCCTGCAGGCGTGCGGCGCCACGCTGGCCCGCCCACTCCACCGCCAGGCCGGTGCCCGGCTGAGCGCGCGGCAGGGTGATTTCAAGCACATGGCTGCCCTTGCCATCGGTAGGGAGGGCGACGCCGCTACCGCCTTGCCACAACGCGGCTGCCTGTGCGCTGTCGAGTCCGTGCACGCGTGCACTGAGCGTGGCGTCCAAGGGTTCCATCTCGAAGATGGAGACCCCCCAGTCCGACGTGCGCTGGGGACTGGCCAGCCTCAGATAGCGCGCCTGGCGCGGTTCGAAGTACAGCGTCTCCACATCGCCCAGCGAGTCGGCCATGGTGTATGCGGTCTGCCACTGCCGGCCGTCCATCGAGGTCTGCAGCGTGTAACCCTCGGGATTGGAGACGTCCCAGGTCAGGCGTGCACCGCCGAGCAGGGCCGGTGCGCCCAGATCGATCTGGAACCAGTGTCCGGGGCTGAAGGCGCCGCCGGTGACCGTCTTCGGGTCGTTGTCGATCAGATGGCCGATGGCCATCGCCGGGACCTGCTGTGATGAGCTGCTGGCCTGCCACTGGCTGCGCGGTGGCAGTGTCTGCGCCTGCGCGGCGGAGGCCATCACGGCCAGCGGCAGCAGAGCGCGCGCGACGTAGCGCAGGCATGCCCAGGAGGGGCGGAAGCGATCAGCACGCAGCGTCATGTCGACAGCCTTGGAGGTTCGGCCAGGATCGGGCAGGCGCTACGCTAGCAGGGGGTGTAATCGTTTACATGACGCGCTGCAATAGGGGAGAGTGCGGACGCGTGGCGCGACGCCCTGCAAGGCGTCGCGACAGCCATCGTCCGCAACGTCACTGCCTGCACGAACCGGCGCCCCGTGACAGCAGCGCCCAGGCAAGCTCAGCGCAGCGCCACCTGTTCCCACCAGCGCGTGCCTGCCTGCGGCGCCTGCATGTCCAGCGCCTCGCCCATCATCGGCGTGGCGATCGGCACATCGTGCGCGGCTGCCAGCGCGGTGATGCGCTCGAAGGGCTGTTGCCAGTCATGCAGGGCCAGGTCAAAGGTGCCGTTGTGGATCGGCAGCAGCCACTTGCCGCGCAGGTCCAGGTGGGCCTGCAGCGTCTGCTCCGGCTGCATGTGCACGAATGCCCAGCGCGGATCGTATGCGCCGGTTTCGATCATGGTCAGATCGAACGGGCCGTACTTCTCGCCGATGGCCTTGAAGCCATCGAAGTAGCCGGTGTCACCACTGAAGAAGATGCGGAAGTCGCCGTCCTGGATGACCCACGAGGCCCACAGGCTGCGGTCGCTGTCGCCCAGGCCGCGGCCGGAGAAGTGCTGGCCGGGTGTGGCGGTCAGGCGCAGGCCATCGGCTTCGGCCGATTGCCACCAGTCCAGCTGTTCGACCTTGTCCGCGTCCACGCCCCAGGCGATCAACTGATCACCCACACCCAGCGGCGCGATGAAGCGCGCGGTCTTGCCCGCCAGCTGCATCACCGCAGCGTGATCCAGGTGGTCGTAATGGTTGTGCGAGAGGATCACGCCGGCGATCGGCGGCAGCTGTTCGATGCTGATCGGCGGGGCGTGGAAGCGCGCAGGGCCCATCCACTGCACCGGTGACGCCCGTTCGGAGAAGACCGGGTCGGTCAACCAGTACTGGCCGCGCAGCTTCAGCAGGATCGTCGAGTGCCCCAGCCGGAACAGGCTGCGATCCGGCGCGGCTTCCAGCGCGGCACGATCCAGCGCCTGCACCGGTATGGCGCCCGCGGGTACGGTCCCCTTCGGCTTGTTGAACAGGAAGGTCCACCAGATCTCCAGCCCGTTGCGCAGGCCCATCGCCGGCCGCGGCAGTACGTTGTGGAACTTGCCCTCGCGGTATTGCGGGGAGTCGGGGAAGTCGGGGAGGGACCAGGACTTGCAGAAGGTGTAGGCGGTCACGGCGAGGATTCCAAGCAGGAGGACAAGGAGCAGGCGCTTCATGGGTGACGTCCGCAGGGTACACTGCACAGTGTAGTTTCCTGCTGCGGAAAAGTATACTCATCGGTGTAAAATGGGGTATCCGTTCAGTTATCTGGTGTCGCCATGTCCCGTCCGCCGCAGCGCCTGACCGACCGCAAACGCGAGGCCATCGTGCGCGCGGCGGTGGAGGAATTCCGCACGGCCGGCTATGAAGCCACCAGCATGGACCGGATCGCGGCAGCGGCCGGTGTATCCAAACGCACGGTCTACAACCACTTCCCCAGCAAGGAAGAATTGTTCTCGCTGATTCTGGAGGAACTCTGGGAACGCAGCATGGCCGGCGTCGAGCTGCCCTACCGTGCGGAGCAGCCACTGGAGCCGCAGCTGCTCGCGTTGCTGGAGCAGAAGCTGGAACTGCTGGGTGATGCCAATTTCATCGACCTGGCCCGCGTTGCCATGGCGGAGATCATCCATTCACCCGAACGTGCGCAGGCAATCGTCTGTCGCATGGGCGAGAAGGAGAGTGGGGAAAGCGCCTGGATCCGTGCAGCGATCGCCGATGGCCGGCTGCGTGCGGTCGATCCCGAATTCGCCGCCCATCAGCTGCATGGACTGGTGAAGAGTTTCGCCTTCTGGCCGCAGGTAACGATGGGGCAGGCGCCGCTGGGGGCCGACGAGCGCGCGCGGGTGGCGGCATCGGCGGTCGCCATGTTCCTGGGCCACTACGCGCGCTGACGCCGTGGCAACCGCGTCGGCATGGCTCGCCCGGCTCGCAAGCACAGTGCTGTGACGGACATGTCTGTGCCGTCGATGCGCCATCTGCGATAGTGACGTCGGGTATCAATGCACGATTGCTTCCATGTCATCCGCTTCGGCGCGCCATATCGGCGAAGTCCTGCAACAGTCCTATGGCATCACCACCGCCGCCGTGGTGCCTCGCCCGGTTGGCGCAGACGCCAATGCCAGCGTTTACCGCATCGACGCGCGACGCGGTCAGTGGTGGTTGAAATGCCGCACCTACCAGGTGCAACCGGCGGTCTGGGACACGCTGCATTGGCTGCGGGGCACCCTGGGCATCGAGGAGATCGTGGCGCCCTGGCCGGCGTTGACCGGCGGCGCGTCGGTCCAGCGCTGGGGCCTGCAGTTCACGCTGTTTCCCTACATCGAGGGCCAGTCCGGTTTCGAGGCGCCGCTCAGCCATGCGCAGTGGCTGCGCCTGGGCAACGTGCTGCGCCGGCTGCATGACGCTGAGGTGCCCGAATCGCTGCAACGCGCGCTGCCGACCCTGCGCCTTGAAGCGGATGCGTTGACCACCGTTGGGCGCTGGCTGCAGCCGGGCGATGCCTTGCCGGTCGCGCAGGATCGGTTGGGCAGCGCGTTCCTGGCCGTCTGGGAGCTGCGCCGCGAACGCATTGCCGAGGTCCACCGCCGCGCGTCGGAACTGCACGATGAACTGCGCGACGAACGGCCGCCGCTGCGGTTGTGCCATACCGACCTGCATGCGGGAAACCTGCTGATGGGTAACGAGGGCAACCTGCACCTGATTGATTGGGATGGCCTGTCCCTGGCGCCGCGCGAGCGGGATCTGATGTTCCCCGGCGCGGCGGTGGGTGGACGCTGGGGGCGCGAACGTCCGCTCGGTTTCGTGGAAGGGTATGGCCCGGACCTGGGGGACCCACGCTGGATCGCCTGGTACCGGCATTGGCGGATCCTGCAGGACCTGATCGAGTTCGAACAGGTGCTGCTGGGGGGCGACGCGCTGGAGCGCTCGCCGCAGCTGCGCCGTCAGTCGCTGCACTACCTGGGCGAACAGTTCGCGCCGGGCAATGTGTTCGACGCAGCCGAACGCGCGTATCGCGCGCTGGATGCGTCGCCGCTGCAGCGTTGACGGTGGATCATTCGGCGGGCTTGGCCGCCGCTGACGCCGCCGCCGTCGCCGCCCGCCGCGACAGCACGGCCTCGCGGTGGGCGATGTAAGCGTTGGCGGCCAGAATGATGCCCGCACCGACGATGGTCCAGCGGTCCACGGTCTCGTTGAACAGCAGCCACCCGCACAGGGTCACCAGCGGCAGCTGCAGGAAGCTGATCGGCGTCAGCGCCGACACTTCTCCCAGGCGCAGCGCGCGCGTCCACAGCAGCTGGCCGACCGTGCCCATCACGCCGGTGACCAGCAGCCACAGCCAGGCCACGCCACTGGGCCAGACCCAGACAAACACTGCCGGAACCAGCGAAAGCGGCACCCAGAAGACGTAGGTATAGAGCACTACGGTATCGGCGCTGTCCACGCGGGTGAGCTGCTTGATCTGGATGGCCACCAGTGAACTCAGCACCGCAGCGGCGACGGCGACCAGGCTGCCAGCGGTGAAGCCGGTGGTGCCCGGCCGCACGATCACCAGCACACCGATGAAACCGACCACCACTGCGGCCCAGCGGCGCACACGCACGGTTTCGCCCAACCACAGCACGGCGGCGATGGTGACGAACAACGGTGTGGAGTACGAGAGCGATACCGCCTGCGCCAGTGGGAGATGGCCCAACGCCCAGAACGCGCACAGCATCGAACCCAGGCCGATCGCGCTACGCACGAAATAGCGTGGCAGCTGCTGGGTCTTCAGCGGCGCATGGCCCGGCCGCAGCAGCATCGGCAGCAGTGCCAGCAGGCCGAACGCGTTGCGGAAGAAGGCGACCTCCTGGGTCGGTACGTAACGGGTGGCGTAACGGATCGCCACCGCCATCATGCCGAACGCCAGGGTGCTGCCGAGCATCAGCAGCGCCGCCCGCATCGGGGTGGCGCCGGTGGAAAGGGCGGGGGTGTTCACCACTGTGCGCCGAGCAGGCGGGGCTCCGGTTCGATCGGTACGCCGAATTTCTCCAGCACCGACGCGGAAATGCGCCGCGCCAGCGCAAGCAGCTCGGCCCCGGTGGCGTTGCCATGGTTGACCAGGACCAGCGCATGGCTGGCAGCAACGCCTGCATCGCCCTCACGGAAGCCCTTCCAGCCGCAGGCCTCGATCATCCACGCTGCGGAGACCTTGCGCCGGTCCTCACGATCGGCCGGGAACACCGGCAGGTCCGGGAAATGCTGCAGCAGCACGTCGACCTGCTCCAGGGGCAGGACCGGATTCTTGAAGAAACTGCCGGCATTGCCCAGCACCTCCGGATCGGGCAGCTTGCGGCGGCGGATCGCGATGACTGCGTTGGCCACGTCCACGGCACTGGGCAGCTCCACGCCCTGCGCCTGCAGTTCTTCGCGGATGCCGGCATAGTCCATGCGCAGGTCGTGCAGCAAGGGCAGCTTCAGCTCGATGGCGGTGATCAGGTAGCGGTCTGCCTGCTGCTTGAACACGCTGTCGCGGTAGGCGAAGCCACACTGTTCGTTGTCCAGCCGCACCCAGGCCTGCTCGTGGCAGTCCCAGGCTTCCACTGCCTGGATGAACTCGCCGACCTGTGCGCCATAGGCGCCGATGTTCTGGATCGGCGCTGCACCGGCCGTGCCTGGAATCAGGGCCAGGTTCTCCAGCCCGGACAGGCCTTCCTGCAGCGACCACATCACCAGGCCGTGCCAGGGCACGCCGGCACCGGCGCGGATGACCGCATGATCGGCGCGATGCTCCAGGAAACTGATGTCGCGGTTGCCGAACACCAGCACGGTGCCAGGCACATCGTCGGCGATCAGCACATTGCTGCCGCTGCCCAGCACCAGCAGCGGTCCGCCGGAAACCTCCGGCAGCGCCAGCACGTCCGGCAACAGCGATGCGTCATGCAGCTCCAGCAGCTGCGCGGCATTGGCACGCACGTGGAAGGTGTTCAGCGCCTGCAGCGGCGCGTTCCGGGTCAGTGTCCAGCGCAGCGGCGCGGCGGTGTCGAGTCCATCCATGGGGGCGCTCACAGCGGCGCCACCGCGCCACGGCTGGGCGCTTCGCGGCGGCGGCGGATCGCCTCCACGCATTCCGATACCAGCGCCGGCCCGCGGAAGATCAGGCCGCTGTAGCACTGCACCAGCGAGGCGCCCGCCGCCATCTTGGCCACTGCGTCGGCGCCGGACAGGATGCCGCCGACACCGACCAGCGGCACCGACTCGGGCAGGCGCGAGCGCAGCCGCCGCAGGACCAGGGTGGACTGTTCCAGGACCGGGGCACCGGACAGACCGCCGGCTTCGTTCGCCAGCGGATCGCCGGCCACCTTGCTGTGGTCGATCGTGGTGTTGGTCGCGATCACGCCGTCCACCTGCAGCTCGCCGAGCACGCGCGCAGCAGCGTCGATGTCGCGCTCGCTGAGGTCAGGCGCCACCTTCACCAGCATCGGTACGCGCCGGCCGTGCCGCGCGGCCAGGTCTTCCTGGCGATCACGCAGCTGGCTGACCAGCTGGCGCAGTGCGGTTTCCTCCTGCAGCTCGCGCAGGCCGGCGGTGTTGGGCGAGGAGATGTTGACGGTGATGTAGTCAGCCAGCGGGTACACCTTGTCGAGGCAGGCCACATAGTCGTCGACGGCCTGCTCGTTGGGGGTGTCCTTGTTCTTGCCGATGTTGATGCCGAGCAGGCCGCGACGGTTGCGCGCGCGCTCGACATTGCGCACCAGTGCATCCACGCCTGCGTTGTTGAAGCCCATGCGATTGATGATGGCGTTGTGCGCCGGCAGCCGGAACAGCCGCGGCGTCGGGTTGCCCGCCTGTGGCCGCGGCGTGATCGTGCCGATCTCGACGAAGCCGAAACCCAGCGCGAACAGCGCATCGATGTGCTCGCCATTCTTGTCCAGGCCGGCCGCCAGGCCGACCGGATTGGGGAATGTCAGCCCGAACACGGTGCTCGGCAGCGGCGCGATGCGTGCGGCCAGCAGCGGCGTGGTGCCGGTGCGATAGGCCACGTCCAATGCGGACAGGCCGAGGCCGTGGGCGCGCTCGGCGTCGAGCGAGAACAGGAAGGGGCGGGCAAGCGAATACATGCGTCGGTTCAGTCCAGCGTGCCGAGGAAGGCTCGGGTTCGATATTCAAAGGCGACCTGACCGTTGACCGCGTGGGCCGCGAACAGATCCTGCAGTGCCGCCAGCATCGGCGCATGGCGCGGATGCCCGGGCTGTGGCGCATAGGAGGACGACAGCAGGCGGCCGCGCAGGGCGTCCAGATCCAGGTGCTGCACGTTCGGCAGTTCCACCTGGCCGCGCAACCCGGCGCCAAACCATGCCTGCATCGTGGCGTCATCCTGGTAGCGTTCGGCCACGGCGGAATAGTCCGTGCCGTAATCGAGCAGCAGCTGCTCATAGCCAACCAGGAACGGGCTGGCATCGAGCAGGCGTGAGTTCCAGTAGATCAGCGCCAGTCCGCCGGGGCGCAGGATGCGCTGCCATTCAACACGGACGGCGTCGGTGTCGAACCAGTGGAAGGCCTGCGCGGCACTGACCAGATCGACGCTGTGCTCTGCCAGGCCGGTGGCCTCGGCACGCCCATCGACGGCCTGGAACAACGGATATGCAGCCAGCCAGCCTTCGGCGGCGGCGCGCATGGCGGCGTTGGGTTCGACCGCGACCACAGGATGGCCGGTGTCGAGGAACAGACGGCTGGAAATGCCGGTACCGGCGCCGATGTCGGCCACCCGTGCATCGTGGTCCACGCCCATCGGTCCATGCAGCCATTCCATCAACGCCGGCGGGTAGTCAGGCCGATAACGGACATAATCGGCGACGCGGCTGCTGAAGCGTTCGGTGCTGTCGGAGGAGGTCATGGCGTTCAGTTCGACAGTGCGGCGAGCCAAGCCAGGCCACCGAAGAAGAGGATGAAGGCCAGGACTGCCGCCAGGGCGGCTGCCACCATCACCCAGCCCAGCACCAGCCCGGTGACGGCCAGGCCATCGCCTTCGAGTTCATGCGGGCGGCGGCGGATCTCGGCGCGGGCCATGTGGCCGGTGACGATGGCGACGATGCTGGCCACGAAGGGCAGGACAGTCCAGGCGGCAATGCCCATGACCAGGCTGACCACGGCCAGGGCGCTTGTCTGTCGGGGTGCCACGCTCATCGGGTCCTCCTTGCAGTACGCACATGATAGTGCCTCCGTCCGGGCAATCCCATGGGCAGTGCCCGGCCCGAGCGGTTCAGCCCATCAGTACCTGGCCACCATCGACGTTAAGCACGTGACCGGTGATCCAGCGCGCCAGCGGCGAGCACAGGAACAGCGCGGCATCGGCAATCTCGCGCGGTTGGCCGAAGCGGCCGAACGGAATTCTTGCCAGGGTGCCGTGATACAGCGCCGGGTCGCTGGTTTTGCGCCGGTCCCACAGACCGTCGGCAAACTCGATGGAGCCGGGGGCGATGGCGTTGACCCGGATCCGGTCCGGCGCCAGTGCTAGCGCCTGCGACGTGGTGTAGTGCGAAAGAGCGGCCTTGGCAGCCGCATAGGGAGCGCCCCCCGGCCGGGGTTGCTGCGCGGCGATCGAGGAGAGATTGAGGATGCAGGCGTCGCTCGATTCGCGCAGCCAGGGCAGGGCGAGCCGCGAGGCCCGCACCGCGGCCATCAGGTCGACCTGCAGGCTGGCGGCCCAGCCGTCTTCATCGTCTGCCATGCCGTAACCGGTGGCATTGTTGACCAGCACGTCGATGCCGCCCAGGGACGCTGCGGCCGCATGCAGCCAGGCGTCGATCTGGCCGGGGTCGGCCAGGTCGGCGGCAAAGGCGTGCAGTGATGCCCCCTGGGCCGCTGCGTCGGCCAGCAAGGTGTCGAGCCCCGCCTGACCTCGTGCGCAGACCGAGACATGGGCGCCGGCCGCAGCGAAGGCCAGGGCCATCTCACGGCCGATGCCTTTGCTGCCGCCGGCAACCAGCACCCGGCGGCCGCTGAAGTCGAGGATTGGAGCCCCCGCCGGGGCCCCACTCTCGGCGACGTCCGGGCCGGGATGCATCACAGGTCGAACTTGATGCCCTGGGCCAGCGGCAGCGAATCGGAGTAGTTGATGGTGTTGGTCTGCCGGCGCATGTAGACCTTCCATGCGTCCGAGCCCGACTCGCGGCCACCACCGGTGTCCTTCTCGCCACCGAACGCGCCACCGATCTCCGCACCGGAGGTGCCGATGTTGATGTTGGCGATGCCGCAATCCGAGCCCGCAGCCGACAGGAAGCGTTCGGCGGTCTTCAGATTCTGGGTGAAGATCGACGAGGACAGGCCCTGCGGTACCCCGTTCTGCATGTCGATGGCTTCGTCGATGCTGTCGTAGGGCATCACGTACAGGATTGGCGCGAAGGTCTCGTGCTGGACCACGGCATCACTGTTCTTCAGGCCGCTGACAATGGCCGGCAGCACGAAGTTGCCGGCGCGGTCGATGCGGGTGCCGCCGGTCTCGATGGTGCCGCCGGCGGCCTTGGCCTGGGCAATGGCGTCGAGGAACTGCTGCACGGCACCTTCGCTGTTCAGCGGACCCATCAGGTTGGCGGCATCGGTCGGGTCGCCGATCTTGCCTTCCACCTGCTTGTACGCCTTGACCAGCGTGGCCAGCACGTCGGCGTAGATCGAGCGGTGCACGATCAGGCGGCGGGTGGTGGTGCAGCGCTGGCCGGCCGTACCGACGGCGCCGAACACGATCCCCGGCACAGCCAGCTTCAGGTCGGCGGTCTCGTCGAGGATGATGGCATTGTTGCCACCCAGTTCCAGCAGGCAGCGGCCCAGGCGGCGCGCCACCTTTTCATTGACGGTGCGGCCGACCTGGGTGGAGCCGGTGAAGCTGATCAGCGGCACGCGACGATCATCAACCAGCTTTTCCGACAGTGCGGTGCCGGCATCGTTGACCAGGTAGAAGATGTCCGGGAAGCCGGCTTCGCGCAGCGCGTCGTTGCAGATCTTCATCGAGGCGATGGCGGTCAGCGGCGTCTTGTTGGACGGCTTCCAGATGCACACGTCGCCGCAGATCGCCGCCAGGAATGCATTCCAGCTCCACACCGCGACCGGGAAGTTGAAGGCTGAAATGATGCCGACCAGGCCCAGCGGGTGGTACTGCTCGTACATGCGGTGGCCGGGGCGCTCCGAGTGCATCGTGTAGCCATACAGCATGCGGCTCTGGCCGACGGCGAAGTCGGCGATGTCGATCATCTCCTGCACCTCGCCATCGCCTTCCGGCTTGCTCTTGCCCATCTCCAGGGCAACCAGCGAGCCCAGCGCGTCCTTGTGCCTGCGCAGCGCCTCGCCGCACAGGCGCACGGCTTCGCCACGGCGCGGGGCAGGGGTGGTGCGCCACTGCTTGAACGCTTCCTGGGCGCGGGCGATCACCGTTTCGTATTCAGTCTCGGTGGTCGCACGCACCTGTGCGATCGGCTCGCCCGTGGTCGGGTTGACCGGGGTGATCAGCTCACCGCTGGCAGCGCTCGACCACTCCCCGTTGCCCAGGTACGTGCCAGCGTTGATCGCGTCCAGGCCAAGGGACTTGAGCAGCTCGGAAGACATGCAGACTCCTGTGTTTCGTTACGTTGTTTGGCGTCATCGCGGGCGGGTGGGGGGCGATGAACAGAACCGCCGATGGTAGCAGAGGGCGATGAGCGGCCTTGGTGCAGTGCAGGGTGCCAGGCCTGGCGGACGTGCTGGGACGGGACGTCCCGGGGGCGCCAATCGGGTTGATCCTTCGGGGCGTGATGGGATGATTCCGTGCATCAAACGTCAATTTCTGGACGCTGTCGGACGTAGTGCGAATCATTTTGACGCATTTTGAAATATTAAAAAATAGGAATAGTTCTAATGACTTAGGGTGGGTCGGGCGGGTGAATGGGGGCGCGACGGGCTGCCGCTTCCTACCAATTGCCTTTCACATCATCCACAATCACGTTCGACTTATTGACGCAATTCCGTCTGTTCGCACCGGCTTGGGGAGGCCTGGTATGCGACAGCCATCACAATTGTAGTGCTGGATCGGAAAACAGCTTGGAGAAGTGCAGTGCTACATGGATCGGTAGATGACCTCCCCGCAGAGCGTGCCGACGCCGGCCGCCGCCGGGTCGAAGCCCGGGCGGCCCTGGAACTGGGGCTTCGCCTCGGAGACCTGTTGCTCCTGCCCGGCATGGCTGCCTTGGCCCACGTCGTGTGCTACGGGACGGCGGCGCCCAACCAGTCCCAGCGCATCGTCTTCGGTGCGGTGATTCTCAGCGCCATCGTCTGCTTCTCCATCGCACCGGTCTACCGCAACTGGCGCCTGCGTGGCCTGCTGGCCGACCTCTGGCTGCTGCTGCTGGCCTGGTCCGGAAGCTTCGCCCTGTTCTCCCTGTATGCCGTGCTGGTGGGGCTGGCCGATGCCGTTCCGTCGCGCTGGCTGGTGGGCTGGTACATCGGCGGTCTGGCCTCGATGGTCGGCCTGCGCGTACTGCTGCGTGTCCAGCTGCATCGGTTGCGTTCGCGGGGACTGGATCACGAGCGGATCCTGCTGGTCGGCCTCCGGGCGCCGGCGCTCAGGCTGCATCGCCTGCTGCGCGGCAAGCCGGAGATGGGCAAGGAAGTGATCGGCTACTTCACCAGCAAGGGCGACATTGCCACCCGGCGTGGCGGCGATGCCCCGCAGCGCCTGGGCGCACTGGATGATGTGCCGCGCTACCTGGATGCGCACCGGGGGGAGTTCGACCAGGTCTGGGTGTCCCTGCCGCTGGGAGATACCGCACCCATCCGTGACATGCTCAAGCAGATCGAGCGGTTCCCGGTGCCGATCCGCCTGATTCCCGATACCACGGGCCTGGGAGCACTGAACCCGGGCGTGCACCAGGTGGGCGATGTGCCGATGATCGGCGTGCGCCAGGGCCTGGTGGACCACAATTTCCGCCTGTTCAAGCGCATCGAGGACATCCTCGTGGCCGGCGTGGCGGTCGTCCTGCTGGCGCCGCTGTTCGTGGTGCTGGCGATCGGCGTGAAGCTCAGTTCACCTGGCCCGATCCTGTTCCGCCAGCGCCGCCACGGCCTGGGCGGGAAGGAGTTCTGGATGCTGAAGTTCCGCTCCATGCGCGTGCATGAGGAAGGGACGGGGCAGATCACGCAGGCGACCCGGGGCGACCCGCGGGTGACCCGGTTCGGTGCCTTCCTGCGGCGCAGCAGCCTGGATGAGCTGCCCCAGTTCTTCAACGTGCTGGGCGGCAGCATGTCGGTGGTGGGCCCCCGTCCGCATGCGATCCAGCACAACAATCACTATGAACGGGTGATCGAACGCTACATGCACCGCCATTACGTCAAGCCGGGCATCACCGGCTGGGCGCAGGTGCACGGGCTGCGGGGCGAGACGCCGGAACTGCGGTCGATGAAGAAGCGCGTGCAGTACGACATCGACTACATCCGTCGCTGGAGCCCGGTGCTTGATGTGCGAATCATCATGCTGACGGCGTTCAAGGTTCTTGGTCAGAAGTCGGCCTATTGACAGTCGGACGCTGGAACTGAGACGTAATTCCATGAATTTCATGGCTATTTTCTCGCCAACAGCGGTGCTGTAGGGTACTCTGTGCAGCTGTCAGTGCTCCGTCTGCTCGGCGGGTGGGCCTGCGTGGAATGCCACAGGATCCAGGTCAGTGTTCAATAACGTACTTTTTGTTTGCGTCGGCAATATCTGCCGCAGTCCCTCGGCTGAAGTAATGCTTCGGCAGGCAGTGCAGGGTAGAGGCATCCAGGTGTCTTCCGCAGGTCTGGGGGCGCTCGTCGGACATGGCATCGACGCAACTGCCCAAGCGCTGCTGGCGGAGCAGGGCATGGATGGGCTGGATCACCGCGCACGCCAGATCGATGATGCCATCCTTGGGGCGGCCGATCTGGTGTTGGCCATGGAGCGCAAGCACATTCACCGCATCACCGAGATTGCGCCGCAGGCGTCGGGCAAGACCTTCCTGCTGGGCAAATGGCAGCAGGATCGGGAAATCCCCGATCCCTATCGCCAGCAGCGTCCTGCTTTCGAGCATGTCTACAGATTGATGGCCGAGGGCATCGAAAGCTGGGTCCGATACCTGTAGGTCCTCAGCGGGTGAACGTGCAGCAGGGCGGTCTTTGGCCGCCCTGCTGCGTTCCGGCAGGTCAATCGTCGATCGAGCGGATGTTGTCGTAGAAGAATCGCTCGTCGCGATCGCCGGTGATGCTGTACAGCGAATACTTGCGGCTGAGCATCGCGCCACCGTCGCGGATCAGGGGATTCCAGTTGAACGCGGCTCGTCCGCGTGTCGACCGTGGCAGGAATCCGTCCAGCGGGACGCTTATGTAGATTCCCTTGTCGAAGCTGCCTTCGCCGAAATCGCGTGCGGAAACGTTGGTCTTCGTTGCATAGGCTCCCATCGTGACGCCATTGTCGAAGACGCGGGCGACATCCAGGGTTGCGCCCTTGTCGCCCGCCAGATACTGGCCGACGGACAGCGAGCCCACGATGCGCTCGCGGGCGTCGAAACTGTAGTAGAAGGTGGCGTGCCCGGTCGTGACCTTGTAGTCGCGCAGATCCCAGCGCTGATCGAAGCCGCGTTGCTGCACGCGATTCAGGTTCGCGCTGACGGCCCATCGCTCACCGCCAGGACGATACAGCAGTTCACCGCCTACGCCGGCATACATCCACTCCAGGTAACCCGCGTACGCGATGCCATAGAGATCGCGGCCCAGACGTCCAGCCACATTGAACTGCAGATTTGGCAGCACCACATCCGAGTCCACCATGTACCTGCGCAAATCGGTGCGCACGCGCGGGAGTCGACTTGGGGCGTTGTACTTGAACTTGTCGTAATTGTTGATCAGATTGGCGCTGACGGTTCCTGTAAGCCACATGTTGGGGCGTACGAACAGGCTTCCGGAATAATTGGCGGCAATCTGGTAAAGGATGAAACCATCCGGGCCACCGAGATTCTGTCGGTAGCCGATGTTGAAGCCGCCGCCATAGGGGCGTGTCCTGGGTTCATACAACGTCTGGCGAGTGACGTCGTCGGGAGACTGCACCTCGGTGCTGCGACGTAGCACGTCCTCGCTGACCCGACCATCCAGATAGCCCACGAGGGCACTGCGGGCGACGGACGTGTCCACGATGGGCATTCCCAGTCGTGTTGTCCGCAGCGTGAACCACTCGTACTCGTCGCCCGTCGCATTGGCCAGGATGCGACCGGCTCGGCCCAAGCCCTTGGCGGCGTGGAGGTATCGGTTCTGGTAGCCGTCCACGTAGAGCTCATCGCCGCGACGGGAGATGCGCTCGACCCGGAAGCCCGCGTTCTGGGTGAGGTCGGCGCTGATGGCAGCCCAGTCCGGGCCGCCTTCTGCTGTCGTGGCGCCGGCGTCGGGCGCTGCGGTCGCCGCAACGGCGGATGCCTGCGGGTCGCGAGGCACGATCCGTTGCGGCGGAGGATCGAAAGGCTTGGGCGCAGACACTGCATGGCCGGGATTGCCGCGCCAGGTCAGCGAGAACATCGCCGCGTCACCGCGTTCCCACGCGGCGGTGAGTTCCACGTTGCGGTTGGGGACATAGACCAGCCCCACGTTGATGGGGGTGCGCTGTTCCAGGTTGTTCCCGCGCGGCTCGCGGCGGTAGTCGTTGCCGTCGTACTCGACCTTGACCAACAGGGAATCCAGCGGCGTCTGATAGCTGATGCCGCCAAAGATGCCGACCGGTCCCTTGAACATGTTGCTGAGTCCAAAGCGACCGGCGTTGTTGATGTCACTGCTGGCAACGGGGCGTCGATTCTTGAATCTGTCATCGATGGCGCCCAGCGGATTGGCGAAATCGCCACGGTTTCCGATGTAGCCGGTGGCCAGGCCGATCGAGGCATCAATGGGGCCAAGATTCTTGTTGGCAACCAGATATTCGCTGGAGAAGAAGCCGGTGCCACCTAGATCGCGTACACCGAAGGCCACTTCCGGCAACCATCGCGACTCCTGCCAGAGCCGCAGCTTGAAGTCGATCGATTTGTCCTTGTAGTTCTGGTTTCCCGCAATGCTCGGGCCATAGCGGATGTTGGACACGTTGATGTAGCGGAACGTGCTCTCAAGCCAGGGGAACGGCTGCAGCGTTAGGTTGTAGCGACTGTACGGGGAGTTGTGAGAGGCCGTGAAGCTGAGGTCGCCGTCGGATGCCATGCGTGCCGTCGGTGTCTGCAGGAGGCCGATGCCACCCCATTCGTTGGCGGTCGGCGGAGGGGCGTCCTGCGCCTGCAACGCGGCACTCAGTGACAGGGCAAGCGCGGTCAGCGCAAAGCGGGCTGGGCGCGGCACGCGTGCACGCTGGGGAATGTCGGTCATTACGGGCTGACAGGCTGGGTGGCGATGAAGGTGGCAAGATCGTTGTTGAATGCCGGGTCGATGGATTTCAGCACCGATTCGCGCAACGGAACATAGATCGAACCGCCAGGGGCGACCGCCTGGGGATCCGCGCGGTTCCAGAGTGCAATGCCCTGTTGCTGAACCCGGCCATCGGGTTGCACGATGTAGAGCGAGTCGGGATCGGCGGCCGCGCTGGGTGGGCAGTCACGCAGATAGTCCCGCGCGTCGCGCTGCGGGGAATGGTGGACAGTGCAGCTGGTTCGGACCGCGCCGAGGACCGTGATGTGATCAGGTCGGACGGGAATGCGGAGTACATCGCCGGCCATGAGCACCGGATTGCTCTGCGGCTGCACCTGCATCAGGCGTGGCGAGATCACCGTCGGTACACGTCCGGTTGCAGCGTGCGCCTGTACCCATTGCTGGATGGCCGCCGCGGTTTCGACGACGGCCGGATCCGCGTTGAGCTGAAGCTGCGTCAGGCCATGCAGGATTCCGGCACGCAGTCGGACCTGTTCAACGAGCGCCTGGCGGCGAAGATAGCTGCTGCCGAGCAGATAGGCGTCGGCCGCAGGCTGGGCCTGGACAACCGCATCGGCCAGTCGCCGCTCCGGCTGGATGGCCTGGTCACCGGGATGGGCGACCGCACCCTCGACGCGCACGACCGACGGCGCCTGCGCCCAGCACAGTGACGGTAGCGCCGACAGCATCAGGCAGAGAATTCGAGTGTTCATGCCTGTCATCCCTTCGGGGCACGGTAGGGCTTGAGCTGGGTGAGTTCCACGACGTACCCGGGGGCAAGATGCTGCCGGCTCTTCCAGATGAATCCGGTCGCCGGGTCCGCCCAGTAGATGTTCTGCGCGTCCATTCCGCCGCCCTGGAGATGCTCGACGAATCGCTGCAGGGTGCGGGTGCGGCCGAGAATCCTGACCTCCTCGGTGGCGCCGGGTGTCAGCGTGCCGGTGACGACAACGCCGAGCTGATACGACGACATCCAGTCGTATTGGCGTTGCAACTGTGCCGGTCCGCTTAACGACGTCAGGCGGTCGAAGGGGGACGCGCCGATGATCCGCGTCTGCAACTGACGTCCCAGCCCGCTTGAGCCCAGCAGCACGCCGTTGCCGTCCAGCTCGATCACGGCATGCGTGCCGGCGTACCACTGCTGCCGGCCACCATCAACGTAGCCAAGAACGGCCACCGCGGTCAGGTCCCGTGTCTCGACCAGCACCTGCGGGAAGCGATTTGCCGCCACGGAATCGGGGCTGACCTCAACGGGCTTGTGCAGCAACAGGCGGAAGCTGTCCGCCGTTGCCCGGCTGCCGGTGGTGCAACCGGCAAGCACGAGCGCCACGGCGATCAACGCCATGCGCAATAGACAGGCTGAAGTGCGTCGGCATGAACGCACCGAGGCTGCTTCCGTGCGCGCCATGTCAGTTGTCCCTGACTTCGGTTCCGGTGCGCGCGGCCGTGTAGAGGATATTGGTGAAGGGCAGCAGCTGGTTGACGAAGCGGTTCCAGCGGCTCACACCTGCGGCGCCGACAAACACCACGTCTCCGGGCTGCAGCTTGAACTGGCTGCCGACGGCAAATGCTGTCGGTGAGCGTGCTTCCAGCTGATAGATCACCGAAGGCTCCTGCTGCAGATCGGTGCTGCCGCGGATGACGTACACCGCATTGCCATTGGCCGTCTGCTGCAGCAGCCCGCGTGCACGACCGAGCGCCTGGTTCAATGTGACGTCGCCAGTCCGGAAGCTGTACGCGCCTGGCAGGTTGACCTCGCCAACGACGAAGATCTCCTTGCGATCCAGATATGGGATGAAGATCGAATCGCCGTCTTTGAGGAACAGTTGGCGTCCACCATGTTCCTTGGCCAGACTTTCCAGATTGATGGTGTAGCTCACTCCGTCACGGCTGAACTGGATGCCGGAAAGATCCGCCTGGGCTGCGTTCAGCCCGGCCTGACTGATGGCATCGGTCAGGGTAAGCGGCGAGGTACCCAATGCGACTGGCGAGGAGCGCTCGGCCGCGCCGGTGACCCACACCCGCTGGCTGCCATAGGTAAGGACCGACACGTCCACCTGCGGGGATTCGACATACTGCGCGAGGCGCCGGCTGATTTCCTCGCGGATCTCAACCGGGGTCTTGCCCGCCGCCTTGACCTTGCCGATGTAGGGGTAGAACAGTGCGCCGTCGCTCTGCACCAGACGACCCGCAAGCGTGCCTTGTTGCTGCGGGCCGGCGGGTACGGTGAGCTCAGGATGATCCCAGACCGTGACGTACAGGATGTCCCCGACGCCGACCTGGTAGGGGGAGGGCTGGTAATTGAAAAGTTCCGCAGGAAGCGTCTGTTCGTTGCGGGCTGCCGCCTCCTGGGCGATCAGCTTGGAGGTGATGGTGATGATTTCCAGTCGGCCATCGTCGCTGCTCTGCGAAGTGACATCACTTCGACGCAGGTGCTGACCCGGCGCGAACGCGCAGCCGGAAATGGCCAGCACAGTGAGTGCAGCGGCGAAAATACGGATAGGCTTCATGTTCATGTGTTGAGTTTCCGACAGGCATAAAAAACCCCCGCCGTGCACTGCCCGGCGAGGGCTTGCTCAAACAGCGGGATGTATCAGCCGCCGGTGCCGCCGGTGCCACCCGTGCCGCCGGTGCCACCCGTACCGCCAGTGCCTGGGCCGCCCGGACCCGGGCCGCCGGGTTCGCCGCCACCATTGTCGTTGCTGCCGCTGCTGCTGTCGCCACCGATGCTGTAAGCCACAGCTGCTGCTGCAATGCCGACTACGGTGGTGCCGAAAATGGCAGCGTTCGAATAGCCAGCGGCTTCAGCGCCCGCGGTCACTTCGGCAGCCGGGGTCTCGGCGTCAGTGGTTGCCTGCGCGTCCTGCGCGAAGGCCATCATCGGGGAGGCGGAGAATGCCGCCAGGGCCAGAACGGCGATCGTCTTCTTGAACATGGGAGAGGCACCTACTCCGTTAGGGAAAATTTCACCGCAATCTTGCGGCCGAAGGCCCGCAGTGTCAAGCGCGGGGTTCAGTTGCCGAGGTCATGCCGCTCATGCGTGCTGCTTCGTCCCGACAGCAGCTTGGCGGCGTCCTTGATGATGTCGTGTGTCCGAAGATCAGACATGATCGCCGGAACCGCCAGCCCCATCAGACCGGCCAGCAACAGCACCCGGACTTTCGGCCGCGAGGGGGTGACCGATGTCCCCAGCACCGCGCAGCTTGCAGCCAGGCCCAGAGCCAGGCCGGAGATGACCTCCGATGTCGAATGCGCCTGAATAGGCAGTCGCGAATACCCGATTGCACCGGCCAGCAGAGAGCCTGCAGCGAACCAGCGAAGGTCCCTGCGTTCGCCAGTGCTCACCGTCAGCCATAGAGCCACCGGGTACACCACGCTGGACATGGCGGCGTGCCCGGAAATGCCGGTGAAGTCCAGACGCTGAATGCCCAGCCCCCAGCCCATGAACGCCAGCTTGGAGGCCAAGGTCAGCCCGGCGGTCACGGCGATGGCGACGGCCCAGCGTCGCCTCAAGGACGATTCGCTTCGCGGCAATGCCAGCAGCAGCACCATGGCCATGGGCAGCAGCCAGCGGCTGTCGCCCAAATTGGAGAGGAAAAGCCAGAACTCGGACATCCGGTGGGACTGATGTGGGGGCGGCCAGCATACCTGCCGCCGATGGCGCGGCGATCGTCGGTGGCTTGGTCCATTCAGCTGGACGCGGTATGCTTTACCGCTTGCGCAAGGCCCCGTAGCTCAGCTGGATAGAGCGTCCCCCTCCTAAGGGGAAGGTCGCCCGTTCGAATCGGGCCGGGGTCACCATCGGTCAATTGCCCGCAGATGATCAGGCGGGTGCCGCTTCTGCTTGCGGCGTGCTGTCTTTGCTGCGGCGTGCTTGCCACCCGCCACAGTGCGTTGGAAAAGGGCGTGCGGCGGCCTTGCCTGCCTTCCGCCAGGCCCACCTAGGGGCGATCCAGGTCCTCTGGCAACAGGCCAGCGAGTGCGAGTATTCGATCGTGCCTGATCTGCTCCACCCAGTGGCCCCAGGCATCCGCCGCCGTCAAGACATCGATCGAGCCGCAGGCGGGACACCTCAGTTGCACACCCCCGTGCACATCGGTGAGCCCGCACCCATGCGACATCCGTGATTCGTCCCCACATGACTTGCACTTGGCCTGCACGGAATCCAGCCGTTCGATGGTGGCATCCAGGCGCAGCAAAGGGCGGATCCGCAGGATCCGGAATGCAACAGGAGTGGTCATGTGTCTTGCCGGTCAGGGGCTGGACACGGAGGCGAGGAATTTCGCGCCGAAGAGAAGCCGAATGCAGTGACCATACAGCATGAACTGTTAAGACTCTCGTTCTTGACAGCCCTTATTTCGTTCTGGTGAGGGCCGAGGGTTCGCGAGAGGGGCGGGGAGCCTGAACATCCAGTCAGGTAAGCAAGCCGTTTTCACACAAGGCTAACTGCTCAGCGCCCAGTTTCACTGCAGCGTGACGGGTCGGCAGGGGGACTCGTGGCAGGCCTTGAACCTGCCGTGCGCAGCGCTTCCCCCATGACCAGCAGGATCCGAATGAATCGCAATGCCGTGACGTCCGTTGGCGTCGGACCGGGCGCCGTCCCCCTGTGCTGCCGGGTGGGCCATGCCGTCTTCCCTGGACGCGCACGCCGCCCCGCCTTCCCGATCATCCCCCCGGCGGCCGGGTGATGGGGCGTTTCCAGTACGCCTTCCGCAAGGCGCGGGGCTGGCAGGCCTCCCTGGTCGCCGCCGCGTGGGCAGCGCTGCGCTATACCGTGAGCGGGGATACCGGCTACTTCCGTTCCCACGGCGGCTGGCGAAGATCACGGATCAGCCGGAAACCGGGCGAGGCCGACTCTCTGGATGACTGAGTCCGCGGGTGATTCTTGCCGGAAACGCATAGCAGTCTGCGGGCTGCATGGGTTTGCCGGGCCTACAGTGGCCCCCAATGCCGGGAGGGGTACCCGGCCACCTGCACGCCTTCGGTCCAGACGGGAGTCGCCATGCACCTGCTGATCGCCCTTGGCAAAGTGGCCGCGGTGTTCGCCTGCGTGCTCGGAATTCTTGAAATCTGCAGCCGGCTTCACCGTCGGCGCAGGGGCCGCAGCAGGCGTGCGGACAGGGAAAAACTCCCCTGACGCACTTGGCGAGGCTCAGTCCTGCCTGAGCAGCTCCACCAGTTGCCGCAGTCGATAGGGTTTGGGCAGGAATTCGACCTGTTCGGGCAGGGGGGGCAGCTGCGAACGCGCATAGCCGGAAGAGAGGATCATGCGGGCGTGCGGCTGGTCGCGCGCGACGTGTTCGCTCAGTTCAATGCCGGACATGCCATTGGGCATGCTGACGTCGCTGAACACCACGTCGAAGCGGGTATCGCCGCGCAGCAGGGCCACTGCTTCATGACCGTCGGCCGTGGTCGCCACGTCGATGCCGAAATCGCGCAGGGCCAGCCCTATCATTTCGCGCAGGTCGGTCTGGTCCTCCACCATCAGCACGCGGATCGGATCATCGGTCATGGGGCGGGTTCCTCTAGTGCGGGTAACAGCAGGCTGACTGTGGTGCCGACGCCTGGCGTGGTGGAGACATCGACGAAGCCGCCGCTCTGGGTGGTGAATCCGAACACCTGGCTCAGGCCCAGTCCGCTGCCTTTGCCGATGTCCTTGGTGGTGAAGAAAGGCTCTGTCGCGCGTTCCGCCACATCGACGGGCATGCCACGCCCCTGGTCACGCACGCTCACCGTCACGTATCGGCGCTGCTGGCCAGCCTCTCCATCCGGATCAAGGCGATGCTCCAGTGCGGTGGCGATCAGCACGTGGCCGCCATCGGCCGTGGCTTCGACAGCGTTCGCGACCAGGTTCGCCAGGGCGGTCTGCAGCTGCAGCGCGTCGGTGCAGACCGGCGGCAGATCGTGAGCCAGTTCCGTGCCCAGCAGTGTACCCGAGGCATGCGCGCGCCGCAGGCCCGGCAAGGACGCGACGATCAGTTCGTTGACGTCCACCGGTTCACGGATCAGGGTCTGCCCGGTGCTGAAGGCAAGCAACTGGCGGGTCAACAATGCGCCGCGGTCGGTCGCCGTCTGTGCAGTGGAAAGCAGTTCGTGGGCCCGCGGATCACTGCCCACGCGCAGCGCCAGCAGATCCAGTGCGTTGCCGATGGTGGTCAACAGATTATTGAATTCATGCGAGAGCCCACGACTCAGCCGGCCGACCGTCTCGAACTGCTGGGTCTGCCGGAGTGCACGCTGTGCGTCACGCAGCAGGCGCTGCGCCTGCCATTGTTCGGTGATGTCGCGGGTAATCTTGACGTAGCCGAGCAGCTCGCCGTTCTCCAGGACCGGCTCGATCACGATGCTGGCGCGGAACGAGGCACCGTCGCGCCGGACGCGCCAGCCTTCGGCGGAGCAATGACCCTGCTGCGCGGCCAGCCGGAGCAGGCGCTGCGGCTCGCCGGCTTCGCGGTCTGCAGGCAGGTAGAAGCGTCCGAAGTGGGTGCCGATGACCTCGTCGGCTGCATACCCCTTGATGCGTTCGGCCCCGGGGTTCCAGCTGCAGACGATGCCCTCGGGATCGAGCAGATACAGCGCATGGTCCCGCACGCTGTCTATCAGCAGGCGCAGCTGTTGGGAAGTGTCCGTCAGAGCGGACCTCGTAGAAGCGGGTGCGTCCACGTGGAAATGAGCATTACCCCTGTGAGGGCCGGAAAGCTAGGCACTGCAGTGTGAAGGATGTGTGCAGGGATTGCCCGTGCCATTGGTCGTATGCGGCTGAATACGACACGGGGTACCATCACGCACTTCTTTGCCTTCTGGAATCGCCCCGTATGCGTCCCGGTGCAACCTCGCGCGACCGCTGGATATGGATGACTGCCGCCGCATTGCTGGCCGCAACCATCGCGTTGGAACTTGTCGTGCCTCTGGGTTATGCGGTGTGGCTGGCCTACTTCCTGGCCGTTGGCGTGACGGTGTTCCAGCGGAGTGCACGCGCACCGTTCGTGGTCGCGGTGCTGGCCTGCGCGCTGCTGATGGTGGGCTATCACATTGCCCCGGCAAGCACGAATTCGGCGTTCTCGCTGGTGAATCGCACCATCGGCGGTGCGGCCTTCCTGATGATCGCGCTGATCGTGTCCCGCGCCATCCAGGCGCGCCGGCAGGCCATGCGCGCCCTGTGGCTGCAGGAGGCGGAGAACGCCGTGGCCATGAGCCTGCGGGGAGACCTGGGGCCGGAGCAGATCGCCGAGGCGGCGGCGACCAGCCTGGCCTCGCAGCTGCAGGCCGATGTCGGCGCCGTGTACCGGCTTGAGGGCGGCCGCCTGCAATTGACGGGTGGACTGGCGTTGCCGGCCGGCATGCCGGCGTCGCTGGCACTGCAGGAGGGGCTGGCCGGACAGGTCGCGCGCGACCTGCGCACCCGCCACCTGCAGGGCGATGAGGCCTCGGTACTTGAACTCCAGAGCAGCCTGGGGCGGGTTCCGGTGCGTGAGCGGATCCTTGCACCGATCACCAGTGACGGTGCCGTGGTCGGCATCGTCGAGCTGGGTCGATCCAGCGTCGGCGAACAGCGTGATCTGGACCGCGAACTGCTGGACCGCTGTGGCGACACCATCGGCATGGCCCTGCGGGCGTCGCTGCTGCGCGCGCAGCTGGTCGTGCTGCTGGAGGAGTCGCAGCGCCAGGGAGAGGAGCTGCAGGCCCAGCAGGAAGAACTGCGCGTGGCCAACGAGGAGCTGGAAGAGCAGAGCCGCAGCCTGCTGCAGTCGCAGACCCATCTGGAACAGCAGCAGGCCGAACTGGAGCAGAGCAACGTACAGCTTGAGGAGCGCACGCACGAGCTGGAGGCGCAGAAGCAGGCCCTGCTGGTTGCGCAGAGCCAGCTGGTGCGCAATAGCAACGAGCTGGCGGCGACGTCGCGCTACAAGTCCGAGTTCCTGGCCAACATGTCGCACGAGCTGCGTACGCCGCTGAACAGCTCGTTGATCCTGGCCAAGCTGCTGGCCGACAACAAGGATGGTACGCTCACCGAAGAGCAGGTGAAGTACGCACGGGCAATCCTGTCGTCGAACAACGATCTGCTGGCGCTGATCAATGACATTCTCGACCTGTCGCGCATCGAAGCCGGGCATGTCGAACTGAGCGATGAAGTGGTCGCGGTCGACAGCGCGCTGCAGCGGCTGCGCGAGACCTTCGATCCGCTCGCGCGGCAGAAGGGGCTTGCCCTGGAGATCAGCGCCGATGCGCTGGCGCCGGGTCAGCTGGTGGTGGACAGCCAGCGCCTGCAGCAGATTCTGAAGAACCTTCTGGCCAATGCACTGAAGTTCACCGAGCACGGCAAGGTCAGCCTGCAGGTGCGTCCCGGCGGCAGTGGCCGCATCCGCTTCGAGGTCTGTGATACGGGCATCGGCATCGCGCGCGAGCAGTTGCAGGTGATCTTCGAGGCTTTCCGCCAGGCTGATGGCAGTACCCGCCGGCGCTATGGCGGCACCGGGTTGGGCCTGTCGATCTCGCGCGACCTGGCTGCCCGCATGGGCGGTGAAATCCAGGTGGACAGCGAACCGGGGCGTGGCAGCTGCTTCGTGCTGGAGCTTCCGCTGCAGGGCGCCCCCGTGTCCGCGCCGGAGCCGGGAGCGGAGCCCGCGCGCGTGGCCACTCCGGCAGCGCGTCCGGTGGTTGCACAGATGGCGCCGACTGCGCCTGCGCCCCCGCCCGCAGCTGCCACACACGTTCCAGATGATCGTGGCCGGCGGCAGCGCATGGGACGCCTGATCCTGGCGGTGGAGGACGACGTGGCATTCGCCGAAGCGCTGGTGGTGCTGGCGCATGAACTGGACTTCGACTGCGTGGTTGCCGGCACGGCAGAGGAAGCGCTGGCGCTGGCTGCCGAACTACGGCCGAACGGCATCCTGCTCGACATCGGCCTGCCCGACGTGTCAGGTCTGAGCGTGCTGGAGCGTCTGAAGCGCAACCCGGACACGCGGCACATCCCCGTGCACGTGGTCTCGGCGATGGACCGCAGCCAAGTGGCCCGTGAGCTGGGCGCGATCGGCTATGCGATCAAGCCGACCACGCGCGAGCGGCTGGCGGCGGCCATCGAGCAGCTCGAGCAGACCAGCCAACGCGATGTCAGGCGCCTGCTGATCGTCGAGGATGACAGCGAGCTGAGGCGCAACCTGGAGCTGCTGCTGGGGCGTGATCAACTGCAGATCGTCGCCGTCGGCACACTGGCCGCAGCGCTGGAGCAGCTCAGCAGTGTCACGTTCGACTGCATGGTGATGGATCTTTCCCTGCCGGACGGCAGCGGTTACGACCTGCTTGAACACATGGCCGGCAATGATGACGTCGGCTTCCCGCCGGTGATCGTCTACACCGGACGTGCGCTCAGCCGCGAGGAAGAACAACGGCTGCGTCGTTATTCCAAGAGCATCATCATCAAGGGTGCGCGCTCTCCCGAGCGCCTGCTGGACGAGGTCACCCTGTTCCTGCACAGCGTGGAGGCGAGCCTGCCGACCGATCAGCAGCGCCTGCTGCGCGAGGCGCGCCGGCGCGACACCATCCTTGATGGGCGCACCGTACTGCTGGCCGAGGATGATGTGCGCAACATCTTCGCGCTGTCGAGCGTGCTCGAGCCGCTGGGCGTCAACCTCGAGATCGCGCGCAACGGCCAGGAGGCGGTCGATCGGCTGGCGCAGCGCGAGGTGGACCTGGTGCTGATGGACATCATGATGCCGGAGAAGGATGGTCTGACGGCGATGCGCGAGATCCGGGCGCAGCGCCACCTGCAGGACCTCCCGATCATCGCGTTGACCGCGAAAGCCATGCCCGATGACCGCGAGCGTTGCCTGCAGGCCGGCGCCAACGACTACATCGCCAAGCCGATCGATGTCGACAAGCTGGTCTCGCTGTGCCGGGTGTGGTGCTCGCGTCAATGAACGAGCAGGCCTTGTTCGACCTGGAGCTGAAGGTGCTGCTGGAGGCGATCTATCAGCGCTACCACTACGACTTCCGCAGCTACGCGGTGTCGTCGCTGCGACGGCGCATGCGTCAGGCCATGCAGCGCTACGAGTGCGAGAAGCTGTCGGACCTGCAGCATCGCCTGCTCCACGAGCCGGAGCTTTTCACTCAGGCGATGCAGTTCTTCACCGTGCAGGTCTCGGAAATGTTCCGGGACCCGGCATATTTCCGCACCCTGCGCGAGCAGGTGGTGCCGGTGCTGCGCACCTATCCTTCGGTGAAGCTGTGGGTGGCGGGCTGCAGCACGGGCGAGGAAGTGTGGTCGTTGGCGGTGCTGCTGCACGAAGAAGGGCTGCTGGAGCGCAGCATCGTCTATGCCACCGATATCAATCCCGGGGCCCTGGTGACCGCCGAGGCCGGCGCATACCCGATCGATCGCCTGGCGCAGTTCAGCCGCAATTATCTGGCGGCGGGGGGCAGGGCGTCGTTGTCGGACTACTATTCGACGGCGTATGACGGGGCCGTGTTCGACCGTCACCTGCGACGCAACATCATGTTCGCCGACCACAGCCTGGCGACGGACACGGTGTTCTCCGAGGTGCACCTGGTGTCGTGCCGGAATGTGCTGATCTATTTCAACCGGGACCTGCAGGACCGGGCCGTGGGGTTGTTCCGGGAAGCGCTCGTGCATCGTGGCTTCCTCGGCCTGGGCAGCAAGGAGTCGCTGCAGTTCGGTTGCCATCACGACGCGTTCGACGTGTGTTCGCGCGAACATCGGCTGTACCGGAAGGTCGCCTGATGAATGACGCCGGTCTGCCGGAGGTGATAGTGGTCGGTGCATCCGCTGGCGGGGTCGCTGCCCTGCAGGCCATCGTGCAGGCGCTGCCGGCGGGCCTGTCGGTGCCGGTGCTGGTGGTTCTGCATGTGCCCCGTGACCGCAACAGCCGCATCGTCGAGGTGCTGGCGCCGCATTGCGCGGTGCCGGTGCGCGAGGCGGAGGACAAGCAGCCGATAGAGCGCGGTACGGTGACGTTTGCGCCGCCGGACTATCACCTGCTGGTGGAAGACCGATCCTCGGTTGCCCTGTCGATCGATCCCCCTGTGCTGTATTCGCGTCCGGCCATCGACCCCCTGTTTGAATCGGCCGCGGCGGTGTTTGGTCCGCGCGTGCTGGCACTGCTGCTGACCGGCGCCAGCAGTGACGGCTCCGAAGGCGTGGCGGCAGTGCGCGAGGCGGGAGGTCGCGCCTGGCTGCAATGCCCCGAAGAGGCCGAAGCTTCGATGATGCCGGCCTCGGCCCTGCAGCATGCCGGCGCCGATGCGGTGCTGCCCCTTGAACTGATGTGTCGCCGCTTGAAGGAGTTGTTTTCATGAACCTGTTGCCACCGGACCCTGCGCAGGCCCAGGCCCCGGTCAACCTGTTGATCGTCGATGACGTTGCACAGAACCTGGTGGCGATGCAGGCACTGCTGCAGCGCGAGGGCGTCAACCTGCTGCTGGCCAGCTCCGGCGCCCAGGCGCTCGAACTGCTGCTCGAGCACGAGGTGGCGCTGGCGCTGCTGGATGTGCACATGCCCGAGATCGATGGCTTCACGCTGGCGGAACTGATGCGGGGCTCGCTGCGCAGCCGCGACGTGCCGATCATCTTCCTCACCGCGTCGCCGGATGATCCGGTGCGCGCGTTCAAGGGATACGAAACCGGCGCGGTGGACTTCCTGCACAAGCCGGTGGCGCCGCAGGTGATCCTCGGAAAGGTCAATGTGTTCATCGAGCTGTACCAGCAGCGGCAGCTGCTGAAGGTGCGCAACGAAGCCCTGGAGCGCGCGCTGAAGTTGAACGAGACCATGGCCGCGGTGCTTACCCACGACCTGCGGACGCCGCTGTCAGCCATCCTGCTCTGCGCGGACAAGCTCAGCCTGGAACTGCCTGCGGGCAATTCCGCTGCACAGCAGACATTGCAGCACCTGGAAGCAAGCACGCTGCGCATGGCACGGATGGTCGAGCAGCTGCTGGACTTCTCGCGCATCCGCAGCGGCGGCCTGCGATTGCAGACCACGACCTGCGACCTCGACGCCCTGGCCCGCGCGGTCATTGCGGAGGCGGGCAGTGCCCACGGACTCGAGCGGATCCGCTTCCAGGCGCAGGGCGATACCGTCCTGCAGGGCGACATGGACCGGTTGGGGCAGGTCGCATCGAACCTGATCGGCAACGCACTGACGCATGCCGGCGAAGCACATGTCCAACTGGACGGGCGTGACCCGCAGCGGGTGGTGTTGCGGGTCAGCAATGCCGGCCACATCGACGCGGCGCTGCTGCCGCGGCTGTTCGAGCCCTTCAAGGCCAGCTTCCACCAGAGCAAGGGCCTCGGCCTGGGGCTGTACATCGTCGATCAGTTCGTGCGCGCTCACGGCGGTCGATTGACCGCGCGCAACGACGCAGGGCAGGTTGTGCTGGAGGCGGCACTGCCACGGCGGTGCGGTGGACCGGACATGGCCTGAACCTGAATTCTTCAGCAAGCGGGGCGCAGCCTTATGACGGGCTCATCCGCAACTGCTACCGTGGCTGCATATCTTGCCAGGGAAGCGCTATGCCATTGCGAGCCATCGCCTACGTCAGCCAGGCGCTGCCGGATCTTTCCGCAGATCGCCTGAAGGCGCTGGTGGACGACGCCGCCCGTTTCAACAAGCTGGCTGGCGTGACCGGGGTGCTGCTGCATGATGGCGGGCGCTTCCTGCAGTACATCGAAGGGCCGCCGGATGGCATTGATTCGGTTTATGAGCGCATCCTGCAGGCCGGCAGCCATGTCGACATCGTCGAGCTGGCGCGCAGCCGGCTTGGCCAGCGCCAGTTTCCCTATTGGGCGATGCGTGTGCTGCAGGTGGAGGCGTCCATGCTGCATGGACTCACGGTGGGCGACTGGGCCGGATTCAGCCGTGCGCTGCAGGGCGACCGCGC
Source organism: Stenotrophomonas sp. YJH_SMC_106-19 (assembly GCF_059368375.1). NCBI lineage: Bacteria > Pseudomonadati > Pseudomonadota > Gammaproteobacteria > Lysobacterales > Lysobacteraceae > Stenotrophomonas > Stenotrophomonas sp. YJH_SMC_106-19. Next base: position 594,891 of record NZ_JCAFRQ010000002.1, read on the forward strand.
GGCGCCGACGGCGGTGGACCTGCTCGCCGACATCGTGCAGCCGGCGCTCCACGCCGGCTGAGTCGCGGCAGGGGCGCCGGGCTTCACCGCTGTCTCACCCTGCATGCGCTGAGATTGGATCTCCAGGGCATGGAAGGGGGCAACATGGTACGGATGAAGCACACAGGGGCCGCGCTGCTGGTGGCGGCCCTGGCAGGCGCTGTAATGCCTGCCTTGGCCTGCACACGTGCGGTCTATCTGGGTGACAACGGCGATGTGATCACGGCGCGGTCGATGGACTGGAAGGTCGATGTGGCGACCAACCTGTACGTGTTGCCGCGCGGAATTGCACGGACCGGCGAGGCCGGGCCGAAGTCGTTGGCCTGGACTGCACGGTACGGCAGCGTGGTGGCCACCGGCTACGACGTGTCGACCACCGATGGCATGAACGAGAAGGGGCTGGTCGCCAATCTGCTATGGCTGGTGGAATCGGAGTATCCGCAGCAGCGCGGCAGCAAGCCCGGCCTGGCCATTTCATTGTGGGCGCAGTACGTGCTGGATAATTTCGCGACAGTTGCAGAGGCCGTGGCGGCGCTGCAGCGCGAGCCGTACTCCATCGTCACCGACAAGGTGCCCGGCGAGGACCGGCAGGCGACCCTGCATCTCTCTCTGTCCGATGCCAGCGGCGACAGCGCGATCGTGGAATACATCGGTGGCCGTCAGGTCATCCATCATGATCGCCGCTACCAGGTGATGACGAATTCGCCCATCTTCGAGCATCAGCTTGCGCTCAACAGCTACTGGCAGCAGATCGGCGGCACGGTGATGCTGCCGGGCACCAACCGATCGGCCGACCGTTTTGCACGCGCGTCGTTCTACATCAATGCGATTCCCAAGGCGGAAGACCCCGTGGTGGCACTGGCCAGTGTGTTCAGTGTGATCCGCAATGTCTCGGTGCCGTACGGAATCACCACGCCGGGCGAGCCCAATATCTCGTCCACGCGTTGGCGCACCGTGGCCGACCACAAGCGACGCCTGTACTTCTTCGAGTCCGCGATGACGCCGAATACGTTCTGGGTGGACCTCAACAGGATCGACTTCGGTGGCAAGGTGCTCAAGCTGGACCTGGGCAAGGACCAGCGCAACACCTTCTCCGGCGATGCGCTGGAGCATTTCGTTCCCAGCGCACCGTTCACCTTCCTCGGTGTCGGGAGCTAGTTCGACGCCTGGGTCGCGGCCGGGTAGACCGCCTGGATCTGGCAGCTGCCGCGGGTGTACAGCGGCAGCGGCCCCAGGCCGCGCTCGTCGCCGGGCTCGAACTCGGCACTGAGGATGCGATCGCCGGGATTGCCGCAGATCAGGCCGTTCTGCAGCCCGGACTGGAAGCTGACCTGAGGCGCGCGGTCCAGCTGGCGGCAACTGCCGCCCAGTTCGACGCGGTAGTAGCGGTGGCCGCCATTGCGGCGTGGATTGGTCTCCACCAGCAGTCCCTGCTGATCGGAGGACCAGGCACGGACGTTGCGGGTTGCGAAACAGTAGGAGGGCGATCCGCCGAAGCTGCGGCGCTGCTCGCGTCGCTCGCTGATGGTCACCGCAGGCAGGGTCGCGGTGCTCAGGCGGTCACTGTCACGGGCGACAGTGGCGTAGTCGCGGTTCTGCACTGGACTGACCGCGCTGACCGCGCAGCTGTGCCCGTCCACGACAACGCGTTCGCTGGGGCGGCCGCAGGCCCAGCCTGCCGGCGCTTCCAGCTTCAGGGAGGTGGCCGCACGCACGTTCGGGCAGTCTTCGCTGAAGTCGATCCGATAGGCCTGGCCGGAAGCGGCACGGACGGCGATCGAGCGCGGCGAGGCCTGCTCCACCTCCTGCACGCCCACGGCGTCGAGGCAGTGCGGTGCCGGCGCCCGGCGTTCCTGCCCGCTGGCGGTGACGGAAAGGGCCAGGCCGATGCTCGCGGCCAGAGCCAGGGAAACCTGTCGATATGCCATGACCTGCACTCCTTGCTGGATAGACGGCCCGACTATAGCAGTCAATTGCACCGCCGGTGCCAGGCGCGCAGACTTGCCGAATGGGCGCCATTTTCCACCTCCGGCACTATGGCCAGGCCACCGGCCTGGATCGCCACGACTACGCGCAATGGGTGCTGCCACTGCAGGGCGAGCTGCAGTTCGAGCTGGAAGGGCGGGGCGGCCGGCTGGACCTTCTGCAGGGCGCATTCGTGGCCGCCGGCGAGGCGCATGACCAGATGGCGGAGGGTCCGAACGGTTTCGTGATCGTTGATTGCGGTCCGGATGTTCTGGACGACGACACGCAGGAGCACCTGTGCAGGCAGCGGTGGCTGCATCTGCCGCTGGCCCTGCGCCAGGGGCTGGCCGAGGTGCGGCAGGGGCAGCCGCTGCCGTTGCTGCTGCCTGCCTTGCTGAGGGTGTTTGCACCAGCAGGCAGTGGCGCGCGCATGCAGGGGCTGTGCACGGCGGTACAGGCCGACCCGGGGCAGCCCTGGCCGGTCGCGCGCATGGCGGCATTCGTCGGCGTCAGCGAAAGCCGGCTGCATGCGTTGTTCCAGCGCGAATTCGGCTTGAGTCCGCAGGCCTGGGTCAGTGCCTGCCGCCTGCGCTGGGCCAAGCACCAGCTGCGGACCACTGCGCTGCCGATCAGCGAGATTGCGCTGGCCGCGGGGTATTCCGAACAGAGCGCATTGACCCGAGCGCTGCGCCGGGAGAGCGGCGTAACCCCTGCGGCCTGGCGGCGGGGCAGCCTCTGATCCATGGCGCTGCGGGAACGCCGCCGAGTGCGTCCGGCGCTGCCGGGACAGCAATAGCCTGGGTCAAGAGAGGTCGTCCGGTGGGCGGCTACACTGCGCGGCCTCTTCTCCCCCGAAGAATCCGCAATGCGCAACAATCCGATGGTCCTGGGCATCGCCAATGGCGTAGCCGCGGGCGCGCTGTGGGGCGTGGTGTTCCTGGCGCCTGCCGTGCTGCACACGTTCAACGCCCTGCAGCTGTCTGCCGGCCGTTATCTGGTCTATGGCCTCATCGCCGTGATCCTGCTGCTGCCGCGCTGGAGGCGGCTGGCGCCGAGGCTGGGGCGCGCAGAATGGTACGGCCTGCTGTGGCTGAGCCTGGCGGGCAACCTGGTGTACTTCCTGCTGCTGGCCACGGCCGTGCAGTGGGCCGGTGGCGCTGCGGCCTCGCTGATCGTCGGCCTGATTCCGGTCGTGGTGACCCTGGTGGGCGTGCGCGAGCAGGGGGCGGTGCCCCTGAAGCAGCTGTTGCCCGCCTTGGCGCTGTGCGTGCTCGGCGTGGCCCTGGTCGGGTGGGAGGCGCTGATGTCCGAACACCTGGCGACGCCCTGGCGGCAGCGCCTGATCGGCCTGCTGTGTGCCTTCGGCGCACTGTTCTCGTGGGCGTTGTACTCGATCGGCAACAGCCGCTGGCTGGCGCGGCGCCCGGATCTGTCCAGCCATGACTGGTCGTTGCTGACGGGTGTCACCACCGGCGGGTTGTCCCTGCTGCTGGTACCGATGGCCTTTGCCGGGTCCGCCGGCAGCCATACGGCCGCACAATGGGGCGCATTCTGGGCCATCAGCGCAGGTGTCGCGGTCGTGGCGTCGATCGTGGGCAACGCATTCTGGAACCGTGCCAGCCGTCTGCTGCCGCTGACTTTGACCGGGCAGATGATCGTGTTCGAAACCCTGTTCGCGCTGCTGTACGCATTTGCCTGGCAGCAGCGCTGGCCAACCGTGCTGGAGGCATTGGCGATCGTGTTCCTGGTGGCCGGGGTGATGCTGTGCGCGCACGCCCACCGTGCGCCACGCGCGATCGCCGAACATGCCGGCTGAATGGACATCTCAGAGTCGACGATCGCTGCTTTGTCTCAGTTGCAACCAAATGACGGCACGTTGACAGATGATCGGCGCAGGGAATTTTTGCGCTGCAGCACTTGACAGTAGCGGGGCGAACAGTGTTTTCTGTCCGCCATGGTCCTTGATGCCGCCACCGCCAGCCTGATCGCACCCGCTACTGCGGGGCGTCCGACTGCACCGGTCGCCATCACCACCATTACCACCACCACCGTCACCACTGCCCTGGTGCGGCCCGTCGTCTTCGTGTAACTCCCGAAAACCACGGCCCCGCACCATCCAGGTGGCGGGGAAACTCGACACCTGCATGCGACGGGGCCTCCTGCCGAGGTCTGCATGTCTTCCCACGTTCTCCCCCCTCCTGTTGCCCCGGCCGAGCTGGCCGCGCCGTCCACGGTCGTGCACAAGTTCGGCGGCACTTCGGTGGCCGACGCCGAGCGCTACCGCCATGTCGGCAGCCTGCTGCGGGCCCGCCCCGAATCGCAGCAGGTCACCGTTGTCTCGGCCATGAAGGGCGTCACCGATGCGTTGATTGAACTGGCCCAGCTTGCGGCGCGGGGAGACGAGGGGTGGCGCGAGGCCTGGCATGCGTTGCGTGCCCGCCATCGTGGGGCCGCGGTGGCCCTGCTCGGCGAACAGGTGGGCGACACCGTGGAGTGGATCGATGCGCGTTTCGAGCAGCTGTCCGAAGTACTGGCCGCGCTGACCGTGATCGGCGAGTTGCCGCGTGAAGTGCTCGACCGCGTGCAGGGCCTGGGCGAGGTGTTCTCCGCGCAGCTGCTGGGTACGTACCTGCGCGCATGCGGCGAGGACTGCGCCGTTCTTGATGCACGCGACGTGCTCGTGGTCGGCCACGGCGAGCTGGGTGTGGATGTGGACTGGGAAGCCAGTGCCGACCGTCTGGCGAAGTGGCGCCTGCAGCATCCGCAGGCGCGCGTGGTCGCCACCGGGTTCGTTGCCCGGGACCGCAACGACCGCATCACCACGCTTGGCCGCAACGGCAGTGACTACTCCGGCGCGATCTTCGCCGCGCTGTTCAATGCCGACGAGCTGCACATCTGGACCGATGTCGATGGTGTGCTGTCGGCCGACCCGCGACTGGTGCCGGAGGCGGTGCAGCTCGAGTCGCTGAGCTACGACGAAGCCTGTGAGCTGGCGTACTTCGGCGCGAAAGTGGTGCACCCGCAGACGATGTCGCCGGCGATCCGGCTGGGGCTGCCGATCTTCATCCGCAACACCTTCCAGCCGACCCATCCGGGTACGCGCATCAGCGCCGAGCGCTCGCCCCGCGGACCGGTGAAGGGGCTCACGCTGAGTCCCGACCTGGCCCTGCTGAATCTCGAGGGGACCGGCCTGATCGGCGTGCCTGGCACCGCCGAGCGCGTATTCGCAGCGTTGCGCCAGGCGCAGGTGTCGGTGGTGATGATCTCGCAGGGTTCTTCGGAGCACTCGATCTGCTGCGTGGTGCGGGCTGCCGAAGCGGGCCGTGGCCGCGGGGCGTTGCTGCAGGCCTTTGCCCATGAACTGTCGGTCGGCCAGGTGCAGCGCGTGCAGGTCCACGAAGGGGTCAGCGTGCTGGCGGCGGTGGGCGATGGCATGGCGGGCCAGCCCGGTGTGGCTGCGCGCCTGTTCGAGGCGCTCGGCCGGGCGCAGGTCAATATCCTGGCGATCGCCCAGGGTTCCTCCGAGCGCAACATCTCGGTGGCCGTGGACAGCGCTGACGCGACGCGCGCGCTGCGCGCCGCCCACGCCGGATTCTGGTTGTCGCCGCAGACGTTCGCGGTGGGCGTGATCGGGCCGGGCAACGTCGGTGCCGCGCTGCTGGATCAGTTGCTGGCGGCGCGCCCGCAGCTGCTGGCCAAGGCCAATGTCGATCTGCGCCTGCGTGCACTGGCATCGCGTTCGCGGATGCGGCTGGAGGCCGATGGTCTGCATGCCGACTGGCTGCAGGCGCTGCAGGCGGGCGGTGAGGCCAGCGATCTCGACCGCTTCACTGAGCACCTGCTGGCCGCGCACCTGCCGCATGCGGTGGTGATCGACTGCAGTGGCAGCAGCGAGGTCGCCGAGCGCTATGCCGATTGGCTGGCCGCGGGCATCCATGTGGTCACCCCGAACAAACAGGCAGGCGCCGGCCCGCTGTCGCGCTACCAGCGGATCCGTGCGGCGGCGGCTGCCAGCGGCGCGCGCTTCCGCTATGAGGCGACGGTGGGCGCCGGCCTGCCGGTGATCACCACGCTGCGCGACCTGGTCGATACCGGCGACGAGGTGCTGGCCATCGAAGGCATTTTCTCGGGCACGCTGGCCTGGCTGTTCAACCGCTTCGACGGCAGCCAGCCGTTCTCCTCGCTGGTGGCGCAGGCGCGTTCGATGGGCTACACCGAGCCGGATCCCCGCGATGACCTGTCGGGCGTGGATGTCGCGCGCAAGCTGGTGATCCTGGCGCGCGAGGCCGGCCACGCACTCAGTCTTGAACAGGTGCAGGTGGAAAGCCTGGTGCCGGCGCTGCTTCGCGAAGGCAGCGTCGAGGACTTCATGGCCCGCCTGGGCGAGTCTGATGCATCACTGCAGCAACGCCTGCAGGACGCGCGCGAGCGCGGCGCAGTGCTGCGCTATGTGGCCAGGCTTGACGCGGACGGCGCGTCGGTGGGTCTGCACGAGCTGCCGGCGGCACACGCGTTCGCCAACCTGCGCCTGACCGACAACGTGGTGCAGTTCTGCACCCGCCGCTACTGTGACAATCCGCTGGTGGTGCAGGGGCCCGGCGCGGGACCGGAGGTCACGGCTGCAGGCGTGTTTGCCGACCTGCTGCGGGTGGCGGCCGGTGAAGGGGCGCGCCTGTGATCGCACGTGCATTCGCACCGGCATCAGTGGCCAATGTGGCAGTGGGGTTCGACATTCTGGGCCATGCCATCGCCGGTATCGGCGACACGGTCAGCGTGCGCCGCATCGATGAGCCTGTGGTGCGTATCGCGGCGATCCGTGGCAGTGCGGTCGAGCTTCCGTTGGAGGCAGCGGGTAACACGGCTGGCGCGGCACTGCTGTCACTGCGCGAGGGCCTGGGCCTGGGCTACGGGTTCGAGCTGGAGATCGACAAGGGCATTCCGTTCGGCTCCGGCATGGGTGGCTCAGCAGCATCCTGCGTCGCGGCACTGGTTGCAGCCAACGCGCTGCTGGATGCGCCGCTGCCACGCGCCGCCCTGTATCCGCACGCGCTCGACGGCGAAGCGGTGGCCAGCGGCGGTCGCCATGGCGACAACGTCGGACCCTTGCTGGCGGGCGGGCTGGCGCTGTGCACCGCCGACAGGGTGGTGTCGGTACCGGTGCCTGCGTGCTGGCACAGCCTGCTGGTGCATCCGCATGCCGTGCTGGAAACGCGCAGGGCACGGCAGGCGCTGCAGGGCAGTTATGAGCTGCGCGAGTTTGTCGCCCAGAGCGCGAATCTGGCCCTGGTCCTCAGCGGCTGCCATCGCGGCGATGCCACGCTGGTGCGCGCAGGCTTGCGCGATGTGCTGATCGAGCCACGACGTGCCGGCCTGATCGCGGGATTCGAGGCAGCGCGTGACGCCGCGCTGTCGGCGGGCGCGATGGGCGCGGGTATATCCGGTGCCGGTCCCAGTGTGTTTGCCTGGTTCGAGGACGCGATGCAGGCGCAGGCTGCCGCAGGGCAGGTTCGGGCGGCATTTGCGGCTGCCGGCTTCGACAGTGACGCCTGGGTCTCGCCGTTGGACGCGGCGGGAGCACGACTGTGCTGACTTCTTTCCTCTCATTGGATACCGATCCCATGCAATTCGTTTCCACCCGCGGCCAGTCGCCGGCCGTCGGCCTGAGTGCCGCCATCGCCGCCGGCCTCGCCCCCGATGGGGGGCTGTATGTGCCCAGCGCCTTGCCTGCGCCGCATCATGTGCAGCAGGGCGAGACCCTCGCCGAAACCGCCGCCGATCTGCTGGCACCCTTCTTCGACGGCGACGCGCTGCAGGAGGCGCTGCCTTCGATCTGCCGTGAGGCGTTCGATTTTCCGGTGCCGTTGCGTCCGCTTGGCGGTGGAGACTACGTCCTCGAGCTGTTCCATGGTCCCACTGCGGCCTTCAAGGACATCGGCGCACGTTTCCTGGCAGGCGCGCTGTCGAGGCTGCAGGCGGGCAAGGGACGCGACCTGACGATCGTCGTTGCCACGTCCGGTGATACCGGTGCCGCCGTGGCGGCGGCCTTCCATCGCCAACCGGGCGTGCGCGTGGTGGTGCTGTATCCGGATGGCCGGGTATCGCCGCGCCAGGCGCACCAGCTCGGCTGCTTCGGCGACAACATCCAGGCGCTGCGCGTGGCGGGTTCGTTCGACGACTGCCAGGCCATGGTCAAGCAGGCGCTGGCCGATCGGGCGTTGCAGGCGGACGTGCCGCTGAGTTCGGCCAACAGCATCAGCCTGGGGCGTCTTCTGCCACAGATGAGCTACTACGCGCATGCGGCACTCGTCCATCATGGGCAGCATCGGCGCCGGCTCAATCTGGTGGTGCCGACCGGCAACCTGGGCAACGCGATGGCTGCGGTGCTCGCACGCACGCTGGGGGTTCCCATCGGCCAGATCGTGCTGGCCACCAATGCCAATGATGTGCTGCCGAAGTACTTCGAGGGCGGCGCGTATCAGCCGCAGGCCAGTGTCGCCACGGTCGCCAATGCAATGGATGTGGGCGCGCCGAGCAACTTCGAGCGCCTGCGGTGGCTGTACGACGGCGACGATGCCGAACTGCGCGCAGCCCTCCGTGCTTTCGCGGTGGATGATGTGACCATCCGCGCCACCATCGCCAGTGCGCACGCCAGCGGGGGCGAGCTGTTCTGCCCGCATACCGCGACGGCAGTGAAGGTGCTGCAGGACCTCCGCGCGGGCGGGGCGAAGGGCGACTGGGCGGTGGTGGCAACCGCGCACCCGGCCAAGTTCGAGGCGGTGGTGGAGCCATTGATCGGCGAAGCAGTGCCGGTGCCGCCGGCGCTGGCGGCGCTGCTGCAGCGTCCCGCGCATGCGGAACCGCTGGCTGCCGACTATGCGGCGCTGCGCGAGGTGCTGCTGCGCTGACGGACAGGTGCCGGGCATGGCGCGGTGTCGTCTGAAGCAAGGGGCAGGGTGGGGCGCCCGGTACCACCGGGCGCAGGTCGTGGCGCGACGCTCAACCCTGGACGTCGCCCGCCAGCTGGCGCAGCCCGTCCTCGTCGAGGATCTCCACGACGTTCAGGTGCGGCAGCGCGATCAGCGCCTGCTGACGCAGCTTGGTGAAAGTGCGGCTGACCGTCTCCATGGTCAGGCCGAGGTGGTCGGCGATGTCGCCGCGCCCCATCGGCAGCGAGACGCGCAGGCCGTCGCCGCCCAGTCGCGCCTCGCGCGCGGCCAGGCGCAGCAGGAAGTCAGCCAGCTTTTCCGCAGGCTGCAGCCGCGCCAGGGCGAGGGCCGCATCCTGCGCAGCGTCCAGCTCCTGGCAGGCGCGTTGCAGCAGCTTGCGCTCCAGGTGCGGATAACGCCCGCGCAGCGCCTTCATCTGCGGCAGCGCGACGCGGCAGACCCGGCTGTCAGCGATCGCCTCGATGTCGTAGCGGTGATGGTCGCTGCCGCTCAGGCCCAGGTAGTCGCCCGGCAGCACGAAGCCATTGATCTGGCGGCGGCCGTCGGCCAGCGTCCGCACCAGGCGCAGTGCGCCGGCGGTCAATGTATAGACATGCTGGCGCTCTTCGCCGGTGCGGGCGAGGGTGCTGCCCATCGTCACCGCCTGCGAGACGGTCACCTGTTCAAGTGCCTGCACTTCATCAGGAGACAGCGCCGAACACACCGCCAGGTGGCGGACCGAGCAGTGCAGGCAGTCCAGCGTGGAGCAGGACTGCCCGGCGGTGTCGTTGTTGGCGGACGGGGCGCCGGAAGGCCGGGACATGGTGCGTGGGCGTATCGCGGGCGGGGAGGGCCTTATGATACTTCAAGCGGCTGTTCGACCCTGCGTCAGGCGGCCGCGCGCTCCAGGGCGCTAGAATGTCGCCCCCTCCCACGTCCCGTTCCAGCAGGAGTTGCTCCCGTGATCAAGCCCCGTACCCCGCCCGGCACCCTTGAGCTGCTGCCGCGCGAGCAGATTGCGTTCCAGCGCATGCTGGACGTCATCCGCCGCAACTACGAGCGCTTCGGGTTCCTGCCGGTGGAGACGCCGGTGTTCGAGCTGTCCGATGTGCTGCTGACCAAGTCCGGTGGCGAGACCGAGCGCCAGGTGTACTTCGTGCAGTCCACCGGTGCGCTGGCCAATGCCGCCGAGTCGGGTGACCGCTCGCTTCCGGAAATGGCCCTGCGCTTCGACCTGACCGTGCCGCTGGCGCGCTATGTGGCTGAGCATGAGCACGAACTGACGTTCCCGTTCCGGCGCTACCAGATGCAGCGGGTGTACCGTGGTGAGCGTGCCCAGCGCGGCCGTTTCCGCGAGTTCTACCAGTGCGACATCGACGTGATCGGCAAGGACAGCCTGAGCGTGCGGTACGACGCCGAAGTGCTGGCGGTGATCCACGCGGTGTTCTCGGAGCTGCGCATCGGAGACTTCAGCATCCAGTTGAACAACCGCAAGCTGATGCGTGGCTTCTTCGAAAGCCTGGGCGTGGCCGAGGGCGAGCGCCAGCTGGCGGTGCTGCGTGAAGTGGACAAGCTGGACAAGCGGGGCGCCGACTACGTGCGCGAGACGCTGGTGGGCGACGGGTTCGGCATTCCGGCCGGACAGGTCGAGAAGATCCTGGCATTCGTGGCCGTGCGTTCGCAGGGGCATGCCGATGCGCTGGCCCAGCTTTCGGCGCTGGAGGACGCTGCGGGGTCCTCGGAAACGCTGCGTGCCGGCGTGGCAGAGCTGCGCGAAGTGCTGCAGCTGGTGCAGGCGCTGGGTGTGCCGGAGAGTGCCTACTGCCTCAACTTCTCCATCGCCCGTGGCCTGGATTACTACACCGGCACCGTCTATGAGACCACGCTGACCGACCACCCGCAGATCGGTTCGATCTGCTCCGGCGGCCGCTATGAAGACCTGGCCAGCCACTACAGCAAGTCGAAGCTGCCCGGCGTCGGCATTTCGATCGGCCTGTCGCGCCTGTTCTGGCAGCTGCGTGAGGCGGGCCTGATCGACGGAATCGAGGCCAGCAGCGTGCAGGCGCTGGTGGCGCTGATGGACGAGCAGGGCATGGCGCAGTCACTGGATATCGCCCGCCGCCTGCGGGCCGGTGGCATCAACACCGAAGTGCAGATGGAGCCGAAGAAGATCGGCAAGCAGTTCCAGTACGCGGCCAAGGCGGGCATCCGCTTCGTGGCGCTCGCCGGCGAGGACGAACTGGCGCGGGGGGTGGTGGCGGTGAAGGATCTGCTCCGCGAGCAGCAGTTCGAGGTATCCCGCGAGGAGCTGGCCAGCACCCTGCAGGTGGAACTGGAACAGTCGAAGGTGATGGTGTGAACTGACATTGCCGTGCCGCCGCTCTCCTGATGGGGCGGCGCTGACCTGGAAGACGCCCGCCTCTGGCGGGCGTTTTTCGTTTCCGGAACCTGAATGCACGGGTGGAGGCGATGGGGTGGTTTGACGCACTGCGCAAGAATGCGCTAATGTACTAGCGCGCTATTACATTGATGCAAGAGATCCGCCCCGTGAAAGCCCGCCCCGACATCGCCGCCAAAGACCCCCAGGCCGATCTGGAAGCCCTGGCTCAGGCGTTCGCGGCCCTGCGTGAGCCGGAGCAGGTCATGGCTTTCCTGCGTGACCTGTGTACTCCGGCCGAGCTGGAGGCCATGGCCGACCGCTGGAAAGTGGTGCCGCTGCTGCAGCAGGGGGTGCCATACCGCGAGATCCACGAGCGCACCGGGGTCAGCGTGACCACCACCGGACGGGTGGCGCGCTCGCTCGAGCATGGCCATCGAGGCTATGCCGCTGCCATCGACCGTCTGGCCTCGCGCTGATCCGCGCCCCGTACCGAACTTCGAGACCTTCCCATGAGTGCAACCCAGGCAGCCCCGGCACGAGACCGGCTGCGTATCGCCATCCAGAAGAGCGGGCGGCTTGCCGAGCCCGCCCGCAACCTGCTCAGTGCCTGCGGCCTGAGCTGGCGCGAAAGCCGCGACAAGCTGTTCTGCTACGGAGAATCGTTGCCGGTGGACCTGCTGCTGGTGCGCGACGACGACATTCCTGGCCTGATTGCCGACGGTGTCTGCGACCTGGGCATCGTCGGTCGCAACGAACTGGACGAGCAGGCCGCCGCGCGTCGCCAGATCGGCCTGCCGGATGCCTATCAGGCCCTGCGGGGGCTGGGTTTCGGCCAGTGCCGGCTGATGCTGGCGGTGCCGGAGGACTGGCAATGGCAGGGGCCGGCACAGCTGGCCGGCATGCGGATCGCCACCAGCTATCCCGCCATCCTCAAGGCATGGCTGGTTGACCAGGGCGTGGACGCGCAGGTGGTGGAGCTGTCCGGTTCGGTTGAGATCGCCCCACGGCTGGGCACGGCCGACCTGATCTGCGATCTGGTGTCGAGTGGTGCCACCCTGCGTGCCAACCAGCTTGTGCCGGTGCACAACCTGCTGGACAGCGAGGCGGTGCTGGCCGGTGCGGTGCGCGTGCCCGATGACGCTCGAGCGGGCCTGCGCGCGATGCTGCTGCGCCGTCTCGATGGCGTGGTACAGAAGCAGGACCGCAAGCTGCTGATGTTCCGGGCCAGCGAAGACCGTGTTGATGCCCTGGCCCAGCTGCTGGCCGATGCCGGGCCGCTGGAGCGCCTGCCGGCTGACGGCGGCACGCTGCGGCTGCAGACCATGTGCCCCGGACCACTGAGCTGGCAGCGCATGGAAGAGCTTGAGCGTGCGGGCGCGCAGGGCCTGATGGTGTTGAGCGTGGAGCGGTCGCTGGCATGAATCGTCTGATCTGGTCGCAACTTGATGAGGCTGCGCGCAGCGCGGCACTGACCCGCCCGGTGCAGGCCGTGGCCCAGCAGACGCGCGATGCGGTCGCGACCCTGATCGCGCAGGTGCGCGCGCAGGGCGACGAGGCGCTGCGTGTGATCACCGCACGCTTTGACGGTGTGCAACTGCCGTCTTTTGAAGTGTCTGACGCCGAATTCGCGACTGCCGAAGCGGCGGTGCCAGGCGATCTGCGCCAGGCCATGGTGGAAGCGGCCGGGCGCATCGCGCGCTTCCACAGCGCAGGCATGGGCCAGGGCTATGCGGTGGAGACCGCGCCGGGCGTGGTCTGTGAACGCATGCTGCGGCCGATCGGCCGGGTCGGCCTGTATGTGCCGGCCGGCAGCGCACCGTTGCCGTCCACGGCGTTGATGCTGGGCGTGCCGGCGCAGCTGGCCGGGTGCCCGCAGGTGGTGCTGTGCACACCACCGCGCGCCGACGGCAGCGCCGATCCGGCGGTGCTGGTGGCTGCCCGGCTGACCGGCGTGCAACGCGTTTTCAAGCTGGGCGGCGCGCAGGCGATCGCTGCGATGGCCTATGGCACCGCCAGCGTTCCGGCCTGCGACAAACTGTTCGGGCCCGGCAACAGCTTCGTCACCGAAGCCAAGCAGCAGGTCGCGCAGAACGGTGCAGCGGCGATCGACATGCCTGCAGGGCCGTCGGAAGTTCTGGTGATTGCCGATGCCCGTGCCAATCCGGCGTTTGTGGCTGCCGATCTGCTGTCGCAGGCCGAACACGGCCCCGATTCGCAGGTGCTGCTGCTGACCGATGATGCCGCGATGCTGGCCGCGGTCGAGGCCGAAGTGGAACGCCAGGTCGCGCTGCTGCCGCGGCAGGATATCGCCCGCCAGGCGCTTTCGGCGTCGCGCCTGATCCTGGTCGACACGCTGGCCGATGCCTTCGCGATCAGCAACCGCTACGCCCCTGAGCACCTGATCCTGGCCCTGTGCGAACCACGCGGCTGGCTTGATCGGGTGCAGGCTGCAGGCTCGGTGTTCCTGGGTGATTACACCCCCGAGGCATTGGGCGACTACTGCAGTGGTACCAACCATGTGCTGCCCACCGCAGGCGCCGCACGTGCGTACAGTGGTGTCAGCGTGGCCAGCTTCCAGAACTTCATCAGCGTGCAGAGTGCCAGCGCCGCCGGGTTGGCGGCGATCGGCGGCTGCGCGCGCACCCTTGCCAGCGCCGAAGGGCTGGACGCGCACGAGCGCGCCGTTGCCCTGCGCATGGAGGTGGCTGCATGAATGCCGGGATCGACGAGGTACTGGCGCTGGTGCGCACCGACCTGCAGGCCTTTGCAGGTTACAGCTCGGCGCGCAGTGCGGCAGTGCAGGGCGATGTCTGGCTGAACGCCAACGAATCGGCCTGGGCCAACCCCGCGGACGCCGAGGGCCGCAGCCGGCGCTATCCAGAGCCCCAGCCACAGGCGTTGCGCGATGGACTGGCTTCGCTGTACGGCGTGCAGCCGCAACAGGTGCTGGTCGGGCGTGGCAGCGATGAAGCCATCGACCTGCTGGTGCGTGCGCTGTGCGTGCCGGGGCGCGATGGTGTGCTGGTCACGCCGCCGGTGTTCGGTATGTATGCAGTCTGTGCACGGCTGCAGGGCGCGCCTCTGATCGAAGTGCCCCTGGTCGATGCCGCCGACGGCCTGCACGCCGACCTGGATGCGGTGATCGAATCGGCCAGAGCACGCAATGCGAAGCTGGTGTTTCTGTGCGCGCCCTCCAATCCGGCCGGCAGCGATATCGCCCTGGCCGACATCGAGCGTGTGGCCGAAGCCTTGCGCGGTCGGGCGCTTGTCGTGGTCGATGAAGCCTATGTCGAGTACGCGCAGCGTCCTTCGGCGACCTCCCTGCTTGCCACGCACGCCAATGTGGCAGTGCTGCGTACGCTTTCAAAGGCCCATGCGCTGGCGGCCGCACGGATCGGAACGTTGATCGCCGCAGCGGAACTGATCGCGGTGCTGCGTCGCTGCCAGGCACCGTATCCGGTGCCGACGCCGTGCGCGGAACTGGCGGTGCAGGCGCTGCAGCCGGGAGCGCTGGCACGCACACGCGAGCGCGTGGCCACCGTGATCACCGAACGCGAGCGCCTGCGTACTGCGCTGCAGGGCCTGCCTGGCGTACGCCAGGTCCATGCGTCCGCAGGCAACTACCTGCTGGTGCGCTTTGCCGATGCCCAGGGCGCGTTCGATGCGTTGCTGGCGGCCGGCGTGGTGGTGCGCGACCAGCGTGCAGCCCCGCAGCTGGACGATGCGCTGCGGATCAGCATCGGCAGCCCCGAAGAGAATGACCGCGTGCTTGCGGCCCTGTCGGCCCGGAGGGCCGTTGCATGACCCCGATCCTGTTCATCGACCGCGACGGTACCCTCATCGAGGAACCTTCCGACTTCCAGATCGACGCCTACGAGAAGCTGCGCTTCGTGCCGCAGGTGATTCCGGCACTGCTGAAGCTGCGTGATGCAGGCTACCAGTTCGTCATCGTCACCAACCAGGATGGGCTCGGCAGCGAGGGCTATCCGCGCGCCAGCTTCGATGGACCGAACGATCTGATGCTGCAGATCTTCGAAAGCCAGGGCATCGTGTTTCGTGATGTGCTGATCGACTGCAGCTGGCCACAGGACAATGCCCCGACCCGCAAGCCCGGCATCGGCCTGATGACGGCCTACCTGCAGGACCGCAGCATCGATTGGGCACGCTCGGCGATGGTCGGCGACCGCATCACCGACCTGCAGTTCGCCGACAACCTCAACATCCGTGGCTTCCAGCTGCGCACGGAGCAGTTCGGCGGTGACTGGGACTGGCCGGGCATCGCCCACGCACTGGCCGATGCGCCGCGCACGGCCGTGGTCCAGCGCAACACGAAGGAAACGAAGATACGCGTCGAGCTGGATCTGGATCGCGCCGGTGACGCCAACATCCGCACCGGGTTGCCGTTCTTCGACCACATGCTGGAACAGATCGGCAAGCACGGTGGTTTTGCGCTGGACATCCGCGCCGAGGGCGACCTGCACATCGACGAGCATCACACCATCGAGGACACCGGGCTGGCGCTGGGCCAGGCGCTGCGCGAAGCCTTGGGTGACAAGCGCGGCATCGGCCGCTACGGGTTCACCCTGCCGATGGACGAGACCCTGGCCAGCGCAGCGCTGGACCTCAGTGGCCGGCCCTATTTCGTCTTCGAGGGCGAGTTCAAGCGTGAGCGCGTTGGCGACATGCCGACCGAACTGGTGCCGCATTTCTTCCGCTCGCTGTGCGATGCAAGTGGATTGAACCTCAATCTGCAGGTGCGTGGCGACAATGACCACCACAAGGTGGAGGCCTGTTTCAAGGCGCTGGCCCGCGCGCTGCGCCCGGCGCTGGCGCGCCAGGGTACGGCGCTGCCCTCGACCAAGGGGGCCCTGTGAGCGAAGTCGCGCTGATCGATGCCGGCGGTGCCAATCTGGGTTCCGTACGCTATGCGTTGGAACGGCTGGGCGCCAGTGTGCGCCTGGTACGCGACGCAGAGGGGCTGGCGGGCGCACGGCGGGTGATCCTGCCCGGCGTCGGTGCGGCAGGGCCGGGCATGCAGCGCCTGCATGCGCAGGGACTGGTGGAGCCATTGCGACGGATCGAGGTGCCGTTGATGGGCATCTGCCTGGGCATGCAGCTGCTGTTCGAGCGCTCGGAAGAAGCCGGCGTGGAAGCGCTCGGCCTGATTCCCGGGGTGGTGCGCAAGCTGGTACCGGCGTGCGGCATCCGCGTGCCGCACATGGGCTGGAACCGCCTGCTGCCACTGCGGTCCTCGCTGCTGCTGCGCGATGTGCCTGATCGTGCAAGCGCCTACTTCGTGCACAGCTATGCGGCGCCATTGAACAGCCACACGGTGGCCGCCTGCGATCACGGCGGCCTGTTCACTGCCGTGGTGGAGCAGGGGCGCTACTTCGGTGCGCAGTTCCATCCCGAACGCTCCGGCGATACCGGATCGCTGATGTTGCGCAACTTCCTCGAGGGCACCGCTGCATGAGTTTCACCGTCTACCCCGCACTGGATATCCGCGAAGGCCGTGTGGTGCGGCTGCGGCAGGGCGATTACGCGCAGGAAACGCACTACGGCGACGATCCCCTGCCGCGCGCGCAGGCATTCGCCGCGCAGGGCGCGCGTTGGATGCACCTGGTCGACCTGGACGCAGCGCGTGCCGGTGGCTACACGCTGGCCCCGCTGCTGGCGGCGGTTCGCACGCAGACGACGTTGCAGGTGCAGACCGGCGGCGGTGTGCGTGGGCGTGATGATGTGGCGCGCATTCTCGATGCGGGCGCGAGCCGGGTGGTGGTAGGGTCGCTGGCAGTGCGCAGGCCCGATGAAGTGGTCGGCTGGCTGCAGGCGTTCGGTGCCGATCACATCACCATCGCGCTGGATGCACGCCAGGACCCTCAGGGCCAGTGGCAGTTGCCGGTGCATGGCTGGACCGAGAACGCGGGCGTGACCCTGGATGACCTTGCGCTGCGGTATGCACGGGCGGGCATGCGCCACCTGTTGTGTACCGATATCGCCCGCGACGGCATGCTGGCCGGGCCGAACATCGGCCTGTACCAGCACCTGGTGTCGCTGCTGCCGGGCGTGCAGGTGCAGGCCTCCGGTGGCATCCGCGATGTGGCCGACGTGGCCGATGCGCGTGCTGCCGGCTGTGGCGGCGCCATCCTTGGCAAGGCGCTGCTGGAACAGCGCATGGACCTGGCGGAGGCGCTGGCATGCTGAGTCGCCGCATCATTCCCTGCCTGGACGTGCGCGAAGGACGGGTGGTCAAGGGGGTGCGCTTCCGTGACCACGTGGACATGGGGGATATCGCCGAGCTGGCGCAGCGTTACCGCGACCAGGGGGCCGATGAGCTGGTGTTCTACGACATCGGCGCCAGCCCCGAGGCGCGTTCGGTCGATGTGGCCTGGGTCGAGCGCATCGCACGGCTGATCGATATCCCGTTCTGCGTAGCCGGTGGCATCGACAGCGTGGAAACCGCGCGGCGGGTGCTGTTTGCCGGTGCCGACAAGATCTCGATCAATTCGCCGGCACTGGGCCGTCCCGCACTGATCGACGAGCTGGCTGCCGAGTTCGGCGTGCAGTGCGTGGTGGTCGGCGTCGACTCGGTGCGCGAGGCCGATGGCGAATGGCGGGTGCGCCGCTTCAGCGGCGACCCGGACAAGACCCGGGCGGTACCCATACGGACGCTGGATTGGATCGTCGAGGCACAGCGCCGCGGCGCAGGCGAGATCGTGCTGAACTGCATGGACAGCGATGGGGTGCGCCGCGGCTACGATGTGGCCCAGCTGCAGCAGGCGCGTGCGTTGTGCCAGGTGCCGCTGATCGCGTCGGGCGGTGCGGGCACGATGGAGCATTTCGCCGAGGCCTTCGACCGCGCCGACGTGGATGGTGCGCTGGCCGCCAGCGTGTTCCACAGCGGCGCCATCGCCATTGCAGACCTGAAGCGCTACCTGCGCGAACAGCAGATCGAGGTACGGGATGTCTATTGAGGTGCGACCGTCGCTGGAGGCCCTGCAGGGGCTGGACTGGAGCAAGGGGGACGGCCTGCTGCCCGCGGTGGTGCAGGACGCCGATACCCTGCAGGTGCTGATGCTGGGTTACGTCAGCGCGGAGTCGCTGGCCGCGACGCTTGCCGTCGGGCACATGACCTTCTACAGCCGCAGCAGGCAGCGCCTGTGGACCAAGGGCGAGCAGTCCGGCAACGTGCTGGCGGTGCAGTCCATCAGCGTGGACTGCGATGCCGATACGCTGCTGGTGCTGGCCCGCCCGGCAGGACCGACCTGCCACACCGGTGCGGAGAGCTGCTTCGACCAGGCGCCGAAGGATTTCCTGGGCGGGCTGGGGCAACTGGTGGCCACGCGTGAAGCACAGCGTCCACCCGGCAGTTACACCACCCGCCTGTTCGAGGACGGCATCCGCCGTATCGCGCAGAAGGTGGGCGAGGAGGGCGTGGAAACCGCTCTGGCCGCAGTCGCGCAGGATGACGCGGCGCTGCTGGGCGAGGCTTCGGACCTGCTGTACCACCTGCTGGTGCTGCTGCGCGCACGCGGCCTGTCGCTTGACGACGCGCGCCGGGTGCTGGAAACGCGCCATCGTTGATGGCTGCATGTGGCCTGCGGTCCGCACGCGCTTTCGGCGCCGGCGCCGGCCCGGCTGCATCCGCGCGGCAGACAGCCATGGCTCCGCTCTACAATAGGCAGTCCTCTTCTTTGCCGGATTGCCCATGAAATCGCCCGCTGCGTGGCTGTGCTGCCTGTTGCTGACCTCGCCGGCCTGGGCTGCGGATGCGGTTGTCAGCGGCAAGGTCTACCTGGAACGCGACGGCAGGCCCGGCCGTGGTGCGACCGACCCGGGCCTGGCCGGGGTGCAGGTGTCCAACGGCGAGCGCATCGTGAAGACCGCAGCCGATGGCAGCTACAGCCTGCCCGTGCGCGAGGGCCAGACGGTGTTCGTGATCAAGCCGGATGCGTACGCGTTCCCGAAGGCGAGCGACGGGCTGCCGTCGTTCTGGCGTCATTTCCAGCCCAACGGCTCGCCTGCACTGAAGTACGGTGGCATCGCCGCAACCGGCGATGCCACCCGCAACTGGGACTTCGCGCTGCAGACGGATCGTCATGACAACCGGCGTGGTTTCCAGATGCTGGTGTTCACTGATTCACAGACCGCAAGCCTCAAGGACATCGGCTACTACCAGCAGTCCATCGTGGCGCCGCTGGTCGGCCAGACCCGGGCGCGGCTTGGCACGACGCTCGGCGATATCGTCAATGATGACCTGACGCTGTATCCGGCCATCAACAAGGTCACCACGCAGCTGGGCGTGCCGTGGTTCCATGTGCCGGGCAACCACGATCTCGATTTCGATGCCGCCGTCGACGAGCATTCGCTGGACAGCTGGCGCAACGTCTACGGCCCGGACACGTACGCCGTGGAGGAGGGCGGTGCCAGCTTCGTGTTCCTCGACGATGTGGTGTACGACCCGAAGGCGAGGCCGAGCTATGTCGGTGGCCTGCGCGAGGATCAGTTCGCGTTCCTTGCCGCCTACCTCAAGGGTCTGCATCGCGACCGCCTGCTGGTGCTGGGCATGCACATTCCGCTGTTCGATGCGGCGCCGGGTCGCGAGAGCTTCCGGCACGCCGACCGGCAGCGCCTGTTCGACCTGCTGAAGGACTTCCGCAACGTGCTGGTCCTGAGCGGCCACAGCCACACCCAGCAGCATGTCTACCATGGCAAGGCCGAGGGCTGGCACGGCGAAAAACCGCTGCACGAGTACAACGTCGGTGCCAACTGCGGCGCGTTCTGGTCCGGTGTGAAGGATGCTGCCGGTGTGCCGGACAGCACCATGAGCGACGGCACGCCAAAGGGCTACGCGTTGCTGGATGTGGCTGGCAACGGCAGCTATCGCCTGCAGTATCGCGTGGCCGGCGCGCCAGCCAGCGAACAGATCGGCCTGCATGCGCCGAAGGTGCTGCGCCAGGGCGCGTATCCGGCGTGGGGCGTGTACGCCAACGTGTACATGGGTGAGGACGCGAGCGTGGTCGAGTACCGCGTGGACGGTGGGGCATGGCAGCCGATGAAGCAGGTCCGCCAGCCCGACCCGCGGCTGCTGGTGGAGAATGCGGCGGACGACCTGTCCAGCGTGCTGCGCGGTTACGATCGCTCGCCGGAGGCCACCGCTTCGCCGCATCTGTGGCGCGGCGCGCTGCCCACCCACCTGGCCGTGGGCGACCACAGGATCGACGTGCGTTCGACCCAGCCGGATGGTGCGGTATTCACCGCCACCACCCGTTATAGTCTGCAGACCGCAGAGCCCTGATCCGCAGGTGCCGCTGCGCGCTGCGTCCCGGCTGCCGCCACCCGGACGCTGCGGACAAGGCCATGGCAGGGTCGGCTGCCGGCGCTGCGCCGCGCTAGGCAAAGCGACCCTGATGCCTGAGAATCGGTGCGATTCAATCGATTCAAGCAGGCCAGAGTGACCATCGCAGCAGTGCCCCCGGTTTCCACCGACTCCTCCCGCGGCGGTCTTCCGCGAAGCCTGGTCGTCGCCGATGTCGGCGGTACCTTTGCCCGCCTGGCGCTGGCTGAAACGCTGCCGGGACAGGCGCCACGGCTGGGCAGTCATCGCACCTACGCGTGTGCCGATCATTCCAGCCTGGCGGCGATTCTGGCCGACTTCACCCGGAGCCTCGCACTGCCGGTGCGGTCGGCGGTGGTCGCCATCGCCGGCCTGCTCGATGGCGATGTGCTGATCAATGCCAATCTGCCGTGGACGGTGTCGTTGTCCGCCACCCGCGCACAGTCCGGTCTGGACGATCTGCAGCTCATCAATGATTTCGAGGCGGTGGCACTGGCCATTCCCTACCTGCAGGCCGACACCCTGGTTCCATTGAACGGCGATGCCGACCCGGCGATGGCGTTCCCGGCGCTGGTGCTGGGGGCCGGTACCGGCCTGGGCGCGGCGCTGCGCTTCGCCGATGGCGGGCGTCCGGTGCTGCCCAGCGAGATCGGCCACGCTGCCCTGGGGGCCGGCAACGCGCTGGAGCTGGAGGTGCTGGGCAGGCTGCTGCAGCGGTGGCCACATGTGGACAACGAGCGTGTGCTGTCCGGCAGCGGTCTGATGAATCTGTATCCGTGCCTGTGCGAGCTGCGTGGCGTCACTCCGGTGTGGTCCAGCACCGAAGCGCTGATCGGCGCCGCACGCAGCGGCGAAGACGCACTTGCAGTGGAGACGCTGCAGGTGTTCTGCGCCTGGCTGGGCAGCCTGGCCGGCGATGCCGCCATCGCCGTGGGGGCCCGCTCGGTGTACCTGGCGGGCGGCATTTCCACCCACGTGCAGGATTTCCTTGCCGATGGCCGCTTCCGCGAGCGCTTCCTCAACAAGGGCGTGCTGGCCGACGTGCTGCGGCAGGTGCCGGTATGGCGGGTCGAACACGGCCAACTGGGCGTGCTGGGCGCCGCCGTCTGGCATGCGGCGCGGTACCCCGTACACGATTGATCGGTGCTGCCGGCATCGGGCCGGCGACACGTTGCAGACTGGGAGGCAACATGGTGGATCGCAGGCAGTTCCTGCAGGCCGGAGCGCTGGCCGCAGGCATGGCCGCCCTGCCGGGCGTACAGGCACGTCCGCAGGGCGGAGCGAAAGTGATCTCGACCTGGGATTTCGGTGTGCCGGCCAACCAGGCGGCATGGAAGGTCCTGGCGCAGGGCGGCAGTGCCCTGGACGCAGTGGAGGCCGGCGCACGCTGGGCCGAGAGCGAGCTGTGCAATCCCACCGTCGGCCATTGCGGCAATCCTGATCGGGACGGCGTGCTGAGCCTGGACGCCAGCATCATGGACGGAGATGGCCGCTGCGGTGCGGTGGCCGCGCTGGTCGACATCCCGCACCCGGTGTCGGTGGCCCGCAGAGTGATGGAAAACAGCCCGCACGTGTTGCTGGTGGGTGAAGGGGCGCAGCAGTTCGCCGTGCAGCAGGGCTTCGAGCGCAGGCGTCTGCTGACGCCGCAGGCCGAAGCGGCCTGGCGCGAGTGGTTGAAGACCGAGAAGTACCAGCCCCAGATCAACGCCGAGCGACGTGGCCTTCCCGGCAACAGCGACAACCACGACACCATCGGCATGCTGGCACTGGATGCCCGGGGCCATCTTGCCGGTGCGTGTACCACCAGCGGCATGGCCTGGAAACTGCACGGCCGGGTCGGCGACAGTCCGATCATCGGCGCCGGCCTGTACGTCGACAACGAGGTCGGTGCCGCCACCGCATCGGGCGTGGGCGAAGAGATGATCCGCAATGCGGCCTCGTTCCTGGTGGTCGAGCTGATGCGCCAGGGTCGAACGCCCGCCCAGGCCTGCCGTGAGGCGATCGACCGCGTGGTACGCAAGCGTCCCGAGGCAAGCAGGACCCTGCAGGTGTGCTTCCTGGCCATGAACAAGCAGGGCGAGGTGGGCGCCTATGCGCTGCATCGCGGTTTCGTCTATGCCGTCTGCGATGCGCAGCGCCAGGACGACCTGCGCGATTCACCGTCGATCTACACGAGCACACAGGCGTGAGCACGCGGCTCACCCTGGAGATCGCCAGCAACTCGCTGGCTTCGGCGTTGGCCGCGCAGGCCGGTGGCGCCGACCGCATCGAACTGTTCGACAACCTTGCCGAGGGCGGCACCACACCGTCGTTCGCCAGCATCGCCATGGCCCGCGAACGCCTGTCGATTCCGCTGTTCGTGCTGGTGCGGCCGCGGCCGGGTGATTTCCACTACGACGCCCTGGAGGCCGAGCTGATGCTGCGCGATATCGCACAGTGCCGTGCGCTGGGCTGCGATGGCGTGGTGATCGGTGCGTTGGACCGGCAGGGCGATATCGATCTGCCCCTGTGCCGCGCGCTCATCCAGGCGGCGGGTCCGCTGCAGGTGACGTTCCACCGTGCCTTCGACGCCGCGCGCGACCTTCCGGCGGCGTTGGAGCAGGTGATCGCTCTGGGGTGCCGCCGTGTATTGACGTCCGGCGGACAGGCCAGCGCGGTTGCCGGTGTCGACGTGCTGGAAGGCCTGGTCGCCCGGGCGGCGGGGCGCATCAGCGTGATGGCGGGTGCTGGCCTGGACCCGGCCAACATCGCTGCGGTGGCGCGGCACAGCGGCTGCGTTGAGCTGCACGCGTCGGCCAAGAGCCGCCGGCACTCGGCCATGCAGTTCCACAACCCGGCACTGCGCGGGCTGGACCCGCACTGGGATCAGACCGATGCCGCAATCGTGGCGGGGCTGCGGCGGGCGCTGGACGGCGATCTGTCCTGATACCGGGCGAAGTCGGTTCCGCGCGGGTCTGCCGCTCGCGTGTCATCAGTTCATCTCCGGCCTGCGGCGGCCAACCTGCGCAAGCCACTGATTCATCGACTTTTCAAGCGGGGATGGCAGCGGATCCGCAGCGGCGTGTTGCGCCGCGGAATGCTCTCTCCGGTTCAGCCGTGCTTTAGTTTGGATCGATCCACAGGGGGGCGCCGGAACCGGCTTGAACCGACCCGGCACCTGGATCTTCCGTAGTGCCGCGCCACCACCCATCCGTGCGACCACACCCTCCGAGAGCGACCACATGGCTCAGTTCGTCCGCAATCGTCGTCACCTGCTGTCCCAGGCCCTGGTCCTGGCCCTGCTTCCGCTGGCTGCCAATGCACAGGAAGTCTCAGGTTCGTCCACCAAGGATCTCGACGCGGTCACCGTCACTGGCTCGCGCATCAAGCGCGCCAGCGTCGAAGGCCCAGCTCCCGTCAACGTGATCACCGCGCAGCAGATCCAGAAGGAAGGCTTTGTCAGCGTGTACGATGCGCTGAAGACATTGACCGAAGCCACCGGCACCGTGGAGGCGGCGTCGCAGTGGGGCTCGCACACGCCCAACGCCAGCGGCCTGAATCTGCGCGGGATGGGCCCCAACCGCTCACTGCTGCTGGTCAACGGCCGTCGCGTGGCCGACTACCCGTTGCCCTATGGCGGGGAGACCAATTTCTCCAACTACGGCAACATTCCCGCCGCTGCGGTGGAGCGCATCGAGGTCCTGACCGGCGGCGCCTCTGCGATCTACGGCTCGGATGCCATTGCAGGCGTGGTCAACGTCATCCTGAAGACCCACTACGACGGCGACGAAGTGCGCGTGCGCGGCGGCACCTCCACTGAAGGTGGTCGCGATACCTGGGATCTGTCGTGGGCGGGTGGCAGGACCGGAGACAACTGGAGCGTGACCTACGCGCTGCAGTACACCAAGCGCGATCCGCTGTTCGGCCGTGACCGGCCGCAGATGGATGATGCCGATGATGCGCCGCGCCCCTCCTGGAACATGGAACAGCGCAAGGTCGGTTTCCGTCCTACCGCCGGCCTGGCCCTGATCGACCCGGGTACCGGCCAGCGACTGGCGCCGCCGACCGGCACCTGCGAGAAGTTCGACGGCGAGTACTACACCGCCGATCGACTGGTCTACAACTACAACACCGATACGATCACCAATACCGGGCAGTTGTGTGGCATGACGGCCGACTATGCCAACTGGCTGCTGACCGGTGGTGCCGAGAATGTGTCCGGCAATCTGTATGCCACGTTCGATTTCGACAGCGACCTGCAGGGCTGGACCAACCTGGCGGTGTACCGGTCGGAGGCGATCTGGGGGACCAATCCGCCCAGCGTGACGCTCATCGATGATGACAACGGCTACTACTGGGATGCCAACCGCAACCGCGCGATCCTGGGCGTGCGCCAGTTCACGCCCAACGAAGTGGGCGGCCTGGACACCCTGCGCAACACCAACCGGGAGCTGTCCTGGGACTGGAGTGCAGGCCTGCGCGGGCGCCTGGCGGACCGCTTCGACTGGAGTGCCACCATCGGCCGTTCCTACTACCGCGTGGAAGAGCGGCAGAATGTAGTGGACGAGCAGAAGTCCTATGACTTCTTCCTCGGCCCGCGCCTGGGTACGACGGCGGATGGTGAAGCGATCTACGCACTGGACGAAGCACGCTGGTGGAACCCGCTCACGCCGGACCAGTACTGGCAGATGGGTACGGTGGCGAAGAACCGTGCGTCTTCCTGGGTCAACCAGGCGTCGGCGGACATCACCGGTGAGTTGTTCCAGGGCTGGGCCGGGCCTGTTTCGTTCGCGGCGGTGGCCGAGGTGGCGCAACAGGGATATCACCTCGCTCCCGACCCTCGCGCCGGCATCGATTTCGACCTGCAGAACGTTGATCGCGGTGGCGGCGAGCGCACGCGCTACTCGGCGGGCGTGGAGTTCAAGATTCCACTGCTGGACAGCGTGATCGCCACCGCGGCGGCACGCTATGACCGTTACGGCAGTTACAAGGCCGACGCCAATGTAGAGGCGCTGGACATCGGCAGCCAGAAGGAGACCACCTGGAATGTCGGTCTGGAATGGCGGCCGGTGGAGTCGCTGCTGGTACGCGGTTCCTACGCCACCAGCTTCCACGCGCCTGACATGCACTACCTGCTGGGGCAGCCCAGCAGTTCCGAGGTGCAGACCTATGACCGCCTGCGTTGCATCGAAAGCGGTGCCTATCTGGTCAACAACTGTGGAGTGGGCAATACCGATGTCTGGTACACGTTCGACGTGAATCGTCGCGGTACTCCGCTGCTGCGCTCGGAAACGGGGGATTCATGGACGGTCGGATTCGTCTGGGATGTGATGTCCAATCTTTCGATCAGTGCCGACTACTGGGCGATCAAGCTGGAGGACATGATCGTCGATGTCGGCGCCGACGAGGTGCTGGCCAGCGAAGCGGGCTGCCGCACGGGCCTGAACATCGACGGCACGCCGTGGGCCAATCCGGCCGGTGCGGACTACTGCGCCGGCATCCTCGCGCGCGTGAACCGCGACAGCAATGGCCGCCTGGTGTCGATCGAGCGGGGGCCGTTCAACCTGGCCAGCCGGGAGGTCCGCGGTATCGACCTGACCGCGCGTTACCGGTGGGACAGCGCGGCATGGGGAAGCTTCCAGTTCGGCGTGAACTACACCAACCAGCTGTCGACCAAGGAGCAGCGCTATGCCGCGGATCCGAATCCGCAGCGCCGTGACCGCGACCTGCGCAGCAAGCTGCGAGCGAGCCTGGCCTGGCAGCGTGGTCACTGGAACGCGAATGTGTACGCCGACCGCATAGGCTCGGTGCCGGGCGTGCGTTACCATTGGGGCACCGACCGCCTGGACAATCCCGGCGGCTGCCTGCCGTTCGCCGATGGCTACGTACCCAGCGACAGTCCTTCGCTGGACTGCCTGGAACCTGCCACGCGTCCCGATGGTTCGCCGAATCCGAATCCGAACGCCGGCCAGCGCACGGCGCGCTACTACGGCCGGGTTGGACCGTTCATCACCTGGAACGTCAATGTGGGCTATCAGGTGACTGAACGCGCCAAGGTCAATGTGTACGTCAACAACGTCTTCAACTCGGCCAGCTGGAACCACAAGGATCCCTACAAGCTGGACTACGATTTCGCGCCGACCCGGCTGCTCGGTGCGGTCGGCCGCGAGTTCGCGCTGGAATACGTGTTCACGTTCTGAGCCCGCGCCATGGATCCACCCTCGACCGGTGGATCCATGCCCCGCGGATGAACTGACCGCTGGGCCGCCGGACAGGACAGGCTGGATTTGACCTTCCCACGATGGCAAGGTTTAGCCTGTTCCGGTCCAGAAGGAACCCGGGAATCCAGTCATGAGCCTGCCGCACGCCACCACCGCCGCTTCCGTGCCTGATCCGATCAGCCTGCCCATCGAAGGCATGACCTGCGCGAGCTGCGTAGGCCGGGTCGAGGCCGCGCTGGCCAAGGTGGAGGGGGTCGGCAGCGTCTCGGTGAACCTGGCCACGGAACGTGCCGATATCCGTCCGTCGGGGTCGGTGGACCGCGCCGCCTTGATCCAGGCGGTGCACAAGGTCGGCTATGAGGTTGCGGCCACAACCTTGGAGCTGGCCGTGGAGGGCATGACCTGCGCGTCCTGCGTGGGCCGGGTCGAACGCGCACTGCTGGCCGTGCCGGGCGTGAGCGCGGCGAGCGTCAACCTGGCCACCGAGCGTGCCACCGTTCGCGGCGCAGCAGACGTGGAGGCGCTGCTGGCGGCGATCGACAGGGCGGGCTACGGCGCTCGTCTTCTCGATGGCAGCGCGCAGGCCGATGACGGCGGGGAGAAGAAGGACGCCGAGCGTGCTGAACTCAAACACGCGCTGATACTGGCCAGCGTGCTGGCCCTGCCGGTGTTCATACTGGAGATGGGATCGCATCTGATCCCGGGCATGCACCACTGGGTGATGTCGACCATCGGGTTGCAGGCCAGCTGGTATGTGCAGTTCGTGCTGACCACGCTGGTTCTGGTGATTCCCGGCCGGCGCTTCTACCAGAAGGGCATTCCGGCACTGCTGCGTTTGGCACCGGACATGAACTCGCTGGTCGCGGTGGGCACCGCGGCGGCGTTCGGCTACTCGGTGATCGCGACCTTCGCACCGCGGCTGCTGCCGCCCGGCACGGTGAACGTCTATTACGAAGCTGCGGCGGTGATCGTCGCGCTGATCCTGCTGGGCCGCTTTCTCGAGGCGCGTGCCAAGGGCCGTACGTCGGAAGCCATCAAGCGGCTGGTCAAGCTCCAGGCCAAGGTCGCCCACGTAGTACGCGATGGTCGGGTGGTCGACGTCCCGGTGGGCGAGGTGGTCAGTGACGACCTCGTGGAAATACGTCCTGGCGAACGCGTCCCGGTGGATGGCGAGGTGGTCGAGGGGCGCAGCTTCGTCGATGAGTCGATGATCAGCGGTGAGCCGGTTCCGGTTGAAAAGGCATCGGGCGCGGCCGTGGTCGGTGGTACGGTCAACCAGCAGGGAGCACTGACCGTGCGTGCCACGGCGGTAGGTGCGCAGACCGTGCTTGCGCAGATCATCCGCCTGGTTGAACAGGCACAGGGGTCGAAACTGCCGATCCAGGCCGTGGTCGACAGGGTCACGCTGTGGTTCGTGCCTGCAGTGATGCTGGCCGCGTTGGCCACCTTCGTGGCGTGGCTGCTGCTCGGGCCGTCCCCGGCGCTTACCTTCGCCATGGTCAATGCCGTGGCCGTGCTGATCATTGCGTGCCCCTGTGCGATGGGGCTGGCAACGCCGACCTCGATCATGGTCGGCACCGGGCGGGGCGCGGAGATGGGCGTGCTGTTCCGCAAGGGCGAGGCACTGCAGCTGCTGAAGGATGCGCGGGTGGTGGCGGTGGACAAGACCGGAACCCTGACCGAGGGCCGCCCGCGATTGACCGATCTGGAACTGAGCAACGGTTTTGCGCGAGCGGCGGTGCTGGGCGCGGTCGCGGCCGTTGAATCGCGCTCGGAGCATCCGATCGCACGCGCGATCGTGATGGCCGCCGAGGAGGAGGGCATCTCCGTGCCGGCCCTGCAGGCGTTCGAATCGGTCACCGGCATGGGGGTGCGTGCGATCGTGCAGGGAAGCCGCATTGAAGTCGGGGCCGACCGGTTCATGCGAACGCAGGGCGTTGATATCGATGGCGTTGCCGCGCTGGTGCAGCGTCTGGGAGGTGAAGGAAAGTCGCCGCTGTACGCCGCCTTCGATGGCCGGCTGGCAGCGGTGATCGCGGTGTCCGACCCGATCAGGACGAGCACGCCGGCCGCCATCACCGCACTGCATGAGCTGGGACTGAAGGTGGCGATGATCACCGGCGACAATGCGCGCACCGCACAGGCGATCGCACGCCAGCTGGGCATCGACGAGGTCGTGGCCGAAGTGCTGCCCGAAGGCAAGGTGGAGGCGGTGCGACGCCTCAAGGCTGCGCATGGTCACGTGGCCTTCGTCGGCGACGGCATCAACGATGCGCCGGCGCTGGCGGAGGCGGATGTGGGCCTGGCCATCGGCACCGGTACCGATGTGGCGGTGGAATCGGCCGATGTAGTGCTGATGTCCGGCAGTCTGCTGGGCGTGCCCAATGCCATCGCGCTGTCCAGGGCCACCCTTGGCAACATCCGGCAGAATCTGTTCTGGGCCTTCGCCTACAACACCGCTCTGATTCCGGTGGCCGCCGGCGTGCTGTATCCGGCTTTCGGCATCCTGCTGTCGCCGGTATTCGCCGCCGGTGCGATGGCACTGTCCAGCGTGTTCGTGCTGGGCAATGCACTGCGCCTGCGTCGCTTCCGGGCGCCGATGGCCGACGCCGCCAGCCACTGAAAAGGAGACTGTCTTGAACATCGGTGAGGCCGCGAAGGCATCGAGCGTTTCGGCGAAGATGATCCGCTACTACGAGCAGATCGGGCTGATTCCTGCTGCCGACCGTACGGCATCCGGCTACCGGGCCTATTCGCACGCCGACGTGCATCGACTGCGGTTCATACGCCGCGCGCGGGACCTGGGATTCTCGGTCGCCGAGATCACGGATCTGCTGGGCCTGTGGAACGATACCTCGCGCCACAGCGCCGACGTCAAGCGCCTGGCCGAGCAGCACATCGATGATCTCGAGCAGCGCATCGACCACATGCGGCAGATGGCCGATACGCTGAAGTCGCTGATCAGCTGCTGTGCGGGCGACGAGCGGCCGGAGTGCCCGATCCTGCAGCGGCTGGAGGAGGGCGAGGAAGGCGCGGAGCCAGTCGCGGCGCGGCGGCGGCAGGCGCGCCGGAGCTGAGCCGCGGGGCGCAGGGGCCTTCGCACCTGCGCGGCGGGAGTGCTGTGGCTCCTTCAGAAGGACGTGAGCATCGCCCGGAGCCGGGCGATCAGGCGGTGCGCGGCGGGAAGCCTGCGTCCTTCACAGCGGCGAAGATCTCCGCTTCGCTGGCCGTGGTCTGCACCTGCACGCGGCCTGTCGGCGGATCGGCGACCACGCGGGCCTGCGGATCAACGCTCTGGATCGCGCGGGTCACGCTGCGCGCGCATCCGCCGCAGGTCATGCCGTCAACATGGAAGTCCATCTGTAGCTCCTTCGGTTCCGGGGAATGCAGCCAGTGTGCACCTTCCAACGATGGCAGGGTCAAGTGATGCCTCCGCGGTGCCCATGAAAAACGGCAGCCACCTGTACCAGCGTGGCTGCCGTGGAGGAATGTCCCCGCGCCGGGCGGGGCGACTGCCTTAGAACTTCCAGGTCGCGCCGAAGTACAGCTGGCGGCCCGCGTAGGTATTGGAGATCAGGCGGGCCTTGGTGTCATTGCCCAGATGCACGCGCTGCTCGGACTTGGTGGCGTTGATCACCGACGCGGTCAGGGTCCACTCCGGGGTGAGGTTGTAGGCCACGTTGAGATCAAGCTGGTCGTACGGCTCGGTGTAGACCGTCATGCCGTTGTTCAGTCCGCCGACCACCTGGCCGCGACGGTTGTACGAGGCGCGGGCAAGGAACTTGTCGTTCTCGTAGAACACCGTCACGTTGGCCTGGTTCTTGGCGCTGCCGACCAGCGGCGACGAGCCGATGTTCTGCCCATCCAGCACGATCGAGGCCAGGTTGGTGTCGTTGTAGGTGTAGTTCGCCTGCACGCCGACGCCGAAATCGAAGGTGTACTGGCCGTACAGCTCCACGCCCTGCGACACGCCGTCCTGGCCGTTGGCACGGGTCTCGTAGTCCTGCACGGTCACGGTTTCGCCACCGACCTGCATCTGCATGTCGCGCACGACAGGCACGGTGAAGTTGTCCACGTTCTTGCGGAACAGGCCCACGCCGGCCACCGCGCCAGGCTGGAAGTACCACTCCAGGCCGAGGTCGAACTGGGTGGCCTCGAAGGGTTCAAGCTGCTTGTTGCTGCCGTCGCCGGTCCAGCCCGGGGTCGGTGCACCGCCGGCCACGCGGCGGTCATTGACGTACTCCTCGCTGTAGTAGCGCAGGCTGCCCGGAGCGCCGATCTCGGTGTAGCCGGGGCGTGCGATGACCTTCGAGGCGGCGCCGCGCAGCAGCAGGGTATCGGTGATGTCCCAGGCGATGTTGAAGCTCGGCAGGACGTCGGTGTAGGTGCGGTCCACGCCCAGCAGCTCGAAACTCTTGCTCTGTGCCAGGTTGTAGGGCAGGCGCACGAAACCGCTCTCGCAGCTGTAGTTCGGGTAGGCCGCCGCGGCCGGGTCGGAGCACGCCATCGGTGCGCCTGCGGCGTTGTCGAGGAAGTAGTCGTCGAAACGCTCGATCGAATCGGTGGACTGCGCCAGCTGCTTGGTGCGCACCACGCGCACGCCCACGTTGCCGCGCACCCGCTCGGTGCGGAAGTTGGCCTGGAAGTAGCCCGAGTAGATCTTCTCGTTGACGTTGTAGATGAAGTCGTCCTCGACACGGTTGTGCGAACCGCCGTAGGTCTTGTTCAGGTAATCGATGTAGGCCGGATAGTTGATGCCCGGGAACACGTTGGTATTGAAGCCGCCGGGGATGTTGCTGATCGGGTTGGACAGGAAGAAGCCGGGCTGGGCGATAGTGGCCGTAGGGTCGCAGCCGCTCTGGTAGCGGTTGTTGTCGTAGTCCGACGGGTCTCGGCCCTGGCACACCCAGTAGGTATTGCCGGTGTTGCGGTGCACCGTGCCGTCACGATACTTGGCACCGAACTGGATCGAGTCCAGCCAGCCGGATTCGAACAGCTTGGTGACATCGGCCTGGAAATAGTTCTGCTTGATCTCGGTCTGCTTCCAGGACGAGTCGGTCGAACCGGTGTCGATCTCGGCGATGCCGGCCATGAGCTGCTGCTGCAGGTCGGGAGCGAAGGTGCCCGACGGCGTGCCGGTCAGGTCCCAGGAGGTGCTGCTGGACGATTCCCACACGCCATTGGTCTGCCGACGCGGTTTGGCCGACATGCGGAAGTTCATCGAGGGACCGCCTTCGGACCAGGTGCGGCCGCCGGTGAACGACGCCTTCCACAGTGGGCTGATATCCCAGTCGATGCTGAGGTCGGCGGTCTGCGAGAGCGCCTTTTCGCGGCTGTAGCCGCCGGTGAGCTGCGGGGTCGGAATGGTGCAGTCATCGGGGCCCCAGCCCCCCGGCTCGAGCCCGGCCGCTTCGGCCTCGGCTTCATTGCAGTAATAGGTCTTGCCGGCCAGCTTCTCGAACTGCGCGCCGGTGACGACGGTGCCGCTGGGATCGAAGTCCAGCCCGTTGAGCATGCGGCCGCCGGCCCAGTTGCCGTCACCATTGAAGCGGGCCATGCTCCACTCCGGCACCTTCAGCATGTGCTGGGCGTAGTTGCCCTCCAGCTCGAAGCGGAAGTAGTTGGCCGTCATGGTCACGTTGTCGACCGGCTTGAACTGGAAGGTCAGCTGCCCGCCCTTGCGCTCGCGCGTTTCCTCCTTCACCGCGAAATTGACCGAGGTCGGCATGAAGAAGTCGGTGTAGTTGCGACCGTTCTGGTTGTTGAAGCCGGAGTTGCCCCACCAGTACTCGATGCCGTCCTGCAGCATGGGGTTGCCATGCACGTCGCGCGCATCGGTATCGGTGCCGTACCACTGATAGTTCTCGGTGGTGACTTCCATGGTGCGGCTGGTGCGTTTCTGCTGGGTCACGCCGACCAGCACGCCGAAACGCTCGTCCCTGCTGTGCCACGAGTACAGTGCGGAGGCCTGCGGATCGATGTCGTGACTGGTGTCTGACGAGGTGCCTTCAAGGGTGACGAAGCCCGAGTTGGACTCCATGTCCAGAGGGCGCCGGGTGTGCAGGATGACCGTGCCGCCGATGCCGCCTTCATCGATGCGCGCTTCCGGCGATTTGAACAGCTCGGCGCTGGACAGCATGTTGGACGGCAGAAGGGTGTAGTTGAAAGAGCGGGTCGCCTCGTCGTTGGTCTCGGAGGTGGCGACGTAGTTGCCGTTCAACTGGGTCAGCGTCAGGTCTGCAGCGAGGCCGCGCACGCTGACCGTCTTGCCTTCGCCGCCGTCGCGGGTGATGACCACGCCCGGTACGCGCTGCAGCGCGTCGGCCACGTTCTTGTCGGGGAACTTGCCGACGTCTTCGGCCGTGATTACTTCGACCACGGCGTTGGCGTCGCGCTTCTGCTCAAGGCTCTTTTCGATGGCGTAGCGGTAGCCGGTGACCTGGACGCTGTCCAGGGTGGTGGCATCGGGCGTGCCAGTGGTGGCCTGCTGCGCCGCGGCGCCCGCCGGCAGGACGGCAGCGGCCAATGCCAGCGCGATGGCCAGCGACAGTGCGTCCTGGCCATGCATGCGTTTTGAGTGACTCATTCCCATCTCTCCCTCTCTCCTGGATTGATCCGCTGACGCGTGACGTGGTGCGGATGACTTGAATCGATCTAATCTGTGGTGATGCCGGTGCGGTCGCTACGCAGTTGCGACTGCATCCTGTGTCTGTGCCGGCCCGTCCTGTCGCTGCTTCCCCAAACTCCCGGCCACCGCAACGTCGTCTTGGATCGATCTAAGCGATGGGCGGGCGTTTTTTAGCATGGGTTGCCCGTCGGCGCATGCTGCTGCGCAATATGGTATTGCCGTGGCGGGGGCATGACGTTTTTCTGAATCGGCTGGAAACGTTTTCTCGCGCGATTCCCCGGCAGGTCGGCCAAGAGGCCGCGCGGCGGGACGTATGCTGCGGCGCAGAATGCATTGGCGCGAATCGCCATGCTCTACTTGAATCGATCTAAATTCACGGTTGCGCGGGTCTCGCGCCATTCCACGGGGAGCAGGCTGCCTGCAGGCAGCGCTCAGCGGAAGGCGTTGCAGGCTCCAGCCGTCTGCCACCGCACCATCGACCACAGGAACCCGACATGCGCCCAGTGCCGTCCGCTCCCGCTGTCCCCTCGACGCCGCGCCCGTTGACGCGATTGGCCTGGCTGCTCGCTCTGGCGATGTCGCCGGTGCTGCTGCAGGCCGCCCCGGCCGCACTCGAGCGCGAGGTGAACACCTTCATCGGCAGCAAGGACGATGGCAACACGTTCCCGGGCGCCTCGGCACCCTTCGGCCTGATCCAGGTCAGCCCCATCGGCAGCCACTATTCGGGGTGGCGCTACGACGACGAGAAGATCCGTGGCTTCGGCCACTCCTTCCTGTCCGGTGCCGGGTGCTGGGAGCAGGGCGGCCAGGTCTCGGTCCTGCCCGTGACCGGCAGCATCGGTCCCGGTGGCGATTTCGACACCGCCGACGCCAAGAGCTTCAACCACAAGACCTATGCCGCGTCGTACACGCATGACGGCGAAATCGGCCAGGCCGGCTACTACAAGGTGCGCCTGACCAGCTACGGTGGCATCGATGCCGAGGCGACCGCGCGCACCCGTGCCGCCGCCGAGCGCTACACCTTCAGCCAGCGAAGCGGCGATGGCCACGTGCTGGTGAATGTCGGCCAGGCGAATGAACGCCATTCGGTGATCGGCAGCGTGATCGACGTGGTCGGCGACCGCGTGGTCGAGGGCAAGCTGGTCACCAAGAGTTTCTGCGGTGGCCACCAGTACACGACGTGGTTCCGCATCGAGTTCGATCGCCCGTTCAAGGCGCATGGGACCTGGGGCGAGGCCGGTGGCCTGCCGGGGGCGCGCCACAGCATGGAAGGCGAGCAGAAGCCGAACGGTGCCTGGTTGAGCTTCGACCTGGCCAAGGGGCAGTCGGTCACGGCGGTGAGCGCGATTTCGCATGTCGATGCCGAAGGCGCGCGCACCAACCTGCGCACCGAGGGCATGCAGGGCGGAGCGCTGATGGGCTTCGACCGCATGCGCGCGCTGTCGCAGCAGGCGTGGCGCGAGGAGCTGGGCCGGGTGCGCGTGCAGGGCGGCAGTGCTGATGACCGCACGGTGTTCTACAGCGCCGCCTACCACGCGCTGCTGCAGCCGCTGACCGGCAGCGATGCCGACGGCCGCTACCGCGGCTACGACGATGGCATCCATCGCGCGGATGGCTGGACCTACTACGAGTACTTCTCGCTGTGGGATACCTACCGTGCGCAGAACCAATGGCTGGCGCTGACCCGCCCCGATGTGGCGCGTGACATCGGCCGCACGCTGCTGGCGATCGACGAGCAGGGGGGCTGGCTGCCACGCTGGGGTTACGCCAACTTTGAGACGAACATCATGACCGGCGATCCGGTGACCCCGTTCATGGTCGACCTGTGGCGTTTCGGTGCGTTCAAGGGCCGTGAATCGCAGGCGTGGGATGCGCTGCGCCGCAATGCGTTCGGCACCCCGCCGTTGAATTCCCGTCATGCGGGCCGGTCGGGCAATCCGACCTATCTGGACAAGGGCTACGTGGTCTACGACCGTGCGTTCCCGTCCAAGGGCATGGACGTCGATCCGCATCACGGCGGCTCGGCCACTCTGGAATATGCACTGGCCGACTGCGCGCTTTCGCAGATGGCCGATGGCCTGGGTCACGCCCGGGATGCGGCGACGCTGCGAGAGCGCGGCCGCAACTGGCGCAAGGTGTGGGACCCGCAGGTCCGCGACGCCGAGACCGGCTTCAGCGGCTTCCCGCGGCCTCGCACCGAGGACGGGCAGTGGTACACCCCGGCCGACGGGCACTACAGCCCACGTTCCCACCACGGCTTCCATGAAGGCACCGCGTGGCAGTACCAGTGGCTGGCGCAGCAGGACATGCCGGGGCTGGTCGAGGCGATGGACGGTCGTGAGCAGGCCGGGCGCCGGCTCGATGCCTTCTTCGCGATGGATGCACTGCAGGCCGACCCGCTCAATGCCGCGCGGCGCGAATGGGTGGTCGGACCCTACAGCTACTACAACCAGTTCCGCTACAACCCGAACAACGAACCCGATCTGCACGCGCCGTGGCTCTACACCCTGATCGGCCAGCCGTGGAAGACCGCCGCGGTGGTGCGGGCCGCGCAGCAGCTGTTCACCAATGCGCCCAATGGCGTGACCGGCAACGACGATCTTGGAACGATGTCGGCGTGGTACCTGTTCAGTGCGATCGGCATGTACCCGGCAGTACCGGGCAGTGGCCAGTTCCTGCTGCATACGCCGCGCTTTGCCCTGGTCGAGGTCGACATGGGCAATGGCCGCACCCTGCGCATCAATGCCCCGGGGGCGGACGGCCGCCGCCTGCAGTACGTGCAGGGCGTGCAGGTCGATGGCCAGGCGCATGCCCCGGTCTGGCTGGACTGGGAGCGCCTGCAGCAGGGCCCGCGCCTGCACTTCGCCCTCGACGCGCAGGCGCCGACCCAGGGGTGGGGCACGGCGGTGAAGGATCTGCCGGTGTCCTGGTGCGCGGCACCTGGCAGCCAGCTGCGTTGATCGGGGCTGTGCCGTTCGCGGCGACCCAGCGAACGGCACGGCACGAGACGGCCGCGATCCATTAGGCTTGAGCCCTCAGCGGAGCCCGGGAATACGATGAACGACAACGGCAGCAGCACTTCCAGCAAACGCGCCGGCAAGGCAGTGACGGTGACCGACATCGCGCGCGCCATCGGCGTATCGCGGGCGACCGTGTCGCTGGTGCTGCGCGGCAGCCCGCTGGTCAACGTCGATACCCGGGCCAAGGTCGAGGCCGAGCTGCGGCGCCAGCGCTATGTCTACAACCGCGCAGCAGCCAACCTGCGGCGGCGCACGTCCTCCAGCATCGCACTGGTGATCAACGACCTGTCCAATCCATTCTTCGCCGAATTCGCCTCCGGCGTCGACGAGGCGCTGGGTGGGCGTGGCTACGTGACCCTGCTGGGCAGCACCGGCGAATCGCCGGAACGCCAGCAGGCGGTGCTGTCCACGCTGATGGAACACACCCCGGCGGGGCTGATCCTGTCGCCGGCCGAAGGCAGCGATGCCACGCAGCTGCGCCAGGCACTGGGAGCCAATGCCAACGTCCTGCTGTTCAACCGTGAGCTGGACGGGGCTGATTGGGACTTCCTGACGCTGGACAACCAGCATGGGGCCTATCTGGCCACCCGCCACCTGATCGAGCGCGGCCATCGCCATATCGCCTTCTTCGGCGGCCACGCGGCGTCCAGTTCCTGCCACCAGCGCCGTGCCGGCTTCCAGCAGGCGCTGGTTGAGGCTGGACTGTCGCTGCCACCCGGCTGGATGATCGAATCGGCGCCGAACCGGCTGGAGGCGGCTGCACGCACCGACGAACTGTTCGCCGATGGCCATCGGCCGAGCGCAGCGGTCTGCTACAACGACACCGTCGCGCTGGGGCTGATGCTGGGCCTGAACTCGCGCGGCATCCGGCCGGGCGGCGATTTCGCTGTCACCGGCTTCGACGATATTTCCGAGGCTTCGGTGGCGGTGCCACCGTTGACGACGCTGACCGCCGACCCGCGCGAGCGTGGCCGGCAGGCGGCGGCACTGCTGCTGCAGCGCCTGGACGAACCGGATGCGCCGCCACGGCGCACGGTGGCTCCGGTGCAGCTGCGGATCCGCGAAAGCAGTGCCGCCCGGCCGACCTGATTTCACTGCCGTTACTCCTTCCACGCAACAACGATTCCGCGCAACGAGGCGCGTTCCGCATGCCGATCTCAGCAACGCCCCGTCCGTCGGGTTCCCCGGGCAACGCACCGGCCGTCACCAACGGCAAGGCCCTGGCCGTGGTGACCACCATCTTCTTCATGTGGGGCTTCCTGACCTGCCTCAACGACATCCTGATTCCACACCTGAAGGCGGTGTTCGAGCTGAACTACGCGCGGGCGATGCTGGTGCAGTTCACCTTCTTCGGTACGTACTTCCTGATGTCGCTGCCCGCTGGCCGCCTGGTCGCGGCTCTCGGCTACAAGAAGGGCATCGTGGCCGGCCTGCTGATTGCAGGTGTGGGTGCGCTGGGCTTCTGGCCGGCGGCCGAACTGCGGATCTACGGCGCCTTCCTGGGTGCATTGTTCGTGCTCGCCACCGGCATCACCGTGCTGCAGGTGGCGGCCAATCCCTATGTGGCGCTGCTGGGCCCGGAGCAGACCAGCTCCAGCCGGCTGACCCTGGCGCAGGCGTTGAACTCGCTGGGTACGGCGATCGCGCCGATCTTCGGCGGCATGCTGATTCTTTCCAATACGGTCAAGAGCGCCGATGAAATGGAGGCGATGCCGGCCGCCGAACAGCTGGCCTATCGTGCTGCCGAGGCGCAGGCCGTGCAGGGCCCGTATGTGGGCCTCGCGGTGGCGCTGGTGCTGCTGGCGTTGTTCGTGTTCCTGTTCCGCCTGCCGGCGCTGAGCGATGCGACCGAACAGGCCGACCAGGGGCATCACCACAGCTATCTGGATGCGCTGCGCCAGCGTCATCTGCTGCTGGGCGTGCTTGGCATCTTCTTCTATGTCGGTGCGGAAGTGTCGATCGGCAGCTTCCTGGTGAACTACCTGTCGATGCCCGACATCGGCGGATTCAGCGAGCAGGAGGCCACACACTACGTTTCCGCCTACTGGACGATGGCGATGGTCGGCCGCTTTGCCGGCTCGGCGCTGCTGGCCCGCTTCTCGCCGAGCCGCCTGCTGGCGATCTTCGCACTGGTCAACGTCGGCCTGCTGGCGCTGACCATGGCCAGCGCCGGCAGTGTCGCGCTGTACTCGGTGGTGGCGATCGGCCTGTTCAACTCGATCATGTTCCCCACCATCTTCGCGCTCAGCATCGAGCGCCTGGGGCCGCTGACCAATAAGGGCTCGAGCCTGCTGATCATGGCCATCGTCGGCGGCGCCGTGGTGCCGTACCTGCAGGGCGTGCTGGCCGACCACATCGGGGTGCAGGCCAGCTTCATCCTGCCGCTGCTGTGCTACGTCTACATCATTTTCTACGGACTGGTCGGCGCACGTACGCCGGCCTCCGCAACGCAGGGAGGCTGAGTCCGGAATGGGTGCGATTGTCTGCTTCGGCGAAATTTTGATCGATCTACTGGCGCAGCCGCCGGCCAATGCGGACACGCCGCGCGCGTTCCTGCAATACGCCGGCGGGGCACCGGCCAACGTCGCGGTGGCTGCCGCGCGGCTGGGCGCGAAGACCCAGTTCGTCGGCATGCTGGGCCGCGACATGTTCGGCGACTTCCTGGCCGAAAGCCTGGCCGAGCACGGTGTCGGTACCGACTACATCGTCCGCACCGATGCCGCCAAGACCGCGCTGGCGTTCGTCGCTCTCGATGCAGAGGGGGAGCGCAGCTTCAGCTTCTACCGTCCGCCGGCGGCCGATCTGCTGTTCCGCGACAGTGATTTCCAGGCCGCCTGCTTCGACAGTGCGCAGTGCTTCCACGTCTGCTCCAACAGCCTGACCGAGGCGGCCATCGCGGACGCAACCTTCGCGGGCATGGAGCGCGCGCGCGCTGCCGGGGCTGTGGTCAGTCTCGACCTCAACCTGCGGCCGGCGCTGTGGCCGGCCGATGTCGATCCGTCGCCGCGCCTGTGGCAGGCGCTCGAACGCGCGGACCTGGTCAAGCTGTCGCGCGAAGAACTGGACTACCTGGCGGCGCCCCTGGGCGACGGCGGCGACGACGCGGTGCTGCAGCGGCTGCTGGCGGCGCAGGCTCGCTGGGTGATCGTGACCGATGGTGCGGCAACGCTGCACTGGTACACCCGCCAGGCGCAGGGCACGGTGACCAGCTTCCAGGTCGCGGCTGTCGATACCACCGCAGCCGGTGATGCCTTCGTGGGAGGTGTGCTGGTGGGACTGCTGGAGCGGGGTGGCGCAGGCGCGGGATTCAATGCGTTCTGCCGGGATCCGCAGGCCATCGACGCCACGCTGCGCTTCGGTGCCGCGGTCGGCGCGCTGGCCGTTACCCGCAAGGGCGCGTTCGCCGCGATGCCCTCGCTCGACGAAGTGCAGCAGCTGCTGCAGGCACAGGACATTACCGCATGAGCACCTCGCCCGACTTCCGTTCGCCCGCGTTCCTGCGCGCGCATATCGCCGACACCCTGGCGTTCTATCATCCGCGCTGCATCGATCCGGCCGGTGGCTTCTTCCATTATTTCCGTGACGACGGCAGCGTCTACGATGCCAGCCATCGCCATCTGGTAAGCAGCACCCGTTTCGTCTTCAACTACGCGATGGCCTATCGCGAGTTCGGCAAGGCCGAGTACCGCGAGGCCGTCGAGCATGGCGTGCGCTATCTGCGTGAGGTGCACCGCAATCCGGCCACCGGTGGCTATGCCTGGACCCTGCGCGATGGCCAGGTCGAGGACGACATGAATCACTGCTATGGCGTGGCGTTCGTCCTGCTGGCCTACAGCTGCGCGTTGAAGGCCGGCATCGAGCAGGCCCGCGCGTGGATGGATGAGACCTGGCAGCTGCTGGAGGCGCGCTTCTGGGAGCCGCAGCACGGTCTGTACCGGGACGAGGCGGACGGCCAGTGGAACTTCACCGGTTACCGTGGACAGAACGCCAACATGCACATGTGCGAGGCCATGCTGGCTGCGTTCGAGGCCAGTGGCGAACAGCGCTATGTGGAACGTGCCCTGCAGCTGGCCGACAACATGACCCGTCGCCAGGCAGCCAAGGCCGGTGGCCTGGTATGGGAGCACTACGATTCCAACTGGGAGATCGACTGGAACTACAACCTGGACGACCCCAAGCATCTGTTCCGTCCCTGGGGCTTCCAGCCGGGCCACCAGACGGAGTGGGCCAAACTGCTGCTGATCCTGGATCGGCACGTGCAGGCCGACTGGCTGGTGCCGACGGCGCGTCATCTGTTCGACGTGGCCGTGGAGCGCAGCTGGGACGAGGCCCGTGGTGGCCTGTACTACGGTTTCGCGCCGGAGTCACGACGGCAGCCGGGCATGGACGGCGCGCCGATCGGCGGCGACAGCTTCGTCTGCGACGACGACAAGTACTTCTGGGTACAGGCCGAAACCCTGGCAACCGCTGCGCTGATGGCTGCGCGCACCGGTGATGACCGCTACTGGCAGTGGTACGACCGCATCTGGGCCTATTCCTGGGAGCACTTTGTCGATCACCGCTACGGCGCCTGGTTCCGCATCCTCGATGCAGACAACCGCAAGTACAGCGATG
Source organism: Stenotrophomonas sp. YJH_SMC_106-19 (assembly GCF_059368375.1). NCBI lineage: Bacteria > Pseudomonadati > Pseudomonadota > Gammaproteobacteria > Lysobacterales > Lysobacteraceae > Stenotrophomonas > Stenotrophomonas sp. YJH_SMC_106-19. The sequence goes on from NZ_JCAFRQ010000002.1 coordinate 636,000, forward strand.
AAAAGAGCCCCGCAGGCAAGGTGGATTACCACACCATGGGTGCCTGCTACGAAGTGCTGAACGTCGTGCGTTGAGCATGACCGGTAGCGCCGGGCCATGCCCGGCGAAGCATGATCGGTAGCGCCGGGCCATGCCCGGCGGAAGCATGATCGGTAGCGCCGGGCCATGCCCGGCGGACACAACAGGAGTCCCGCCCGTGCATCGCCCTTTCCGTGCCGTTTGCCCATTCGCCTCTCTGGCCCTGTTGTGGATTGCCACTCTCGTATTCCCGGCAGCGGCCGCTCCGTTACAGGCAAGCTGGGAGTTCCGCATGCTGCCGGGCGACGCGCAGGGCGCGGCGCATCCCGGCCTGCAGCAATGGCGCAGCGCGCAGGTGCCGGGCAGCATCCACACCGACCTGCTGGCGCATGAACTGATCCGTGATCCTTACGTCGGCGCCGCCGAGGCCGAGCTGCAGTGGATCGGCCTGGCGGCATGGGAATACCGTGCACGCTTCGATGTGGACGCCGCGACCCTGGCCAGGCCGAACGCGGAACTGCGCTTTGACGGTCTGGATACGTACGCGGAAGTCACCCTCAACGGCAGGCCGCTGCTGCGCGCCGACAACGCTCACCGCAGCTGGCGCGTGCGCGTGGACGGCCGCCTGAAGGCGACGGGCAACACGCTGCAGATCGTGTTCCGTTCGCCGATCCGCACGCTGCTGCCCGCTGTCCAGGCGATGCCGCACAGGATTGCTGGCAATTATCCTTCGCCCTACGGTGACGAGCCGAAGGATGCGATGGTCGGTAATTTCGCGCGCAAGCCGGCCTACCATTTCGGCTGGGACTGGGGTCCGCGCTATGTCACCGCCGGGGTCTGGCGTGGCATCGACCTGGAGTCCTGGGGGGAGCGCCTCCTCGGCGATGTGGCCGTACGCACCGACATGCTGGACGCGCAGCAGGCGAAGCTTGCGGTCGTGCTGCAGGTGGAACAGGACGCTGCCGCGGGTACCGCGGCCGTCGATGTGGAGGTGTTCGATCCGGAGATGCGCAGTGTCGCGCGGGTGCAGCGGCAGGTTGCGGTGGCCCCGGGAGCGAATACGGTGGAGCTGCCGGTGGCGCTTGCCCAGCCGCGCCGCTGGTGGCCGGTCGGCTACGGGGCACAGGATCGCTACGTGGTGGCGGTCCGCCTGGACGGCGGCGATAGCGAGTCGCTCGCGCGCGAGCAGCGCATCGGCCTGCGCACGGTCGAACTGCGCCGCGACAAGGACGCTGACGGCGGCCAGGGCTTCGCATTCGTGATCAACGGCGTGCCGGTCTTCGCCAAGGGCGCGAACGTGATTCCCTTCGACGCGTTCCCGGCCCATGTGGATTCCGCGCGCGTGCGCCAGGTGCTGACCGCCGCGCGCGACGCCAACATGAACATGCTGCGCAACTGGGGCGGCGGCTACTACGAAAACGATGTGTTCTTCGATATTGCCGATGAACTGGGCCTGCTGGTCTGGCAGGACTTCATGTTCGGCGGCGGCATGCAGCCCGGCTACGACCCGGCATTCCGCGCCAGCGTCGTTGCCGAAGCGCGCGACAACGTGCGCCGCCTGCGCCATCACCCCAGCATCGTGTTGTGGTGTGGCAACAACGAAGAGGAAACCGCGTGGAAGGACTGGGGCCATGGCCGCGACCTGAAGGCCGCGGATCCGGTCTTCGCCGCAAAGGTCTGGCAGGGCTATGTGGACCTGTTCGGCAATGACCTGCGTGCGGTGGTCCGTGAAGAAGGGCTGGGGGTGCCGTACTGGTCCAGTTCGCCCAGCAACGACCTCGACGAGAAGGCCAACGACTCCACCCGTGGCGACAAGCACTACTGGCAGGTGTGGGGCAATCCGGCGTTGCCGGTGCAGGCCTATCTGCGCGAGACGCCGCGCTTCATGTCCGAGTACGGCCTGCAGGCGTGGCCGGCCGTGGCTACGGTGGACCAGATCGCAACCCGCGCCGAGCAGCGGATCGACAGCCCGGTGATTCGCGCGCACCAGAAATTCATGGCGGGCGAGGGCAACAGCCGTCTGCTGCACTATATCGAGCAGGGTTACGGTACGCCGAAGGATTTCGGGGACTTCGTGTATCTCAGCCAGGTGATGCAGGCCGATGGCATCGCTCTGGCAGCGCTGCACCATCGCGCCTCACGCCCCTACACGATGGGCTCGCTCTACTGGCAGCTCAATGACGTATGGCCGGGTGCGTCCTGGTCGAGTGTGGACTACTTCGGGCGCTGGAAGGCGCTGCACTACCAGGCGCGGCGCTTCTTCGCTCCCGTTGCCGTGGCGGCGCTGCGTGACGAGGGCACGACACGCGTGCGTCTGCTCAACGATGGCGACGCCGGCGAGGCGCGCTGGCGGCTGCGGGTGATGGATGTCGACGGCAAAGTGCTACGTCGTCGCGAGCAGGCGGTGACCCTGGCGGCCGCGGGCGTGACGGCGGTCGGCGATTTCAGTGATGCCGAACTGCTGGCGGGTGCCGATCCGAAGCGCACGATTGCCGTGTTCGAGGTGCTGCAGGGAGGGAAGACGACTGCACGTCAGGTCGTGGGATTCGTCGAGGCCAAGGATCAGGTGCTGCCCCGCCAGGCGCTCAGGGCCACGCTGGACATCGAGGGGGACCACTACCGGCTGCGGCTGCAGAGCAGGGCATTCGTGCGCGCGGCATGGGTGGACTTCGGTGCCCTGGAGGTGCAACTGGAGGACAACCTGCTCGATCTGCTGCCGGGCGAGAGCCGCGACATCAGCGTGCGCGGCCCGGTGGATCTGGCCACGCTGCGCGAGGCGCTGGAGGTGCGCAGCCTCAACGATCGTTGAGGGGCGCCGTCGGCGGTACCTGGCCTGGGCCGCAGCCAACCCGGGTTGGCTGCGACCAGAAAGGGATCGTGTTACAGCTGGATCTGCTGGAAGTTCTCGACCCGCTCGTGACCGTGGGCGGCGTCGCCGACGCGCGGCATCGGGTAGTCGTCCAGACGGTCCAGCAGGCGGGTCTGCAGACCCGCCTCGCGCGCGGCATCAAGCTCTTCCACCACGTCGGACAGGAACAGGATCTCGCCTGCCGGCACGCCGATGGACTGGACGATGCGGCGGTAACTGTCGGCCTCACGCTTGCCGCCGATCTCGGTGTCGAACCAGCCTGACACCAGCGGGCTGAGATCGCCCGCGTCGCTGAAACCGAAAAACAGCTTCTGCGCCGGCACCGAACCGGAGGAGTAGACGTACAGCGGCAGGCCCGAGGCCTGCCATCCCTTCAGCACCGGCGCCACTTCCGGATAGAAGTGCGCGGTGTAGTCGCCACGGCGATAGCCGGCGTCCCAGATCAGGCCCTGCAGCGCCTTCAGCGCCGTGTGCTTGCGGTCCTGGTCGATCCAGCCCTGCAGGGTCTCGGCGACCACGCTGTCCTGGCAGGCGCCGCCGATTTCGCTGGCCACCGTATCCAGCCAGCGGCGCACGTCCGGTCGCTGGCCATGCTCGGCCACGAAGCCGGGCAGGGCCTGGCGCGCATAGGGGAACAGCACGTTCTTGACGAACGAGATGCTGCTGGTGGTGCCTTCGATGTCGGTCAGGATGACGCGGGGCTGCATGGATCAGGATGCCTGGGTCGGAACGTAACGGGGGAATTTCTGCGCGATGTCGGTGCCGGTGAAGTGGCCGACCCAGCCATCCGGCTCGGTGAAGAAGCGGATGGCCACGAAGCTCGGCTCCTCGCCCATGTCGAACCAGTGCGTGGTGCCATCGGGCACGGCGATCAGGTCGTCCTTCACGCATTCGATCTCGTAGACCTTGTCACCCACGTGCAGGGTGAACAGCCCCGAGCCGGCAACGAAGAAGCGCACTTCGTCTTCCTTGTGGAAGTGCTCGTCGAGGAACTTCCTGCGCAGCTCGGCGCGGTTGGGATTGTCCGGCGCGATCGACGCCACATCCACGCTCTTGAAGCCGCGTTCGGCGACCAGGCGATCGATGTCGGCGCGGTAAGCGGCGAACACCTCGTCCTGGCTGGCGCCCGGCGCGACCGGTGCGGTGGCCTGCCAGCGCTCGAAGGTCACGCCGATCTTCTGCAGCTCGGCAGCGATGATGGCGCCGTCCTGGCTGTCCAGCAGCGGGGATTCGGGGCGGGTGTCGTCGTAGATGCGCAGTCGGCTCATGGCGGCAGCTTGAACGTCTCGGGGGGAGGACAGGGTAGCAGGGTGGCGGGCGGGCGCAGATTGCGGTTTGGAATCTGCTCAGCCACGCAGCCTGCGCAGTTCCAGTTCGCAGTGCAGCAGGAACTCGAATGCCTCAAGGTGGCGGCGCGCTTCGGCCATGTCGCGGCCCCAGGCGTACAGGCCGTGGCCATCGATCAGGTAGCCCCACAGCGTCTGGCGGTCCAGCAGATCCTCGACCTGGGCCGACAGCACGTTCATGTCCTGGGTGTTGGCGAACACCGGAACGTCGATGGCCATCTCGTGCGTGCTGTTGCCGGCAAAGGCTTTCAGCAGCTCATAGCCTTCCAGGCGGATGTGCCCCTGCGGTGCATACAGGCGCGAGGCGACGGTCTGCACCGGCGAATGCGTGTGCAGGACGCAGCCGACTTCCGGGAAACGCCGGTACAGCTGCGTGTGCAGCAGCGTCTCGGCGGACGGGCGCAGCGGACGGCCGACGGCCTGGCCATCGAAGTCCACGACCATGATGTCGTCCTCGATCAGCCGCCCCTTGTCCTTGCCGGAGACGGTGATTGCCGCATGGCGGTCGTCGAGGCGATGGGAGAAGTTGCTGCTGGTGGCCGGGGTCCAGCCGGCCTGGGCCAGTTCGCGGACGTTGTCGATCAGCAGCTGGGCGAGCTCGCTCAGGCGCGCGGTGTCGTAGGGGAGGGGGGCGGCGTTCATGCGGGCGATTTTACTGGATTCGGCCAACGGCTGAGCCCCTCGTGGCTGTCTCGCCGGGCGGGATTTCTTGCTTTGGCCGGGCGGGTGGGCTGTGCAGGGGACGCCGTAAACCCATCCTTGGGGGCTTGGCCGCGGCATCCCTGCCGCGGACACCCCTGCACAACCCACCCGCCCGGCCACGGACAGGTTCCGTGCGCGTCAGCCACGGAGTGAAGAAGGAAAAGCGAAAAGCGGGTCGCTTCGCTGCGCTTGCTCGGAGCGGAGCATGGCTCCGCTCTACAGAGGATTCATCGACCTACGAAAATTCATTCCCTGGACGAATTCATCCACGCAAGACGTGGACCAACCAGACGCGCCAGGAGACTGTCGGAGGTGGGGCGGGTTGGGTTCGCGGGGGTGTCCGCGGCATGGATGCCGCGGCCAAGCCTCCAGGGATGGATTCACGGCGTCCCCCGCGAACCCAACCCGTCCCGCCAAACCCTCGGCCCCGCTGTTGCTGTTGCCGTTGCCGTTGCTCCGGCTTCAACGGCGGGTGCAGGGCCGCAGGCCCCGCAATCCTCTTACTTACCCCGCAGGCGGCTGTGTCGGAAGCCGTAGCAGAAATAGATCACGAACCCGAAGAACGTCCACACGCCCATCAGCATCCAGTTGTGCATGGTCATCGCCGACAGCAGCGCCAGGCAGCTGAGCACGCCCAGGCTGCAGATCAGCCACGCCATCGGCATGCGGAACGGGCGCGGCAGGTCCGGTTGGGTGCGGCGCAGGATCAGCACGCCCGCACACACCGCCGCGAAGGCGATCAGCGTGCCCATCGAGGTCAGTTCGCCGAGCACGTCCAGCGGGAACAGCGCAGCCAGCAGGGCGATGCCGATTCCGGTGATGACCGTATTGATATGCGGAGTGCGGTACTTCGGATGGATCCGGGTGAACACGGGCGGAAGCAGGCCATCGCGACCCATGATCATGAAGATGCGCGGCTGCGCGATCACCATCACCAGTACGACCGAAGAAAGGCCGACCAGTGCCCCGATTTCCACCACCACCCGCAGCCAGCCCAGCTGGGGATGCGCCGCGACGGCGGTGACCACCGGCTCATCGGTGCCGAGCAGGGTGTACGGTACCAGGCCGGTCATGACGGCCGCCATGGCGATGTACAGCACCGTGCAGACCACCAGCGAGAGCATCATGCCGATCGGCATGTCGCGCTGCGGACGGTGTGACTCCTGTGCCGCCACCGAGACCGCCTCGAAACCGATATAGGCGAAGAACACCATGGCAGCGCCACGCAGCACGCCCTCCATGCCGTACTTGCCGGGCCCCTGGTTCTCCGGAATGAACGGGGTCCAGTTGGCCGGATCGACGTACTTCCAGCCAACCACGATCACCAGCACGATCAGGCCGGTCTTGAGCACCACCATGGCCATGTTCATGGCCGAGGACTTGCTGATGCCCACGTAGCACAGCCAGGTCAGCAGCAGCACCAGGATGGCCGCGGGCAGGTTGGCGATCGCGCCGGTCGGGCGCAGCTGCCCGTCCAGCGGTGCGCTGACCAGTGCGGCCGGCAGGTGGATGTCGAAGTGACTGAGCAGGCTCAGGAAGTAGCCGGTCCAGCTGACCGCCACTGCCGAGGCGGACACGCCGTACTCCAGCACCAGCATCCAGCCGATGAACCAGGCCGAGAGCTCGCCGAAGGTGGCATAGGTGTAGGTATAGGCGCTGCCCGAGACCGGCACCATCGAGGCGAACTCGGCGTAGGCCATGGCGCAGAACGCGCAGCAGATGGCGGCCAGCACGAAGGACAGCATGATGGCCGGGCCGGCATGGTTGGCTGCGGCCTGCCCGGTGATGACGAAGATGCCGCCGCCGATCACTGCGCCGATGCCCAGGGCGGTCAACCCCCAGGGTCCGAGGTGGCGGCGCAGGCTCAGGCCATTGGCGTCTTCATGGGCGGCATGCGGGTGCTTGGTGGCCCAGAGTTGCTTGAACATGTGTGGGGATCTTGTCGATGCGCGCCGGGGGGCGCGCGGGCGGAAACACTGGCAGGAGCAGACGGGCCGGCGCAGGGCCGGCCCGCAGGTTCAGGCGGACTTGGCCAGCTTGCTGTTGCGCATGCCGTAGCCGAAGTAGATCAGCAGGCCCAGCACGGTCCAGCCGACGAACAGATGCCAGTGCACCACGAAGGCCTGCCAGAACAGGAACAGGCAGGCCGCCGCGCCCAGCGGGCAGATGATCCACACCACCGGTACGCGGAACGGACGATGCAGCTCCGGGCGGGTATAGCGCAGAACCAGCACGCCGATGCATACGGTCGCGAACGCCAGCAGGGTACCCATCGAGACCAGTTCGCCCAGCACGTTCAGCGGCATCAGGCCGGCCAGTGCCGCAGCGATCACACCGACCACGATCGTGGCCCAGTATGGGGTGCGGAAGCGGGCATGGACCTTGCCGAAGAACTTCGGCAGCAGGCCGTCGCGGGAGATCGTGTAGGCGATGCGGGTCTGGCCCATCATCATTACCAGCACCACCGAGGACAGGCCGGCGATGGCGCCGATCTCGACTGCGGTCTTCAGCCAGGACAGGCTGGCATAGGGCTCCAGCGCGGTGGCCACGGGCTTGTCGGTGCCCAGCAGGTGATACGGCATCATGCCGGTCAGCACGGCGCAGACGATGATGTAGACGAGGGTGCACACGGCCAGCGACCCGAGCAGGCCGATCGGCATGTTGCGCTGCGGGTCCTTGGTTTCGCCGGCTGCGGTGGAAACCGCGTCGAAGCCGATATAGGCGAAGAACACGATGGTGGCGGCACGGAACACGCCGCTCCAGCCGAACTCGCCGGATACGCCGGTGTTCTCCGGAATGAAGGGCTGCCAGTTGGCCGGATCGATGTGGGCGGCGCCGAAGCCGATGAACAGGCAGATCACGGTGACCTTGATGGCCACGATGATGGCGTTGACGAAGGCCGACTGGGTCACGCCGACATACAGCAGGCCCGAGACCGCAGCGACGATCAGGACCGCCGGCAGGTTGAACAGCTTGCCGGAAGAGATGAACTCGCTGTCGGTCCATGCGATCGGTGCCGCACTGAGTGCGTCAGGGAACGGCATGTGCAGCGTGGTGGTGATGAAACTGATCAGGTAGGCCGACCAGCCCACCGCGACCGAGGCCGAGGCGAACAGGTACTCCAGTACCAGACACCAGCCGATGAACCAGGCCATGCCCTCGCCGAGCGTGGCGTAGGAGTAGGAGTAGGCGCTGCCCGATACCGGCATCATCGCGGCGAACTCGGCGTAGCACAGGCCGGCGAGTGCACATGCGATGCCGGCGAAGACGAACGAGAGCATCACTGCCGGGCCGGCGTGGTTGGCCGCGGCCTGACCGGTCAGTACGAAGATGCCTGCACCGATCACCGCCCCTACGCCAAGCAGGATCAGGTGTTTCGCCGTGAGGGTCCGTTTCAGCGTGGCTTCGCCGTCCAGGCTGCCTTCGATGGGTTCGCCGGCATCGACGTGCCCGGCCGGTTGCACCGGCTTGACCCTCAACAGAGCTTTCAGCATGCAGTACTTCCCTAATGATCGGTTTGGGGGCCGTCGATACGTTGCCGGCAGCCCTGAATGGTGAAGACCGCGCGAACGGCCCGCTGTACCTTAGCCAAAGCTGAAGCCAACGCACAAGCGCAATCGCAACAATGAGCGGCGATAATGAACAGTATTTTTCCGAACCACCCCCATTCATGAGCCACACCGCCGAAACCCTTGCCGCGCTTGATGATCGCCTGCGCAGTCTGCTGCGGGACCATGCGCGCCTCGAGCCCGCCCACGACGCCCTGGCTGCCGAATTCGGCACATTGCTGGACGATCCGGAAGATCCGTTCCGGCGCGAGCGGTTGGCCGGCCACTTCACCGCCAGCTGCTGGCTGGTCAGCGCCGATGGCCAGCGCCTGCTGCTGACCCACCACCGCAAGCTGCAGCGCTGGCTGCAGCTGGGCGGCCACGCCGACGGCGACCGCGACCTGGCCCGGGTGGCGCTGAAGGAGGCAGAGGAGGAGTCGGGGCTGTCCGGGCTGGTGCTGGACGATCCGGCGATCTTCGACCTGGACAAGCACTGGATCCCCGAACGCGGGGAGGTGCCGGGGCATTGGCACTACGACGTGCGCTTCGTGATCCGGGCGCTGGGGGGCGAGGACTTCGTGCTCAGCGAGGAATCGCTGGACCTGGCCTGGCGGCCGGTGACCGAAGTCGCGGCCGACCCGGAATCGGACGAATCGATGCAGCGCATGGCGCGCCGGTGGTTGGCGCGCTGACGGGGACGTCCACCTCATGCGCGGGCCGCCGGGCATCGCCCGGCGCTACCGTGATCGCGTGGACAGCGCCGGGCCGTGCCCGGCGAACCTTCAATCAATACAGGATGCGGGTGCGCAACGTGCCCGGAATGGCCGCCAGTTCTTCGCGCACCGCGGCGGCCTGCTCCTCGCTGGCGGTGATGTCGATCACCACGTAACCCACCTTCGGGTCCGTGCGCAGGAACTGGCCGTCGATGTTGACGTTGTGGCGCGAGAAGATCTCGTTGACCTTGGACAGCACGCCCGGCACGTTCTGGTGGATGTGCAGCAGGCGCAGGCTGTCTTCGTGTTCGGGCAGGGTGACTTCCGGGAAGTTGACCGCCGACAGGGTGCTGCCGTTGTCGCTGTAGCGCACCAGCTTGGCGGCGACTTCCACGCCGATGTTGTCCTGCGCTTCCAGCGTGCTGCCGCCGACATGCGGGGTCAGGATCACGTTGTCGTGGCGGGTCAGCGGTGATTCGAAGATGTCGCCGTTGCCCTTCGGCTCCACCGGGAACACATCCAGTGCAGCCCCACCGACATGGCCGCTGGCCAGCGCTGCGTCCAGCGCATCGATGTCGACCACGGTGCCGCGCGCCGCATTGATCAGGTGCGCGCCCTTGCGCATCTTCGCCAGCTCGGTGCTGCCGATCATCCACTGCGTGGCCGGGGTCTCCGGCACGTGCAGGGTAACGATGTCGGCACGTGCCAGCAGGTCGTCCAGGCTGGCCGCGGCACGCGCATTGCCCAGCGCCAGCTTGGTTTCCACGTCGTGGAAGATCACCTGCATGCCCAGCGATTCGGCCAGCACGCCGACCTGGGTGCCGATGTGGCCGTAGCCGATGATGCCCAGCGTCTTGCCCCGTACCTCATGGCTGCCGCTGGCGGACTTCGACCAGCCGCCGCGGTGGCATTCAGCGTTCTTCTGCGGGATGCCACGGGTCAGCATGATCGCCTCGGCGATCACCAGTTCGGCCACGCTGCGGGTGTTGGAATAGGGCGCGTTGAACACCGGGATGCCGGCCAGCTCGGCCGCGTCCAGATCGACCTGGTTGGTGCCGATGCAGAAGCAGCCCACCGCGATCAGGCGCTTTGCCTCGGCCAGCACCTCGGCGCTGAGCTGGGTGCGCGAACGGATGCCGACGATATGCGCTTCGGCGATGCGCGCCTTCAGTTCGTCCTCGGGCAGCGCCTTGGTGTGCGCCTCGATCTGGCTGTAGCCGGCGGCGCTGAATACCTCCACGGCGGTCTGGCTGACCCCCTCCAGCAACAGCACGCGGATATCCTGCTTCGGGAACGAGGTCTTCTTCGGCGACATGGGGCAACACGGCCAGTGGGACAGGGGCTGACCACTATGCCAGATCGGACCGCCCATGGTGCAGTGCGCAATTGGTTGCATCCGTAGCTATCTGTGCGGCACTGCGGGGCTGGACGCTGGCGCGTGCCACTGGCACGCTTGCCCGTTCGTCACGCACCGCGCTGGACCGTCATGACCGATTCCCGCATTGCCTCGCTGCTGCAGGCCTGTCCCGGCCTGAAGCTGAAGACCGACCCATCCGACCTGGAGCATTACGGTCGCGACTGGACCCGGCGCTGGACGCCGGCGCCGCTGGCGATCGCGCTGCCGGCCACGGTCGAGGAGGTGCAGGCGGTGATGCGCTGGAGCGCGGCCGAAGCGGTTGCGGTCGTGCCCTCCGGCGGCCGTACCGGGCTGTCCGGCGGCGCGGTAGCCGCCCACGGCGAACTGGTGCTGAGCCTGGAACGGATGAACAAGGCCCTGGCCTACGACGCGGTCGACCGGACCCTGGTGGTACAGGCCGGCATGCCGCTCGAAGCGCTGCACAACGCCGCGCTGGAGCATGGATTGATCTATCCGGTCGACTTCGCCGCGCGCGGATCGTGTTCGATCGGCGGCAACATCGCCACCAATGCCGGCGGCATCCGCGTGATCCGGTACGGCAACACCCGTGAATGGATCGCCGGATTGAAGGTGGTCACTGCCAGCGGCGAACTGCTGGAATTGAACAAGGGCCTGATCAAGAACTCCAGCGGCTACGACTTCCGCCAGCTGCTGATCGGTTCAGAAGGCACGCTGGGCGTGATCGTCGAGGCGACGGTGAAGCTGACCGATCCCCCGCCGGCCAGCAACGTGATGCTGCTGGCGTTGCCCAGCTTCGAGGTGCTGATGCAGGTATTCGCCGCCTTCCGTGCGCGCCTGCAGCTGCAGGCGTTCGAGTTCTTCACCGACCGGGCGCTGGAACACGTGCTGGCACATGGTGCGCAGGCGCCGTTCGACGAAGTGCATCCGTACTATGTCGTGACCGAGTTCGCTGCCAATGACGAGGCACAGGAAGCCGCGGCCATGGCGGCCTTCGAGGACTGCATGGGCAACGGCTGGGTCAGCGACGGCGTGATCAGCGCCAGCGACGCACAGGCGGCCCAGCTGTGGCGCCTGCGGGAGGGCATCACCGAATCACTGGCGCGCTACAAGCCCTACAAGAATGACGTCTCGGTGCGTATCTCGGCGATGCCGGCATTCCTGGCCGAGACCCAGGCGCTGATCGGCCAGGCTTATCCACACTTCGATGTGGTCTGGTTCGGCCATATCGGCGACGGCAACCTGCACATCAACGTGCTGAAGCCGGACGACACCAGCGACGCCGAGTTCCTTGCCCAGTGCGAGCAGGTGACCAAGCTGCTGGCGCAGGTGCTGGCGCGTTTCGATGGCAGCATTTCGGCCGAACATGGGATCGGCCTGGTCAAGAAGGGTTACCTGGACAGCACGCGCGGACCGGCGGAAATCGCGTTGATGAAGGCGGTCAAGCGTGCGTTCGATCCCGAAGGGCGGCTGAACCCGGGCAAGCTGTTCGACGCCTGATCTGGGCAAACCCTTCACGCACCCGTTACGCTCCACCCATTCCTTCAACCGGCCTTCGACCGATGATCCGACCGTTCCTGCTGATTGCCCTGCTGTCCCTGCCGCTGGCCGGCTTCGCTTCCAGCTTCGCCGGCACCTCGGCCGGTTCGGCAACCGGTGCATCGTCCGGCTCGTCGGGCAGCAGCTCGGGTGACGACAAGGTCGTGCGCGCAGCGCGCGATGATGCCGCGGCCTTTGTCGCCAGCGACGGCCAGATCCGTGGCGCGCGCCTGCAGGCCGCGCTGGTCCATCTGCGAGAGCAGGACGCTGCCGCGCAGCAGCAGAGCGATCTGGAACTGGCGCGCGCCCTGCTGGCGCGTTGATCCGGGCCGCATGCCGCCCGCGGTTTCGCTTGCCGTGGCGCCGGCCGATGCACGGCTGAACGTCTTGCGTACGCGGGCAGCAGCAGATGCCGGCCGCGACCCGGCGCTGTCCAAGCGTGCCCTGCATGCAGGATGGGGTATCGCATTGGCGTGGCTGGCGATACCGGTGGCGCATGCGACCGACCGCCTGCAGCTGGACCCCGCAGGCCTGGACCCAACACAACAACGGCTGGCCCGGCAGACCCTGGCCGACGTGCAGTCGCTGCTGCCCGAGGGGCTGCTGCGCGCGTTGCCGCCGCAGGTGCAGGTGCGCTGGAGTGAGGCCCTGCCGGCCGATGTGCACGGTCGGGCCTTTGGCGGACGCGTGTCGCTGCGTCGCGACCTGCTGGATGAGGAGGTGCCCGGCGCCCGCCGCGCGCGACGCAGCGCGCTGGTGCACGAACTGGCCCACGTTGCCGACCGCAACGGTGCAGGCTGGTCGCGCAGCGCGCGCTGGCGCGATCTGTCCGGCTGGCAGCGCAGGCCGTGGCATCTGGGCCGCGGTGACAATGATTTCCGTGACCGCAGCCCGGATCCCTACGAGCTGACGGATGCGGCCGAGTACCTGGCAGTGAATGCCGAGCATTTCGTGCTCGATGGTGCGTTCGCCTGCCGCCGTCCAGCCCTGGCGCAGTGGTACCGGGCGCATTTCGGCACGCCGCCATCGCTGCCACGCCCGCACTGTGAGGCAACCCTCCCACTGCTGCAGGCCGAAGCGGAGGAGGGGGCAGCCTCGTTGCTGCAGCTGGATCCCGCGCGCGTCTATGCGGTGGACTACCTGTTCGCCGAAGGCAGCCGGCAGCCGATGAGCCGCTGGGGCCACAGCATGCTGCGGCTTGTCATCTGCCGGCCGGGCCGGACGCCGGGACCGGCGTGCCGGCTGGATCTCGAACATCACCGCGTGCTGTCCTTCCGCGCGTTCGTGGGCGATGTGCAGATTTCCAACTGGCGTGGCCTGACCGGCGACTATCCTTCGCGCCTGTTCGTGCTGCCGCTGCAACAGGTGGTGGATGAATACACCAAGGTCGAGCTGCGTGGCCTGCAGTCGCTGCCCCTGCGCCTGCAGCGCGAAGAAATCGCCAGCCTGCTGGAACGCACCGCGCAGGTGCATTGGACCTATGATGGACGCTACTACTTCGTCAGCAACAACTGCGCGGTGGAGACTGCGAAACTGCTGCAGGCCGGCGTGCCCCGGCTCGGCCAGGCCGGGCTCGCCCAGCTCACCCCGCGGGGACTGCGGCGTCGGCTGGCACGGCTGCATGTTCTGGACGACCAGGTCCTGGCGGATCGGGCGGGTGCGCAGGCGCAGGGGTATTACTTTGCTTCCGCGCGTGATCATTACCAGCAGCTTTTTTCCGTGGCTGCCACCCAGCTCGCCTTGCCGGCGCGCGACGTGCGCGCATGGCTGAATCTGCCCGCGCGCGAGCGCGGCCCCTGGCTGCTGCAGGGTGATCTGCGCGCAAGTGCTGGCCTGCTGCTGCTGGAACAGGCCGCGCAGCGACGCGCGGAGCTGCGCGCGCGTGACGTGCTGAAGCGTAGTCTGCTGGCGGCGCCGGAGAGCGCTGAGGCACGCAGTCTGCGTGAACTGCTGGACCTGAGCGGGCAGTGGCTGCGTCCTGGGGAGCTGCTGGCGGACGGCGGCTACGGCTTGCCGCTGCCCGAGGAACAGGTACTGCTGGCCGACCGCGTTGCGCTGGCCAGCGCCCAGGCGGTGCCGGCATGGCGGACCCTGCGCATGCAGCTGCGACAGCAGCTGCCGGCGTCGCAGCGGGGGGAACTCGATGACATCGACGCGAACCTGGCGGCGCTGGGTGAGCGTCTGCGACGGCAGGCGACGCCTACTGACGCGGCAGTTCGATGACGAAGCGGCTGCCGCCGCTGCCACCGGGCGCGCAGTAGACCTTTCCGCCATGTGCATCGGCAATGGCCTTGACCACGGCCAGGCCCAGGCCGCTGCCACCGCCCTGGCGCGAACGTGAACCGTCGGCGCGCATGAAGGGGCTGAAGATGTCCGCGTGCAGTGCCGGATCGATGCCGGGGCCCTCATCCTCGATGGCAACCTGCACGTGTCCCGGGGTGTCATGCACGGCGATCCGCACCCGGCCCGGGCTGGCGTAGCGGCGTGCGTTCTCCAGCAACGCAAGAAGCGCCTGCCGCAGGCGGGTCGGATCGCAGTGGGCGTTGTGCTCCTCGCGGCTGGTCTCCAGTTCCAGCACGAAGCCGGCCGCGCGGAACTGGGGATCGACCAGGGTCATCACCGAGTGCACTTCGGCCACCACATCGGTACGGGCGCGGCGCACGTCCAGCCGGGCGTTGTCCGCCAGGCTCAGCACGCGCAGATCCTCGATCAGCCGCGACAGCCCTTCCACCTGCGCCAGCAGGCTGCGGAACTGCGATTCGTCGGGGTGGAACACGCCTTCGGCCAGGCCCTGCAGGCGACCGCGCAGGATGGTGACCGGCGTGCGCAGTTCGTGGGCGATGGCGGCGTGCCACATCATCCGTTCGCTTTCCATGTGCTGCAGGCGGCGCGCCATCGCGTTGAAGTCGTCGACCAGCGCGGCGACCTCGCCGGGAGAGTTGCCGTCGGCGCTGGCACGTGCGCCCAGGTCGCCGCTGGCCAGCGCGCGCACGCTGTCGACCAGCGAATTCAACGGGGACAGGATACGGTGGGCGAGGCGGAACGATGCGGCGATCGCAAGGGCCAGCCCGGTCAGGATGACACCGACCATCCAGGCCAGTTCGGGACCGGTGGGCAGCCAGCTTTCCGGCTCGACCGTACTGGCCGGCGAAAACTCGACCAGCACCGCATACAGCAGCCAGGACGAGAGGATCATCATCACGATGACGCCGATCACCATCAGCGACATCGAGACGACGATGTGCCGGCTGAGCCCGGACCGGCGCATCAGCGGTCGGCCATCAGGCGGTAACCGACGCCGCGCACGCTGGCCGGGATGTTGACCATGCCCACGTCGTCCAGCTTGCGGCGCAGCTTGCTGACATGGCTGTCGACCGTGCGCTCCAGCGCTTCACTCTCAGGCAGGCATTCATGCATCAGTTCGCTGCGGCTGAAGATGCGGGTCGGTGCCAGAGCCATGCAGTGCAGCAGCTTGAACTCGGTCAGCGTCAGCAGGACTTCATGGCTGTAGCCATCGCCTTCCACATGCACGGCATGGGTTGCCGGATCGATCAGCAGCTGCCCGATGCGCAGTGCCGCCGGTGCATCCACGCGTGAGGATCTGAGCGTCCGCCGCAGCACCGCGCGCACGCGCGCAGCCACCTCGGCCGGGTTGAACGGCTTGACCACGTAGTCGTCGGCACCCATGCGCAGCGCGGTCAGCTTGTCCAGGTCCTGGTCGAGCGCGGTCAGCATGATCACCGGCGTTTCCCCGCGCTGGCGCAGCTGGCTCAGCACGCTCCATCCGTCCAGCCGCGGTAGTTGTACATCCAGCAGGACCAAGTCCGGACGCATGTTGCGGTGCAGGTCCAGTGCACTGTGGCCGTCGCCGGCGCGCAGGGTGCGCAGGCCCTCACGTTCAAGATAGGCAGTGAGGATGTCGGCGATCTCGGCCTCGTCCTCCACGATCAGGACCAGGGCGGCGAGGGCAGTGGAGGCGTGCATGCGTGGATCAGGCCATAAGGTGCTTGCCTCCATCGTATCTCCACACTTCCTCCATCGAAACCCCATCATCGCCGCGCAGACTGCGCGCTTCATGACCTATCCGCCGCGCCCGCGGCATTGTGCACAGCAATGAGAACCTTCAGGACCCCGGCCGCGTTGATCGCGGTCCTCGCCTTGGCCATGACGGCCTGTTCCTCGCCCGAAGCCAGCCCCGAACCCGCACCGCGCGTGAGTGTGGTCACCGTCGGCCCACAGGTCGTGCAGCGCGACGATGAGCTGCCGGGCCGCGTGACGGCCGTGCGTACCGCACAGATCCGTGCGCAGGTCGGCGGCATCGTGCAGCGTCGCCTGTTCGAGCAGGGGGCCGAAGTCACCGCCGGGCAGGCGTTGTTCCAGATCGATCCGGCGGCCTTCCGTGCGGACGTCGATTCGGCGCTGGCGGCCCTGCAGCGCAGCGAGGCGGCGCTTGCCCGCAGCCGTGTGCAGTCGCAGCGGCTGCACGCCCTGGCGGCGGCGCAGGCCGTCAGCCAGCAGCATCGCGACGACGCCAGCGCCGAGTACGAGCAGGCGCGCGCCGCGGTGAATGAAGCCCGGGCGATTCTTGCCCGCCGCCAGCTGGACCTGCGCTATGCGACGGTCAGCGCGCCGATCAGCGGACGCATCGATCAGGCATGGGTGACCGAGGGAGCGCTGGTCGGCGTGGCCGATGCCGAGCCGATGGCGGTGGTGCAGCAGATCGACCAGGTCTACGTGGATGTTCGCCAGCCTGCGTCCCAGCTGGAGTCGCTGCAGCGCAGCGCCGCGAGCGGTGGACAGTCGTCGGTGGCGATCATCGGCCCGGCGGGCCGGCCGTTGTCGGAACGTGGCGAGCTGCTGTTCTCCGGCATCAGCGTCGATGCGCGTACGGGCGATGTGATGCTGCGCATCCTGGTGAACAACCCGCAGCGCCAGCTGCTGCCCGGAATGTACGTACGGGCAAGAGTGCCGCGCGGTGCTCCGTCCAGTGCGCTGGTTCTGCCGCAGCAGGCCGTACTGCGCAGTGCCGGTGGTCAGGCCTACGCCTGGGTGGTCGGCAGTGACGGCAAGGCGGTGATCCGCACGCTGGAGATCGATGGCAGCGTGGATCGGCAGTGGCTGGTCCGGAATGGCCTGAAGGCGGGCGAGAAGGTGGTCGTCGAAGGCCAGGAGCGCCTGCAGGAGGGCGTGGTGGTCCAGATGCACGACTGGTCACGGCCCGTCGCCATTGCCGGGGCTGCACCGTCAGGTCGTCAGGGCTGAGTCCGCCAGGACCCGGCCGATCCAGGAAAATCCAACATGGCACGTTTCTTCATCGATCGCCCGGTGTTCGCCTGGGTGCTGGCGATCTTCATCATCCTTGCCGGTGTCCTGGCGATTCCGCGGTTGGCCGTGGAGCGTTACCCGGCAGTCGCTCCGCCCAGTGTCAGCATCTATGCGAGCTATCCAGGCGCAAGCCCGCAGACATTGAACGATGCGGTGGTCGCGCTGATCGAGCGCGAACTGTCCAGCGTCAAGCACCTGCTGTACTTCGAATCGTCGGTGGATACCTCCGGGGAGGCGTCGATCACGGCGACCTTCCAGCCGGGAACCAACCCCGAACTGGCCCAGGTCGATGTGCAGAACCGGATCAAGGCGATCGAGCCGCGGTTGCCGCGCAGCGTGCGCCAGAACGGGCTGTACGTGGAGGCGGCCGATTCCGGTTTCCTGATGCTGGTCGGCCTGCATTCGCCGGATGCCAGCGTCAGCGAGGCCGCGCTGGGTGACTTCATGGCGCGCAACATCATCGAGGAACTGCGCCGCATCGACGGTGTCGGGCGCGTGCAGCTGTTCGGCGCGGAGCAGGCGATGCGCGTCTGGCTCGATCCCACGCGGCTGACCGGGTACGGCCTGACCATCGGTGACGTTGCCAGCGCCATCGAGCAGCAGAACCTGGAGATCGCACCGGGTCGCATCGGCGACTCCCCCGGTCTGCCCGGCCAGCGCCTGACCGTGCCGCTGACCGCCGATGGCCAGCTGTCCACGCCCGCGCAGTTCGCTTCGATCGTGCTGCGTGCGCGGGCGGATGGCTCGCGGGTACTGCTGGGTGACGTCGCCCGGGTCGAACTGGGGGCGCAGAGCTACGCCTGGGGTACCCGAGAGGATGGTCAGCCTGCGACGGCGGCGGGCGTCCAGCTGCGGCCCGGAGCGAACGCCGTACGCACTGCGGCAGCGGTGCGCGAAAGGATGGCCGAGCTGGCGCCGCTGCTGCCGCGTGGTGTCGAGGCGAGCATTCCGTTTGATACCGCACCCTTCGTCAGCATCTCGATCCGCAAAGTAGTGCAGACACTGCTGGAGGCCATGCTGCTGGTGTTCGCGGTGATGTACCTGTTCCTGCAGAACTGGCGCTATACGCTGATACCTGCCATGGTCGCGCCGATTGCGCTGCTGGGTACGTTCGCGGCGATGCTGGCGCTGGGGTTCTCGATCAACGTCCTCACCATGTTCGGCATGGTGCTGGCGATCGGCATCATCGTCGATGATGCGATCGTGGTGGTCGAAGGCGTGGAACGGATCATGGCCGAGGAGGGGTTGCCACCCCGCGAGGCGACGATCAAGGCAATGCGCGAACTGACCGGCGCGGTAATCGGCATCACCCTGGTACTGACCGCGGTGTTCATTCCGATGGCGTTCGCCAGTGGTTCGGTAGGCGCGATCTACCGTCAGTTCACCGTCGCGATGTCGGTATCGATCCTGTTCTCCGCACTGCTGGCGCTCAGCCTCACGCCTGCACTGTGCGCCACGCTGCTGCGCGGAAGTACACGCGGGCATCATGGCCGCAGTGGCCTGTTCGGCGCCTTCAACCGCGGCTTCGAGCGGATGACCGGCCGCTACCAGCGTGGCGTGGCCGCTGTGCTGCAGCGAAGCGGGCGCGTGATGGGGGTGTTCGTCGCACTGGTGGCAGCGCTTCTGCTGGGCCTGAACGGGTTGCCCGGGGCATTCCTGCCGGAGGAGGACCAGGGGTACTTCATGACCTCGATCCAGCTGCCGGCCGAGGCGACCACCGAGCGCACGCTTGCCGTCGTTGAAGCGTACGAACGTCACGTGGCCTCGCGCCCCGGCGTTGCATCCAACCAGTCGATCCTCGGGTACAGCTTCTCCGGCTCGGGGCCGAGTGCTGCACTGGCCTACACGATGCTGAAGGATTGGGGGGAGCGTGCCGGTGCGACGGCTGCCGGCGAAGTGGAGGCGGTACGGAAGGCGATGTCGACGCTGGTCGAGGGCGAAGTCATGAGCGTGATGCCGCCGGCCATCGACAGCCTCGGCCGCTCGTCAGGCTTCTCGCTGGCGCTGCAGGCGCGGACCGGGCAGACCCAGGCCGAGCTGCGCGCTGCCCTCCAGCAGCTGCTGCAGCTGGCCCAGTCCAGCACACTGCTGTCCGATGTGCATGCCGATGGAATGCCCGCAGGTACCAGCGTCCGGCTTGACATCGATCGCGCCAAGGCCGAGGCGATGGGCGTGGCGTTCAGCGAGATCAGCGGAACGCTGTCGGCGGCAATGGGCTCGCAATACGTCAACGACTTTCCGAACAAGGGACGGCTGCAGCAGGTCATCGTCCAGGCCGATGCGCCGTATCGGATGGAGCTGGGCGACGTGCTCAAGCTGTATGTCCGCAACAGCGAAGGGGGCATGGTGGCGCTGTCGGAGCTGGTCGATCCGCAGTGGACGGAAGCGCCCCTGCAGCTGCAGCGCTATCTCGGCTTCCCGGCATTGAATCTGTCCGGCGCGCCCGCGTCGGGCGTTTCCACCGGGCAGGCGATGGACGAGATGGAGCGCCTGGCCCGGCAGCTGCCGGCGGGCTTCGCACTGCAGTGGACCAGTCAGTCGCTGCAGGAGCGCGAGTCCGGCGCGCAGGCCCCGTGGTTGCTGCTGCTGTCGATGCTGGTGGTGTTCCTGGTCCTGGCGGCGCTGTACGAGAGCTGGTCCATACCAATGGCGGTGATGCTGGTGGTGCCGCTGGGCCTGCTGGGAGCCGTAGCGGCGGTGCTGCTGCGGGGCATGCCCAACGACGTGTTCTTCAAGGTCGGCATGATCACGGTGATCGGCCTGTCGGCGAAGAACGCGATCCTGATCGTCGAGTTCGCGCGACAGCTGCAGCAGCAGGGACGCGGGCTGGTGGAAGCGGCCGTGGAGGCAGCGCGCCTGCGCCTGCGGCCCATCGTGATGACGTCGCTGGCGTTCGCGCTCGGCGTGGTGCCCCTGATGGTGGCGCAGGGTGCCTCGAAGGAAACACAGCAGGCAATCGGTACTGGTGTGTTCGGTGGCATGGTCAGCGCGACCGTGCTCGCGGTGTTCTTCGTGCCGGTGTTCTATGTGGTGGTGCAGGGGGTGCGGCAATGGATCGCGCGGCGCCTGCGCAGGCGCCGGCCACTGCCGGAAGGATCTGTGGATGGGAACGGATAACGGTCAAACGCTGCACGACGTACAGCTGAAGGCGCTGGAACGGCGCCTGTGCCAGGCCCTGATCGATGGTGATGGGCAGGCACTGTCGCTGCTGTTGTCGCCGGCGATGTTCATGATGGATGGCGATGGTGGGCGTCTGTTTGATCTGCCCTGGCTGGATGACTGGTTGGGCGGGCACCTGCAGGTGCGGGCGCTGCATCTGCAGGCGGTGGACACCCTGCTGTGCGGTCGGCTGGCGCTGCTGTCCAGCCCGGTGCAGATGGTGGTCGTCCGGCACGGGAAGGAGCAGGCATTGCGGATGCGTCTGTTGCGGGTCTGGGCCTGTAGTTCCGGCGGGGAGGGCGCGCAGCTGCTGTCGATGACGGTGCTCGCGGCGTGAACGCGATCACATCGGTTTCAGCGCCGGCTCATCGCCGGATGATAGGGTGGTTATCTTCAGTACGGTCGACAAGGAGTCGAGTCATGCGTGTAGTTTCCAGTCTGTCGTCGGCTTCGCTGGCCCTGGTGCTGGCGGCCTGCCAGCCATCGACGCCGCCTGCCGCAGCAGGTGGCACGGCTGACCCGGCGCCGCCGGAGCCGCAGCCGCTGTCCACGAACTCGACCGCCAGCCAGACGGCCTATCAGTGTGGCGATCTGGCCGTGCGTGCGACGTTCAACGGCGAGGACGCAGCCACCGTGGTGATCGGGGATCGCACGTTCGCCATGACCTCCGAGCGTGCTGCTTCGGGGGCGAAGTACGGCGACGGGCAGGGCAACAGTTTCTGGACGAAGGGCCACGACGACGGGCTGCTCAGCCTGAAGGGCGAAGTGGACCGCGAGTGCCGCGCGGTGGAGACCACGGAAGGCGACGGCCGTGCCGGTGCTGCCGCGTTCAGGGCGACCGGCAACGAACCGGGCTGGCTGGCGGTGGTCGACGGTGACACGCCGGGCCTGCAGGTGCAGGTCGATTATGGCCAGCGGCACTTCGACGTGGGCGCGCCCAACCAGGGGGCGGACGGGTGGAGTGGCAAGGCTGCGGACGGTACCGACATCAAGCTCACCTTCCAGCGCACGACGTGCACGGACGACATGAGCGGCGAGCCGTTCGAGGCGAAGGCGATGCTGACCGTCGGCACGCGCCAGTACCATGGGTGTGGCAATTTCGGCGCCAGGCAGCCGTAAGTTGGTCGGCAGAGCCGAGCGGGGCTCGGCTCTGCCAGGCGCGTGCGGTCAGCTCAGTCCGCGCGGCCTGCGAACTCGCCGGTGGCAGTGTTCACCAGCACGCGTTCGCCATTGACGATGTACTCCGGCACCATGATCTCGATCCCGGTATTGAGCTTGGCCGGTTTCGGACGCTTGGTGGCGGTGCCGCCCTTCAGTTCCGGCGGGGTCTCGATCACTTCCAGCACCACCGAGGCCGGCAACTGGATGGCCACCGGCTGCTCGTCGATCACCTGCACGTAGATGCCGGTCAGGCCATCGGTGATGTAGCCGGCGTCGTCGCCGATGACGTCCGCATCCAGGGTGTAGGGGGTGTAGTCCTCGTCATCGAGGAAGACGAACGCATCGCCATCCTTGTACGAATAGGTGGACTGGCGGCGCAGCAGTTCGACCTCGACCAGATTGTCGTCGGCATCGAAGCTGGCATCGAGCTTGTTGCCGCCCGGCACGCTGTACATGATGAAGCGGAAGCGGACGTTGCCACCCCGGCCCTGCGGGGAGCTGCGCTCGATGTCGCGGATCTGGTAGACGCCGTTGTTGTACTCGACGACGTTGCCCTTCTTGATGTCGTTGGCTTTCATGGTGATCTGGGTCGTTGGGGGTGGACGCCGTCCCGGCGCCCGGGGGAATCACTTCGGAGCGAGGCGGGTAGCGCCGTCCAGGCGGATGGTCTCGCCATTGAGGTAGGTGTTGCCGAGGATGAAGCCGACCAGGCTGGCGAAATCCTCCGGCTTGCCCAGCCGCGACGGGAACGGGATCGAGGCGGCAAGCGACTGCTGTACGGCTTCGGGCATGCCATCGACCATCGGTGTCCAGAACACGCCCGGGGCGATGGTGTTGACGCGGATGCCGAAGCGCGAGAGCTCGCGGGCCATCGGCAGCGTCATCGACACCACACCGCCCTTGCTGGCGGCGTACGCGGCCTGGCCGATCTGGCCCTCATAGGCGGCGATGCTGGCGGTGTTGATGATGACACCGCGTTCGCCATCGGCGCCGGCCTCGTTGTGCTGCATGCGGTTGGCGGCGGCCTTGGCCACGTTGAAGCTGCCGACCAGGTTGACCATCACCGTGCCCTGGAAGCCGGCCAGCGGCATCGGGCCTTCCTTGCCGAGCACACGGCCCGCGCCGAGGATGCCGGCGCAGTTCATCGCCACGTTGAGGCCGCCGAGGAAATCGTGGGCCTGGTCGATGGCCGCCGCCACGGCAGCTTCATCACTGACGTTGACGTTGAAATAGCGGGCGTTGTCGGCACCCAGCGCGGCGACGGCGGCGCTGCCTTTGTCGTCGTTGAGGTCGAACAGGGCCACCTTGCCGCCTTGGGCGACGAGGTGCTCGGCCACGGCCAGGCCAAGGCCGGAAACGCCGCCGGTGATCACGGCACGTACGGAAGACAGCTGCATTGCACGGTCCTGCAGGTTCGAGAACCGCCGATTCTAACGGAAGCCACGACCGCTGCCGTTGTGCACCGCGCCGCCCGGAGCCCGGGCGACGCGCCCTGATGGATCAGACGGCCGCGAGGGCCTGGCCGGTGCGGCTGGCGGTCGCACGCCCGAGCAGGCCGGCCAGCCAACGACCGGTTTCCGCCAGCGCCGGCAGGTCCACCCCGCTGTCCAGGCCAAGGCCCTGCAGCAGATAGACCACGTCCTCGCTGGCGACGTTGCCGCTGGCGCCTTTCGCGTAAGGGCAGCCGCCCGCGCCGGAGACGGCGCTGTCGACCACGCGCACGCCTTCTTCCAGGCAGGTGGCGATGTTGGCAATGGCCTGCCCGTAGGTGTCATGGAAGTGCACGGCCAGCGCGCTCATCGGGATCTCCGCGGCGACTGCCTGCAGCATCGCCCGCGCCTTGCGCGGCGTGCCGACGCCGATCGTGTCGCCCAGCGAGATCTCATAGCAGCCCATCTGGTGCAGGGCGCGCGCCACCCGCACCACATCGGCCAGGGGGACCTCGCCCTGGTAGGGACACCCCAGCACGGTGGAGACATAGCCGCGCACCCGTACGCCATCGGCGGCGGCGCGGCGCAGGATCGGCTCGAAGCGTGCCAGCGACTCGTCGATGCCGGCGTTGGTGTTGGTGCGGTTGAACGCCTCGGAGGCGGCCGTGAACACCGCCACTTCCTCCACGCCGACCGCGAGCGCCCGCTCGTAGCCCTGCTCATTCGGTACCAGCACTGGATAGTGGATGCCGGGCCGGCGCTGGATGCCGGCATAGACCTCAGCGGCATCCGCCAGCTGCGGCACCCACTTCGGGCTGACGAAACTGGTCGCTTCGATGCTGCGCAGGCCGGTGGCCGACAGGCGGTTGATCAGCTCGATCTTGTCGGCCGTAGAGACCGGTTGCTTTTCGTTCTGCAGCCCGTCCCGCGGGCCGACCTCGACGATGCGGACGTAGTCGCTCATGCCTCCGTCTCCGCAGCGGGGCGCTGGCAGACCGCCTCGATGTTGTTGCCGTCCGGGTCGAGCACGAAGGCGGCGTAGTAGTTCGGGTGATACCAGGGACGCACGCCGGGAGCGCCATTGTCGCGTCCTCCGGCGGCCAGGGCGGCGGCATGGAACGCGTCCACCTGCGCGCGGCCGGTACAGGCGAAGGCGACGTGCACGCCATGGCTGACGCTGCCGCCATTGCCGATCCAGAAGAACGGCTTGCCATCGCGGCCGAAGCCGACCTGGTCATGGGTGCCGGTCTGCTCCGCGGTGACTTCCATCACCACGCCGATCTGCAGTGGGGCCAGTGCCTGGCTGAAGAACGCCCTGCTGCGCGCCAGGTCGGCGCTGGTCAAACCAAGATGATCGAGCATGTTCAGGCCTCCGTGACCCAATGGGGGGCGCGCTTGTCGAGGAAGGCGCCCAGGCCTTCCTGACCCTCGGCCGAGACCCGCAGGCGCGCGATCAGGGCGGCATTGTCGCGGTCGAGCGCATCGCGGTCATGGCTGTCACGGACCTGCCGGACCAGGCGCTTGGCCGACGCTGAGGCGATCGGGCCGGCCTTGTCGAGCAGGGCCAGCTGGCGCTGCACCGCCTCGTCCAGCCGCTCCGGTTCCACCAGCTGGTGCACCAGGCCGATGCGCAGCGCGGTGTCGGCGTCGAAGTGCTCGCCGGTCGCGAACCAGCGGCGGGCCTGACGCGGCCCGATCGCCTCGATCACGTACGGTGAGATCACGGCCGGCAGCAGGCCAAGGCGGCTTTCGGTCAGGCCGAACCGGGCGCTGGTGCTGGCGATGGCGATGTCGCAGCAGGCGACCAGGCCGACACCCCCGCCGAAGGCGGCACCGTGGACCCGGGCCAGGGTCGGCTTGGGCAGTTCGTCCAGGGTGCGCATCAGGCGCGCCAGGGCCAGCGAATCCTCGCGGTTGTCAGCCTCGCTGGCAGCGGCCATGCCCCGCATCCACTGCAGGTCGGCACCGGCCGAGAAGGATGCGCCGTGGCCGGCCACCACCACCGCGCGCACCGCGTCTTCCCGCCCGGCCGCCTCCAGCGCGGCGGTCAGCCGGGCGATCAGGCCGGCATCGAAGGCGTTGTGCAGCTCCGGCCGGTTCAGCCAGAGGGTGAGGACGGCGCCACTGCGCTCGATCTGCAAAGCATCGTTCATGGGATTCCAGGGTCACTCCATACCTGTATGGATCATAGCGGGCCATTGGTCATGGGCCATGACGCGACGCGGGAATGTTAGAATCGAGAACCATTTACATCCAGCAGAGAACAGGCTAGATGACGCTGTCCGAACTGCCCCTGCATACCTCGGCCGTGGTCGACTCCGTGCAGGACCTGCATGCCAACGATGCCATTGCCCGCCGCCTGCGCGAGCTGGGCTTCGTCAAGGGCGAGGAGGTCCGCCTGGTGGCCAAGGGCCCACTGGGGGGAGAGCCGTTGCTGGTGCAGGTCGGGTTCACCCGTTTCGCACTGCGTATCAGTGAAGCCAAGCGCGTCGTGATCGACGCTGCCAGCCAGGAAAGACGTGCATGACCGCATCCGCCACTGCTGCCCCCCTGCGCATCGCGCTGGTCGGTAACCCGAACAGCGGCAAGACCGCCCTGTTCAACCAGCTGACCGGCAGCCGGCAGAAGGTCGCCAATTACACCGGCGTGACCGTCGAGCGCAAGGAAGGACGCCTGCGCGCACCCTCCGGCCGCGAGTTCGCCGTGCTTGACCTGCCGGGTGCGTACAGCCTGCACCCGGCGAGCCTGGACGAGGCGATCACCCGCGACCTGTGCCGCGGCTTCTATCCGGGCGAGGCCGCGCCGGACGTACTGTTGTGCGTGATCGATGCCACCAACCTGCGCCTGCACCTGCGCTTCGCACTGGAACTGCGCGAGTTGGGCAAACCGATGGTGGTGGCGCTGAACATGGTGGATGCGGCCGAGCGCCGTGGCATCCAGCTGGACGTGGCAGCGCTGGAGCGCGAGCTGGGCGTGCCGGTGGTCGAGACCGTGGCGGTACGCAAGCAGGGCGCGCGTGCGCTGGTCGAGCGCCTGGACCGCATGGTGCCGCACCTGGATGCGCCGATGCCGCCGGCCGAGGACGGCATCGACTACCACGCCCGGGTACGTGACATCCTGGCGGTGGCCGTGCGCATGCCGGCACGCACCGCGAAGATCGACGACACGCTTGACCGCTGGCTGCTGCATCCGGTGTTCGGACTGGTGACGCTGGTCGTGGTGATGTTCCTGATCTTCCAGGCGGTGTTCGCCTGGGCGACACCGCTGATGGATGGCATCGAGGCCGGCTTCGGCTGGCTGGGCGAGGTGGTCGGTGGCGCGCTGCCGGAGGGGCCGCTGACCAGCCTGCTGACCGACGGCATCATCGCCGGCCTGGGAGGCGTGGTGGTGTTCCTGCCGCAGATCCTGATCCTGTTCGCGTTCATCCTCGCGCTGGAAGAGTCCGGCTACCTGCCACGTGCAGCGTTCCTGCTCGATCGGCTGATGGCCGCGGCCGGCCTGTCGGGGCGTTCGTTCATCCCGCTGCTGTCCAGCTTCGCCTGCGCGGTGCCGGGCATCATGGCCACCCGCAGCATCCAGGATCCACGCGACCGGCTGGCGACGATCCTGGTGGCGCCGCTGATGACCTGTTCGGCCCGCCTGCCGGTGTATGCCCTGCTGATCGCCGCCTTCATTCCCGATGGCAAGGTCGGCATCTTCAACCAGCAGGGCCTGGTGCTGTTCGGACTGTACGTGGCCGGCATCCTCAGCGCGCTGGCGATGTCGTGGGTCATGAAGAAGTGGCGCCGCGACAAGAGCGAGCATCCGTTGATGCTGGAGCTGCCCTCGTACCGTATTCCGCATCCGCGTGATCTGGCAGTCGGCCTGTATGAGCGCGGCATGATCTTCCTGCGGCGCGTGGGCGGCATCATCCTGGCGTTGACCGTGCTGCTGTGGTTCCTGCTGTCGTTCCCCGGTGCGCCCGCCGACGCCACGCTGCCGGCCATCGATTACAGCTACGCCGGCCGCATCGGCCATGCGATGACCGCGGTTTTCGCCCCGCTGGGTTTCAACTGGCAGATCTGCATCGCACTGATTCCGGGCCTGGCCGCGCGTGAAGTGGCGGTTTCCTCGCTGGCGACGGTGTACGCGCTGTCCGCGGCCGACGACGATGCGGCGATCTCGGCGCTCACGCCGGTGGTGGCCGATGGCTGGTCGCTGGCCACGGGCCTGTCGCTGCTGGTGTGGTTCATCTATGCGCCGATGTGCATCTCCACGCTGGCCACCATCAAGCGTGAGACCAACTCGTGGAAGAAGATGGGTTTCGCGGCGTTCTACCTGTTCGCAGCGGCCTACGTTGCAGCGCTGATCACCTACCAGGTGACCGTGGCGCTGGGAGGCGGCTGATGGACGCAGGACTGCTGCTCCAGTACCTGCTCGTTGCGCTGGCCGTGCTGGTCAGCGCGTGGGTCGTACTGAAAAAGCAGTTCCCCGGCACCGTGCGCAGGATGCGCGGTGCCTTGGCACTGGCGCTGCTCAAGCCCGGCCGCGCCGGCTGGCTGCAGGCGCTGGGCCGCAGGATCGCGCCCCCTGTCAGTGGCGGCGGCGGTGCCTGTGGTGGCTGCGACAGCTGCGGGCCGACGCCGCCGAAGCAGCACTGACGATGGCGGGAGAGAGCGGGGGCTGCTGCGCTCGCCGAAGCGTCAATCCCGCACCAGCCCACCGTCCACCACCAGATTCTGGCCGGTCACCGCGCGCGCCCAGGGGCTGGCGAAGAACAGCGCGGCGTCGGCGAACTCGGCCGGCGTGGTCACGCTGCGCAGTGGCGTGTTGGCGGCGATGTAATCGAACACCGCCTGCGGTGTCGCCGCGCTGGCATCGGTGCTGCGCAGCAGGCCGCCGGACAGCATGTTGACGGTGATGCCCTGCGGCCCCAGGTCGCCGGCCAGGGTGCGGGTCAGCGAAAGCAGGGCGGCTTTGGCGGCCGTGTAGTCGTGATAGGGCACCACCGGGTTCTGGAACAGATTGGTGCCGATGTTGATGATGCGGCCGAAGCCGCGCGCCTGCATGCCGGGCAGGGTGGCCTGCACGGTGTTGAGCGCGCCGCGCACGCTGCCTTCGAACTGCGCCTGGAACGCCGGCCAGCCAATGTCGGCAGCGCCGTCGCGCGCATCACCATTGAAGGAGAAGTCGGCCAATGCATTGTTGACCACAGTGGTCACGCCCTGGCCGAAATGCGCCAGCGCCTGCTGCAGGAGTGCCTCGATCTGGCCCCGGTCGGTGACGTCGGCGCGGAGCGCGAGTGCCTGCCCGCCCAGCTCCACCGCCAATGCACGTGCGGCCGCCTCGCTGCGGTGGTAGTTGATGATGACCCGGGCACCCTGCGCGGCGAATGCGCGGGCGATATGCTGGCCAAGGCCGCGGCCAGCGCCGGTGACCAGTACCAGCTGTTCGCTGATCTGCATGGGAAATGCGGTCCATCGCATGAAGAGTCCTGCAGCGTAGCAGCGATGATGCTTGCCGGACCGGGCATGCTGCCGCTAGCCTGCGGGGCATGAACCAGACTCCCCTGCGATTGCTCATTCACGGCGCTTCCGGGCGCATGGGCCAGGCCCTGCTGCGGCTGGCCGCCGATCATCCCGAAACCCTGCAGATCGTGGCGGCGGTGACCGGCCGCGCGCCGGCCCAGCGGGTGGTCGACGGAGTGCCGTTCTTTGCCGCCAGCGAGCTGGCAGGGGCGCCGGCATTCGATGTGGCCATCGACTTCAGCCTGCCGGAAGGCTTCGATGCGATGCTGGCCCTGTGCGTTGAACGTGGCGCAGGCCTGGTATCGGGTACCACCGGCATCTCCAGTGCGCAGCGCCAGGCGCTGGACGCCGCCGCGGCGCGCATTCCGCTGGTGTGGGCTTCGAACTTCAGCCTCGGTGTCGCGGTGCTGGACGAGCTGGTCGAGCGCGCTGCGCAGGCCCTGTCGGGCTGGGACTGCGACATCGTGGAATCGCACCATACGCAGAAGAAGGATGCGCCCTCGGGAACGGCACTGACCCTGGGCGCAGCCGCGCAGCGGGGTGGGGCGGATCCGCAGTACGCCAGCCTGCGGGCCGGCGATATCGTGGGTGAGCATCTGGTGCAGTTCACCGGCCTGGGCGAGCGCATCGAACTGGTCCACCGGGCGACCAACCGCGACATCTTCGCCCGCGGTGCGCTGTTTGCCGCCCGCCAGCTGCAGGGGCGGGCGCCCGGGAGCTACCGGGTGCGCGACCTGCTGGACACCCCGGCGGGCTGATTCACGGGGTCGGATCCCTTTCCCACGGAAAGGGATCTGACCCCTCGCCGCGATTGGGGTCAGAGCCCTTTTCCCGCATGAAAAGGGATCCGACCCCGGCCATCGCGCTTTGCACACGCGGGCGTATTGAAATGAATACGCAGTCGCCTGTTCATGAAACGATTCAACCGCTGGCGCGAGCGCTCCGGCAGCGCTACAATTCGCACTCGCCGAATCACCAAAGCCGGACCGGTCCTGAACCGTACGTCCGCGCTTTTTTGCAACCGGATTTCCGTGAAGCACAGGCGTGACTTCGGCACCCCCTCGGTAGCCAAAGTGAGATTTCCGTGACCCAAGCCGCAATCCTCGTCCTCGAAGACGGCACCGTATTCGAGGGCGAATCCGTAGGCGCGCCCGGCCTGTCCGTCGGTGAAGTGGTGTTCAACACCGCCATGACCGGTTACCAGGAAGTGCTGACCGATCCGTCCTACGCCCGGCAGATGGTCACGCTGACCTATCCGCATATTGGCAACACCGGCATGACCGACCAGGACGACGAAGCCTCCAAGGTGTGGTCGGCCGGCCTGATCGTGCGCGATGTGCCGCGCCGCCCCAGCAACTGGCGCAGCCAGGTGTCGCTGCAGGACTGGCTGATCCAGCGTGGCGTGGTGGCGATCGCTGGCATCGATACCCGCAAGCTCACCCGCATCCTGCGCGAGAACGGTGCCCAGAACGGTGCGCTGATGGCAGGTGACATCGATGTTGAGAAGGCGCTGGAAGCCGCCCGCAAGTTCCCGGGCCTGAAGGGCATGGATCTGGCCAAGGTCGTCACTACCGAGAAGACCTATGTCTGGACCGAGGGCCAGCTGGACCTGGATGCCAACGCCTTCGTCAGCGTGCCGGCCCGCTTCAAGGTCGTGGCCTACGATTTCGGCGTGAAGACCAACATCCTGCGCATGCTGGCCGAACGCGGCTGCGAAGTGACCGTGGTGCCGGCGCAGACCCCGGCGGCTGAAGTGCTGGCGCTGAAGCCCGACGGTGTCTTCCTGTCCAATGGCCCGGGTGACCCGGAGCCGTGCGATTACGCGATCGCCGCGATCAAGACCTTCATCGACGTGAAGATTCCGACCTTCGGCATCTGCCTGGGCCACCAGCTGCTGGGCCTGGCCTCGGGCGCGCAGACCGTCAAGATGGGCCATGGCCACCATGGTGCGAACCATCCGGTGCAGGACCTGGACAGTGGCCGGGTGATGATCACCTCGCAGAACCATGGTTTCGCGGTCGATGAAGCCACCCTGCCGGCGACGTTGCGCGTGACCCACCGGTCGCTGTTCGATGGCACCAACCAGGGCATCGCACGCACCGATGTGCCGGCGTTCTCCTTCCAGGGCCATCCGGAAGCGTCGCCGGGCCCGCACGACGTCGGTCCGCTGTTCGACCGTTTCGTGACCCTGATGGAACAGGCCAAGGCGTGATCCGCAGGCCACCGGCCACCGGTGGCACCGCGATGGACCGTAAGCCCCCGCATTGCTGCTGCCTCCCGGCGCGGCGCTGCGGATCGAGATTCCTGATCGACAGCGTGCGATCACTCCCCCTTGTCACGCTGTACTGACTTAGAGAAGAAAATGCCCAAGCGCACTGACCTAAAGACCATCCTCATCATCGGTGCCGGCCCGATCGTCATCGGCCAGGCCTGCGAGTTCGACTACTCCGGTGCCCAGGCCTGCAAGGCCCTGCGCGACGAGGGTTACCGCGTGGTGCTGGTCAACAGCAACCCGGCCACGATCATGACCGACCCGGAGATGGCCGACGCCGTCTACATCGAGCCGATCAACTGGCAGACGGTCGAGAAGATCATCGCCAAGGAGAAGCCCGACGCGCTGCTGCCGACCATGGGGGGACAGACCGCGCTGAACTGCGCGCTGGACCTGGCCGACAACGGCGTGCTGGAGAAGTACAACGTCGAGCTGATCGGTGCCAAGCGCGAAGCGATCCGCATGGCCGAAGACCGCGAGCTGTTCCGCGTGGCGATGGGCGAGATCGGCCTGGAGTGCCCGACCGCCGCCGTCGCCCACACGCTGGACGAAGCGCTGGAGATCCAGACCCGCGTCGGCTACCCGACCATCATCCGTCCAAGCTTCACCCTGGGCGGCAGCGGCGGTGGTATCGCCTACAACCGCGAAGAGCTGGTGGAAATCGTCAGCCGCGGCCTGGAACTGTCGCCGACCACCGAAGTGCTGGTGGAAGAGTCGGTGCTGGGCTGGAAGGAATTCGAGATGGAGGTGGTGCGTGACACCGCCGACAACTGCATCATCGTGTGCTCGATCGAGAATCTCGATCCGATGGGCGTGCACACCGGTGACTCGATCACCGTGGCCCCGGCGCAGACCCTGACCGACAAGGAATACCAGCGCCTGCGCGATGCCTCCATCGCCGTGCTGCGCAAGATCGGCGTCGATACCGGCGGCTCCAACGTGCAGTTCGGCATCAACCCGAAGACCGGCCGTGTGGTCGTCATCGAGATGAATCCGCGCGTGTCGCGCTCCTCGGCGCTGGCCTCCAAGGCCACCGGCTTCCCGATCGCGAAGGTGGCCGCCAAGCTGGCCGTGGGCTACACCCTGGACGAACTGAAGAACGAGATCACCGGTGGCCTGACCCCGGCGTCGTTCGAGCCGTCCATCGACTACGTGGTCACCAAGATCCCGCGCTTCGCCTTCGAGAAGTTCCCGGCCGCCGATGCACGCCTGACCACCCAGATGAAGTCGGTGGGCGAAGTCATGGCGATGGGCCGCACCTTCCAGGAATCGGTACAGAAGGCGCTGCGCGGCCTGGAAACCGGCAAGGTCGGCTTCGACCCGACCGGCCTGGACCTGGCCAACGAGGAAGACCTGCAGACCCTGCGCCGCGAGCTGAAGGCACCGGGTCCGGAGCGCCTGTTCTACGTGGCCGACGCGTTCCGCGCCGGCATGAGCGTGGAAGAGATCCATGCGCTGTCGTTCATCGACCACTGGTTCCTGGACCAGATCGAGGAAATCATCGCTGCCGAAGGTGAAGTCGCTGCCGATGGCATCGATGCACTGGACGCCGCCCGCCTGCGCAGGCTCAAGCGTGCCGGTTTCTCCGACGCCCGCCTGGCCCAGCTGACCGGCACCAACGAAGCGGCCATCCGCGCACTGCGTCGTGCCCACAAGGTGCGCCCGGTCTACAAGCGCGTGGACTCCTGTGCTGCCGAGTTCGCCACCGGCACCGCCTACCTGTATTCGACCTACGAGGACGAGTGCGAGGCCGCGCCGAGCAACCGCGACAAGATCATGATCCTGGGCGGCGGTCCGAACCGCATCGGCCAGGGCATCGAGTTCGACTACTGCTGCGTGCATGCGGCGCTGGCGCTGCGCGAGGATGGCTATGAAACCATCATGGTCAACTGCAACCCGGAAACCGTTTCGACCGACTACGACACCTCCGACCGCCTGTACTTCGAGCCGCTGACGCTGGAAGACGTGCTGGAGATCGTCGAGCTGGAACAGCCGAAGGGCGTGATCGTGCAGTACGGCGGGCAGACGCCGCTGAAGCTGGCGCGCGCGCTGGAAGCCAATGGCGTGCCGGTGATCGGTACCAGCCCGGACTCCATCGACCTGGCCGAGGACCGCGAGCGTTTCCAGCAGCTGGTGGACAAGCTGGGCCTGAAGCAGCCGCCGAACCGTATCGCCCGCAACGACCAGGAAGCCCTGCTGCTGGCCCGCGAGATCGGCTACCCGCT
The DNA here is from genome assembly GCF_059368375.1 of Stenotrophomonas sp. YJH_SMC_106-19. Lineage (NCBI taxonomy): Bacteria > Pseudomonadati > Pseudomonadota > Gammaproteobacteria > Lysobacterales > Lysobacteraceae > Stenotrophomonas > Stenotrophomonas sp. YJH_SMC_106-19. The sequence goes on from NZ_JCAFRQ010000002.1 coordinate 669,189, forward strand.
GGTGGTGCGTCCGAGCTACGTGCTCGGTGGCCGTGCGATGGAGATCGTGTACGGCGAAGCCGATCTGGCCCGCTACGTGCGTGATGCGGTGAAGGTGTCCAACGATTCGCCGGTGCTGCTGGACCGCTTCCTCGACAACGCTGTCGAGTGCGATGTCGACATCATCGCCGACAAGGATGGCAACGTGCTGATCGGTGGCGTGATGGAGCACATCGAAGAAGCCGGCGTGCACTCGGGCGACTCTTCGTGCTCGCTGCCGCCGTACTCGCTGTCGGCCGAGACCCAGGCCGAGCTGCGTCGCCAGGTGGTGGAACTGGCCAAGGCGCTGAACGTGGTTGGCCTGATGAACACCCAGTTCGCGATCCAGACCAGCGACGAGGGCGACGACACCGTCTACCTGCTTGAAGTGAACCCGCGTGCCTCGCGCACGGTGCCGTTCGTGTCCAAGGCCACCGGCATGCCGCTGGCCAAGATCGCCGCACGCTGCATGGCCGGCAAGACCCTGGCCGAGCAGGGCGCGACCGAAGAGATCGTGCCGGACTACTACTCGGTGAAGGAAGCGATCTTCCCGTTCGCCAAGTTCCAGGGCGTCGATCCGATCCTCGGGCCGGAAATGCGCTCCACCGGCGAGGTGATGGGCGTCGGCCGCAGCTTCAACGCCGCCTTCGCACGCGCGCAGGAAGCCGGCGGCATCAAGGCCCCGCCGATCGGCAAGGCCTTCGTGTCGGTGCGCGACCCGGACAAGAAGCGCGTGCTGCCGGTCGCCAAGGCGCTGCTGGCGCGCGGCTACAGCCTGGTGGCCACCCGTGGCACCGCCGCCTGGCTGCAGCAGCATGGCATGCAGTGCGAGATCATCAACAAGGTGGTCGAGGGTCGTCCGCACATCGTCGATTCGATCAAGAACGGCGAGATCGTCTACATCGTCAACACGACCGAAGGTCGCTCGGCGATCAACGACTCGTTCTCGATCCGTCGCGAGGCGCTGCAGCACCGCGTCACCTACTCGACCACCATTGCCGGCGCCAAGGCGCTGGTGGATTCACTGGAATTCCGCGGCACCGGCCCCGTCTGGTCGCTGCAGGAGCTGCACAAGGAGTTGAATGCATGAGAGCCCCCATCACGATGAAGGGCGCGCAGAAGCTGCGCGACGAACTGGATCACCTGAAGTCGGTCAAGCGGCCGAAGGTGATCGCCGCGATCGCCGAAGCGCGTGAGCATGGCGACCTGAAGGAGAATGCCGAGTACCACGCCGCGCGCGAGGAACAGGGCTTCATCGAAGGCCGCATCAAGCAGCTGGAAGGCGAGCTGTCGCACGCCGAGATCATCGACGTGAGCAAGCTCAATGCCGGCTCCAAGGTGGTGTTCGGCGCCAGCGTGACCCTGGCCGACGTGGAAACCGACGAAGAGAAGAAGTACCAGATCGTGGGTGACCTCGAAGCGGATATCAAGCTGGGGTTGATCGCGATTTCCTCGCCGGTGGCGCGCGCGATGATCGGCAAGCTGGAAGGCGATTCGATCGTGATCGACGCCCCGGCTGGGCAGCGCGAGTACGAGATCGTCAGCGTCAGCTACGTGGACTGAGCACGTGGCGACGGCGACCCTGCTGTTGCCCGCACGCAGCCGCTTTGCCGCGGCTGCGCTGCCGGACGATGTGGCACGTGCGCTCGGCCGTGCCACAGCGGTGCAGGTCGAGCCGGGTGAACGGGCGCAGCTGATGCGCCATTTCAAGGTCGCCGCGCCGCACTGGCCGGTGGCCGCGCTGACCCGCCAGCGTGACGTGGGCGATGCGGCCGGTGCCAGCTGGCTGCGCGCCGATCCGGCCTGCATGGTGCCGGACATGCATGGCGCGCGGATGATGGCCTACGGCGAAACCCTGCGACCAACCCTGGCAGACAGCCTCGCCCTGCTGCCGGTGCTGCAGCCGTTGTTCGCCGAGGCCGGCTTCGTGCTCGACGCGCCTGATCCGTCGCGCTGGTATCTGCGGCTGCCGATCGATACCGCACTGCCGGCGTTCGACGGTCCCGACGAGGTGCTCGGCGATGACCTGTTCTCGCACCTGCCGGAAGGCGAGGGCGGCCGCCGCTGGCGGGCGCTGATGACCGAGGCGCAGGTGCTGCTGCACAACCACTCCTGGAACCAGCAGCGTGCCGCGCAGGGCCAGCAGCCGATCAATTCGCTGTGGTTCTGGGGCGGTGGCGTGATGCCGGTGTCGGTCAGCACGGTGCATGCGCAGGTGCGCAGCCGCGATGCGCTGCTGCAGAGCCTGGCGCAGGCCGCTGGCGTGGCGGTGGATGGTGAGCAGGCTGTCGATGCGCTGGTTGACCTGCGCCAGCTGCGTTCGCTGCAGCAGTTGGGCAACGAGGCGATCCGCCCGCTGCTGGCCGCGTTGAAGCGTGGCGAACTGCGGCGGCTGGTGCTCGATTTCGAGGACGGCCTGCAGTTCCAGCTCGACCGTGGCCAGCGCTGGCACTTCTGGAAGAAGCCGCGGCAGCTGCACGATTGAGCGGGGCCTCGGTCGAGCGGGGTCGGGTCCGTTTTCCATCGGAGAACGGCTCTGACCCCGATGTTTGCCGGGGTTGCCGCCAGCGGCCGGCACTACCGCAGGTGCCGGGCGCAATCCCGCCAGCCTCTCCCACGCGCGGTATCATCCCTCTGTCTTTCGTAACCGGCGATGCCGATGTCCCTTGCCGCCGATCCAGCGCTGCCGTCTTCCGATACGCCGACAATCCGACGCCGTGAGGCAGCTACGCCGGCTGCATGGCCGGAGGGAACGCTGCCACTGCTCGCACGTCTCTATGCCAGCCGTGGCGCGGGGACGCCGGAACTGGCGCTGCCGAAGCTGGGCAATCTGCATGCCCCCGAACTGCTGACCGGCATCGACGCTGCGGTCGATCTGCTGATCGAAGCCATCGCCAACGACAAGCGCATCCTGGTGGTTGGCGATTTCGATTGCGATGGCGCTACCGCCTGTGCGGTCGGCGTGCGCGGCCTGCGCATGCTCGGCGCACAGCATGTCTTCCATGCGGTGCCCAACCGGATGGTGCACGGCTATGGACTGTCGCCCTCGCTGGTGGAGGAACTGGCCGCGCTGAAGCCGGACCTTCTGGTCACCGTCGACCACGGCATTGCATGCCATGCCGGCGTCGCGGCCGCAAAGGCGCGTGGCTGGCAGGTGCTGGTCACCGACCATCATCTGCCGGGCCCGCAGTTGCCTGCGGCCGACGTGATCGTCGATCCGAACCTGGATGGCGACGCATTTCCCAGCAAGTCGCTGGCCGGTGTCGGCGTGATCTTCTACGTGCTGATGGCGCTGCGCCGGCGGATGCGCGAGGCCGGCGTGTTCGCCGATGGCAAGGGCCCGGACCTGACCACGCTGCTGGACCTGGTGGCGGTCGGCACCGTCGCCGACCTGGTGGCGCTGGATCCGAACAACCGCGCACTGGTCAGTGCGGGCCTGCGCAGATTGCGTTCGGGGCAGGGCTGTGTCGGCCTGAAGGCGCTGATCGAAGCCAGTGGGCGCGACGCCGCGCGGCTGACCGCGACCGACATCGGCTTCGCCCTGGGCCCACGCCTGAATGCCGCCGGTCGGCTGGAAGACATGGCGCTGGGCATCGCGCTGCTGCTGACCGAGGACCCGCGGCAGGCGCGCGACATCGCGCAGATGCTGGAGCAGATCAACAGCGAGCGCCGCGCCGTGCAGCAGTCGATGACCGACGACGCGGAGCAGGCGCTGGCGCGGGTCGTGCTGGATACCTCCGGCCAGCGTCCGGTGGCCGCCTGCCTGTTCGATGCGGACTGGCATCCGGGCGTGGTCGGTCTGGTGGCCTCGAAGATGAAGGATCGCCTGCACCGGCCGGTGATCGCCTTCGCGCCGGCCGAGCCCGGTGCCGACACCCTGCGTGGCTCCGCGCGTTCGATTCCGGGCCTGCATATCCGTGACGCGCTGGCATTGGTCGATTCACGACATCCCGGCCTGATCGAACGCTTCGGCGGTCACGCCATGGCGGCCGGCCTCAGCCTGCGGCTCGATCATGTCGACGCCTTCAAGGCGGCCTTCGTTGCCGTCGTGCTGGAGATGCTCGACCCAGCGGCACTTCAACAGCAGGTGCTCAGCGACGGCGAACTGGCAGCGGACGAGCTCGACCATCGCCATGCCGATGCGCTGCGCCTGGCCGGTCCTTGGGGGCAGGGCTTCCCGGAGCCGCTGTTCGATGGCCATTTCGAAGTGGCCAACTGGCGCGTGCTGAAGGAACGCCACCTCAAGCTGGAACTGCGCCTGCCTGGCGTGCCTGGCACGATCAACGCGATCCATTTTGGCGGCTGGCACGGCAATGCGCCGAGCCGCCATGTGCATCTGGCCTACCGGCTGGCCTGCGACGACTATCGCGGTGGTAGCGCCATCCAGCTGATTGTCGAGCATTGCCTGCCGGCGTGAGGCAGCGTTCGCGCACTCACGCCGGGGCCAGCGTTGGCGACGGGGTCGCGGGGAAGGAAATGTGAGGAAATTCGCAGTTCCTTGAATTTCCTTAATGAATTCATCTCTTTATCCAGAGGCAAAAGCGTCAAAAAGCTGGCGCATGTCACCTGCCGGTGGCAAAGTCGGGCCACGACCAACATGGGACGACGGAACGCCCGATGTACGCCGAATCACTGCTTCCCGGCGCCGCACTGCAGCGCCTGCACCAGGACCGACGCCTGATCCGCGTCGAAACCGCTCTGGATCCGGACACTTTCCTGGTCAAGCGTTTCGAGGGCAGCGAGGCGGTGTCCAGCCCGTTCGCCTACCGTATCGAACTGCTGTCGGTCCAGCCGCGGCTGGAGCTGAAACAGCTGGTCGGGCAGCCGCTGCGCCTGCAGCTGGGCGATGAATTCGGCAACCGCAGCGTGCACGGCTACGTTCGCGAGTTCGCCAGTACCGGCCAACAGGCCCAGTTCAGTGCCTACCGGGCCGAGCTCGCGCCCTGGTTCGCCTTCCTCGATTACACCTGCAACTGCCGGATCTTCCAGGACCGCAACGTGCTGCAGATCATCGAGGAGGTGTTCCAGGGCTACGCACAGCTGGCGAAGTTCCGCTACGACCTCAATGCCGGCAAGCTGCCGCCGCTGCCGTACTGCGTGCAGTACAACGAGTCCGATTTCGCCTTCGTCAGTCGCCTGCTGGAAGATGCCGGCCTGTACTACAGCTTCGTCCATGACGAAGAGGGCCATACGATGGTGATCAGCGACGATTCAACGCTGAGCACCGCGCACGGCGAACCGCAGCCCATCGCGTTCGTGTCCGACCAGGGCACGTTGGCCAGCACCGGTCTGCACCGCTGGGGTGCACGCCGACGCGTCGGGCCCAGCGTGCAGACCCTGCGCAGTTTCGACTTCAAGCAGCCGGGCCAGACGCTGGATGGCAACCAGGGCAACCAGGTGCCGCTGGGCCTGCTGCCGCCGCTCGAGCAGTACCGCTACGACGGTGCGGCGCGTTTCACCAACAGCCGCATTGGCCAGGCGCTGGCGGCGGTGCGCAACGAGGAAGTCGCGTGGCCGACCAAGCTGTTCGAGTGCGCGGGCAACGCCGGTGAGCTCGATGCCGGCGCCTGCTTCGAACTGGAGCGGCACCCGGATTTCATCGGACGTGACGATACCGACCGCAGCTTCTTCGTGGTGAGCGTGCAGCGGGAAGGCCACAATAATTTCGCTGCCGATTTCGGCAGCGCTGAAGCCCCGAGTGTCGAAGTGCAGGCCGAGGTGCTGCGCCGTCGCATCCCCTACAGGCCGCTGCGGCGGACGCCATGGCCACGCATGCCGGGTCCGCAGACCGCCACCGTGGTTGGTCCGCCGGGGGAGGAGCTGCATGCCGACCGCTACGGCCGGGTGAAAGTGCAGTTCCATTGGGACCGCCAGCTGGATCGCCGCGAGAATGCCTCGTGCTGGATCCGCAGTGCGAGTCCGTGGGCAGGCGCCGACATGGGTGGCGTGTCGCCGCCGCGCGTGGGCCAGGAGGTGATCGTCGATTTCCTCGATGGCGACCCGGACCGCCCCATCATCACCGGTCGTGTCTACAACGAGGACAACATGCCGCCGTTCGGCATGGAGGTGAGCGGCCTCAAGTCGAAGACGGTCAAGGGCGCGGGCTGGAATGAGATCACCATGCATGATGGCGCCGGTGGCGAGCTGCTGAACATGCGGGCGCAGCGTGACATGGTCACCACCGTGCTCAACGACCAGAACGCCAGCGTCAAGAACAACAAGTCCACATCGGTGTCGGTCAACCATCGAATGGACGTCGGCGCCAACCAGGACATCAGCGTCGGCGGCAACCGTGGCATCACGGTCACCGGCACCGACACGCTCGGCGTTACCGGCACCCGCACCACCAATGTGACCGGCGCGGTGACCGAGAAGTACGAAGCAGGGGAAACCAAGACGATCTCTGCGGCCGGCTATACCGAAACCATCACCGGCGACTTCAAGACCACCCTGACCGGCAACTTCACCAGCCAGCGCACCGGCACGTGGACCGAGACCGTCACCTCGACCTCCAGTCGCACGGTTGGCGGACTGGTGACGGAGACGCTGAACGCCGCGCGGGAGGTGACCATTACCGGTCATGACAAGCGCAGCGTGCAGGGCAAGGTCGACGACAGCAATGTCGGCGAGCGGGTGATCGACGTCACCGGCAATTTCAGCCAGGACGTGACCGGTACGCACAGCCAGGGCTCGGATGGCGCGATGAGCCTGGAGTCGGCGGTCAAGCTGTCCACCAAGGTGGGTGGCTCGGTCATCGAGATCACCGACAGCGCCATCAAGATCACCGCCGGTGGCTCGGAAGTGGTCATCGACGCAGGCGGTGTGTCAGTCAACGGCAGCGAGATCAAGCTCAACTGCTGAACAGCACGGGAGATACACCATGCAGGACACCCCCATGCTGCGCGGCCTGAACGCATTGCGCGACGCCTGGCTGGAGGCCAGCGCCGACAGCAGCAGGCGCCTGTTGGTATGGCGTCTGCCGGCTGCCGCCAGCCGCCTGCTGGCCGCGTTCTTCGAGATGCAGCGCAACGACGCAGGGCGTGATACGCCGGACTGCTTCCTGCGCATCGATACCGCCTATGAGCTTGGCTTCCGTTACAGCCGGCAGGTCAAGCAGGATCTGCTCGACCGTTATCTGGCCAGCCAGGACGATCTGCGCGCGCAGCAGGTGCCACTGGGCTGGCGTGGCCCGAGCGAAGCGCATCCGGACAGCGCGCAGGGTGTGGTCGATGTGCTGGAGAGTTTCATCGACCATCACGGCGAGCATCTGCGCCTGCTGGCTGCCGTGCTGGAACCGGAGCGTTGCGTGCCCGGTGAAGGCTTCGAGCGCTGGCTGGATGCGGCGCTGGCCGCTGCGCCGGGAGAGCGCCTGCGACTGGTGCTGGTGGATACCGAAGAGGACCCGCGCTGGCAGCCGCTGCTGGAGCGTCATGCCAGGACCGCACGGGTGGTCACCGCACCGGTCGACATGTTTGCGATTGCCCGGGATACCGCCGCGCAATCCGGTGGTCGCGGTCCGGAAGTGCTGTACCGGCAGCTGCTGGCGGACCTGATGCTGCTGCTGGAGCGAGGCAGTCCGTCGCAGGTGGTGGCCCGCGCCGGACGCGCGCAGGGCCTGGCGCAGCGGCATGGCTGGCAGGACCAGCAGTCGGTGGTGCAGATGATGGTGGCTGGTGCCTGGCTGAAACATGGCGATCACAGTCAGGCGATCAACAGCTACCGGCAGGCACGCAGCGCCGCCGAAGGTGCACGTGCCAGCGGCAATCCTGCCGCGCCGGAACTGGTGATGCAGAGCTGGTTCGGTGAAGCGGGCTGCTGGTTGGCGGCCAAGCAACCCGAGCGTGCGGCACAGACCTACCTGCAGGCATCCGCTTCCGCAGCCAGCATTCCGCACCCCATGTTCGCACTGGAGGGCCAGCGCATGGCGGGCTGGTGTCATGTGCAGGCGGGCCAGCGAGAGGCTGCGCGCACGCAGCTGCTGGAGGCGATCCGCATCGCCAAGCCGCTGGCGCCGGCCGACCGCAAGGCGACGACGCTGCCGCAGGCATTGTGGGATCTGCTGCAGCTTCAGGACGCACGACGCTGCCAGCAACTGCAGCAGGTCGCCACTGACTACCTGCAGGCCAGCACCGGCCTGCTGGAGAAGGCGGACGCGCAGGGGCGCGCACTCGGCCCGCGTCCTCCGCGTCCGGCGCTGGATGCCATCGACGCCGAGCTCGATGCCGCGCTGGAGCGCGGTTTTCATCGTGCGCAGCAGGAACGCGAGCGGCTGATCCAGGGCGGTGACGAATTCTTCCGCAAGATCGTGGCCGTCGGCCGTGATTTCCTCGACCCGGGCTGGAACGGCCTGCCGGCGATCGAACACCCGCTCGACCACGAGATTCCGGTGTGGAGCGAGCCCCCGGCGATGCAGCCGCTGCCCGATCCCAGTGGCCTGCTGCAGCCGCCCGTGGCGGCGCCTGCAGGGCCCGCCGTTACAGGAGTGGCTGTTGCATGAAGTCGAACAAGACCGTGGTGATGCTGGTGGCCATCGTGCTTGGCATCATCGTCGTGACCTGGATCAGCGCCGAGTACCGTGACGAAGTAAAGGCGTTCCTGCGCGCGTTGTTCCGCGCCTTGTAAAGCAACAGGGAGTGTTGCCGTGAGCATCGCCGCCAAGCATTTCGATCCGCAGCTGGGTATCGACATCCACATGTATGCGGTGCCGCCGTGCCCGCTGCCGACGCCGCACATCGGCCTGGTGCTCGATCCGTTCGACTACATCCCGTTCATCGGTTCGACCATCAAGGTCAACGGCGTGCATCGCGGCACCGCCGGTACCGGCGGCCTGGACATCCACATCCCGCTCGGTGTGTGGGGGCCGCCGTTGGCGGCACCGATGGGGCCGCAGTTCGACGGCGAAGAGATCTTCATGGGCAGTCGTACCGTGTCGGCCGATGGCGAGCCGTTCTCGCGGCTGGCGATGCCGGTGCTGGACTGCAATCTGGCCGGCATGATCAACCCGTTCCGGGTGAAGAAGCCGAAGAAGCCACTTCGGGCGATGTCACTGCCGACCGGCCTGAACGTGGCCATTCCCACCAGCGTCAAGGTGGGAGGACCACCGACGGTGTCATGGACCGCGCTCGCGTTCCGCGCGGCGTTCGCAGGCCTGGGCAAGCTGCGCAAGAGTGCGTTCTTCCGCAAGAAGATGGATGCCTTTGCCAATTGGCGGCGTGGCAAGTGGGGAAACCTGCCCTCGGGTTTCCTGAAGTGCAAGGTGCTTCGCGCCGAGCCGGTGGACATCCGTGATGGCAGCGTGGTGGTCAACCACCAGGATTTCGATGTTCCGGGCCGCTTGCCACTCACCTGGCAACGCAGCTACGGCTCGCGCCACGCGGGCGCGCCGGGTCTGTGCGGCGCGGGTTGGCAGACGCCGGCAGACATCCGCCTGGAGCTGCTGGCCGACGGCAGCGTCTGGCTGTCCGGCCCCGACCAGGTCGCGTTCTTCCCCGAGCTGCCGCCCGCCGAGGGAGAGGCCGGGGCGATTCTCGATTTCGTCGATGGCGCGCGCCTGCTGAGGCGGCGCGGGCAGTGGCGGGTGCGCTTCAAGAACGGCCTGCAGTACGTGTTCGGTGGCGAGCTGCCTGCAGGTGTCAGCGCGTTGCCGGGTCCGCAGTCCTGGCCGATCGAGCGCATCGAGGATGCGCATGGCAACCACTGGCGCTTCGAGCGTCGCGACGGCCATCTGGTGCGCATCGTCGAGAGCGGTATCGGTGACCTGCAGGGCCGCTTCATCGAAGTGGAGGCCCGGCACGGTCGCATCGACCGCATGGCGCTGCATGACCCGGCCACCGGCCTGGTGCATCCGCTGGTGAGCTACCGGTACAGTGCCGAAGGTGACCTGCTGGCGGCAGTCGACGCACTGGGGGCGCCACGCACGTTTGCCTATGAACGTCACCGCATGGTGCGGCATACCGACCGCGTGGGCCTGTCGTTCCACTATGCGTTCGATGCGCAGGGCAGGGTGGTGCATTCGTGGGGCGATGGTGGTCTCTACGATTATCACTTCGAGTACGACGCGCTGCTGCGCGAGACCCGGGTGACCGACTCGCTGGGGCACCTGAGCGTGGTCAAGTTCGACGAGAACCAGCTGCCGCTATGCGAGATCGACCCGCTCGATGGCGTGACGCTGTTCGAGTACGACGATTTCGGGCGCACCGTGGCGGTGACCGACCCGGAGGGGCTGCGCACGGCGTTTGCCTATGATGCGCATGGCAACCTGGTCTGCCTGACCCGCGCCGATGGCACGTCGATCCAGATGGAGTACGACCTGGACGACCACATGGTGTCGTTGCGTACGCCGGATGGTGTCGACTGGCAGCAGGCCTACAATGGCCAGGGCCTGCTGGTCAGCCAGACCGATCCATTGGGTGCAACCACCCGCTTCGACTACGACGCACAGGGCCAGTTGCAGGCGCAGACCAACGCACGGCACGCGGTCACGCAACTGCGCTATGACCGTCATGGACTGGTGGCCGCGGTTATCGATGCGCTGGGCCATCAGAGCCGGTTTGAGCATGATCCACTCGGCAACCTGCTGCGCCAGGTCGACCCGCTGGGGCAGGTCAGCCGCTACGAGTACGACGCCAAGGGACGCCTACTGGCCACCGCTGGCCCCGACGGCAACGGTGTGCGTTGCGAGTATGATGCCGAAGATCAGCTGCTGCGCTATACCGACGAAGCGGGCGCGCAGACGCGGCTGCAGTACGTGGGCATCGGACAGATCAGCAAGCGCCTGCAGGCCGATGGGCACAGCGTGGAGTACCGCTACGACACCGAAGAGCAGCTCATCGCGGTCATCAACCAGCGCGGCGAAACCTATCAGCTGGTGCGCGACGCGCTGGGCCGCATCGTCGAGGAAGTGGACTACTGGGGGCAGTCGCGGCGCTATACCTATGACGCGGCCGGACGACTGACCGCCACCGTGGATCCGCTGGGCCAGCGCATCGCCTTCACCACCGACAAGCTCGGGCGCATCACCCGCAAGACGCTGCCGGATGTACGCCATCCTGGACAGCAGGTACAGGAACACTTTGTCTACGACGTGCAGGGCCAGATTGTCGAGCTGCGCAATCCGGTGCGTACAGTGAAGCGCCGGTATGACCCGCTGGGGCAATTGCTGGAGGAACTGCAGGACGGGTTCCGCGTCGGCTATGCCTATGATGAAGTAGGCAACCGCGTACTGCGCGAGACCGCTGCCGGCAATCGGTTAGCGTTCGGCTACGACTTGCGCGACCAGACCGTATCGGTGGCCATCAATGACGAGCCGCCGATCTCGATGGAGCGCGACGCGCTGGGCCGCACCACGCGCGAGCAGCTGAGCCCGCAATTGCAACGCGAGTTCACCTACGACAGCCGCAACCTGCTGACCTCACAGTCGGTGTTGAAAGATGCCGCCCCGTTGTTCGAGACGCGTTACGACTACGACCGCAGTGGCAACCTGACCAAACGTAGCGACAGCGCACAGGGCGTCGATGAGTACCGCTACGACGCGATCGGGCGCCTGCTGCAGCATATCGACCCGAAGGGAAGGGTCGAGCGCTACTTCAACGATCCGGCCGGCGACCGGCTGCGCACCGAAGTGAAGCAGGTGCAGGCGCGCAAGGTGGTAGGCGGCGACGACGACGACCTGACCACCTGGACGCGCGAAGGCACCTATCAGGGCGTGCACTACGTGTTTGACCGGGCGGGTGATCTGGTGCGCAAGGGCGCACCGCAAGGGGATGCGCCGGATGACCTGACGCTGATCTGGGATGCCAACCATCGGTTGGCGGAGAGCCGCCGCAACGGGCAGTCAACGTACTACGGCTATGACCCGCTGGGGCGGCGGGTGTTCAAGCGCAACCCGACGCAGACGACGTGGTTCTTCTGGGATGGTGATGCGTTGCTGGGCGAAGTGCAGCAGGCCAATGACGCCGAAGAGGCGGCGCCGGTGTGGGTGGGGAATGTGGGCAGCCTGGTCGAGGTACGGCGTCGGCAGCGGCAGCTGGAGAGGCTGCATGAGCGGGTGCGGGAGTATGTGTACTACCCGGGTACGTTTGTGCCGTTGGCGTTGGTTGTAGAGCGCTCCAGCAGGGGCGTAAGCGCAACTAGCAGTGCTCCAACTCCCGCAGCGAGCGGCGCAGATGCTCTGCTACATCGTAATCGTGCTTCAATACCAGTGAGTTCCACAGTTGGGGCCAGTAAACGCGGTATCGGTTTGTTGGGCGGTGGAGCATCATTGGGCTCAAGTGGGTTAATCATTGCCGCCGAGGTGGTCGAGCGCGGTGAAAAGCCACCCGAGCCGCTTCACAGTGAAGCGGCATTTGCCGATCCCGTTTCAAGCCTAGTGGACGAGCTGGGATCTTCGGGTGCCAAGGTCAAGGAAAACCAACCGGGCAAGGAGGTATGGGTCTATCAAGTTGATCCTAATGGACGGCCCATCCGGCTGCTTTGTCGCGACGGGAGGTGCGGCTGGTCAGGCTCGTATGATGGTTGGGGCAAGTTGCATGAGGAACGCTTCGATGACGGGGTTCACAACTTCATCAGATTCCAAGGGCAGTACGCGGACCTTGAAACCGGCCTCCACTACAATAGATATCGCTATTACGATCCGCACGCGGGTTCGTATGTTTCAGAGGATCCAATTTCTATTGCTGGTGGAGTAAACATATATGGATATGCAAGGAATCCGTTCCGCTGGTTTGATGCGCTGGGGCTCTATGTAACAAAAACACTTGCTGAGTGGTTGAAGGATTACCCAGATCTATTGCAGGAGGCTAGGGATAAATTCAAGAGCGCGCCTGAGTGGCAGGGCATCGACCCGGATAGTACGCCCGTGTTCTATCGGCCGAAATCGGAAGTGGACGTTATTCGCGCTAAACCTGGAGAATCCGGTGGCCATCATCCTCACGGCTTGGCGCTGGGTGGGCCAGAGGGGCAGGTACTAACGATTACGAATGAAACGAGAAAGATTAAGAATCCGAATCATAGTGCTGCAACTGGATTGCAGAGAAGAATAATAAATGTGATAAAGGCGCAGTGTAGGAGCTGATATGAATATTCTGTATTCGAATTTCCTGGATTTTCTTGTGGGAAAGGGCTGGATTTTGGTTGGTAGGGATGGTGGTGATGGATCGCCACCTGTTATCGATGATTCGATAAATGCAGATGTTCCGGCCTTTTACTTGGAGTTTCTTTCGAATTTCACATCGCTCTCGAACAAGGATGAGTCACGGTGGTTCGTCTCAATCGAGGAGTTTGCGGGTGTCTCGGATGGCGCGTTCTCCTGGGATGAGTTTGAGAAGATGAGCATTGACGCTGCAATGACGGATGCTGATGGCGAGGATGTTCGAAAGTTCTGGGCAGAGTATTTGCCGATTTTTATGGCGGTCGACGGAGACTATCAATTCGTTGGGCTGGGCCGGAGCTCTGGGGCGGTTGTGCACGGCGTTGAGCCCGAGTTTGAAAGTGTTACTAGGCTTGCCGAGACATTCGACGAATTTCTCACTGCGGCGATGAATGGCCAGTACGACGAACTATTCTTTGGGCGCTAGTTGCCGGGTGCGCACCGGCAGCATCCGCTGGCGCGCAGACGCGGCTGCAGCACGTGGGCATCGGCCAGATCGGAAAGCGCGTGCAGAAAGTTGTTCTGATGCATGGCAGACACGAAGCAGCATTCCCGACTCCGGGTGCTGAGCTGGTGTTCTTCAACGCCCCTTTCAACACTGAGAGGCTCGCCCGGATCGAGCGGGTTCACCTCTGGTCACCTCCCGGCGACAAGCTCGAAGCGCTTCCGGAGATCCTCAAGGAAATGCGGGGTCTCAAGACGCTCAGCATTGGGCCGGGATCAATCGCACCGTCGATCATGGATGGACTCGAGGAAGGACTTCTGCCTGAGAGCATCGAGGCATTGAGCATCCATCTTGGCACGGGGACGTTGGCCTGGCCGGGCGTTGTGCTACCCAATCTCAGGACGCTGTATGTCGACGTGCCGGTGCGCTTCGACACATCAAGCTTCCCCGCGTTGAAAGTACTCTCGCTCTATCCAGACAAGTCATTGAAGAATCTCAGGCAGGCCCTGGCCCTGCCTCTGGAAGAACTGAACATTCTGAATGTCCCCGTGGATGGTGAGATCTTCAACATCCTGTCTGCATCGGCTGGTGGCCTCGAACGCCTGGGACTGTTGGGTGGCACGAAGCTCAAAAGCCTCGATGGCATCGAGACACTTGCCGCGTTGGCGTCGGTATGGCTGAAGAATCTGAGTTCGCTGACAGACATCCGTGCACTGGTGGGGCTCGAGCAGCTCAGGAAACTGGATATCCAGTACTGCAAGAAGATTGCCAACATCGAGGTCATCAATGATCTTTCCGCGCTTCGTGAGTTGACGCTCGTGGGTTGCGGAAAGGTGGGTCTGAAGAAAATACAGGCAAAGATCGAATCGCTTCAGAAGCGCACCATCGGGGCGACGACCTAGCCACATTGCATGTGCGGTGCCGGTCTGCTGAGCCAGGTGGATCGGTGCCGCTGCGCACCATCCGGCGGGTTGTGCGAGGCGGTACCGGTGCCCCGGGGACCGCGGAAGCCAGGTGTTCGGGGAAATCGCTCGTCGCGGCGTCGATCCTTGCCCGCTGAAACTGCATGAGGTTCATGCGTGACTGAAACTGCATTCTCCCGCGTTTATGCCTCGGGTTCGTTGGAGGTGAGTGCCCAGGTCCTTCGGGATTTCGGACTGGAACCGTCGACGAGTGAGCTGATGCTTCGGCTGGGGCTTCCTTCACGGCTGCCGGGCGATGTACCTCTTGTTCAGTTCGAAGTGCCCCACGTGGTCGAGATCGATGGCACCGGACTTCTGGCTATCGCGCGAGAGCCATGGGGCGAGGATCTGCTGCTGTGCCTGTCGGCGAGTGGCGAGGTACTTGCCGTGGGCGATGGCGGACGTCAGATCGTGAATGGACGCCTGTCGAGCTTCCTTGGGTTTCTCGAAGCGTATGAGGCATTCCAGGCCCAGGCAAAGGCGGATGATTCCGGTCCGATGGTCTACTCCCAGGCGGAGATGCAGGCCCGGCTGGAGGCATTCGAGCGGGGTGAGATTCCCAAGCGCTCTGCAAAGCCGCGATTCGATCGCAGTAGGGCGATCAGGACGCTGGTGTCGGAGTGGAGGAGGCTTGATGCCGCTGCACTGACGGAAGGGTCACGGTGGTCAATTGTTCTGGAACAGATCCAGGATGGCCTTGTTTGAGATGTCGGTCCTGTAAGGCGACATTCGGGCAGCAGAATCCGGACGACCACTGGGTGGCGTCCGGCAGCAATATCTTCCAGAGCCATCGCGGACGATCACCCGATCAACCCCGATCCGGCCTGCCATGCGTTGAACAGTTCGTCCTCGCTCTGGAGACGTACCATGTCGCCCGTCCTTCGTCGTGTGCTGTGCCTGCTGGCGCTGCTGCTCTGTGCCTTCACCACGGCCGCCCAGACCCACGGCCGTCCGGCCGTCCGCCCGGTTCGTGCGGTCCCGTTGCTGCAGGTCGCGGGCGCCGAGCAGCCCATCGTGCTGAGTCGGGCCTCGATCGAAGGGGAGGTCCAGGCGGGTATCGCCCAGACCCGCGTCACGTTGGAGTTCCATAACCCCAACCGCCGGGTCATGGAGGGCGAGCTGCAGTTCCCGCTGGCTGATGGCCAGCAGATCACCGGCTTCGCCTTGGATATCGATGGCCAGTTGCGCGAGGCGGTGCCCGTGCCGAAGGACCGGGGGCGTCAGGTGTTCGAGGACATCGCGCGTCGCGGCGTCGATCCGGGCCTGCTGGAGCAGACCGCCGGCAATCAGTTCCGCCTGCGTGTCTACCCGTTGCCCGCCGGCGGCAGCCGCCGTGTGCAGCTGGTGCTGCGCGAACCGCTGGCGTTTGCCGCCCACGGCTGGCAATGGACCTTGCCGTTGCAGTTCGCCGCCGGCGCGGCCTCGGTCGAGCTGATGCTGCAGGCGCCGGAGGCGGCGACCACGGGCGCAGGGCCGTTCCGCTTCACTGAGGGGCAACTGCATTGGCAGGGCCGAGGCGCCCTGTTGCCGGCGCAGCTGCAGTGGACGCTCCCGGCATCACGTCAGGCACGGGTACAGGTCGCACCGTGGCAGGACGGTCACTATCTGCTGGCACAGCTGACGGTGCCGGTCGATAACGCGCCGCGTACGCTGCCGACCGATATCGGCCTGCTGTGGGATGGCTCCGGCTCATCAGGCCGGCGTGACCGTTCGCGGGAGTTTGCACTGCTGGACCGTTACTTTGCTGTGCTGGGAAACGGCACGGTCGCGCTGACAGTTCTGCGTGACCGGGCCGAGCCGGTGCGTCGCTTCCGTATCCGCGGCGGTGACTGGTCGGCATTGCGGCAGGCGTTGCAGGCCGTCCGCCCGGATGGCGCCAGCGCGCTGGCGCAGTGGCAGCCGCAGGCAGCCGTGAAGGAGTACCTGCTGGTCAGCGACGGTCTGTTGACCTACGGCCCGCAGGTGTTGCCGACGCTCGCCGCCGACCAGCGCCTGTTCGCGGTCAGCAGTGCGGGCGCACATACCGATGTCGTTCAGCTGCGCGGTTGGAGCGAATCACATGGCGGTCGCTTCGTCGCCCTGGGAACGGATGTCGATGCCGCTGCACGCGAACTGCTGTCTTCGCCGCTGGACGTGCAGGTCGATGCGGGCCGCGGTGTACAGGACGTGGTGATCGATCGTCGCAGTGAAGCGCAGGGCTGGCTGTGGCTGCACTCGCGGCTGGCGGCGGACGGCGTGCCGATGCGGGTCCGCGTCGGCGGCCAATGGCTGGCGCTGCCCGCGACACAGACGAGCGGCAATGGAGAACTGCTGGCCGGCCTGTGGGCGCAGGCGCGGCTGCAGCAGCTGGCCGCCGACCGTCGCGGCAACCGTGAGGCGATGCAGCGCCTGTCGCAGCAGTTCGGCCTGGTCGGTCCGGATACCTCGTTGATCGTGCTGGAGACGCTGGACGATTACCTGCGCTACGCGATCCGGCCTGCCGGCGCGCTGCGGACCGAGTACGACGCCCGCTTTGCACGCGTGGTCGCTGACCGCAGCGCCGCCGAGCGCCGTCGCCTGGACGACATCGCCGCACAGTGGCAGGAGCGCCGGGAGTGGTGGCGCCGCAGCTGGCCGAAAGACACACCGCCGCAGTTGCAGGGAAAGGCGTTGGACAGGGTTGCCGTCTCTGCTTCGGCCGCTGCGCCGGTAGCGATGCTGGCGGCCGCACCTCCCGCGCCCGCACCGATGCTTGCGGCCGCGGAACGCGACGTCCAGGTGTCGCGTGCACGCGCCCGTCGCTCGGCACCTGCACAGGAAGCCGCACGCGATGCGAGCACAGGGAGCGGCGCTGCCGCAGCGCCAGAGGCGGCAGCGAACAGCGGTGCGCTCGGCATCCAACTGGCCGCATGGCAGCCAGATTCGGCCATTGCCCGGCGCCTGCGCCAGGGGCCGTCCTCGCAGCTGTACGACCGCTACCTGGCCGAGCGCGCCGCGCATGCCGACAGCAGTGCGTTCTTTCTCGACGTGGCCGATCTGTTGCTGGAGCAGGGCCAGCGGGACCTGGCCCTGCGCGTGCTGTCCAACCTGGCCGAGATGGACCTGGACAACCGTCATCTGCTGCGCGTGCTCGGCTACCGCCTGATGCAGGCCGACGAACCGATGCTGGCGGTGCCGGTGTTCGAGCAGGTGTTGGCGATGGGCGAGGAGGAGCCGCAGAGCTTCCGTGATCTCGGCCTGGCCCTGGCGGCGGCGGGCCGGCCACAGCAGGCGCTGGCGCCGCTGTACCAGGTGGTGACGCGGCCCTGGGACAGCCGGTTCAACGGCATTGCACTGATCGCGCTGGACGAGCTGACCCAACTGGTTGCACGCAGCACGCCAGGGCTTGATACCTCGGCCATCGACCCGCGCCTGCTGCAGCCGATGCCGCTGGACCTGCGGGTAGTGCTGTCGTGGGATGCGGACAACAGCGACATGGACCTGTGGGTGACCGACCCGAACGGCGAGCGCGCGTACTACGGCAATCGTCTGACCTACCAGGGAGGACAGATGTCACAGGACTTCACCGGAGGCTATGGACCCGAGCAGTTCTCACTGCGTGATGCCAAGCCGGGCAGGTACAAGGTGGAGGCCAATTATTTCGGCAGTCGCCAGCAGCTGGTGACCGGTGCCACGACCCTGATGCTGCGCCTGACCACCCATTGGGGCACGCCGAAGCAGAAGGACCAGAGGGTGACGATGCGGTTGAAGGATCGTGCCGAAACAGTGCTGGTGGGCGAGTTCGAGGTCAGATAGCGCCGAGCTCAGTTCGGGCAGGCTTGAGTCGGAGCCGGGCATGACCCGGCTCCACGCGATGGTGTCACGGTGCCGTCGCTGCGCCTGCCACCGAAGGCGATGGCGGATGGACGCGCAGGCCGAACAGGGGACGCAGCCAGCGGACACGACGGATCAGCAGCTCGTGGATCAGCAGGCAGCCGGCGACGGTGCCGGCAACCAGCAGAGCCGGTTCCAGCCAGGGGCCGAGCTGAAGGGGCCGCAGCCAGTAGAGCAGGACGATCAGCACGGTCTGGTGCAGGATGTACCAGCTGAAGACCGCCTCTCGGCAGTAGTCGAGGCCACGCCACGGCCGGTCGACCAGCACGCGGGCCCAGCCGAACATCGCCAGCAGTGCGCACCAGGTGTACAGGGCCCGGCCGACGCGCTCGGTCTGCGCCCATGGCAGCGACAGCACCCATGGATCGAGCTGGCCAAGGTCCGGCATCCGGCCCAGGGCGCGGATGCCGAGTTCGACCAGCAGCCCGATCAAGGCCAGCGCCAACGTCAGGCGCCGGCCGCGCACGAGCAGGTCCCAGCCGCGTTGCCAGCGTGCGGCCCAGAAACCGGCCAGGAACAGGGGCAGGGATTCGGCATGCACGTAGAGGTCGTTCAGCAGCGCATGGGTGGGCGGCCACGCAGGCATCACCACCAGCAGGGCCCAGGCCAGCCAGAGCACCGGCAGCAGCAGGCCGACGATCGCGATCAGGCGGTCATCGGGCCGCCATGACGGCAGCCGCGCCCACAGGGCCTGCATCGGACCGGCCAGCGCGATGGCCAGCAGGGTGTAGGGCACCAGGTACGCCAGATACCACAGGTGATTCCAGGTGAAGCCGTAGGCTGCGCCGTCGAAATGTGCGCCCGGCCACGGCCGGAACTGCCAGTAACGCCACAGGAAGGCGCCGAGTCCTGGCGTCACATCGCCCTTGTCCACCGCTTCGCAGTAGGCCTGCAGCGAGACGATCGCGACGATGCCGAACAACAGGGGCAGCAGCAGGCGTCCGCTGCGTTTCAGTGCGAACCGGTGCCGCCCGTGCCGCGGCAGCGAGAGGCCCAGAGCGATACCCGAGATCACGAACAGCAGTGGCATGCGCCAGCGGTTCAGAGCGATCATCGGCCACTGCAGCCACTCGGCGGTGTAGGCGCTCTTGAGATGGAAGCCCCAGCCATCCACATAGGCCATGGCCGCGTGGTAAAGGATGAGCAGGGCGAAGGCGAGCACGCGGAGCGTGTCGATGTCATGGCGTCGGGTCATGGCCGCAACCGGCAGGAAGGTGACGCCAGACTGCGTCCGCAAAGGTGGCGGCGTAAGCGGCAGGGGGCCACCGGTGCCGCGGTAGTGACCAATGGCGGGCGTGCCGGGATCAACGGGGAGGCTACGCTCGCTCCCTTGATGCACGCTGAGGGACCGCGACGAGATGGATGCAGCAATGGCTCAGGGCAGACTGCCGCGCTGGCGAACGTCAAGTCGTCTGCTGGTGTGGGCCGCGATCCTGTCGGCGACCGCAGTGACGAACGCACTGGTGGAAGTGATGGATTCCGGGCGCCACGGCACCGCCCTGGCCCTGTGGGAGCCCCTGGTCTGGGAGTTCAGCAGCGCCGGAGCGGTGCTGCTGACCCTGCCGCTGCTGTGGTGGGGGTGCGAGCGCTGGCCGTTGCATGCCGACACCTGGAAGCGCCTGCTGCCGCTGTACCTGCTGGCCAGCGTGGGGTGGTCGCTGCTGCACGTGGTGGGGATGATGGTGATCCGCCACCTCGCGTACGCCTCACTGGGCCATCACTACCAGGACGATGACGGCTGGTTGCAGCGCTTTGCCTACGAGTACCTGAAGGATGTCCGCACGTTCGCGTTGTTCGTGGCGCTGGAGCACCTTGCCGGCTGGTTCGGTCGCCGCCGCCAGGGTGAGGCATCCCTGCTGGCCGCGCCGGATGTCGGTCCGCCCGTCGAGCCGGTCGAGCGCCCGCAGCACTTTCTGGTGCGCAAGCTGGGCAAGGAATTCCTGGTCGCCACCGAGGACGTCGAGTACGCCCAGGCCGCTGGCAACTACGTGAATCTGAGGGTCCGCGGTCATGACTATCCGCTGCGGATCACCATGGCGGTGCTGGAACTGCGGCTGGATCCGCTGGTGTTCCTGCGGCCGCATCGCAGCTGGCTGATCAACCGCGGGCAGCTGCGCTCCATCGAGCCGCTGGATGGCGGCGAGGCCCTGCTGCACATGGCCGATGGGGCCAAGATTCCCTGCAGCAGGCGCCAGCTGCCGCTGCTGCGGCAGGCGCTGGCGGGAGGATAGGGGCGGGCGGACCTGCGGAGCGCCCGCCCCCTTCGTGCTTACTTCCTGTCCTTCTTGATCATCGCGTCGATGCGCGCGGCGCGGGCTTCCGAGCCGGGGTGCGACGACATCAGGCCGCCTTCGCTGGACAGCTTGCGGAACATGCTGGCCAGGGCTGCCGGATCATAGTTGTGGCGCTTCATGAACTGGTAGCCGTACTCGTCCGCCGCGCTCTCTTCCTTCTGCGAGAACTGGGCGTTGACGAAACCCTCGGCCAGGTCGCCGAGCTGGCCCTGGCTGAGCTGGGTCAGGTTACCGTTGCCCGACGCTGCCAGGCCTTCGCGGCCGGCCGATGCGAGCAGCGCGGTGCGCATCTTGGTCTTGCTGTGGCCCAGCTTCACGTGGCCGATTTCGTGGCCGATCACGCCACGCACCTCGTCATCACTGGCCATGTCCATCAGGCCGGTGTAGACGCGGACGCAGCCGTTGGCCATCGCCCAGGCGTTGACATCGGCGGTCCGGTAGACCTTGAAGTTCAGGTTCAGGCCGTCCTCGTTGGCAAGCCCCTGGGTGATCTTGGCCAGGCGCTGGGCATAGGGATCGTTGGCGGGTGCCAGCTGGTTCTCCTTGTCCATGTAGGCGCAGGCCTGGTCGGCGGCCGCCGAGACCTCTGCGTCGGACAGGGTCAGCGCCTTGCCGGCCTTCAGGCCGGTGCTGGTCAGGCCCTTCAGGTCGATGGCCGAGGCATTGGCGGCCAGCAGGCAGGCGGCCAGGCACAGGGTGGAACGCATGATCTTCATTGAAATGGTGCTCCTTGGATTGGGATGGGCCGCGCGTCCCCCTGTTGCCGCGGCGGCCGGGAAGTCTACCGGCTTCAGCCCGCCCCGTGTCCAGCCGCCAGCCGGGCCGCTGGGGGTGCCTCGCCGCCTGCCGGGCGCCTGCGTTATCATTGGCAGTCATTTTTTGAACGCACGACCGCCGACATGATCGAACTGAATCCTGTCCGCCAGCGCATCACCGATCTGACCGATCGCGTGCTGTCGCTTCGGGGGTATCTTTGACTACGACGCCAAGAAAGAGCGTCTTGAAGAAGTAACGCGGGAGCTTGAAAACCCCGACGTCTGGAACAACGCCGAGTACGCCCAGAACCTGGGGCGCGAGCGATCCAGCCTGGAAAAGACCGTGGGCGGCATCGCCTCGGTGCTCGATGGCCTGAAGGATGCGACCGAGCTGCTGGAGCTGGCCGAGTCCGAGCAGGACGAGGACACCGCGCTGGCCGTGGTTGCCGATCTGGACAAGCACCAGTCGCACGTCGAGAAGCTGGAGTTCCAGCGCATGTTCTCCGGCGAGATGGACAATGCCGCTGCGTTCGTCGACATCCAGGCCGGTGCCGGTGGTACCGAAGCCCAGGACTGGGCCGAGATCCTGCTGCGCATGTACCTGCGCTGGTGCGAATCGCGTGGCTGGAAGACCGAGCTGATGGAAGTTTCCGGCGGTGATGTGGCGGGCATCAAGTCGGCCACCCTGCGCGTGGAAGGTGACTATGCCTATGGCTGGCTGAAGACCGAGACCGGCGTGCACCGCCTGGTGCGCAAGTCGCCGTTCGACTCTGACAACCGTCGCCACACCAGCTTCACCTCGGTGTTCGTTTCGCCGGAGATCGACGACAACATCGACATCACCATCAACCCGGCCGATCTGCGCACCGACGTCTACCGTTCGTCCGGCGCCGGTGGTCAGCACGTCAACAAGACCGAGTCGGCGGTGCGTATCACCCACATTCCGACCAACATCGTGGTGGCGTGCCAGACCGGCCGCAGCCAGCACCAGAACCGCGACAACGCGATGAAGATGCTGGCCGCAAAGCTCTACGAGCTCGAGATCCAGAAGCGCAACGCGGAGAAGGATGCCGTGGAAGCGACCAAGTCCGACATCGGCTGGGGCAGCCAGATCCGCAATTACGTGCTCGATCAGAGCCGCATCAAGGACCTGCGCACGGGCATCGAGCGTTCCGATACGCAGAAGGTGCTCGATGGTGACCTCGATGAGTTCGTCGAGGCCAGCCTGAAGGCCGGCCTGGCGGTGGGGTCCAAGCGCGTCGATGCCTGATGCGCACGCCTGCGCCGATATCATCGCCTTCCGCAACGGAGGGCGATGATGCGCAGCGAGAGTGAACGCAGGGAGCTCGGCGGTTTCCTCAAGGCCTGCCGCGCCCGTGTCGACCCGGCCACGCTGGGCCTGCCGGCCGGGCGCAGGCGTACCCCCGGCCTGAAGCGCGAGGAAGTGGCGCTGGCGGTGGGGGTCAGTGTCAGCTGGTACACCTGGATCGAGCAGGGACGTGAAGTGCGTGCGTCGCCGGAAGTGCTCGAGCGCCTGGCCCGGGTGTTGCGCATGAGCGATGACGAGCGCGCATATGCGTTCGCGCTGTCCGGCTATGGCGTTCCGCTGGAGTCGCCAGATGAAAGCGTGAC
Organism: Stenotrophomonas sp. YJH_SMC_106-19; assembly: GCF_059368375.1. Classification (NCBI taxonomy): domain Bacteria; kingdom Pseudomonadati; phylum Pseudomonadota; class Gammaproteobacteria; order Lysobacterales; family Lysobacteraceae; genus Stenotrophomonas; species Stenotrophomonas sp. YJH_SMC_106-19. Next base: position 692,294 of record NZ_JCAFRQ010000002.1, read on the forward strand.
TGATGGCCTGCGCCAGCTGGTGAACGCGATGCAGCCGATCCCGGCCTACGTACGCAACACCCGTTTCGACATCCTGGCCTGGAATCCGGCCATTGCCGAACTGTTCGTCGACTACAGCCAGCTGGCGCCGCATGAGCGCAACACGCTGCGGCTGATGTTCCTGTATCCGCCTTATCGCACGTTGATCCTCAACTGGGAGGAGATGGCCCGGGGCCTGCTGGCCGGCTTCCGCGCGGCGATGGCGCAGGCGCAGGACAAGGCGCCTTTCCTGGCGCTGGCCGAGGACATCGCTGCCCACAGCGATACGTTCCGGCAGTGGTGGCCGGAGCATGATGTGCGCCGCTTCGACGAGGGGGCGAAGAAGCTGAACCACCCCACGCGCGGGTTGCTGGACCTGCAGTACGTGGCGCTGGTGCCGGAGAGCCGGCACGACCTGTCGTTGGTCACCTACCTGCCGCGAAAGTAGGTGGGTCGGCAGGGCTGCGCCCTGCACCCGCAGAGGCTTCAAGCCACGGCAACGGCAACGGCGTGCATTCCGTGGGATGGCGGGGCGGCGCCGGAGTGCGGGGACGCCGTGAACCCGTCCATGGGGGCTTGGCAGCCGCATCCATGCGGCTGACACCCCGCACTCCGACGCCGCCCCGCCTCTGACAATTTCCCGCGGCTGTGGGTGGGTGTCGACCTTGGTCGACACATCTGTCAGATATCGAAATTCATTTGGAGCCAGATCCGTTCCGACAGATCGCGGGAAACTGTCGAAGGCGGGGTGGGGCCGATGGCGGGAGTGTCCGCGGCATGGATGCCGCGGCCAAGCCCCCATGGATGGGTTCACGGCGTCTTCCGCCATCGGCCCCACCCCGCCATCCCGCAGGAAACCAGCTTCTGCTGTGGCTTGGCTGTGGCTTGGCGTGGCTTGGGGGGCAGGGCGCAGCCCTGCCAGCAACCCCATTCAGGCAGGTAAGTGCAGGTCACAGGATAAGCAGACGCCTTGTTGCGCGGCAGCTTCGGGTCCACATTCCTGACAGGAGACGGGCAATCGGCCCGTTGCCGAGACAACAGGAGCCCTGCATGTCCGCTGCCCCCGCCATTGCGATTTCCCTCGATCCGGCCACCGGCCAGGAAATCGCCCGCCATCCCTTCGTTACCGACGCCGAGCTGGAGGTGATCCTCGATCGAGGCCAGGCCGGCTTTGCCGCCTGGAGTGCGCAGTCGCTGGAGCAGCGCGCCGATGCCCTGCGTGCGATGGCCGCGGTCCTGCGCCGCGACCGCGAATCGCTTGCGGCGCTGGCCACCGCTGAAATGGGCAAGGTCCATGCCGAATCGTTGGCCGAAATCGAGAAGTGCGCGGTGCTCTGCGAGTGGTATGCGGATAACGGGGCACAGTACCTGCGCGACGAGCCGACGCTGGTTCCCGATGACAAGGCCTACGTGTCCTACCTGCCACTGGGCGTGGTGCTGGGCATCATGCCGTGGAATTTCCCGTACTGGCAGGTGATGCGCGCAGCGGTGCCGATCCTGATGGGAGGCAATGGTTTCCTGCTCAAGCCGGCCGAGAACATCGTCGGTACCGCCCATCTGCTCGACGCCGCCTGGCGCGACGCGGGCCTGCCGGAAGGCACCTTCATCGCCGCCAACATCAGCCGTGAGGGCACCAGCCGTGCCATCGCCGATGACCGCATCGCAGCCGTCACCCTGACCGGCAGCGTCGGCGCAGGCCGCAGCATTGCCGCGCAGGCCGGGCAGGCATTGAAGAAGGTCGTGCTGGAACTGGGGGGCTCGGACCCCTTCATCGTGCTGGACGATGCCGACCTCGACGCGGCGGTGGATGCGGCACTCGCCTCGCGCTTCCAGAACACCGGACAGGTCTGCATCGCCGGCAAGCGCATCATCGTCGAGGACGGCGTGTACGACCGTTTCGTGGCGCAGTTCTGCGCGAAGGTGCAGGCGCTGACCGTCGGTGATGGCCGTGAACCGGGCAACCGCATCGGTCCCATGGCCCGGCAGGACCTGCTCGAGCAGCTCGATGCGCAGGTGCGTGCATCGGTAGAGGCCGGTGCGCAGCTGCTGGTCGGCGGTCATCAACTGGATCGTCCGGGCAGCTTCTATGCCCCCACGGTGTTGGCCGGTGTCGAGCCGGGCATGCAGGCGTTCGATACCGAGACCTTCGGCCCGGTGGCTTCGATCAGCCGCGCACGCGATGCCGATCATGCGGTGGAGCTGGCCAACCAGAGCGAATTCGGCCTCAGCGGCAACCTGTGGAGCGGCGATCGCGAGCGCGCGATGCGGTTGGCACGCAGGCTGCAGACCGGGGGCGTGTTCGTCAACGGCTTCTCCGCGTCCGACCCGCGCGTGCCGATCGGTGGCGTGAAGAAGAGTGGCTTCGGCCGCGAGCTGTCGCATTTCGGCATCCGCGAGTTCGTGAACGCGCAGACCGTGTGGTTCGACCGTCGTTGACGCACGGCTTGCATCCTTCCTGTAACGATCCACCACCAGTCCAGTGAAGAGGGACGGCATTCCCATGTCCAAGGGTTCAGATCTGCTTGTCGCGGCGCTCGAGAACGAGGGCGTCGAACGTATTTTCGGTATTCCCGGCGAAGAAAACCTCGATGTCGTCGAGTCGCTGCGCCATTCCAGCATCGAGCTGGTCATCACCCGCCATGAGCAGGCGGCGGTGTTCATGGCGGCCACCTACGGACGCCTGACCGGCAAGCCGGGCGTGTGCCTGGCCACGCTCGGCCCGGGTGCCCTCAACTTCACCACCGGTGCGGCCTACGCGCTGCTGGGCGCATGGCCGGTGATCATGATCACCGGGCAGAAGGGCATCGTCGCCAGCAAGCAGGCGCGCTTCCAGATCGTCGACATCGTCAGCACGATGAAGCCGCTGACCAAGCAGGCGCGGCAGATCGTATCGGCGCGCACCATCCCGACCATCGTCCGCGAGGCATTCCGTGTCGCGCAGGAAGAACGTCCGGGCCCGGTTCTGCTGGAACTGCCGGAGGACATCGCGGCCACTGAAGTCGAGGATGTGGCATTGATCCCGACGCATGCGGTGGATCGACCGATCGCCAGTCCCGAGGCGCTCGATCGCGCCGCGCAGATCATCCGCAATGCGAAGCGTCCGCTGCTGATGATCGCCTCCGCGGCGTCACGGCCGCAGTCCAGCGACGCGCTGTCAGCCTTCGTACTGCGTGCCGGCATTCCCTTCTTCACCACGCAGATGGGCAAGGGTGCGGTGGCGGGCGGATCAGGCCTGTACATGGGGACTGCCGCGCTGACCGAACGCGACTATGTGCATATGGCCATCGACCAGGCCGACGTGATCGTCACCATCGGCCATGAAGTGACCGAGAAGCCGCCTTTTGTGATGCGGCCCGGCGGACCGACCGTCATCCACATCGGCTATTCGCAGGCGGCGGTCGAGCAGGTCTACTTCCCGCAGGTGGAGGTGATCGGCGATATCGGCCGCTCGCTGACCCAACTGGCCGACCGCATCGAAGGCCAGGTGGCCCATGCCGATGCGCTGCTGCCGCTGCGGGCCACCATCCTCGACCATCTCGCCGACCGTGCCGAAGAGGCCCGGTTCACCCCGCAGCGGCTGGTCCACGACGTGCGCCGGGTGATGCCGCCCGACGGCATCGTGGCGCTGGACAACGGCATGTACAAGATATGGTTCGCGCGCAATTACCGCACCCAGGTAGCCAATACGCTGCTTCTGGACAATGCGCTTGCCACGATGGGCGCGGGCCTGCCTTCGGCGATCATGGCCTCGATCCTGTACCCGCAGCGCCGGGTGCTGGCGGTGTGTGGCGACGGCGGCTTCATGATGAACAGCCAGGAGCTGGAAACCGCGCGGCGGCTGGGGCTGAACCTGGTGGTGCTGATCCTCAACGATGGTGCCTACGGCATGATCCGCTGGAAGCAGGCGGTGGATGGCTTCACCGACTATGGGATGACCTTCGGCAATCCGGACTTCGTCAGGTACGCCGAGGCCTATGGTTGCAAGGGCCACGAAGTGACGGCCATCGAGCAGCTCATCCCGACGCTGGAGGCGGCGTTCAACGAAGGCGGGGTGCACCTGGTGTCGGTGCCGATCGACTATTCGGAGAACGAGCGGGTGCTGGTGGATGAATTGCGGCAGGCGTTCCCCGGGAATGCCTGAGGTAGCGCCGGGCCACGCCCGGGGATTCCTGCCGACTGACCGCCGGGCATGGCCCGGCGCTACCGGGCCGTGGGCGCCGGCCAGGGCCGGGGCAGGGTGGTTTTGCTATGCTGTGCAGCCGGCCGTGCCGGGCGCAAGACTCCCCCAACTACACGATTCCCGCAGATCCATGAGCGAAGCTACCGAAACCCCTTCCGTCGACGAAAACAAGTTGATCGCCGAGCGCCGCGAGAAACTCAAAGCGCTGCGCGGGCAGGGGATCGCGTACCCGAACGACTTCCGTCGCGAGGACTTCGCCGGCCAGCTGCAGGACGAGTACAGCGACGCCGAAACCTGGACCGCCGAGGCCCTGGAAGCCAATGGCCGCCAGGTGCGCATGGCCGGACGCCTGATGGCCAAGCGCATCATGGGCAAGGCCAGCTTCGCCCAGATCCAGGACGAGTCCGGCCGCATCCAGCTGTTCCTGCAGGGCGCGGCCCTGGGCGATGACTACGCTGCTTTCAAGGGCTGGGACGTGGGTGACATCATCGCCGTCGAGGGCGGCCTGACCCGTACCCGCACCGGTGAACTGTCGGTCAAGGCCGCAACGATCCGACTGCTGACCAAGTCGCTGCGTCCGCTTCCGGACAAGTGGCATGGCCTGGCCGACGTCGAGCAGCGCTACCGCCAGCGTTACGTCGATCTGATCGTGACCCCGGAGTCGCGCGCGGTGTTCATCAAGCGCTCGAAGATCATCCGTGCCATGCGCGCGTGGCTGGACAACCGCGACTTCCTCGAAGTCGAGACGCCGATGATGCATTACATCCCCGGCGGTGCGGCGGCCAAGCCGTTCACCACCCATCACAACGCGCTGGACCTGGACCTGTACCTGCGCGTGGCGCCGGAGTTGTACCTGAAGCGCCTGACCGTCGGTGGCCTGGAGCGGGTGTACGAAATCAACCGCAATTTCCGCAATGAAGGCGTCAGCACCCGGCACAACCCGGAGTTCACCATGATGGAGCTGTACGAGGCCTACGCCACGTACAACGAGATCATGGACCTGACCGAAGGCGTGATCCGGGACGTGGCCAGGACGGTGAACGGCACTACCGAAGTGGAGTGGGACGGCGCGAAGATCGATCTCGGCCCGGCGTTCCGCCGCTGGCGGATGGACGAGGCCGTGCGGCACCACAATCCGGAGATCTCCGCTGCCGACTGCACCGACCGCGAAGCGCTGCTGCGGCACTGCGAGCGCCTGAAGATCAAGGTCAAGCCGTCCTACGGCTGGGGCAAGCTGCTGCTGGAGATCTTCGAAGCCACCGTCGAGCACACCCTGATCCAGCCCACCTTCATCACCGATCATCCGGTGGAGGTCTCGCCGCTGGCGCGTGCCAACGACAACGACCCCGGCTACACCGATCGCTTCGAGCTGTTCGTGAACGGCAAGGAGCTGGCCAACGGCTTCTCCGAGCTGAACGACCCGGAGGATCAGGCCCAGCGTTTCCAGGCCCAGGTGGCCGCCAAGGAGGGGGGCGATGACGAGGCCATGCACTACGACGCCGACTACATCCGCGCGCTGGAGTACGGCATGGCGCCGACCGGCGGCCTCGGCATCGGCGTCGACCGCCTGGTGATGCTGCTGACCGGCAGCAGCTCCATCCGCGACGTGCTGCTGTTCCCGTACATGCGTCCGGAGCACTGAGCCGGGGTTTTGTGACTCCCGTTTGTGCGCGCCGTCCCGAAACGGGACGGCGCAATTGACGTCTCTGGCACTCGGCGTATCGTAATTGCACTACCTTGACGCCGGCTATGGCTTGATCGGTGACGGGGAAGAGCGCAATGTGGAGAGCCCGCTTCACAATGTGACCACGATCATGAACCGGGACGCATGACACGGGAGTCAGTCCGATGCAGGGTGCCAGCGTGCGCAGCGGCAGCGTTTCCACGCCTGCTGATGACCAAGCGTGGTCGAGAAACCAGGCGGAGTACACGTTGAACATCGTCATCGTCGATGACCAGACCTCCGCGCGGACGATGCTGCGGCACGTCATCGAGGACATCGCGCCGGAACTGAGCGTGCATGACTTCGGCGATCCCCTGACCGCGCTGGCCTGGTGCGAATCGCACCCGGTCGACCTGCTGCTGCTCGACTACCGCATGCCGGAAATGGATGGGCTGGAATTCGCCCGCCGCTTCCGGCGCCTGCCCAAGCATCGCGACATCCCGGTGATCCTGATCACCGTGGTGGGCGACGAGCCGATCCGGCAGGCCGCGCTGGAGGCAGGCGTGATCGACTTCCTGGTCAAGCCGATCCGCCCGCGCGAACTGCGGGCGCGCTGCTACAACCTGCTGCAGCTGCGCCAGCAGACCGAGAACGTGAAACAGCGCGCGCTGTCACTGGAACAGCGCCTGCTTGCCAGCATGCACGAGGTCGAGGAGCGGGAGCGCGAGACCTTGTCGCGATTGGCTCGTGCGATCGAGTTTCGTGACGCCGGCACCAGTGCCTACCTGGAGCGGATGGCCCGCGTGGCCGGGCTTATCGCCGAGCAGCTGGGCCTGCCGGAAGACGAGGTGCGGCTGATCGAGATGGCGGCGCCCCTGCACGACATGGGCAAGATCGCCATACCGGATGCGGTGCTGCTCAAGCAGGGCAAGCTCAATGAAGAGGAGCTGGCGATCATGCGCCGTCACCCGCGCATCGGCCATGAACTGCTCAGCGGCAGCCAGAACCGCTTCATCCAGGTCGGTGCACTGATCGCGCTGCGCCACCATGAACGCTACGACGGCAGTGGTTACCCCGATGGGCTGGTAGGCGAAGCGATTCCACTGGAAGCGCGCATCGTTGCCGTCGCCGATGTCTTCGACGCCCTGATTTCCCCACGTCCGTACAAGGAAGCCTGGACGATGGAAGCAACGCTGGCCTATCTGTATGCCCAGCGTGGCCGCCTGTTCGACCCCCGCTGCGTGGATGCGCTGCTGCGGGGCCGCCAGCAACTGCTGGACATCTGCGCGCAGCACTCGACGGCCTCCACGCGACCGGGTGGCTGAGGTGCAGGACCTGTTCGCACGGCTGAAGCGCCGGCTGTCGCAGCGGCCCGACTCCGAGCACGGGCAGGTGATCGTGCGGATCGCGCTGATCTCGCTGATCCTGGTTTACATACTGTTGTCCGGGGCCCGGATGCATCGCCTGGAGCAGTACCAGGGCGTGCTCGTGACCGTGCTGACCGGGCTGTCGATATCCCTGCTGCTGTTCGCCTGGTTGCTGTGGAAGCCGGGGCGCTCCGATGCGCGCAGGGTGGTCGGCATGGTCGCCGACTATGGGTTGATGACGGTCGGCATGGTGCAGATGGGCGAGCCTCTGGCCTGGGTCTATGCGGTGGTGATGTGGGTCACGGTGGGCAATGGCCTGCGCTTCGGCAACCGCTACCTGGGCGTGGCGATCGCCATGGCCCTGGTCAGCTTCGGTACCACCGTGCTGTTGACACCCTACTGGCGTGACAACCCCAGTCTGGCCGTGCCCCTGTGGCTGGGCCTGGTGGCGGTTCCGCTGTGCTGCTCCTCCCTGTTGCGACGACGGATGCGACATCCCCCCATGGACACTCCTGCCGTTGAATCCTCCCCGGCCCGGTCGCTGCTGGCCCGGGTGAAGCAACGGCTGTCCGGACGCGAGGACAGCGAGCACGCGCAGAACCTGATCCGCATCGTGATCACCGCGCTGTTCATCAGCTATCTCGGCTGGCGCTACCTGAGCGCGGGTGGCGAGACGCTGACCACGACGTGGCTGATCCTCGCCTTCGAGCTGGCCATCTCGGCGGGCCTGCTGGTGGCGATCCTGGTCGATCCCGGGGTGTCACACGTCCGCCGCGTGATCGGCATGCTGACCGACTACACCTGCATGGCCTGGATCATGACCATCCAGGGTGAGCCGGCAGCTCCGCTGTACGCGGTGATGCTGTGGGTCACGATCGGCAACGGCATGCGCTACGGCAGCACCTACCTGCGGGTGGCAACCGCAATGGGGTGCCTGGCTTTCCTGTGTACCGTGATGCTGTCGCCCTACTGGCGCAGCCACGACTACCTCGGCTGGGGCCTGCTGCTGGGCCTGGGCGCGATTCCGCTGTACTTCGATTCGCTGCTGCATGCCTTGACCCGTGCGGTGGCCGAAGCGCGCCAGGCCAACGAAGCCAAGAGCCGTTTCCTGGCGAACATGAGCCACGAATTCCGTACGCCGCTCAACGGCCTGGCCGGCATGACCGAAGTGCTGGCCACCACGCGGCTGGATGAGGAGCAGCGCGAGTGCCTCAGTACCATCCAGGCGTCCACCCGCAGCCTGCTGGCGCTGGTGGAGGAGGTGCTGGACATCTCGGCGATCGAGGCCGGCAAGGTCCGGGTGGAATGGCATGAGTTCGCGCTGGCCGACGTGCTGCAGGCGATCAACCTGATCCTCACCCCGCAGACGCGTTCCAAGTCATTGGAGTATCGCGTCGACGTGGACGACAACGTTCCGCCACGGTTGTTCGGCGACGCCGGCCATCTGCAGCAGATTCTGCTGAATCTGATGGGCAACGCGGTGAAGTTCACCGACAGTGGCTTCGTCCATCTGCGTGTCAGCAGCCATGACGAGCGTGGCAGCGAGCGTGCCCGGCTGCGTTTCGAGATCCTCGACAGCGGCATCGGCGTACCCGTGGCCCTGCGCAGCCGCCTGTTCAACGCCTTCGAGCAGGCCGACGTCGGCCTCGCCCGCCGCCATGAAGGCACCGGACTGGGTACGGCGATCGCCAAGGGACTGGTTGAATCGATGGGCGGGCAGGTCGGTTACCTGCCGAACACGCCGCGCGGCAGCGTGTTCTGGGTGGAAATCGCGCTGGACGTGGCGCCGACGCCGGACGTGCAGGGCGAGCTGCCGGAGGGCGGCAACGTCATTGCGTTCTCCAATCCATTCCTGCGCCATCGGGCCCGTGTACGCAGCCTGCGGGTGCTGGTTGCCGATGACCATGCCGCCAACCGCATGGTGCTGCAGCGGTTGCTCGAGAAGGCCGGCCACAAGGTCACATGCGTCAATGGTGGGGTCGAGGTGCTCGACGCTCTCGAGCAGGCCAATTACGACGCAGCCATCGTTGATCTGCACATGCCCGGCATGAGCGGCCTGGACCTGCTCAAGCAGCTGCGGGTGATGCAGGCCAGTGGCCTGCCGTATGTGCCGGTGATGGTGCTCAGCGCCGATGTCACCCCGGAATCCATCCTGCGCTGTGAGCAGGCAGGTGCACGTGCATTCCTGGCCAAGCCGGTCGTCGCGACGCGTCTGCTGGAGGTGTTGGCCGATGTGGCCGCCAACACGCGTACCGAGCCGGGCATCCAGTCGGTACCGGCCATGGAGGTCGGTGACGGCGTACTCGACACCGCCGTGCTGGACGAGCTGGCGTCACTGGGCATGGGCGATGGCTTCGAACGCAAGTTCATCGACCAGTGCCTGGTCGATGTGGACGCGAGCATGGCGCAGATGCAGGCCTGTGGCGAGCGGCTGGACTGGGAGGACTTCCGCGAACACGCCCACGCCCTGCGCGGCGTGGCGAGCAACCTGGGCCTGGTCCAGGTTGCTGCCGCCAGTGGCGAGATGATGCGCATGGCCGACTGGCAATTGAAGGCCGAGTGGACAATGCGCCTGTCCAGCCTGGTAGGTGCACTGCGCATCGGCAGGAAAGCGCTGGCGTCCCGCGTCGCAGGCATCCAGCAACGCGACGACGGGGAACGCACGCCCTCCTGACCGCGAGGTCTGTCAGCCCGCCTCGCCATTGCGGCGGGCCTGGGCGCGGACCAGCCGGTCCATGGTCCGCAGCGACTTCTCGCCCAGCTGCATGGCGGTGTCGACCCAGATCTCGGTGATGCGCATCATTTCGTGCAGCGGCACCATGGTGGCGATCTCGTTCACTTCGCGCATCGCCGCCCATGCGTGCGGAATGCGCCGGCTGTCCCGGATCACCTGTTCGACCGCCGCAACGCCTTCGCCCACCGGCACGACGACATCCACCAGGCCCATGTCCTTCAACTGCCGGGCGGTGAAGAGGTTGCCCTCCAGCATGATCTTCTCGGCCAGCCGCGGGCTGACCCGCTGGCACAGGAAGGAGTAGGCGCCCATGCCCGGGAACAGGTCGAACAGCACCTCCGGCAGTCCCATCAGCACGCCTTCTTCGGCGACGATGGTATGGCAGCTCAGCGCGGCCTCGAAGCCGCCGCCCAGTGCATTGCCCTGGACCAGCGCGATGCTGTGGGCGCGTGCGCCCAGCCCGGCGTGGAACGCATGCACGCCGCGCACGCAGCGCTGCGCATAGTCGAGCAGGCGGGCACGGTCGCCCTCGCGGATCAGCCGGCAGAACAGTTCCAGGTCGCCGCCCAGGTTGAATACGTCACTATCGGAGGCCAGGACCACGTGAGGCGAGAGAACGTGGGCGGCACTGAGACGGTCTCCCAGTTCACGCTGATAGTCGACGATGTCGTCTACCAGGCGTGAGGCAAAGCACGGGCGGCCCGGCTGGTTGACCAGGTTGGCATGCATGTGGATCCAGTAGACATCCCGTTCGGTTTCCTCGGTGATGCGCAGGGTCGGGTGCTGCGACGGGCGGGTGATGATAGGGCGTACTGCAGACATGGGTGTTCTCCGAGTGACCGTCCGGCCAACCGCAGAGCGGACGGAGAGATGGAATGTGAGGGAGTGGGCGGAACGTGCGGTGGCGAGTGATTCTATGCACCGCTCGTGAACCGCCTGCAAGCGGCCGCCGCCCGTGCTGGCCGCCAACGAAAAGGGCCCCGCCGTCGCCGGCGGGGCCCTGAGCTGCGTCGAACCGTGGAAACCCTTACTGTGCGGGCGTATCGCGCAGCTCGCGACGGAGGATCTTGCCGACATTGGTCTTCGGCAGTTCCTTGCGGAACTCCACGATGCGCGGGTGCTTGTAACCGGTCAGATTTGCCCGGGCATGCTCCTTGACCATTTCGGCGGTCAGGTTCGGATCCTTCTTCACGATCACCACCTTGACCACTTCGCCGGACTTCTCGTCCGGCACGCCGACCGCGGCCACTTCCAGCACGCCGGGCATCATCGCGATGACGTCTTCGACCTCGTTCGGATACACATTGAAGCCGGACACCAGGATCATGTCCTTCTTGCGGTCGACGATGTAGAAGAAGCCCCGTTCATCCATCTTCGCCATGTCGCCGGTATGCAGCCAGCCGTCACTGTCGATCGCCTGGGCGGTCTCTTCGGGGCGCTGCCAGTAGCCCTTCATCACCTGCGGGCCCTTGATGCACAGCTCGCCCACCTCACCCAGCGGCAGGATGTTGCCGTTGTCGTCCTTGATGCACGCATCGGTGGACGGGATCGGCAGGCCGATGGAGCCGTTGTACTCCGGCAGGGTAAGCGGGTTGATGCAGGCGGCCGGCGAGGTTTCGGTCAGGCCGTAGGCCTCGACCAACGTCACCCCGGTAACCTTCTTCCAGCGCTCGGCCACAGCGCGCTGCACCGCCATGCCGCCGCCCAGGGTGAACTTCACCGACGAGAAATCGATCTCATCGAAACCGGGCGTATTGAGCAGACCGTTGAACAGCGTGTTGACGCCGGTGATGGCGGTGAAGCGCGTGCCCTTGAGCTCCTTGACGAAGCCCTTCATGTCGCGCGGATTGGTGATCAGATGATTGCAGCCGCCGAACTTCATGAAGACCAGACCGTTCGCGGTCAACGCGAAGATGTGGTACAGCGGCAGCGCGGTGATGATCACTTCCTTGCCCGGCTCGATGCCGGAGGTCGACAGCCATGCCGAGGCCTGCTGCATGTTGGCGATCAGGTTGCGGTTGGTCAGCATCGCGCCCTTGGCCACGCCGGTGGTGCCGCCGGTGTACTGCAGGAACGCCACGTCGTCGTGGTCGATCTCGACCTCGGGCAGGGTGTGGCGGCTGCCGAGCTTGAGTGCCTGCTTGAAGCGGATGGCGCCCTTCACGTGATAGTTGGGCACCATCTTCTTGACGTACTTCAGCACGAAGTTGACGATCGCGCCCTTCGCGCCGAGCAGATCGCCCAGGCCGGTGGTGACCACCTGCCTGACCGGCGTGTCGGCGATGACCTGCTGGACGGTATCGCCGAAGTTGTCGACCACCACCAGCACCGAGGCGCCGGCGTCGACCAGCTGATGCTTGAGTTCGCGTGCGGTATACAGCGGGTTGACGTTGACCACGGTCAGGCCCGCACGCAGCACGCCGAAGGTGGCGACCGGGTACTGCAGGCAGTTGGGCATCATCAGGGCGACGCGGTCGCCCTTCTTGAGCTTGAGCTCACCCAGCAGGTAGGCCGCGAACTGGTCAACCAGCGCATCGGTCTCGCCATAGGTGAGGACCTTGCCGAAACTGGAGTAGGCGGGGCGGTCGCGGTACTTGGCGACGGAGGCGTCGAAGACGGAGGCTACCGAATGGAACTCGTTGACGTCGATCTCGGCGGGAACGCCTTTCGGATAGCTCTGCAGCCAGGGACGATCCAGACTCATATTCCCCCTCCAGGAATCGTGATTGTTGGGTCCGACCCTGAGCGTACTGACAGCGGCCGGTCATTGCAGCATACCCCGCCGTAGGGGAAACGCGAAGAGGGCATCGCGCGACGGCCTGTGCGATCGCGTCAAATGCCGCCGGGCATGGCCCCGCGCCACCGAGCTGGCAGCGCTGGGCCATGCCCGGCGGGTGTTTCAGGACGCGTGCGGTGCTCAGCCCTGCCTGCGTACCGGCGCACCGTTGGCTTTGTAATAGGGCGCGGTGCTGCGGGGCAGCGGCGTACGGCCGCGGATCACGTCGGCGAGCTTTTCGGCGATCATGATGGTCGGCGCGTTGAGATTGCCGGTCACCACCTGCGGCATGATCGAGGCGTCGACGATGCGCAGGGCCTCCAGACCATGCACGCGGCCCTGGCCGTCCACCACCGCCATCGGATCATCGGCGTGGCCCATCTTGTTGGAGCAGGACGGGTGGTATGCCGTTTCAGCATGCTCACGGACGAACGCGTCGATCTGCGCATCGGTCTGCAGTGCACTGCTCGGCGAAATCTCGCGGCCGCTGTATGGAGCCAGTGCCGGCTGCGCGAAGATCTCGCGGGTGATGCGGATCGCCGCGCGGAACTCGCGCCAGTCCTGGTCGTGCGACATGTAGTTGAACAGGATGCTCGGATGCTCGCGCGGATCCTTGGAGCGGACATGGATGCGGCCCCGGCTGGGCGAGCGCATCGAGCCGACATGCATCTGGAAGCTGTGTGCCTTGATCGGATTGGACCCGTTGTAGTTGATGGCCACCGGCAGGAAGTGATACTGCAGGTTGGGCCAGTCGAACTCGGCATCGCTGCGGATGAAGCCGCCGGCTTCGAACTGGTTGCTGGCGCCGATACCGGTGCCCAGGAACAGCCATTCAGCGCCGATTGCCGGCTGGTTGTACAGCTTCAGCGCCGGCGCCAGCGAGACCGGCTTCTTGCATTCGTACTGGAGATACATCTCCAGGTGATCCTGCAGATTGGCGCCGACGCCCGGCAGGTGATGCACCAGGTCGATGTCGAGGCTGCGCAGCAGATCGGCCGGGCCCACGCCGGAGCGCTGCAGGATCTGTGGCGAGGCGATGGCGCCGCCGCACAACAACACCTCGCGGCGGGCAGTGGCACGCTGCGGCTGGTCGTTGCGCAGCCACTGCACGCCCACCGCGCGCTTGCCGGAGAACAGGATGCGGTCGGTCAGCGCGTGGGTGACGATGGTCAGGTTCGGGCGCGGCCTGGCCAGATCCAGATAGCCGCGGGCGGTGCTGGAGCGGCGGCCCTTCGGCGTGACCGTCCGGTCCATCGGGCCGAAGCCTTCCTGCTGGTAGCCGTTGAGGTCATCGGTGCGCGGATAGCCTGCCTGCACGCCGGCTTCAACCATGGCTGCGAACAGTTCGTTGTTGCCGGCCTTGGGGGTGGTCACCCGCAGCGGGCCATCGCCCCCGTGGTAATCGTTGGGGCCGATGTCGCGGGTCTCGGCCTTGCGGAAGTAGGGCAGGCAGTCCAGATAGGTCCAGTCGTCCAGGCCGGGCATGCTCGCCCAGTTGTCGTAGTCCATCGCGTTGCCGCGGATGTAGCACATGCCGTTGATCAGCGACGAACCGCCCAGGCCCTTGCCACGGCCGCAGTCCATGCGGCGGTTGTTCATGAAGGGCTCTGGATCGGTCTTGTAGGCCCAGTTGTAGCGCTTGCCCTGCAGCGGAAACGCCAGCGCCGCCGGCATCTGGGTGCGGAAGTCGAGCCGGTAGTCCGGGCCACCCGCTTCCAGCAGCAGTACGCTCACATCGGCATCTTCGGTCAGGCGGGTGGCCAGCACGTTGCCGGCCGAACCGGCGCCGATGATGATGTAGTCGTACTCGTTATGGGTGCTCATGGTTGTTCTCCTTCAGGCCGGGACACGCTGCACGCAGGCATCCCGGCGGAATGTCGGATCGGCGCGGTGGCCGGACGAGGGGCGCGGCTCAGAACACGCTGGCGTAGTCGCCCAGTTCGACCTGCACCGACTTGATGCGGGTGTAGTGGCCCAGGGTCGAGAGGCCGTTCTCGCGGCCGACACCGGACTCCTTGTAGCCACCCACCGGCATTTCGGCTGGCGATTCGCCCCAGGTGTTGATCCAGCAGATGCCGGCTTCCAGGCGATGGATGATGCGGTGGGCGCGGCTGATGTCCTTGCTGACCACGCCGGCGGCGAGGCCGAAGGTGGTGTCGTTGGCGCGGCGGACCACTTCATCTTCGCTGTCATAGGCAAGGATGCTCATGACCGGCCCGAAGATCTCTTCCTTGACGATGGTCATGTCGTCGCGGCAGTCGGAGAACACAGTCGGCAGCACATAGGCGCCCTGGGCCAGCGTGCCGTCGGTGGCACGGCCGCCGCCGATCAGCAGGCGCGCGCCTTCGGTCTTGCCGCTTTCGATGTAGCGCAGCACGTTCTCCATGTGCGGGAAGCTGGTCAGCGGGCCGAAGTTGGTGTCCGCGGCCATCGGATCGCCGATGCGGATGCGCTTGACGCGCTCGACCACGGCGGCCTCGAACGCGGCCAGCATGCCGCGCGGCACAAACACGCGGGTGCCATTGGTGCACACCTGGCCGGAGCTGAAGAAATTGGCCATCACCGCGATGTCGGCGGCGCGGTCGAGATCGGCGTCATCGCAGATCACCAGCGGCGATTTGCCGCCCAGTTCCATGGTCACTTCCTTCAGCGAGGAGGAGGCGGCCGCAGCCATCACCTTCTTGCCGGTGGCCACACCGCCGGTGAAGGAGATCTTCTCGATCACCGGATGTTCGGTGAGCCAGTTGCCGATTTCGCGACCGGGGCCCTGCACGACATTGAACACGCCGGCCGGCACGCCGGCTTCGGTGTAGATCTCGGCAAGCCGGATGGCGGTCAGCGGCGTGACCTCGGACGGCTTGAACACCATCGCATTGCAGGCGGCCAGCGCCGGCGCCGACTTCCACAGGGCGATCTGGATCGGGTAGTTCCAGGCACCGATGCCGGCGACCACGCCCAGCGGTTCACGGCGGGTGTAGAAGAAGCTGGATTCGCGCAGCGGCAGCTGGATGCCTTCGATGGCGGTCGCCAGGCCGGCGTAATACTCCAGCACATCGGCGCCGGTGACGATGTCCACCGTGGTGGTTTCCGCCAGCGCCTTGCCGGTATCGAGCGTTTCCAGGCGGGCCAGTTCGTCATTGCGCTCGCGCAGGATCTCCACGGCGCGGCGCAGGATGCGCGAACGTTCCATGGCGGTCATTGCCGCCCATGCCTTCTGGCCTTCGGTGGCGCTTTCGACGGCGCGTTCGACGTCGGCCTGGCTGGCGACCTGCACCTCGGCGATGACCTCACCGGTGGCGGGGTTGACCGTGGCGAAGGTCTTGCCGCTGGTGGCATCGACCCGGCGGCCATGGATGTAGAGCTGTTGGACGGGCAGGGTGGTCATGGGGCGTACTCCTCGAAAGGGGGCGGGAAGCTGAAAGCGCTTATAGCGCGTCGGCCTGCAACTGGAAGTCGATGTAGCCGTAGGCGATGCGTCGGGCCTTGTCAGCATCGAAGGCGCCGCCGACCAGGCTGCCGCGCAGCCAGAGGCCATCGATCATCGCGGCCAGGCCGCGGGCGGCGAGGCGTGCCTGTGGGCGTGGCAGCACGCGGTTGAACTGGTGGCACAGGTTGGAGAACAGGCGCTGGTCGTTGGCATGCTGCAGGCGCGCCAGTTCCGGCTGGTGCATGCTCGCGGCCCAGAAGGTGAGCCAGACACGCATCGCGGTGCCATTGATCTGGCTGTCATCGAAGTTGCCATCGACGATGGCGCGCAGCTGGTCGCGGGGATCGTCGCCGACCCCGGCCCGGCAGCGGGCGACCGCGTCCCGCAATTCGCGCAGGATCTGCCGCATCGCAGCGTTGAGCAGGCCGTCCTTGTCGCCGAAGTAATGGGCGACGATGCCGCTGGACAGCCCGGCCTTCCTGGCGATGGTGGCGACGGTGGCATCGGCCATGCCCATTTCGTCGATGGTCTGGAAAGTGGCCCGGATCAACTGTTCGCGACGGACCGGCTCCACGCCCTTCTTCGGCATTGTCTCTCCACGGATTGCGACCCGAGGCATCGGGTTGGCCATCAGTATGCTTTTTATTGATTGAACGTTCAATCAATAAACCCTAGGATGCGCTCGCGCCCCACGCCATGGGCCCGGTTTCCCGGTCCGGCCCCGCCCATGTGCTCCTTCGGACTGATGAGACGATCCCATGTCTTCCCAGGCTCATCCCAAGCGTTTGCCCCTGCGCTTGAACCGCTTTGTCTTCCTCAGCTCCTCGGTGTCGATCGGCATTCTCGGGCTGCTCACCGTCCTCTATCCCGATGCCAGCGAGCACTGGCTGCAATGGGCGCAGGCCGAAGTCTCGGCTGCGTTCGGCGCGTGGTACATGCTGCTGGTCTTGCTGTGCCTGGGATTCGTGCTGTGGCTGGCGTTCTCGCCCTATGGCCGTATCCGCCTGGGCCACAACGAGGAATCGCCGGCCTTCGGCTACGTCGCGTGGGTGTCGATGCTGTTCTCGGCGGGTATCGGTATCGCATTGCTGTACTACGGTGCCTACGAGCCGCTGGACCATTTCCTCAACCCGCCGGGCCAGCCGGGCGGCACGGTGGCGGCCGGGCGCGAGGCGATGGTGCTGACCTTCCTGCACTGGGGCCTGCATGGCTGGGCGCTGTACGCGCTGGTCGGGGTGGCGCTGGGCTATTTCGCCTATCGCCGCAACCTGCCGCTGGCATTGCGCTCGGCGCTGTATCCGATCTTCGGTGAGCGCATCCATGGCCGCATCGGCGACATGGTCGATGGCTTCGGCATTCTCGCCACGCTGATCTCCATGGTCACCAATCTCGGCATCGGTGCGCTGGTGGTGCAGTCCGGCCTGGTCTATCTGTTCCACATCCCGGACACACCGCAGGTGCTGGTCGCGATCGTGCTGGTGATGATGGTGGTGGCCACCATCGGCGTGGTGGCGGGGGTCGAGAAGGGCATCGCCTGGCTGTCCAACCTCAACGTGCGCCTGTTGTGCGCGCTGTTGCTGTTCGTGCTGGTTACCGGCCCGACCCTGCATCTGTTCGATGGCCTGGTGCAGAACACGGGCGACTATCTCGGCGCATTCGTGCGCAAGAGCTTCGACATGTATCTCAACGATCCGCAGGGCCGCGCCTGGATGGGTTCCTGGACGCTGTTCTACTGGGCGTGGTGGATCGCCTGGGCGCCGTTCGTGGGCCTGTTCGTGGCACGCATCTCGCGCGGCCGCACCATCCGCGAGGTAGTGATGGGCGTGCTGTTGATACCGCTCGGCTTCACGCTGGCGTGGCTGTCGATCTTCGGCAACACCGCCATCGACCTGGTGCTCAACCATGGCCAGGCGGTGCTGGGGCAGGTGGCGCAGCACGATGCAGCGATGACCCTGTTCAAGCTGCTGGAGTACCTGCCCGGCGCACCCTATGTAGCCGGTGCCGCAGTGGTGATCGGTTTCGTACTGTTCCTGACCCCGGTCGATTCGGGCACGCTGATGATCGCCAACCTGTGCACCCGCCGTGTCGACGACGGGGTGGAGGATGGTCACGATGCGCCGATCTGGCTGCGCGTGTTCTGGGCGGTGGGCATCACCGTGGCCAGCATCGGCCTGCTGCTGGCGGGCAACTTCAGCGCGATGCAGACGGCCGTGGTCCTGTGCGGTCTACCGTTCTCGTTCACCCTGGCGTTCTACATGCTGGGCCTGCTGCGCGCATTGCGCACCGATCCGGACGCGCCGCGGCGCTGAGCGCACTGCCGGCCCTTGGCATTACAGGCGCAGGGCGGCTTCCAGCAGAGCTGTCGCCCATGGGGGCGTGCGCTGCAGCTGCTGCAGGTCATCGGCGGCCGGCCATTGCAGGTGGCCGTCCTCCATCTGCAGCAGCAGCTGTGGATCGGGCACGGCCTCGCCCGGCGCGGCGTCGGCGCTGTTGTCGTAGACCTGCAGCTGCGCCAGCACCGGCATCAGCCCGATCAGGTTCTGCTGCGCCAACGGCCAGCGGCGGCGGATGTCGACTTCGGAAATGGGGTGGCCACCGGCCTGCACCCGTGCGCGTACCCGGGCGATGTGCTGCTCCGGGCTGGACAGTCCACAGAACCACATCAGCACGTCATGGGTGCGGCTGGCCTCACGCAGCAGGGCGGTGATCGAGTTGCCCCCCAGCGTGGTCTCGAAGGCATGGTTGCGGGCGTGATCCAGGGCGTCGCGGATACGGTTGACACCCTCCTGCCAGGCTTCGGCATTGGCCTCCATGGGGTCCAGGCCGGCCCGCTCGCGCAGCCCGCGGGCGAACGTATCGGGGTTGAACCATTCCAGGCCGGCTTCGCGCAGCACGTGGCCACCCACCGAACTCTTGCCGGCGCCATTGACGCCGGCAAGCACATACAGGAACGGGCGTGGCATCAGTGGCCCGTGCCCGCCTTGACCTGGCCCTTCAGGCGGGCAGGGCGACGCAGCAGCGCGCGTGCAGCATCACCGGCCTGGGCGTGCTGCAGCACCGCCAGGCGCTGGTCGAAGCCGGCACGCAGATCCGCCAGGGCCGGGTCCTGCCCACGCAGTTCCTCCAGCGAGCTTTCCAGCGCTTCGACCTTGGCCTGCAGCGCACGGTACTGCTCGATGGAAACGATCACCGCCTGCGGTTCGTTGTGATTGGTGACCACCACCATGTGCTGGTCGCGCACTTCCTGCATGACCTTGCGCCAATGTTCCTTCACCGACGAGGCGGTGGTGTGGGTCAGCTCGTTGATCGGGTCGAAGCGGACGGGGGCGTGCAGCATGGCGGTGCTCCAGGGGACCTGTGCGATCACCTTACGCCTGTTTCATGCAAATTGCATGAATGGTGAAAAATATCAAAAATATGACTCATGGGCGATTCGGCCCCGGCGGTGACGCCGGGGCCGGGCTTCCGCCCGCCGGATGCCGCGCGCCGGGTCAGCGGGCAGCCAGCTGACGCAGCACGTACTGCAGCAGGCCGCCGTGGTGGGCGAGGAGGCGCGGTTGCGAACCACCGGTTCGCGCGCCTCCGCAGCGCCCCGGCGGTAACGCCGGGGCCGGGCTTCCGCCCGCTGGATGCCGCCCGCCGGGTCAGCGGGCAGCCAGCTGACGCAGCACGTACTGCAGCAGGCCGCCGTGGCGGAAGTATTCCACTTCCTTCGGTGTCAGCAGCATCACCGACACCTCGAAGCGCTTCTGCGTGCCATCGGCCCGGGTCGCGGTGACCGTGGCGCGCTTGCTCGCACCGTCCTCCAGGCCGGTGATGTCGATGACTTCCGAGCCATCCAGCCCCAGCGACTGCGCGTTCTCACCATTGCGGAACTGCAGCGGCAGCACGCCCATGCCGACCAGGTTGGAGCGGTGGATGCGCTCGAAGCTCTCGGCGATGACCGCCTTCACGCCCAGCAGCAGGGTGCCCTTGGCGGCCCAGTCGCGCGACGAACCGGTGCCGTACTCCTTCCCGGCCAGCACGACCAGCGGCACCTTGTCGGCCTTGTACTTCATCGCCGCGTCGTAGATCGCCAGCTTCTCCGGCTGACCACCGCCGGCCGGGTAGTACAGGGTGTTGCCACCCTCCTCGCCGCCGAACATCAGGTTCTTGATGCGGATGTTGGCGAAGGTGCCGCGGACCATCACGTCATCATTGCCGCGGCGGCTGCCGTAGCTGTTGAAGTCGGCGGGCTGCACGCCCCGGGCCTGCAGGTAGCGCCCCGCGGGCGAATCCTTCTTGATGTTGCCGGCCGGCGAGATATGGTCGGTGGTGATCGAGTCGCCGAACAGACCCATCACACGCGCGCCATGCACGTCGTCGATGCTGCCGGTCTGCATGGTCATGCCATCGAAGTACGGTGGGTTCTTGATGTAGGTGGAGTCATCGCTCCACTCGTACAGATTGCCGTCCGGCGAGGCGATGGTGTTCCAGCGCGTATCGCCCTTGAACACGTCGGCGTAGTTCTGCTTGAACATCTCTGGGCCGATGGTGGCGGCGATGACATCGCCGATTTCCTTGTTGCTCGGCCAGATGTCGCGCAGGTAGACCGGCTGGCCGTCGCTGCCGGTGCCCAGCGGCTGGGTGGTCAGATCGATGTCGGTGGTGCCGGCGATGGCGTAGGCGACCACCAGTGGCGGGCTGGCCAGGTAGTTCATTTTCACTTCGGGATGCACGCGGCCTTCGAAATTACGGTTGCCCGACAGCACGGAGGTCACCACCAGGTCACCGGCGGCGATGCCGGCACTGACCTCGGTCGGCAGCGGGCCGGAGTTGCCGATGCAGGTGGTGCAGCCGTAGCCGACCACGTAGAAGCCGATCTTCTCCAGCTCCTTCAGCACCCCGGCCTTTTCCAGATAGTCGGTGACCACGCGCGAGCCTGGGCCCAGCGAAGTCTTCACCCAGGGCTTGCGATCCAGGCCCTTGGCCGCCGCGTTGCGCGCCAGCAGGCCGGCACCGATCATCACCGCCGGGTTGGACGTGTTGGTACAGGAGGTGATCGCGGCGATGACCACCGCGCCATCCTTCAGGCGGACCTTCCGGCCTTCGATCTCGATGTCGGCGAAGCCCTTGGCCAGCTGTTCGTTGCCGACCGCGGTGCCGCCGCCCTCGTTGAGGAAGGAGGCCACATCGTCGCTGCGCTTGTCGCGGTTGCTGGTCAGGCCGACCAGCGCTTCGCGGTAGTTCTTCTGCACGTCTTCCAGCAGCACGCGGTCCTGCGGGCGCTTCGGTCCGGCCAGCGACGGCTTCACCGTGCCCATGTCCAGCTCCAGCGTGGTGCTGTACTGGGCATGGGGGCTGTCCGGTTCGTGCCACAGGCCCTGCGCCTTGGCGTAGGCCTCGACCAGTTCGATCTGTTCTTCGCTGCGACCGGACAGGCGCAGGTAGTTCAGTGATTCGGCGTCGATCGGGAAGATGCCGCAGGTGGCGCCGTATTCCGGTGCCATGTTGCCGATCGTGGCGCGGTCGGCCAGTGGCAGGTGCTGCAGGCCATCGCCATAGAATTCGACGAACTTGCCGACCACGCCCAGCTTGCGCAGCATCTGGGTGACGGTCAGCACCAGGTCGGTGGCGGTGGCGCCCTCAGGCAGCCGGCCGGTGAGCTTGAAGCCGACCACCTGCGGGATCAGCATCGACGACGGCTGGCCCAGCATGGCCGCTTCGGCTTCGATGCCGCCCACGCCCCAGCCAAGCACGCCGATGCCGTTGATCATCGTGGTGTGGCTGTCGGTACCGAACACGGTGTCCGGGTAGGCCACGGCCCTGCCATCCTTGTCCGCGGTCATCACCACGCGGGCCAGGTTCTCCAGGTTCACCTGGTGGACGATGCCGGTGTTGGGCGGCACCACCTTGAAGTTGTCGAACGCCTTCTGGCCCCAGCGCAGGAACCCGTAGCGTTCCTGGTTGCGCTGGAATTCGATCTTGCCATTGAGATCGAGCGCGTCCGGCTTGCCGAACACATCGACCTGTACCGAATGGTCGATCACCAGTTCCGAAGGGATCTGCGGGTTGATCTGTTCCGGCTTGCCGCCCAGCTTGACCACCGCATCGCGCATGGCGGCCAGATCGACGACACACGGTACGCCGGTGAAGTCCTGCAGGACCACGCGCGCGGGCATGAAGGCGATTTCGGTGTCCGGCTCGGCCGCCGGGCTCCAGCGGGCAACGGCCTCGATGTGCTCCTTGCCGACGGTGACGCCGCCGTCTTCGTGCCGGAGCAGATTCTCCAGCAGGATCTTCATCGAGTAGGGAAGGTGGGAGATGTCGAAGCGCTGGCCCAGTGTGGGCAGGCTGAAGTAGTCGTAGGTCTTGCCGCCGACGTCCAGCTGGCTGCGGGTGGAGAACGAATCGCTCATGCGGGATGACTCCTTCTTGCGGATGGCTTGCAGTGGCCCGTGCATGGACGGACCTGCTTGCGTATGCCGGGGCTCTCCGCCACCGGATCCCCGCCAGTATGGCGGAGCCGGCGCGGCCGGGAACGTCCTCGGCGCAGGACGCAAGGTTACATGGCTGTATGTAGTGCCGATGTCACGGCTTGCCCCGCCACTGGCTCATCAGCATCTGCAGGAAGCGTTCGGCCGTGGGCGAGAGCAGGGCACCACGGCGGCGCACGATGCCGATGGTGCGCGAGACCACCGGATTGCCGATCGGCCGGGTCACCAGGATGGGATGGTCGCCGTCCGGGGTCGCCATCTTCGGCAGCACCGACACGCCGATCCCGGCCTCGACCATGCCCAGGGAGGTGGACAGGTGGGTCACTTCGTAATGCCAGCTCAGCTTCAGGTTCTCACGGGCGAGGGCGCCATCGAGCAGGGTCCGGTTGCCACTGGTGCGATGCACGGTGATCAGCTGGTGCTGGGCAAGATCGGCCCATTCCACGCGGCGCTTGCGGGCCAGCGGATGATCGCGGCGGCAGGCCAGCACGAACGGGTCCTCGGCCAGTACATCGAAATCCAGGTTGGGATCGTTGGCACCCATGAAATTGATGCCGAACTCCACTTCGCCGCGTTCCACTGCCTGCAACCCCTCGGTGGCGGGAATGTCGAGGATGCGGAAGCGGACGTGCGGATGCGCGTCGTGGAAGCGTGCCATGACACTGGGCAGGAAGTAGAACGCCGCGGTGGGCAGGCAGGCGATGGTGACCGTGGCGCCGCGCGTGTCGTCGTGCCCGCGCAGCGAGAACAGCGAACCATCGAATTCCTCCAGCATGCGCCGTACCAGCGGCAGCAGGTTCTCGCCGACCGCGGTGGTGCTGACGCTGCGGGTGGTGCGTTCGAGCAGCGGTGAGCCGACGGCCTGCTCCAGCTTCTGGATCCGGCGGCTGAGCGCGGGCTGCGAGACGTGCAGGGTTTCGGCGGCGCGATGGAAGCTGCGCGTCTCGGCGACGAGCAGGAACGCGCGCAGATCGAGGATTTCGCAATTGATGCTCATACGGTATCAATCATCCAAAAATCAGCAATTCACAGATCAATCCGGCTCATGCCAGTATCGAATCACAGAGGGGTCATTCATCCCCTATACGCATCAATCTAGCACACGTATGTCGAACGATCTGCTCAGTATCCCCTGCGTCCTCATGCGTGGCGGCACGTCCAAGGGGCCGTTCTTCCTGGCCTCGGACCTGCCGGCCGACGCCGGCCTGCGCGACCAGCTGCTGCTGGAGGTGATGGGCTCGGGCCATCCGCTGCAGATCGATGGCATCGGCGGTGGCAATGCGCTGACCAGCAAGGTGGCGATCGTCAGCCCCGCCAGCCGCGCCGATGCCGATGTCGACTATCTGTTCGCGCAGGTCCGTGTCGAGCAGCGGGTGGTGGATACCACCCCCAACTGCGGCAACATGCTGGCGGCGGTCGGTCCCTTCGCGATCGAACGCGGACTGGTTCCTGCGCGCCACCCGCGCACCGAAGTGCGCATCCACAACGTCAACACCGGCAAGCTGATCGTGGCCACGGTGGAAACCCCGAACGGCCAGGTGGCCTACCGGGGCGACACGCGTATCGCGGGCGCGCCTGGCGCTGCCGCGCCGGTCCGCCTGGCCTTCCTAGATGCGGCCGGTGCACGTACCGGCCGGCTGCTGCCCAGTGGGCGGCCGCAGGATATGATCGACGGCATCGCCGTCAGCCTGGTGGATTGCGCGATGCCGATGATGATGGTGCGCGCGACCGATATGGGTGTCCGCGGTGACGCCTCGCCGGCGGAACTGAACGCGGATCATGCGCTGCTGGCGCGGTTGGAAGCGATGCGCATCGAGGCGGGTACGCGCATGGGCATCGCAGACGCGGGCAGCAAGGTGATTCCCAAGCCAGTGCTGCTTTCCGCACCGCAGCAGGGCGGCGACCTGCAGGTGCGCTACTTCATGCCCCACCAATGCCACACCGCGCTTGCCATTACCGGCGCGGTCGGTCTGGCCACCGCCGCAGTCACGCCCGGCACCCTGGCCAACACTTTCGTCGGATGCCTGCCGATGCCGGGCAGCATTACCCTCGAACATCCGAGCGGCCTGCTGGAAGTGGGCCTGAGCCGCAGCTCGGACGATGCGCCGGTCGTTGCCAGCGTGGTCCGTACCGCGCGCCGCCTGTTCGAAGGGCGCGTGTTCGCGACTTCGCCTGCCACTGCCGAAACCCATTCCACCGAAGCCCGCCAATGGACCTCAGCGGCATGACCTGAAACCGGTCGGGGCCGCGCAGATGCGCGTGGCCAGGCCACTACAACGCAGATGCTTCACTCCTGGGAGGGATGATGTACAAGCAGTTCTTCATGGCCGCGCTGTGCGCGGCGAGCCTGGCCGTGTCCGGTTGCGGCAAAGACGATGCCAGCGGGGCCTCGGCGCCCGGCGGCGACAATGCGCCGGTGCGGATCAGCGTCGGTTCCTACAACCTCAACAACCTGCCGTTCTTCATCGCCGACGCCAAGGGCTACTTCAAGGACGTCGGCCTGCAGGTGAAGACCGAGAACTTCGCGCAGGGCGGCTCCAAGGTGCTGCAGGCCCTGGTCGCCAATTCGACCGACGTGGCGGTCGGCTTCTACGACCACACCATCCAGATGCAGGCCAAGCACAAGGACGTGGTCGGCTTCGTGCTGCTGTCACGCAATTCGGGCCTGGTGATGGCCGGCCGCGAGGATGCCAGCTTCGATCCGGCGCGCCCGCAGACCATCAAGGGCCAGAAGATCGGCATTACCGCCCCGGGTTCGTCATCGGACTTCTTCGTGCGCCACTTCCTGGCCCAGCACGACATCCCGGTGGACAGCATCTCGCTGATCGGCGTGGGTTCTGGTGCGGCGGCGGTGGCGGCGCTCGAGCAGGGCAAGATCGACCTGCTGGTCAACTACGATCCGGCCGCGACCCTGATCACCGAGCGCAAGGTCGGCAGGATCATCATTGATGCGCGCAGCGACGAGGGGGCACGCCAGGTGTACGGCGGTCTCTATCCCACCTCGGTGATGTACGCCAACCGCAGCTTCCTGGAAGCACGTCCCGAAGCAGCCGAGAAGATCGCCCGCGCCGAGCAGATGGCATTGAAGTTCATCGCCGACAACAGCGCCGAGGACATCGTCGCTGCGCTGCCGGACAGCTACGTCTCCGGCGACCGCGCCACCTACGCGCGCGCCGTGGAGAACGCCCGCGCCATCTTCACCACCGATGGCCACTTCACGCCCGCGGACCTGGAAACGCCGTTGAAGGTGCTGCGCGAGTTCAACAAGGACGTGGCCAACGCGGACATTGACCTGTCCCGGACCTACACCAATGCCTTCGTCGAGCGCGCCAGCGCCGCGACGCAGGCAACCCAACCGTAAGCGGAGATAACCCATGGCCCTCAATGCCACCGTGCGCCAGTTCAATGGCGCACCGCAGTTGGAGCCCGCACAGACCATGGTCGCCATCAACAAGGTGACCATGTCCTTCGGTGACTTCACCGCCGTGCGCGATGTCGATATCCAGGTCGGTGATGGCGAGTTCCTCGCCATCGTCGGTCCCACCGGGTGCGGCAAGAGCACCATCCTCAATTCCGTGGCGGGCCTGCTCAAGCCCAGCGCCGGTGACGTGAGCATCGACGGACGCGCCGTCAATGGCGTGCAGGCGTCCGTCGGCTACCTGTTCCAGCAGGACGCGCTGCTGCCGTGGAAGACCGCCTTCCAGAACGTGGAACTGGGCCTGAAGTTCCGCGGCGTCGATGAAGCCGAGCGCCGGCAGAAGGTCACCACCTGGTTGGCCAAGGTCGGCTTGACTGGCTTCGAGCACCGCTATCCGCACCAGCTCTCCGGCGGCCAGCGCAAGCGCGTGCAGATGGCACAGGCACTGATCGTGGAGCCCAAGGTGATCCTGATGGACGAGCCGTTCTCGGCATTGGACATCCACACCCGCCATCTGATGCAGAACGAACTGCTGCGCCTGTGGCAGGAAGACCGTCGCTCGGTGATCCTGATCACCCACGACCTGGAAGAGGCCATCGCGCTGGGCGACCGCGTGGTGGTGCTGTCCTCGGGTCCGTCAAGCCGCGTGGTGCGCAGCTTCGATGTGGACCTGGAACGCCCCCGCAACGTTGCCGAGATCAAGCTCGACGAACGTTTTACCGACCTGTACCGCGACATCTGGGCCTGCCTGCGCGGCGAAGTGGAGAAGAGCTATGCACGCCAGGACTGACCGTTTCATCCAGATCGCACTGGTCATCGCCGTGTTCGGTGGCTGGGAGGGCGGCATCGCGCTGGGCTGGATTGACCCGTTCTTCTTCCCCGCGCCCACGGCCATCGCCCAGCAGGCGTGGAACTGGTTGTCGGATACCTCGTTCTACCAGCACGTGTACATCACCCTGACCGAAACCGCGCTGGGCTACCTCATCGGTACCGGGCTGGGCGTTGCAGGCGGTGTGTGGCTGGGCCTGAGCCGGCGCTCGGCGCGCATCCTCGATCCCTTCATCAAGGGCTTCAATGCCATCCCGCGCGTGGTGCTGGCGCCGATCTTCGTGCTGTGGCTGGGCCTGGGTCTGTGGTCGAAGGTAGCACTGGCGGTGACGCTGGTGTTCTTCACTACGTTCTTCAATGCCATGCAGGGCGTGCGCGAAGTGAACCCGGTGGTGCTGGCCAATGCCCGCATTCTCGGTGCCAGCCGCAGTGACCTGCTGCGTCACGTGTACTTCCCGGCGGCGGCGAGCTGGATCCTGTCCTCGCTGCGCACCTCGGTGGGCTTTGCGGTGGTCGGCGCGATCATCGGCGAATATCTGGGTGCCTCGGCGGGCCTGGGTTACCTGATCGCGCAGGCAGAAGGCAACTTCAATGCCGTGGGCGTGTTCGCCGGCATCATCATCCTGGCCGCCTTCGTGCTGGTCATCGATGCACTGCTCGACGTGGTCGAGAACAAGCTCATCACCTGGCGTCCAAACGCCCAGGCCCAGGCCACCAGCTGAGCCTGCCTGGCGCGCCGCTGGAATGATCCGGCGGCGCGCCCTTCCGTAATTCCCCCGCATCATCGCAACGGGCCAGCGCCAGGCCAGGGGGCCGGCTGGCTGGAGAGAACACCATGCATAGCCATCCCGTGCTGCCGCGCGCAGCGCTGACGGTCGCCCTTGGCCTGCTGCTGGCCAGCGGCCATGCCGGAGCACAGGCCGCCACAGCCCCACCGGCCCCGCTGAGCCAGGCCGAACTTGCCGCGCTGGTGCAGCAGCAGGCGCAGCAGATCCAGCAACTGCAGTCGCGACTGGATGCGCTGGAAGGCGTCGGTACGACCGCCGGCAACGCGGCGGCTGCCCCTCCTGCGTCTGCCCTGGAAACCCGTGTTGTGGCGCTGGAAACCCAGCAGTCCAAGGCGCCGAAGGTGTCGTGGTCGAAGGGCGCGCCGGAATTCAGCAGCGCTGACGGCAACATGATCTTCCGCCCACGCGGTCGTCTGTTCGTGGACGGCTCCAGCACCGACGGCTCGTCCAGCAGCGACCGCAACATCTCCGGTACCGAGATCCGTTCGGTGCGCCTGGGCGCGGAGGGCCGCTACGGCACGCTCGGCTGGGTGGTGGAGGGCGACTTCGCTGACAACGAGGTGGCGTGGAAGTCGGTGTATGCCACCGTGGACCACAGGCTGTTCGGCCTGCCTGCCGACCTCACCGTGGGCAACCGCCTCAACGACCGCGGCATCGATGGCTCCAGCAGCACCTCCAACACGCCGTTCCCGGACCGCAACGTGGTGGGCACGCTGATGCTGCCGCAGCGGGGGCTGTTCGGCGTCGGCCTCACCGAGCGCGTGTACGGAAAGGGCTGGCACGCCAGCCTGTCAGTGGCCGGCAACGACCTCAACAATGCCGGTGACAACAACGACAGCCGGACCTGGGCCACCCGCGTTCACTGGAACCCGATCGACAGCAAGGCCGCGACCGTGCATCTGGGAGCGTGGGCGTTCCACGAAGAGATCGCCGCAGGCTCCTCGGGCGTGCTGCGCAGCTCCGCCATTGCCGGCCACTTCAACGACCTGGTCAAGATCACGCCGGGCACGCTGGTCGGTACCGATCGCAGCACCGCCTACGGTGTGGAGGCGGCGGGCTTCTTTGGCCAGGGCTGGGCCACGGGCGAGTGGGGTACGCGCAACCTGCGCGGTGCCGATGCCAGCGGCCGTTACGACCTCGATCACCAGGCCTGGGCCATTTCCGCCGGCTGGTTCCTTGGCGGGGCCAGCCCGGCGTACTCGGGCAAGACCGGCACCTGGGGCCGGGTCAAGGTGGCCGATCCGGTCACCCGTGGCGGGCGGGGCGCATGGGAGCTGCGTGCGCGCTACGAAGACGTGGACTACTCGGAACTGCCGACCGGCGGCACCGGACATGCGTGGACGGTGGGTGCCAACTGGTATCTCAACGACTACAGCCGGGTGATGCTCGACGTGATCCGCTGGCAGACCGACAACCCCACCGGTGCGGTGCGCGGCAAGGACGAGGGCACGACGGTCAATACCCGGCTGCAGGTTGCGTTCTGAGTGAAGGCATCAAGCTGAACGGACAATGCCGGCCACGTGCCGGCATTGTCGTAAGGGGGGGGGGGGCGGCTGGCGGTATGACGCCTTGAGTATGTATAATTCGTACATACCGAAGAGGGCCTACCCATGGAAGCCACTGTCGCCGAACGCGGTCAGATCACCCTGCCCAAGGCTGTGCGTGACGCCCTGGGCCTGACCAAGGGCACCCAGCTCAAGGTCGAACTGGACGGCAGCCGCATCATTCTGCGCAAAAGTGTCGACGACGCGATTTCACGGGCGCGCGGCAAGTTCGCGCTGGACGGCTTTGATTCCGCCGACGCCGCCGTACGCGCGGTGCGCGACGAGGACTAAGCCGTGATGATCGCCGTCGATTCCCCTGTGCTGGTCGAACTGCTGAGCAATGGCCCGCAGGCCGACGCCGTCGAGGCCTGCCTGCGGCAGAGCCTGGTCGGCGGCAAGGTGGTGGTGTGCGGGGCGACCCTGGCCGAAGTCTGCGCCAGCCTGCGTGGCGGGGCCGAGGTGCTGGAAGCGCTGGAAGAGATGGGCGTCCACTTCAACGCGCTGGAAGCCAAATCGGCATTGCGCGCCGGCGAGATGCATCGCCGCCACCGCCAGCGTGGTACCCAGCGCCGCAGCCTGGACGACTTCATGGTGGGGGCCCATGCACTGCTGCAGTGCGACGGGCTCATCACCTGGAACGACACGTTTTACCGCGACTACTTCAAGGGCCTGAAGCTGATCGTGCCGCACGCCTGAGCCCGTTGCATTCCTTTCACTGTTCCATAACCGCATTACCCGGGAGTTGTCATGTTGGAAGCCTATCGCCACCACGTAGCCGAGCGCGCCGCGCTTGGCATCCCGCCGCTGCCGCTGACCGCCCAGCAGACGGCAGACGTCATTGAACTGTTGAAGAACCCGCCGGCGGGCGAGGCCGAGTTCCTGCTCGACCTGCTGACCCACCGTGTGCCGGCCGGCGTGGACGACGCCGCCAAGGTCAAGGCCTCGTACCTGGCCGCGATCGCGCTGGGCAGCGAGCAGAATCCGCTGATCAGCCGCGAGCGCGCCACCGAACTGCTGGGCACCATGCTGGGCGGTTACAACGTGGCCCCGCTGGTGCAGCTGCTGGACGACGCCAGCGTCGGCACCATCGCCGCCGACGGCCTGAAGAACACCCTGCTGGTGTTCGATGCGTTCCACGACGTGCAGGACAAGGCCAAGGCCGGCAATGCCAATGCCCAGGCCGTGCTGCAGAGCTGGGCCGACGCCGAGTGGTTCACCAGCAAGCCGGAGGTGCCGCAGAGCCTGACCATCACCGTGTTCAAGGTGCCGGGCGAAACCAACACCGACGACCTGTCGCCGGCGCCGGACGCCACCACCCGTCCTGACATTCCGATGCACGCCCTGGCGATGCTGAAGAACAAGCGCGATGACGCGCCGTTCACTCCGGAAGAAGACGGCAAGCGCGGTCCGATCCAGCAGATCCTGTCGCTGAAGGAAAAGGGTCACCTGGTGGCCTACGTCGGCGACGTGGTCGGCACCGGCTCTTCGCGCAAGTCGGCGACCAACAGCGTGCTGTGGTGGACCGGCGACGACATCCCCTACATCCCCAACAAGCGCGCCGGTGGCGTGTGCCTGGGCGGCAAGATTGCCCCGATCTTCTACAACACCATGGAAGATGCCGGCGCGCTGCCGATCGAGCTGGATGTCTCGAAGATGGAGCACGGCGACGTTGTCGAGCTGCGTCCGTATGACGGCAAGGCACTGAAGAACGGCGAAGTGATCGCCGAGTTCGAAGTGAAGTCCGAAGTGCTGTTCGACGAAGTGCGTGCCGGCGGCCGGATTCCGCTGATCGTCGGCCGTGGCCTGACCGGCAAGGCGCGCGAAGCGCTGGGCCTGGCCCCGACCACCCTGTTCCGCCTGCCGGTGCAGCCGGCCGACACCGGCAAGGGCTTCTCGCTGGCACAGAAGATGGTCGGCCGCGCCTGCGGTCTGCCGGAAGGCCAGGGCATGCGCCCGGGTACCTACTGCGAACCGAAGATGACCTCGGTGGGCTCGCAGGACACCACCGGTCCGATGACCCGTGACGAGCTGAAGGATCTGGCCTGCCTGGGCTTCTCGGCCGACCTGGTCATGCAGTCGTTCTGCCACACCGCCGCGTACCCGAAGCCGGTGGACGTGAAGACCCACCACACGCTGCCGGAGTTCATCTCCACCCGCGGTGGCATCTCGCTGCGTCCGGGCGACGGCGTGATCCACAGCTGGCTCAACCGCATGCTGCTGCCCGACACCGTCGGCACCGGCGGCGACTCGCACACCCGTTTCCCGGTGGGCATTTCGTTCCCGGCCGGCTCGGGCCTGGTGGCCTTCGCCGCCGCCACCGGCGTGATGCCGCTGGACATGCCGGAATCGGTGCTGGTGCGCTTCAAGGGCCAGATGCAGCCGGGCGTGACCCTGCGTGACCTGGTCAACGCGATTCCGCTGTACGCGATCAAGTCGGGCCTGCTGACGGTTGCCAAGGCTGGCAAGAAGAACATCTTCTCCGGCCGCATCCTGGAAATCGAAGGCCTGCCGGAGCTGAAGGTCGAGCAGGCGTTCGAGCTCTCCGACGCCTCGGCCGAGCGCTCCGCCGCCGGTTGCTCGGTGCGCCTGAACAAGGAACCGATCATCGAGTACCTGACCAGCAACATCACCCTGCTGAAGTGGATGATTGCCGAGGGTTACCAGGATCCGCGTTCGCTGCAGCGTCGCATCGAGAAGATGGAAGCCTGGCTGGCCAACCCGCAGCTGCTGGAGCCGGATGCGGACGCCGAGTACGCTGCGGTCATCGAGATCGACCTGGCCGACATCCACGAGCCGATCGTGGCCTGCCCGAACGATCCGGACGACGTGAAGACCCTGTCCGAAGTGGCCGGCGCCAAGATCGACGAAGTGTTCATCGGTTCGTGCATGACCAACATCGGTCACTTCCGTGCGGCCGCGAAGCTGCTGGAAGGCAAGCGCGACCTGCCGACCCGTCTGTGGGTGGCCCCGCCGACCAAGATGGACGCCTCCGAGCTGACCAAGGAAGGCGTTTACGGCACCTTCGGTGCGACCGGCGCGCGCATGGAAATGCCGGGCTGCTCGCTGTGCATGGGCAACCAGGCCCAGATCCGCGAAGGCTCCACCGCGATGTCGACCTCGACCCGCAACTTCCCGAACCGTCTGGGCCGCAACACCAACGTGTACCTGGGTTCGGCCGAGCTGGCCGCGATCTGCTCGCGTCTGGGCCGCATCCCGACCAAGGAAGAGTACATGGCCGACGTCGGCGTGATCGCCGCCAGCGGCAGCGAGATCTACCGCTACATGAACTTCGACCAGATCGAGGAGTACCAGGACGTGGCCAATACGGTCGCCGCCTGATGCGTTGAAACGAAAACCCCCGGCGAAAGCCGGGGGTTTTTTCATGCACTGCGGAGCGTGCGTTCGTCGCTACTGCCCGCGGGCGAGGGCGAGCAGGCGCTCGGCGATCCGTTCCAGCGGCACCTGTTCCTCGGCCGCGCCGAGCTTGAACGCGGCGCCGGGCATGCCCCAGACCACACTGGTGGCTTCATCCTGCACCAGCGTCGGAGCGCCTGCCTGGCGCATTTCCAGCAGGCCGCGCGCGCCGTCATCGCCCATGCCGGTGAGAATGGCGCCGATGGCATTGCCCCCGGCACTCTGGGCCACCGAACGGAACAGCACATCGACCGCAGGCTTGTGCCGGTTCACGGCTGGGCCGTCATCGACGCGGCAACGCCAGCGCGCACCATCGCGGATGATCCGCAGGTGCCTGCCGCCCGGCGGCAGATAGGCATGGCCGGGCAGCACGGCTTCGCCGTCGCTGGCCTCGCGCACGGCCATGGCCGAATGCCGGTCCAGGCGTTCGGCGAAGGCGCTGCTGAAGCTGGCCGGCAGGTGCTGGGTCATCACCACCGCCGGTGCATCGGCGGGCAGGCCTTCCAGCACCACGCGCAGGGCTTCGGTGCCACCGGCTGACGAACCGATCGCGATCAGGCGGTCGGTGGTGCGGAACTGTGGTGCCACCGGGCGCGATGCCGGTGCCGCATCCAGGGTGAGTTTCGGTGCCGCAGCCCGCAGCAGCGGCCGCACCCGCGAGCGTGCGGCCATCTTCACTTTGCCGATGATTTCTTCGGCATAGCCCTGCAGTCCGCGCGCCACATCGAGCTTCGGCTTGGAAACGAAATCCACGGCACCCAGTGCCAGCGCCTGCAGGGTCGTGTCGGCCCCGCGCTCGGTCAGCGAAGAGATCATAACCACCGGCAAGGGATGCAGGCGCATCAGGTTTTCCAGGAAGGCCAGCCCGTCCATGCGCGGCATCTCCACGTCCAGGGTGATCACGTCCGGAGCGAGGCGCTTGATCTTCTCGCGTGCCAGCAGCGGATCGGCGGCGGTGCCGACCACGTCGATGGCCGGATCGCTGGAGAGGATTTCGGTCAGCATCTGCCGCACGACGGCGGAGTCGTCCACGATCAGGACCCGGCAGGGGGCGTTGCCGGTCAGGGTCATTCGAACAGCTCCACGCCACCGGTGACCGGGGCCCTGGACAGACGGGCACGCACTGCCGATTCGGTGGCGGCCACTTCCGCTTCGTGGGCATGTGGCAGGCGCTGCACGACCACGCGCCCGGTATCGGCAAAGAACCAGATCTTGCGTGGATGGATGCCGCACAGATCTTCGGCGATGATCGGAATGTGCTCGGCCTGCAGGTACTGGCGCACGAACTCGGCGTTGCGGGTTCCTACTGGATTGCTGGTGAAACCCTTGAGCACGTTGGCGCCGCCGAACACCTTGGCTTCCAGGCGCTTGCGGTGCGCGCCGCGCTTGAGCATGTCGTTGATGAGAAGCTCCATCGCATAGCTGCCGTAGCGTGCAGGCGCGCCGTCACCGGCATTGCCTTCCGGCAGCAGGAAATGGTTCATGCCGCCTATCTTCAGCACCGGATCGCGCAGACACGCAGCCACGCAGGAGCCCAGCGTGGTGGTCAGCGCAGTGGTGTCGTCGACCACCAGGTACTGGGTCGGCAACAGCTTGGCGGCGAGGGTCTGGAAGCGCGCGTCCTGGTAGCGCATCACCTCGTCGGTGCGGAGCGAGGCGTTCATGCCCCGGCCCCCTGCGCGCGGCGGTACAGGGTGCGGCCACAGGGCTGGATCAGATCGGCCGCGTGCAGGTAGTTCTCCGAGTGGCCGGTGTAGAGCAGCCCGTCATCGGTGAGATGCTGCACCAGCCGGCCAAGGATGGCGCGTTGGGTCGGCTTGTCGAAATAGATCATCACGTTGCGGCAGAACAGCGCATCGAACGGGCCGCCAACGTCGTAGCGCGGGGCAAGAAGATTCAGCGGGCGGAACTCGATCAGTTCGCGCAGTGCGGGCAGCACCCGGCACTGGCCCTCGTTGGGGCCACTGCCACGCTGGAAATACCGTCGGCGGAGCTCCGGATCGAGGCTGGCGACGCGGTCGATGGCGTACACGCCACGGCCTGCGGTGGCCAGGACCTGTGTGTCGACATCGGTGGCGATGATGCGGACCGGCGGCTTCAGGCTGCCGAACGCCTCGCACGCGGTGATCGCCATGGAGTAGGGTTCCTCGCCGGTGGACGCGGCGCAGGACCACAGCAGCAGCGGGGCGTGGCCGGAGCGCTGCCGCAGTTCCTCGCGCAGCTTGTCGAAATGGTGGGGCTCACGGAAAAAGGAGGTGAGGTTGGTGGTCAGGGCGTTGGTGAACGCCTGCCATTCGTCACCGCCCTCCTGTTCCAGATGGTCGAGGTACTGCTGGAAGCTGCGCATGCCGAGTGTGCGCAGGCGACGCGACAGGCGGCCATAGACCATGTCGCGCTTGGCGGGCGCGAGGGCGATGCCCACCCGCTGGTAGATCAGGTCGCAGACACGGCGGAAATCGCGGTCGGCGAACTCGAACTCGCGCGGACCGGTGACGATGGGGCTGGGACTATGCACGGGGGACGTGTCCATCGGCGTGGGCGGTGGCCGCAGCCACCGCGGGTTCTCAGAATTCCTGCCAGTCGCTGGCGACGACGGGGGGAGTGTGGGCGCGGCGGACCGGCGCGGCCGGCGCATGCGCGCGTGCCGTGTTGGCGGTCACCGTTGGTTCCACCCGTGCGGCCACCGCCTTCACTGCGGCGGCCACTTGGTTGTCGAGGCGGAAGATCGCCACGGCATCGGCCAGCTGCGCGGCCTGCTCCTCCATCGCCCGTGCAGCGGCGGTGGCTTCCTCCACCAGCGCGGCGTTCTGCTGTGTGGTCTCGTCCATCTGCACCACGGTCTGGTTGACCTGCTCGATGCCGGCGCTCTGTTCCTGCGAGGCCGCGGAAATCTCGGCCATGATGTCGGTTACGCGCTGCACCGAGGCAACGATCTCGCCCATGGTGGCGCCGGCCTTGTGCACCAGCGCAGAACCATCGGCGACCTTGCCCACCGAGTCGTCGATCAGGCCCTTGATCTCCTTGGCGGCGGCGGCCGAGCGCTGGGCGAGGGTGCGCACTTCGCTGGCGACCACCGCAAAGCCGCGGCCCTGCTCACCGGCACGGGCGGCCTCGACCGCGGCGTTGAGGGCCAGGATGTTGGTCTGGAAGGCGATGCCGTCGATGACGCTGATGATCTCGGCGATCTTCTTCGAGGAGGCTTCGATGGCGGACATGGTGGTGACCACCTGGCCGACCACTTCGCCGCCCTGGGAGGCGACG
>NZ_JCAFRQ010000003.1:0-402567 GCF_059368375.1 Stenotrophomonas sp. YJH_SMC_106-19
CAGGATCTGGGTACGGGTCAGTTCAGCGGTTTCCTTGGCGAAGTCGGTGTCCTTGATGCGGCTGCGCGAGGCGGACAGGTTCTCCGTCGAGGTCTGCAGGTTGGCAACCACCGAGGTGAAGCGGTTCTGGATCGCACCCAGGTCGGCGCGGGTGTTGTTGATCGAACCCAGTGCCTTGTCGACCACTTCCAGCGCCTGCTGGGCACCCTTCACGGTGCTGATGTCGACGTCCTTCAGCAGCTTGCCCGGTGATGCACCGGTGCTGGCGGTGGCGGCGGCGCTGTCGAAGCCGGTGACGCCGGCGCTGGTGCCTGCGGTGGCGGACATGGCGACGAACTTGCCGTCCTTGTCGACGCTTTCCTTCACCGAGGTCAGGTTGATCTGGCCGGCGGTGGTGCCGTCGAGTTCGGCGTAGACGCCGGTCTCACCGATCTTGGCGTTGATCGCGGTCACGGTCGCCGCGGCCAGGGCAGCCTGGTCCTTGGCGGCGTCGCCGGTGGAGGTGATCTTGACATCGGCGATCTTGATCGCCGAGGTCAGGCCGCCGCCACCGATGGTCAGGCCGGAATAGGTG
The DNA here is from genome assembly GCF_059368375.1 of Stenotrophomonas sp. YJH_SMC_106-19. NCBI lineage: Bacteria > Pseudomonadati > Pseudomonadota > Gammaproteobacteria > Lysobacterales > Lysobacteraceae > Stenotrophomonas > Stenotrophomonas sp. YJH_SMC_106-19. The sequence continues at coordinate 575 of NZ_JCAFRQ010000003.1, forward strand.
ATTTCCTTGCCCGCATCGGCTGCGACGCTATCGCCTTCGTCGATGGCGATGGTGTTGGCGTCGAAGACGGCATTGCCCAGCGCGTCGGCCTTGGCATCGACCACCTTGTCGATGGCGATGGCCTGGCCGGCGTTGGCACCGACCTGGAACAGCTGGCTGGAGAACGAGCCGTCCAGCAGCTTGGTGCCGTTGAACTCGGACTGCTTGGCAACGCGGTCGATTTCGCTGACCAGCTGGGTCACTTCGGCCTGCAGCGCCTTGCGGTCACTGGCCGAGTTGGTGGCATTGGCGGCCTGCACCGACAACTCGCGGACGCGCTGCAGGTTGTTGCCGATCTCGGTCAACGAGCCTTCGGCGACCTGGGCCAGCGAGATGCCGTCGTTGGCATTGCGGATGGCCACATCGGTGCCGCGGATCTGGGTGCCGAAGCGCTCGGAGATCGCCAGGCCAGCGGCGTCGTCCTTGGCGCTGTTGATGCGCGAACCGGAGGACAGGCGCTGGATGGTGGTGGCCAGCGAGCTGCCGCTGGTGCTCAGGTTACGCTGAGCATTCAACGACATCGTGTTGGTGTTGATGACTTGTGCCATGAGGAGAGGTCCTTGAGCGGTTGCACGTGAGTTGGGTCAGACGCCCCCGACGTGCCCCGGGAGCGGCTCATGTCAGCGCTGCAACAGGCTGAGCACGTTCTGCGGCACCTGGTTGGCCTGGGCCAGCATGGCCGTGCCGGCCTGCTGCAGGATCTGGGTGCGGGTCAGTTCGGCGGTTTCCTTGGCGAAGTCGGTATCGCGGATGCGGCTGCGCGAGGCCGACAGGTTTTCGGAAGAGGTCTGCAGGTTGGCGACCACCGAGGTGAAGCGGTTCTGGATCGCGCCCAGGTCGGCGCGGACGCTGTTGACCGATTCCAGGGCCTTGTCGACGATCTCCAGGGCCTGCTGGGCGCCGGCGACGGTATCGATCTGGATGTCGGCGACGTGGGCGGCAGCAGTGCCGGCGGCGGGGGCGTTCAGATCGGTTGCGGTGGCGGTCGGCCCCATCTTCACGGTCACACCGGCCACGGTGTTGTCGGCCTTGACCGAGGTCAGGGTGACTTCGCCCGCGGTGGTGGACTGCGCGGCATGCAGGCCGGTTTCGCCGATCTTGCCGTTCAGGGCAGCAGCCAGCGCCTTGGTGGCGCTGTCCTGGTTGACCTTGCGCACCGCAGCGATCTCGGCGGCGGTGGCCGGCGCGCCCGGCGGGGTGGTGTAGTCGAACGTGACGTCGCCGATGCTGACGTCGCCCACCGTGATGTTGGCCAGCGTGCCGGCGGCGGCATCGACGGCTGCGTCATCCAGGGTGGCGCTGCCAGCGTTGACGAAGGTCGTCGCGCCCAGCGAGTTGGCCTTGGCGTCGACCACGCTGTTGATGGCGATGGCCTGGCCGGCGTTGGCACCCACCTGGAACAGCTGGCTGGTGAAGCTGCCGTCGAGCAGCTTGGTGCCGTTGAAGTCGCTCTGCTTGGCGACGCGGTCGATTTCGCTGACCAGCTGGGTCACTTCGGCCTGCAGGGCCTTGCGGTCGCTGCTGGAGTTGGTGGCATTGGAGGCCTGCACGGCCAGTTCGCGGATGCGCTGCAGGTTGTTGCCGACTTCGCTCAGCGAACCTTCGGCGACCTGGGCCAGCGAGATGCCGTCGTTGGCGTTGCGGATGGCCACGTCCAGGCCGCGGATCTGGGTGCTGAAACGCTCCGAGATCGCCAGGCCGGCGGCGTCGTCCTTCGCGCTGTTGATGCGCAGGCCGGACGAGAGGCGCTGGATGGTGGTGGCCAGCGAGTTGCCGCTGGTGCTCAGGTTGCGCTGAGCGTTGAGCGACATCGTATTGGTGTTGATTACCTGTGCCATGGGGTCGTCTCCTCTTATTTGGAACCCGTAGGTGAATGGAACGAAGCGCCGCCTGTTTTTTGTTTGGCTGTGTGCTTCGCCGTTGCCAAATGAATAACGGCGCTTTGTCAACAACCTTTAGGCGTGAATTCCGATGAACCGGAAAAAGCCCGCGGGACGCTGTTTTTCCGGGGTTTCACCGGCCTGGAAGGGGGGCGGGCAGGGGTGGCGGGCGCCGCTGGTGGCGCCGGGTGGGGCGGACCTGGGCGCGCGGGTCGTCAATGAACGCGCGCGGCGCACCGGCGGGCGAGGCAGCGGCAGGGTGCTGCGGAAACGAAAAAGGCCGCGATGCAGGGCATCGCGGCCTTCATGGGCGTGTGCGGGAAACGGATCAGCCGATCTTGTTGAACAGCGACATCGACTGCATCTGCGAGAAGATCGTCTGTGCAGCCTGCAGCGCGGTGCTCTGCAACTGGTACTGACTCAGGGCATCGGCGTAGTCCAGGTCGCGCATCTGTGACAGGGTGGTCTTCAACGTCACACTGTTGGCTTCGCGCATGTCCGCTGCATTGTCCAGCGCCTTGAGCTGCGAGCCGCCGGCAGCACGCGAATCGATCATCCGCTCGGACGCGCGGCCGACGTCACGCAATGCACTCTGCAGCTGGTTCTGCTGCGCCGCCAGCTGTGCGGTGCTGCCGGTATCGGCGTCGAGTGCGGCGATCAGCTTGTCCATCGTCGCGAAGATGTCGCGGCTGCCGGCCGGCTGCACGTTGAAGGTATCGCCGGGCTCGGCAGCGCCGGTGATCTGCAGGCGCACGCCGTTCACTTCCAGTTCGTCGCCGGGCTTCAGGGAGCCGGTACTGGTCACGTTGCCCGTTGCGTCCAGCACCTCGTACTGGTCGCTGGCGGTGAAGCGCACGCTGAAGGCCTGGCCGTTCCAGCTGTCGCTGCCGTCGCGGGTGATGTTGGTCAGCACGCCCTTGCCGGTGTTGCCTGCGGCGGCGCTGCCGTCGACGAAGCCATCGCCGGTCGGAATGCGCATGAAGATCTCGCTGCCGGGCAGGGCGTCGAGCACGTAGGTGTCCGGCCCCACTTCCACCTGGCGCTGGGTCTGGTCGCCGCGATAGACCACCTTGCCGTCGATCTTGGCGAACGGCGGATCGCCGTCATGGGTGCCACCGAATACATAGCGGCCGGTACCATCGCTGCTGTTGGCCAGCGACAGCAGGCCGTCGCGGATCTGGTTCAGCTCGGTGATCAGGGTCTTCTTGTCCGCGGCGCTCAGCGCCGGATTGCTGGCCTGCAGCGTCAGATCGCTGACGCGGCCCATCAGATCGTTGACCTGGGCCAGTGTGTTCTCCTGCACGCCGAGCCGGTTCTGCACGTTGCCGGCGTTGAGGCCCATCCGCTCGAGGGCCGCCAGGCTGCGGTCCAGGCCCACGGCGGTGCCCGCGGCCACGGGATCGTCCTTGGCGCTGACGATCTTGCTGCCGGTGGCGATCTGCTGCTCCAGGTGATTGAGCTTGGCCTGCTTGGCCAGCATCAGCGTCACCGACTGGTTGAACATCATTCCGGTGGAGATGCGGCTGCTCATCGGCGGACGGCTCCCAGGATGGTCTGGAACATGTTGTCGGCAGTGGAAATCAACTGCGAGGCGGCCTGGTAGGCCTGCTGCAGGCGGAGCATGTTCGCCGCCTCCTCATCCAGGTTGACGCCGGAGATTTCGTCGCGCGCGTCCTGGGCCTTCTCGTTGATCACCAGCTGCGCTTCAAGCGAGTACTCGGCTGAGCGCGCTGCCGCGCCGACCTGGGTGGTCAGCCCGCCCAGTGCGCCGTTCAGGGTGACGGTGCCGCTGCTGAACGCCTTGGCGCTCTCCACCTTGGCCAGCCTTGCCGCGTTGCTGTTGTCCGAAGAGCCGGCCGGGGTCGGGGTGATGTTGAAGGTGTCGCCGGTGCGCGGTGCACCGTCGAGAACGAAACACCAACCGTTGGCGCTGATGGTCTGGCCCGGGGTGTAGGTCTGCGGTGGGCCACCATCGATGGTGTAGGTGGTGGCGGAAGTGAAGACGATCGCCGCAGGATTGCGCAGGTCCGCATGGCCGGCATCGGTCACGGAGACGCCGCTGAGCTTGCCCGTACCGGTATTGGCGGTGGCGGCGGCGCCCTTCACGGCAGCCGCGGCTGCGATGCGCGAGGGATCGGTGATGGCGATCTCCAGGCTGCCGGCCACGCCGGCAGTGGGCTGCAGCAGGAAGCGGTCGTTGATTGCCGGCGTGCCGCCGACCACCAGCTCGACGCCGTTGATCACCAGCGGATCGGCGGCGGTGCCGGTGCCGGTCAACGGAATGCTGGCGCCGGTGTCGGCGCGGCTCGCCTTCCACTGCGTGCCATCGAACTGCAGGACGACGTTCTGCGCGTCCAGCTTGCCGAGATCGCCGAAGCTGGCACTGATGCTGGCCGTCCCGCTGTTGCCACTGTTGGCCGTCACCCGCGGCGTGCCGATGTTGAAGAAGTCACCGCCGAGCTGGCCGTAGAGATCCACGCCCTGGTGGTGGACCTGGTTGAAGGTGTCGGCCAGGCCGATCGCCAGCTTGCCCAGTTCCGCCTGCGCCGGGGTCAGCACGGTGTCGCGGAACTCCATCAGCCCACCGATCTGGCCGCCGACGGCCTTGGGATCCAGGGTGATGGTGTTGCCCTGCGTTTCCAGCGCCAGCTGCAGGCGCTCGGGCTGGTACGGATCGGCCACGGTGGTGACCCGGGTGGCGGTGGTGCCGACCACCAGTGCGTTGCCGCCAGCGGTGTAGACGTTCATCACGCCGCCGTCCTGGATCACCGCGGTGCCACCGGTATAGCCGATCAGCTGCGAGATCAGCTGGTCGCGGCGATCGAGCAGGTCCGGAGCCGCGCTGGCGATGTTGGTACCGATGGCGCCGTTGATCTGGGCGATCTCCTGCGCCAGCCGGTTGACCTCGGTCGCTCCGGCGAGCAGGCCGTTGTTGACCTCACTGTTGAGGTTGTTCAGATGGGTATTGAGCTGCACGAAACGGTTGGCCAGTGCCTTGCCACCGTCCAGCATGCTCTGCCGGTCGGCCGTGCCGGAGGCATTGGAAGACAGGCCGCTGACCGAATCGAAGAAGTTGGACCAGACGCCTGCGACGTTGGTGGCGGCGTCGGAGAACAGGGCGTTGACGCGGTCGGCCATGCCGGACAACTGCTTCAGGCGTGCCAGCTCGCCGCTGCTGTCGAGCAGGCGCGAGATCGCCAGCTGGTCGGCAGTGCGCCGGATGTCGGTGATGCGCGTGCCGTTGCCCACCGTGCCGTAGCCGAAGTTCTGCGGATCGGCCGTGGCGAAATTGACCTTCTGCCGGCTGTAACCCGGCGTGTTGAGGTTGGCCACGTTGTGGCTGGTGGTTGCCAGGGCGCGCTGGAAGGCGAGCAGGGCACCGGTACCGGTGGAAAGTACGCTGGACATGGGGTTCCTCAACGACGGGTGGTACCCAGCGCCGCTGTTGCGGTGCTGGCGAAGGTCTGGCCAAGGCGACTGCCGGCATCGGTCACGGCGGCGACGGCACGCTCGATGGTCGGGCCGCCGGCGATCGCGGCGATCTTGGCCGCGTAGCGCGGATCGGTGGCATAGCCGGCCCGCTGCAGGCCCCGGGCGAAGCCCTGCACATCGGTGCCGGCCTGCAGGGCCTGCTGGTAGCGCGGGCTGGTCTTCAGCAGGCGCACGTAATCGGCGAAGCTCTCGGCCGGCGAGGTGTAGGCGCGGAAGCTTGCGGTTTCATTACGGCGCACGCCATCGACGTACTCATGGGTGCCGGCCACCGCACGCTGCCCGTTCCAGCCATTGGCCTTGATGCCGAACAGGTTGTGCGAGGTGCTGCCATCGGCGTGCTTGATCTGGCGCTTGCCCCAGCCGGTTTCCAGTGCGGCCTGCGCAACCAGCGCGCGTGCGTCCACGCCCAGCTCCCGGGCTGCGCTCTGCGCGTGCTGCCAGATGCTGGCGACGAAGCCTTCCGGGGTATGCGCACCCAGCTGGGCAACCGCGGTGCGGGTCGCCAGCGCGTCGGTCGTAGTGCCGCTGCCACGGTTGCTGGCAGTGGCGGCCCACTGGTCGTTGCGGGCTGCCCAGTCGGGGCCGTCAAGCCCGGCGATGTAGGGATCATCGGTGCCCAGCGACCGGTGGACGCTGCTGCTTTCGCGGCCGGCGATCAGGTCCAGGGCCTGTTCCATCGGCGCGATGGCGGCCGATGCATCCTGCTGTGCACCTGCGGCCATCTGCTGCAGCATGCGTACGGCCTGGCCGGCGTCCTCCAGCGGCAGCGACGGCGCCGCCTTGGCGGGCGCGTTGAGCTGATAGGCCCGGCTGGCCTTCGCAGCGCCGATGCCGGTATCCAGCGCCGGTCCTTCGGCGGTCGCTCCGGACAGCTGGCGGGTGATCATGGCCGACAGCCCGAGTCCCTTGCCACGGGTCATCGCCTCGGCGATCTTCTGGTCGTACATCTCCCGGAACATCTTGTTCTCACCGGGAAAGAGCGAGTCGCCGAAACTGGCATCGCGCATGCTCTTGACCAGCATCTGCGCGAACTGGCCTTCCAGCTGCCGCGCGACCTTGTCGATCCTGGCCGGGTCGTTCTGCTGCGCCGGATTCAGCTCGAAGGCGGGGGTGATGCGCATGTCAGATCACCTCGAGTTCGGCGCTCAGCGCGCCGGCCTGCTTCAGTGCTTCCAGGATCGCGATGAGGTCGCCCGGCGCGGCGCCGACGGCGTTCACCGCGTGCACGATCTCATCCAGTGTGGTGCCGCCATTGAACTTGAACATGCGGCTGCCATCGTTGGTGGCGGTGATGGTCGACTGCGGGCTGACCACCGTGCTGCCGCCGGCCAGTGCGTTGGGCTGGCTGACGTTGGTGTTCTCCTGGATGGTCACCGTCAACGAGCCGTGCGAGATCGCCGCAGGGCCGACGCGGACCTGCTGGCCGATGACCACCGTGCCCGTACGCGAGTTGACCACGACCTTGGCCGGGGCGCTGCCCGGGGTCAGCTCCAGGTTCTCGATGCGGGCAAGCAGGCCGATGCGTGCACCCGGGTCGGTCGGCGCGGCCACCGCCACAGTCACGCCGTCGACGGCGCGTGCCGCGCCTTCGCCGAAGGCGTTGTTGAGCGCGGCGACCATCCGCGAGACGGTGGTGAAGTCGTTGTTGTGCAGGTTCAGGGTGATTTCGCCGTTGGCACCGAACACATCCGGCAACGCGCGTTCGACCGTGGCACCGTTGGGAATGCGGCCGACGCTGGGCACGTTCACCGACACCCGCGAGCCATCCTTGCCCTGGGCACCGAAGCCGCCCACGATCAGGTTGCCCTGTGCGATGGCGTAGACCTGGCCATCAGCACCGCGCAGCGGCGCCATCAGCAGCGAGCCGCCACGCAGCGACACCGCGTTGCCGATCGAGGACACGGTGACATCGATGGGCTGCCCTGGCTTGGCGAACGGTGGCAGTTCGGCGTGGATCGCCACGGCGGCGACGTTCTTCAGCTGCGGATTGACGTTGGCCGGCACATTCACGCCCAGCTCGCCCAGCAGGTTCTTCAGGCTCTGCACGGTGAAGGGGGCCTGGCTGGTGCGGTCGCCACTGCCATCCAGGCCGACCACCAGGCCGTAGCCGACCAGCGCGTTGCCGCGCACGCCGCCGACCTGGGCCAGATCCTTGATGCGCTCGGCATTGGCGGGCGCAGCCACTGCCAGCAGCACCAGGCAGCACAGCGATGACAGACGGTGCCAGGAAGAGAAGAAGGTAAGCGTCATGGCCATGCTCAGAACGGCGTCAGGCCGGAGTTGAAGAAGCGGCTCAGCCAGCCCATCGCGTTGGATTGCGCGACCGGACCGCGGCCGCCGTAGACGATGCGGGCCTCGGCCACACGGCTGGAGGGAAGGGTGTTGTCCGGGCTGATGTCACCCGGGCGCACGATGCCCTGCACCTGCACCAGCTCGTCGCCCTGGTTCAGGCGCAGATTCTTCTGTCCCTGCACGACCAGGTTGCCATTGGGCAGGCGCTGGATCACGGTGACCGTGACGCTGCCCTGCAGGCGGTTGCTCTGTGCGCTGTTGCCCTTGCCGGTGAAGTCGCGCGCGCCCTTGGCGCTGGCGCTGAGGATGTCCTTGCCGCCCAGGGTGACCGGCGCACCGAAGATCGAGGGCGTCCCCAGGCTCAGATTCGATTCCTTGTTGGTGGCGGTGTTGGCGCTGGTCTGCGCGGTGGTGTTTTCCAGCAGCGTGATGGTCAGCAGGTCGCCGACATCACGCGCGCGGCGGTCCGAGTACAGCTGCAGGGTTGGCCCTGCCGCATAGATCGCACCGGCCGTCGGCTCCGCCTGGGGCGGCATGATCGGCTGCAGCGGCGCCATCGCGGGGTAGGGGCGCACGTCGCCGGCAATCACGCAGCCGCCGAGCAGGGCGGCCACCGTGCTGGCGAGGACAGTGCGGGCGAGGGTGGAAGTGGGCGACATGGCGTTATCCCGGTTGGGCCGGTCAGATCTTGTTGTTGAGGTAGGCCAGCATGGAGTCGGTGGTCGAGATCGCCTTGGCGTTCATCTCGTAGGCGCGCTGGGTTTCGATCATCGACACCAGCTCCTCCACCACGTTCACGTTGCTGCCCTCGAGCGCACCCTGGACCACGTTGCCGAGCCCGTTCAGGCCCGGATTGCCGTTCTGCGCCGGCCCCGAGGCGGTGGTTTCCAGGAACAGGTTCTCGCCGCGCGCCTGCAGGCCTGCGGGATTGACGAAGTCGGTCAGGGTCAGCGCACCGATTTCCACCGATGCGGCGTCGTCGGCCATCTTCACGCTGATGGTGCCGTCGCTGCCGATGGTTACCGACTGCGCGCCTTCGGGAATCTGGATGCCGGGCTGCACCGGGTAACCGCTGTTGGTGACCAGTTCGCTGTCCTGGTTGATCTTGAACGAGCCGTCGCGGGTGTAGGCGGAGCTGCCATCGGGCAGCTGCACCTCGAAGAAGCCCCGGCCATTGACCATCACGTCCAGCGCGCGGCCGGTCTGCTGCTGGCTGCCCTGCTCGAAGTTCTTGGCGGTGGCCACCACGCGCACGCCCGTGCCCAGCTGCAGGCCGGTCGGCAGCTGGGTCTGCGCCGACGATGCGCCGCCCGGCTGGCGGACCTGCTGGTACAACAGATCCTCGAAGCTGGCGCGGTCCTGCTTGAAGCCGGTGGTGTTGGTGTTGGCGAGGTTGTTGGAAACCACCGACATGCGCATCTGCTGCGCATCCAGTCCGGTTTTCGCGATCCACAATGCCTGGTTCATCTTCGGAGTCCTGTCTGGCTGAAACCGGCCGCGTGCTGCGGCCCATGGGGTACGGCGTGCAAGCGGTGTGCCAGTGCCGTTACGCGGCGCCGGCGGAATTCCGTCAGCTGCCCAGTCGCAGCAGGCTGTTGGCGCTGCGTGCGTTGTCATCACCGTGCTTGATCACCTGCACCTGCATTTCGTACTGGCGTTGCAGCTGGATCATCTGCACCAGTGCACCGGCGGCATCGACGTTGCTGCCCTCCAGCTGGCCGCTGTGCACGGTGGGCCCGAGGGCCTGGGCGAACGGCTGCAGCGGATCGGTGTTGCGGAACAGGCCATCAAGACCGCGCTCGAGCCGTTCGTCCGGTGCCTGCACCACCTTGATCCGGCCGATCATGGCCATGGTCTGCGGGCCTTCACCCTGCGGGATGATGGAGATCGTGCCGTCGTTGCCGATCTCCATCGCCTGGTAAGGCGGAATGGCGATCGGGTTGTTGTTGTCATCTAGTACCGGGCGCCCACCGGAAGTTACCAGCTGACCGTTCGGTGTCACCGACAGTGCCGCGCCGCGCGTGTACGCTTCGCTGCCGTCGGTGGACTGCACGGCCAGCCAGGTGCCGGTCTGCAGCGCCAGGTCCAGCGGCTTGCCGGTGATGTGCTGCGCACCGGGCCGGCGGTTGAAGCCGGCGTCGACGTGCAGCGCATCGACCCGCGAGGCAAAGCCCCGGCCCTGGATCGGGAAGGCCTCGGTGTTGGCCAGCGCTTCCTTGAAGCCGGGGGTATCGGAGTTGGCGAGGTTGTGGCTGAGCGTTCCCTGCGCCTGCAGGGAGGCGCGGGCACCGGTCATCGCCACGTAGAGGGCTTTATCCATGCGGGGAGTTCCGTGACAGGGTCAGCGGCTCATCAACGGATGTTGATGACGGTCTGGGTGATCTGGTCCTGGGTGGTGATCATCTGTGCGTTGGCCTGGAAGTTGCGCTGCGCGGTGATCATGTTGACCAGCTGCTCGGTCAGGTCGACAGTGGACGCCTCCAGCGAGCCGGCCTGGATCTTGCCGAGGTTGGAGGTGTCGGGCATTCCGGTACGGGCCGTACCCGAATCGAACGTCTCCGCCCACACGTTGTTGCCCTTCTGCTCCAGGCCCTGCGGGTTGTTGAAGGTGGTCAGCGCAACCTGGCCGAGCGGCTTGTCGTCGCCATTGGAGTAGCGTGCGTAGACCACGCCGGTGTCCGACACCGTGATTTCGTTGAGCTTGCCCGCGGCGTAACCGTCCTGCTGGGTGTTGCGCAGGGCGAACTTCTCGCCGTACTGGGTCGAGCCGCTCACGTCCAGGGTCATGTTCAACTCGCCCGCGCCGGTGGTCGGGGTGAACGTGCCGAGGCTGATCCTGCCGTTGGCCGGTGCGGTCAGCTTGCCGCTGTTGTCGAAGGTGACCGGCGTCGGGGTACCTGCGGGCTCGCCGTCGACGAAGTTGTGCACGGTCCACTGGTTGACGCCGGCTTCCTTGACGAAGTACGACACCTGGATGTGGCTCACGCCCAGCGAGTCATACACGGTAATGCCGCCGCTGGAGTGGTTGTAGCTGTTGGAATTGGTGGCATCGAACGGCTGCACCGTCGGTTCCTTGGCGTTGGCCGGCAGGGTGAAACCAACCTTTACATCGCTGGTCTGCCGGGGCGGGCTGTCGGTGGTCAGCAGCTGCAGGTCGATCATGCGACCGGCGTCGAAGTTGGTGCCGTCGGCGTTGGGCGCGAACACCTGCAGGCGCGCGCCCTGCGGGTTGGTCACGTAGCCTGCGGCATCGGTCTGGAAGTTGCCGGCACGCGAGTACACCCGCTGGCCGTTCATGTTCATGGTGAAGAAGCCCTCACCGGAAATCGCCATGTCCAGGCTGCGGCCGGTCTGCTCGTTGTTGCCCTGGATGAACTGCTGGGCCACGTTGGAGACGCGCACGCCCGAGCCGACCGCGTTCTTCGACAGGCCGTAGCTGGTGGCGGCGAACAGGTCGGCGAACTCGGCGCGCGACTGCTTGAAGCCGGTGGTGTTGACGTTGGCGACGTTGTTGGCGGTGACGCTCAGGTCGGAGTTGGCGGCATTGATGCCGGACAGCGAGACATTGAAGCCCATGGGATGCTCCTGGTAGATGCGGGTAGGCGGCTCAGCTGACGCGGAGCACGTAGTCGATCGGGGCCGTGCCCAGGCCCTTGAGGTTCAGGTACAGGCCATCGGAACCGACGGTCACGCTTTCCACCGGTGCCTGCACATAGGTGGACAGCTTGGTGCTCTTGCCAGCGGTATCGACATGGTTGGCGACCACGCTGTACTTGCCCGGCTCCATGCGGTTGCCGGCGGCATCCTTGCCATCCCACTGGAATGCGGTTTCGCCCGCGGCCTTGGCCTCGACGCTGATCGAGGTGACCTTGGCGCCGTTGGCATCGGTGATGTCCACGGTGATGATGCCGGCGCCGGGCGCGGCCACCGTGCCCTCGACGCTGCCTTCGTTCTCCAGCACCAGCTTCTCGGACGGCACCAGCACCTGGTGTCCCACCAGCGCGGCGCCACGCAGCACCTGGTCGCTGGCCATCGACTGCTGGAAGCCCTGCACCGTGGTGTTCAGATCGGTGATGCCCTGCACGGTCGACATCTGCGCCATCTGCGCGACCATCTGCGTGTTGTCCATGGGCTTGAGCGGGTCCTGGTGCTGCAGCTGCTCGGTCATCAGGCGCAGGAAGTCGGCCTGGTCCAGGGTGTTCTTCTTCTTGGTGGCGTTGCTGTTGGGAGCATTCAGGCCCAGTGCGGAGTAGACGTCCTGGCTGGTCTGGTTGTTGACGGCAGTGGTCATGGCGGTATCCGGTACTGCGGGCCTCAGCGGCCCATGGTCAGGGTGGCCAGGGCCAGTTCCTTGGCGGTGGTCAACATCTCCACGCCGGCCTGGTAGTTGCGTGAGGTCGAGATCAGATTGACCATCTGCGCGACAGGATCGACGTCGGGCTGGTAGATGTAACCGTCGGCGTCGGCAAGCGGGTGGCCGGGCTCGTAGCGCTTGATCGGCGCCGCCTCGCTGCGGGTGATTTCCTTCACCTGCACCGAGGTGATGTTCGGGTCGTCCTTGCTCGTGACCGCCTGGAAGATCGGCTCCAGCGGCTTGTAGACGGCCTCGGCCGAGCCGGCAACGGTGTCGGCGTTGGACAGGTTGGAGGCGATGGTGCTCATGCGCACCGACTGCGCCTGCAGCGCGGAGCCGGCGATGTCGAAGATCGGCAGGTTGCTCATGGCTTATTGCCCCGTGATCGCGGTCAGCATGGAACGGACCTTGCTCTCGACGAAGCTGAGCGATGCGCGGTACTCCAGCGCGGCGCGACCGTAGGCGGCGCGCTCTGCATCCGGATCGACGGTGTTGCCGTCAAGGCTGGGCTGGACACCCTCGCGCGTGATCTGGAACGGATTCAGGCCGTTGTTGATCGCATAGTGCTGCTCGTGGGTGGTGGCCATCAGGCCGTTGCCATCCTGTCCCTGTGCGCTGCGCAGGGCGGCGTCGAAGTCCAGGTCCTGGGCCTTGTAGCCGGGGGTATCGGCATTGCCGAGATTGCTGGCGATCAGCTTCATCCGCTGTTCGCGCAACGGCATGGCCTGGGCATGTACGCCCAGGTAGTCGGTAATCAGGTTGCGCACGATGCACTCCCAGGGGAACGTTGCCCGGGAAGCTGCAAGCGGTGTGCCAAAAGGTCGTGGGCGGGGCGGGGCGCCGCTACGCTCGCCGGGCCATGCCCGGCGCGGAACCCCGGCGGCCTCAGGCCGCCATCGCCACCTTGCGCAGGCGGTCCAGCACGAAATCGGCCAGCTCGTGCGGGGAGTACTTGGCGACGAAGGCATTGGCGCCCACGCGCTCGACCATCGCGTTGTTGAATACGCCCGACAGCGAGGTGTGCAGCAGCACGTACAGCCCCGCCAGCCCCGGATGGCGCCGGATTTCCGTCGTCAGCGTGTAGCCGTCCATCGCCGGCATCTCGATATCGGAGATGACCATGGCGTAGCGGTCGGCGGGATTCTCGCCCGAGGCGTGGATCTGCAGCAGGTGGTCCAGCGCCTGCCGGCCATCGGAGAGCAGGGTGGCGCCGACCCCCAGCTGGTCCAGCACGCTGCGGATCTGCTGGCGTGCCACCCGCGAGTCGTCCACCACCAGCACCTGCAGCTGCGGGCCGTCGGCGGGCATGGCCATCTGTGGATCGAGCACGGCCTCGCCCCGGATCTGCGCGATGTCGGCCAGCACGCTTTCCACGTCGATCACCTGGATCAGCTCGCCCTGGAAGCGGGTGACCGCCGTCAGGTAGCTCGATTCAGCGCCGAGTTCCGGTGGCGGATGGATGTCCTCCACTGCGATGTTGACGATGCGCTCCACGCCGCTGACCAGGAAGCCCTGGATCGAGCGGTTGAATTCAGTGACGACAAGGTAGCCGGGCGAGGTATCGGCATCCGGCTCGCGCTCGGGATGGCCGATCGCCAGGCCCAGGTCCAGGACCGGCACCGAGCGTCCGCGTACATCGGCCACGCCGGCGAACTGCCCGGGCAGGCCGGGCACCTGGAACAGCTCCGGGCGCCGCAGCACTTCCTGCACCTTGAATACATTGACGCCAAAAAGCTGACGTCCGCCGAGGCGGAACAGCAGCAGCGCCAGTCGGTTGTGGCCGGCCAGGCGGGTCCGCTGGTCGATCCGGTTGAGCAGGTCATGGGACATGGCTGCTGTATCGGCGTGCAGCGGCGGGAACTTGAGGGTCCGATCCAGCGGCGCCGAGTGTGGTGCCGCGCATCGCACTGGCACGCCGCTTGCACGCGTCCGGGCCAGGTCCCATCGACAGGAGGCGCCATGCGCCCGATTTCCTCCATCCTGGCAGTCGCACTGGCCATTGCCTCGCCCTGGGCACTGGCCGCCGACTGGCAGCCGGTGGCCAGCATCCGTGCGGCGGCGTTGTCGAGCCTGCCCGCCGGCAGCGAAGGCGAGGCCCAGGTGGCTGACGCGCTGCGTCTTCCCCGGTGCGGGGGAGCGCTGCAGGTGCAGCCGACAGCGAACACCACGGTCGAGGTCAGCTGCCCCGATGCGGGCGGCTGGCGCCTGTTCGTACCGGTGAAGGTGCGGCGCAACCAGACGGTGCTGGTGCTTGCACGCGGCATCGCTGCTGGAGAAACGCTGACGGCTGCCGATATCAGTACCGCCCAACGCGATGCTGCACGCATTGCCGGGGCCGTGCTGGCCGATCCCAATGCAGCGATCGGCCGCATCGCCCGGCGTCCGCTGCAGGCTGGAACGCTGCTGTCGAGCAACGACCTGGTCACCCAGCGTCTCATCAAGCGCGGAGACAATGTGGCGCTGGTGTCGCGGCGCGGCTCGGTCGAGGTGCGCATCGCGGGCCGGGCGATGGGCGATGCCGGCGAGAACGAACGCATCTCGGTGGAGAACCTCTCCTCGCGGCGCATCGTGCAGGGCACGGTGGATGCCCGTGGTGACGTAATCGTGGCGCGTTGAATTCCCGCAAGATTTCCCTAAAGATCACGGCCCTGCGGCCGTTATCCCTTGTGAACGGCAACTCCAGGACACCCCATGAGCCAGAAAATCGACGGCAACCTGCAGGTCCCCCAGGCACTGCGCAGCGTGACGAACCCGGCCAGCAAGCCCGGCGTCAGCAGCGACTCGCCGGCGCGTCCGGTGGAGGCGGCCGACAGCCTGCGCCTGACCGGCGAGGCCACCAATCTGCAGGCCATCGAACGCGAACTGACCACGGCGCCGGCGATCGACGCCCAGCGCGTGGCCGCCGTGCGCGAATCGCTGCAGAACGGCACCTATACGATCAATCCGGACGCGATCGCTTCGCGCATGCTTGAGCTGGACCAGCAGCTGCACGGATGACCGCGGCGATGAGCGAGCCGTTGCAGCGCCTGGCGCTGGCCCTGGACGTCGAACGCCAGGCCCTGGTCGAGCATGACGTGCACGCATTGATCCGCGCCACCGGCGCCAAGCTGGAGGCGCTGCGTGCGCTGGAAGGCGCACCGCCGGTGGGCGAGGGCGAACAGCTGCAGGAGCTGGCCGAGCGCAATCGCGCCAACGGCGTGCTGCTGTCGCGCAGGCGCCGCGAAGTGAACTGGGCGCTGCGCCAGCTGGGCCGCAGCGAAGAGGCCTCGGCCTACGATGCCAAGGGGCAGGCCCACGCAGTCACCGCTGGCCGTCCTCTGGCGGTGGCCTGACGCAACTTCGCGCGGACCTCCCGGCTCGCAGGCTGTCGCCTGCGGCACGACCGCGTATATTGGGCGCCTGTTCGAATGCCCCTGAGCCGCCGTGTCCGCTGCCAACGTCCTGGTTACCGCCCCCCTTCCACCACAGCCGGTGCTGCAGGCGTTGCTTGAACGCCTGCGCGAGGGCCTGCTGCTGTTCACCGAAGACGGTCAGGTCGCCTTGGCCAATCCGGCCGCGCAGAACCTGCTGGCCAGCGACGAAGGCCTTCTGCCGGCACCACAGCGCCTGCGTCAGCTGCTGCCGCCGGACGCGCTGGAGCACGCCCGCCAGAACGGTCACTGGAACGGCAGCCTGCCGCTGGGCGAGGGCGTGGTCATCGCGCATCTGTACCATCACGGTCCGCCCGGGCAGGGCCACTACCTGGCACTGTTCCGCCACATCGAGGGCCAGGAAGACTACGAGCGCGAGCTGCAGCAGCGCCATGCCGAACTGCGCCAGGCCTACCTTCGACTGAACGGCACGCAGGAAAAGCTGCTGCAGTCGGAGAAGATGGCGTCCATCGGCCAGCTTGCCGCCGGCGTCGCGCACGAGATCAACAACCCGATCGGCTACGTGCACTCCAATCTCGGCAGCCTGCAGGAGTACCTGCGCAGCCTGTTCACCGTGATCGAGGCCTACGAGCGCGCCCTGCGTGCGCCCGACCCGAAGGCGCTCATCCCGGAGATCGACGACATCCGTGACCGGCTGGACATCGACTTCATCAGCCGCGATCTGCCACAGCTGATGGCCGAGTCACGCGAGGGCATCGAGCGGGTGACGCGCATCGTGCGCGACCTCAAGGACTTCTCGTACTCCGGCCGCGATGAGTCGTGGAAGCTGGTCGACCTGCACGCCGGCCTCGAGTCCACCATCAACATCATCTGGAACGAGCTCAAGTACAAGGTCACCCTGGTGCGTGAGTTCGGCCAGCTGCCGCTGGTCGAGTGCCTGCCGTCCGAACTCAACCAGGTCTACATGAACCTGCTGCTCAACGCCGGCCATGCCATCGCCGAGCGTGGCACCATCACCGTGCGTACCGGCGTGGAGGGCGACCATGTCTGGGTCGAGTTCGAGGACACCGGTGGCGGCATCTCGCCCGAACTGCGCCAGCGCATCTTCGATCCGTTCTTCACCACCAAGCCAGTGGGCAGCGGAACCGGCCTGGGCCTGTCGATCTCCTACAGCATCATCAACAAGCATCACGGTCGCATCGATCTGGACAGCACCCCCGGCGTCGGCTCGCGCTTCCGCGTGGTGCTGCCGGTGAAGCAGCCGCGCTGAGCCGCCGCACGGCACAGGTGCACGGTAGCGCCGGGCCATGCCCGGCGGCCTCCATCACCGCAACGGCGGGCGATCCTCGCCACCATCACCTGCGTCCATCGTCACCGGGCCGGCGTTGCTGCGGCGCTGTTCCTCGTAGGTACGGAAGGCCTGGTGGATGTGCTTGCGCAGCTCGTCGTCGTTCCATGGCTTGGTCAGGAAGCGGTAGATCGCGCCGCGGTTGATCGCGTCGGTCACCGTGTTCAGATCGGTGTAGCCGGACAGCACGAGGCGGATGGTGTCGGGGTACAGCATTTTCACCCGGCCCAGGAACTCGGTGCCGCTCATGTCGCTCATGCGCTGGTCGGACAGGATCACCTGCACATCGTTGATCGCCAGCAGATCGAAGGCGTCGCGCACGTTGCCGGCGGCGAGGATGCGGTAGCCGTCGCGACGGAACAGCCGCACCAGCGAGCGCAGCACGTTCTCTTCATCGTCCAGCAGCAGCAGGGTGCGGTCCGGGCGGGTCTCGGCGAATGCTTCCGGGCGCAGGTAGCGCCGGCGCAGGGTCATGCCCGCGGCATCGGCCGACATCGGTTCGCCGAACAGATAGCCCTGGAACACATCGCAGTCGTTGCGGCGCAGGAAGCCCAGCTGTGCCTGCGATTCCACACCGTTGGCGATCACCGTCATGCCCAGCTGGTGGCCCATGGCGATGATCGCACGGGCGATGGCGGCCTCGCGGTTGCCGGCGGGTGCGCTTTTGATGAAGCTGCGGTCGATCTTCAGCTTGTCCACCGGATAGCGCACCAGCGCGCTCAGGCTGGAGTCGCCGGTGCCGAAGTTGTCCAGGCTCAGGCTGATGCCTTCGTTGCGCAGGTTGGCCAGGGTCTCGTGCACGAAATTGACGTTGTTGGTCAGCGCGCTTTCGTTGATCTCCAGCGTCAGCATCTGCGCCGGCACGCCCGCTGCCTGCAGCAGCGACATCACTTCGGCGAAGAAATTCGGTCGCAGCAGCTGCAGGGTGGAGACATTCACCGCAATGGTGAAGTCGTCGAAACCCTGGTCGCGCCACAGCCGGGCCTGCTTGAGCGCGCCCTCCAGCACCCAGGTACCGATCTGCACGATGATGCCGAGCCGCTCGGCCGTTCGCATGAAGCGCTCCGGTACCAGCATCCCCAGCGTCGGCGACTGCCAGCGCAGCAGGGCTT
The DNA here is from genome assembly GCF_059368375.1 of Stenotrophomonas sp. YJH_SMC_106-19. NCBI lineage: Bacteria > Pseudomonadati > Pseudomonadota > Gammaproteobacteria > Lysobacterales > Lysobacteraceae > Stenotrophomonas > Stenotrophomonas sp. YJH_SMC_106-19. Next base: position 18,463 of record NZ_JCAFRQ010000003.1, read on the forward strand.
CCATGCCCACCACATGGCCATCGCGTGCGCTGACCAGGGGCTGGTAGCGCAGCTTCAGCTCGGCATTGGGGATGGCATCGACGATCTGGCGCGCGATGATGCTCTCGCTGTGCGCGCTGGGTGGTGTGTCCACGGCATGGATGCGCACCGCGTTGCCACCCTCGCGGGCGGCCTGGTACAGCGCATCTTCAGCATGATCGAGCAGGCGCGAGGTGCTGCTGGCATGCTCCGGGCACAGGCTGACGCCCAGCTTGCCGGTCATGAACAGGGTGTAGGGCAGCACCGACAGCGGCAGTTCCATCTGCTGGCGGATTTCTTCGGCGAAGTCCTCCGGCAGCGGCAGGTCGGCGTCGCGCGGCACGGCGATCAGGAACTCGTCGCTGCCATGGCGCCACAGCTTGCCGCGCCCGCGCAGGTAGGACTGCAGGCGTTGCGCCACCAGTACCAGCGCCTGGTCACCCACTTCCGCGCTCATGTTCTCGTTGACCGACGCGAAGTGGTCGATGTCCACATGCATCAGCATCAGCGGCGTGCCACCCGAAGCGGCTTCGGCCACCATCGCCTGCAGCTCGGGATTGCCGGCGCCAAGGCGGTCAGGGGCATCGTCGATGCTGACCAGTGGCAGATTGGGATTCCACATAGGCTCAGTAATCCGGTGTTTCGACGGCAGCCGCGCAGGCTGCCTGGTAGGGAAGATGGACATCGACCAGGGTGCCGGCGCCGTGCGCCGACTCGATGCGCACGTGGCCGCCCACGCTCTGCGCACGTTCGCGCATGACGATCAGGCCCAGGCCGCGTGGGCCCTCAGGGTCGAAACCCTCGCCGTCGTCGCGGATCTGCAGGTGCAGCCCGCGCTGGCCGACATCGCGCAGCTGCAGCTGCACCTGGCTGGCGCGGGCGTGGCGCAGTACGTTGGTCAGGCTTTCCTGGGCGATGCGGAAACAGGCCTGCTCGATGCTGTTGTCGGGCCGATGCGGCAGGGGCTCGATTTCGGCCAGCAGTTCCACCGGTGAGGAGCGGAACAGTACCCGTGCCTGCCAGCTCAATGCCGCCTCCAGGCCCAGCGCATCCAGTTGTGGTGGCCGCAGCAGGGTGGAGATGTCACGCAGCTTGGCCACCGTGGTGTCGGCCAGGCTGACGATCTGTGCCAGATCCTCGCTGCGGCGCTTCGGATCGTCTTCGTCCTGCGCGGCATAGGCGGAGAGCTTGATGGCGGTGATGGCCTGCCCGATGTCATCGTGCAGGTCGCGCGAGATCGCGCGGCGCTCGTCCTCCTGCAGCGAGAACAACCGGCCGGCCATCGCCTGCAGTTCGCGGTTGCTGGTCTCCAGCGCACTGCGGGTGCGCTCGGAGTCGCTCAGGTCACGCACGATCAGCAGCTTGCAGTCGCGACCGCCATAGCGCACTTCGCCCACAGCCAGGCCGGCGTGGAAGCTGCGGCCATCGGCACGCTGCATCGCCACCACGCTGCTGTGGCCGGGGCCGTGCTGGGGCTGGCCGGCCCGGAGCTGCACACGTACCCGCGCCAGATCGCTGTCGGCGACCAGGGCCGCCAGCGGCTCGCCGAGCAGGGCATGGCCGCCATAGCCGAACAGGCTCGCGGCCCAGGCGTTGGCGTACAGTACGTGCTCCTCGAAGAGGATGACCACGCCGTCCGGCAGTACACGCACCAGTTCGCGGAACTGTTCCTCACGTTCGCGCAGCAGCCGCCGCGACTGCTCGCGCTCGGTCACGTCCTGCAGCGTGCCGAGCACGCGGTCGCGGCCGGCCTCGTCAACGCCGCTGGCCGCGCGCAGGTGCACCATCAACGCGCGGCCATCCATCGACAGCAGCGGCAGCAGCACGTCCACCTGCACCGGTTCGCCGGAACACAGTTCGGCCAGCAGCTGGTCCGCCTGCGCGGCAGTGGCCGGATCGGCCGCCACCAGCAGTTCGTCGAAGCGATGCCAGCGGCGCGCTTCCGGCGGGCGCCGGCCGAGCAGGCGGTAGACCTGGCTGGAGTACCGGCCCAGCCCGCTGGAGGGGTCCAGTTCCCAGGCGCCGATCTTCGCCAGCTCATGCGCTTCCTCCACCCGTGCCAGTGCCTGGTCCCGGCGCAGCTGTGCAAGGTCCTCGGCGGTGCGATCGATGGCAATCAGCAGGCGTGCGTTGTGGCCGTCGTAACCGATTGCGTTCGAGCGCAGCTCCATCTGCCGCAGGCTGCCATCGCGCAGCTGCAGCTGCGCCCGCAGGATGCACAGCTGCTCGGGCGCCTCCCGGATGGCTTCGAGCTTGGTCTGCAGCGCCTGGTCCTGGCCGGGCGGCCAGAGCACGTCGATGGTGCGCTCAAGCAGTTCCTCGCGCTCCCAGCCGAAGGCGCTGCAGGCCGCAGGATTGGCATCGAGAATGGCCAGGCTGTCCAGATCGTAGACCAGGATCGGCCCGGGATTGCCCTCGAACATCTGCCGCAGGCGCAGCTCGGAGGCCTGCAGGCGGGCATGGGTGAGCAGCACGTGCTCGGCCAGCGGCCGCAGCAGCAGGTACAGCAGCCCGGCGCTGGCCAGGGCGAAGAACGACCCTTTCAGGCTTTGCCACAGTGATGCCTGGTACGGATCGGGTACCAGCAGCTGCACGGCGCTGTCGGTGGCGATCATCCAGGCCAGGGCCATCGCCAGGTAACTCAGCACGATCCGCCGACGATCGCGGCCCAGCGATTGGGCCATCCGCGGGTCGGGAACAGGGGCGGTGCCGGTCGGTTCTGCGGGCATGGACAGGGCAGCAGGTAGGGGCGCCGGCCATCTTACCGCGCAGGTGCCCCGTAGCCACTCAATTATCCGCCGCAGGCGCCGTTAACCACTGCGTGCCCCGCTGTCGGGCGTTTCATCCGGAGCAAGATCGCGTGGACCAAGGGATCATCGCCAGCCTGCTGCAGCATCCGCTCGCGTCGGCGCTGGTCATCGTCGACCGCACTGGCCGTCCGCTGGCAGCCAATCCGGCCGCGCGCGAGCATGGCCTGCCGGCGACGGTCGCGGCCTACGCGCCGATGCTGGAGGACCTGCGTCTGCTGGCGGCCGACGGTGGCATTGTTGCGTGCAGCCTGCCGGGAGGGCCGCGCGGCCATTACGACGGCCACCTGCGCGCCGTGCATGACGGCGCCGGCAATCTGCTGGCCTTCACCCTGAGCGTGCCGGAACCTGTGCCGCTGGCGGGTGGCGGACGCTGGGAACTGGCGCTGGACAGCGCTGGCCACAGCCTGTGGGACTGGGATATTCCCAGCGATCGCGTCACCCGCACCCCTGGCCTGGGCGAAGAGACCGCCAGCGGAATGCTGGCGCGCGTGCACGGCGAGGACATCGGCCACGTGCGCGCCGCGCTGGATCAGCACCTGCGTGGAACCAGCGACCAGTACAGCGCGCAGTTCCGCTTCCGCCAGCCCGACGGGCAGTGGCGCTGGGTGCTTGATCGTGGCCGCGTGGTCGCGCGCACTGCCGACGGCCAGCCGCTGCGGATGGTCGGCACCCACACCGACATCGAACAGCAGAAGCAGCTGGAGGCGTTGCTGCACGAACAGCAGGTGCACCTGAGCGAGGCGCAGCGCATCGCCAGCATGGGCAGCTGGTCGTTCGATCCAGGCACGGGCTCCTTCTGGTGGTCGCCCGAACTGCGTTCGCTGCTCGCACTTGAGCCCGGCAACGTGCCCGGCCAGCGACGCTGGCTCAAGCAGCTGCATCCGCGTTCACGTGGAGCGCTGCGGGCAGCCTGGCGCCGCTTGTGGCGCGATGGCCGCTCCGCCAGCCTCGAACTGGAGCTGGCCCGCGGCAGCGGCGAACCATCGCTGCATCTGCGGCTGTGGATGCAGCCGCTGCTGGACGGCGAGGGCCAGCCCAAGCGGCTGCTGGGCCAGGTGCAGAACATCACCGAACAGCACCAGACCGATGCGCTGATCCGCTGGCGTACCGAGCTGCTCAACCGCGTTTCGGCCCTGGGCCGCATCGGCGGGTGCGAGATCGAGGTGCAGACCCGGCACATGCAATGGACCGAAGAGTGCTATCGCATCCACGGACTGCGCAAGGAGCCGATCACCCTGGACCAGGCGTTGGCGCTGTACACCGAGGACTCGCGCAGTGCGTTCGAGGCGGCGCTGGGCCGGATTGCCGGTGGCGGACTGCCCGAGCAGCTGGATCTCTGCTTCTATCGTCAATCCGGCCTGCGCGTATGGGTGCAGGTGCTGATCGAGCTGGATCGGCGCGATGGCCTGCCGCCACGCTTCGTGGTGCTGTTCCGTGACATCACGCGAGAGCGCGAGGCCAATGAGCGAATCGAGCTGCTGGCCCATTACGACCTGCTGACCGGCCTGCCGAACCGGGTGCTGCTGGGCGAGCAGACGGCTGAAGCAATCGAGGAAGCGCGTGATCGCGGCACCTCGCTGGCGATGCTGTTCATCGACCTGGATGGCTTCAAGACCATCAACGACAGCTTCGGCCATGCCACCGGTGATGCCCTGCTGAAGGCGGCGGCCACCCGGCTGCACCAGAACCTGCGCAACAACGATCTGTTCGGCCGCTTCAGCGGTGACGAATTCATCGTGGTGCTGCGCGACCTGGCCGAACCGGAAGACGCTGGCCACGTGGCGCGCAAGCTGATCGGCTCGCTGGCCGAGCCGCTGCGCCGCGGCGATACCACGCTGAAGGTGGGGGCCAGCGTGGGCATCGCCATGCTGGGCGATACCCAGACCGATTTCGATTCACTGCTGCGCGCCGCCGATGCCGCGATGTATGCGGCCAAGGAAGCCGGTCGCAACACCTACCAGTACTACAGCCAGGACGCACTGGCCCGCATCCAGCGCCGGCTTGAGCTGGAGCATGCACTCCATGGCGCGATCGAGCGCGAGGAGTTCAGCCTGGCCTATCAGCCGCTGCTGCACGCCCACCTTGGCGAGCCGCCGGCCATCGAAGCACTGCTGCGCTGGCATCGACCCGGCATCGGCTACTGCAGTCCGGCCGAGTTCATTCCCATCGCCGAGAAGTGCGGTGAAATCGTGCGCATCGGCGACTGGGTACTGAACGAAGCCTGCCGCCAGGCCACTGCCTGGGACAGAGCCGGTCTGCACTTCGACCGCATCGCGGTGAACGTCTCGGCCGTGCAGCTGCGTGATCGCGGCTTCGCCGAGCGGGTGATCGAGATCTGCCATGCCCATGGCTGGCCGCCACAGCGCCTGGAACTGGAGCTGACCGAGTCGGCGCTGATCCGTGACACCGACATCCTTCGCCATTGCTTCGACGTGCTGGAACGGCACGGTGTTCCGCTGGCGGTGGACGATTTCGGAACGGGATTCTCCAACCTCAACTACCTCAACCGGTTCCCGGTGGGCCGCCTGAAGATCGACCGCAGCTTCGTGCAGGGCATGCTGCACGACTCGGGTACGGCCGAGGTGACCCAGGCCATCGTGCACCTGGGCCACGCGCTGGGCATGAAGGTCGTGGCCGAAGGTGTGGAAACGCACCAGGAAGAAGACATGCTGCGCCGCCAGGGCTGCGACGAGATCCAGGGCTACCTGTACTCGCGGCCGCTGAGCCCGCGCGACCTGGCGCAGTGGCTGCGCCAGCAGCATCAGTCACCGTCGCGCACGGACGCCGGCAACGAAGCGCTGCTGGTGCGTTGACGATTTGTGACCGCGTACCCGCGGTCTCCAGGCCTGTCCGGTTGCGATGAACCTGCGGCGCATATGAGCCGAGCATGGGCTCGGCGGCGCTTTCTGGTCGGAGCGATGGATATCCCTGCGCCTCAGCCGAGCATGGGCCTGTTTCACCGTAGAGCCGAGCCGACGCTCGGCTCTTTCGTGTTCGGGCCGCGATAGACCCGGCAGACGCCCCGGCGCTACTTCAGGGCATCTCCATCCAACCCCAGGTCCCAGGCCATGCCCAGCAGTTCGCCGGCGGTACCGGGCGAGGGCGAGCGCGCATCGGCGAGCTGCTGCAGCTCGCGGATCTCCTCATGCGCGACCTTTTCCAGCTGCTGCAGCTGTTCTCGCACGCTGGCGTTGCGCGGGCGTTCGATGTCGGTGAGGGAGGAGGGCGGGGCGCTGATCAGGGCCATGGGGCGCGTACAGGATGCATTCGGCGGTGGATCACAGGCAAAGGCCCCGGTCGAGCCGGGGCCTTGCAGACTGCCGGAGAGGGCAGCGGACACGCGTGTCAGAACAGTTCGACGGTACCGGCGCCCATGTTCTGCTGGGCGACCGGCTTGTGCGGCGGGCGCTCCCATTCGTTGCGAAGTTCGCGCAGACGGTTGCCGGTGCGCTGCAGCGCGCTGGCGATCTCTTCGTCGAAGACGCCGCCATTGCGGTGCAGCAGTTCCTGCAGGGCCACCGCTTCGCGGTTGATCGCGGTCAGGCGGTCGAGATGGGTATGCACGCCACCCAGCGCCTGCGTGGCGATATCTTCGAACTGCAGCGCGCGCACGGCCTCGGCGACGCTGCCGTCGATGGCACGCGCACACTCGGACACCTCGCGCATGCCTTCGCCCAGAGAAGCATTGATCTGCGCCACGTTGTCCAGCATGGCCGCTGCTTCCTGGCGTGCTTCGCGGGAGCGGTCCATGTCGCGCGAAGCCATGTGCGAGACCGTCTCGCGGACCTTGGCGATGGCGTCCTTGGAGCTGTGGGCCAGCTTTCGGATCTGTTCGTTGAAGGTGGTCGAGCGCTCGGACAGGTTGCGCACTTCGTCGGCGACCACCGCGAAGCCGCGGCCGGCCTCGCCGGCACGGGCCGCTTCGATGGCGGCATTCAGTGCCAGCAGGTTGGTCTGGTCGGCAATCGACTTGACGTCTTCCAGCAGCGCGAAGATGCCGTCCAGGTGCTGCGCCATCTGGTCGATGTGCTGCACGGTGGTAGAGCTCTGGCCGCTGACCTGTTCCAGCGCTTCCACCAGCTGTTCCATGCGATGACTGGCATGCTGGGCGAACCGCGCAACGTCGAGGCCCGCACTGCCTTCATCGCCGGCACGGTCGACGATGCGCGACAGCGCCTGGCTCTGCTGGCGTGACTTGCGGTTCATTGCATCGAAGCTGCCGCCCAGGCTCGATACCGCCTGGCGGATCAGGTCGCGGGCGCGTTCCACTTCACCACGCGAACCGTCGATTTCGTTGCCGACGAAGCTGCGCAGTTCGGTCAGCAGCTGGTCCTGCTCACGCAGGACGCGGGCCTGTTCCGGTGAGCGGTGCGCCTGGGCGCGCGCGGTCCACCACGCAAAGCCCAGCCAGCTCAGCGTCATCGTGGTCAGGATCGCCCAGCGCAGGGCGGCCGGCCATTCGAAACCGATGGCGAAGGGGAGCAGCAGGGTCAGGGCCAGCGGGGCGGCCAGACGGATGAAAATGCGTGAGTACATGGACGTTCTCGGGAGGTGCACGGAGGATGTATCGGCCGTGTGCCCTTTCTCTTTAACGTCGATGCGCTTTCTGAATGCGCCGGATTTCCGGCGCCGGACGCTCGCCGGGCATGGCCCGGCGGTACCCCTGCAGCGCTGCGCGACGGTCAGGCCATGCGGTAGCGCCGGGCCATGCCCGGCGGATGCAACGGTCAGGCCAGCAGGCGGTCCACGGCCTCGACCATCGCCTTGCGACCAAACAGGAAGTCCCAGTAGCTGCCGCCCACCTGCCGCCACAGCACCGCGGCGCGGACGGCGGCCAGCAGCAGGGCACGGATCTCGGAGACCACACCGGCCTGGCCCAGGTAATGCGGGTTGCCCTGCACCATCACCCGCGGCTTGAGATGGCTGATGGTGTCCGCATAGACGCCGCCGAGGCTGGCCAGCACATCCGGGTGACCGCTGTCGCCCAGTTCGGCGGCCTTGCGCTGCGCCTGCTCGATGCCCGCGGCAACCTTGTTGACGGTTGCGCCGTCCTGCACGAAGCGGCGCTCCAGCTGCAGCACCGACAATGCCAGCTTGGGCAGGATCGGATCCTGGCCCTGGTTGCGGAAGTAGTTGTGCAGCAGGCGCAGGCCCGACTTCAGCGCGTGGCGGTCGCCGAACACCTCCTGCGGAGAGGACGCGTCGACGCGGAACACGCTGTCCACCGCGGTACGTACAGCGGCGGCGTCGGAATGGCCGGTATCGGCGATGCGGCGCACCTGCTGCAGGGCCTGGGCAATGCCGGCCAGGGCCAGGACGCGGTCGTCGACAGTGAAACTCATGCAGCGATTACCTCAAAAGGAGAAGGGGTGGTGCGCAGGCGCTGTTCCAGCGGCGCATCGGTGGCGGCGATCACCGCACCGCCCAGGCAGATCTCGCCGTCATACAGCACCAGCGACTGGCCGGGCGTGACGGCCCGCTGCGGGCGGGCAAAGGTGACCAGCACGCTGCCATCGTCCAGCACATCGACCGTACACGGCTCGTCGGGCTGGCGGTAGCGGGTCTGGGCAGTGCATTCGAAACGCCGGGCCGGTGGTGCGCCGGCGATCCAGTGCGCGGTTTCCGAACGCAGGCGTTCGGAGAGCATCCACGGGCTGTCGCGGTCCTGATCGACATACAGCACGTTGCTGGCCACGTCCTTGCCGACCACGTACCACGGCGCGGCCGGGCGGCCACGCACGCCGCCGATGTTCAGGCCCTCGCGCTGGCCGAGCGTGAAATAGAACACGCCCGGATGCTCGGCAATCACGCTGCCGTCGGCCGGGTCGAGGATCTGTCCCGGCCGGGCCGGCAGGTAGCGGCCGAGGAACTCGCGGAAGTCGCGCTCGCCGATGAAGCAGATGCCGGTGGAGTCCTTCTTGGCATGGGTCGGCAGGCTGACGTCACGGGCGATCCGGCGCAGGTCGCTCTTTTCCAGGTCGCCGATCGGGAACAGGGTGGCGGCCAGCTGCTCCTGCCCCAGCTGGTGCAGGAAATAGCTCTGGTCCTTGGAGCGGTCGGCGCCGCGCAGCAGCAGCCACTGGTGCCCGCGCTGGGTCACCCGCGCGTAATGGCCGGTGGCGATGCGCTCGGCGCCCAGTTCACGCGCCGCGTCCAGGAAGTGCTTGAACTTCACCTCGCGGTTGCACAGCACGTCCGGATTGGGGGTGCGGCCGGCGGCGTACTCGGCCAGGAAATGCTCGAACACGCCTTGCCAGTACTCGCTGGAGAAGTCGCGGAAATGGAAGGGAATGCCCAGCAGGCCGCAGACCGCCACCGCATCGCGGCGATCATCCTCGGCGCGGCAGTCGCCGCTGCCGTCGTCGGCCCAGTTCTGCATGAACAGGCCGGCCACGGCCTCGCCCTGCTGCACCAGCCGCCAAGCGGCGACCGACGAATCGACGCCACCGGAAACGCCCACCATCACGCGCGGGGTGCTCATGCGACCTCCCGGACCAGCGAGAGCGGGTGGCGCTGGCCACCCAGATAGTCCGCCACGACCTGCCATACCAGCGGGCTGCGCTGGCGCTGCCCGGCGGCCTGCAGCTCGGCCGGGGTCATCCACAGCGCGCGATCGATGCCGGTGTCGAGCGGCTGCGCCGGATCATGCGAGACCGGGCGCGCCGCGTAGCAGAAGCGAAGGAACGTCGTACCGTCGCCCGCCGTCCAGTGGTAACAGCCGATGAAGTCGGTCAGCTGAACCGTCCAGCCGGTCTCCTCGCGGGTCTCGCGCAGCGCCGCCTCGGCCAGGCTCTCGCCGGGCTCGAGGTGCCCGGCAGGCTGGTTGAGCACGGCGCGGCCATCGATGGTCTCCTCGACCAGCAGCACGCGGCCGCCGTCGACCACGATGGTGGCGACGGTGGCGTGTGGTGCCCAGCGCGGGTCCGGCGTGGCGTTCACCTCAGAGATCGTCCTTCTTGGTCAGTTCCAGTTCCATCGCGTCGGCGGTGCGGATCGCGGCATCGATGGCGTCGCTGAGCTGGTCGGTGGTGGCATCGGCGTCGATCTTCACCACGAACATCGCGGTCGCCTCCTGTTTCACCCAGCCGCCCATCTTGGCGTCCTGGGAGTCCTCCAGCAGGCGGTTGGCGACCGCGACCGGGAACTGCTTGGTCTTGGACGTGTAGCCTGGCGACCAGATCTCACGGATGTTGTGGCTGCCGAAGTCTTCCACCGCCGAGCGCACGTACACCATCTGGGTGCGGTCGCCCTCGACGTCGAACACCAGCCGGTAGTCGCCATCCTCGTCGACCTCGTAGTTGTAGCCCAGCTTGTCCAGCAGGCGGCCGACAGCGGCGTCGGCATCGGCTGCGCTCGCCGGACCGGCACAGGCCAGGGCGATCAGCAGGGCAGGCAGAAGGGTCCTTTTCATGAAAATCCTGTGAAACCGGGGTGGGAAGGGCAATTGTGACGGCGGCCGTCCGTGCCGTCCATTCCGGGAGGGCCGACGCGGGCGCGCGGCAACCTCTATAATGACCGGATGCCCCGCGAGTCTTCCCCCGATTCCCACCACGAGCACGGCATCGCCGTGGAGCCCGCGCGCCCGGAAGTGGCGCCGCCGCCGTTCTACCAGGTCATGCTGCTCAACGACGACTACACCCCGATGGATTTCGTGGTGGACGTGCTGCAGCAGTTCTTCAACATGGACCTGGACAAGGCGACGCAGGTGATGCTGCATGTCCATACCCGCGGTCGCGGCGTCTGCGGCGTGTTCACCCGCGAAGTGGCCGAGACCAAGGTCGGCCAGGTCAACGAGTATTCACGGATGAACCAGCATCCGCTGCTGTGCACGATGGAAAAGGCCTGACCGGCCTCTTGTAGAGCCGAGCCCATGCTCGGCTGCAGCGGGATCACCCCTCCGCCAGCGCCTCCAGTGCCATCGCCGCGACTGTCTCGTCGATATCGGCCGGGTCGCCATCATTGCGGAACCATACGGCCGACAGCCCGGCGCTGGCAGCGATCCAGCGCAGCAGGCGCGTGCGATCCAGGTCCGCCAGGGCGCTGACCTCGGTCACCCGGGCCGCAAAGCGCTCCGGCCGGGTCGCGACGTGGATGCCGGGACCGCACAGGTCGGGATTGCTGAACAGCGTGGTGTAGTCGAACGCGCGATCACCGATCAGCCGTTTCGGGTCGATCGCCAGCCATCCGCGCGTGCCGAAGTCGAGCACGTTGTCGTGGTGCAGGTCACCGTGCAGCGGCCGGACCTCCTGTTCGTCCTCCAGCAGCGCGACCGCCAGCGATCTGCACTGTTCCAGCAGTGGCGGCAGCGAGCCCCTTGGCTGCAGCAGGTCGGCGAACCATGTAGGCAGGCAGACCAGCTCCGCTGGCGGTGCGCTCCGTGGCCGGTGCAGCCGCTGCAGGACCTGGCACAGGATCGTGGTACAGGTGCTGTCATCGCCGCCGATCGAGCGCTCCCGCAGCGATTGGCCGCCGGCGCGCTCGATCAGGATGGCCGGCCCCTCGTGCGCCAGCAGGCGCGCGGCACCGTCGCCGTCCCACCAGCGCAGCAGGCGATGGCTGTTCTGTTCTTCGGTTTCACTGCTGATCTTCAGCATTGCCGGCAGGTCGTCGGCGGTCAGTACCGGCCAGAGCCGGGCGTGCGGGGTACGGATGGCGGGACCATCACGTCGCAATCGCCAGCGGCTCAGGTAGGGTTCGCTCATGGGTGGGCTGTCCGGGAGTGAATGAAGATCAAGCAATCCGCACTGCTAACGCCATCTGAACGCAGCAATCCGCTAGGGTGATGGAAATCGCGTAGTCAGGCCGCATATTGTCCCCATCTGCCGCCGGAGTAATCCATGTTCAGCAAAGACCTCGAACACACCATCGGCCAGTGCTACAAGCGCGCCCGTGAGGCCCGGCATGAGTTCATGACGGTCGAACACCTGCTGCTGGCACTGCTCGACAACCCGTCCGCCCAGGCCGTACTGAAGGCCTGTGGTGCCGATGCCGACCGCCTGCGCCAGGAGCTGGAGCAGGCCATCGAGGCCTCCGTGTCCCGCCTGGCGGAAGACGATGGCCGCGACACCCAGCCGACGCTGGGCTTCCAGCGCGTGCTGCAGCGGGCCGTGTACCACGTGCAGTCCTCGGGCAAGAAGGAGGTCACCGGCGCCAATGTGCTGGTCGCCATCTTCGGCGAGAAGGACTCCCATGCCGTCTACTACCTCAACCAGCAGGACGTGACCCGCCTGGACGTGGTCAATTACCTGTCCCATGGCATCGCCAAGCTGGGCGAGGAGGGCGAACAGCCTTCCTCCGAAGGCGAGAGCCGGGCCGAGGGCGGGGAGGGCGAGCCGAAGGGGGATGCCCTGACCGAGTTCGCCAGCAACCTCAACGAGCAGGCCCGGGCCGGACGCATCGACCCGCTGGTCGGGCGTGCCGACGAGATCGAGCGGACCATCCAGGTCCTGTGCCGCCGTCGCAAGAACAACCCGCTCTACGTGGGCGAGGCCGGCGTCGGCAAGACCGCGATCGCCGAAGGCCTGGCCCGGCGCATCGTCGAGGGCTCGGTGCCGGAGGTGCTGGCCGATGCCGTCATCTATTCGCTCGACCTGGGCGCACTGGTGGCTGGCACCAAGTACCGTGGCGACTTCGAGAAGCGCCTGAAGAGCGTGCTGACAGCCCTGAAGAAGGTGCCCAATGCCGTGCTGTTCATCGACGAGATCCACACCATCATCGGTGCCGGTTCGGCGTCGGGCGGCACCATGGATGCGTCCAACCTGATCAAGCCGGCGCTGGCGTCGGGCGAGCTGCGCTGCATCGGCTCGACCACGTTCCAGGAGTACCGCGGCATCTTCGAGAAGGATCGCGCCCTGGCGCGCCGCTTCCAGAAGATCGACATCGTCGAGCCGACCGTGGGTGAGACCTACGAGATCCTGCAGGGCCTGAAGGGCAAGTACGAAGCCCACCACGGCGTGACGTACTCCGACGAGGCGCTGCAGGCCGCGGTGGACCTGTCGGTCAAGCATATCGGTGACCGCCTGCTGCCGGACAAGGCCATCGACGTGATCGACGAGGCAGGTGCGCGCCAGCGGCTGTTGCCGGGGGACCAGCGCAAGGAACTGATCGACGTGGAGGAAGTGGAGGCCATCATTGCCAAGATGGCGCGCATCCCGACCAAGCAGGTCAGCGCCACCGACAAGGATGTGCTGCAGCACCTGGAGCGCAACCTGAAGATGGTGATCTTCGGCCAGGACCCGGCCATCGAGACCCTGTCGTCGGCGATCAAGCTGGCGCGCTCGGGCCTGGGCAATCCGGAGAAGCCGATCGGCAACTTCCTGTTTGCCGGCCCGACCGGTGTCGGCAAGACCGAGGTGACCAAGCAGCTGGCCCTGCAGCTGGGCATCGAGCTGGTCCGCTTCGACATGTCCGAGTACATGGAGCCGCATTCGATCAGCCGCCTGATCGGTGCGCCCCCGGGATACGTCGGCTTCGACCAGGGCGGCCTGCTGACCGAGAAGATCGTCAAGACGCCGCATTGCGTGCTGCTGCTGGACGAAATCGAGAAGGCGCACCCGGACATCTTCAACATCCTGCTGCAGGTCATGGACCGGGGCGTGCTGACCGACACCAACGGACGTGAAGCGAACTTCAAGAACGTGGTGCTGGTGATGACCACCAATGCCGGCGCGGCCCAGGCCTCGCGGCGTTCGATCGGCTTCACCAAGCAGGACCACGCCACCGACGCGATGGAGACCATCCGCCGCAGCTTCACCCCGGAATTCCGCAACCGCCTCGATGCGGTGGTGCAGTTCCAGGCGCTGGGCTTCGAGCACATCCTGCGTGTGGTGGACAAGTTCCTGATCGAGCTGGAGATGCTGCTGCAGGAGAAGCACGTCAGCCTGTCGGCCACGCCGACCGCGCGCGACTGGCTGGCCCACCATGGCTTCGACCCGCTGATGGGTGCCCGTCCGATGGCGCGCGTGATCCAGGACAAGATCAAGCGTCCGCTGGCCGACGAGCTGTTGTTCGGCAAGCTGGTCAACGGCGGCAAGGTCAGCATCGATGTCCGCGACGACGAACTGGTGGTCGAGACCCAGGCCGAGCCGGAGCGGCTGCTGCCGGCCACGGTGGAGTGAGCTGACGCCACGGGCTGTGGCGTGAAGGACTGGAAAGGGCAAGGGCGGCTTCGGCCGCCCTTGTGCTGTCAGGTGTCAGCGGCTGCGACGGCGCGCTTCACGCGTGAACCGCTCGGCATCGATCGGCTCGATGCGCGCCACCTCGCAGGAGCCGCGACCGGTGTCCAGCTTGCTTCGGCCCTCGCTGCACAGCGTGTCAGCCTCCTTGCCGTCGGTCGTGAAGCCGAGGCGGGTGGCCAGCACGGCGGAAGGGCAGCTGTTGCGGAAGTGCACGACATAGTGCGCTTCGCCGGAGCGGAGCAGGATGTTCCTGTCGGCGCCGGCGCGAACGATCTGCTGTTCGCCGGACAGCGGCACGCACTGCGTCGCCGGGGTGTCGGCCGCATGGGCGGACGGGGCCAGCAGGGCGATGGCGGACAAGGCCAAGGGGGCGAGCAGGGAAGTGAGGTTCATGGCGGGGCAGGGGTGGCGATCCGGAGTGGATCGGATCCCAGAATGCTGCCGCTGTCGCAACTGCGAATCTGCCGCAAGCAGGGCTGACTGACGTCATGGTGAGATCGGTCACGATGACCTCCGGCAGGGCCGGAGAGCGGGCATGACAAAAGGCCAGCAACCCAGGCTGGCCTTGTCGAAGTGGCGCGACGCGCCGACCGCTTACTTCATGCGGTAGGTGATACGGCCCTTGGTCAGGTCGTACGGGGTCATTTCAACCTTGACCCGGTCACCGGTGAGGATGCGGATGTAGTTCTTGCGCATGCGGCCGGAGATGTGGGCGATGATCTCGTGCCCATTTTCCAGACGAACGCGGAAAGTGGTGTTCGGCAGCGTCTCGCTGACGGTGCCCTCGAACTCGATGGAATCGTCTTTCGACATGTAGTCCTGTGCGGTTCAGAAAACGGCCACGCTGGGCCTAAGGCGCAGTATTTTACGCGGGACGCGGCCGGCTTGCAAAGTTTATGTTAACCCCCGGCCAGGACGCGGGCCGGCAAGCGGCCCATGTGCCGGGTCCACGGGCCTTCACGCCCCGGGCAGCGCACGGCCTGCCGCACGTGGTCCAGAAACGCGGCGCGTGGCAGGTGCACCGCACCCATCCGCAGCAGATGTGGATTCTCCACCTGTGCATCGATCAATTCCCAGCCCCAGCCATGCAGGGTGGCCGCCAGCGCGGCCAGCGCGATCTTGGAGCCGCCGCTGGCGCCGCTGAACATGCTTTCGCCGAAGAACACCGTACCGATGGCCACGCCATAGATGCCACCGACCAGGGTCTGCCGGTCCCAGACCTCGACGGAATGGGCGAACCCGAGGTCGTGCAGCCGGCTGTAGGCCTCGACCATTGCCGGGCTGATCCAGGTGCCGTCCTGTCCGGGGCGCGGCGCGGCAGCACAGGCGCGCATCACCTGGCTGAAGGCGGTGTCGGCAGTCACCTCCCAGTGGCTGCCGCGCAGCTGGCGGCGGAAGCGGCTGGACAGGTGTACGCCGGAGGTGCGGAACACCATGCGTGGGTCCGGTGACCACCACAGGATCGGCTCGCCGTCGCTGAACCACGGGAAGATGCCGCCGGCATAGGCATTCAACAGGCGTGCAGGATGCAGGTCGCCGCCTACGGCCAGCAGGCCGTCGGGACTGCGCAGCGCGGTTTCAGCGGGCGGGAAGGGGGCGTCCGGCGCATCGTCCAGGCGCCAGGGCAATTGACGGGTCATGCCGGGAGTGTAGCGATGCCGGCGCATCCATTCTGCGGCGGCGCTAGTCCTGCGTGCGGAACGGGCTGTGTTGCTGCAACGTCTGCTCATAGCGCCGCACGTCCCTGCGCTCCTGCCTGCACCAGTCCTGCAGAGCTTCTGCGAAATCCGCATCGGCCACCCAGTGCCGGCTGCGCACCCGCGTCGGCAGGAAGCCGCGCGCCAGCTTGTGTTCGCCCTGTGCGCCGGGCTCGAAGCGGGTCAGGCCTTCGCGCAGGCAGTACTCGATGCCCTGGTAGTAGCAGGCCTCGAAGTGCAGGCCAGGCAGGGTAGCGCCACCCCAGTAGCGGCCATACAGCGTGTCGCCCCCACGCAGGCACAGGGCGCCGGCAATCGGTTCGCCGTCCTGTTCGGCCAGGAACATCACCAGGCCGCGCCCGAGGCTGCTGGCCAGGTGGCGCAGGAAGGGCTCGGTGAGCGCCGGTGCATTGCCGTACTCGACGAAGGTCTGCAGGTAGAAACGGTACATCGCCTGCAGGTCGGCACGGCTGGCCTCATCGCCGTGCACGACGCGGAAGCCGATGCCCTGGCGGGTGACCCTGGCGCGCTCCTGGCGGATGTTCTTGCGGTGCTTGTGGTCCATGGCGCCAAGGAACTGATCGAACGTCGTCCAGTCGCCCGGGTTCTGCCACTGGAACTGGATGTCCTCGCGCAACAGCCAGTCATCGCCGAACAGCGCTTCATCCGCTGCGGTGTGGAAGTTGATATGCGCCGAGGACACGCCCAGCGTGGGCAGCGCCCCGCGCAGGGCCGACAGCACGCCCGCGCGGGCTGGATCGTCCCGGGCCAGCAGCCGCGGTCCGGTCACCGGCGAGTACGGCACGGCGCCGAGCCATTTCGGGTAGTAGTCGCGGCCATGCCGGGCATAGGCATTGGCCCAGGCGTGGTCGAACACGAATTCGCCGTGGGAGTTGGTCTTCAGGTAGCCGGGAATCGCCGCGACCAGGACGTCGCCCTCCCACAGGGTGAAATGCCATGCCTGCCAGCCCCAATCCCCGCGCAGGCAACCGTGGGCTTCGAGTCCGGCCAGGAAGGCGTAGCTGACGAAGGGATTGCGGCCATCATGCAGCGCGTCCCAGTCGGTGGCGGTAACGGACTGCAGCGAGTCGAGGAAACGGGGGGAGGGCATGGGCCAAGGATAGGTCAGAAGAAAACAGAAAGGCCGGCGCTTCCGCGCCGGCCCCCAGGATCAGTCATGGCGTGGAGCAATCTTCAGCCGGCCTTGCCCTGTGCATCCAGATAGCGCTCGGCATCCAGTGCGGCCATGCAGCCGAAGCCGGCGGAGGTGATGGCCTGCCGATAGTGCTGGTCGGCCACGTCGCCCGCGGCGAACACGCCTTCCACCGAGGTCTGGGTGGCGTTGCCGCCCAGGCCCGAGCGGATTTCCAGGTAGCCGTTGTTCATCGCCAGCTGGCCATCGAACAGGGTGGTGTTCGGGTGATGACCGATGGCCACGAAGAAGCCGTGCGCGTCGATGTCGCGGGTGCTGCCGTCCAGGGTGGACTTCACGCGCACACCGGTCACGCCGGCATCGTTGCCCAGCACTTCCTCGACCTGGTGGTGCCAGACGGTTTCGATCTTGCCGGCCGCGACCTTGGCGAACAGCTTGTCCTGCATGATCTTTTCCGCCTTGAGGGTGTCGCGGCGGTGGACCAGGTAGACCTTGCGGGCGATGTTGGACAGGTACAGGGCCTCTTCCACCGCAGTGTTGCCACCGCCGACCACGACCACGTCCTGGTCACGGTAGAAGAACCCGTCGCAGGTGGCGCAGGCGGACACGCCGCGGCCCTTGAAGGCCTCTTCGGTCGGGATGCCCAGGTACTTGGCGGTGGCGCCGGTGGCGATGATCAGGGCGTCACAGGTGTATTCGTGACTGTCGCCGATCAGCCGGAACGGGCGCTGGGACAGGTCGGCGGTGTGGATGTGGTCGAAGATGACCTCGGTCTCGAAGCGCTCGGCGTGAGCCTGCATGCGCGCCATCAGGTCCGGGCCCATCAGGCCATGGGCGTCACCCGGCCAGTTGTCGACCTCGGTCGTGGTCATCAGCTGACCGCCCTGCTGCAGGCCGGTGATGACGACCGGCTTCAGGTTGGCGCGGGCGGCGTAGACCGCAGCGGTCCAGCCGGCCGGGCCGGAACCGAGGATGACAAGCCGTTGGTGGCGGGAGGGCAGGCTGGTGCTCATGTAAACTCGCGAAAAGGTAAGTGGGACAAGGCGCTGGCGATGTTTGCGCAGCATCCATGGCAGGTCATAGAGTGGCGGCTGGGGCAGGGCGATTCAAGCCGATGAACAGAACGCCGTCGCCCATCGACGGTTTCCGGCCCCGGAGGGCGCCTCGCAGCGTCGCATAACTGAAAACTGACGCCGTCTCATTTATTATCAATCACTAACAGCGCATTCCAAAGGTATGGTCTAAGGTGGCGAAGCAGGTCCCCGAACGCTCCAAGTCCGACGACAGCAAGGCGTCACGTCGCACGGCCGCGGCGGCGGCGACGACCGACAACCCCCGCCGCCAGCGCCTCTGGCGCGACCTGGGCCTGATCGCGATCGCGCCGGCCCTGCTGTACCTGGCGGCAAGTCTGCTCACCTACTCGGCGTCGGACCCCGGCTGGTCGCATACCGGCAGCGTGGTCGCGCCGGTGCACAACATGGGCGGCCGCGCCGGTGCCTGGATCGCCGACGTGCTGCTGCAGTTGTTCGGCTACATCGCGTTCCTGCTGCCGGTGGTGCTCGGCGCGCTGGCCTGGATCGCCATGTTCGGCCTCAAGCGGGAAAGCAAGGGCGAGAACGACCTCGATCCGGCCCTGCGCCTGGTCGGTCTGGTCGGCTTCCTGATCGCCGGTACCGGCTTCCTGCATGTGCGCCTGTTCAATGGTGATGTGTCCAGTGCGGGCGGCATCCTTGGCAAGCTGGTGGGCAACTCGCTCACCGTCGGGTTCGGAGCGCTGGGCGCGAACCTGTTCGTGCTGGTGCTGCTGCTGGCCTCGATCACCCTGGCCACCGGCCTGTCGTGGTTCACGGTGATGGAGAAGATCGGCCGTGGGGTGATGTCGCTGGCGCCGCTGCTGGAGCGCAAGAAGGAACAGGCGACGGAGTGGAAGCAGACCCGTGCCCTGCGCGAGGAGCGCCAGGAAGTCCGCAAGGCGGACGCCGAGGTGCGCGCCAAGCGCGAGCCGGTGAAGATCGAACCGCGCCCGGAACCGGTGATCGAGAAGAGCGACCGGGCCAAGCGTGACAACCAGATACCGATGTTCCGCGGCGTCAACGGCGATGGTTCGGACCTGCCGCCGCTGGCCCTGCTCGATGATCCCAAGCCACAGCCCAAGGGCTACGACGAGGAGACGCTGGAGACCCTGTCGCGGCAGATCGAGTTCAAACTGAAGGATTTCCGCATCGATGCGCAGGTGGTCGGCGCCTATCCGGGCCCGGTCATCACCCGCTTCGAGATCGAGCCGGCGCCGGGCATCAAGGTCAGCCAGATCAGCTCGCTGGACAAGGACATCGCCCGCGGCCTGTCGGTCAAGTCGGTGCGCGTGGTCGATGTGATTCCCGGCAAGTCGGTGATCGGCCTGGAGATTCCCAACGTCACCCGCGAGATGATCTTCCTGTCCGAGCTGCTGCGCTCGAAGGAGTACGACAAGGCCTCCAGCGTGCTGACCCTGGCGCTGGGCAAGGACATCGCCGGCCGCCCCACCGTGGCCGACCTGGCGCGCATGCCACACCTGCTGGTGGCCGGTACCACCGGCTCGGGTAAGTCCGTGGCCGTCAATGCGATGGTACTGAGCCTGCTGTACAAGGGCTCGCCGAAAGATCTGCGGATGCTGATGATCGACCCGAAGATGCTCGAACTGAGCGTCTACCAGGGTATCCCGCATCTGCTCGCGCCTGTGGTCACCGACATGAAGGAGGCCGCCAACGGCCTGCGCTGGTGCGTGGCGGAGATGGAGCGCCGCTACAAGCTGATGAGCGCGGTGGGCGTGCGCAACCTGGCCGGCTTCAACAAGAAGGTGAAGGACGCCGAGGACGCCGGCCAGCCGCTGATGGACCCGTTGTTCAAGCCGAACCCGGAGCTGGGCGAGGCGCCGCGCCCGCTGGAGACGCTGCCGTTCATCGTCATCTTCATCGACGAATTCGCCGACATGATGATGATCGTCGGCAAGAAGGTCGAAGAACTGATCGCACGTCTGGCACAGAAGGCACGTGCAGCCGGCATCCACCTGATCCTGGCCACCCAGCGTCCGTCGGTGGATGTGATCACCGGCCTGATCAAGGCCAACATTCCCACCCGCATCGCGTTCCAGGTGAGCTCGAAGATCGACTCGCGCACCATTCTCGACCAGTCCGGCGCGGAGACGCTGCTGGGGCACGGCGACATGCTGTACCTGCCGCCGGGCACCGCCATGCCCGAGCGTGTGCACGGCGCGTTCGTCTCCGACGATGAAGTGCATCGCGTGGTCGAGCATCTCAAGGCGATGGGTCCGGCCGATTACATCGAGGGCGTGCTGGACGAGGTTCAGACCCTGGGGGACGGCGTGGTGGTGGGTGCCACCGGCCTGCCGGAAACCAGTGCCGGCGGCGACGAGTCGGATCCGCTGTATGACGAGGCACTGAGGGTGGTCACGGAGACCCGCCGCGCGTCGATTTCCGGCGTGCAGCGCCGGCTGAAGATTGGCTACAACCGTGCGGCGCGACTGATCGAGGCCATGGAAGCGGCCGGCGTTGTCAGTGCGCCCGAGCACAATGGCGACCGGACGGTGCTGGCACCGCCGCCGCCGAAGTAAGGCCCGACGTACCCCCACGACGTCCAAGGATCCGACGAATGCTTCATCCCGTACCACGCGCGCTGGCGCTGGCGCTGGCTGGCCTGATGGCCGCCAGCCCGGCCCTGGCGGAGACCGCCACCCCCGCGCCCGCTACGGCGCCGCCTTCCACCAGCGGCGATACCGAAGCCAGCAACAACTTCAGCATCGTCCGCTATCGCGCCGACTACCAGGTGCGGCCCGACGCAGGCAATGTGCAGACCGAGACCTACGAGGTCCTGCTCAAGACCAAGGCCTCGGTCGAGCAGTTCAGCCAGGTGCGGCTGAGTTACAGCGAGAAGATGGAGACGCTGGAGGTGCTCGACGCCTACACCATCACCGCCGATGGCCAGCGCCGTGACGTTCCGGCAGATCGCATCTACACCCAGGAAAGCTATTCCAGCGCCTCGGCAGCGATGTACGCCGACCGCAAGGTGCGGGTGATCGTGTTCCCGAACCTGGCGCCGGGCACGCGCCTGTATTACCAGGTGCGCCGCACCCAGGCCACGCCGTACTTCCCGGGCTACTTCGGCCTGTGGGAGACCTTCAATGTGTTCACCGAATACGAGGATGCCGAGGTGACGCTGAGCGCACCGGCCAACCTGCCGATGTTCGTCGACAGCCGCGGCGTGCAGGGCAGCGATCGCCCGGTGGTGAGGAACGGCCAGGCGCAGTGGCGCTGGCGCTACCAGCGCCGCGAGGCGATGCAGGCGCAGAACTGGTCGGCCGCCGGCTGGGAGTTCGGCCCGAACATCATGGCCAGCACCTATCGTGACTGGGCGCAGATGGGCCGGGCGTACCAGCTCAAGGCCGGTCCCGCCGCGCAGGTCACGGCGGAGATCCAGGCGCTGGCCGACCAGGTCACCGCAGGCATCGGCGACCGTCGCTCGCAGGCCGATGCGCTGTACCGCTGGGTCGCTCAGAACATCCGCTACGTCGCGGTGTACCTGGGCAATGGCGGGCTGGAGCCCAACAGCGCGCAGAGCATCCTCGACAACCACTATGGGGACTGCAAGGACCATGTGACCCTGCTGGAAGCCCTGCTGGCCGCCAAGGGAATTGCCAGTTCGCCGGTGCTGATCGGCGCCGGTGGCGGGCCGACGCTGCCGAAGATTCCGGTGCTGGGGCGCTTCAACCACGCCATCACCTACATTCCCGAGTTCGATCTGTACCTGGATTCGACCACCGCCTGGGCGCGCTTCGGCCAGTTGCCCGAGGGCGACCTGGGCGCGCCGGTGATGCGCACGGCCGACGCGAGCCTGGCACGCACGCCGGCCAATGGTCCGCAGCGCAACGCAACCTCGATGGAGGTGCGCTTCACGTTCGATGCCACCGGCAATCTGCGTGGCGAGACGATTCCGCAGCTGGGCGAGAATGCGGAGATCGGCATGCGCGCACAGTTCGCCCAGCTCAATGCGCAGAATCGGGCGCGCGCCGAGGAGTCGATCATGGCGGCGTCCGGTTTTGATGGCCGCGGCCAGCTGCAGCTGCAGGGCGTCCCGGTCGATCTGACCCGGCCGTTCGGCTACCGCATGGCCTTCCAGGCGGAAGACTACGTGGACTTCAGCGTGGCCGGGGGCATGGCGGTGCCGGATCCGCCAGGCGGCGAGTCGGTGCGCGGGCTGTACGCTACCGCGTCTGCACCGGCCAACGAGACGCCGTTCTACTGCAACGCGAGCCTGCGCGAAGAAACCTATCGCCTGCAGTTCCCGGCCAACGCGCCGATCATCGCCGTTCCGGCCAGCCAGCGTTTTGCCAATGCCGCGGGCGAGTACCGGGTGGAGTGGAGCCGGCAGGGCCAGGAGGTGATCGTCCACCACCGCCTGCAGCAGAATGCCGTGCGTGGACCGGAGGCACTGTGCCAGCCCCAGGACTACACCGCGTTCCGCGCGCTGTATCGCGAAGTGCGCCGCGGCTTCCGCGGACAGGTCCTGTATGGAAGGCTGCCTGCGCCGGCCAACTGAATCCCCGGTGGACGTGCGGGGCGGCATAATGTCGCCCTGATCGCCCATTCATCTTTGCCCGGGCACACTGACATCCACCTTTCCTTGCGCCCGCGCCCACAGGATTCCCGCATGAACGTCCGCCTCCGCCGTATTCTTGCCGCCAGCACTCTCGCCATGGCCTGCGCCGCCGCGGGCAGCGCGTGGGCGGGTGCCCGCGATGACCTGAAGAACTTCACCAGCGGCCTGAAGGGCCTGGATGGCCAGTTCAGCCAGCAGGTGTTCGACAGCCGCGGCAAGGTCAAGGAGTCGACCAGCGGCCGCGTGGCCCTGTCGGCCCCGCGCCTGTTCCGCTGGGAGTACGTGCGGCCGCATGAACAGCTGATCGTGGCCGACGGCAAGAAGGTCTGGATGTACGAGCCGGACCTGGAGCAGGCCACCGTGCGCGAGCAGGGCAAGGAAGAGCAGAACAGCCCCTTGACCGCGCTGATCAACCCGGCGCTGCTGGAGCAGCAGTACGACCTCAGCGAGGAGGCGGCACAACGGGATGGCCTGCAGTGGCTGTCGCTGTCGCCGAAGCGCGATACCGAGGCCAGCTTCCAGTACGCTGCACTAGGCTTCAATGCCCAGGGGCTGGCGAGGATGGAGATCACCGACGCGGTCGGCCAGCGCACCGTGATCAATTTCAGCGGCTGGAAGCGCAACCCGACGTTCGCGGCCTCGACCTTCCGCTTCAGCCCGCCGGCGGGCACCGACGTCATCGGCAACTGATGCGTGACGCCGGGCATGGCCCGGCGCTACCGATGTGCGCATTTCGCCGATCCGCCGGGCATGGCCCGGCGCGACCGACGGGGGGCGCGGTACAATAAGCGGGTGCCAAGACAACGCTCCACTTCCTTCCCCGGACCCGATCTGCTGAGTGTCGATCGGGATCATCTGCGCCCGCTCGCAGAGCGCATGCGTCCGCAGACGCTCGATGAAATGGTCGGGCAGAAGCGCCTGCTCGCTCCGGACAGCGCACTGCGCCGGGCGGTCGAGTCCGGTCGCGTGCATTCGATGATCCTGTGGGGTCCGCCGGGCTGTGGCAAGACCACGTTGTCGCTGCTGCTGGCTGAGTATTCCGATGCCGAGTTCCGCGCCATCTCCGCCGTGCTGTCCGGCCTGCCGGAGGTGCGTCAGGTCCTGGCCGAAGCGGCGCAGCGTTTCGCCGAAGGCCGGCGTACCGTGCTGTTCGTCGATGAGGTGCATCGCTTCAACAAGGCGCAGCAGGACGCGTTCCTGCCGCATATCGAGCGCGGCACCATCCTGTTCGTGGGTGCCACGACCGAGAACCCGTCCTTCGAGCTGAACTCGGCGCTGCTGTCACGCTGCCGCGTGCACGTGCTGGAGGCGGTCTCGCCCACCGACATCGTCGAGGCACTGCAGCGGGCGCTGGGGGATCGCGAGCGCGGCCTGGGCCAGGAGTCCATCGAGGTTGCGCCCGAGCTGCTGCTGGAGATCGCCACCGCTGCCGATGGCGACGTGCGCCGCGCGTTGACCCTGCTGGAAATCGCCGCCGAACTGGCAGGGGGCGAGGGCGGGCACATCACCCCGCAGACGCTCACCCAGGTGCTGGCCGACCGTACCCGCCGTTTCGACAAGGGTGGCGAGCAGTTCTACGACCAGATCTCGGCGTTGCACAAGTCGGTGCGCAGTTCCAATCCCGATGCGGCGCTGTACTGGCTGACCCGCATGCTCGACGGCGGCTGTGATCCGTCGTACCTGGCGCGCCGGCTGACCCGCATGGCGATCGAGGACATCGGCCTGGCCGATCCGCGAGCACAGAGCATGGCGCTGGAAGCGTGGGACATCTACGAACGGCTGGGCAGCCCCGAAGGCGAGCTCGCGTTCGCCCAGCTGGTGCTGTACCTGGCCAGCACCGCCAAGTCGAATGCAGGCTACGCGGCGTTCAACCAGGCCAAGGCCGACGTGCGCCAGAGCGGTACCGAAGAGGTGCCGCTGCACCTGCGCAACGCGCCGACCAAGCTGATGAAGGAACTGGGCTACGGTGCCGAGTACCAGTATGACCACGATGCGGAAGGCGGGATCGCGCTGGATCAGACCGGCTTCCCCGATGCGATGGGCGAGCGCGTGTACTACAACCCGGTGCCGCGCGGACTGGAGATCAAGCTGAAGGAAAAGCTCGACCGGTTGCGCGCCGAGCGCGAGGCGGCGCGGGCGGCGAAGCGGCGTTGATCGCCGTTACGCAACCAATCCGATTGTCGGGTCCACGCTGATTCGAGAGAATCCCCGGTTCACTTCTCAAGGATGACGTTCATGCAGGACATGACTCTGGCGTTGAAGCGCTACGCCCAGTTCGAGGGTCGGGCCAATCGCCGCGAATACTGGATGTTCCAGCTGTTCCTGTTTCTGGTGGCCACGGCGGTGTCGCTGCTGGCCGGCGTGCTGGCGATCCTCATGCGCTCCAGTCCGGATGCACTGAGCGCCATCCTGATCGGCACGATGGTGCTGCTGGGCCTGATGTGGCTGGCGACGATCGTGCCGCTGATCGCCGTCACCGTGCGCCGTCTGCATGACTGCAACCAGTCCGGCTGGCTCTATCTTCTGGCATTGGTGCCGATGGGCGGCCTGGTGATCCTGGTGTTCGCTCTGCTGCCGGGCACGCCGCAGGAAAACCCGTACGGCCCCGTGCCTGCGGGCCCTTGACGCGGCACCCGCCGGGCAGCGCCCGGTCCTGGGAATCGGCCCTCCCGCCTTGGCGGGAACGAGATGATGCGTCCCATGACGCCGCGTTATCGCGCGCGTGATACACAGTGTGACGTTTGATCGTTGTGATAATCATTCGCGTTTAAGGTAGACTGCGGTCCCTTGTGAAACAGCGGCCCAGGCCGCTGACGTCGCCCGCCGATGAAGCATTTCGTCCTGCCTCCGCACCGTGGTCCGCTGGCCCGCGGCCTTGCCGTCCTGATGATGGGTCTGCTCCTGGCTACCCCGTATGCGTACGCGCAGCAGCGCAATCCGCTGCAGAAGATCGGCCACACCGTGCTGGATGAGCCGGCCGCCAGCTATCGCTTCGAGCATTTCGTGATCGACAGTGCCGACACGCAGCGCCGCTGGCGGGTGAATCTGGCGATTCCGGTCCGCGCCTCCAGTGCACCTTCGCCGGTGTTGTACGCGCTGGATGGCAATGCGGTGGCGATGGTGCTCGACCAGCCGCTGCTGGCTGAACTTGCAGCGCTCAAGGCGCCTCCGGTGCTGGTGCTGATCGGCTATGACAATGATCTGCGCATCGACTCGAAGGCGCGGACCCGTGACTACACGGCATGGATCGACCGCGCCGACGATGAGAGCGGCGCAACCCAGGCGGTCGGCGGCGGCGCTGCGGCGTTTCTTGATGTGATCGAGCGCCGCATCAAGCCCGAGGTGGAGCGTCGCGCGCGCGTCGACACCGGGCAGCAGGCGCTGTGGGGGCACTCGCTCGGTGGCCTGTTCGTGCTCAACGCGCTGTACACCCGGCCGGCCGCGTTCCAGGCCTATCTCGCCGCCAGTCCGTCACTGTGGTGGGCGCAGGGCGCGGCGCTGGGCGATCCCGAACAGCAGTTCGTGCAGAACGTGCACGGGCAGCCGGCCAGGGTCTGGCTGATGCTGGGAGGCGCCGAGCGCGTCGGCGACCGCGGCAAGCGTGACCTGAACAACCCGCGGGTGGTCGCGCACCTGCGCCGCATCGGCGGCGCCACGCCTGACGCGGCGATGCAGTTGTCCGAGCGGCTGCGCCGGGTGCCGGGGCTGAGCGTGCAGTACCGCGAGTTTCCTGGCCTGGGCCATGGCCCGATGCTGCCGGCGTCCTTCCACGCGGCGCTGCATGAGCTGTACGGGGTGACCGATCGCAGTGCAGGCGATGGCGCCAGTGCAACGGATGGGCCGTCCAGCGAATGAATCCCTTCGCGCGGCGTGCCGTGCGACCCCACTACCCAGGCGAGGCTGCCCGCGTGCAGCGGCCCAGGCAACCGATGAATCCCGCGCCACGTGGCGCGGCCTACGTGTGCAAGGAGCCTGTCATGTCGTTCCGTTCCTCCCTTCGTCCTTCGCTTCGCTTCACCACTCTGGCCACCGGCCTGCTGCTGGCCGTCGCGGCCACCGCGCAGCCGGTATTCGATCAACCGGCCAACGCCACGTTCAAGGGCCAGGTGGTCTCGCGCGGCGACAATGTGGTGCCGGGCAGCACCGCCGATGTGGTCGGTCGCGGCTTCGTGCCGGGCCAGAAGGTCAGCCTGCTGCGCGGCGACAGCGTGTTGAACGCCCAGCCGGTGGTGGTTGATGCCGATGGCAACTTCAAGACCCAGCTGGCCATTCCCGCCGATGCCGTGCCGGGCACCCATCCGGTCGTGGTGCGGGCGAGCCAGCCGGCCGCCGCGACGGTGCTGAAGCTGCGCGTCTCGCCGCAGCTGCCGCTATCGGGCCAGGCGCAGTTCACCACCCAGTCCAACAAGCTGGTGCCGGGCCTGTACCAGTCCGCCTACAGCGCCGCCAGCAATGCGCTGTTCGTGACCTCCGCGGTCGGCCGGCCGCCGGTGACCCAGTCGCAGCTGCTGAAGATCGACCCGGCGTCGCTGAAGGTCAGCAAGGCGATCACTCCGGCGCAGGTGCCGGGCAGTACCAACGGCGCGGTCTATGCGGTGTACGGCGTGGGCGTGGATGATGCCAACGGCAACGTGTGGGTGACCAATACCCGTCAGAACAGCGTGGCCGTCTATCGCCAGAAGGATCTGTCGCTGGTGCACCAGTTCCCGGTCGATGCGGTGCCGCATGCGCGCGACGTGGTGATCGATGGTACCCGCGGCAAGGTGTTTGCCTCGGCCACCGGCGAGGATCACCTGTCGGTATTCGATGCGAAGACGTTCAAGGAGCTGCCCGCGGTGACGCTTGAATCGGGCGTGGATGACGGCAAGTTCACGCCGATGAGCCTGGTGCTGGACGAGAAGGGCGGCAAGCTGTTCACCGTCAGCATCGGCACGCCGGAGGCGGCGGTGATCGACGTGGCCAGCGGTGAGGTCGAGAAGGTGATCGATCTGGGCAACTCGATCAGCGCGTCGGGCGTGGCGTTCGACGCGGCGCGCAACCGGTTGTACGTGGCGTCGCAGGGCACCGACAACCTGCTGATCGTCGACGTCGCAGCCGGCAAGGTGCTGCACGATGTGCCGGTGGGCGCGGGTGCGCTGAACGTCGCCTTCGATGATGCATCCGGCCTGGCCTATGTCAGCAACCGTGGCGCCGGCACCGTGACCGTGGTCGACCGCGAGGGCAAGGTGGTCGCCAACCTCGACGGCGGCACTTTGCCGAACCACGTCCGTGCCGATGGCAAGGGCAACGTGTTCGCGGTGAACAAGTCGCGCGGCGCTGAAGACCCGAAGGGTGACCGCATCACCCGCATCACCCCGAAGCAGTAAGTCAGACGGCAGGGCGGCGCGCGCGTCGCCCTGCCAGCAAGGAGAACGTCCATGAACATCGTGCCCCGTCTGCGCCTGTGCGCACTTCCGTTGGCTGTTTCGCTGGCACTGGCTGCCTGTGGCGGCTCGTCGGCTCCCTCCGATGCCAAGAAGCCTTCCGAACCGCCGCCGGCGGCAATGGCGGCCGCCGCGGACACCGCGTTGCCGGCAGGCTGGAAACGCGTGGCCGGTGCCGAGATGCCGGCCGTGCATGACCAGAAGGCCGTGCTGCCGGCCAAGGTGCATTCCGATGACGGCGCCGATATCGCGGTGACCGACACCCGCCGGATCATCGCCGGTGGCGACGACGTCATCGCGGTGATCGAGGCGCTGGGGCTGGGCAAGCAGGTATTTGCCGCCCCGACCAACACCACCACCGAGGCTGGCCGGGCTGCGCCGCACCAGTTCCTGTTCAACCGCACCACGGGTGTGGAGGGTGTGCTGAGCCTGCGGGGTTCGCTGTTCCTGGGCAACAGCCTGCGCCGCCACACCGAGCTGGCTAAGAAGCTGCGCGAGGTGGGGGAGCCGGCGGTGGTCATCGACGATCTGCAGCCGGCGCCGGACAAGGTGCGCAAGGTCGCCGCCGCACTCGGGCTGGCCGAAGCAGGGCAGACGCTTGCCACGCAGGTGCAGCGTCAGCTGGATGAGGCCGCAGCGATCGGCCGGGGCCTGGGCCATGCGCCGCGTGTGATCCATGTGTCGGCCACCGGTGCCGGTGGCGCACCAACCGTTGCGGGCGCCGACAGCGCATCGGCGCAACTGATCGCGCTGGCCGGCGGCGTCAACATCGGCACCGAAGCGGGAGTGAAGAACTACTCGCAGCTGAGCAATGAGGGCGTGGTCGCCGCGGCACCGGAGGTGATTCTGGTGACCGAGCACGATCTGCAGCTGTTCGGCGGTGCCGAGGGCCTGTGGAAGTCGTACCCGACGCTGAAGCAGACACCGGCCGGGCAGGCCAACCGGGTCTGGGTGATGCCGGATGTGCAGCTCAAGTACACCAGCGTAGGTTCCGGGGCTGGCGCACTGGCGCTGGCGCGGGCGCTGGCGGCGCTGCCGAAGGCATGAGTCCGGCGGACCGGCGCCGTCGTCGCGGGCGGACGATGTTGATGGTGGCGATGCTGGCACTGCTGGCCGCCATTCTGGCCTCGTTTGCGGTCGGGCCACTGCGCTTGCCACCGCTGGAGGTGCTGCAGGCGCTAGCGGTGAAGATGGAGCTGCTCGATCCGCAGGCGGTGAGCAGCCGCGACCTGGCGGTGGTCTGGCAGCTGCGCATCCCGCGCGCCCTGTTGGGCGCGGTGGTGGGGGCATCGCTGGCGATGGCCGGTGCCAGCCTGCAGGGCCTGTTCGGCAATCCGTTGGCGGACCCGGGCATTGTCGGCGTCAGCCAGGGCGCCGCGCTGGGCGCGGTCGCCGCCATCGTGCTCGGTGCTGCAGGTGCGGCCGGCTGGTTGGTGCCGGTGGCCGCGTTTGCCGGCGGTGCGCTGGCGATCGGCCTGACCTACGCCCTTGCCCGGCCGGGCAAGGGCAGTGGCAATGCCACGCTGTTGCTGGTCGGCATCGCCATGGCGGCGTTCTGCTCGGCGCTGATCGGTTTCCTGACCTACATCGCCAGCGAGAGCGAACTGCAGTCGCTGGTGTTCTGGCAGATGGGTTCGCTGGCCCGCGCCAGCTGGAGTGATGTCGCCGCCGTGGTGCCGTTGTTTGCCATCGGCGTGTTCGCGCTGCAGCGCCTGGCAACGCCACTGGACATGCTGGCGCTGGGGGAACGCCAGGCCCAGCATCTGGGCCTGGACGTGGCACGGACCCGCCGCCGGCTGGTGGCGTTCAGTGCCCTGCTGGTGGGTGCGGCCGTCGCGTTTGCCGGTTCGATCAGCTTTGTCGGCCTGGTGGTGCCACACGTGGCGCGCATGCTGGTGGGGCCGGGGCACCGCTGGTTGCTGCCCCTTTCCGGCCTGCTGGGGGCGCTGCTGATCGTGGTGGCCGATACGGCCGCGCGCACGCTCGACCCGCCGGCGGAGATTCCACTCGGTCTGTTCTCGGCTGCACTGGGTGCACCGTTCTTCCTCTGGCTGGTGCTGCAGCAGCGCCGCAAGGCAGCCCCATGACGGCCCTGCTTCATCTGCGCGACGTCGTGGTGCGACGCGGGCAGCGCGAGATCCTGCACGGCATCAACCTGGCGTTCGAGCCGGCGACGGTCACTGCCTTGGTGGGGCCCAACGGCGCTGGCAAATCGACGCTGCTGGCAGTCGCTGCAGGCGATCTGCGTGCCGATGCGGGTGAGGTGAGCCTGCTTGGCAGGCCGCTGGCCGGCTACAAGGCCGGTCCACTGGCGCGCGAGCGCGCGGTGATGCCGCAGGAGCACGGCGTGCGCTTCGCCTTCAGCGTGGAGGAGGTGGTTGCGATGGGGCGCCTGCCACACCCGCCCGATCCCGTACGCGATGGCACGCAGGTGGAGGCCGCGATCGACGCGACCGAACTGCAGGCGCTGCGCCTGCGCGAGGTGCAGCAGTTGTCCGGTGGCGAGTCGGCCCGGACCACGTTCGCGCGCGTGCTGGCGCAGGATACGCCGCTGCTGCTTCTCGACGAGCCGACCGCTGCGCTGGATCTGCGCCACCAGGAGCGTACGCTGCGCAGCGTGCGTGCCTGTGCCGAGGCCGGGGCCTGCGTGATCGTGGTGCTGCACGACCTGAATCTGGCCGCCGGCCATGCCGACCGCATTGTGCTGCTGGAACAGGGCAGGGTGGCCGCCGACGGCTCACCCGCGCAGGTGTTGACCGTGGACACGCTGCAGCGGGTCTACCAGCAGGAGGTGGTCGTGCTGAAGCATCCGAAGCGGGGCGTGCCGCTGGTGGTGGTCACCTGATCCGGGCGGCGAAAGGAATCCTCATCGTTCCACTGGTGCGCGCAATCTGCACTTGCGCGCCAGATTGGCAGGTCTAGAATGCGCCCCATGAACCGGATGCCGCTCCTGAAGTTTTTCACCCTGACCCGCGCAAGCGCGGAACGGGCGTGTCTGCCTGGAGCTCGACGGGGCCGCTGAATCGGCCACCGTTGGACCATCCACAGAGCGCCCTCCGGGGCGCTCTTTTCGTTTCCGCAGTCCCTTTCATCCACCCGCTGCACCGCAAGGAGAACGTGCCATGCACCAGATCGCCGAGACCGAACGCTAGCCGCGCACCCTGTCGCCAACCGGGGTGCGCGGCCCCCGAAGTTGGCTTGCAGGAACCCATCACATGAACACCCAGATCCTTTCCCGTCGTCGCAACCTCGGCATCATTGCCCACATCGACGCCGGCAAGACCACGCTCACCGAACGACTGCTGTGGAAGAGCGGCGAGATCCACCGCGTCGGTGAGGTCCATGACGGCAACGCCACCACCGATTTCTCAGCGATCGAGCGCGAGCGTGGCATCACCATCGGCGCAGCAGCCGTGCAGGCGCAGTGGGCGCCGCGCGATCTGCCGCCGCATCGGCTGACCCTGATCGACACCCCGGGCCACATCGATTTCGCCATTGAAGTCGAGCGTTCGCTGCGGGTGCTCGACGGTGCCGTCGCGGTGTTCTCTGCCGTGGATGGCGTGCAGCCGCAGTCGGAAACGGTGTGGCGCCAGGCGCGCCGGCACCGGGTGCCGTTGATCGCCTTCGTCAACAAGATGGATCGTGTCGGCGCCTCGTTCGAGCGCGTGCTGGAGCAGCTGCGGGACAAGCTGCAGGCGCGGCCGTGGGCGCTGGGTGTGCCGCTGGGCAGCGAAAGCGACTTCAGCGGCTGGGTCGATCTGGTGGATGAGCGCGTGCTGCAGTGGCGCGACGGCGGCGTGGTGACCATCACGCCGTGGGATGACGCTGCACGCAGCCAGTGGCAACCGCGGCGCGACGCGCTGGTGGAGGCCGTGGCCGACCATGACGAGGGTCTGGCCGATGCGTGGCTGGAGGGCCGGGTGATCGATGCGGAACTGCTGCGCGCGGCACTCCGGCGGGCGACGCTGGCCGGTGCGGGCGTGCCGGTGCTTGCGGGTGCGGCGTTCAAGGACAAAGGCATCGAGGCGCTGCTGGATGCGGTGGTCGATTACCTGCCTTCGCCGTTGGATCGGCCTGCCGTCACTGCCGAAGGCGAGGCCGGCGACGTGCTGCTGCCGCCGGATCCGGAGGGTCCGCTGGCGGGCCTGTTGTTCAAGATCACCCATCAGCAGCACGGTGCGCTGAGCTTCGTGAGGCTGTATTCGGGAACGCTGAAGGCAGGCGACGCTGTGGCCAGCTCGCAACATCCGCAGGGTCGGCGCGTGAGCCGCCTGGTGCGGGTGCAGGCAGACCAGACCCATGACATCGAGCAGGCCGTGGCCGGTGACATCGTCGCGGTGCTGGGCTGGAAGGATGCAGTCAGCGGTGAAACGCTGAGCGCACGCGATCAGCCGTTGCGCCTGGAGAGCATCCAGGCACAGGCGCCGGTGCTGGCGTGGCGCCTGGAACCTGCGCGTGCAGCGGACCTGATCCGCATGGCGCAGGGGCTGGCCAGCCTCGCCCAGGAGGATCCGTCATTCCGCGTGGAGACTGATCGCGAGAGCGGCGAAACGCTGGTATGGGGCATGGGCGAACTGCACCTGGAGGTGATGGTCGAGCGCCTGCGCAGCGAATGGAAGGTCGATGTCGGCATCGGTTCGCCGCGCGTTGCCTACCAGGAAACGCCGTTGCGCGCGGTCTCCGGCGTGGTCGGCAGGGTCGTCAAGCAGAGCGGTGGCCAGGGCCAGTTCGCCCATGTGGTGCTGGACGTGGCGCCGCGTGAGGACGACCAGGTGGTGTTCAACGATCGCATCGTCGGAGGCGTGATCCCCCGTGGTTTCATCGCAGCGGTGGAGAAGGGTGCGCGTGCGGCGCTGTCGGAAGGACCGCATGGGCATCCGGTCGTGGGCATCGAAGTGACCCTGGTGGACGGCCAGACCCATGCCAAGGATTCCTCGGGCATGGCGTTCCACCGGGCCGGCAGTGAGGCCGTCAGGGCCGCGCTGGCCAGTGCCGGCACGCAGGTGCTGGAGCCGGTGATGGCGGTAACGGTGCATTCGCCCTCGGCGTCGGTGGGCGACGTGGTCGGCGACCTCAACCGTCGCCACGGTCGCGTCGCGCGCATCGAGGACCAGGAGGGCCGTGCCGAAGTGAGCGGCTTTGCACCGCTGGCGCAACTGGTGGGCTACACCACTGCGTTGCGCTCGCTCAGCCAGGGGCGCGCCAGCAGTGAAGCGCACCTGCACGGTTACGAGCCGGTACGCGCTGCCTGAAGTGTGCAAGGGGCCCGTTCGCGGGCCCCTCTTGCTGCCGGCGAGCGGCAGCAGGGCGCATTGCAGTGCAACAAAAGTGTAGAAAAGGCTGGATTAAAGTGATGCCTCACGATAAATTGCGCACCCGTCGTTGCTTGCCGCTGTCTGCCCCCACTCATGCGTGATGACAAAGACCCCGGAACCCTGGAGCTGACCCTGCCGCGCAAGCGCGGTCGTCCGCCCAAATTCGGGTACGCGATGAGCGATGCGCAGCGCGCCGCGCGTTACCGCGCACGCAGGTCGGGCCAGGCCAACCACGCCGATGTGCGCTCCTGCAGTGACATGGTCCTGCTGGACAAGATCCGCGCCGCGGTCAGTGCGCGCGACACCGAACTGGCGGGCTTCCTTGTCCACGTCCTGTGGCAGCGCTATCCGCTGCAGCTGAAATAAGTCAGTGCCGGGGTGGTGGTCGTCACCCGGCTTGTTGATAATGCGGGATTCAGGTTGTTCCCGCTGGCGCGCCCGGGATGGCAGGCGCGCACGATGAAACGGTTCCTACGATGACCACCAGCGACACCACCACCGAAGCGGCGCAGGCCGGCACCCCCCTGTTCTACACCCGTCCGGTGCCGCTGCAGGCTGATGTGCACGCCGACCTGCGCATCCTGCCGGGCAAGCTTGATTTCGCAGCCGGCAACAACGCCATTCCGCTGGTGCTCGGCGAGTTCTCGCTGGCACTGCACCATTTCCCGATCCTGTTCGCCGGCCCCGGCGCCGTTCCGATGGCTGCCGTCGGCGTGACCAACGAGAACCTGTTCATCAAGGACGGGCTGTGGGAAGACGAGGCCTACGTTCCGGCCTATCTGCGTCGCCACCCCTTCATCTTCATCGACACCGGCGCGGACAACGATTTCCTGCTCGGCATCGATGAAGCGAGCCCGCGCGTGGTCAAGGGAGGCGAGGAAGGCCAGGCGCTGTTCGCCGACGGCAAGGCTACCGACATGGTGCAGCAGGCGCTGGAGTTCTGCGGCCAGTACACCCGCGAGCACGAACAGACCCAGGCCTTCTCCAAGGCGCTCATCGAAAAGGGACTGCTGGTCGAGCGCAACGCGACCGTACGCGCTCCGAACGGCCAGGAGTTCAACCTCAACGGCTTCCAGGTGGTCGACGTCGAGAAGTTCGTCGCGCTGCCCGAGGAAACCGTGATCGAATGGCACCGCAGCGGCTGGCTGGCCCTGATCCACCAGCACCTGATGTCGCTGGGCCGCTTCAACGACCTGACCCGTCGCCAGGTGGAACGCCTGGCAGCCTGAGCGGGCTGAAGGGCCGGGCTCCCGCGCAGCGGGGCCCGGTCCGTGCGGGACTAGCGCAGTGACTGCGGAACGCGCCGCAGCTCGCGGGTGTCATATCCCATCGCGGCGATGCGTTTCACCGCCTGCGCATAGTCCTCCGCAGAGACCTGCGGGGTGCGCGCCATGTACCACACGTAGTCGCGCTTGCTACGCGCCACGATGGTCTGCTGGTAGTCGCTATCGATCCAGGCAATGACGTACTCGGCCTGAATGGGCCATACGAACTGCATGCCCCAGATGGCGCCGTTGCCTTCCTTCTCGACCCTGCCGATCGGGTGCATCGATCGCTGTGGTGCGTCGAAACTGCCCTTGCGATAGGTGAAGGTGGTCTGGATGCGGCCGTCCGGCCGCGGCGCGTAGCTTTCAATGGCGTCAAACGCTTCGCGTTCTGGCCAGGAAGGGATATGGGCGATGACGTACCAGTCGCCCATGAAGCGGGGAACGTCGACCGCCTGCGGTCGCGGCAGAGGGCGCAGGTCACTTGAACTGCAGCCGGTGCCGAACAGGGCGATCGCCAGGAACGAGAGCAGCGGAAGGGGGCGCATGGTGACCTCAACGTGGCCGGAACAGGTAATGGGCAACCAGCCACTGCTGGCCGTTGTCGTAGCCGAACAACTCGGCGCAGGCCATCCAGAACATGCGCCAGCGGTTCCACCATTGCCTTGCCGCCGGCCTGCCATAGGTTGCCTCCAGGATCGGCATGATGCGTTCACGCGCGGCATCCTGGTTCGCCAGCCAGTGGTCAGCCGTACGCTGGTAATGCGTGCCATCCAGCAGCCAGCGCCGCTGCAGGCGCAGGTCCTGCTGGAAGTGCAGCAGAGTGTCGGCAGCGGGCATCAGCCCACCCGTGAAGAAGTGCCGCCCCATCCAGTTGTCGCCGCCTTCGGTTTCAAAGGGGTACATCAGGGTGCGGTGGGCGAAGATGTGCACGAACAGCGCGCCGTCGGGCTTCAGCCACTGCGCGATGCGTGACATCAGCTGCGCATGGTTGCGGACGTGCTCGAACATCTCCACCGAAACGCAGCGGTCGAAACGGCCCGCGGGCAGCTCCAGCCGGTTCACATCGCAGGTGATCACCTCGACATTGCCCAGCCCGCGCAGCCTGCACTGTTCAAGGATGTGCTGGCGCTGGCTGTGCGAATTGGACACCGCCGTGATGCGCGCGCCCGGGAAGCGCTCGGCCATCCACAGGGTCAGCGAGCCCCAGCCACACCCCAGTTCAAGGATGTGCTGCCCGTCAGCCAGGCTGGCACGCTCGCCGTAGAGCTCGAGCATGGCGACTTCGGCTTCGTCCAAGGTCTCGCGACCACTCGGGTAGTAGCAGCTGCTGTATTTCAGGCGCTTGCCCAGGCAGGCCTGGAAGAATGCGGCGGGGACTTCATAGTGTTGCCGGTTGGCGGCATCGACATGAAGCGCGACCGGGCTGCCGGCCAACTGCTCAAGGCACTGGTTGAAGCGCGCGGACTGCGCCTCGATGCCCCCGGCACTCTCTTCCTGGAGGCGTTGGGCGCACAGCCGGCGGATACCGGAGCGCAGGGCCACATCCGGAATGAGGCCGCGCTCGGCCCAGGCGATCAGCCCGGTTTCCGGATCGGCAGGCGTTGCGAGCGATGTGGCGACAGTCATGGCAGGTGCTCCTTGGACGAACGCGGGAACCACGGGAAGAACATCGGCGTGCTGCGCTGGTAGTCGCGGTAGTCCTCACCACGGCTGCGCAACGCCTGCTTTTCGGTGAAGGGAATGCCGCTGAGATAGCGCAGGAACAGGTACATCAGCACCGGTCCTGTCCAGGCAAGCCAGCCCAATGGCGAGCCGGCCGCGAGCAGGACGTAGGTGAACCAGTGCAGCCATTCGAAGAAGTAGTTGGGGTGCCGCGAGTACCGCCAGAGGCCGGTGCGGCAGGTGCGCCCCTTGTTGGCCGGGTCGGCGCGGAACCGTGTGAGCTGATGGTCGGCCAGCGCCTCGCCGCCGACGCTCAACAGCCAGACTACGGCAGCGGCGGCAACCCAGCCCGCCGCGGCGGGCGAGTCGTTGCTGGCGACGGCCACGAATGGCAGGGAGAACAGCACGATCAGCAGCGCCTGGGCGATGAAGAAGCCGAAGATCTTGCCCTGGTGGCTCTGCCAGTGATCTCGCAGGTATCGGTAACGCCCGTCCTCGGCCTCGCGCCGCACGCGGCTCCACAGGTGCAGCGCGAGTCGGCCGCCCCACAGGCCGCCCAGCACCGCAAGGGCCACACGCGGCAGCGCGGCGCCGTCACCGAGCAGGGCCAGTATCAGCGCTGACGCAGCGACGCCCTTCGCCCACAGCACATCGACGATGCCGATGTTGCGGTGACGGCGTTGCCATGCCCATCCCCAGGCCATGATGAGCAGGGCATACAGGGCAACCCAGGGCAGGGCGTTCATGGTCGGGCTCCGGCAAACGGTGGGCGGATGGCCAGCCTCGACCAGCGACGCGCAGCGATACACAGCAGCGGCAGGGCGATGCTCCAGCCGATACCCAGCGTCAGCAGGCCTTTCCAGGCCGGGGGCGAAAGCTGCACGGCGTCGAAGCCGCGGCTGGCGGACAGGTACGCCAGCGGGGCAAGCAGCAGGCCAAAGCACACGGGGAGCGCCGTGTTCCGCTGCAGGAAGGCCATCGATGCATTGATCGTCATCGCGAAGGACGCCCAGAGTGCGAGGATCCAGGGCGGTGGCATCCAGCCCAGGGGCGCAGCGGCATAACGCACCACGCCCGCGGCGGCAGCGGCGCCATCGACCAGCCACGCACAGGCCAAGGCCAGGACCAGCAGGCGGAGCTCGACCCGGGGCAGGGGACTGGTGCTGAGCTGGCTGGCCACGAACAGTGTGGCGGCCAGCAGTGCTGGCCATTGCAGCCCGCGCCCGGCGCCAGCGACCGCGCACAGCCAGACCGCCTGGTTGCCGAGCAGATTGAGCCAGGTGCGGCGCATGTCAGTGTGCACCCCTGGCGTGCGCGCTGCCCCGATGGCCGGGGCGTGCCAGCAGCAGGTGTGAAACGCCGATCGAACGTTCCAGGAAGCCGCCCTCGCAGTAGGCCAGGTAGAACTCCCACAGACGGCAGAACCGCGCGTCAAACCCCTGCGCATGCACTGCGGGAAGCTGTGTGAGGAATCGCTGGCGCCACGCCCGCAGCGTGAGGGCATAGGAATGGCCGAAGTCCTGCTGCGCCAGCAGCTGCAGATCGCTGGCACGGGTCTTGGCGGCCATGATCGCGTTGATGGAAGGGATGAAGCTGCCGGGGAACACGTGGCGTTTGATGTAGTCCACGCTTCGGCGCGCCTGCTCATAGCGGTGGTCTTCAATGGTGATCGCCTGCAGCAGGGCCAGCCCGTCCGGCGTGAGCAGCCGTTGCAGGGTGGCCATGTAGGTGTCCAGATACTGGGCGCCGATCGCTTCGATCATCTCGATCGAGACCAGCTTGTCGTACTGCCCGTCGAGGTCGCGATAGTCCTTCATCAGCAGGGTGATGCGATCCTCCAGACCCGCGGCGCGCACCCGTGCCGTGGCCAGCGCATGCTGCTCGGCGGAGATCGTGGTGGTAGTGACATGGCAGCCGTAATGCTGCGCGGCATGCAGTGCGAACCCGCCCCACCCCGTGCCGATCTCGACCACCCGGTCTCCGGGTGCCAGGCGCAGCTGCTGGCAGATGCGATCGAGCTTGCGCCGCGAGGCGTCCTCGAGCGTGTCCTGCTCGCTGGCGAACAGCGCCGATGAATACATCAGGTCCGTTGACAGGAACAGGGCGAAGAAGTCGTTGCCGAGATCGTAGTGAGCCGCGATGTTGCGCCGGCTGCCTTCGCGGCTGTTGCGGCGCAGCCGGTTCCAGCCGCGCAGCAGCCAGCCGCCGATGCGTGCCGGGCCACGTTCCATGCCGTCCAGCAGATCGCGGTTGCGCACCAGCAGGCGTACCAGCGCAACCAGGTCGTCGCATTGCCAGTCGCCATGGATGTAGCTCTCGCCGGCGCCTACGCTGCCTTGTGCGGCGACCTTGCGGTAGAACGCCGGGTCATCGATGGTCACAGTGACATGCAGTTCCCCCGCAGCGTCGCCCAGCAGTGTTTCGCCGAGGGCATCCCGTACCCGCAGCTGGCCTTCGCGCAGCGGTGCAAGCTGGGACAGCAGGCGTTGGCGCAGGTATGCGTCGAGCGCGCCGGCCCGGGGCATGGCTGCCGATGGAGTCATCTCGTTCATCGCGGTTTTCCGGCAAGTGAGGGGTGGTCATGGACCGGGTTGCGCTTGAGCCACAACCGCAGCGCATGCCAGTGAATCGCCGCAACGACCTGCACGGTCATCAAGGGATACAGGGTGAGCACCTTCGCCAGGCCGCGCCCGTCCAGCGGTCGTCGCTGCATGTGCTGCGTGGCGTCGAACTGGCGCACGCCCTCCTGCAGAACCTGCATGTGGACCCTGAGGTCCTCGCCGGGCGTGCTGAACCGCCAGTCGTAGGTGCAGTCCATCGCCATGAAGGGCGACACATGGAAGCGCTTCTGGAACTGCCAGCGCAGTGAGCCCGGCTCGCTGGCCGCTTCTGCCACTGACAGGACGTAGGCGTGGCGCTCTTTCCAGGGCGTATTGGTGATGTCGGCCACGATGCAGTCCAGTGTGCTGCCGTCAGGCTGGTAGCAGTAATAGAAACTGACCGGGTTGAAGACGTGCCCGCCGAAGCGCAGGTGGGTCAGCAGGCGGATGGGGCCCGCCGGGCGATGACCCCGCACGCCTGCGACATGGCGGCGGACCGCCTCGGGAAGCGGCATCGAGGGGTCACCGAAGTAGTCGCTGCGCCGGAACTCCGCCAGATTGCGGCGGTTCAAGGACCACAGCCATCGTCCGGCAAAGATCGTGTCCAGCTCGTCGAGATCAAGCAGCAGCTGCGCGACCGGGTAGCGGAAGGCGTGCGCGTGCGGCTGGTGCCTGCGGTGTATCACGTGGCCGAAGTAGAGGGCGCTGGCGCTCATGCGGCGGCCTCGTCCTGTGTCATGGGACGTGGCTGTGGCGAACAGGTCCGCATTGCGTCGACGACACGACGGGCACTGCGGATGCCATCTTCGTGGAAACCCCACCCCCAGTAGGCTCCGGCAAACCAGGTGTGGCGGCGGCCCTGTACGTCGGCCCAGCGCTGCTGGGCTCGGACTGCAGCATGATCGTGCACCGGGTGTGCATAGCTCATACGACGCAGTATGCGGCGTGGGTCGATCGCCTCGGTGCGGTTGAGCGTCACGACCAGCGTGATGTCGCCGGGCAGTCCCTGCAGCAGGTTCATGCAGTAGCTCACGGTGCAGGGAGCGGCGGGATCGCGCGGCACATGCGCGTTCCATGCAGCCCATGCCTTGCGGTTGCGGGGCAGCAGGGACGCATCGGTGTGCAGTACGACGTCGTTGGGCTGGTAGCGGATGGCACCGAGTACGTCACGTTCGATCGGATCGGCATCGGCCAGCAGTGCCAGCGCCTGGTTGCTGTGGCAGGCGAGGATCACTTCATCGAATCCTTCCACGCCTGCAGCGCTGTGCACGCGCGCGCCCCAGGGCATCCGCTCGACGGCGAGGACGGGACACTCCAGGCGCTCGTGCACCCGCCAGCGGCGGCGCAGGGCGTCCACGTAGCGCGCCGAACCACCTTCCACCACGCGCCACGGCGCGCGGCCGGTCATCTGCAGCATCTGGTGGTTGGCCATGAACTGGGCCAGGTAGCGTGCGGGGAAGTCCAGGACGGTCGCCGTCGGCGACGACCACAACGCCGACGCCATCGGCAGCAGATGCTCGTCGACGAAGGCCTTGCCATAGCGCTGGCTGCGCAGATAGTCGCCCAGCGTTGGGCCTTCCCGCTCGGCCAGCAGCAGCGGCGCATCTCGATAGAAGCGCCGCAGGTCGGAGAGCATTCCCCAGAAGCGCGGCGAAACGAGGTTGCGCCGCTGGCAGAACAGGCCGTCCAGCGAGGTGGCGTTGTACTCCACGCCCGAACGCTCGCTGTGCATGGAGAAACTCATGGTGGTGGGCCGCGAGGTGACGCCCAGCTCGTCGAACAGCGCGCTCAGCAGTGGATAGTGCAGCGGATTGAACACGATGAACCCGGTGTCCACAGCCATCCGCGTCCCGCCCAGCTCGAGGTCGTGGGTGTGGGTGTGTCCGCCGAGATAGTCGTTGGCCTCGAACAGCGTGACGTCATGTTCGCCGTCCAGCCACCATGCACTGGCCAGACCAGAGATTCCCGAGCCGATGACTGCGATGCGCATGTCAGTATCTCGCCTTGTCCAGGACCCACGCAGGGATGGGTTTGAGCCCGCTGACCAGCCGCAGGGCGGCCATTGCGCGCAGCCCGTACCAGGTCATGTCCACCTCCCACCAGCGGAAGCCCTGCCTGACCGAGCCGGGAAAGAAGTGATGATTGTTGTGCCAACCCTCGCCGAAGGTCAGCAGTGCCAGCCACAGATTGTTGCGGCTGTCGTCACGGGTATCGAAGCGGCGCCGGCCGAAGCGATGCGCCAGCGAGTTGATGGTGACGGTGGCATGGAACAGGACGACGGTGGAAATGAAGAAGCCCCAGACCAGAAGCTGCGGCCCGGACGTGTGCAGGCCGGGCGCTGCCCGTTCGAGCAGTTCGCCTAGTACATAAAGGCCTGCCGCCAGCAGTACCGGCACCGCGATGTCGAAGCGGTCCAGCCAGCGCAGTTCCGGGAACCGGGCCAGATCAGGCACCCGGGCAAGGTCGGTGGTGAACGCCTCGCGGGTCAGGAACCAGCCCATGTGACTGCGCCAGAATCCGCGCTGGCGTGGGGAATGGGGGTCCTGCGGCTGGTCGGCGTGGCGGTGGTGATGCCGGTGGTGCGCGGCCCACCACAGCGGGCCGCGCTGCACGCTGGAAGCGCCGATCACCGCGAATACGAACTGCACCCAGCGCGGCGCCTGGAAGGTTCGATGCGAGAAGTAGCGGTGATAGAACGCGGTGATCGCAAACATCCTGATCGCGTAGAGCGCAGCTGCCACGGCCACGGCGATCCAGGACACCCCCACCCAGATCACGCCGAGGCAGGCCA
Organism: Stenotrophomonas sp. YJH_SMC_106-19; assembly: GCF_059368375.1. Lineage (NCBI taxonomy): Bacteria > Pseudomonadati > Pseudomonadota > Gammaproteobacteria > Lysobacterales > Lysobacteraceae > Stenotrophomonas > Stenotrophomonas sp. YJH_SMC_106-19. The sequence goes on from NZ_JCAFRQ010000003.1 coordinate 60,029, forward strand.
GGTGCATCAGTGCGAATGGCACCGCGCGCAGCCAGTCGATCCGATCCGCACGCCCACTGTCGGTGTCCATTGCAGTGCCGGCGTCGAACCAGCGCCGGATGGTGCTCAGAAGGCGTTCGCGTCGGCTGCGGAGGGGCGCTGCGGAAGCCATGGGGCGGATCTCGAGAGAGGCGTGTGTTTCTCTACGCAGCAGGGCGGGAAATGGATGCGCCTCGTCGCAGATTCTTCGTCTTCCTGTTTGTCTTCACTTCGCCGTAACGGCGCACCCGGCGACCAGAGGCCGCGCCCACGCCTGCTGCCACTGGCTGTCCGGCTGGGGCGCAGGCGGGCTGTCGAAGCTCACCACCACGGCGGGGTAAGTGCCACGTGCATCGCGCAGGTTGCTGGTGCCGCGGAACTCCAGCAGGCGACGATCGGCCTCGGCGTAGACCAGTGACAGGCGTGGGGCCACGCCGCCATACCAGGTGTCCAGCTGGACCTCGAATGACTGTGCAGCCAGCCCGCGCCAGCGGTTCGCACCACGCCAGCTGACCTTGACCGGATAGAAGCGCTGGCGCCCGGGGACGAGAAAGGGCAGGGTCACCTCGGCTCCCTGCAGCAGCGGTGTCCAGTGCTGGCGCACGGCCGCATCGAAGCCGGCATCGACGACTGCACCGGCAGGCGCTGGCAGGCGTGCCTGCCGCGATGTGGACGAGGCACTCTCCTTCCACGAGATGCGGACTGTATCGCTGGACATCTCCACGTCAGCCTGCTGACCGGAGCGCTGGGCGAGCAGCCGGTAGCCGCGCGCCAGCGGCCGATCCGTGGCCGCCATGTGTTTTCTTGCAAAGGGCTGGCCGTCCGGGCACAGGTACTGGACCCAGCGCTCGGCGCCTTCCGTGGCGCCCCGCTGCCAGTGCATCTCGCGGTAGGCCACCCGGCCATCCGGCAGGGTGGCGATGCCCTCGTTGTGCAGCAGGGTGGCCGAGAGTGCGTGGCAGGGCAGGCACAGCAGCAGGAGAGTGATGCGCATCGAAGGCGCTCCGGCGGGGGGACGTCCTGGCATACGCGGCAGGGCCGTTGCTGGATGCAGGTCGGCGCTGCATCCAAACGGGCCCGTGGCCCGTACTCAGGACAGACCTTCACCAGCCCGCCGCGACCGCAGATGTACCCTGACGCCGCCAGCCCTCCCGTTCCCTTCGACACCGCCCGCCTCGTGTCCAGTTCCCAGCAGCCCAGCACTGACGCACTGAACTGGACCGGTGACATGGACGCGGTGGCGCGGTTGCGCGACCGCGACTGCTTCATGCGCATCTATGACCACTTCATGCCCAGGTTGTGCGTCTATCTGCGCGGACTCGGCGTGCCGGATGCCGTGGCTGAAGAGCTTGCGCAGGAATGCCTGTTGAAGGTGTGGCTGCGCGCTGGAGACTACGATCCGGCGCAGGCGGCACTGAGTACATGGCTCTACCGGATCGCCCGCAACCTGCATATCGACCGGGTCCGGCGCGAGCGCAGCTGGATGCAGGTCCAGGCGGCCGTCGAAGAGGCCGCTGCCGCGGACCTGGTCGAGCGCAGCAGCGCCGAGCAGTTTGCCGACCATGCACGGCTGCGCCAGCGCATCAACGAACTGCCGGCCGTGCAGGCGCGCATGGTCCGGATGTCGTACTTCGAGGCCAAGAGCCACGGTGAGATCGCCTCCATTCTGGGCATGCCGCTGGGGACCGTGAAGTCGCATCTCCGCCGCGCATTCCTGCGCCTGCAGTCGCGGATCGGAGGTGCGCAATGAGCCCGCACCACCATCTGCACGAATCGACGTTGATGAGTTATGCGGCCGGCGCACTGCCGGTGCCACTGAGTATCGTCGCCGGCACGCATCTGGAGCGCTGCCCGGTGTGCCGGCAGCGCCTGCGGGAGGCTGAGGCGATCGGTTCGGCGCTGCTGGAACACACCCAGCCTGCGCTTGCCGAAGACCGCCGGGACGCCCTGCGCGAGGCCATGCTGGCCCATCTGTCCTCGCAGGCGGTCTCAGCAGCGGCCGAGCCATCATCGCCACGGGAGGTGCCGCATGAACGGCCGGAGGCTGATCCGGACTACCTGCCGGCATCGCTGCACCCGTATTTCGGCAGGTCACTGGCAGCGCTGCGTTGGCGCTGGATCGCGCCTGGCGTGCACTGCATCCGGGCCGAACAGATGCCATCGTTGATCATGCTGAAGATCGCCCCCGGAAAGTGCCTGCCGATGCATAGCCACGGACAGAGCGAACTGACGCAGATCCTGCGCGGTTCCTACAACGATGCGTTGGGCCTGTTCGCGCCTGGCGATGTCGCGGATCTTGACGAGGACGTTGAGCACCAGCCGGTGACGGCGCCGGGCGTGCCATGCATCTGTGTATCCGCGCTGGATGCCCCGCTGGTGTTCAGTGGTTGGCTGGCGCGCCGCATCCAGCGTTTCGTGAAACTCTGAGCCCCGTGGACAGCCACGCCGCCCCTGGCCGCATGAAGCTGCTCGTTGCCGGTGCAACAGGGCTGGTGGGGCAGGGCGTTGTCCTGGCCTGCCTGGAATCGCCCCGGGTGCAGCGTGTCACGGCACTGGTCCGCAGGCCGGGCAGCCGGCCGGGGCAGCAGGTCGCCGAACTGCTGCTCGCCGATTTCCGGCAGGCCGCCGGCAGTGTTGACCTGTTTTCGGGATTCGACGCCTGCCTTTACTGCGCCGGAGCGCCGCCGGTGGGAACCCGCGAAGCCGAGTACCGCGCGGTGACCTTCGATGCCACGCTTGCCGTGGCTTCGGCGTTCGCCCAGGCATGTCCGCAGGGGCGCTTTCTGTACGTGTCCGGGGCTCATGCTGATCCGCAGAGCCGCATCATGCCATTGCGGGTGAAGGGGCAGACCGAACAGGCGCTGGCCCGCTTGCCGATCCGTACGGTGATGTTGCGACCAGGCGGTGTCCAGCCTGTTGCAGGTACAGGCACGGTGCATTCGTGGATGAAGCCACTCTATGGTGTCGGCGCCCCGGTGCTGGGGCTGGTCGCACGCATGGCCCCTTCCATCGCGACCAGCAATCTGGCCCTGGGGCGGGCGATGGTTGCATTGGCCGACATGCCACAGCCGCCGGGCGTCGTTGAGTGCGCGCAGATCAACCGGCTCGGAACCAGGCAAGGCCCCTGAGCCGGCGCGCGCCCCGGTCCGTCAGCTGGAGGACGCCAGCACGCCGCGGATCGATTCGGCCAGATCGGCGCGCGTGAATGGCTTGCTCAGCAGCGCCGCAGAGCGGCCCGCGCCCCCCGGGGCGTCATGATCGCGCGGATAGCCGGATGTGAACAGAATCGCCACCTCAGGCCAGCGCTCCCGGACTTCGCGACCCAGTTCCCAGCCGGACATGCCGGGCATCACGATATCGGAGAACAGCAGATCGATGCGCGCGTCCGGGCGTTCCAGCAGGCGCAGCGCGGACGGCCCGTCATGTGCCTCCAGCACGCGGTAGCCCAGCTGGCGCAGGGCGTCGACGGTGTATGCGCGGACATCGTCATTGTCTTCAGCGACCAGGATGGTCTCGCCGCGCTGTTCATAGCCGGCCAGGCCCGCTGCCGGCGCGGGAGATTCACAGGGCAGTGGCAGCGGCGAGCGCGGGAACATCATGGTGATGCTGGTTCCTCCGCCCTCCACGGAGTCGATCAGGACGTGGCCGCCGGACTGCTTGACGAAACCATGCACCATGGAGAGCCCCAGGCCCGTGCCACGCCCCACCTGTTTCGTGGTGAAGAACGGCTCGAACACCCGCGCCAGCGTATCGGCCGGCATGCCGTGGCCGTTGTCGCGGACACGCAGCATTACGTACTCGCCCGGAGCCGCATCGGGGAACAGGGCGGCGTAGTCGCCGTCGAGATGGCTGTTGTCGATCTCGACCTTCAGCCGGCCGCCGCTGGGCATCGCATCGCGTGCATTCACCGCGAGGTTGAGCACGGATGCCTCCAGCTGCGCGACGTCCAGTTCCACGCACCAGATGCCGGCAGCCGTGCTGATCTCCAGTCGCACCAGCTCGCCCAGCGCCCGCTGCAGCATGTCCTGCATTCCGAGCATGCAGTCGTTGAGGTTGACGGCCTGGCTGCGCAGGGGCTGGCGGCGCGCGAAGGCCAGCAGCCGCTGGGTCAGGCTTGCCGCGCGCGAGACGCCCTTCAGGGCGTTGTCCAGTGCGCGTATGGTCGCCTCGGCCGACGCTCCGGGATGGCCGCTCAACAGCATCGCGTGCTCGACGTTGCCGGAGATGACCGTCAGGATATTGTTGAAGTCATGGGCGATGCCGCCGGTCAGCTGCCCGACGGCCTCGATCTTCTGCGCCTGCCGGAGTGCATGCTCTGCCTGTAGTCGTGCGGTGGTCTCCACGGCTTCGGACACCACCGCGGTGACCTCGCCGGCGCCGTCCTGCAACGGACGGAATGAAACGTCGAAACTTCGCCGGCCGGTGGGCAGCTCCAGTTCGAGCGAGTGCAGGGAGCTGCGCCCACTTACGGCATCGGCAACCGCCTTGTCGATCACCTCGCTCATTCCGGGCGTGGTGGTGAACCAGGGCGTCTGCCAGTAGGGGGTATCCACAACCTGCGCCTTCTCGGCCAGCACCGCGGCCAGCGAGGCGACGTTGGCGTCGACGACACGCCCGGACAGGTCAAGCAGCACCTGATGCTGGAAGCTGGACTCGAAGATGGACTGCAGACGTCGCTTGCTGGCCCGGAGCTCGGCGGTGCGCGCCTGAACCTGCCGCTCCAGCGACTGGTTGTCCTCGCGCAGGGCCAGTTCGGCGCGCTTGAGCTGGGAAACGTCGCTGCCCACGCATATGTAGCCGACCACGCGGCCATCGGCTGCGCGCTCCGGTACGCAGTCCATCTGTACGAAGCGCGTCTCACCGCTGCGATGGGCAAGACGTGCCTGGAAGTTGGCGCGCTCTCCCTGGAGGACCTGCTGCAGGCTGGGCAGCGCCTCCTCGAAGGCTGAAATCCCACTGATCTCGCGCGCAGTCCGTCCCTGCAGTTCGGCCAGGCTTACCCCGTGCCAGTCGAGAAACGCACGGTTGGCGAAGCGGAAGCGGTGTTCGTGATCGAACTGCGCGATCAGCGCCGGAACCACGTCGGTGATCTGCTGCAACTGCGCCTGGCTGTCATTCAGCGCCGCCTGGGCCTGGGCCAGCTTGCCACGCTCGTGCGCCTCCTGCCGTGCACGCCGTATCGCGTCCGGCAGTCGTTGCAGCCGCTGCTTCACCACGTAGTCGCGCGCGCCACGGGTCAGGGCCTGCACCGCCAGTTCTTCGGTAAGCGTGCCGGAAACAAAAATGAATGGCGTATGGGGGACGCGTTCGCGCGCCAGGGCCAGGGCCGCATCGCCATCGAAGCCGGGCAATACATGATCGGCGAGGATGACGTCATGCGTGCCGCTGTCGATGGCATCGAGGAAGCCCCGACGCGTCCATACGCGCTCCGCCTCGAAATCCAGGCCGGCCCGCAGCAGCTGGGCGGAGATCAGCTCCGCATCGAGTGCGCTGTCCTCCAGCATGAGGATGCGCAGGCGCTCGCCGCGGTCGGTGATATCACCCATGGTGGTGTCCCGAGCCGTTCGGGCGATGCGGCGGTGGTTGATTGGTGATTCCCCAGAACATGCCAAGACCCTGGATCGCGTCGAAGAATTCCTTGAAATCCACGGGCTTGACCACGAACGCGTTGACCCCCAGTTCATAGCTGCGGATCAGATCCTGCTCCTCCCGCGACGAGGTCAGCATCACGATCGGGGTGCTGCTGAGAACGGGATCGCCACGAACCTGCTCGAGCACCTCCAGTCCATTGACCTTCGGCAGCTTGAGATCGAGCAGCACGACCACGGGGCCGCCATGGCGGGCACCGGAAAAGGCGCCCTCGCATCGCAGATAGTCCAGCGCCTCGGCGCCGTCACGCACATGGATGACATCATTGAGCAGCTGGCAACGCGACAGCGCGGCCAGGGTCAACTCAGCATCCTTGGGGCTGTCCTCGACAAGCAGGATCGGCCGCAGGTCCCTCATTGAACATCTCCAGAATGCAGGGGCAGGGTGAAATGGAGGGTGGCGCCTTTGCCCGGCTCGCCCTCGGCCCAGGTGCGGCCGCCATGGCGGCCGATGATGCGGCGCACGTTGGCCAGGCCGATGCCGGTACCTTCGAATTCCTCGACATGGTGCAGCCGCTGGAACACGCCGAACAGCTTGTCCACATAGCGCATGTCGAAGCCGCAGCCGTTGTCGCGCACAGTGAAGACATCCTCGCTTTCCGAGCGCTCGTGCGCCACTGCGATCACCGCGTGCGTGCGCTCGCGGGTGAACTTCACTGCATTGGACAGCAGGTTCTGCCAGACCAGGCGCATCATGGTGGGGTCGGCCTCAACCTGGGGCAGGTCCCCGATCTGCCAGTGGACGTCGCGTCCGTGGTATTCGAACTCCAGCATCTTCCGCACATCCTCCACCATGGCTGCCATGTCGATGCGTGCGCGACCCAGCGTCGAGCGGCCCATCTGGGAGAAGCTCAGAAGATCATCCACCAGCGTGCCGGCCGATTTGGCCGAATCGACGATGGTGTCGAGGAAACGCCGCTCGGTCTCGTTCAAGCGCTCGGCTGCCGAGCTGCCCAGCAGTTCGGAATAGCCCACGATATGCCGGAACGGGGCGCGCAGATCATGGCTGATGGAATACGAGAACGCCTCCAGCTCCTTGTTGCTCCGCATCAGCTGCTCGTTCAGTTCGGCCATCTCTTCCGCCTTGCGCAGCACGATGTCGACGATGGCGTTGCGCATCTCGAGCGCCGCATCGCAGTCGGCCTCGTTCCACGGCAGGCTGCGCTGCTGCACGGTCTCTTTCCATGCCTCGAAGGAATGCCGTGGCGACAGGGCGTCGCTGCCGCCTGCGCTCTTGCGTGGATCGCCACCCCATCTGACCGTGCGTACCACCTCTGGGCGGAACCACATCAGGTAGCTGTCATGCAGCTGGGAGATGGATACGGCGATCACGCCGCTGGCAACATCGCTGAACTGCTCCGCAGGCGGCCAGGCCGCGGTCAGATGATCGGTGACGTACATTTCCTCGCCCACGTGCGCGGTCGCGAGCCACTGTGCCAGCGCAAGTACCTCCGGATTCCCGGGGCATTGGCCCAGGCGCACGCAGTCGTTCCTGTGCACGATGGCCGCGCCCTGCGCGCCGGTCAGTGAAAGCAGGCTGTCAGGGTCCCGGCGGAGCGCGGCCATGAAGTCCTCGTCGCCGGCCATGCGGCCCAGCAGCTTGACCAGCAAGGACCGGCGCCCGACCCGTTCCTCAACGGCGCGTGCGCGCTGCTTCAGTGCGATCTGCAGCGACAGGATCTGCCCCATGAACTCGCAGGCCGTGCGCACGTGATAGGGCAGCCGGCGCGGCTGTGCGCTGTGGCACGACACCAGCCCCCACAGCTGTCCCTCGTGGATCAGCGAGACCGACATCGATGCCGCCGTGCCCATGTTGCGCATGTACTGCAGGTGCACCGGCGAGACGCTGCGGAGCGTGGAAAGGCTCAGGTCGGTGGGCGGGGCCTGGCGATGATGCCCGGCCCGCACCAGGGGCACGGGCGTGTAATCGCAATCGGCGATCAGCCGCACCCGGTTATGCAGATACAGGGCGCGCGCCTGCGCCGGAATATCCGATTCCGGGAAGCGCAGATCAAGATACGAAGGCAGGATGCCGTTGCCATCTTCGGCCACGACGGTTCCATTCCAGCCGGCGTCGAACTGGTAGACGAGCGTACGGTCGAATCCGGCGATCCTGCGTATGTGCGCAGCCGCCAGCTGGCAGAGATCCTCGACCGTCACGGCACCCTCGATGGCGAGCATCAGTTCGCGGATCGCGGGGTACAGCTCCTCCAGCGAGGCGGGTTGACCGGCAACGGGGGCTTCCAGTTCGATCAGAAGATCGTCATCTGAACGATGCGCGAGCAACTGGTGGCGCCCCAGCCCATCCAGGTGGACCGCGCCCAGGTGCAGCGTGCCGCCGGGTGCGATGTGCCGCAGGCGATGTACGAAGGGACCGATCACACCGCCCAGTGCGTTCTCGACATGCTGCATCAGCGGATCACCGTACTGGCGCAGCGCGATGGGCTGGCTAACGGCACATTCCCGCACCAGCAGCGTCAGCGGATCCAGCACCAACAGCACGCCGTAGGGCTGGATGGCGCCCGGTGTGTGGATGGGTTCCCGCGCACAGTCCGACAGTGCATCGTTCCAGGTGCGATCAGTGGAAGGCATCAAGGGCGGTACTCATGATTCGTGACGGGCCGGGCGGAATGGAATGGTGACGGAAAATGCTGCGGGCGCATACCGTCCGGTCGATGTGAATGCCTGTTCACGCATTGCTGAACACTTCAGCTGCGCAACGCCGCACGAATGCAAACGCCTGTTGAGCCGCGCTGCAGGCCTGCTGGCGTTGCTGCTGCGTGAGGGGTTCCGCATCCAGATGCGCGCGGGTGATCCGCCATTGCTCGGCCACGCCTGCAGGCGAAGGTGCAAGGTGACGGGCGCCATGGCCGGCACCCAGCCCCAGCGCGGCGGCGTACTTGAGCAGGACAGCCGAACCCAGGGCAGAACCCTCGACGGTATACAGCCAACCCAATGCCGACGCACGGGATGCGTGCTGCAGCCTGGGACGCCAGGCATGCGCGCGTGGCAGCGGGGCGCCCATATCCAGCAGATCCTGTTCAACCAGCTGCAGTCGTGCCGTTGCCGGAAGCATCAGCCCGTCCATGTACAGCGGCGCGGCGGCGTGGTGGAAATGCCATTGGACCTGGAGAAAGCGCCCGTAGCGCAATGTGGATTCGAACAGGCGTTGCCCGATCAGGAACGCATCGAGGCTGCCGTGCACCGACCGCGTGGCGTCCCTCAGGTACACGCTCAACGGACTACCGGCAGACTGCTGGCAGCGGGCGGGTGGATCGGAGGACGGCAATGGACTGTGCATCTGCGGCACCCTAGCAGAATCGGTCCGCGGCCCGCACAAGATTTCGCGGTCACTGCATGTGCACTGCACACCCGCTGCACGCCGGTTTCCATAACGTACGCAGGACACTTCCACTGGCGCTCCGTCGTGAACCTGCACACACCCCCGAACACGTCCCACTCCATGCGCGCGATGCCGGACAGCTGCCAGTTCCAGTTGCTGGATGTGGATCTTCTGCAGGACCCCGGCACCCGCCGCATCGTTCACCTGTATTCCATGGTGGCACGCTGCCTGCGCTGCGAGACGGTGTTCAAGGCGGTGGAGGGGCAGGGCCTGGTCAGTATGTCGGCCATCCGCGTGCTGCGCTGCCCGACCGGCTGCGGGCAGCAGTCGCTGAAGGGCGCGACCCTGCGCAGCTGGCAGCCTGCGCCTGAAGCAACCGCCTGAAGCGCGCACCGCCTTACAGGGCCCCGGGGTTGGCCTGCCACACCGCGTAGTTGAGTACGGCGGCGAACCCTACCCACAGCAGATAGGGCAGTAGCAGGATCGCCGCCAGCGTCCGGATGCGCGCGAAGGCAATCACGGTGGCGATGATGAGCGCCAGCAGGGCCAGGATATCCACGAAGGCGAGCGCACCCTGTTTCCATCCAAAGAACAGCCAGCTCCATGCGGTGTTGGCTGCCAGCTGCACGACGTAGAGCACCAATGCCACCGTGTTGGGACGCCGTTCCTTCTCGCGCCAGACCAGCCACGCGGCCACTGCCATCAGCGCGTACAACACCGTCCAGACCGGTCCGAACAGCCCGGCGGGAGGCGCCCACGCGGGCAGCGACAGGGTGGAGTAGAAATCCGATGCCGAGATCGAGGCCCGTGCGCCAAGCGCCGCTGCCACGAAGGTCAGCGTAAGCCAGCCGGCCAGTCCAAGGGCCTGCGTTGTTCGTTTCATCGGGCATCCTCGCGTGGGTCTCGAACCAATACGAACGAGTGGCACGTTTGGATGCAGCGCCGGCCGTCAGTCCCCAGGCGCTTGTTGCGCAGGGGCCGCCGAGGCGGGCAGCAGGGAGGGGCGCTCATCAAACCACTCGCGGGCCTTTGCCAGGTGCCAGCGGCGCTGATCGCCGTCGAGCTCGAGGCCGGCGCCGAGCACGCCCCAGCGCAGATAGAGATCGCCGCGCTTGTGCTGACCGGGAAGATCGAGGCGGGCGCGGACGGACCACCGGTCATTCTCCGCAGTCAGCTCGTCCAGGGTGAGATGCCCCGGCCGCCAGCGCAGTGCGGTCTGCGCATCGACCTGGCCAGCGTCGAGCAGCGACAGCACCCAGCGCGGATAGTCGCCGCGCTCGGCAAACACCGCCAGCAGGGGCGAGGCATCGCTCATCGCCACGGCGCCACGTGCGTCCACCTGGAACGGCGACTGTGCATCGATGCGCCCGGACTGGATGTCGATACGTCCGCGCCACGGCGTCTTGCGTGCGACACCGGCCATCTGGATGTTGCGCAGCTCGACGGTGCTGCCGGAGACGTCGAAATGGCGGTCAGTGAAGTTGCCGCGGCGCAGGGCTGCATCCAGCTGCACGTCGCCGGCCAGTGACAGCCCGGCGACCTGCGCACGTGCCTGCCGGCCCAGCAGGCGGGCGCTGCCCTGGCCGATGCGACCATTGGTGTCCAGCCGCATCTCGCCGCTCACCTGGCCGGTGCCGCCGAGCAGCCGCACCTGGTCCGTGCCCAGATAGCGGTTGTAGGCCGCCAGGTCCGGAATGGTGGCGTCACTGAAACGCAGGTGCGCGCGCACACCGTTGCGCAGCTCGCGGATGCGCCCGTCACCACTCAACGTCACCTGCAGATCGCGGCCATCGAACAGCCGTGTGCGCGGCGCGTCCGTCGGGTTGGCAGTGAAGCGGGGCAGGCGTACCGACAGCTCGGCGCGGGTGGGCGATCCGTCCTTGAGCTCACCATGCGCGCTGGCCGTGCCCGCCATCGTCACGCCGGCAATACCGGCAACCGCTTTGGCGGAGGGAATGTCGACCGTGCTGCCCGCCACCAGTTCACCGTTGCGGAGCTTCAGATCCGCCTGCAGGACGCCGCCGCCATCGAGCTGCAGCCAGGGTTTGCGAACGAACAGCGCGGGGATCCAGTTGAGCGAGGTGAAGGTCCACTCGCCGCGCACCGTTCCCGAGGTCCGTTCGATCAACTGGTCGATCTGGCGGAAAGGAATCTCACGGCCAGCAATCCGCAGATCGGCGTCCAGCGCTGCGCCCGTTCCTTCCTTGGGAGGCAGCCGGGCCTGCAGCCGAATGTCGTCGGCGGTGTTGAGCTGCAGGGCCAGAACGCCACGGCCGGGAGCGCCGTCACCGAGCAGCAGGGGCACGTGCCACAGCGCGTGGCTGCCGGGCTGCAGGCGTCCATGGTCCATGCGGATGTCCATCTGCAGTCGCCCCGGCACCGGGGCACTGGCGATCCGCGGCTGCGCCAGGCCGGTATCCAGGCGCAGCCCCTGGCTTCGTGCGTTGACCTCGAGCGCAGCCCGCAACAGGCCCAGTTTGGTCAGGCCGGGCGCCTGGTCGCGGAAATGGCGGGGATAGCTGAAGCGGGACGTGAGTTCTGTGTCCCCCAGCAGCTGGACGCCGTCATAGCTGACGTCGGCGGCATCGAAGCGGACCTGGGAATCGAACAGTTCCGACGGACCGCCGCGCAGCTGCTTGAGGAAACCGACCGTTCCGGCTCCCTTGCCGATGATCAGCAGCTTGCCCAGCCGGGCACTGCGGATGCTGTCGCTATGGATGGCGTTGAAGCGCAGCGTCCACCCGCGGGTGCCGCGGGGGGGCGAGGGGACGACCTGATCGACGCGACTGACATCGGCCGAAACGCCGGTGGCCTGCAGCCGCGGCACCCGGACTTCGCGCCGGAACAGGGGGAGCAGGGCAAGGCGCGCACTGGCACGTTCCGCATGCAGCACATAGACCGTGTGGTTGACGTGGCCGCGCATGTGCACGTTCCAGGCGATCACGTGGCCCGGCACCAGTGTGATCGCCGGGCCCGTGGTCATCACGAACTTCTGCGGCTTGCGGTTGGTGACGTTGTCGAACAGCGGCGTGTTGAGGAAGACGTTGCCCGCCAACAGATAGGCTGCGTAGAGGCCGAGCAGGATGTAGAGCGCTGTGCGCCACCGGCGAGGCAAATGCTTGAGGTGCGCGCGGACTGCTGCCATGAACGCTCAACATGATGACGAACTCCGGCCACTATGGCCGAGTACCGTGGTTCACCATGTGAAGTGACTGGCGGCGCTGGTGCAGCATGGCCCAGTGCGGAAACCGCATGAAGGTGGCGGCGTTCCGCTCGCGCAGGCAGCCGCACTGAACCCTGTGCCGGACCAGCGATGGCTCAGAGCAGCAGCAATGCCCCGAGCAGCGCGGGCGGCATCACCAGTACGCCGATGCGCAGGAAGTCGAGCCCGCTGACATGTTCGCCTTCCCGACGCAGGGCCACCAACCACAGCAGGGTCGCCAGCGAACCGGTCACCGACAGGTTCGGGCCGAGGTCCACACCAATCAGCAGTGCCGCGCGCGTCTGCGCCGGCAGGTCGGCCATCTGCCCCAGTGAGCCTGCGGCCAGACCCACCGGCAGATTGTTGGCGAGATTGCTGAGCAGGGCTGCGGCCGAGCCGGCCAGCCACCCGGCCTGGTGGGGTGAGGTGCGGGCAAGGGACTCCAGCGCACTGGCCGCCATCTGTATCACGCCGGTCTGTGCCACGCCTTCGACCAGAACGAACAGACCTGCCACCAGCGGCAGCACGCCCCAGGACACGTTGCGCAGCAGCGGCAGCGGACTCTGGCGCTGGCGAAGGGCGACGGCGACGACGCTCGCGCTGCCTGCGCAGAAGGTCACCAGACCCAGCGGGCCGTTCAACGCCGACGTCACCAGCAGCGCTGAGCCGGTGAACAGCACGCCGTAAGCACTCAGGCGACCGCCAGCAGACAGGGGGCGATGTTCCGGCGCCGGGGCCAGTGGCTGCGCGATCTCGCGGCGGTGCACCCAGCGCAGGACCAGGTAGGTCGCACCGATCGCCGCCAGCGACGGCAACGCGAACTGCGCCAGCCACTGCTGCAGCGGTGGCATGTGCCTGCCATACACCACCAGATTGGCCGGATTGGAGATGGGCAGCACGAAGCTTGCCGCATTGGCGATGAACGCACAGACGAACAGGTAGGGCAGGGGATTGGCGCGGGCCGCCCTGCACGCGGCATAGACCGCAGGGGTCAGCACGACCGCGGTCGCGTCGTTGGAGAGGAATACTGTCACCAGCGTGCCCACCAGGAACACCAGGTCGAACAGCCGCCGCCCGGAGCCCCCCGCGTGCCGCACCGCGTACAGCGCCAGCCAGTCGAACAGGCCCTCCCGCCGCGCGAGCTCTGCCAGAACCATCATCCCAACCAGGAACAGATAGACATCACCGCCTTCGGCGACCGCGCCCAGGACCGTGCCGACCTGCATCACACCGGTCAGCGGCAGCAGCGCCGCCGCCACGACGGCCCAGACATACTCGGGCAGGCGGAAAGGACGGAACAGCAGACCCACGGTGGCGAGCGCCACCGCCGACCAGATGATGGCGGAGGAGTAGGAAGCGAGCATGGGGAGGGGGAGCAGGAAACGCGGCATCATACCGTGTGGGTCGCGCCGCGGCCGCGTGTGCGATGCGCACAAGGGGACTGCCGCAGGAATGATTTGCTGCGCTGCACGGTGACAAGCGGGAACCAGGGTGATTAGTCTGCGCCTCAACGCGATGGTAGCGCTACCAATAGATTCGGGGTTTTGGGTCCAGGGGCTGCCTTCTTTACCGCGTGTTCGTCCTGGCAGGCTTGAAAGCGAGTTTGAGTCGCGGCGCGTCCGGCGCCCGCGATGTTCGGTTTGGAATACGGGCCTCGCCGGTGCGTGCCCCTGGGAGGGGGCGGTACATCCATTCGATCGTATGTCATAGGGGACTTTCATGAGCGCTCGCAGTTTCCGTGCTACTCCAGACCCGAGGACCCGTCCATGAGCCGGACCTTGGCGAAGTTCCGCTCCAGGGCCATGTTCACGTTCGTCGGCGGCGTCCTGGTGATCAATCCCGCCTTCGCACAGGAGGCCTCCACGACCACCGCACAACCGCCTACGGCGCAGACGCAGCCCACGCAGCCTACTCAGCTGGACGCGGTGCAGGTGACCGGTATCCGCAACAGCCTCAGCCAGGCCATGGACATCAAGCGTGATTCGGCTGGCGTGGTGGACGCGATCAGTGCCGAGGATATCGGCAAGTTCCCCGATACCAACCTGGCGGAGTCGCTGCAGCGCATCACCGGCATCTCCATCGAGCGTCGTGACGGCGAAGGTGCACAGGTCACTGCACGTGGCTTCGGTCCGCAGTTCAACATGGTGACCCTCAACGGACGCCAGATGCCCGGTGCCGATGCATTCGGTGCGTCCGGGCAGGTCGCCATCGGTGGCGTCGACGGTGGCACCCGCGCCTTCAACTTCGCGCAGCTGGCCGCCGAGGCCATCAACGGCATCGAGGTCTACAAGACCAGCCAGGCGCAGGTACCCAGCGGCGGCATCGGCGCGACGATCAACATCCTGACCGCGCGGCCGCTGGATCACGAAGGGATCATCGCCAATGCCGGCGCGAAGCTCGTCTCGGACCGCAGCCAGCCGTTCGACAATGATCTGACGCCGGAGCTGTCGGGCATCTTCAGTTACAGCAACCCGGAAAAGACCTTCGGTGTGAGCCTGAGCGCGAGCCAGCAGAAGCGCAAGGGCGGCTCGGTGCAGGCCACGGAGAACTACTGGAACGTGCAGCCGTGGACGGGCTCGATGCCCGGCAACCCGACGGTGGTCAACGCGCCGGAGATCGGCCAGCTCTATGCACGCCCGAACGACCTGCGCTATGCATTCTCGGAGTTCGAGCGGGAACGCGTGAACGGCCAGGCCGTTCTGCAGTTCGCGCCCACGGACAGCCTGACCCTGACCGTGGACTACACCTACTCGACCAACGAGATCACCGAGAACCGTGGCGAGCAGGGCATGTGGCTGCAGAACAGCAACTACACCAACGTCCAGTTCGATACCAGTGGTGCGGTGGCCACCCCGGTTTACATCCGTGAGATCGCCGGCACCAAGGATTTCGGGTTGGAACAGCAGCGCAGCATGCAGGAGTACAAGCTGGGATCGCTTGGCTTCAATGCCGTGTGGAATGTCACCGACCGCTTCAAGCTGAGCTTCGACGCACACAATTCGAAGAACGAGAGTCGTCCGAATGATCCGCTCACCGGCGGCGGCTCGATCTTCATGAGCATTGCCGGCACCAACAACTGTACCCGTGGCCCCCATTGCGGTGGCTCCTGGGTGCAGGAACTGGAGTTCAACAATGGTCTGCCGGTCGGCACCCAGACCTGGTATCCCAGCACGGCAGATGCGATCGCCGGCACCAACGGCGTGGTCAACCCGGGCTTCCAGGAAGGCGAGATCGGCACCCAGGTGCTGCGTGTCAACGCACAGTCGCAGGTGAGCGAGATCAAGCAGGCCCGCGTGGACGGCGAATGGAACTTCGACCAGGGGCGGTTCCAGTTCGGCGTGGACACCAACAAGTCGACCACGCACCGCATCCAGGCAGCCGAGGCCTACTCGACCCTCGGTGACTGGGGCGTGGCCAACGTGAACCGGGATACCGATGCCGGGCTCATGGATCTGCTGCGTCCGGTCAACATCGTCGGCCTGTTCGACGACTACAGCGCCAGCAGCTGGCCCGCATGGCGCGGCAACGCCGGCCAGCTCGCACAGTGGGCGGCGGACGAATATGGCGTGGGACTGGGAGTCAGCCCGCAACGCGCGGCCGACAACTTCGTGGAAGAGAAGACCAAGGCGGCCTACTTCCAGGTGGAACTGGATGGCCAGCTGGGGAGCATGCGCACCAATACCCGGCTGGGCGTGCGCTACGAAACCACCGACGTGGTCTCGACCTCGGTCATCGCCGTTCCCGAGTCCATCGAGTGGCAGGCCAACAACGATTTCCGCATCGTGCTGTCCGACGAGCAGCAGCCCTTCACCGAGAAGGCAAGGTACAGCTACATCCTGCCCAATCTCGATTTCAGCATCGATTTCACCGATGAGCTGAAAGGCCGTGCCTCGTTCGGCAAGAGCATCGCCCGCGCGCCCTACGGCAATCTCTATGCGGGCCCGGGCGCACAGCAGCCGTTCGGATCGGTGCTGATCGATCCGTCGTCGCGCGCCAGCGGCAACGCGCAGAATCCCAGCCTGAAGCCGCTGGAATCGGACAACCTCGACCTCGGGCTGGAGTGGTATTTCGCCGACGCCAGCTATGTGTCGTTGACCTACTGGAACAAGTCGGTCGACAACTTCATCGGAAATACCGTTGTCCAGGAGAGCCTGTACGGGCTGACCGATCCCACGTCCGGCCCGGATGCGCGTGCGGCTCTGGACTTCCTCACCAGTGCAGCCTGCGTCTCCCAGGTCGGTGCCGCCAATGCGGCCGCCTGCTCGGCCAACGACACCTCGCTGTTCACCGCGCTGGCGTTGCTGCGCAACAACCCCGCCGGACTGGCGGCCTACAACGGAACCGACGCGCAGGTGCTGGCCACCGAAGCGGCCTACGATCTGTATGGCCAGGCGGACGATCCGCTGTACCAGTTCAATGTCAACCGCCCGATCAACCAGAACAAGTCCAAGCTGCACGGCTGGGAGCTCGGCGGGCAGTACTTCTTCGGCGACACCGGTTTCGGCGTGCTGGCCAACTACACGATCGTCAGCGGCGACGTCGGCTACAACAATGGCGGCGATCCGGGCATCGACCAGTTCTCGCTCACCGGTCTGAGTGATACCGCCAACGCCATGCTCATGTACGAGAAGTACGGCTGGTCGGTCCGCCTGGCGTGGAACTGGCGCGACCAGTACCTGATCCTGGCCAACCAGGGCGCCAGCCGCAATCCCTACTATGTGGAGGCTTACGAGCAGTGGGATCTGAGCGTGAACTACACGCTGGACGACCACTGGTCGTTCGGACTGGAAGCGATCAACCTGACCGGCGAGGACGTACGCTGGCGCTCGCGCACGTCGCAGATGATCGTGAAGCTGGCTGACCAGAGCCCACGCTACATGCTGGGTGTCCGTTACAAGTTCTGAGTCTGGCGACGGACCCGTCCGGCGCGGTACCGTTGTCCCGGCAACGGTACCGCACGGGCCTGTCCTGACGCAGCACCTGTCGCACGTGCCGGCGGTACCCTGCCGGCCACTGGCCCCGCACCGGACTGGACACCCTGATGGCCCGCTATGAAATGCTCAACAACATCGCCCATCGGGACCTGAGGGTCGCCACCGGCTTCGGCCCCGAGTTCGGCGACGCCGTGGGCATGGTGCCGGCCTATCCCAGCGAGTTCGCCGAACTGCAGCGGGAATATCCCATCTTCCTGCGCAAACAGGCCGGATCGGGCGAATGGCAGGCCGTCGCCCTGCTCGGGTTTGAACAGCACGAGAACCTCTTCCTGCAGGACGGCCGCTGGAACGCCTCCTATCTTCCGGGAGCCGCAGCGAAGGGGCCGTTCCTGATCGGATTCCAGGAGCATTACGTCGACGGTGTGCTCACCCGTGAGGCGGTGATGCATGTCGATCTGGACCATCCCCGGGTCAACACCGACGCCGGCGAGCCGCTGTTCCTGCCGCAGGGTGGCAACACCCCCTACCTCGACCACATCGCCGGCGTGCTGCGTGGTATCCATGATGGCAGCGCGTTCGGCGCCGCGATGTTTGCAATGCTTGACGAAAGCGGACTGATCCAGCCGGTCACGCTCGATGTGCAGATCACGCAGCATCACCGGGTGAGCGTGAACGGATTGCACGGCATCGACCGTGAGCGCCTGGCGCTGCTGGACGACTCGACGCTGGCCGCGCTGAATCGCGCTGGCTGCCTTGAGGGCGCCTACCTGATGCTGGCGTCGCTGCACAACATGCGCCGCCTGATCGCCGAGAAGCAGCGGCGCCTGCGCGCGCAGGATGCAGCAGCGTCCACGGCCAGGAACTGAGGGCGGGCGATGGGGGCTGCGATGCGGATACTGGAGGGCATCGATCCTGCTGCGCTGCCTCTGGCCTCGCTGGTCGAGGCCGGAGAGCCGGTAGTGCTGCGAGGCATTGCGTCAAGCTGGCCGCTGGTCGAGGCTGGACAGCGCTCCACGCTGGACGCGCTGGCCTACCTGGGCGGCGTCGACGCGGGCGTGCCCATCCAGTACTCGTTCGGCGGGCCGGACATCGACGGGCGCCCGTTCTACACCGCCGACTTCAGCCGGCTGAACTTCGAGGTCCGTCGCGCATCGCTCAGCGAGGTGCTGGAAGGCATCGCCTCGACACTGCATGAGCCGAGGCCGCCCACCTACTACGTGGCGTCGCTGCCGGTGGAGCGGGCATTGCTGCCGGCATTCGCACAGGCCAACCACGCAGGGTTGGCGGGGCAGGGCATCGAGGCGTTGGCCAGCATCTGGATCGGCAACCGCGTCACCGCATCGTGCCATTTCGATACCCCCGACAACCTTGCGTGCTGCGCGGTGGGCCGACGCGAGTTCACGCTGTTCCCGCCCGAACAGATCGACAATCTCTACCCCGGCCCGCTGGATCCCACGCCAGGCGGCCAGGTGGTGAGCGTGGTGGACTTCGAACGTCCTGACTTCGACCGGTATCCCCGCTTCAGGGAGGCCCTGGCGAGTGCACGCAGCGCAGTGCTGGAGCCAGGGGATGCCATCTTCATTCCCAGCATGTGGTGGCACCACGTGCGCAGCCTGGCGCCGTTCAATGTGCTGGTGAACTACTGGTGGCGGAGCTCGCCGGCCTTCCTCGGCTCGCCCCTGCCGGCGCTGCACCATGCGATGTGGGCCCTGCGCGATCTGCCCGCGCGTGAAAAGAAGGCGTGGGAAGCGCTCTTCCAGTACTACGTATTCGGCCCCGGCGAGCGCGCGGGGCAGCACCTGCCCGACGATGCGCGGGGGGATCTTGCACCGTTCGACGAGCATCGCGCGCGCCGCATGCGCGCGATGCTGCTGGGCAGACTCAACCGCTGAGGGGCACCGTGATCGATACCGCGAGCACAGCAGAAGGGCGCATCCGCAAGGTGGTCATTGCCGGCGGTGGCACCGCCGGTTGGCTGGCCGGATGTGCGCTGTCCCATCAATTCCGCGACCAGCTGGACATCACCCTGGTCGAGTCCGAGCAGATCGGTACGGTCGGTGTCGGCGAGTCCACTGTACCGCCCATCCGCACTTTCCATCACTTTCTGCAGATCGACGAGCAGGACTTCCTGCGCGCGGTGGCCGGCACGTTCAAGCTGTCGATCTCGTTCGAGAACTGGCGCCTGCCGGGCGAGCGCTTCTTCCATCCGTTCGGCACCATCGGACATGGCACCTGGGCCACGCCGTTCCACCATTTCTGGCTGGACAGCCTCCGCCGCGGGATGCCATCGGATCTGGGCGATTTCTGCCTGGAGAGCGTCGCCTCGCGCGACGACCGCTTCTCGCTGCAGACCCAGCCGCAGCCCAGCTACGCCTATCACTTCGATGCCGGTCTCTACGCCCGGTTCCTGCGCCGCAGAGCCGAGGCGCACGGCCTGCGACGGGTGGAGGGCAGGATCGCCGAGGTCAGACAGCATGCGCATGATGGTTCGGTGCAGTCGCTGGTGCTGGACGACGGGCAGGTCATCGAGGGCGATCTGTTCATCGACTGCACCGGCTTCCGTGGCCTTCTGATCGAGCAGACATTGAAGACCGGCTATGAGGACTGGCACGAATGGCTGCCGTGCGATCGTGCCGTCGCGGTACAGACCGAATCGGTCGCTCCACCAGTGCCGTACACCCGGGCCATCGCCCACGAGGCCGGATGGCGTTGGCATATCGCGCTGCAGCACCGGGTCGGGTGCGGGCTGGTCTATTCCAGCCGGCACATGTCCGACGACGAGGCGAGGGCGAAGCTGCTGCGCGACGTGGGCGCACCACCGCTGCGCGATCCCTGGCAGGTGCCCTTCCGCAGTGGACGCCGTCTGCAGGCCTGGAACAGGAACGTGGTTGCGCTGGGGCTGGCCAGTGGCTTCATCGAACCGTTGGAATCCACCAGCATCCATCTGACGATCAGCGCCGTGGTGCGGCTGATCCAGTTGTTTCCGTTCGATGGGATCGCGGCCTCACTGGTGCAGCTATACAACGAGGTCGGTTGCCAGGAGATGGAACACGTGCGCGATTTCATCATCCTTCATTACCACGCCACCCAGCGCGAAGAGCCGTTGTGGAAGGCGTGCCGCGAGATGGCGGTGCCCGAGTCGTTGCAGCAGCGGCTGCGCGCGTGGCGTGAGCGCGCGCACGCGTGGCAGGACCCCGGCGAGCTGTTCCGGGTCGAGTCGTGGACCAGTGTGCTGCTTGGCCAGGGCATCCAACCGGGCCGCCCGCACCCGCTTGCGCGGGCACTGAGTGACGCCGACCTGCGCACGCTGCTGAAACGCATCCAGCAGCCGGTGCGGCAGGCGGCCACGCAGATGCCATCGCAGGCGGAATTCATCGACCGCTATTGCCGGTCGGGCCCCGAGGTATGGCACGCGAACAGGGCGGCGTCGTAACAGGTCTGCCTGCAGATGCCGCGACGGCGAGCAGGGTTTTGCATTGCAGCACGCTTTTTCCGCCGCGGCTGGTTACAGTGCGGCATCACGGCGGGCGGCACGCACGCCGTGCAAACGAGGAGGCAGTGCAACAAGGCCTCCTTTTTTGAATGTCAGAAATGGTAGCGCTAACTTTTCGGAGTTCGGAGGCGGTTTCGATGGGTCTGGTTGCCGGTGTCGACGCAGGAACGCAGAGTTTGAAGGTGCTGGTCTACGACCCGGAGGCGCGTGCCGTTGTCGCCCGCACCAGCGCGGCGCTGGAGATGAGCAGCGGCGCCGATGGCAGCCGGGAACAGGTGCCGGCCGACTGGGTGGCGGCGCTGCGCACCTGCTTCGACGGGATTGATCCATCGCTCCGGTCACGCATTGCAGGTCTGGCCGTATCGGGCCAGCAGCACGGCTTCGTGCCGCTGGATGCGGCGGGCGACGTGCTGGCGCCGGCCAAGCTCTGGTGCGATACCAGCACGTCGGCCGAATGCACCCGCATCATGGACGCCGCCGGCGGAATTGACCGGACCATCGCGCTGGCCGGCAATCCGATCCTTGCCGGCTATACGGCCTCCAAGCTGCCGTGGACGAAAGCGCATCGCCCGGCAGCCTATGCGCGGCTGGCGACCATCCTGCTGCCGCACGACTATCTCAATTTCGTGTTGACCGGGCAGCGGTTCTGCGAGCACGGAGATGCCTCCGGCACGGGCTGGCTCGATGTGCGCACGCGCACGTGGTCGCAGGCGCTGCTGCGCGCCACGGATCCGGACCGCGATCTTGCTGCCTGCCTTCCGCCCATCGCCCCACCCGACGCGCTGTTCGATATCGACCCTGCGGCGGCCAGCATGCTCGGACTGCCGGTGACGGTGAAGGTGGCGGTCGGCGGTGGCGACAACATGATGGCGGCCATCGGCACCGGCTGCGTCACGGAAGGCCGCCTGGCGATGAGCCTGGGAACGTCGGGCACGTTGTTTGCCTACTCCGATTCACCGGTGATCGATCCGGACGGGGCCTGGGCCGCCTTCTGCTCTTCCACCGGCGGCTGGCTGCCGCTGATCTGCACGATGAACTGCACCGTCGTGACCGAGCAGGTAGCGAGTACCTTCGGTTTCAGTACGCGTGACGGCGATGCCCACCTCAACGCGACGTCGCCCGGCGCTGGCGGATTGGTCATGCTGCCGTTCCTCAATGGCGAGCGCACCCCCGACCTGCCGCTGGGCAAGGGCGTGCTGGCCGGCCTGGACACCCACAACTTCACGCCGGCGCACATCTACCGCGCTGCCATGGAAGGGGCGACCTACAGCCTGAAGTTCGGCTACGACGCGTTCAGACGCGCCGGCATGCAGTTCGACCGCATCGTGCTTACCGGGGGTGGCAGCAACAGTGCCGCGTGGCGGCAGCTGGTGGCCGATGTGTTCGGACTGCCGGTCGACGTGCCGGTGCAGGCCGAAGGCGCGGCATTCGGTGCGGCGCTGCAGGCCCTGTGGGCCATCGGGCGGTCGCAGGGTGATGCCGCGCCGATCAGCGAGGTCACCGCGCAGCATGTCCGCGTGGACCCAGCACTGTCCGCGCGTCCGGATTCCGGCCGCAGTGCGGCCTATGCCTCCGCCTATTCGCGTTTTCTCCGCCATCTCGAGGCCGTCACGCCGCTGCAGCGCGGCTGAGGTCCGCCTCCCTCCAACATCCCGCACAACGACAGGAGCACGTACCATGACCACGCAGCCCTTCATCGGCGCCAAAGAGTACTTCCCGGGCGTCGGCCGCATTCCGTTCGAGGGCAGGGACTCGGACAATCCGCTCGCCTTCAAGGTCTACGACGCGAACCGGGTCATCGGCGGCAAGACCATGCAGGAGCACCTGCGCTTCGCCGTGTGCTACTGGCACACCTTCTGCAACGCCGGCCACGATCCGTTCGGACCGGGAACCCGGCAGTTTCCGTGGGAGGCCGGTTCGCCGCTGGCCACTGCAGAGGCGAAGGTCGATGCAGCCTTCGAGTTCTTCACCAAGCTGGGCGTGCCGTACTGGTGCTTCCATGACATCGACCTGGCGCCGGATGCAGACGACATTGGCCAGTACCAGAAGAATCTCACGCACATGGTGCGCCTGGCCAAGGCCCGCCAGGACGCCACCGGGGTCAAGCTGCTGTGGGGTACGGCCAATCTGTTCTCGCACCCGCGCTACATGAACGGCGCATCGACCAATCCTGATTTCGCCGTGGTTGCCCGTGCCGCGGTGCAGGTGAAGGCCGCGCTGGATGCCACCGTCGAGCTGGGGGGCGAGCACTACGTGTTCTGGGGTGGGCGCGAAGGCTACGCGTCGCTGGCCAATACGCAGATGAAGCGCGAGATCGAGCATTTCGCGCGGTTCCTGACGATGGCCCGCGACTACGGCCGCAGCATCGGCCTGAAAGGCAACTTCCTCATCGAGCCCAAGCCGATGGAGCCGATGAAGCACCAGTACGATTTCGACAGCGCGACCGTGGTGGGCTTCCTGAAGGAGCACGGGCTGGACAAGGACTTCAAGCTCAACATCGAAGCGAACCACGCCACGCTCTCGGGGCACACCTTCGAGCATGACCTGCAGGTGGCCTCCGACCATGGCCTGCTTGGCAGCATCGATGCCAACCGTGGCAATGCGCAGAACGGGTGGGACACCGATCAGTTCCCGAGCGATCTGTACGACACCGTAGGCGCGATGCTGGTCGTGCTGCGGCAGGGTGGCCTGGAGGGCGGGCTGAATTTCGACGCCAAGGTGCGCCGGGAGTCGACTGACCTGGAAGACCTGTTCATTGCCCACATCGGCGGCATGGACGCGTTCGCACGAGGTCTGGAAGTGGCACACGCACTGCTCACCGAGTCGCCGTGGGAGCAGTGGCGCAGAGAGCGCTACGCCAGCTTCGACACGGGAGCCGGCAAGGATTTCGAGCGCGGCACGCTGAGCCTTGCCGACCTGGCCACGCTGGCCGCCGATAACGGCGAGCCGCGCCAGACCAGCGGCAAGCAGGAACGCTACGAGAACCTGCTCAACCAGTATCTGCTGCGCTGAGCACGGCAGCGTCAAGTCGGCAATGGAGCGATCGAGGGGATGTCGATGAACCAGGCAGCAGATGGCGGAGAGAACACACGGCTGATCGTTCTGATCAGCGTGGTGGCAACGATTGGCGGGTTTCTGTTCGGGTTTGACAGTGGCGTCATCAACGGCACCCAGGACGGCCTGCACCAGGCGTTCCGCTCCGGGGAATGGATGCAGGGCTTCGAGATCGCCTCGATGTTGCTGGGCTGCGCCGTGGGCGCCTTCAGCGCCGGCAGGTTGGCCGACCGGCTGGGGCGGCGCAATGTGCTGATCCTGTCGGCGGTGATGTTCCTGCTATCGGCGCTGGGGGCCGGCGCTGCGGGTTCTTCCGCGTGGTTCATCGTCGCGCGGGTGATAGGGGGATTTGCAGTTGGCGCGGCGAGCGTGATTTCACCGGCCTACATCGCCGAGGTGGCACCCGCCCGTTACCGTGGCCGACTGGCTACGGTGCAGCAGATCGCGATCATCAGCGGGCTGACCGCAGCGTTCCTGTCCAACTACCTGCTGGCCGCCGCCGCCGGGGCATCGACGGAGCCTCTGTGGGCAGGGCAGGCCGCTTGGCGCTGGATGTTCTGGATGCAGGCGGTGCCCTCGCTGGTGTTCCTGCTGCTGTTGCTGACCATCCCCGAGAGCCCCCGCTACCTGGTGGTGAAGCGGCGCAAGGAGGACGCACTGCGGGTTCTCACCCGGCTGCTGGGCCGCGACAAGGCACAGCTCACGCTCGACGAGATCGAGGCCTCCCTGTCCACCGACCATCATCGTCCGCGGCTGTCCGACCTGAGGAGCAGGGCGACCGGGCGGATCCGTCCCATCGTCTGGGTGGGTGTCGGCCTGGCCTGTTTCCAGCAGCTGGTCGGCATCAACGTGGTCTTCTACTACGGCGCCGTGCTGTGGCAGGCGGTCGGGTTCTCGGAGAACGACGCGCTGCTGATCAATGTGTTGTCCGGCGCACTGAGCATCGGCGCATGCCTCGTCACCGTGCTGCTGATCGACCGTATCGGTCGCAAGCCGCTGCTGTGGATCGGCTCGGTGGGCATGTCCGTCTCCCTGGCGCTGGTGGTGGTTGCCTTCGCCAGCGGCTCGCTGGCCGACGGGCACCTGCAGCTGCCGGGCCGCATGGGCACCCTGGCGCTGGTCGCCGCCAATGCCTACGTCGTGTTCTTCAATCTGTCCTGGGGACCGGTGATGTGGGTGATGCTGGGCGAGATGTTCCCCAACCAGATCCGGGGCTCGGCACTGGCCGTCGCCGGTGCAGCGCAGTGGACGTCGAACTTCGCGGTCACGGTGACGTTCCCGATGCTGCTGGCCGCGGCAGGGCTGGCGGCAACCTACAGCATCTACCTGGTGGCCGCGGTGGTCTCGGTCGTGTTCGTGCTGCGCCATGTGCACGAGACCAAGGGCAAGGAACTGGAGCAGATGGAAGGATGAGCGCCATGACATCGCAGGATTCCATGCGCCGTGCCGGCGCGCTGATCGCCGGACTGATGCTGGCGCTGGCCGGTTGCAAGGGGGGAGACCGGCCAGCGCAGGCCACCGCTACCGAGGCTGATCCATGGCCACAGGTGGCCTGGCCCCTGGCCGAGGATGCCGCACTGGAGAAACGCATCACCGACCTGATGGCCGGCATGACCGTGGAGGAAAAGGTCGGCCAGCTGGTGCAGGGAGACATCGCCAGCATCACCCCCGACGACGTGCGCAGATACCGGCTCGGCTCGATCCTGGCCGGAGGCAACTCCGATCCTGGCGGTCGCTACGATGCATCGCCCGCCGAGTGGCTGGCGCTGGCGGACGCGTTCTACGACGCCTCCATGGACACCTCGCAGGGTGGAAAGGCAATTCCGCTGCTGTTCGGCATCGACGCGGTGCACGGGCAGAGCAACATCATCGGCGCCACGCTGTTCCCACACAACATCGGGCTCGGCGCTGCTCGCAATCCCGAGCTGCTGCGCAGGATCGGCGAGATCACCGCGCTGGAGACACGCGTCACCGGCATGGAATGGACGTTCGCGCCAACGGTCGCGGTTCCGCAGGATGACCGCTGGGGGCGCACCTACGAGGGCTATTCGGAGTCTCCCACCGTGGTGGCCAGTTATGCGGGTGCCATGGTGGAGGGCCTGCAGGGCAGGATAGGGTCGCCTGACTTTCTTGATGGCCGCCATGTGATCGCGTCGGTGAAGCACTTCCTGGGCGATGGTGGCACGACCGGCGGGAAGGACCAGGGCGACACCCGCATCAGCGAGGCCGAGCTGGTGCGCATCCATGCGGCCGGCTATCCGCCGGCGATCGCTGCCGGAGCACAGACCGCCATGGCGTCGTTCAACAGCGTCAACGGCGAGAAGATGCACGGCCACCGGCACTACCTCACCGACGTGCTGAAAGGGCGGATGAACTTCGGCGGCTTCGTGGTCGGCGACTGGAATGGCCATGGACAGATCAAGGGCTGCACGACCACCGACTGTCCCGCCACCATCAATGCGGGCCTGGACATGGCCATGGCGTCGGACAGCTGGAAGGGCTTCTACGAAACCACCCTGGCAGCCGTGAAGGACGGCAGGATCACTGCTGAGCGGCTGGATGATGCGGTGCGCAGGATCCTGCGGGTGAAGTTCCGCCTGGGCCTGTTCGAGGCGGGCAGGCCTTCCACCCGGGCGGTCGGCGGCCAGTTCGCGCTGATCGGCGCCCCTGAGCATCGCGCGGTGGCGCGGCAGGCGGTGCGCGAGTCGCTGGTGCTGCTGAAGAACCAGAACGGCATCCTGCCGCTGTCGCCAAAGCAGCGGATCCTCGTGGCCGGCGACGGTGCCGATGATGTCGGCAAGCAGGCCGGCGGCTGGACGCTGAACTGGCAGGGCACCGGCACCACCCGCAAGGACTTCCCCAATGCGGATACGATCTTCGAGGGCATTGCGCAGCAGGCCAGGGCCGCGGGTGGCGAGGCCACGCTTGCCATCGATGGCAGATACACAGTGAAGCCGGATGTGGCGGTGGTGGTGTTCGGTGAAGATCCGTATGCCGAGTTCCAGGGCGACCTGCCCACGCTGGCCTACAAGCCCGGCGATGAAACGGATCTGGGATTGATTCGCCGGCTCAAGGAAGACGGCATTCCAGTGGTGGCGGTCTTCCTGAGCGGGCGACCTCTCTGGGTGAACCGGGAAATCAATGCCGCGGACGCCTTCGTGGCGGCGTGGCTGCCGGGATCGGAAGGCGGTGGCGTTGCCGACGTACTGCTGCGTGGTCCGGATGGCCGCATGCAGCACGACTTCAAGGGCAGACTCAGCTTCAGCTGGCCACGTACGGCCACGCAGTACGCCAACAACGTCGGCCAGAAGGACTACGCCCCGCTGTTCCCGTTCGCCTTCGGTCTGAGCTATGCCGACAAGGGCGATCTGGCGGCACTGCCGGAAGTTTCGGGCGTCACCGGCAACGAGGGGGCAACCGGTGTCTTCTTTGCCCGCGGCGATGCAGGTGCCGGCATGGCGCTGCGGCTGGAGGATGGTGCCGGGCAGGGCATGACCGTGATCAGCGTGCCGGATGCACTGGCAGATGACCGTCTGAAGATCACCGGTGTGGACCATCTGGCCCAGGAGGACGGCCGACGTCTTGCCTGGTCGGGTCAGGGGGAAGCCGTGGTCGCACTGCAGTCGCACACGCCGCTGGACCTGCAGCGGGAAGCCAATGGTGATCTGATGCTGTTGACCACGCTGCGTGTCGACGTGGCACCACGTGGCGAGGCGTGGCTGTCGGTGGGCTGTGGTGCCGGGTGCTCGGCGCGCATCGCCATCGGGCCCACGCTGGCGGCGCTTCCGGTCGGCCAGTGGACGCGCGTGGGCATTCCCCTGAAATGCCTGGCTGCGGCCGGAGCGAAGGTGGGTGCGCTGGATCGGCCGTGGTCGGTGGGGACGGCTGATGCAATGACGATCTCCGTGTCCCGCGTGGCGCTGGGCGCGCTGAACGAAGCCGAGACCACCCTCGGATGCGGTGCGTGATGGCATCCTGCCTGAAGGCCAGCGCGCTGGACACAGGCACCGTGCGGGTGCCGGCATGACACGGGCCTGTGCGCTACCGGTGCGTAGGCGGGGCCGCCACCGAATCGCGTGCGATCAGGCGATGCGGCACGACATGATCCCGCAGTACGGGGGCGTTTCCGGCCGGGCGACGGATGGTGCGCAGCAGGATATCGATGGCAGCATTGGCCATCGAGGCGATCGGCTGATGGATCGTCGTCAGTTCCGGCCACACGGTGGTCGCGGCCGATGTGTCATCGAAGCCCACCACCGACAGGTCGCGGGGAACCTCCAGGCCGCGTCGGTGCGCCACGGAGACGGCGGCTGCCGCCATGTCATCGTTGCTGGCGAAGATGGCCGTCGGTGGCCGACGCTGGGACAGCAGCTTCTCGGCGGCGGCCAGTCCGGACCGGTAGGTGTAGTCGCCGTGCTGGACCAGGCCGGGTTCCACCGACAGTCCGGCTTCCTGCAACGCGGTGACGAAACCATCGTAGCGACGCGCACTCGCGCTCAGATCCCGGCGCCCGCGGATGAAGCCGATGCGGCTGTGGCCCTGCCGGATCAGGTGCTCGGTCATTTCCTTGCCTGCGTTGAAGTCGTCGATGCGGACGCAGGACAGGGCCTCGCTCAGGCGCCCCGATGCGATGGCCACCACCGGGATGCCGGCCTTCACCAGTTCACTCACGGCCGCCTGCGATTCGCACAGCGGCGGCGGCAGGATCACCCCGTCGACGCGGCTGGCCAGGGCACGCGCTGCCGTGCGCTCGGACTCATCGTCAAGGTTGTCCCAGTAGTCGATGACCAGTTGGATGGCAGAGCTGGACGCGACGCGCAGCAGCCCGACCAGCAGTTCGCGCAGGTAGGCACCGCTGGGATTGGTATAGATCAACGCAATGCGCGTGTGCTGCGCAGCGGCCAGCGAACTGGCCGCCAGATTGGGCGTATAGCCCAGCTCACGCACGGCACGCATCACCCGCTCGCGGGTGACGTCCCGCACCTTGCCCTGGTTGATCACCCGCGACACGGTCATCGGCGAAACGCCGGCAAGGGCCGCAACCTCGTCGATCGTCACGCCCGCGGTTCTGCGGCGAACCGATTTCTTCGGCTTGTCCAATGCACGATCCCTTTGTTCTTGGTGGCGTTGCCGCGCAGGTGCGAGGGCAGATGATGAACCGTTCCGGCGCCGGTCGTAGTCTACAAAGTCGAATGTTAACGCCGTTGTTCCGTGCTGTCGGCGGACGGCTGTGCGCCGCCCTTGCCTTGCTGGCATGCGCCGGTGGCGCACATGCGGAGGATGGCTACGCATTGTGGATGCGCTACGTGCCGGCGGCCGTGGAGGTCGCTGCCGGCTATCGGCTGCAGCTGGGCGAGGTGGTCGCCCCTGACCAGACGCCTACCCAGCGCGCAGCGCGTGATGAACTGGCGCGCGGCCTTCCCGGGGTACTGGGAACGGCACCGCCCATCCGCACGGACCTCGCCGGTGATCACGCCCTGGTGCTGGGCACGCCGCAGTCCTCGATGCTGGTCGCGCCGTTCCGCGAAGACATTGCCACCTTGGGCGAGGATGGCTACCTGATCAGGAAGGTCCGCAGCGGAGGACGCGATCTTCTGCTGGTGGCGGCACGGCAGGACATCGGTGTGCTGTACGGCGTGTTCCACCTGCTGCGGCTGCTGCAGCGTGGCGCATCGCTGCAGTCGCTGGACGTGCGGGAATCGCCCCGGGTTGCGCTGCGGGTGCTCGATCACTGGGACAACCTGGATCGCTACGTCGAACGCGGCTACGCGGGCAGCTCCCTGTGGGACTGGCAGACCCTGCCGCAGTGGCGTGACCCGCGCTATACCGACTACGCCCGCGCCAACGCGTCGCTGGGCATCAATGGCACCGTACTGAACAACGTCAATGCCAGCGCCCTGAGCCTGTCGCCGGCCTATCTCGCCAAGGCCGCCGCGCTGGCGGACCTGTTCCGCCCCTACGGCATCCGTGTGTACCTGAGCGCACGCTTCAGCGCGCCCATCGAGCTCGGCGGCCTGGCCACGGCCGATCCGCTGGATCCGGAGGTGCAGCGCTGGTGGCGGAGAAAGGTCGAAGAGATCTACGCCCTCATCCCGGATTTCGGCGGCTTCCTGGTCAAGGCGAACTCGGAGGGCCAACCGGGCCCGCAGGATTACGGCCGCTCCCATGCCGACGGTGCCAACCTGCTGGGCGATGCCCTGGCGCCGCACAACGGCGTGGTGATGTGGCGTGCCTTCGTCTACTCGCACGAGGTACCCGAAGATCGCGCCAAGCAGGCCTACGGTGAGTTCATCGGCCTGGACGGTGCCTTCCGCCGCAACGTGATCGTGCAGGTGAAGAACGG
Organism: Stenotrophomonas sp. YJH_SMC_106-19; assembly: GCF_059368375.1. Lineage (NCBI taxonomy): Bacteria > Pseudomonadati > Pseudomonadota > Gammaproteobacteria > Lysobacterales > Lysobacteraceae > Stenotrophomonas > Stenotrophomonas sp. YJH_SMC_106-19. The sequence continues at coordinate 90,064 of NZ_JCAFRQ010000003.1, forward strand.
GCCGATCGATTTCCAGCCCCGCGAGCCGTTCCATCCGCTGTTCGGCGCAATGCCACGCACGCCGTTGATGATGGAGTTCCAGATCACCAAGGAGTATCTGGGCTTTGCGACGCACCTGGTGTACCTGGGCACGCTGTACGAGGAAGTGCTGCGGGCCGACACCCGGGTACGCGGACCGGGCTCCACGGTCGCGCGCGTGGTCGACGGTTCGCTGCACGGCCACGGGCTGACCGGCATCGCCGGCGTCGCCAACATCGGCGTGGACCGGACCTGGAGCGGCTCGCACTTCGATCAGGCCAACTGGTATGCCTTCGGGCGGCTGGCCTGGAATCCGCAGCAGTCTGCCCGCGCCATCGCTGAAGACTGGGCCGCGCTGACGTTCTCGCCGGACCCGCAGGTGACCGGCCCGATCGTGCGGATGATGATGGCCTCGCGCGAAGCGGCGGTGGACTACATGACCCCGCTGGGCCTGCATCACCTCATGGCCCGTGGGCATCACTACGGCCCCGGTCCCTGGGTGGATGGAGGGCCACGCGCCGACTGGACGTCCGTGTACTACCACCGCGCGGACCGGCACGGCGTGGGCTTCGACCGCACATCGGCCGGAAGCAACGCGGTGTCCCAGTACGCCCCGGCGGTCGCCGCGGAGTACGGCGACCTGGCGCGGGTGCCGGAGTCGCTGCTGCTGTGGTTCCATCATGTGCCGTGGGATCACCGCATGCGTTCGGGGCGGTTGCTGTGGGACGAACTGGTAGGACGCTACTCGCGTGGCGTGCGCCAGGTGCAGTCCCTGCAGGCTACCTGGGCAACCCTGCAGGGCCGGATCGATCCACAACGCTATCAGCACGTGGCCGCGTTCCTGCAGATCCAGCAGGAGGAGGCGCAATGGTGGCGCGATGCCAGCGTGGCGTACTTCCAGTCGCTCAGCGGCCGGCCGTTGCCGCCCGGCGAACCGCCACCGCCGCACCCGCTGTCGTATTACCAGGCATTGCAGTTTCCTTTCGCACCGGGGGATGGACGATGAGCATGATCGGACGGGCCGGGCGGGCGGCCTTGCTGCTGGCCCTGGCTGCAATGGCCGGGTCCGTCGCGGCACGGGAGCCGGCGGCGTTGCTGCATCCGCTGTTCCAGGATCATGCCGTCCTGCAGCGTGATCGGCCGATCGCGGTCTGGGGCCAGGCGCCTGCGGGACAGGAGGTTTCCGTGACCTTCGCCGGGCAGGCGGTGACCACGCAGGCGGATGCCACGGGCCGATGGCACGCCACGCTGCAACCGACCCCGGCAGGCGGCCCCCACATGCTGCAGGCAACGTCCGGCAAGGACATCCAGATCGCCCGCGACATCCTGGTCGGCGATGTCTGGCTGTGCTCCGGACAGTCGAACATGGAGCTGCCCGTGTGGCGCGCGCTCAATGCAGGCAGCGAGATCGCCTCCGCCACGCTGCCGACGATCCGCCTGTTCACCGTGCCGCAGGCCGCGGCGGTGCAGGCGCAGACGACATTCCAGAGCGCGGTTGCCTGGACGCCGGCATCGCCCGCCACGGTGCGCGACTTCTCCGCGACCTGCCTCTACTTCGCACGCGAGCTGCAGCGCACGGTCGCCGTGCCGATGGGATTGATCCAGGCCGCCTGGGGCGGCTCGCGGATCGAGGCATGGACCAGCGTCGAGGCGCTGCGCGCGCAGCGGGACATGGCAGAGCCCCTGGATATCCTCGCGCTGTATGCCGGTGACCCCCTGGCGGCACGCGCACGCTGGGGGCGGTACTGGCAGCAGTGGTGGGTGACGCGCGATGAGGCTGTGCCCGGCGCATCGCCGTGGCGCGCGGAGGCCAGCGACAGCGGATGGCAACCGGCGCCGGCAGCGCTGGGCGCATGGGAGCATTGGAACGTCCCGGCGCTTGCCGATTACAACGGCATGGTGTGGTATCGCACGCAGGTCACGCTGAGTGCGGAACAGGCGGCGCAGGGCGCGACGCTCGAACTGGCATCCGTTGACGAGACGGACATGACCTGGGTGAACGGTGTCGCCGTGGGCAGCCAGTATGGCGCCGGTGAGCGGCGCTATCCGCTGCCGAAGGGGCTGTTGAAGGCCGGGTCCAACAGTGTCGTGGTCAACGTGCTGGACACCTACGGTGAAGGTGGCCTGGCCGGCCCTGCCACCGCACATGCGGTGATCCTGGAGGACGGTCAGCGGGTGGTGCTGGATGCGTCCTGGCAGTACCGGATGGCACCTGGCGGACAAGCGCCCCCGTTCGCTTCCTGGCAGGCGGCGACGGGTCTGTCGACGTTGTACAACGGCATGATCGCGCCGCTGGGCGCGTTCGGACTGCGCGGCATGCTGTGGTACCAGGGGGAGTCGAACACCGGCGACGGCGCCGGATATGCGGCACTGCTGCGCTCGCTGCGGGACGACTGGCGACGCCAGTTCGGTACGGATACGCCGTTGCTGCTGGTGCAACTGGCTGGCTATGGCCAACCGCCCGTCGCCCCTGCGGACAGCGGATGGGCGCAGGTGCGCGACGCACAGCGCCGGGTCGCGGCCGAAGATCCCCGCAGTGGCCTCGCCGTGGCCATCGACATCGGCGATGCCTACGACATCCACCCACCGAACAAGCAGGAACTGGGTCGCCGTCTGGCCCGGGTCGCGCGCCACGTCATCTACGGCGAGCACGCAGTGGCCCCGTCAGGGCCGGATGCGGCCAGGGCCCTGCGCGTGCCGGCAGGCGTGGCCGTCGAATTCGAGGATGTCGACGGCGCCCTGGCAGCAACCGGTTCGAAGCACCCCATCGGCTTTGAACTGTGCGATGCCGTCGCCCCGCGCTGTGAGTACAGCGACGCCGACCTGGATGGACGCCGGGTGGTGTTGCGCAGCCTGCCTTCCCTGCGCCCGACGCATGTCCGCTACTGCTGGGCCGATGGCCCGGTGTGCACGCTGCGTGACAGCAGCGGGGCGCCGGCCGGTCCGTTCGAACTTCCCATTGCCGACGCCGAGGCCCGACGATGAAGATGTTGTCCCTGCAGCACCCTTCTGCCCGGCGCGCCCGGGTGTCACTGGCGCGCCGGATGCTGGCAGCGATGTTCGCGCTGTCGGCGGCGACCGCCCATGCCGCCTCGCCAGAGGCCGCGCCGCCGGTGTACTTCGACTGGTTCGAGTACCGCGGTCATGACACCGCGTTTGAGGCGCCGCTGCCGGCGGGCCACTACCGCAACCCGATCCTGGCCGGCTTCCACGCCGATCCGAGCATCGTGGGCGCGAACGGGAAGTTCTATCTGGTCAACTCCAGCTTCACCTACTACCCGGGCATTCCGGTGTTCGAGAGCGTCGACCTGGTCCACTGGAAGCAGATCGGCAACGTGATCGACCGTCCGACACAGCTGGATTTCGACGGTCTGAGCGTCTCCCGCGGCATCTTCGCGCCCACCATCGAGTTTCACGAGGGAACCTTCTACGTCGTCACCACCGCGACCGACAGTGGTGGCAATTTCATTGCCACCGCGCGGGATCCGGCGGGACCGTGGTCCGATCCGCACTGGTTGCCCAGCATCGATGGCATCGATCCGTCACTGTTCTTCGACGACGATGGCAAGGTCTATCTGTTCAACAACGATGTGCCGCCTGGTCCGGCGCGCTACGACGGCCACCGCGCCATCTGGATGCAGCAGATCGATCTGTCGGCCTTCAAGCCGGTCGGCCCGCGCAGGGTGCTGGTCGATGGTGGCGTGGAGCCGTCGAAGAACCCCATCTGGATCGAAGGGCCGCACATCTACAAGCGTGAGGGCTGGTACTACCTGTCCGACGCCGAAGGCGGCACAGGGCCGCAGCATTCGCAGGTGGTGCTGCGCAGCCGTGATGTATGGGGGCCGTACATCCCCTATCCGGGCAATCCCATCCTGACCCAGCGCGAGCTGCCGGACGACCGGCCGCTGCCGATCACCAATGCAGGGCACGCCGATCTGATCGAGGGCCCGGACGGCTCGTGGTGGGCAGTGTTCCTTGCCAGCCGCAATTACCAGAAGCGGCACTACAACACCGGGCGCGAAACCTATCTGCTGCCGGTTCGCTGGCAGGATGGCTGGCCGCAGATCCTGCCGACCGACCAGGCCATTCCCTATGTGGTCAAGGCACCGTCCTGGATGCAGGGGCAGGCGTCCCAGGCGCCGCTGACCGGCAACTTCGTCGACCACGACCCCTTTGATGGGCCGACGCTTGCCGCCCACTGGCTGCGCGTTCGGGTGCCCAAACAGGCCTGGGCCGACCTGGGTGACCGGCCGGGCATGCTGGCCGTGCACCCGCTTGCGGAGAATCTGGACACGCTGCGCAATCCGGCGTTCCTCGGTCGCCGCCAGCAGCATCTGCGCTTCGAGGCGAGTACCGAGATGTCCCGTCCGGCCATCGGTGTCGCGGCGGGCCTGGCTGCATTCCAGAGCGAGGCCTACTGGTACTTCCTTGGCGTCCGCAGCGTGCGCGGTGATCGTCTGTCGGTCTTCCTCGAGGGCCGCGACGGCAGCGGCACCACGCGAACGCTGGCCAGCCGCGAGGTCCCCGCATCCGCGGTCCTGCGTCTGAAGATCGCCGGGGATGAGGCCGACTACGCGTTCTCGTTCGATACCGGTGACGGGCAGGGCTGGCAAACGCTGGCACGCGATGTGGATGGCACGGTTCTGAGTACTGATCGCGCAGGCGGCTTCGTAGGCGCACTGCTGGGACCATTCGCGCGCGATGAGCGCGCCGGGAGGAGCAAATGATGATATCGACTTCGTCCAACGGCGCTGTACACCGCGGCACGCGGCATGGCCGGCGGGCGCTTTATGCTGCGCTGCTGTGCGTGGCGACCGCCGCGTCGGCCGCTGCGCCGCGGCCGTGGCTGGATGCTTCGGCCAGCTTCGAGCAGCGGGCCGCATCGCTGGTCGCCCAGATGACGCTGGAGGAGAAAGCCGCGCAGATGCAGAATGCCGCGCCGGCGATCGAGCGCCTCGGTGTGCCGGCCTACGACTGGTGGAACGAGGGGCTGCATGGCGTGGCGCGGGCAGGGCAGGCCACTGTCTTTCCACAGGCCATCGGACTGGCGGCGACGTTCGACGTGCCGCTGATGGGCGAGGTGGCGACGACCATCAGCGACGAGGCCCGTGCGAAGCATCACCAGTTTCTCCGCGAGGGATCGCACGGGCGTTACCAGGGGCTCACGTTCTGGTCCCCGAACGTCAACATCTTCCGTGACCCGCGCTGGGGCCGTGGCCAGGAAACCTACGGCGAGGATCCCTACCTGACTGCCCGCATGGGCGTCGCCTTCGTACGTGGCCTGCAGGGCGATGACCCGGTGTACCGCAAGCTCGATGCCACGGCCAAGCATCTGGCCGTGCACAGCGGGCCGGAGGCCGACCGTCACCACTTCGACGCGCGGCCCAGCCGGCGCGACCTGTACGACACCTACCTGCCGGCGTTCGAGGCGCTGGTGAAGGAGGGCGATGTCGATGCGGTGATGGGCGCATACAACCGGGTGTACGGCGAGTCAGCCAGTGCCAGCCGGTTCCTGCTGCGCGACGTGCTGCGGCGTGACTGGGGCTTCAAGGGCTACGTCGTCTCGGACTGCTGGGCGATCGTCGATATCTGGAAACATCACCGGATCGTTGCCACCCGTGAAGCCGCCGCAGCGCTGGCGGTCAGGAATGGCACCGAGCTGGAGTGCGGACAGGAGTACGCCACGCTGCCCGCAGCCGTGCGCCAGGGCCTGATCACCGAAGCGGAGATCGACGACGCGGTGACACGCCTGTTCGCCGCACGGATGCGCCTGGGCATGTTCGATCCACCGGAGCGGGTGCGTTGGGCGCGGATTCCCGCCTCGGTCAACCAGGCGCCCGCGCACGACACCCTGGCGCTGAGGGCCGCCCAGGAATCGCTGGTCCTGCTGAAGAACGAGGGGGTACTGCCGTTGTCGCGTGACCTCAAGCGCATTGCCGTGGTCGGTCCCACGGCTGACGACACCATGGCGCTGCTCGGCAACTACTTCGGCACACCGGCCGCGCCGGTCACGATACTGCAGGGTATCCGCGATGCGGCGAAGGGTATCGACGTGCCCTACGCCCGTGGCGTGGACCTGGTCGAGGGGCGTGATGATCCCAGCGCGACGCCGCTGATCGAGCCGACCTTCCTGCGGCCGTCGGCGGCGTCGACCGAGCGTGGCCTGCGTGGCGAGTACTTCCGCACGGCCGACCTGTCGGGCACGCCGGCACTGGTCCGCACCGACGCGCAGATCGGCTTCCGCTGGGACCGCGGCTCGCCAACCGACAATCTGCTTGCCCGTGGCGAGGCGGCGCCGGGGCAGGGCATTCCGAGCGATGGTTTCAGCATCCGCTGGACCGGACAGCTGCTGCCGCCGGTATCCGGGCGCTATCGGCTGGAGGTGGCCGGCGACGACGGCTTCCGCCTGTATCTGGACGGCAAGCGCGTGCTGGACCACTGGGTGAACACGGATCGTCTGCACGCCGAAGGTATCGACGTCGATCTGCAGGCGGGCCGCGCCTATGAGCTGAAACTGGAGTACTACGACGACGAGCGCGATGCGGGCGTGCGGCTGGGCTGGCGCATGCCGGGCGCCAAGGCACCCTTCGACGAAGCCCTTGATGCGGCCCGCGACGCCGATGTCGTGGTGTTTGTCGGCGGCCTGACCGGCGACGTCGAGGGCGAGGAGATGACCGTCAACTATCCGGGCTTCGCGGGTGGGGACCGGACCGATCTGCGGCTGCCGGCACCCCAGCGCACCCTGCTGGAGGCACTGCATGCCACCGGCAAGCCGGTGGTGATGGTGCTGACCGGCGGATCGGCAATGGCCGTTGACTGGGCCCAGGACCATCTGCCGGCGATCCTGATGAGCTGGTACCCGGGGCAGCGCGGCGGCACTGCCGTGGGCCAGGCGCTGTTCGGCGACGTCAACCCCGCGGGTCGCCTGCCGGTGACCTTCTACAAGGCCGGTGAAGCGCTGCCGGCGTTCGACGACTACAGCATGGAGGGCCGTACCTACCGGTACTTCCGCGGCACCCCCCTGTATCCGTTTGGCCACGGGCTCTCGTACACCCGCTTCGATTACGCAGCACTGCGCATTGATGCGGACAGGATCAATGCCGATGGCCGGCTGGGTGTGCACGTGGACGTGACCAACACCGGCACACGCAGCGGTGACGAGGTCGTGCAGCTCTATGTGCGACGCCAGCAGGCTGGCAGCGACGAGGCCGTGCAGGAACTGCGTGGCTTCCAGCGTGTCCATCTCGCCGCCGGCGAACGGCGCACCGTGACGTTCTCGCTTGAGGCACCGCGGGACCTGCGCCGCTACGACGAAGCGGGCGGTGCCTATGCGGTGCTGCCCGGGGCCTACGAGGTGCGGGTCGGCGCCTCGAGTGCCGATATCCGCGCGCGGGCCGGGTTCTCGGTGGAGGCCGTGCATGGCAAGCACTGAACACACCCTCACGGTGCGCGAGAAGCTGGGCTACAGCCTGGGCGATCTCGCGGCGAACCTGATCTTCCAGACCCTGATCACCTATCTGGCGTTCTTCTACACCGATGTCTACCGGCTGCCGCCGGCAACGGCGGCTACGATCATCTTCGTGGTCGGCATGCTCGGCGCGTTCGTTTTCACCCCGCTGATCGGCATCGCCGCAGACCGCACCTCGACGCGCTGGGGGCGGTTCCGTCCGTGGATCCTGTGGACGGCGATCCCGTTCGGCGTGCTGTCGCTGCTGGCGTTCAGCACGCCAGAACTGGGCGAGCGCGGCAAGGTCATCTATGCGCTGGGCACCTACGCTCTGCTGGTCTTCGTCTATGCAGCGAACAATCTGCCGTACTCCGCACTGAGTGGTGTGCTGACCGGCAGCATGGCACAGCGCAACAGCCTGTCGGCCTACCGTTTCGTGGCCGTGATGATCGCGCAGTTCATCATCCAGGTCCTGCTGATGCCGCTGGTGCTGATCCTGGGTGACGGTGACCGCGTGCGGGGCTTCGAACAGGTGATGACCGTGTTCGCCATCGTCGGGACGGTGTTCTTCCTGATCACCTTCGCCACCACGCGCGAGCGCATCGTTCCCACCCGCGAGCAGACCGGAGGCGTGCTGCAGGATCTGTCTGACCTGCTGCACAACCGGCCGTGGCAGGTGATGCTGGCCCTGACCGTCCTGGTGTTCATCAACTTGGCGCTGAAGGGCGGCACGTACATCTACTACTTCCAGTACTACATGAGCGACGCTGCGCTGGTCGCCTTCCTGGAAAACTCAGGATTCAACGGCCTGATCAGGGGCCTGAATGCAGGTCTGGGTAGTGCCGGATTCGCCGGCTTCAGCTGGCCCAGCGACGCGGCAACCTCGGCCTTCAGCCTGTTCAATGCCTGCGGAATCATCTGCATGATCCTGGGCATCGGCGTATCGCGACGGCTGGCAGACCGCTTCGGCAAGCGTGACGTCTTCGGCGGCGCACTGTTCATCTCCACCCTGTTCCTGCTGGCCTTCTACCTGTTTCCGCCGACGGCTGTCGGCGTTGCCTTTGCTGCCTTCATGCTGCATGGATTCTGCTACGGCATCACCATCCCGCTGCTGTGGGCGATGATCGCCGACGTTGCCGACTACTCGGAATGGAAGAACCATCGCCGGGCCACCGCGATCATCTTCTCGGCGATGCTGTGCGGCCTGAAGATCGGCCTCAGCGTGGGAGGCGCCCTGGTCGCCGGCATTCTTGCCCACTACGGCTACCAGGCGGGCGTGGCGACACAGCCCGAGGGCGTGGTCGAGGGCATCCGCCTGACCGTAAGCGTCTACTGCTCCCTTCCTTTCCTGCTCGCCGTGGCGCTGCTGTTCGCGTACGAAATCGACAAGCGCGCGGAAGCCCGCATCGAACAGGACCTCCAACTGCGTCGCCGCACGGCCGACGCGTCCGCGTAACCCAACGATGACGACCATGATCGACCTCTCTCCAGGCGACGACGGCCGGGCCGACGACGCCCGCCTCGCGCAGCTCACCCGGCACGCCATCTCGCAGCCGCTGGTGACCCATATCTACACCGCCGATCCGTCGGCCCATGTCTTCGAGGGACGGCTCTACATCTATCCCTCGCACGACATCGACGGCGGCCAGCCGTTCGACGACGAGGGTGGGCACTTCGGCATGCAGGACTACCACGTACTGCGGATGGACACGCCCGACGGCGACGCCATCGATTGCGGCCAGGCGCTGCACCTTGACGACGTGCCGTGGGCGCACAAGCAGATGTGGGCGCCCGACGCCGCCTGCCGCGACGGGCGCTACTACTTCTATTTCCCGGCCAAGGATGCGCAGGGCCTGTTCCGCATCGGCGTGGCGGTCGGCGAACGGCCAGAGGGACCATTCATTCCCCGGCCCGAACCGATGCAGGGCGCGTACTCGATCGACCCGGCCGTATTCGAGGACGAGGACGGCAGCCACTATCTGTACTTCGGTGGGATCTGGGGCGGGCAGCTGCAGCACTATCGTGACAATCGGTACGACGCCGCGCACGAAGAGCCGACAGGCAGTGCGCCGGCGCTGGGGCCGAGGGTGGGCCGGCTCGATGCCGGCATGACCGAACTGGCCGAACCCACGCGCGAGGTGCAGATCCTGGACGAGCACGGCCAGCCGCTGCGCGCGGACGATCATGCGCGCCGCTTCTTTGAAGGGCCGTGGGTGCACAAGTATCAGGGCCGGTACTACCTGTCCTATTCCACGGGCAACACGCACCTGCTGTGCTACGCGATCGGCGACAGCCCCTATGGCCCGTTCACCTATGCCGGCGTACTGCTGACGCCCGTGGTGGGCTGGACCACGCACCACTCCATCTGCAGCTTCAAGGGACAGTGGTATCTGTTCTACCACGATGCGCTGATGTCCGGCGGCGTGACACATCTGCGCTCGGCCAAGTGCACGCCGCTGCACATGGAGGCCGATGGCCGCATCCGGACCATCGATCCCTATGGTGCATGAGCGCAGGCTGCCGGTGGACGACGCGCTCGCCCCGCTGCCGGCCGGTGAGCTGCACTGGCTTCAGGCAGGCGATCTCGAAGTGGCGCTGGCGGCCGGGGCAGGGGGGCGCCTGGCACAGATGCGTTACCGGGGCGTGGACTGGCTGGTGGACGCAGAGGAGGGCGGAGCGGCGACGATCGCCTGGGGCTGCTATCCGATGGTGCCGTGGGCTGGGCGCATTCGTCGTGGACACTTCAGCTTCGACGGTGCACCCCATGAATTGCCGGTCAACTTCGGCGGGCACGCCATTCACGGGGTCGGCTTCTCCAGGCCCTGGCAGATCGACAGCCTCGACGCGACGAGCGCCACGCTGACGCTTGATCTGCCGCGCGACAGGTACTGGCCCTTCGGTGGCGTCGCGCGACAGGTCATACGCCTGCAGGCACAGTGCCTGCAGCTGCAGCTCTCGGTCGAGGCTGCGCAGCAGGCCATGCCGGCAGTACTGGGCTGGCACCCGTGGTTCCGCAAACCGGACCGGCTGCTGTTCAACCCTCGCGCGATGTACCCGCGTGACGGGGAGGGTATTGCCGTTCTGCCGTGCGTGCCGCCCGCGCCAGGTCCATGGGATGACTGTTTCATCACCGACCGTGATCGTGACATCGCGCTGGTGCGCGGCGGGCAGCGCCTGCGGCTGCGATCGGACGGCGACCACTGGGTTGTCTACGACGGTGCCCCGCACGCCACCTGCATCGAACCGCAGAGCGGGCCACCTGATGGCTTCACGCTTGCGCCGCGCCGGCTGCAGCCCGGTCAGCAGCTGGCGCAGACGTTCGAGCTGGTCTGGGAGCAGGACGCCCCCTGAACTGCCGCGCGGTTCAGCGCAGGGCGGGAACTGCGACGGAACGGGCCATCACAGGCTCCAATCGATGCGCAGGCCTGCAATCAGCGCATCCGGCAGGTCACGCTGGCGCGCAGGTTCGTTGAACTGGTCAGGATGCATGATGTAGTGCAGGTTTGGCGCAATCCGCAGCTGTGGGGTGAGCTGGATGCCGTAGCTCAGCTCCATCATCACCTGGCTCCCATGCGGGGTGCCGCTGCCACCGGCTGCGGCACGCGCCAGGCGCAGGTTCTCCAGGGCGATGCCGCTGTACTTCTGCTGGGTCACGACGAAGGCGATGCTGTCCTGTGGACGGCGGGCGAAGGTGCCTTTCTGCACCAGGCCGGCCTGCAGAAAGTGATCCTCGATCAACTGGCCGGAGGTGCCCTTGAGCACGGCGCCGAAGACCGTCAGGCCGCGATCGCTGCCATCACCGGTCAGCTGCTGCTCGAAACGGGCAAATGCACCGGAGCGACCGTGGCGGTTCGCGTAGTCCTGGCCAGTGAGCACGGCGGGCATTCCGTTGATGTCGCGCAACGGATCACGATAGGTCGAGTTGTCCTGCCAGCCACCCAGTTCATACCGGGCCCGCAATCGCGCCGAAGCCGGGCTGCGCCAGCCGATCGTGTACGGCACGATCCAGCCGGTGGCCTGGTGCGTGCTCCATTTCAGGCCATGCTGGCCGTCTTCGGCCTGACTCGGATCGACCTGGTAGGCGCCGACGCGCAGATAGACATCCGGCGTCAACCAGGTGGTGGCATCGGCCATCCAGCTCGACACCGGCCACCAGGTGAAGTTGCTGGTGCGGAACACGTAGGTCGGGTTGCCGCAGGCCGAATTGCCCTGGAAGTACTGGCACAGTTCGGAGCCGAGGAAGTGGATGTTGGCGACGCTGCGTCCGGCTTCGAGCACCAGGCGGTCGTCGAGCAGTTTCTGTTCGAGGGTCAGATTGGCCAGACGCGTCCCCTGGCCGCCGTAGATTTCCTGCACCGAGGTGCTGTTGCCGGTGCTGCTGGCAGCCAGGTTGGTGCCATGGCGGTTGATGCCGTAGGCCTTGATCGTTGCCCCCTGCCACCCGAACGCGGCCTCCAGGTTCACGTCCGCGCCGAACATCAACTGGCCGGCGTAGGCGGTGCCGCTGTTCTTGCCGCCGTCGAGCGTGGCCGCGGCTTCGCCGGTGTAGGAAAGCTTGGGTGAAACGACCTCGCCCCGGTCGGCGGCCGCGACCAGCGAGGGCAGCGTCAGCAGGAGTGCGGCCAGCAGCAGGCGGCGGGAGGAGCGGGGCATGGGCGGAAGTCCTGTAGATGGGCAACGACGCCGCCCCGGAAAGCCGGGACAGCCGAGTGATCGAGGCAGGGAGAACGGTCAGGCCGCGGCGGTGACCGGCTTCTTGAGGAGACGCAGCGCGAGCGCCGTCACGGTGACGCCGGCCAGCAGCGCCAGCAGGTAGACGCCCAGATGGGTGACCGCGTTCGGGATCGGCAGCACGAACACGCCGCCATGGGGGACCTTCAGTTCGACGCCCGCGGCCATCGAGATCGCGCCGGCCACGGCCGAGCCTAGGATCAGCGCCGGAATGGTGCGCAGCGGATCGCGCGCGGCGTAGGGGATCGCACCTTCAGTGACGAAACTGAGACCGAGCACGCCGGCGGCTCCGGCAGTGCCGCGTTCCTCGGCCGTGAAGCGGTTGCTGAACAACCACGTCGCCAATGCGATGCCCAATGGCGGCGTCATGCCGCCGATCATCGTCGCTGCCATCGGCGTGTAGACCTGGCTGGAGATCAATGCAGTGGAGAACGCATAGGAAGCCTTGTTGACCGGGCCGCCCATGTCCACCGCCATCATTCCGCCCAGCAGCAGACCGAGCAGGATCGCGCTGCTGCCCTGCATGCCCCGCAGCCATTCGGTCAGCCAGGCCAGCAGCCCTGCGACCGGCGTGCCGATCACGTACATCATCAACAGGCCCACCAGCAGGGTGCCCAGCACTGGCAGGATCAATACCGGCTTGAGGCCCTCCAGGCTGCGCGGCAGGCGCAGCGCTCGGTTGATCCAGTGCACGCCATAGCCGGCAATGAAGCCGGCCAGGATGCCGCCGATAAAGCCCGCGTCCATGTTGACCGCGACCAGCCCGCCGATCATGCCGGGCGCGATGCCGGGGCGGTCGGCGATGGAATAGGCGATGTAGCCGGCAAGTGCCGGCACCATCAGAGTGAAGCCGGCCTTGGCGCCGATCTGGAACAGGGACCAGGCCAGCGTGCCCTTGTGTGCATCGTCGAAGGCGTAGATGCCGCCGAGGGCAAATGCCAGCGCGATCAGCAGGCCACCTGCGGTCACGAACGGCAGCATGAACGATACGCCGGTCATCAGGTGCTTGTAGGGGCCGGTGCCCTTGCTCTTCTCGGGTGCGCGGCCCGGGGCAGACGCGCCGGCGTGGACATTGGCCTCGGCCAGCGCCTTGCGGAGCAGGTTCTGGCCGTCGTTGATCGCGGGCTTGGTGCCACTCTTGAACAGGCGCTTGCCGGCGAAGCGTGACAGATCCACTTCACGGTCTGCGGCGATCAGCACCAGGTCGGCGGCAGCGATTTCCTCGTCGCTCAACGCATCCTGCGCACCGACCGAGCCCTGCGTTTCGACCCGGATTGCGTGGCCAAGCGCCTTGCCGGCCTGCTGCAGACCTTCGGCCGCCATGAACGTGTGGGCGATGCCGGTCGGGCAGGAGGTGACAGCGACGATGCGCTTGCGAGGGTCCGCCGCATCGGCCTTGGGCACAGCAGTTTCCAGTGATGCCAATGCAGCGAGTGGATCGTCCAGCACTTCGCCGAGGCCGGCGCGCACCACCGTCGCAGTGTCGAAGCGGGTCAGATCGGCCTCGCCGTCGCCCACCAGCAGGAGCGTCGTCGCGGTGGCGTGTGCGGCATCAAGTGCGCCGGTCACGCCCTGTTCGCTGCGGATCTCGATCACCAGTTCGAGGCCACGCTGGCGGGCGGCGCGGCGCAGCGCTTCGGCAGCGAGAACGGCCTCGATGCTGCGCGCGCCAGCGGCGATGATGACGGGGAAAGGGTGCATGGGAACTCCTGGAATTCTTCGGGTTCTGTTCTGCGTGAGGCGCTGGGGCGGGCCGTGGGGCCTGCAGCGCCGCCTGCAGGGTTTCAATCCAATCGTTCGATCAGTACATCGTCCGTCCACCCGCGGACCTGCGCCGGATCCAGCCGTCGCGCGTCGCCGCTGTGCAGGCGACTCATCGAAAAGGCCGTTGCCAGGCGCGCGCAGCTGGCCAGGTCGAAGGCCGGCTCAAGCAGTGCGGCGGCGATACCGGCCACCATGGCGTCGCCCGCACCGACCGTGCTGCCCTGCGACAGACGCGGGGGACGCGCGATCAGGGCGCCGTTGCGATCCATGAACAGCGCGCCGTCGACGCCCATCGAAATCACCACCAGCGCAACCCCGCGTTCAAGCAGGCGCAGGCCGGCAGCGCGCAGGGCGCTCCGATCCGGCAGCGGCGTTCCGGCCCACGACTCCAGTTCGTGGCGGTTGGGCTTGACCGCATAGGGCACTGACGCGTGTGCGCTGCTCAGGGCGGCGGCGAGCGCATCGCCGCTGGTGTCGAGCAGTACCCGCGCGCCCGCGCCGCCCGCCTGCGCCTGCAGTCGCGTCCATGAATCGGCCGGCAGGCCGGAGGGCAGGCTGCCGGACAACACCACCGGCAGCTGTGGCTGGAGCACGGCGGCGAGTCGTCGGCACACCGCATCCAGATCGGCGCCGTTCAAGGGCAGGCCGGGCAGGTTGATATCAGTGGTCTCGCCGTGGGTCTCATCCACAAGCTTGATGTTGGTGCGGGTCCGGCCCGGCACGCGCAGGCAGCCGTCGGTGATGCCGCGCGCCGAGAACAGCGCACTGAACACGCCCGGGTTGTCCTCGCCGATCACACCCAGTGCGGCTGTTGGCACGCCCCAGTCGGCCAGGCAGGCGGCAACATTGATGCCCTTGCCCCCCGCGTCGTCGCGGCTGCTGAAGGCACGATGCACATGCCCCGGCTGCAGGCCCGCCAGGCGCACGGTCTGGTCGATCGCCGGGTTCAGGGTGACGGTGACGGCGCGGGGGTTCATGCGCGCGCTCCCTCAAGGGCACGCACCTGTTCGGTGGTTTCGCAGTCCAGTGCCTTGCCGGCCAGCGCCTGCAGATCGGCCAACCGGGTACTGCGCAGGCGGGCCTTCACCGCCGGAATATCGTTCGGGGTCATCGACAGCTCGTCCACGCCGAGACCGGCCAGCAGCATGGCGCCGAACGGGTCGCCAGCCAAGCCACCGCAGACGCCGACCCAGCGCCCATGCGTGCGTGCGCCGTCGACCGTGGCGCGGATCGCGCGCAGCACGGCGGGATGCAGGCTGTCGGCCTCGACGGCGAGTTCCGGATTCTGGCGATCGATCGCCAGCACGTACTGGGTCAGGTCATTGGTGCCGATCGAGAAGAAATCGGCATGGCGCGCCAGCACATCGCTCTGGGCTGCGGCTGCGGGCACTTCGATCATGATGCCGATCGGCACTTCGGGCGCCTCCAGCCCGATGCGCAACCGTTCGCAGATGGCACGCAGCGCGATCAGTTCCGGTACGGACGTGATCATCGGGAACATGATCGACAGGCGCGCACCGTCCCTCGCCGCGCGATACAGCGCCCGCAGCTGCGGCTCCAGAAGATCGGGACGGCGCAGCAGCAGGCGCGCGCCGCGCACGCCGAGGAACGGGTTGTCCTCATGCGGCAGCTCCAGGTGCGCAACCTGCTTGTCGCCGCCGATGTCGAGCGCGCGCACGATCAACGGGCGGCCATCCAGGGCGCTGGCCATCGCCCGATACGTGGCGTACTGCTCATCCTCGCTGGGCGTGCTGCCGCGTTCGAGGAACAGGAACTCGGTCCGCATCAGGCCAACGCCTTCGGCGCCCTGTTCCAGTGCCAACGGCACCTGTTCGGGCAGGTTGACGTTGGCACCGATGTCGATGCGGTGGCCGTCGGTCGTCTGCGCCGGCTGCGCGCGTTGCGCGGCCTCGCGTTCGCGGATGTGCTGCTGCTCGGCGATCCAGGCGCGGGCCGAAGCGAGATCGGCATCGGACGGAGACAGATAGAGCCGCCCGCTGCTGCCGTCGATGATGGCCTCCACACCCGCTTCAATCGTCAGCAGATCCGCGCCACCGGCAACCAGCGCCGGCAACCCGAGCGTGCGCGAGAGGATCGCGGTATGTGAGGTTGGCCCGCCCTGTGCGGTGGCCAGACCGAGCACGCGACGGGTGTCGAGGTTGGCGGTGTCTGACGGTGACAGGTCGGCCGCGAGCAGGATGCAGGGGTAGGCGGGCAGGTCGGCGAGACCACCGCCGGCCGCAGACGGATCAAGCTGTGCCAGCACACGCCGCCCCACGTCACGCAGGTCGGCTGCGCGCCCGGCGAGCACCGGATTGCCCAGCGCCGCCAGCCCGGAGGCAATCTGTTCGATGGCCTGGTGCCATGACCACGCGACGCCATGGCCTTCCACCATCAGCTGACAGGTACGGGTGATCAGGTCTGTGTCGTCGAGCAGCGCGGCCTGGGCCCCGAAGATCGCCGCGTCAGATGCGCCGAGCCGGCGCTGGGTGTCGTCCTGCAGCGCCGCCAGCTGCTGGCGGGTGCGGCCGAGCGCGTCCTGCAGGCGTGCACCGCCTTCCCCGAGCGGGGCGGGGTGGTCGGCGACGTTGGTCTGCCTGCTGGCGAGCACATGGATCCGGCCGATCGCCAACCCGGGGCTGGCACCAATGCCGACGATCGCTGCCTGTGCCTCCGGTGGATTCCAGCCCGCGACCGGCGCCGCCTTGCGCTGTGCTGCGCGTTCGGCATCGGCCTTTTCCTGAGCCACCAACCCCTCCATGACCCTGCGCAGTGCGGCCAGCAGTGCGGGCGCATCCGCGCCTTCGGCAGACACGCTCACCGGGTCGCCATGACGCAGACCCAGCTGCAGCAGCGCGACCAGGCTCTTGGCATCGGCCGCCTGGTCGCCTGCGCGCACCTGGGCACGGGCGCTGAAACTGCGGGCCGTCTCGGCCCAGCGCGTGGCAGGCCGCGCATGCAGGCCATTGGGGTAGGCGATGGTCCAGCCGAAATGCTCGGCCAGATCCTGCGCTGGAACATCGTTGGCCAAGGTGGTGACGTCGCCGGCCAGCGCCGTCACGATCTCGCTCGCTTCGGCGGTCGTGAACAGACGCTGCAGCGTGGCGTCATCCTGGATGAGCCGGGTGAGCCGGCGCAGCAGGGTGATGTGGGTATCGGACTGGGCGGCGATGCCGACCACCAGCCGCGTCACCTGGCCCGGATTCCATTCGACACCGTCCGGCAACTGCAGCACGGCAATGCCATCGCGGCGCACCAGATGGCGGTCCTCGCCGAGCCCATGCGGGATCGCCACACCGTGGCCGAGGAAGGTGTTCGCCAGCTGCTCACGGCGGCCCATGCTGGTTTCGTAGCCCGGCGCAACGCAGCCGGCGGCCAGCAGCATCTGTGCGGCCTGGGCGATGGCATCTGCCTTGTCACGGGCCCGTGCGCCGAGGCGGATCAGTTCGTGGCTGACGGGAGCAGGGGCGGGGAGGGAAGACAAGGCGGGCTCCGGGAAGGGTGTGCTGGCGTATTGGGAACGTTCCCAGCCCGCATTTCAATGTGCACTGCACAAAAATCCAATAGTAATTTGGCGTTAGCATTGTCCTGAACGGCCGTCGAGCTGCGGCCAGCACAGTTGACCGGGAACGTTTCCAATCCAATGAGCATCAGCATCAACGACGTGGCGCGCGTGGCGGGCGTCTCCAAATCCACGGTGTCGCGCGTGCTGGGTGGCGGCCCGGTCAGTGGAGAGGTGCGCAGCCGGGTCGAGGCCGCCATCCGCCAGACCGGCTATCGCCCGAACCTGCAGGCCAGGCGCCTGCGCTCCCGGCATACCGGCATCATCGGGCTGGTCGTGGCGGATATCCGCAACCCCTTCTTTACCGCGCTGATCCGCGCGGTGGAGGAGGTCGCCTATCGCGAGGGCCTGCGCGTCACCCTGTGCAACACCGACGAGGACCCCGAGCGCGAGGCACTGTACCTGCAGTTGATGCACGAGGAGCGCATCAGCGGGCTGATCTTCGCGCCGACCCGGACCACGGTGGGGCGGCTGGAACGGCTCGCGCTGGACTATCCGACGGTACTGGTCGACCGCGCCGCGCCGGGCGGGGCGATCGACAGCGTGGTGCTGGACAATCCGGCGGCCATGGCCGGCCTGGTCGAGCATCTGGTTGAACGCGGCTATCGGCGCATCGGCGGCCTGTTCGGCAGTACCAGCACCACTGCGGCCGAACGTCGTGATGGCTATCTTGCGGCCATGCGCAGGCATGGGCTGGAACCGGACTACCGGGAAGTCGAACCCACGGCCGAGGCCGCCATCAGCACCGCCGGACAGTGGCTGGCTGGGCCCTCGAGGCCCGAGGCGCTGGTTACCAGCAACAGCCTGCTGCTGATGGGAGCACTGAAAGCGGCACGCAGCGCAGGACTGGCGATTCCAGGCGCGCTGGCGCTGGCGGGGTTCGACAACGAGCGCTGGACCGAACTGGTTGAACCGGGCATCACTGTCGTCGAGCAACCGGTGGAGGAGATGGGGCGAGCCGCGATGTCGCTGCTGCTGGAGCGCCTGCGTGCACCGGAGATGCCAGTGCGCAGGCTGGTGATGACCGGTCGCTGCGTTGTACGGGGATCAACCGCTTCGCGATAGTTTCCGGACGCCCGGGGCCTGCGGAACTGCCTTGCAGATCGTGGAGAGCAGATGATCTGGGCCGATTCGTACCGATTAACGTGACGCGTCACGGCCAGTGTGTAATGAGGTGCCTTGCTGAGCGACCGGGAGCAGCTGCGCAACGCCAAGGGCGAATGGCTGCACTGCCGTGAGTAGCAGAACAGGCATCAGTCGCGAGGCTGCTGGTCACTCTAGCGAGCTGCGGGCCCGGCGACGGATTACGTCGGCCAGATCAATGATGCCGGCCCGACCAAACGGACGTTTCTGGCCACCTTGTGCGGTCTCCATCAAGCGGCGCCATTCATGGGCCTGGACGGCCAGAAGGGAAAGCCATGCCAAGTCCTCAGGCAGCAGTTCACGACCCTCAGGCGTGACCAGTCGGCCGCCCTTGAACGAGAAGCCGGCCCAAGCACCGGTAAATTTCCGATCACGCATCATTGTGGCTCGATGTCAGCCGGGACGCGGCAAGAGGCGTGCCGGGATGCCCTTGCTGGGCCGGGGCTAACATAATATACATTATGCGAAATGTCGTATCCGTCGAATCTGGGCCTTTGTTGGCTCCGCATGGCAATGGCTGGGCCTCTGGCTCGGCCCCTGCCTCCGCCCTGAGACCGCCCAGCCTTGCATGAGATCCCGGCATGATCGTGTTCGACCCGCACCACCGTATTGACCTGACCGGCCTTCGGCCGGGCATGCCGTAGCCGAGCATGGCTTGGCTCTACTGTGGCGCTGGTTGCGGGGGCTCGGGCTCGTGGGTGGAGCCCTCGAGCAGGGCGACGTAAGTATCCAGGCGGGTGCGGAGGCTGATCAGCATCCAGCCCAGGAGGTACAGCAGCACCATGGCGAAGATCAACAATGCGCCGACCAAGCTGACGTCGAACGCGCTCGCCCAGTCACCCCATTTCCATTCGCGGAATTGCAGATAGAGCGCGATCAGCAGTGGAAACGGCCCGAGCCGCTGCAGGCCGCCATACATCATGCCCATGCGCTCGATCATGTTGGTGCGCAGCGTGCTGACATAGCGAAGGCGTCGCTCACGCTCGATGCGGGGGAAGCTGCGAAGCTCGGTAACCACCGTTTGCCAGTGCGCGAAGTCGCCGTCCATCTCCTTGGCGTGCGAGAGCCGTGGCTGGCTGAACTGGTGAATTCCTCTGCAGGCGGCCAGGGCAACTCCAACGATGAAGCCGCCGATCTCGATGGCCAGGCACGCAACAACCACTTGCAGCACTACACTCACAGGTAGCCACCGATCAGGCAGCTGGCCACAGAGAATGCCAACGATTGCGGCGGCCAAGCCAATGCGAAACGCCCACGTTTCCACCCTGCCCGCCTTCGGATAGATGCTGTGCTCAGCCAGCCCCTGGACCCGCTGGTAGAGCCAGTGGAAGGTCAGTTCCTGCGAATCGGTCTTTGCCGGCAAATCGAGTTCGCCCGCTGCCTGCATATCCATTGCGTCCCCTGCCACCGGCTACGATGCCGACCGTAGCATCGTAGCCGACGCGTAGCACCTTTCAGAAATAGAACCCGATGTTGGGGTTCAGCCGCGAATGCCAGCGCGACGGGCCGCCATTGTTGATGCCGATGCCATCACCTCCGGCAAACCACATGTTGCGGCCGGCAATGCAGGCGACGTGGGTGAGCATCCCGCCCCTTCTGCAGGCTGCAGCCGGTGACGTTCTGCCAGGAGTCGCGCACCCCGCTGCTGTGCCCCACCGGGAAGGTCATGCCGAGGGTGTTGTAGCAGGTCAGGTCGTTCAGCCAGGCGCGCGGGCCAAAGCAATCGGCCGCGATTTCAAACGGGGCCGAACCCGCGTGCGACTCACTCAGTATCGATCCAGCCCGCATCGCGCGCACGCGCAAGATCTTCTGGCGTGTCGATGTCCAGGGCCAGTTCCGGTGCCTGTAGGACATGCACCGTATCGGCAGGAAGTTGCCGCAGGCGCGCTCCGAAGCCGCAGTCACCGGCTGCACCCACAGGGGTGAACCAGGCGCGCGGTACTACCGCGGGAACGCCAAGCGCACTCCCGTGACGGGTGCCCGCGCACGCTGATGCCGCGGCGCGGGCACCCGAAAGCAGCGCCTGCAGATGGGCGTGCTCGATTGCGGGCTGGTCGCATGCCACGACCATCACCGCGCTCACCGTCGGCAGCAAGTGTGCGCCGGCGACCTGCAGACTGCTCGCCAGGCCGCGTTCCCAGTGGTGGTTGGTTACCGGGGTGGCATCCAGCCCGGCAATGCTGGATGTCACTGCCTGTGCTTTCGCGCCTACTACGACCAGCACCTGCGCTGGCGCTAGCTCCAGCGCCAACCGGACCACGCGATGTACCAGGGTCTCGCCCTGCCGGGTTAGAAGCTGCTTGGGCTGGCCAAGTCGGGTGCTCCCGCCGGCAGCAAGCACGACGACCGCATGCGGGTCGGTCACCTGCCGTGCGCGCTTCGCCATTGCTGCAGCTGCGCGGCGATGCTGAGCGAAATCGCCTCTGGCCCTCGGCCGCCGATGTTCAGGCCGACCGGTGATCGAAGTCGCGGGGACAGGCGGTGGCGCTGATCCGGTGTCAGCAGTTTGAATAGGTCCTCGCGCCTTCGCTGCGGACCCAGCAGTCCAATGAACGCGACTTTGGTATCAGCCAGGGCCACCAGCGCCTCCCGGTCAAGTTCGAAATCGTGATGCATCACCAGTACCGCGTCGCACGGGTCGCCCTGGAGGGCCTCGGCCGGGCTGGTCTGCAACTGTGCATCCGCGCCCTGCCCCGCTGAGGCCCAGCGCGCTCGCCGTTCGGCCACGCTGATCTGCCACCCCAGGCCACGCAGCAACGGAACCAGGAAGGGCGTTTCGGGACCGCCCCCCAGGATCAGGGCTCGCGGAAGCCGGGGCAGCGTCAAACGCCACGCACCCTCACCAAAAGGCTGCGTACCATCCATCGGATGCAGCTGCCACGTCCGCTCGCGACGGCCCGCGCGGAAAACGATCTGCCCCGATGCGCGAAGCTCGCGCTGTAGTGGCACACCCTCGCGCAGCCATGCCTCGATGACAACGTCGATGCCGGCCATGGCACGCAATGGCAGAAGTGCAATCCGCAGACGACCACGGCAGCCAAGCGCGGACCCACTCAGCAGGTCCTCGTCACTGCGCGTGTCGATCTCGATCCAATCGACCTGCCCTGCCGCGCTCACCTGCTCTGCGCGTCGCGCGAGCTCGGGCTCCAAGCATCCGCCGCTCAGCCAGCCGACCTGGCTGCCGTTGCAGAACAGCACCATGTCGCCGGCACCGGCGTAGGTGGAGCCATCGGTTTCCAGCACCAGCGCCAGCACGGCGTGCTCCCCCGCGCGCGCGCGCGTCAAGGCCGTCTCGAGCACGCTCCGCGGGCTTCCTTCGGTGAGGAAGCCCGGTGGTGCGGACAATTGCCCGGCAGCATCCCTGGGCCCTCCTCCGCCTATCGCGGAGGCCTCCAGAGTGGCTGAGGCCGCGGGTTGGTCCATGCGCAAGGGTCAGCTCACGTCGGGCAAGCCGGGCAACAGCTTGTCCAGGGTGATGGGATAGCTGCGTACGCGCACACCGGTTGCGTTGTAGACCGCATTGGCGATCGCGGCGCCGACCCCACAGATGCCCAGTTCACCCACGCCCTTGGCCTTCATCGGAGAGATCACCGGATCCAGCGTATCGAGGAAGACCACTTCCTGATACGGAATATCGGCGTGCACGGGAACCTCGTAGCCGGCCAGGTCGTGGTTGATGAACAAGCCAAGCCGCTTGTCGACCACCAGTTCCTCCATGAGGGTCGCACCCGCGCCCATCACCATCCCGCCGATGACCTGGCTGCGTGCGGACAGCGGATTGAGGATCCGGCCGCCATCGCATACGGCAAGCATGCGGCGAATGCGCGTCTCTCCAGTGTAGGCATGCACGGCGACCTCGCAGAAATGCCCTGCGTAGGTGCCGACGTCGTAGCCTTGTTTGAAGTCGCCGAAGGCAATGCCGTCCTCCGCCGACAGTGTCCCCGCCTCCGCCAGCTTGATGGTCCGCCCATCCGCCTGGATGCGGCCATCGGCGAAGTTTGCGGTGTCGCCGTCGAAGCCCATTTTCTCGCCCACCTTGCGGCGCAGGCTGACGCACGCCGCGTACACGCCTGCGGTGGAGCTTGCCGCGCCCCACTGGCCGCCGGAACCGGCGGAGGCGGGATGACGGGAGTCGCCGAGGGTCACCTGGACCCGGTCCAGCGGCACGCCCATGGTCTCGGCTGCCGTCTGCGCGATGATCGTGTAGGAGCCCGTGCCGATGTCGGTCATGTCGGTTTCCACGATCACGCCGCCTTGGCCGTCGAGCCGCACCCGCGCCGCCGACTTCATCGTCGGTGCGCCGCGATAGCCCGCGGACACGCCCATGCCGACCAGCCAGTGCCCTTCCCTCACCTGCGCCGGCCTGGCATTGCGCTTGTTCCAGTTGAAGCGCTTGGCGCCTTCGCGCAGGCAGCGCACCAGGTTGCGGTCGGAGAACTTCTTGGACGGGTCGCCGGGTACGACCTCCGGCTCGTTGAGGATGCGGAACGCGATCGGGTCGAGTCCCAGCTTCTCGGCCATTTCGTCCATCGCCACTTCCAGCGCCATGTGGCCTGGCGCTTCGCCCGGCGCGCGCATTGCATTGCCTTCGGGCATGTCGAGCGTGGCGATGTAGTTGGCCACCAGGCGGTTGGCGCCCGCGTAGAGCTTGGGCGTCTGCAGGGTGCCGTTCTCGCCGTCCTCGCCGTTGATGTTGCCCGACCAGTTCTCATGGGCGATGGCGGAGATCCTGCCGTCTTTCGCGCAACCGATCCGGACGCGTTGAATGGTTGCGTGCCGGTGGGTGGTGTTGTTGGCCATCAAAGGCCGTTGCAGCGCGATCTTCACCGGTCGCCCGACCTGCTTGGCCGCCAACGCGGCCAGCACCGCGTCGGCACGGATGAACAGCTTGCCGCCGAAGCCGCCGCCGATATAGGGCGAGTCCACGCGCACCTTGGCAGGATCGATGCCGAGGATCGCCGCCATGCCCTGCCTGGCCCAGTCGATCATCTGGTTCGCCGTCCACAGCGTGAGCGTGTCGCCCTCCCAGGCGGCGATGGTGGCGTGCGGCTCCATCATCGAATGACTTTCGTCGGAGGTGTGGTAGGTCTCGTCGAGTTTGACCGCGGCGCTCGCGTAGGCGGTGTCGAAATCGCCCAGCGCCTGCCGGTCGGGCTTGCCATCGCGCCCCTTTGCCAGCGGCGCGGACGGCGCCAGTGCGGGAAAATCGAAGCGGCCCTTGCCGCGCTCATAGCGGGTGCGGATCAATGCCGCGGCGGCGCGGGCCTGCTCGAAGGTCTCTGCCACCACGCAGGCGATGGCCTGGTGATAGTGGGCCACTTCGGGGCCGCCGAACAGCGGTGCATTGTTCCAGTTCGATTTGCCGACCGGCTTGGTCTCCGGTGCGGTGATGACCGCCAGCACGCCCGGGGCGGCGCGTGCGCGGGAGGCATCCATCGAAATGATGCGCCCCTTGCCGATGCCCGCGCCGACGATATAGCCGTAGGCCTGGTTCGGTGCCACGTCATGGCGCTCATACGCATAGGGGGCGGTGCCGGTGGTCTTGCGTGGGCCGTCGATGCGCGGCGTCGACTTGCCGACGACCTTCGCTTTGTCGAACAGGTTGTCACCGGCGGGGGCGTTGAATTCAAGGGGCATCAGTGCTCTCCTTCCACCAGCACGGCTGCGAGGGTGCGCTCGGCGAGAGCGATCTTGAACGCGTTCTCCGGCGTCGGACGGGCGCCGGCGAACACCTGCCGGGCCGCGGCCTTTACGCCGTCGCGCAGCAGGGGTTCGGCTGCCTCGATGCGCCACGGCTTCGGCGCAACTCCACCGAAGGCGAACCGCGCCGAGCCGTCTTGCTGCACGACCGCGGCGACCGAAACCAGTGCGAACGCATAGGACGCGCGGTCACGTACCTTGTGGTACACGTGCCGACCGCCCAGGGGTTCCGGCAGCGTGACGTGGGTGATCAGCTCACCGCGCTGCAGCACGTTGTCCTGCTGCGGCCTGTCGCCGGGGGAACGATGGAAATCGGCGATCGGGATGCTGCGCGTACTACCGTCACCCCTGACGGTCTGGATCGAGGCGTCCAGCACCCGCAGGGCCACCGCCATGTCGCCCGGATAGGTCGCGATGCAGCTGTCCGAGGTGCCGATCACGCCCATCTGGCGGGAGAACCCTTCGAGCGCGCCGCAGCCTGATCCGGGCAGGCGCTTGTTGCAGGGAAGATGGGGGTCGTAGAAGTACGGGCAGCGCGTGCGCTGCACCAGATTTCCGCCGGTGGTGGCTTTGTTGCGCAGCTGCCCGGAGGCGCCTGCCACGATCGCGCGGGTCAGCACCGCGTAGTCGCGGCGCACGCGCTCATGCGAGGCCAGTGCGGTATTGGTGACCAGCGTGCCGATGCGCAGGCCGCCCTCGTCGGTGGGTTCGATCCTGTCCAGGCCGATGTCCTGCACGTCGACCAGGTGCGTTGGCGTCTCGACCTCCAGCTTCATCAGGTCGAGCAGGTTGGTCCCTCCGGCCAGGAACCTCGCGCCCTCGGTACCGGCCACGGCTTTGGCGGCCTCGGCCGGGGATTTCGCGCGTTCGTAACTGAAGGCCCTCATGAGCGCCTCCCTGCAGAGGTCACGCCAGCGACCTCTTGCATTGCCTCGGCAATGTTGGAATAGGCGCCGCATCGGCAAAGGTTGCCACTCATGCGTTCGCGCATTTCCATGCTGGTGGCCTGGGGCAGTGCGCTGACGTCCGCCTGCACATGGCTGGGGACACCCCGCTTGATCTCGTCCAGTACCGCTACCGCCGAACAGATCTGCCCCGGCGTGCAATACCCGCACTGGTAACCGTCATGCTTGATGAAGGCGGCCTGCATCGGATGCAGGTCATCGGGGGTGCCGAGGCCTTCGATGGTGGTGATGGCATCGCCCTGGTGCTGCACCGCCAGGCTGAGGCAGGCATTGATGCGCTCACCGTTGACCAGCACGGTACAGGCACCGCATTGACCGTGGTCGCAGCCCTTTTTGGTCCCGGTCAGCTCCAGATGTTCGCGTAGGGCATCGAGCAGCGTGGTCCGCGTGTCGAGCTCAAGCTCCCGGCGCGCGCCGTTGACGGTCAACGCCACCGTGCTGATGACCGGCGGCCTG
This sequence comes from Stenotrophomonas sp. YJH_SMC_106-19, assembly GCF_059368375.1. Classification (NCBI taxonomy): domain Bacteria; kingdom Pseudomonadati; phylum Pseudomonadota; class Gammaproteobacteria; order Lysobacterales; family Lysobacteraceae; genus Stenotrophomonas; species Stenotrophomonas sp. YJH_SMC_106-19. The sequence continues at coordinate 115,850 of NZ_JCAFRQ010000003.1, forward strand.
GGCGGCGGGGATGCCGCCAGTTCGGCGGCGAGCGATGACGCCCCTGGTGCGGCGGACATCGCCACGGTCGTGGCGCCGCCGGCGATCACCTGGCGACGCGTCAACTTCATTCCTTCATCCCAACTTGGCACAGTGACCTCCTGGCGTTCGGGGAAACCCCGTGGCTGGATGGACGCGCTCACACTACTCAGAGGGCACTATGCCCGTCTTCGGGGTACAGATTTGTGAAGCCGGTCGGAGGCATGCCGGCATCAACGGCCGAGCATACTGGCCGGTCATCTTCAATGCCGTCTCTGGCAAGCGTGCGCCACAGACACTGATCTGCGCCACTGATCGGCCCCATCAGCGGAAGCCACGAGGGGATACTGAATCCCGATTGGAGATTCGTTCATGCCCGTCAACACCCGCCGCAGCTGGGTTGAGCTCAAACAAGGATTAAAACGTGGAGTCGCCTCGACGCTCGGATCTGATGCATCCGAGTCTTAACGCGCCAACCTGCTGTGGATAGTCGAGATGCGGAATGGACTGCATCTGCCATGCGTAGGGCGGAAGTTTCAGCATTCGTCCTTGCAGTGGAGGAAATGTCTGCGGCTGCCGGCTTGAACCGGGAAGGCTCTAGTTTGGCCATGGAGATCGTGGCGCTGCGGTAGAGCTACGGTTCGATGAATCAGTGCCTCAGCTCTCCGCCAGATCTCTGCAACGAACACGATCACTCGGAAACTCCACCGTCAGGCCCAGTTCGGCAGACAGCTGCTCTATCGCGTGCGCGGAAACTGACCTGCAGCGGCACTTCGCAGATGCGAAGCAAGAACTGGGTGGCACCGTCAGGGGCCAGCACCACATTGCTGCCGTGGGCTGGCAACGGCTTTGCCCCCAGGGGTGTGCCCCGTTCGGGCATCCTTCCTGGCTATCCACCTCGACCGCCAGCCGGAGACGATTGACGTGAAGGGGATCTCACATCAAAGAGCGGACACTGCAATCTCGCGGCTCTTCTCCGGTGCACAATCCTTTGCTCCCGTGTCCAGCCCCCCAGATGGCACGACCATGCACCCTCCCAACGCCTTCAGGGTCCATTCGATCCTGCCCCAGCTTGCGCTCAATGGCGCAATCATCCGACTGGATCAGGTGCGTTCAACCTGTAGAAGCTGTGGGCTGAGGTCGTCAATGACCAGGGGCGCAGGCTTTGAAACAGATCAGAAGGGAACCACCCTCACCTGCCCTGCATGCGGGGCCACAGGTCTGATGGACGAAATGGAGATCTGGCTCCACTGGCTCGAGCAGTGCCGTCGTCAACAACTCTTGGCGCACTCCAAGCAGATGATCCATTCGATATCGAGGACTAGAAGCGAGTGATGGACATGCCCGAAGGGCTGGATTGCCTCCGCCGCCGCGAAGGCTCCACTGAGGTCTGTCGCGGCTGCCTGAAAGTGATCGCGTGTGGGGGCGCAACGCTGTTGCTGCCGATCGCGCGCGGGCAGCTACCCGGGGCATGGATTCAGCTGCTGCCTGATTTCGCCGGATGTTCCGTCATTGCGCATGACCACGTTTGGGCCCGGAGGCATCGGCACCGCGCCGCGTACAGCGTACGCAAAGTCTTTCGGCCGGCTGGGCTGGCCCTACGCCATGATCTCAGAGCGGCGGCGAACCCACCGGGAGAGTGATCCTCCAGTCCCGGAAGCGGCGCGCCTCAGCCGTCGGCTGGATGTCTCCCGGCCAAACTTCCCATCGTAAAGGCGAATCCCGCCTCTTCCAGAAGCGCCCTCATGCGCAGTTCCACGCGACGAGGTGAGCGCAGCCCATTGGGCGCATAAAGGGCATACACGTAGCCAGCACCGTCAATGATCTCGCGGCGTACTGCGCACTCAGTCGATTCACTGGCTTCGCACCAGACAGACATCAGCCTGGCGGGGCTGATCGACTGTCCGTTCCGAAGACGGAAGAACAACCAGCGCACGCCTGGCGGTTGGGCTCGATCTACTCTAGCCATTGCGAGCCCCGGATCCGCCTCGACAGATCGCTGAGAACTTCAGGATCCAGGCGAGGGCGGTCATCTCTCGATGAGCGTGGCAGATCTATGCGCTCACCACCTCTCACCAGAGCGGGGAGATCGGACTGAAGGTCAATCCACCACCCGGCAGGAAGGCGGAGCCCCGTACCCGTTCGGTCGTAGATGCATATCGGGAAGTTCATAGCGTTGCTCCTGGATTTATCGAGCATACGCTTGCGCAATGTCAGGTCCGAATGCGACTACTCCAAGGCTGACGCATCGACTCTCTTTGCACAGATGAACACGCGTGCCTCGTCTCGCTGAACTTTCAGGAACGACTCAAGCCAGCAAAGAGCAGCGCCTCGATTGGCAATCACTCTTCCCAACTCTTCAGTCAAACACCGCGCACACTCCATTCCACCAGGACTCTCGCCATGGCAAGCCCGGCACTGAGCCATCGTCGTCGTGCTGACCGGGCGCGATTGGTACATGATCTGAGACATCAAGGTCACAGCCTGATTGTGAGACGACATTCCAGCCTTCCTGTCGATGCCGAAGCAGCCGCGCTGGGCGCGGCCACCTCTGGGGCATCAACGCTGACTGTCGCGATCAACACCCGCCTTTGGGTTCTGGCCAGGGCTTGGCTGTCCAGTCTCTGTTTCGCTTGGCTGCTGCTGTTGCTGCCCTTGCTGTCCGGCCAGATCCTCACCGCCGAGATCCTTGCCGTCCGCGTGGCCCTGCTGGCCGGGCTTCTTCTCGACACTCGAGTTGCGGCCATCATTCTGGTTCTGGGAAGTGTTGTTCATGTCTTGCTCCGATGCAGCCATCTGCTGCGACCCCACAGTGGGCTTCAGCGCGTTACGCAGCCGTGCCCGATTGGATCGAGTATGAACAAGCGCCATGAACAGGCCGCTGTCCTGAAGGGTGTACAGTGCATGTCCAACAGGAGCAAACCATGGAACGCACGAGGAACAAGGATTTCGTTGACGTCGAGCGTGAGCTCACCCATTGGGGGTTGGCATTCAACTCTGGCGCCCTGCCTGCTGTCAGCTTTCGCCATGAAGTTGACCCCGTCATCCGGCTCGCGTGTGACATCTACATCAGAGATCCGCACGGAATGCGCGAGGCATGGCTGGGCGCCCTCCAAGTCAGGCTTGCGGCTCGATCCAGTCTCCGCGGGCACCCCGGCGCAGCGGAGATCGCGACCCTATGCTGGTCACGACTCTCCTGCCCTTAGCAACGCCCCTCCTGCCCAGCTGCATCATTCCCTTCCCGCATCAGCTGATCATTCAGCACGTGGACGATGGACATGACAGCATCTGCAAGCGCCCGAGAGTCGCTGATCGAACCGTAGAAGTAGATCTTCGAGCCTTCAACCCGGACTTGCGCAAGCGAAAGCTGAGTCGCCAGCGCCTCACACTTCATCAGGAACAGTTCAATCCAGCGAGCACCGGGGGCAAGATCCAGCAATGCAATGATGGCCTCGTCGGTAGATGAGTCGACATGCTCCTGTAGCCGTGGCACGTCGAAACCTATGATTCTTGGAAGCATGGAGGCGCTCAACGATCTGTCCTCTCGCTCAGGGGCAATCTCAGTATTGCCCACGGTACACAGATCTACAATCAAGCGTTCGAGAAGGGACTTCCCGACCAACCCAGCAAGGAGGCACGATCCACGCTGGATGCGCGAGAGCTTCCGTTGGCAGAGCATTGTCCGGCCAACAGGTGCCTGACGGTCTGCCTTCGCCCCCGCGCAGCGCACGAAGTGCTACGACGTGAGCTACCACAGCTTGCTTGAGCGAAAGTCCACCGCGGCCTACCTCCTGGATAGTGCATGCCGTGGCATCAAGCAGGGCCAGCCCCGGCGCTCAGGCAACATCCGCGCTTGGCATCCGGAACGTGAACACGGTTCCGGCACTTTCACTTGACACCACATCGAGTATCCCGCCATGAGACTTGGCAATCTCCGATGCGATGTAGATGCCCAGACCAAGACCTGGCCTGGGAAGCTCGCCCTTCTCACGCGAGAACGGGTTGAAAATGGTGCTGAGCCTGTCGGGCGCAATGCAGCCTGCGTTGTGCACATCCAGCGTGAGGCGATTGGATGCAGCGTGCACCCTCAGCGTGACAGGAAGCGACCGCTCGCCATGCTGCACTGCGTTCGTCAGCAGGTTGGCCAGCAGCTGCGACAGCCTGCCGGGATCGCAGACCACGCTGCCCTCGATCCGCATCTGCACATCGATGTCCTCGCGACCGGTGGCGATCGCCACTTCCGCTGCAACTCGTTCAAGGTCAGCTTGCAGCGTATCGCTTTCCCGGAGCGAGATCGGGATGCCTCCACCCAATCGGCCCCTGGCAAAATCAAGTACATCGTTTATGAGCCCATCCATCCGGGTCACGCCAGATGCGATGTGCGCAAGCATCTGCTGCTGACGCGCGGACGTCGCCTCATCTTCAAGTGCATCTGCTGCTACGCTGATTGCCTGGAGGGGGCTGCGAAGATCATGGCCCAGTACCGCGATGAACTGATCGCGCAAGTCGGAATCCCGCTGCGCGTCCGAAAGCGCCGTCTCCGCTTCCTGTAGGCGGTCCTCCTTGTCCAGATAGTTGCCGACGAGCTCGGCAAGCAGCTCCATGGACCGTCGGACATGGGCTTCATCGAAGTTGCCCGGCGAAGAATCAATGGCGCACAGAGTGCCGAAGAAACTGCCGTCCGGCCGATGAATCGGAACCGACGCGTAACTCTCAAGCCCGTAGATCCGAGGCGTGTGGTGCTTGGAGTACAGCGGGTGGTTACTGGCGCGTGCGAAAACCACGGAGGTTGATGACTGCCTGATCTCGTCACAGATGGTGGTTTCCAGGACCAGCTGCCCGCCTGGAACAAGCCCGAACCCGAGCGTGTCCAGGGTGGCGCAGGCGGTCCAGGTCGTCTCTGTAACCCTGGCAATCGCCGTGAATCTCGAGCCCGTGATATGGGCTACGGTTTCAAGGATGCGCGGCACTGCCTCGATACGACCGATCTCAGCGACGTCATTGAGCAGGTGGGGATCAGTCAGCGTATGCATATGTGGCAGGCGGGCACAGTGATGCATCATCCCATGAAACCGCCATCGCAAGCCGGCTCCGTTCAGAACGGGGCGTCCAAAGCGGGCAATCGAGCGATGAGCGCGCAGCCGCGAGGATGCGCCTGCTTCATTGACAAGTGAATGGCCGCAATCCCTAATCGGGCGGCAGATCGCCGTCCGCCTATCGACCCCTTCATCATGTCCAGAGTATCCACCACTGATTTCGCAGCGCACGTGAGCGTCGACAGCCTTCACCAGGCAGTTGTAGCCGTTACTGCCGCTTCGGTGGCGCGGGACTGGGAAAATGAGCGCCACCAGCACCGCAAGGCACAGCTGATCTATTCGGTTCGCGGCGTCTTGACCTGTGAGGTGGAAGATGGCGTCTGGATCGTTCCTCCGCAGTGCGCAGTCTGGATACCGGGCGACCTTCCCCACTCGGCAAGGGGAGCGGGACACACAGAATGCTACTGCCTGTTTGTCGAGCCGGAGGCCGCACCGGACCTCCCAACGTTCTGCTGTACCGTTGCGGTTTCGCCATTGCTGCGCGAACTGCTGTTGAAGGCGGCTGATTTTCCTGGGCAGTATGCAGCTGGAGGCAAGGAGGAGCGCCTCATTGCCACATTGCTCGACCAGCTGGCAGAGGCCCCGGTTGAAGATCTGCATCTGCCGATGCCGCGCGATGCAAGACTCCGTCGCCTGGCCGAGTGCCTGCTGGTCGACCCGACCGACAAGACCCCGAAGGGCGTTTGGGCAAGCCGCGTCGGCATGAGCGAGCGCAGCATGAGCCGCCTCCTGCAGGACGAGATCGGTATGGGCTTTGGTCGTTGGCGCCGGCAGCTGCACGTCATCCTCGCGCTCCAACGTCTGGCCCAAGGTGAAAGCGTTCAAACGATCGCACTGGATCTGGGGTACGGCAGTGCAAGCGGCTTTGTAACCATGTTTCGCAAGGCGATGGGAAAGCCGCCTGGGCGCTACCTTTCAGAACGTTCCATGCTGGCGCCGCAGATCGCGCCGCCCACAATCACCTTGCCCGGCCATCTGCTGGGCTGAACGGACTGGCCAACTCCCGCCCCCCCCTGGCCTGCTCCACCTCTGGCCCGGTTCGACCCCGCTCCTTCGTGTAGCCGACTCTCGCCTGCCGCCTGCCGCCTGCCGACCTGGCCTGACTGAACAATAGTCTGGCCTGGGTTCGCCAGTGTTCCACTGGATTTCGTTGTTAAATGTGGCGCCCAAACGCGAATGACTATTATTTATGACTGGCCAGCAGAGCGCCGATGCTCCCCATTACCCGATCAACGTGCTTGCAGGTGCGGATGGGAATTCTGCTCTGGAGTACAGGCGCGGGCGCCCGAGGGACGCCCGATACGCTGGCCTGGCCGTGGCAGTTGCATGGGCCCTGCTGGGCGCGCCGACCGTATTTGCAGGCGAATCCGTTCCGTCGGATCGCGCGGACGAAAGGACAGCGCCGGAAGAGACCGCGTTACCCACGGTTACAGTGCTGGCTCACAAGGACAAGGCGGCCACAGAGGGCACAGGATCCTATACGACGCGGGAGTCCTCTGCCGCCACGCGCATGCCGCTGTCGCTCAAGCAGACGCCGCAGGCACTGACTGTACTGACGCGTCAGCGCATGGATGACCAGCACCTGGACTCGGTGCAGGCAGTACTGGAGAGCACTTCCGGAATCGCCACGTACCAGTCGGACAGTGAGCGTACCAGCTTCTATGCGCGTGGCTTCCTGATCAATAACATCCAGTACAACGGCATACCCACGGTGGTCGGCAGCACCGTCAATGGAAGTGGAATCGGCGCTGTTGATACAGCCTTCTACGACCGCGTGGAAGTCGTGCGTGGTGCATCGGGCCTGCTGACAGGTACCGGCAACCCTTCAGCCGCGATCAATCTTGTCCGCAAACGACCGACACGTGATTTCTCGGCGAGCGCTTCGCTGGGGGCTGGCAGCTGGGAGACCTATCGGAGCGTCGGCGACATCTCCACACCGCTGACCGCGGACGGTCGGATCCGGTCGCGACTGGTGGGGACATACCAGGACGGACATAGCTACCTTGATGGTTACAGGCCGCAGAGGAAGTCGCTATATGGCGTCATCGAGGCCGATCTGACCGCCGACACGACCTTCCGCCTGGGGTACGAATACCAGGACATTACGCCGAAGGGATCGACCTGGGGAGGCCTGCCACTTTGGTTCAGCGATGGTACGCAAGCGGAGTATCCGCGCTCCAGGAACTACGCGCAGGACTGGAGCTATTGGGACAACACCCTCAAGACGGCCTTCGCCGAAATCGAGCATCTCTTCGGAAACGGCTGGAAGTTCCAGGCCACCGCGAATCAATATCGGACCGAGCATGCCGCCGAGCTCCTTGGCCTGATCGGCCGACCTGATCGTGCCACAGGCCTGGGCGTGTTCCCCAACGGGGCCTATCCGGTAGCGCTGGCGTCCGAGGGGCGCAGTCGCCAGAACACGTTCGACGTCATGGCCGGTGGCCCCTTCCAGCTGTTTGGCCGACAGCACGATCTGATCGTCGGCGCCACCCGCTCGCGGCGCAACGCATATCAGGAGGACGTCGCCCCCTTCTATGCAGGCATCTGGCCGGTGAACGTGTATGAGTTGAGCCCCTCATTCCGCAGGCCTGACTTCGATGCGATGCCCACAACGCCGACGCGAATCCGAATCAAGCAAGGTGGCGTCTACAGCGCGGCACGACTCTCGCTGGCTGGACCACTGAAGCTGATCGTCGGGGGGCGCCTCAGTACCTATGAAATCGACGATGCGGCCGGTGGAGCACCGGTGCACTACAGAAAAAGTGGCGAGTTCACCCCGTACGCCGGCCTGATCTACGACATCAACGCGACGTACTCGGTCTACGCCAGCCACACAGGAGTGTTCAACCCACAGACCGAGTATCGGGACAGCAACGGTAACGTGCTGACCCCTTCAAAAGGCAGAACAAGCGAAATCGGGCTGAAGGCAGGGCTTCTTGACGGGCGCTTGACTGCATCGATTGCCCTCTTCCACACCGAACTGGACAACGCCGCGCAATCGGTCGCCGGCACCTACACACCCAGCGGAGCGCAGGCTTACCGCGGCGCCGACGGGACCAGGTCTCGCGGTATCGAGCTGGATCTTCAGGGAGAGCTGTCCGCTGGATGGAACGTCTACGCGGGTGTCGCGCACTTCACTGCGAAGGACGGTGCCCACGAGCGCTTGAACACGCAGTTGCCCCGCACCACAGCGCAGCTTTTCACGACCTATCGGTTGCCGGGCCAATGGGACCGCTTGACGCTGGGCGGCGGCTTCAAATGGCAAAGCCGCTTCTACAACGCGCCCAACACAGGAACCAGTTCCCTGGGTGGAGAACAGGGATCCTATGCACTTCTCTCGGTAATGGGTCGCTACTCCATCACGGACAAATCCAGTGTGGCTATCAACGTCAACAACGTCCTGGACAGGAAGTACGCGCTTCAGAAGGGAGATTTCGACACCGTCGGCTATGGCGCGCCGCGCAATGTGATGGTGACGCTGGACTACAGATACTGATTCATCACTGTACCCGACAAGATCCATAGAGGCTCATCAGAGAACAATCCGCCATGCCCACTCAGCCCTCCTCGCCCACCACCCCACCCCGGCCCGGAAGTGTTCCAGACAGAGTTGCATTGCTGTGGCTGACAACTGCCGCTGGCGCCATTCTCTTTGTCACCTTCCAGCTGTTCTTCTACGTCAACGACTTCGCCAGGGCCAAAGGAGCGGCACCGGCGATCACGTTTGATAACGATGCGCTCTGGGCGTTTCCCGCCTATTACGGGTGCTGGATAGTGACAGTGCTTCTCGCACTGTCAAATACCCGAAGATCCTGTTGGATTGCGCTGATACTGGGGAGCGCACTTGTGCTGCTGAATACGCTCGGCGGCGTCTTCGACGGCTTCAGGGACGGTTGGCACGTCACCTTTTCCGCAATCTTCTTCATCACGCTGCCGGGCCTGTTCGCTGCAGCGACCACCTGGCGACACATCAAACTCAAGGAAGCCGCCCATGTCGATGAACAGCAGTGATTTTCCCCTGGTCTGGATGGACCTCGCGCAAGGCCCCGAACACGAACATCAGGATGACTTCGACGCATTCGAGGAAAATCTGCGCCGGGGGGAGCCCTTCGTACTTCTCACTGATACGGCGCCATCGGAGGAGCATGACCACTCGCCAGCGGAGAAGAAACGCATGGCGCTGTGGATGAAGCAGCACAAGGCCGAGCTTCGCAGGCTGGTTCTGGCGATGGTCCTGGTCGAGCCCAATCCGGCCAAGCGCGTCGCCTACAAGACGTTCTCGGTACCCTTTTCCAAGTTCTGGGGCTACCCTCTCCACATTGTCACCTCACGCGAGAAGGCAATAGAAGTTGCGAGGAATCTGCTGTCTCAATCAAACGAGACGCCCTGAGCCGCCTTCGTTGGGCGCTGTACCTGCGGCGCCTCAGCGCTCCTGACAGCATGCCTCCGAGTTCTTCAATGGAAGGTCCTGCTGAGCGCGCGAGGCCGATCAGAAGTAGAAACCGAGGTTCAGATTCAACCGAGAATGCCAGCGCGAAGGGCCTCCCTCGCTGATGCCGATGCCGTCGCCGCCGGCAAACCACATGTTGCGTCCGGCGATCCAATCGACATAGGTGAGCATGACGCCCTTCTGCAGGCTGCAACCGGTCACGTTCTGCCACGAGTTGCGTAGGCCCGCGCGGTGCCCGACCGGGCGGGTCATGCTGAGGTTGTTATAGCAGGTGATGTCATCCAGCCAGCCCTTCCGGCCGAACGAATAGGCGATGTTGGCGCTTGGCACATCCGCCTGCGCTGCAACCTGGAAGGGGGATTGGAACGCCGACATTGCGATGCGATCTCCGGGCACGTCATACCGGTACCGCGCCCACTGCAACTGCGCGGTCCAGCCATCGCGCGTCCACTGTGCATGCAGAGCTGCACCCTGGTGACCGTAATGGCGTCGTGTCTGTGTGTTCTGCACTTTGCCGGCGAACGCGGATGCGCCCAGCAGCAGGTCCCCGCCAGCCCAGTCGCGCGCATTCTCCACGCGTGCATGCAGCCGTTGCCGCTCGCGATACGGCAACGCCTCGGTCTGCGCGACATCGAAGGAGTAGCGATCGTAGCGAGCACCCGATCCGTATTCGTCTCCGGAGAACCAGCCGAGATGCCAGGTTGTGCTGCCGCTGCGGTGAATCACTACAAGGCCCGGATCGTAATCATCCTCGATGCCCAGGTAGTAGCCGGAGCCGAACCAGAAACTCTGCGAAACGGTAGGGAGCAGCCCGAATGGGACTTGCTGGATACCTGCCTTCAGCTGGGTAGCATCGGAGAACTGCCAGCCCGCGTAGGCGTGATGCACAGCGTCGAAACCATCGTACCAGCGGTATTGGGCAGAGAAGAAAAACGGCCCGGTCCCAGCGTCGAGGTCTGCACGCAGCAGTTCAAGCTGGAGGCGGCTGGTCGCGCCGTAGTCGAGCCAGCCGTAATTGAACCTTGCCGCGCCGCCCGGCTCGAAGTAAGCGCCGCCGTTTCGATCGCGTTCCGATGCCTCCGCTGTCAGCGAAGCGCTGACGAGCACGGCAGCGGCAATAGAGGAAATGGCTCTCACGATGGGGTTACTTGCCTCCCTGTTCCGCATGTGAAAGCGCGCAAGTGTAATGTCGCGGTCAGTGAAGAAGGCGTTGGTCGATGGCCGGCGCGGTGCAGGCCCACGCCTTCAGGAAATGACAGAGCCCCCGGCCAGCGGCGCCACGCCATCATCAGGCAGCGGCAACGATCCTCACGTCAACGATTGACGTTGACCACGACGCGTCCGCGGATGCGTCCTGCCATCAGGGCTTCGGCAGTGGCTACAACCTCTCCCAGGCCGATATGCTGGGAGATGGCGTCGAGCTTGGCCATATCCAGGTCCTTGGCAAGCCGTTCCCACGCCACGAGCCGCTCTGCGGTGGGCCGCGTGACGCTGTTGATTCCCAGCAGGCTCACGCCGCGCAGGATGAAGGGCGCCACCGTGGCAGGAAAGTCCATGCCCTGAGCCAGCCCGCACGCGGCCACGGCGCCATCTTCCTTGATGGCGGCACACACATTTGCAAGTGTGTGGCTGCCCACCGAGTCAATGGCGGCACTCCACCGCTCCCGCTGAAGTGGCTTGCCTGGCTGGGACAGCACATTGCGATCAATAACCTCGCTGGCACCCAGGGACTTCAGGTAGTCGGTCTCGTCCAGCCGTCCGGTGGACGCCACGACGTTGTAGCCACGATCGGCCAGCAATGTCACAGCGAAGCTGCCTACGCCTCCGCTCGCTCCGGTAACCAGCACTTCACCGGCATCCGGAGAAAGGCCATGGCGCTCCAGCGCGATCAGACTCAGCATGGCGGTATAGCCGGCCGTTCCGATAGCCATGGCCTGCTCGGGTTGCATGCCCTTTGGAAGCGGGATCAGCCAGTCGGCGTTGACGCGTGCCAGCTGCGAAAGCCCTCCCCAGTGCCGCTCACCCACGCCCCAGCCATTGAGAACCACCTGGTCGCCCGGTTGATAGCGCCGGTCCGCCGACTCGAGCACAGTGCCGGCCAGGTCGATGCCGGGCACCATCGGAAAGGACCGCACCACCGCACCGCCCTGGCCGGTGATTGCCATCGCGTCCTTGTAGTTCAGTGTGCTGTGCGAAACCTGGACGGTGACGTCGCCCTCCGGCAGGGCCGATTCAGGCACCTGCCTGACGTCGACCTGCAATTCGTTTCCCGTCTTGTCTATGTATACGGCGTTGAACATGGCCTTCCTCCTGAGGCAGCGGCAAGGTTGCTGCGTGATTTAGACTGATCGGCTACAAGCCGGCAAAGGAACATGGACTCAGCGGGGCAAGCCCGCCAGGAACGCATTGGCGAAGATCGTGAGCGGCGCAGCGCTGCGCTCAAGCCGTGCTCGTTGGACAGCTCCCTCCCATCCGATCCAGAAGGCGGTGGCGATCTCGGAGCAGCGCGCATCGGACGAGAGCTCAGCGCGCCCCCGGGCCAGTTCAAGGCACGCGGCCAGCCGGGATTCCCATCCGTTGAACACCTCGATCAATCGGGCACGGTAGGCCTGCGGCAATGTCGAGATCTCCTGGCCAAGGTTGCCGACCAGGCAGCCTCGCCGGAAGTCGAATCGTTCCAGGCCATTGCACGCGTCGGCGACGAATCCCAGGATCCGCTCAAGCGGATCGCGTTCTTCGTCCAGCAGATGCCGGTCGAGCTTGCGGCAGAAATACTCGTCGTAGGCCTCGAGCACAGCCAAGCCGTAGGCCTCTTTGCTGTCGAAGTAGTGGTAGAACGAGCCCTTGGGGACGCCCAGCTGCCTGACGATTGCGTCGATGCCCGTTGCAGAGAAGCTTCGCTCCGTCAACAACGCGATCCCAGTGCGCACCAGCTCGCGCCGGGTGTCATCAAAGCCGCGATCCGCCCTCGGCGGGCGCCCCCGGCGGCGTGTAGTCGTAGTGACAGCAGGAGTCATGCCGCACACTTTAGACCGACCGTCTTCTAAATTCAAACGGGCAGTTCTGAACCCTCCGGAGCTGCCAGGCTTCGCCATTCTCAGAGCTGGAACCAGCACCCTGCCGATCATGATTGGGATCATGCGTTCGGCATGTCGGCCGGAGCGAGCACGAGCAACAGCGCTGATGCGAACAGAAGCGCGCCCATCACCCTGTCAATCCAGTTGCGTGCCGCGGTTGTGTCCAGATGGCGCATCATTGAAACGCCCATCGCGCACCAGAGAGCGAGACAAAGTGCGGAGATCACCGTAAACGCTGCCGCCAGCACAAGGGAGGTCCGCAGGGGCTCGGCGCCATTGCCGACGACGGCAGTCACCGTCAGCACCAGCACCCAGCTTTTTGGATTGACGAACTGAAAGCAGAACAGCGCCACCACGCTGCCTTGGCGGACACTGGTCGGCGTGGGCACGCGCTTCTCAGGTGGCCGGAGTGTTTCCAGGACCAGGCGGGCGCCCATCCAGCACAGGTACGCCCCGCCAGCTAGAGTCATAAGGGCGTACAGGTGCGGCACGGTTTGGAATGCGGTGCTTGCTCCGGCCGCCACCATCGCCCACATGCCCAATCCCCCGGCAACGATGGCGGCGACCGCTGGCAGCGCGCTCACGAATCCGGATCGCGCGGCGATGCGCATGACCAGCAGGTTGTTGGGACCTGGCGTGATGGTGGCAACGGCGATGACACCTGCGCCGATCAGGAGAGCGCTCATCGCACCACCTCTCCGCGCTGAAGCGTCATGGGATCGACCTCAATCGCCTGCCCGGAGGCAAGCGTCACCCGCGCCGGTCCGAAGCGCTCGCGACCGTGCGCAGCCGACCAGTCCGAATCGGGTGCGGCGGCAATGATGCCGAACGGGTTGACGCTTCGATCGTGCCAGTAATACCCGTTGCGGATCACGTCGAGATCGACCGTAGCCGCGACACCGCGCCAGGAGTACAGGTCTCGCGCGTAGGCCCACAAGTGCGGGTAGTCGATCAGTCGCCGACGTGAACATTTGAAGTGGCCGTGATAGACGGCGTCGAACCGGACCAAAGTCGGGAACAGGCGCCAGTCCGTCTCGGTGATGATCAGGCCAAACAGATAGCGTGCATTCGCAAGACGCCGCTCCAACTGATCCAGCATGGCGAACACACTCTCGACAGCTTCTTCGTAGGCGTCCTGCCGTTGCGCGAAACCGGCGCGATAGACGGCATTGAACAGCCCGGCCTGAAGCGCGGCGTTGAGGGCATCGATCCGGCCGCGGAAGGCGGGCGGGACGAGCGTGAACGCCCCCGCGACGTTCGCATCGGCCGCATCGAACGCGCGCATGATGTGCGACGACTCATTGCTGACGATCCTGCAGGCCTGACTGTCCCACAGCACCGGCACTGTTGCCCGGCCGGTGTAACGGGGTGCCGACAGACGGTAAATCTCGTGCAGGTGCCGGACCCGCGAGCCGCATCCCGGGACGACCCAGGAGGCACCGCCGGCCACCGCGTAGCCCTGCATTCGCTCACCACCCGCGATCTGCACCGGCACTGCATGCTCCAGGCGCTTGAGGGCACGCAGCAGCAGGGTGCGATGCGACCACGGACAACTGGACGACGCAATGAGCCAGTAGCGACCCGGTTGTGCACGCAGTCGGCCCGCAATGCCATCCAGACCCTGCCGGAACATGCTTTCCGGTCTCACAAAGCAACCATCGATCATTGTCGAATCGGCATCGACCCAGCGGCCATCGACCAGCATTCCCATGTTCATCCTCTCCGATCTGGACTCGATGCAACATCGTGTGATGGCAAGCTGGTCCAAGGGACGCCGCTTCTGGTCTATTATTGAGTCCACTATGAAGATGCCCCTCAACGGACTTCGGGCGTTCGCCACCGTGTATGCCCACGGCGGGATTCGCTCGGCCGCGCGCGAGCTCGGCATCGTCCACTCGTCGGTGAGCCGCCATCTCGCGGAGCTGGAGCTCTGGCTGGGTGTACGGCTGGTCGGCGACGCTGCAGGCCGGCGAGGAATCACATTTACACCGCAAGGCGAGGCATTGGGCCGAGCCACGCTGTCGAGCTTCCGCGATATCGAGCGCGCAATCACCGCAGTGCAGGAAGCACGCTCCGGGCGATCGGTGACCGTATCGACCACACCTTCATTTGCGGCACGCTGGCTGCTTCCGCGCCTTCCGCGACTCGAGCAGGCGCATCCTCATCTTGAGGTGTCGGTGGTTGTAGACCAGAAGATCGACAACCTGCAGACCGGCGACATCGACCTGGCCATACGCATGGGCCGTGGGCCCTGGCCCGATGCCAGGTGCGAGCCGCTGATGGACGAAGTCCTGTATCCGGTCATGAGCCCGGCGCTGTTCGAAGCTTCCGGCCAACCGGCGCAGCCGGCCGACCTGCTCGGGACGCGGCTGGTGCATGATCGTGATCCACATGCATCGTGGGAGGCATGGCGGCAGCTGTACGGTCCGGCCTCGATGGATGTGACTGCCGGCCCGCGCTTCTCATCGTCAGACCTCGTGCTTCGGGCTGCTGTGCAGGGCCAGGGCGTCGCGCTGGCGCGCCATCGCTTTGCATTCGATGACATCGCCTCGGGCGCGCTGGTAAGGCCATTCAAAGATGCCGCTGTAGCGCTCGGCCCGGCCTACTGGATTGCGCTTCCACTGCACCGCGATGTGCGCAGCGGCGCATCGACGGTGATCGCATGGCTGAAAGAACAGGCGGCGTTTAGCGATACGGTGATCTGAGTGCCCAGCACCTTCAGATCCCTTCTGCCGCGTGTCGTGATTGCCCTGAATTCCAGGCTCCGGGACTCGAGCCATCACCACCACTACAGCCCACGCCTGAAATGAGGCCAAACCCTTGCACGATGGGCGCCTCCCTGCCCCGGCCAGCTATGCAACAATGCCGAAAGCGTCGAGGGCGTTGTCGGCATCAGCCCCAAGCCCTTGGCTTCCCGCATGACCGGGAGTAATTCTTGGCGCGCCACCGAAAACGGGTGGCCGGGCTTCGAAACCCCGGTTCTACGCTGAAGTACACGCTTGCCAGCCGGCATCACCCATCAGGTGGTGCCGGCTGGCAATCCGTCGGCCGGCTATGGCGGGCGGTGCGCGGAGGCCTTGTGCCTGCCGGTTTAGCGTAGACCGGGTTTCGAACCTCGCACCGTCCGCCACCTTCATCGGTGGCGGCTTCCGTTTATCTGTTCGGAGCCCTGCCATGACCAACGCCTACCCCCCTTCTCCGCACCCGATCCGCCTGCATCCCGCCAACGAGCCCACACCGGATCCCAACGCCTTTGCTTCACTGCTGCACAGCATCGGCGCAGGTGCCGCGTCCAACGGCCGGCCCTGGCCGGAAGGCCATCTTCCGCCAGGGCGACGCATGGCACTGTCCGACGCCGACTGTTCTCTCAATGGCCTGCGCGTGGTGATGGAAATTCTGCTTGCCGCAGAGCGCGCCCGCAAGAATGGAGAGCCTGACCAGTACGTCGGCGACCGTGTGCTGGAAGGGCTGGTCATGGCCGGCCTTGGGCTGACCGCACACGCCAGTGAACGCCTGTTGCCGGAAGGCTGATGCCTCGTCCCGCGGGCGCTGGCGCTCGCGGGACACACAGCCACTCCCGTTGACCGCAGCGTCCGTAGATGTGGGCCCGCCCTGACCGGCGGGCGGCACTTACTAACGTGACCCATCACACCCAACCACGCACCGTTAACAGCCGCGCACTATCCTCGAAGCCCCTGAACCTTCACGAGGCGAGTCCATGACCAAGCTCCACACCGTGCTGATTACCGGCTGCCTGCTGGCCCTGAGTCCGCTGGCCTCGGCCGAAACCGTGAACCTGACCAACAGCGCCGAAGGCGCCAACCGCGATGCCGGCATTGCTGCGGTCAAGAAGAAGCTGCAGGACGCCTGCACCGATCGCAAGGGCTCGCCGGATACCGACTCGTTCGAGGTGGTCTTCGAGAAGACCAGCGACAACCCCAACGTGCCCAAGCCGTACTACGTGGACGGAAAGATGAAGTGCGAGCTGCCGGGTTGAACCCGGCGACCGCTATCGACCGGCGTCGTCCCCGGACATGACGCGGTCGATCCAGCCGGCGTAGCGTGAGATGCGCACGTTGAACACCACCTGGCCATAGAAGCCGGCCTCAAGGGCGTGCTCGGGAACGGCGGTGATCCAGGAACCCAGGCCGACCAGCTGCCAGTGGTCCTGCACATTGATGACCAGCGGGCCACCGCTGTCGCCGTTGCCGAGCACGCCTTCAAGCGGCAGGCCACGCGGCGGCGGATCGAAGCGGTACCAGAGATAGCGGTCGTTGCCGCCGGTGATGGCGTTGAACGCACGCCGCAGAGCGGTGCGATGCGACCCTCCGGGGATCAACCCCTCGGCGCCATTCCCGGTGGCGCCCTTCCCTATCAAGGTGGCCACCTGCGCAACCTCGCCCGCGCCCCGATAGAGGGCGACGGGCTCGACATCGGCAACGGGCGTTGCCAGCCGGATCAGCGCGATGTCATCCGATGCCGCCAGGAACGCGTGGATCTTCCCTGCACTGCCTGTTGCCAGGGCCTCTTCGCCCAGCGCGGCCGGCATCGGCCTGAAGCCGGGGTGCAGATACACACGCGCGACGGCGTAGTTGCGCCCACCGACGGTGACTTCGGCACCCATGCCGTCCATCGGTGCCGCGTGCGCGGCGGTGATCACCCAGCGCGGAGCGATCAGTACGCCGTGCCCCTCTCCCGGCAGGTCGGCAAGGGCCGGGAAGGCAGATCCATCGATGCGGTAACGGGCATCGTCCACGTCGTCACGGATGACGATGGCCCCGGCAGCAAACGGGACCGTTACAAGCATCAGGAAGAGCCAACGTTTCATGTATTTCTGCATCCCCGTGTTCAAGTGCCCACGCTAGCCGAAATGCACCTGCCTGGTGAGCGGCATGCGACCAGAGCCCGCGCCGGCCGACGAAGGCCGGCAAAGCGGGCGCGGAATCAGGGCTGCGCTGGCCTGCCAAGGGATTCGATCTGCGCCCCGCCCAGCTCCACCACCCGATCGGCGTCGGTGACGACACTGCGCCGATGGGTGATGGCCAGCACGGTCACCTCGCCGGCCAGCGCCCGAATATGACCCATGATCTCGCGTTCGGTGGCCTCATCCAGGGCCGAGCTTGCTTCGTCCAGCAACAGGATCGCCGGCTCGCCATACAGTGCGCGTGCGATGGCGATGCGCTGCCGCTCACCGCCGGAGAGCTTCAGGCCACGCTCCCCGACCGTGGTCTCGAAGCGCTCGGGCAGTGCCTCGATCAAGGTGAGGATGGCAGCCTTGCGTGCGGCGTGCCGCAGCCGCTCGTCATCGCGCGGGCGCCCCAGCAGGATGTTGTCGGCCAGGCTTTCGTTGAGCAGCATCACGTCCTGCGGCACGACCGCGACGGCCGCGTGCCACGTCGCGCGATCGATCCGTGCCAGGTCGGTACCGTCCACCCGTATCCGGCCGTGCTGGGGCTCGATGGATTTCAGCGCCAGCTTGAACAGTGTCGACTTGCCGGTACCGGTCTCTCCCATCAGGAAGGTGACGCCGCCGCGTCCGGCGTGGAAGGTCGCATCGGCGACGCCGCGACCATTGTCATAGCGATGGCTCACTGCGTCGAACTGGAGCAGGCCGCTGCGGGCGGAGAACTGTTCGGCATGGGCCACCTGCGGTTCCTCGGGCGCGGCCCACAGGGTAGAGAGCGGCGCCAGCATGCTCCACGAGCGCGCGACGTCGTCGATGGAGCGCGCGATCATCTCCAGCGGCAGGTTGAGCTGGAGCAGCAGCAGATTGAACAGGACGATGTCGCCCACGCTCAGCTGCCCGTTCTGGTAGCCCGGCAGCAGCAGGCTGAAGGTGACGATGAACTCGATGGCCAGGCCGATGCCCAGCAGGGCAATGAAGCCTACGCGCTGCAGTACGTAGGCACGCCAGCTGTCGCGCACGCTCTGCGCCTTCTGCTCGAAGCGCCGCACCATCCAGTCGCTGCCGCCGAATTGCCTGAGCGTTTCCATGGCATTCATGGCATTGCCGACGAAGCGGGCGTTCTGCTGGCCGGCCTCGACAGCCGCTTCGCGGTGGATGCGTGCACGTCGGGTAGCGAGGGCAGATAGCGCTACGGCCACCGTGCCGTAGCCCAGCACGATGGCGACGATCTGCATGTTGATCAGCGCGCCCAGGGTGACCAGGGTCAACACGATCTGCAGGGCACTGGGAATGAAGGCCACCAGGCCCAGCTGCACGACGATCTTGAGCGCCCCCCGCCCCTTTTCGCCGGCCACCTGCAGTTCCGCTGCGTTGTATTCCACGAAGAAGCTGCTGGTCTTCTTCAGCAGGCGCGCGAAGTAGCGGGTACTCGTGATGAAGCCCAGATTCTCGCCGCTGAGGAATGACAGGTACTGCACGGTGTTCTGCAGCACGCTGCCCACCCCGAGCAGCACGGCGTAGAGAACGAACCACCCGGCCAGGACGGCTGCGCCCTGCCCGGGGAGGCGGTCGATCAACCGCGAGAACAGATAGGGCGCCGCAACGGTGGCCAGGCCGGAGAGCAGCACGGTGCCGGCGATGAGCACCAGCAGCGTGCGATCGGCTTTCCAGTAGGCCGTCAGTATTTCGCTGACAGGCGCGGGCACAGCGAACGGCTTCATCACTCTCGGTCCCCGGCGTCTCGGCGGTCCACAGGGCAACGCAGTCCCTGTACAGTTGAATGATATGATATAACATCGCTCTCAAATGCACGTGACCGTGTTGCAGGCCGATATCGGATGAGAGTGATGGACCGGGGAATGGAACAGGTATTCATGGGCGGTAGGCGCGCGTTGCTGGCCGCGAGCATCGCTGCCGCGCTGCAGATCGGAGCGCAGGCCCAAGCACAGAACGCGGGCACCGACGACGATGCACCCACGGCCACCCTGGACAAGGTGCTGGTCATTGGCAGCAACATCCGCGATGCCGTCGGCGGTGGTGCGTCGCCGGTCATCGTGATCGACCGGGAGGCCATCGACCGCACTGGCGTGGCCTCCCTGCAGCAGCTGTTCGAGAAGCTGCCGCAGAACTTCGGTGGCGGCGCCAATGGTGCCAATGTGGCCAATCTCGGTGTTGACCGTGATACCGGCAACAACTTCGGCCAGGGCACCGCGATCAACCTGCGTGGCCTGGGTACGGGCACTACGCTGACCCTGGTCAACGGCCATCGCGTGACCTCATCGAACCGCTACCAGTATGTCGATGTATCGCTGATTCCACTCAGTGCGGTCGAACGCGTGGAGATCCTCACCGATGGTGCCTCTGCCATCTACGGCACCGATGCCGTCGGTGGCGTCGTCAACATCATCCTGCGCCAGGACTTCACCGGCTATGAGTCGTCGCTGCGGTACGGCACGGTCACCACCGGCAACATGGACGAGTACCAGGTGTCGCAGTCCGCGGGGTGGGCGTGGGACCGCGGCCGTGTGCTGGCAAGTTACGAGTTCCTGAAGCAGGGCAACCTGCCCGCCACCGACAAGGATTTCTCCCGGAACGTCACGGTCAGGCCCTACGATCTCTATCCCGGATCGAAGCGGCACAGCCTGTATGTCGATGGCGTGCAGGAGCTCAGCGATGTGCTGACGCTGAATCTCACCGGCTCGTTCGCCAAGCGCGAGATGGACACCACCATCTCCGGCACGGCCGACGAAACCCGGTTGTTCCCGCACACGCAGCAGTTCGATGTGTTCGCAGGCCTGACCCTGGAGCTCCCGCGCCAGTGGCAGGCGCGCCTGGACGCTGGATTCGGCAGGAACGAGGTGTCCTACGAGCGCACGACCATTACCGGCAGCACCGTCAGCACGGCGCCACCGACGGATACGAACTCTGAATCGCGCTACCTGGACGTGGTGGCCGACGGCGAGGTGTTCAGCCTGCCCGCCGGCCCGGTACGCGCAGCGGTCGGCGTCGGTTACCGCCGCGATGGCTATGAGCTGCTCGATCACCGTGGGCTGGAAAAGCCGCTCGATCTGCAGCGCACGATCAGGTCCGCCTTTGCCGAGCTCAACATCCCGCTGCTCAAGGAGATGCCCGGCGTTCGCAGCCTGTCGCTGACCGCGGCGGCGCGCTACGACGACTACAGCGACTTCGGCTCCACCTTGAATCCCAAGCTGGGGCTGCTGTGGGAAGCCACCGAGGGACTCTCCTTCCGTACCAGCTACGGCCGCTCCTACCGCGCGCCGGTCTACCAGGACATGCAGCTGAACAACACCGTGGTCGTGGCGAACGTGCCGAACCCGAACGCGGCCAACGGCAGCACCGTCCTGATGATGCTCTCCAACGGCAATCCCGATCTCGGCCCCGAGCGTGCGAAAACCTGGACCGGCGGGTTCTCGTTCGCGCCGCCCTCCGTTCCCGGCCTCACGGTTGATGCCAACTACTATCACATCGACTATGCGGACCGGATCGGCAGCGGCTTCGGCGGCAGCTTCCCGTCCCTGTTCCTGCAATCCACGGCCCCCTACGCGGACATCCTGACCGTCGATCCATCGCAGCAGCAGATCCAGCAGGCGCGCCAACTGGGCGTGTCGGGCCTGGGGCTGTTCGTCTCACGTGTGGGGCCGTATGCACTCCCTGCCGGCCTGGACGAGACCAGCAGCCAGGTGATCCTGGACAACCGCTTCCGCAACAACGCCTTCACCTCGCAGCGCGGCGTCGATCTCAACGCGTCCTATCGCGTCGATGTGGGCCAGACGCGGATCGCGATGAACCTGGCCGGGCAGTACATCCTCGAATCGACGCGGCGCGTGACCAGCACATCGCCCGAGCTGGACGCGGTCAACGCGGTCTACTACCCGGTCGACCTCAAGCTGCGCGGCGGCCTGACCCTGGACCGGGGCCAGGCCGCAGGCGGCGTCTTCGTGAACTACGTGGACAGCTACCGCGATCCGGCCAACATCGCCCACCCACACGTCAGCTCCTGGACGACCGTCGACCTGAACCTCAAGTACCACTTCGGCGCCCCGGCCGGCGACCACGAAGGCACGTCGCTCGCCCTCAACGTGCAGAATCTTCTCGACCGGGATCCGCCCTTCATCATCAACAGCATCAACACCGGCTACGACCCCACCAATGCGACCGCGCTGGGGCGCTTCCTGTCGGTGACCCTCACGCATCGCTGGTAAGCCGGATGAGCCCGCCCTCCCCCGCCCGCTTCCGGCCTGCGTCGACGCTTCGGCAAGCTGCCGGTGTCGCGGCAACCCAGCTGACCTTGATGTGGCGTGAGCGGCGCCTGCCGTGGCTCGCCCTGGTCCTGCTGCTGCTTGCGGGCGCATCCGTTGCCACGGGTGCCGCGCGCCTGTCCCTGCAGGGGCAGGAGCGCCAGGCCGTAGCAGCGGAGGAAGCGCGGCTGTGGGACGGCCAGGGCGTGATCGATCCCCATGCCGCGGCGCATGTGGGACGCGCCATTCCCGCACCGGTGCGACCCCTGGCCGCGCTCGATCCGGGACTGACCGATGTACTGGGCACCTCGGTGTTCATCGAAGGTCACGCACAGAACCCGGCCCGGCATCGCGCGATGGACGCGGGTACCGCCCTCAGCCGGTTCGACGGTTTCTCTGCCGCCTGGGCGCTGCAGGTAGTAGCGCCGCTGCTCATCATCCTTGCCGGCTTCGCCACGCTGTCCGGCGACGTCGCCCGCGAAACCCTTCGCCAGGAACTCGGCACCGGGGCGTCGCCTGCGGTGCTGATCATCGGCCGATTGATTGCTCTGGCAAGTGCTTCCCTGCTGCTGGTGCTTGCCATGCTGGCGGCGACGGTTCCCGCTGTGGCGGGACAGAACGCCGGCTGGATGGACATCGCCGCGCTGCTGGCCATGTGCGCGGCCTACGGACTCTATCTGCTGGTGTTCTGTGCCCTCACGGTCGGTGTCTCGGCGTTGTCCAGCTCGGCGCGGACCTCGCTGGTGGTGCTGCTGGGGTTCTGGGTGGTAGCCACCGTGCTGGTGCCACGAATGGCGCCAGCGGTGGCCGAATCGCTGGATCCCACGCCCAGCGCGCCGGCATTCAGGGCCGCCGTGACGGAAGAGGCGGAGAACGGAGTGGATGGCCATGACCCTGCGGACAAGCGGCTGGACGCCCTGCGACACGCGCTGATGGCGCGCTACCAGGTCGACACGGTGGAAGAGCTTCCCGTCAACTTCCGGGGCGTGGCCCTGGAGTTCGCAGAGAGGAACTCGACGGACACCTACAACCGCCATTTCGAGCGGATCCATGCGACCTATCGGCAGCAGCAAGCAACACAGCGCGCATTCGCCTTCGTTTCTCCGGCCATCGCGCTGCAGTCATGGTCACGCGCATTCGCCCGCACCGATTTCGCGGCGCACCTGGCCTTCCTGCAGAGCGTGGAAGACTACCGCTACCGCCTGATCCAGGCACTCAATGCGGAAGTGAAGCAGCACAAGGCGCCGCAGGGGGAGAAGCATCGTGCCGACATCGCGACCCTCACCCGGTCCGTGGCCTACACGCCGGGGCAACAGTGCCTGGCCGGCATTGCCGCGGCACAGGCGGCGAACCTGGCCATTCTGCTGGGCTGGGTGCTGCTGGCGCTTGGACTGGTGTTCTTCTCGGCCCGGCGCCTGGGGACGACCCCATGAGCAGTCTTTCCGTTGCCGGCCATGAGGTGCGCAGGCTGCTGCGCGATCGGGCGCTGCCCACCCTGCTGACGCTGCTGCTGGCGCTGGCCGCCTACGCCGCGTGGAATGGCAGGGCGTGGGTCGAACAGCGTAACGCCGCCATCGGCGTGATCCAGCTCGAAGAGCAGCACACCCATGACCGCAGCCGGGTGTTCGTCGGCAAGGCGCCCTCGGTGTTGCCGCGCGTCCAACCCGTGCTACCGCCGGCTGCGATGGCGTCGGTGTCGATCGGGCAGGCGGAGGCCTATCCCTATACGGCCGATGTGGTGGCGCTGGGCGACCGCACCCAGCTTTTCAGGAACGTGTGGGCCGACATCGGCAATCCGGCAGCGCGGGCCGCAGGCCGGTTCGATCTGGCGTTCGTCATCGTCTTTCTGTTGCCCTTGGTCATCCTGGCAGCCAGTTATGACCTCTGGTCCCGCGAGCGCGAGCGTGGCATCGCTGCGCTGGTGCTGTCGCAGCCGGTCGCGGTGGGACGGCTGATCGCAGTGAAGACGCTGGCCCGAGGCGGCGTGGTGCTGCTGCCTGCGGGAGTGATCCTGGTCGGCGCGGCGGCGTGGTCCGGTGCGGAGAGCCTTGCCGGCCTCGGCCTGCTCTCGCTGGTCATCCTTGCCTATGGCGGCTTCTGGCTGGCGGTGGCGGTGCTGATCGGCTGTTTCGCCCGGCGCACCACGGAGGCGGCCATTGCGGCCGGCGGAGTGTGGTTGCTGATCGTGGTGATGGCCCCGTCGTTGACCCTCGCCGCAGTGAATCTGGCCGTTCCGCCGCCATCACAGATGCAGCTCGCGACCGACGTGAAGGCGCGGCTGGCCGCAACGGCCAGGCAACAGACACTCCATCGCCGCAGTGCTTCAACGGCTGTACGTTCTTCGACACCGGTGATTCCGGACCACGTGCGCGAGGCCTATGCCGACCTGCTGGCGACCGATCTCGACCTTGCGCCGCTGATCGAATCGCATGAGCGGGCGCAGGATGCACGGCGCCGGGTGCTGGACAACGTGCGGTTGCTGCTGCCCGCGGTCGCAGTACAGGACGCGCTGGACCGCATCGCCGGCTCGGACGCGGATCGCGCGCTCGCCTTCCAGGACCAGGTCCATGCGTTCTGGCAGGCCCGTCGGTTGCTGCACAAGGCGTACCTGGATCGCGACGCGCCGCAGACACTTGCCGAATATGAAGCCCTGCCCCGCTTCCGGTTCGTGGAGCCGGCCGGCGTGGGCCGGCGTGGAGTGCGTGCCGATCTCGCGGCGTTGCTCGCCGCCACCCTGATTCTGCTGATCGCCGCCGGATCGATGCGTCGCCGGTTGGCGGCCCCTTGAGGAGCCCACATGCTTTCTGCAAAGAACCTGGTCAAGGAGCACGGCACCCACCGGGCACTCGACGACGTCAGCTTCGAGGTGGGACCCGGCGAGATCTTCTGCCTGCTCGGAGCCAACGGTGCGGGAAAATCGACCACGATCAAGCTCTTTCTGGGCTTCCTCACCCCTACCTCCGGATCCGCGGAAGTCGATGGACTCAGCGCGCACCGGCACCCGCAGGAGGTGCGACGCAGGCTGCTGTACATCCCCGAGACCGTGGCGCTGTACGACGAGCTGTCCGGTCTTGAGAACCTGGACTACTTCGCGCGCCTGGCCGGCGTGGACGACCGCTCACCCGCCCGGCTGCGGGATGCACTGAGTACAGCGGGCCTGGCGCCGGATGTCTTCGGACGACGCGTGGGCCTCTACTCCAAGGGCATGCGGCAGAAGGTCGGCATTGCCCTGGCCATCGTCAAGGACGCCAAGGCACTGCTGCTTGACGAGCCAACCTCCGGCCTCGACCCCACCGCGTCGGCCGAGTTCCATGACCTGATCGTGCGGCAGCGTGATCGCGGCACCGCCATCCTGATGGCCACGCACGATCTGTTCCGCGCCCGCGAGGTGGCCACCACGATCGGCCTCATGCAGGCCGGGCGGCTGCGCAGGACATTGGATGCCACCACCATCACCGCCAACGATCTTGAGAGCCTGTACCTCGAGGAGATGAGCCGGAGCGCCTAGGCGACTCCGGCTCCCTGCCCTGCGGGCCGCTCTGCCCAGCGCCTGAGCCAGGCTTCGATGTTGACCTGCGGGCCGAAGATGCCGAGCACCTGCGACGAATGATCCGGGCCGACCCGGCGGATGCCAGCGTCGGCCGAGGCGCTGTCGATGTACCCACGCCGGGCCAGCAGCCCATCGACAAGCAGGCTGCGGATGAACGCCTGATGGCCCTGGGTGACCGCGACCGAATGATCGTCGAGGTAGGACTTCACCTTCCGCGACAGTAGAGCGTCCGGCAGCAGCCCCTTCAAGGCACGCCGTGCGATCGTCCGGTCCTCCGCGTCCGCCATGAGCAGACGCAGCGGCATGCGCGCGAACAGTTCGACCAGCGGTTGTGCGCTGATCGGAGAGACACCGTGCCAGCGACCCGCGCCCTCGAACGGATCAAGGACGCTGGTCGGAAACACCATCCGGCTGATGTGCGCAAGCTTGTACGGTGACACCTCATGGCCTTCGTTGCGCGCATGGCGCAGCCAGGCCGGTGGCGTGACGTCCTGCTCGGTCGCGTCGACCTTCACCCATTCGCAGGGGTTGCCCCAGCGACCGTTGATGCTGGCCGGCCGCCTGAGCAGCCCATGGATCACCGCATCCTTGAGGACGCCATAAAGCGAATCGCCCGACTGTGCGGTTTCAAAGGCGACCCGGAAGAAGTGGCGGTCGATGCCGCGCCGCCAGGCATGGTCGATCGCCGCAGCGTTGCCCTTGAAGCGCAGGAAGACCGCGTCGCCGCCGACGCCGGTGAACTGCACGGTATCTGCGTCAAAGGTGACATCACGGCGATGCAGAAGGTAGCCCGAGCAATGTGCCGGCCGCGCCGTCCGCGGGAAGGTCATGATCTCTTCCAGCGCGCAGTGGGGTTGCCGCCGGTACTCGACGAACCCGCAGCGCCGGCCCGACGACTCACTGGCACCGGCCACCGCCATGCGGGCGAACATCCGCTCATCGGCACCGATGCCGTCGTCATAGTGGTGGACACAGTCCACTTCCGGCATGGAAGGTGCGTGCAGCAGGCCGGCGAGGATGATGGAGGAATCCAGCCCACCCGACAGCTGCAGCTGGATACGCCGGTGCCGGCTGGCCAGGGCA
This sequence comes from Stenotrophomonas sp. YJH_SMC_106-19, assembly GCF_059368375.1. NCBI lineage: Bacteria > Pseudomonadati > Pseudomonadota > Gammaproteobacteria > Lysobacterales > Lysobacteraceae > Stenotrophomonas > Stenotrophomonas sp. YJH_SMC_106-19. The sequence goes on from NZ_JCAFRQ010000003.1 coordinate 142,289, forward strand.
CCGATGCAGCCCAGCAGCGTGGAGCGCGCGAGCTGCACCGCCTCCTGCAGGTCTTCGATCGGTTCGTCGCGGGCCAGGCGCACGATGTCCCACTGGCACTGCCGGCTGACCGGCTCGCCATCGCGGATCGAAACGGCCTCCCCGGCCTCGATGGCGGTGACCTCCCTGAAGCCGGTCTGCAACCCGTCACGGAACGGAAACAGCAGCGAGTAGGACAGGAAGGGCCAGTCGATGCTGAAATCGCGCAGGCCCAGTGCAAGGCAGTCTTCCATGCTGGAGAAGACCACCGTCAGCTGATCCGCCGTCGTCATGTAACAGGGAATTTCAGCGGTGGGATCACGCAGGACGAACCAGCTCGATGACTGCGGCTGGTAGCCGAACGCTACATAGCGGCCCCAGTAGTGCTGCACGAGGGTTTTTCCCTGCGTGCGGCAGGCCGCATCGGCGGCGGCCGCATCCAGTGGCACGCGCGCGGGCACGGTATCCCGGCCGAAATTCCTGTCGAACAGCGCGCCGAGCACGACCAGCGAGCCGCAGCGGCTGCAGTCCAGGTAGCCCGGGTTGTCACTTTGGACATAAATCGCGGCGCCGTGGTCGTTCATCACGCAGGTGACGCCGGCGTGCATGGCCTCGATGCGCTGCATCGCCTGCTGCGCCCGGGCGGTTGCGGAGTCGCAGGAGGTGTTCCAGAGCACGGCGATGTATCGATACATGCGTGAGGCGCCTCTACAGCACCAGGATGGGAACCATCCGGCGCAGGTTGAAGGGGATATCGGTCAGGACCTGATCGCCGTGCTGCAGCCAGCAGTGCGCCGCGAAGGGCTGGGTCCTGACCGCGAACACCCAGTCCGCGACGATTCCATGCCTGGACAGGAATTCGCGCATCGCCAGGCAGTAGAGAAAGCACTCGTCCGTCTTCCTGAAGGCCAACGGCCGCAGCCAGTCGAACACCCGGACGCGCAGGGCCAGCTCCTGCACGCCTACGTCCGTGCGCTGTGATCCCTGCGCACGCCTGCGCGCCGAGGACACTGTTTGGCTGAAAGGAAGGAACGTCCTGCTGCATCCGGCACGCATGCACGCAGCCATGAATCTGCGGACGTCACGTGCGGTGATGCGCGGACAACCGCGAGGTTCACCGTCGCGTATCCAGTGGCGCGGCAGCGCGATCGAAGCACTGGTCGCGGCTTTGCCTCGCTGCGGATCGTCGGTGATCAGCCCGCGTTGCAGCAGCGACTGCAACAGATCCGGCATCCGCCGGCCGTCTGCCGGCAACGGCCAACCCAGCACCAGCCCGCCCAGGCTGGCAGCACGATGGCGGTCGAGCGACAGGTATTTTCCCGTCGCTTGGTCCAGGATCACCATTGCATCGCCGGTGACACAGACATGGGCCTGCTTCGACAGGAAATAGCGCGCCGCAGGCTGTTCCATTACGTGATCTCTTCAGTCCAGGCGGAGAAGCGGTGCATGCGCAGGGCATGCACCGCAGGTCATGCATGCCGCAGTGGATCAGGGCGAGGTGGTCGGGAACACGCCATCCCACAAGGTGCCGTGGTTGTGTGCCTTGGTTTCCGAAACCACCGAGCCCAGCTCGATCAGATCACCGCCCACACCCTGGCCTTCAGGGTTCTGCTGTCCTGCCACTACACCCAGCTCAATCAGCTCGTTCATGAACATCTCCTCTTGTCAGTGGATGTATCCGGGCGTCGTGCCACGGATACGGAGCAGCCAAGCCACCATCGCTGCGCGTGTTGCTAAGCGATTGCCGTCAAGGCATGCAAATGTTACGATATAACATATTATTTCAGTGTGACGACTGTCGCTGTCCGGCAACGTCGACACGCGTTCTCGAAGGGGAAATGGATGAGCGACCCGATCAGTGACGATGGCCTTGAGCCCACCCTTCTGCTCAAAGGACCGTTCCCGCTGCCGAGGTTCATCCGAGTCATCAGGGAGCGATGCCCGCCCGGATGCTTCGATGAGGCGATGCTGGTGGAGGAATGGAAGAGCGCCCGCGCCGACGCGCTGCGCCAGCTGAAGGAAGAGGCCAACGACGCCGACGCGGTCGAGGTGCATGCACTTCCTGCGGAGATGGCGGCGCTGGCCGACCACGCGCCACGCCAACCGTCGATGCACCGCATGACGAACAACGTGCCGCGCGCATGGCAGATGGTCGAGATCGACCGGCTGGTGGTCTTCCAGGAATGCATCAACCTGCGCCATGTCGGCGAGCTTGCCGCGGCCTTTCCCGCCTCCCCCACGGCACAGGACATCATGGAGCTGGTTGCACGCAACGGGCGGCACGCTCACCCGCCGGTCCGCGCGTCCCGGTCCGAAGGCAGCTACACCTTTGCGTCCAGCTCCAACGACCTGCGCTTTCTGGACGTGGCGACGATCGACCCGTCCGCCATCGCCGGCTACGAACCCTTCGGTGCAGCCAGCCACGCGCTGGTCATCTATCTGGGCTTCAGCGACAACCTCGTCAGTGCCACCCGGATCGGCAACCGCCTGATCCTGACCAATGGCTCCCATCGCCTGTACCTGCTGCGCCAGCTTGGGCTCCGCCATGTACCGTGCCTGGTGACTGACGCCTCCGACAGCGACTTCAGTGACGTGCTGTTGCCGGCAGCAGTCAAGCAGGACCGTGCGTTCTATCTGGGCTCGGCACGGCCGCCGTTGTTCAGGGACTACTTCGATCCACGCCTGACCCGCATCGTGCCGGTGATCCGCAAGAACTATGCGCTGCGGGCCACGCTGGACCTGCAGAGGATCACGGTGCCGGCGGTGTAGCGCAAAGCATCGGAACAATCCGGCACCTCACACCTCCAGCCCTGCGGCGGCGTTTCATCACAGCCGCGCGGCCGCCCTGGCGCCCGACAAGGCTGCTGGAGAAGCGTGAGAGCATTCGACCGCCGACGCAATCACTTCACCCCGACTCCGCGCCCGTACGGCGCACCCAGCAGCGGCATGCCGTCCTGGCTCCAATGCACCGGCTGGATGCGCGGCGAGCGCCTGGCGGTGCAGCCCATGTCCGGCCCCGGGTTGGCGTGGTAGATGATCCACGGCGCGCCGTCGGCCATCTGGAAGAAACCGTTGTGCCCCGGTGCGTACACGTTGCCAGCAGGATGCTTGGCAAGGATCGGCTGCTTCGCCTTGTGCCACGCGCTCGCATCCAGCGGATCGGCGCCCGCCTTGGCGTGCAGCAGTCCAATCGCGTAGTCATCCGACCAGCACGCACTGCCCGAATAGGTCAGGAACAGATCGCCGCGTGCGCCCTGCAGGAACTCCGGCCCCTCCAGGATCTGCCGCCCGCCCTGTCGCTCCCACGCCTGGTCGGGCCGCGCAATGATGGTTTCGCTGCCCCGCAGGGTCCAGGGGTTGGCCATGTCCACGATGGCCAGCACGCTGTCCGGTCCCACGTAGGGTGAATACACGAAGTAGCGCTTGCCGCCGGTTACGAAAGTGGTGCCGTCGATGCCGGGGTGTGCCGTGGCCAGCCGTCCGCGATCGGTCCATGTGCCCCGGGTCGGATCGGCATTGCCGTTCTCCAGCACGAACACCCCCCGATGGGCGTCTTCCTGACCTTCGGGTGCATCACCCGCTGCCGCCGTGTAGTAGATGTACCAGTGCCCATCAATGCGATGCAGTTCCGGCGCCCAGATCGACTTCGCATTCGCCCCCGTTGCCGGCGGACGCCACACCGTGACTTCGCGTGCGTCAGCCAGGTGCGCAAGGTCGCGGGTGGCGCGGATGGCCAGGCGATCACCGTGCGTGCCCATGTAATAGAACACGTCCCCATCGCGGGTGATCCAGGGGTCCGGCCCGGAGTCCAGCAGCGGATTGTCCACCGCCGGTGTTGCGGCGGACGCGTTCGTCGATACCTGAAGCAGCGCTGCAAGCGCCATGGAAAGCGTGCCGTTCATTGCGTTCCCCTCCCGACTGGAACTGCGCCGGCAGGCTTGCCAGCGAGCGGCAACCAAACCATATAATCAGACAATAGGCAATACCATCGCCGCCAAGGAACCGCCATGCAGCAGGACCACCCCGACAGCATCATCGGCATCAACTGGGGCAGCAGCAATCTGCGCGCCTATCTGATCAGCCCCAACGGTGAGCGGCTTGATGCCCATGAAATGCCCGCGGGCGTGGCCACGCTGGACCGTGACGACATGGTGGTGGCCGCCAACACGATCCGTGCACGCTGGCCGGCTGCGCGGCACGCCTATGCGGCCGGCATGATCGGGTCGAATGTCGGTTGGATCGATGCCGGCTACGTGGAGTGCCCTGCAGGCGTTGCCTCGATCGCGCAGCAGCTGGTGCCGGCCCGGATCGGCGAGTTGTCCGTGAGCATCGTGCCCGGCATGGCCTGCGTGCGCCCCGTGGATGGCATGCCGGACGTGCTCCGCGGCGAGGAGACCGAGCTGCTGGGGCTGCTGCGCGGCGGCGATGTCGGCCCCGATGCCATCGTGGCGCTGCCGGGCACGCATACCAAGTGGATCCAGCTGATCGACGGCCAGGTGCACAGCTTCATGACCTCGATGTCCGGCGAACTGTTCGATCGACTGGCCAGTGGCGGCCTGCTTGCCTCGGTGCTGGAAGGACCGGGTGAGCCAGGACCGGCCTTCGTCGAGGGTGTGCATGCAGGCGCCGACCGCCGACTGGGCCTGGGTGCGCTGCTCTTCGGTGTACGGGCACGGATGATCCGCGGCACCCTGCCGCGCACGGCGACCAGCGCTTACCTGCGCGGACTGCTGGCCGGTGCGGAGATTGCAGACGCATTGGCGCTGTTCCCCGGGCTGAGGTCCGCGTCGGTGCCACTGGTGGGCTCCGGACCGGTCACCCGGCTGTACCAGGCGGCGCTGTCGGAAATCGGCATCGCCACGCACGCGGTGGCGTCCGCCGACGCCGTGGTGCGCGGCTTCTCCGCACTGCACGCGATGACCGCGACTGCGCGTTGACCACGGGTGGGCACGGCGGTCTGATCACGTGTTGCGTCGCAACGTGCGTATTGTCTGATTATATGTTTTTGTACGCATCACGACATCGAGAGGGGTCTTGAGCAATGCGTGCTGGCAAGGGGAAGACGGCAGGGCTGATCGGCGTACTGGCACTGTCTGCAGTGGGCGCAGGTCAGGCACAGGAACGCGCTGTGGTAGGCCGGACGGCCGATGGCACCGTGGTGGAGTCGATCCTGCTGCGTGACGGCACCGGCATGCAGGCCACGGTACTGACGCTGGGCGCTGCACTGCATTCACTGGAAGTGCCGGACCGTGATGGCGCATACGCCGATGTACTGCTTGGCGACGCGACGCTCAAGGCGACGCTCGACAATCCGCAGTACTTCGGCACGATCGTCGGCCGCTTCGCCAACCGCATCGCCAAGGGTCGCTTCACCCTCGATGGCAGGACCTATCAGGTACCGGTCAACAATGGGCCGAACAGCCTGCACGGCGGCACCCGCGGCTTCGACAAGGTGGTGTGGAAGATCGTCGACGCCGCCGCCGATCACGCCACCCTGCAGCATGTCAGCCCTGACGGCGACCAGGGCTATCCGGGCACGCTCACGGTCACGGCAACCTACGCATTGAAGGGCAATGGCCGGCTGGAGGTGGAGTACCGCGCCACGACCGATGCACCGACCATCGTCAACCTCAGCAACCACGCATACTGGAATCTGTCCGGCGAGGGTTCCGGCTCGGCGATGGATCACGAATTGACCATTCCGGCCAGCGCCTATACGCCGGTGGATGCGAGCCTGATTCCCACGGGCGTGCTACAGCCGGTGCAAGGCACCGCCTTCGACTTCCGCACGGCCAAGCCGATCGGGCGCGACCTGCGCCAGGGCAATGAGCCACAGCTGCTGCACGGCCGCGGCTACGACCACAACTGGGTCATCAGCAGATCTCCCACGCGCGAGCCGCGCGAAGTCGCCCGCGTGCACGACCCGCGCTCGGGCCGGGTCATGACCGTGCTGTCCACGCAGCCTGGCCTGCAGTTCTATTCGGGCAACTTCCTCGACGGCAGCACCGTGGGCAAGAGTGGCCGGGTCTATCGCCAGGGCGACGCCATCGCGCTGGAACCGCAGCTGTTCCCGGACACACCGAACCAGCCGTCGTTCGGCTCGGCGCGGCTGGCCCCGGGCGAGACCTATGTGAACCGCATCGTCTACGACTTCTCGACCGACCGCACACCGCCCGCCCGCTGATCCCGCGCAGCTGGCACGCCGGTCGCCCACGGCACCGGCAATCCGACGCAGTACGCACCGCCCGCCTCCTGGCTCACGCCAGGACGGGCAGCTCATGAACCAAGGAGATGCATCTCATGCGAAAGTGGCTTACCCCTTTGCTGGCAACGCTGCTCGCCGTCGCACCGATGGCGCATGCGACCGACGCCGCACGCTGGACCCCGGCCGAAGCCGACGCGTGGTATTCCAGACAACAGTGGCTGGTGGGCGCGAACTACACCACCTCCAACGCCATCAACCAGCTGGAGATGTTCCAGGCCGAGACCTTCGATCCGGCAGCCATCGACCGCGAACTCCGCTGGGCGCACGAGCAGTTCGGCATGAACACCATGCGCGTCTACCTGCATGACCTGCTGTGGCAGCAGGACCCGCAGGGCCTGCTGAAGCGCATCGACACCTTCCTGTCCATCGCCGAGAAGAACGGCATCCGCCCGATGCTCGTGCTGTTCGACAGCTGCTGGGACCCGGATCCGGTGCTCGGCCCGCAGCGCCGCCCGATTCCCGGCGTGCACAACTCCGGCTGGGTGCAGAGCCCGAGCCGCCACATGCTGGTGGACCGCGCCAACGACGCGCACTTCCAGGCCTATGTGGAGGGCGTGATCGGTCACTTCGCCAACGACACGCGCGTGCTGGCCTGGGACCTGTGGAACGAGCCGGACAACCCCGGGGGTGGCAACTACATGGACAAGCAGCTGCCGGGCGAGCAGGAACGCATCGCCGAACTGCTGCCGAAGATCTTCGACTGGGCACGCGCGAAGAAGCCGGTGCAGCCGCTCACCAGCGGCGTGTGGATCGGCGATGACTGGTCGCCGGGCGCCGCATCGCTCACCGCGATCCAGCGCACGCAGCTGGAGCAGTCGGATGTGATCACCTTCCACAACTACGAGCAGCCGGAGGCATTCGTTGCCCGCATTGCACAGCTGCGCAGGTACGGCCGCCCGCTGATCTGCACCGAATGGCTGGCACGCGGCGCAGGCTCGAACGTGGACACGATCCTTCCGATCGCCCGCCGCGAGAACATCGGCATGATCAACTGGGGTTTCGTGGACGGCGCGATCCAGACCCGCTTCCCGTGGGACAGCTGGCAGCGCCCCTACACGATGGAAGCCCCCACCGTGTGGTTCCACGATCTGCTGAAGGCCGACGGCACGCCCTACCGGGCACGCGAAGCCGAGCTGTTCCGCAGGCTGGCCAAGACCCCGCGCACCTCCGTTCCCGCTTTCTGACCCTACTGGCGCCCGCCTTCGCATGAAGGCGGGCCACTCAACCGCGACTGCTTTCCGGAATCCGGAGATACCGCCATGACCGCTCGTTCTTCCCGCACCGTGCTTTCCCTGGCCATCCTTTCGGCCCTCGCCCTGCCCTCTCTGGTGCAAGCGCAGGAGGCCGGCTCGCAGGAGGCCGTCAACCTGGACACGGTCACCGTGACCGCGCTGCGCCAAAGCCTGCAGACCGCCCAGTCGATCAAGCAGGAGGCGGAGATGGTCGTCGATTCGATCGTTGCCGAAGACATCGGCAAGCTGCCCGACAACAGCGTGGCCGACGCCCTGCAGCGCGTTACCGGCGTGCAGGTGGCGCAGGGCAACCAGGGCGAGACCACCGGGGTGGTGATCCGCGGCCTGCCGAACGTGATCAGCACCCTCAACGGCCGTGAGATCTTCAGCAGCTCCGGCCGCGGCTACGCCTTCCAGAACCTGCCGGCCACCGCCATCAAGAGCCTGAACGTCTACAAGAGCAGCGAGGCGAGCCTGCCACTGGGCGGCATCGCGGGCCTGGTGGACATCCAGCTGCGCCGCCCGCTGGATTTCGACGGTGCCGAGATCGCCGGCACCGTGACCGGTACGCACAGCAAGTACGGTGGCGACATCGATCCCTCCGCCAGCCTGCTGCTGAGCAACCGCTGGGACACCGATGCCGGCGAGATCGGCGCCATGGTCAACTTCGGCTATGTCGGCAAGCGCTACGCGTACGATGCGGTGTGGGGTGACTTCCCGAAGGTCCTGGAGAATCCGGATGGCACGCCGGCGCGTACCGATGACGGCAACCTGATCGCCGCCCCCAATGGCTGGGGCACCAACTACAACCATGGCGACCGCAAGCGCAGTGCGTTCAACTATGCCCTGCAGTGGAAACCCAGCGAACGCACCGAGGTCTATGTCGAGGGCCTCTATGATTTCGTGCGAGACGATTATGACCAGGCGTTCCTGTTCAGTTTCCCGGTCGGGGTGGTGCCGCCGACGGGGCTGCAGGTCGGCGACAACTGCTATGCCAACCGCCTGGACGGGCCGCTCTCCGGCCAGACCATCTGCGACGCCACCGCAGGTACATGGACCGGCGACAGCTATGCCGCCAGCAGCACCCAGGCGCACAAGCAGCGCGGCCAGGACATCCAGAACGCGCTGGGCTTCAAGTGGCGCGGCGACCAGCTGCGGCTGTCCACCGAAGTGACCCGTACGTCCGGCTACTACCGCGATGAGAACTTCATCATCGACACCTTCCTGGCCGGGCCGATCACCACCGTATGGGACGGCACCTCGGGCAAGCACCAGAACTGGCACCTGGCCGGCAACCCGGCCATGGATCCGTCGCGCTTCTACCTCAATGGCCTGTTCCAGACCTGGGGCGAGTCGCGCGGCGAGGAAAACAGCTGGCGCGGCGACGGAACGTTCGAGTTCCTCGACGGCCCGATCGCCAACCTCCAGTTCGGCCTGCGCTATGCCGACCGTACCGCCAGCGCCAAGGGCAGCGTGGAAATCAGCACGCCGCCGCCAGGCGGTGCCGGTACGGGCAACATCACCGCCTCGCCCAACCCGGCCAACCAGGTGGTGGGGCTGTTCCCGGCCAGCAGCTTCTTCTGCAGCAAGCGCGGCAACTCCGCACTGAGCCAGTCGTTCCTGACGCCCTGCTACGACTACCTGATCGACAACGCCGACGCGCTGCGCCGTTACTACGGTCTGCCGGACGGACTGGCGGCGGAGAATCCCGGCCGCTTCTTCGATATCGAAGAACGCAAGAGCGCCGGCTACCTGCAGGCGAAGTACGACTTCGATCTGGGCGGCCTGCGCGTGGATGGCCTGGTAGGCGTGCGTGCGGAGAAGATCAAGCGTGAACTCAACGCCTTCTCGTTCGACGCGGGCACGGGTGTCTACAGTGCCATCACCCGCAGCACGCAGGACACCAATGCCCTGCCCAACGCGAGCCTGAACCTGCACTTCAACGATGCCTGGCAGCTGCGCGTGCTGGCGGCCAAGACACTGAGCTATCCGGACTTCGGTGCCTTGAACCCGTCGATCTCGCTGAATCCCGGCACCGTCAACCGTGCGGGCGTGGCCAGCAGTGGCAACCCCGACCTGAGCCCGATCAAGTCGACCAACTACGACATGTCGCTGGAGTGGTACTTCTCCCCGGTGGGCTACGTCAGTGCGGGTGTGTTCTATCGTGACATCGATGGCTACATCCAGAACTACATCACCAATGTGGTCATCGCCGGAGAGGACTACGAGCTGTCATCCCCGCAGAGCGCCGGCAGCGGCCATCTGCAGGGTGTCGAGCTGGCCTACCAGCAGACCTTCGACTTCCTGCCCGGCGCCTGGAGCGGCCTGGGTGCGCAGTTCAACTACACCTACATCGAAGGCGATACCAAGTCTCCGGAGTTCCTTGGCGGGCCCGTGATCTCGCGGCCGCTGCAGAACGTCTCGAAGAACAACTACAACGCCGTGCTGTTCTACGAGAACTTCGGCCTGAGTGCGCGCCTGGCCTACGGCTACCGCAGCCGGTACATCGATTTCTTCACCCAGCCCACGGTCGCCGGAACGGAGGACCAGGTCGAGCCGGCCAGCTCGCTGGACTTCTCGATCAGCTACGACGTGACCCCGCGCGCCACGGTGGTGTTCTCGGCCACCAACCTGCTGGGCAACAACCTGCACCAGTACTGGGGCAGCGGCAACACGCGGCCGCGCGACATCCGTTACCAGGACAAGACCCTGGGCATGGGCTTCCGGTTCAAGCTCTGATGAGGACGCTCCCCCACATGCCTCACACCCTGCACCCGTCCTTTTGTCGGATAATAGGAGTGACCGCAGCCTGCGGTGCACCAAGCCAAAGGGATGCCTGTGAAACCGATCGAGGTACGCAACCTCTACGACCAAGTGGCCCAGGAGATCGGGCAGCGGATCATCAGCGGCGCACTTCAGCCGGGCGAATTCCTGCCCAGGGAAGAGCTGCTGTCACAGACCTTGTCCGTCAGCCGCTCCGCCCTGCGCGAGGGACTGAAGGTGCTGGGCTCCAAAGGGCTGATCGAAACCCGGCAGAAAACCGGTTCGCGGGTGCGCGACCCGCGTCACTGGAAGCAGCTGGACAGCGACATCCTGGCGTGGCGCTGCGCGCTGATGCCCACCCAGGACTTCGTGGAAAAGCTGGTGGAGATGCGCGAGGTGATCGAACCGGCGGCCGCGGCTTCCGCAGCCGAGCGGCGTTCGCCCGCGCAGCTGGCCAGGATCAAGAGCGCGTACCAGGCCATGGCCGATGCACCGGACCAGGATGCGTGGGCCAAGGCCGACCTGATGTTCCACGAGAGCGTGCTGGAAGCCACCAACAACGAACTGCTGGCATCCCTGTTCTCGGTCATCGACGCGGCGCTGGGCACCTTCTTCCTGCTCTCGGCGCAGACCGCGCAGGACTTCAAGTACTCGCTGCCGCGCCACTTCGACGTGTACGACGCCATCCGGCAGAAGCAGCCGGACGCGGCGCGCGCCGCCATGCTGGACATGATTGCCGACTCCCGCGCCAATCTGAAGGGCGCGCGGCTGTCCAGAAAACCCCCACGCTGAAGGAAACACCATGAGCACCGCCTGGATGCAACCCCTCCCCTTGGTTGCCATCCTGCGCGGGCTCACCCCGCAGGAAGCGCCCGCCATCGGCGCGGCGCTGGCCGAGGCCGGCTTCCACATCCTGGAAGTCCCGCTGAACTCGCCGCAGCCGCTGCAGAGCATCGAACTGCTCGCAAAGCAGCTCGGCGATCGCTGCCTGATCGGTGCCGGCACCGTCCTGTCCACCACGCAGGTGCAGGACGTGAACAATGCCGGTGGCCGGCTGGTGGTGATGCCGCACGCGGACGTGGAGGTCATCGCCGCCGCCCACGCCAGCGGCATGGTCTGCACGCCTGGCGTGGCGACGCCCACGGAAGCCTTCGCCGCCCTGCGGGCCGGTGCGGATGCACTGAAACTGTTTCCCGCCGAACAACTGCCACCTCCGGTGCTGAAGGCGTGGTCCAGTGTGCTTCCCGCCAGCACGCCGCTGCTGCCCGTCGGCGGCATCACCCCGGAGCGCATGGCCGCCTACCGCCAGGCAGGTGCCGCCGGCTTCGGTATCGGCTCCGCCCTGTATGCCCCCAAGACCCCCGCGGACGACGTCGCACGCCGCGCGCGCGCGTTCATCGACGCCTGGAACAGAACGAACACGGACTCCCCCGCATGAAGATCACTGCCATCACGACCTACCTGGTGCCCCCGCGCTGGCTGTTCGTCCGCATCGATACGGACGCCGGCATCTGCGGCTGGGGCGAGCCCATCGTCGAAGGACGCGCGCACACCGTGGCGGCGGCCGTGGAAGAGCTGTCCGACTATCTGGTCGGCAAGGACCCCCGGCACATCGAAGACCACTGGAACGTGCTCTATCGTGGCGGCTTCTACCGTGGTGGTCCGATCCTGATGAGCGCACTGGCGGGCATCGACCAGGCGCTGTGGGACATCCACGGCAAGGCACTGGGCGTGCCGGTGCATGCCCTGCTGGGCGGCCCCGTGCGCGACCGCATCCGCGTGTACTCATGGATCGGCGGCGATCGGCCGGCCGACACCGCCCGTGCCGCCCGCGACGCCGTGGCACGCGGTTTCACTGCGGTGAAGATGAACGCCACCGAGGAAGTGCAGTTCGTCGATAGCCATGACAAGGTCACGCGGGTACTGGAGAACGTGCAGGCCGTGCGCGATGCGGTGGGCCGCGATGTGGGAGTGGCCGTGGACTTCCATGGCCGCGTGCACAAGCCGATGGCCAAGGTGCTGATGCGCGAGCTGGCGCCCTTCGGGCTGATGTTCATCGAAGAGCCGGTGCTTTCCGAGCACCTGGAAGCCATCCCGGAACTGGCCGCCCTTTCGCCCGCGCCGATCGCGCTGGGCGAACGCCTGTACTCCCGCTTCGACTTCAAGCGCGTACTGCAGACCGGCGGCGTGGACATCCTGCAACCGGATCCATCGCACTCGGGTGGCATCACGGAAACCCGCAAGATCGCGGCCATGGCCGAAGCCTACGACGTCGCCATCGCTCTGCACTGCCCGCTCGGTCCGATCGCGCTGGCGGCCAACCTGCAGCTGGATGCGGTCTGCTACAACGCCTTCATCCAGGAACAGAGCCTGGGCATCCACTACAACGCCAGCAACGATCTGCTGGACTACCTGGTGGACCGCGCGCCCTTCGAGTACAGGGAAGGCTTCGTCAGGATTCCCGACGGCCCGGGGCTGGGCATCGAGATCAACCAGGCCTACGTTGACGAGCGAGCCGCCGAAGGCCACCGCTGGCGCAACCCCATCTGGCGCCATGCCGATGGCAGCGTGGCCGAGTGGTGAGCGCCATGACCGATCAGGCACGTTATCCCAGCCTTGAGAACCGCGCGGTGCTGATCACCGGTGGTGCCACCGGCATCGGCGCCGCCTTCGTCGAGCACTTCGCGCGGCAGGGTGCGAAGGTCGTCTTTCTCGACATCGACGACAGCGGCGCCCAAGCACTGCTGGAAAGCCTGGGCGACATTGCGACTGCCCCGCGCTATCTGCATTGCGACATCACCGATATCGAGGCACTCCGGTCCGCCATCGCCCACGCGCGGATCCTGGCTGGACCGTTCTCGGTGCTGGTCAACAATGCCGCCAACGATGCTCGTCATGCCCTGGCCGACACCGGCATCGCGGACTTTGAACGCAGCATGGCGGTGAACCTGCGCCACCAGTACTTCGCCATCCAGGCGCTGGTGCCGGACATGCGCGCCCTCGGCGGCGGTTCGATCATCTGCCTGGGTTCGACGGGCTGGATGATCAAGAACAGCGGGTATCCGCTGTACGCGGTGGCCAAATCCGCGGTCCACGGCCTGGTCAACGGCCTGGCCCGGGAACTGGGGCAAGATCGCATCCGCATCAATGCGCTGGTACCGGGCTGGGTGATCACCGAGAAGCAGCAGCGGCTGTGGCTGGACGCGGAGGGCGAAGCACAGCTGCGTCGTGCGCAATGCCTGCCGGGCTATCTGCGCGCGGAGGACCTGGCGCGCGCCGCCCTGTTCCTGGCCGCCGATGACAGCCGCATGTGTACCGGCCAGGACTTCATCATCGACGGAGGCTGGGTGTGAGCGGGTCCGCCACTGTCGCGGTGCCGGCCGCAAACACCCTGGGCGAAGGCGTGCTGTGGTGTGATCGCGAATCGGTGGTGTACTGGACCGACATCGCGCAGGCGCAGCTGTGGCGCTATCGCCCCGGTGACGGCGCGCTCACCCGCTGGCCGATGCCGGAGCGGCTGGCCGCACTGGCATTGTGCGAAGCCGAAGGCTGGCTGCTGCTGGCGTTGGCGTCGCGGCTGGCATTCTTCCATCCGGCGCGCGGCGAGCTGCGTGACGTGCTTGTGCTGCCCGACACAGGGGCGCGTCTGCGCGCCAATGATGGCGCCTGTGACCGCCAGGGCCGCTTCGTGTTCGGCATGCTGCATGAGCCCACGAACGGTCCGAAGCAGGCCGTCGCACCCTTCTACAGGCTCACCGCCGAGCTTGTGCTCGAGACGCTTCCGCTACCGACCGTGGCGATTGCCAACAGCGTAGCGTTCAGTCCAGACGGCCGCACGATGTACTTCTGCGACTCGCTGCAGAAGCAGATCCTGCGTTGCGATTACGGCGACAGCCCGGGTGCGGTAACAGTGTTCGCCGATCTGCGCGCCGAGGATGGCGAGCCCGATGGCAGTGTGGTCGATGCTGAAGGCGGACTCTGGAATGCCCGCTGGGGCGGTTCGCGCGTGGTGCGCTACCGGCCCGATGGCCGGCAGGACCGTACACTTTCCGTCCCGGTCGCGCAGCCCACCCGCCCGGTCTTTGGCGGCAGCACGCTGCGAACGATGTTCATCACCAGCGCGCACGACGGCCTGGACGCGGCCGCGCGTGCGCGCGACCCCTTCGCCGGCCATCTGTTCGCCACCGACGCCGGCATCGCCGGCGTTCCCGAACCCCGGTTCGCCGGCAACCCCAATGACGTGCCGCCGTGCCCACAGCGCGGACCCATCGCGGAGCTTCCATGAGCCTTTCCACCCTGGATATCAGCATCGTGCTGGCCTATCTGGCTGGCATCTTCATCCTCGCGCAGTGGGTTTCCCGCGAGAAGGCCGGCCGGCAGAAGTCGGCCCAGGACTACTTCCTGGCCAGCCGCAGCCTGCCGTGGTGGGCGATCGGTGCCTCGCTCATCGCGGCCAACATCTCGGCCGAACAGATCATCGGCATGTCCGGCTCGGGCTATGCCATCGGCCTGGCCATCGCATCCTATGAATGGATGGCGGCGATCACGCTGCTGATCGTCGGCAAATGGTTCCTGCCGATCTTCCTGCGCAACGGCATCACCACCATGCCGCAGTTCCTGCAGGAGCGCTACGGCAACCGCATCCGCACGCTGATGGCCGTGTTCTGGCTGGGCCTGTACGTATTCGTCAATCTCACCTCGATCCTGTGGCTGGGTTCGATCGCCATTGCCGGCGTGGCAGGCCTCAACCAGGACGTGGCGCTGGTGCTGCTGGGCGCCTTCGCACTGGCCTATCAGCTGTATGGCGGCCTGAAGGCGGTCGCGCTGACCGACATCGTGCAGGTCTCGCTGCTGGTTCTGGGTGGCCTGCTGGTCACCTTCATCACGCTGGGCCAGATCGGCAACGGCAGCGTCACCGACGGCTTCATGCAGCTGTGGCAGCAGCATCCCGAACGCTTTGAAATGATCCTCAGCAAGGACAACCCGCTCTACAAGGATCTGCCCGGGCTGTCGGTGTTGCTGGGCGGCATGTGGATCGCCAATCTCAGCTACTGGGGTTTCAACCAGTACATCATCCAGCGCGCACTGGCCGCCAAGGATCTGCGTGAGGCGCAGAAGGGCGTGGTATTCGCTGCGTTCCTGAAGCTGCTCATTCCGGCCATCGTGGTGCTGCCCGGCATCGCCGCGGTCATGCTCGCCCCCGGCCTGGAACGCCCGGACGCGGCCTACCCGACGATGCTGGCGCTGCTTCCCAGCGGCATCCTGGGCCTGGTGTTCGCCGCGCTGGTGGCCGCCATCGTTGCGTCGCTGGCATCGAAGATCAATTCCGTCGCCACCATCTTCACGCTCGACTTCTATGCCAAGCGCGCGCCCGATGCCTCGGAAGCCAGACTGGTGCGTGTTGGCCGGTTCGCGGCGTCCGTCTCGATCATCGTGGCGGTGCTGACCGCACGCCCACTGCTGGGCGGGTTCGACCAGGGCTTCCAGTACATCCAGGAGTTCACCGGCTTCTTCACCCCCGGCATCGTGGTGATCTTCCTGCTGGGCCTGTTCTGGAAGCGTGCGAACGAAGCCGGTGCGCTGGCTGCGGCGGTCGGCTCCTTCGTACTGTCGCTGGCCCTGAAGCTGCTGTGGCCCTCGCTGCCCTTCATGGACCGCATGGGCGTGGTGTTCCTGGTCACGCTGTTGCTGGGCGTAGGCGTCGCGCTGGGCACCCGCGCCAGTGGCGATCGTGATCGTATCCGCACCGACGATGTGAGCTATGCCACCGCCCCATCGTTCAACGTCGCTTCGCTGGCGGTGCTGGCGATCCTGGTGGCCCTCTACGCAACCTACTGGTGACCTCGATGCGCCTGACTGTCCGACACGCATTCGCTCTGCGCAGTGGTATGCGCTGCCTGGCACTGCTGGCCCTGACCGGGTTCGCCTCTGTGCTGCACGCAGCGGAGATCACATGGACCGGCACCGCCACCGTGGCCGCCCGCAACGCGGGCTGGGGGCGATTGGCGCAGCTGCCGGATGGCCGCTGGCTGGCAGTGACCACGCGCTTCAATGAAGGGCAGCCGACCACCCTGCAGCTCTCGATCAGCAGTGACCGGGCCCGCAGCTGGGCGCCCTGGTCCGACGTGGCCGAGCCCGGCCGGATGATCGACAACGGCGAACTGCTGGTGCTGCCGGAGGGGCGTGTGCTGCTGGCGATGCGTTCGCTGGTCGAAGGCGTCTCCTACCGGCTGCATCTCTATGCCAGCGACGACCTTGGAGCACACTGGACCTTCCTGAGCACCCTCGCCGGCAACGAGGCACCGAACGGGCGCAAGGACCGCGGCGTGTGGGAGCCGGTGTTGACGCGCCTGGACGACGGCACGCTGTCGGTGGTGTATGCCGATGAAGCCCGTGCCGACGAGCATCCGTCCTACAACCAGGTCGTTTCACAGCGCCTGTCCAACGATGGCGGGCGCACCTGGGGACCTGTGATGACGATTGCCGAACAGCCCGGCGGTGGGCAGCTCCGGCCCGGCATGCCCGTCATGGCACGCCGCCCCGCCGGTGGCTACCTGATGGTGTTCGAGACCTGCGGCGATGACCCGCAATGCCCGGTGTCGTACAAGGTCTCGACGGACGGGCGGACCTGGCCGGCCGGCCTCGGTACGCCGCTCGCCGACCAGCGCTGCGGCCCCCACGTCATGACCAGTACGCGCGGGGTGATGTTCGTGACCTCGTGCCTGAACGAAGTCAGCTGGAGCGAGGACAGCGGATCGAGCTGGCGCACGGTGACGCCTCCCGCATGGCCGCTGGGTTTCCGCCATTCCTGGCCCGCCGTGGTCGAGCTCGGCCCTGCGGAGATCGGCGTCGTGAACGTGGTGGACGGCGCAGTGCAGATCCGTTTCGGGAGCTACTAGGGGGGGCGCATGCGGGGCAACCCGGCAGGACAAGGCTGCACATGCGGTGCATTCACGCCATGTTGGCGCAATGTTTCCGTAATACCTTGCCAGCGCCCTGCCCTTTGCGCCTTCTGGAAGGGCCGCCTCCCGCCCATTCCTGGACGCCACCGATGCACATCCTGCTGGTCGAAGACGAGCCAGAACTGGCTGCGGCCCTGAAGTCCGCACTGCAGCGGGACCATCATGTGGTGGACCTGGCAGATACCTTCGGACTTGCCCGGGAGGCTGCATTGCACGGGGCACACGAATTGATCCTGCTGGACCGGACGCTTCCGGATGGGGATGGTCTCGCTCTGATACCGCTGCTGCGTGCACGCAACTGCCTCGTGCCCGTCATCGTGCTGAGTGCCTTGGGTGGCCTGCCAGATCGGGTCGAGGGCCTGGACGAGGGTGCGGACGACTATCTCGGCAAGCCCTTTGCACTGGAAGAACTGTTCGCGCGCATACGCGCCGTCGGCCGTCGGCCCTCCGGGATCCAGGAAGAGTCGATCCGCGCTGGCGATCTGCTGTTCGACCCGATGACAGGTGAGGCTACCGTCCGCGGCGAGCGCCTGGAGCTTCCCCGGCGCGAGATTCGGGTGCTGACCGTGCTGACCCGAAGGCTGGGGCGTACCGTGCTGCGGGAATCCATCGAGATGGCGGTGTATGGCTTCGACGACGGCATTCATTCCAACACGCTCGATTCACACGTATCACGACTGCGCAGGAAGCTGGCTGACGCCGACGCGGGGGTGGAGATCCATGCGATCCGTGGCGTCGGCTACCTGATGCGGGAGCGCACGTGAGCAGGCGACAACCCTCGCTGAAATGGCCGCTCATCATCAAGCCCCTCATCCTGCATCTGTTGGCGCTGCTGATCGCATTCTTCACACTCCTCATGGTGCTGGTTCGCATGGACAGCGGCGGCTACTACACGCTGCAGACCTTTGCCCCGATCGCCGCCAACGCCGTGCTCCGCGACAACCAGGGACGGCTCTACGTACAGCGCACGCATGAACTCGACGAACTGCTGAAAGTGGCGCCAGGTGCCTGGTTCGTCGCCGAGGATGAGCAGGGACAGACGGTCAGTTTCGGAAACGTCCCGCCGACCTATGCGTCGTTGATCGGCAGGCTTCGGGGCGTTCCGTTCGGCGACCTGCGCGGCCACGAGCGTGGCGACGGACTGGCCATTGTGATCCGTCGGCACACCGGCCCGGCCGGCAAGCTGACCATCATGGCCCATGGTGAAACCGATTCACTCACCTGGCAGATGGCGATCGCGGCGCATGTGTTCACTCTACCCATCTTCGTGCTGCTCGCGCTGGTAACGCTGATCGCCACCCCGTTCATCGTACGCAAGGCGCTTGCAGGGGTTGAACGGATCGCCCTGGAGGCCAAGCATATTTCGGCGAGTCGGCGCGGGATCCGCCTGACCGAAACTGCCGTGCCAGTGGAGATCGCGCCCTTGGTAGCAGCCGTCAACGAGGCACTGGACCGGCTTGATGACGGTCACGAGCGGCAGCAGCGCTTCATCGCTGCTGCCGCACATGAACTGCGTACACCGATCGCCATTCTTCGGGTGAAGATCGAAGCAGCCGACGATGTCACCTCGCGCAGCCTGTCCGTGGAGGTCGCGCGTCTGGCCACGCTGGCGGAGCAGCTGCTGGACCTGCACCGGCTGGATAGTGTCGCGCATCTGGAAACCATCCACCTCGCCCGCCTGGCCAAGCGCGTCGTTGCCGACCTGGCCCCGCTGCTGATCCAGTCCGGGCGCACGGTCGCCGTGGTGGTCGAACCACACCATCCCATACAGGGCGAGACAGGTGCGGTCGAACGCGTCCTGACGAACCTGGTGTTGAATGCAGCGGAACATGGTGGACGCAACATCACTGTGCGGGTACAGGGAACACGCCTGGAGGTGGAGGACGACGGCCCTGGAATACCGGAGGCCGAGCGCGAGCGCGTATTCGAGCCCTTCCAGCGCCTGCGGCCGCGCCAGACCGGCGCAGGACTTGGCCTGAATCTGGTACGGCAGGTCCTCGAGCGCCATCGCGGCCATGTCACGATTCTCGATGCGCCAGGCGGCGGTGCGCTGATCCGCGCCGAGTTCCCTGCGCATCCTGCCGGCGGGAACCTCGCGTCAGGTCACCCGCTGTAGCCCGTTGCGGCGGCGCAGAGGATTCCTGGGGATGTCCCATTCCGGGTTCCGGGCTGACGCAACCCTGGCGCAATGTTGGCTATCCAGCATGACCTTGATCGGCGCGCATGCGTCGCGATGTCGGGTCACGAAAGGAAGCCACATGTCTGACGGCAGCGCCGCACGCGGCGACGCACGCGCCACGTCCTCCCGTGCGCACGAGGCCCCCCCGGCCCTGACTGCTGCGGCCTGGAGGCGCCGCCCGCGGAAGGCGGACACGTGGGGCCTGGAGCATTGGCCGGATTGGCTGCGTGTGATACCCGACAGCGCACGCGGCCAGGTGCTGATTCATCTGTTCGGCGGGCTGTTCTTCGCCCTCCCCGGCGCAGCGCTGGTCATTTGCATCGGCGTACGCGGGTCTTCCGGGCTCGCGCTGGCTGTCCTGCTGTACGTGGCGGCGCAGGCGTTCCTGCACGGACTGCGTGCTGTCCGCGGCGCGGGCGAGAGCACGGTATCTGGCCCGCTGGTGCTGCTGGATCGCCATTTCCCCCATCTTTCGATGGTCTCATTGATGGTGCCGTTGGCCGCACTCGCAAGCACGGATGCCAACACGGCGACGCTGCTCGCAGGCGGTGTGCTGGCCGGCCTGTCCGTCCCCGTGCGGACCGCGTTCGTCCGCCCCCGTCATCTGTTGCTGCACCCTGTCCTGCAGGTAATGGCGACTGCCGTGATGCTGGGCTGCATCGCACTGCTGAGCGTGGACATGGCCCCGTTCGCGCAGTACCTCACAGGCGCCGGCGTACTGGTCTACCTGGGCGGGCTGGCCCTGCAGCGGCGGCACCCCCTGTCCCCGGCAGGCGTGACATGGTCGGGCCTGATGGTGGTTGGGGGCCTGCTGCATTTCATCACGATCGCCCTACTCGGCATCTCTGCGGCTGCCTGAGCGCAGCGATCACGCAAGGTTCGCGCAATGCAGCGCGGCAAGACTCGGTGTCCGCAGGTGCATGTCCCCATGCGCCCTTCATCACCGATGCAAGGACACCCGATGATCTGCTGCTTATGGATGTCGCCGTCATGACGCGTCCTGCTTCCACGCGTCGCCGACGCAGGCTGTTGATCGGCGGTGCAGCGCTGCTCTGCGTCCCCGCTCTGCTCTACATGTGGCTGGCACCGCCAGCACCACCGGAACTGGAACGCGCTGCGGTCACCCGTGGCGACATCGAACAGGTCGTCGAAGCCACTGGAACCCTGAAGCCATCGCGTCTGGTCAGTGTAGGCGCCCAGGTTTCCGGACGCATCGAAACGCTGCATGTGAAACTGGGCGACAAAGTAAAGGCAGGTGATCTGATTGCAGAGATCGATTCACGAACGCAGCGCAATGCCCTGCGCAGCGCGCAGGCGGCCGAGCGCAGCGCCCGCGCCAACCGCCAGGCGCTGTCCACAGAGCTGGCACAGCAGGAACTGACGCTACGGCGGCTGCGGCAGCTTGGCGCAGCGCAACTGGTGGCCAGGGCAGATGTCGACGCCGCGCGGGCCCATGTTGACGCAACACGTGAACAGATCGATGCCCTGGACGGCGAGATCGTACAGCGCCTGACAGACGTGGACAGTGCGCAGACCAGCCTGGGTTATACGCGCATCACCGCTCCGGCCGACGGCATGGTTCTGGCCGTGGTGGCCCGCGAGGGCCAGACGGTGAACGCAGTACAGAGCGCCCCCACCATCATCATCCTTGGCAACCAGGACACGATGACGGTCTATGCCGAGATCTCGGAGGCCGATGTCGTTCGTACCGCTCTGGGCCAGGAGGCGTTCTTCACCATTCTCGGAGATGCAGGCCGGCGCTACACCAGCACCCTTCGCGACATCGCGCCGGCCCCCGAATCGATCACCCGGGAGGACACCTCCAGCCTGTCTTCACCGGCCCTGTCCGGCAATGCCAGCCGTACGGCGATGTACTACAACGGCCAGTTCGACGTGGACAACAGCGATGGTCGCCTGCGCAGCTACATGACCGCCCAGGTCCGCATCGTGCTGGGGCGCTCGCGCAACGTGCTGACCATACCTTCCGCGGCGCTGGGTGCACGGGGCGCAGACGGCAGCTACACGGTGCAGGTGCCATCCGCCAGTGGCCATCCGGTCCCCCGCCGCATCACCATCGGGCTGGACGATCAGATCAGGGTCGAGGTGAGGAGCGGGCTGCGGGAAGGCGAGCAGGTCGTCCTGGGCCAGGCGGATGCTGACGGCGCGACGCCGGCCACGGCAGGCAAGGCGGACTCCCCGCCGGCGCAATCATGATGGCGGACCAGTCGCAGCCGGGCCCCCTGCTGTGTGTGCGCGGACTGCGCCGCGAGTTCCCGGCGGGCGAGCAGACACTTGTGGTCCTGGACGGCGTCGACCTCGACATCCATGCCGGTGAGCTGGTCGCCATCATCGGCCAGTCCGGCTCGGGAAAGTCCACGCTGATGAACATTCTCGGCTGCCTCGACCAGCCTACGGCGGGCACCTACCAGGTGGACGGCCGCAAGACAGCGGACATGGAGGCCGGCGAACTGGCTGCGCTGCGCCGCCAGCACTTCGGTTTCATCTTCCAGCGCTATCACCTGCTCAACGAGCTGTCCGCGATCAGCAATGTCGAGGTCCCGGCGATCTATGCCGGCATGCCGACCGCGTCCCGTCACACGCGGGCGGCACAGCTGCTGGTGCGACTTGGCCTGGGCGACCGCATGGACCACCGCCCGGGCGAGCTCTCCGGCGGCCAGCAGCAACGCGTATCCATCGCACGTGCATTGATGAACGGCGGAGAGGTGATATTCGCCGATGAGCCGACAGGTGCGCTGGACACGCAATCGGGCAAGGAGGTGATGAAGATCCTTGGCGAACTGCATGCGGAGGGCCACACCGTGGTTCTGGTTACCCATGACCCTGCCGTAGCCGAGCACGCCCAGCGGATCATCGAGATCAGCGACGGCCGCATCGTTTCGGACCGCCGTACCCGCACCGCCGCGATGTCATCGAACGGTGCTGCGCAGCCGCTTGCTGCGCAGGCGGAGGGTGGTGGCCTGCAGGCCGTGCGCGACCGCTTCGGAGAGGCCTTCCGGATGGCGCTGCGGGCCATGAACGCCCATCGCATGCGCACGTTCCTCACCATGCTTGGCATCATCATCGGCATTGCTTCGGTGGTATCCGTAGTGGCGCTGGGGACCGGTGCACGCCAGGCGATCCTGTCCAACATCGCGTCGCTGGGCACCAACACCATCGAGATCTATCCCGGCGCGGGCTTCGGTGACGTGCGCGCCGCGCAGGTGGAGACGCTTACTCCGAGTGACAGTGTGGCCCTGGCCGGGCAACCCTTCATCGACAGCGCCACACCCGGTGTGGCGACCACCGCGACAGCCATGCGTGGCAACCGTACGGCCAGCCTCCAGATCCACGGTGTCAGCGAGCAGTATTTCCGCGTGCGTGGGCTGGAACTGGGCGAAGGCAGCTTCTTCACGCGGAACGCCGTGGACGGCTACCAGCAGGTGGCAGTGATTGACATCAATACCCGCAACCGCCTGTTCGGGCCAGGTGAAGACCCGATCGGGAGAATACTGCTGGCAGGCAATGTTCCGCTGCGCGTGGCCGGGGTGACGAAGAAGGATTCGGCCGCCGTTGGCGATGGCTCGGTGCTGAGCATCTGGGTGCCCTACACAACCGTCATGGCGCGCATGCTCGGCCAGAGCCATGTCTCCAGCATCACCGTGCGCGTGTCCGATGCGATCAGCATGCAGGCTGCCGAGGCCGCGATTACCCGCGTCCTCGGCCAGCGCCATGGCACGCGTGACTTCTACATGAGCAACAACGCGCAGATCCGCAAGTCGATCGAACAGACCACGGGCATCCTCACGATGATGATCAGCTCCATTGCCGCCATTGCGCTGGTAGTAGGCGGCATCGGCGTGATGAACATCATGCTGGTCTCGGTCACCGAGCGCACTCGGGAAATCGGTGTCCGCATGGCCGTCGGCGCGCGACGCGGCGACATCCTGCAGCAGTTCCTCATCGAATCGGTGCTGGTGTGCCTGCTGGGTGGTGTGCTGGGCATCGTGGTCGCGCTTGGCCTGGGCCTGGCTATGGAACTGGCCAGGGTCGGCTTCAACCTGGTGTTCTCCTTTGCGTCCATCCTTGCGGCATTTGCCTGCTCGAGCGCCATTGGCGTGGGCTTCGGCTTCCTGCCGGCCCGTCGTGCTGCGCAGCTCGATCCTGTCGAAGCATTGATCCGTTGACGTCGACGGCGGGAAATCACGGCAGATTCGCGCAATGTTCGCAGCGTCTACTGTCGATATCAAACAACGCCGCACAGGAGCGGGAAATGATTCTGAAGACAGGACGTATGGCGCTGCTGCTGGGTGCAGCCGTGCAGCTGCTGGTGGTGCTTCCGTACGCGGGGGACGCGCACGCCCAGCATCGTGATGGCTATCGCGGAGAGTGGAGCCATGGCTACGCGCAACGCGAGCGCGAGGAGCGGGAACGACGCGAGCGGGAACGGGACCGCCGCGACGACGCCAAGGCCAAGGGCATCGTGGTAGGTGCGGTGGGCGCTGCGGTGGTTGCCGGAGTGATCGCTGCCGCCGCCAAACGCGAACGCGAAAACCGGGAGCGTGCCGATTACTGCATCAGCCGCTACGGCAACTACGATCGGCGCACGGATACCTATCGTGGCGGCGACGGCTACACATACCCCTGCCGCTGATCAACACAACACTCATCAAGGGAGAACTGACTCATGAAGAAGACCGGACTTCTGATCGCGCTGTGTGCGATGCCTGCCCTCGCCCATGCCGCCGGCAAGGACCCAAGGCAGGCCTACGTCGATTCCACGTTCTCGGCAATGGACGCCAACGCCGATGGCCGCGTCGACAAGCTCGAGTACGCGAAGTACCAGAACGCACGCTTCAGCAAGCAGGCCGATTCCATCGATGCAGCCTTCAAGGCAATGGACAGCAACAAGGACGGCAGGATCAGCAAGGATGAGGCTGCCATCGTGCCCGAGATCGCCAAGTATTTCGCGGGACTGGACGTCAATGGCGACGGCTACCTGTCACTGGCTGAAATGCAGCAGGCGATGGTGGCGGCACAGACAGCCGATGCCCCGGTGAAGTAGGCCGGGTGGCAGGTCCGGGGCCGGACGTTGATCCAGGCCCCGGACCCGCGCCGGGGGCGCGAGGCAGCCCGCCCATCACTTCTGCTTGAACACACTCCTGCGCCCGATGACCACATCCTTGCCCGTCGTCGGCCTGGCCAGGCCCGGAATCAGGAAATCGGTCGCGCTGCGACCGTGCCGGGTCTTGTCCGCAAGCCAGCGCGGCATGCGCCCGCGACCGGTCCAGGTATTCCGCCGGTTCTCGGGGTCGCGATATTTGGGTGCGACCTTGCCTGTCTTCCGGCGCCTGCGGGAAGCGCCGCCCGCAGGCACGGACACCGCGCTGGCGCCGGCGAACAGTTCCTCGATTGAATAACCGCATTCTGCGGCGGCGGCGACCAGTTCACGCCTGACGACGGCCGCGGAACGTCGCTGTGCGAGCAGCTGCAGCCGCCGCTCGGCGGCCGCGATGAGTGCCTTCAGCTGCCGCTCGTCCAGCGCCTTGATATCGATATGCATGGCACGCAGCGTGGTGGGGGCGCCGTGACCTGTCAAGGGATGCTCCGCGGGTGCCGCACCCGGATCGCCGACCGGGCTCAGAACGAGACCTGCGCCCGTACGCCGACAGTATTGCCGGAATCCGGCCCCTGGGCATTGCCCACCTTGTTGTCGGTCTTCCAGTGAACGTAGTTCAGCATCAGGCGTGACCAGTTGTTGAGGTACCAGTTGAGCCCGAGCGTCCATGCCGTGCCCTCGCCGCCGCGCGCAGCATCAAGGAAGTCGTAGCGGTCATAGCGGGCCGCCAGCTCGAAGGCGCCGATGCCGCCTTCCTGCACGGGGCGAAGTACGCGCGTGGTACCCCATACGCCGGATCGGCTGCTGAATCCGGGACGCTCGCCGGTGATCAGCCAACCTGCGTAGACCGATGTGGCCTGCTGGTCGACCGGGTCGACCGTGCGCGACTCGATGGTGCGCGTGGTGTGTTCGGCAAAGGCCCACACCGGGCCGTACACCCCGCCCAGTTCCAGGCCCCAGGCGCGGTTGTCGGTGACGTTGGCGATGGAACTGGCCGATACGCGCACGTTGCTGTTCCAGCCCAGTGCGATCGGCGAGGTCTTGTTGATGCTGCCGATGTCCTGGCCGAGATCCTCGTACCAGTACCAGCCGCCCAGGTGCAGGAAGCCGGCCTGGCCACGCAGCGGGTTCCAGTGCGCGCGCAGCAGATACGCAATCGTGTCGCTGGCCGTGCTGTCATTGCCGATATCATCGCCGGTCACCGCGACGCTGGCATGCCAGCCATCGCCGATCACCTTGGTGGTGACGCCCAGTCCGTAGTACCCGCTCTGCTGGGCGCCCACCGAGGCCACGGCATTGCGCTGCATGAAAGGCGTGTTCACTCCACTGGTGCCACCGTCGAGGCCACGGTCCTTGAGCTTGTTGCCCACGTAGATCTCTGTCGGCAGCCCTCCCATCCGCGTGTCCCAGGACAGGTAGGTGTCCTTCAGTGATACCTCGTTGCCAGCAAAGTCCGCATCGATCTTGTAGCCCAGCGGTCCCATCTGTCCCTCTGCACCCAGGCGGCCGCTGGCCAGATCGGTGCCGGTGACGTTGCGCGCGTCGAATCCGGATCCGTGGGTGGTGCTGAAATCCACCAGCACGCGGCCACGGGGATGGAAAGTGAACTGGCCATCACTGCTGCGCAGCTCGGGCCCACCCTTGCGCCAGCGCACATTGCCATCGCCTCCCCCACCAGTCGCGGCAAGCTGGGCCACCTGTGCCTGCAGAATGGCCAGGTCGTCCTGCCGGGTGTCGGCGATTGCGGCGGCTACCTGCGCGTCAACGTTGGCGTCGCTGCCGGGCACTGCGGCAGCGCCCTGCGTTCCCCCTTCCAGCGCAGCCAGGCGTGCGCTCAGCTGCTGCAGCAGGGTTGCCTGTTCGCGCAGCTGTCTGGCCTGCTCCTGCACCTGTGCACGCAACCCGGCTTCGGTATCGCTGGCCGCGGCCAGCACGGAGGGTGACGCCAGCAACAGGCCGCCGCCGGCAGCCGCGGCGAGCGCGGCACGCTTCAGTGAATTCATGGAGTTCTCCCGAATGAAGTACGGTGCGCGGCTCAGTCGCCCGCGCCATCGTCGTCCAGCGCAGGCTGGGGCTGAGGTGCAGCGGCCGGCATCGCCAGGCCACCGTTCGGGGGCAGCCGCGCAGGCGCTGGCCCGAGGTAGCCGTGGCTGCGTGCCCAGTTGGCGAAGAGCCGCGGCCACTGCGCCACCAATGTGCCGGGCCGGCCCAGCCCCCAGCTGTGGCCTCCGGCCTCGAACAGATGCAGCTCCACCGGAATACCCGCTGCATGCGCGGCCTGGTACATCGCCACGCTGTGGCCGACATCCACGATGCGGTCATCCACGGCCTGGGCCAGGAACACCGGCGGCATTTCCTTGCGGATGTGTTCTTCGACCGAATACGCCTGCTGGGCGTCGTCCTGGCTCGCCAGCTCCCGCTTCGACCGGGTCTGGTCCAGCGGCGCACGCATTGAAACGACCGGATAGATCATGCCGAGGAAATCCGGCCGCGCCGACAGCTGGTCGGCCGCATCTACCGGCGCATACAACGGGGCATCGAAGCGCGTGGCGACGATCCCGGCCAGGTTGCCTCCAGCGGAAAAGCCCAACGCGCCGATGCGCTCCGGATCGACCCCCAGGCTGGGCGCCTGTGCGCGCATCAGCCGCATGGCGCGCTGGCCATCCTGGAAGGGCGAGACAGGTGCCCATCCATCGGCAGGCAGCCGGTAGTAGACAACCGCAGCCGTGACCCCCAGCGACTGCAGCCACTGCGCCGTCGGCTTGGCGGCGCTGCCGATCTGGATCCGGAAGTAGCCGCCACCGCCGAAGATCACCACCGCGGAGCCGTTCGGCTTCAGCGGGCGATAGATTTCCATGCGCGCATCGCTGATGCCCGAGACCGCGCCCTTCGCACTGCCTTCGATCCCGATCCGTTCCGGGCCACGCGCGCGTTGCTGCCAGTGGTCCTGCGGCCACAGCGGAACCACCTCGGGTGCAGGCACCGACGATGCCGCCGGCGCCGCACCCGCAAGCAAGGGATTCAGCAGCAACACAAGCACTGCCAGCCTGCGCAGTCTCCCCATGTACAGACTCATCTCACGCCCCTCCCTTCGGCCTTCACGGGACGAAGTGTGCGTCGAGTCGCGCGGGGGGCCTATAGCCGGATGGGACTAGCTGTATCGTCCATTTTTGTGTGCACTGCAACATCGTGCTGTGCCCCGCCGATGTCCGTGGCGGACGCAGCCAACGCAGGCATCGACTTCGCCAAGCGAATGATCTCCGCTGGAAACGTGGCGTAATCGTCGACCGGGAAGGCATGGCTTTCCCTGCGCTGGATCAGCCGGACCGCGACGATGCGCTGCTCCGGTACGACCACCAGGTGCTGGCCAAGATATCCATTGGCGGCGTAAGCGCTGACCGGACCACGCTGGGATTGGAAAAGATCGGCGATCTTCAGCCCGCGGCCGGTGATCTCGGTGGCGTACAACGGCTGCCAATCGTCGCCCAGCTGCTGGCTGAGATGCGCCATCAGCGCCGACTTGCTGGCAAAGGTACTGCCTTCCGCCGCCAGCAGCGCATGCTGAAGCCGGTCAGATACGCCGCGCTCCCGGAGCGTGCGCTGCGCATCCTTCCGCAGCGTGTATCGCTCCCATTCCGGCAGCCGCCACCACAGTAATCCGACGTCCGCAGACTGCGTACTCTCGACGGTCATCAAGGAGATCGCGTGTTCGCTCATCAGGCGCGTTCCGTCCTTGGCCACGCCGCCATCGAGCATCAGCTGACCAATGGCGGCCAGGTCCCGGGCTGACAGGGAGAGCCCGGCCATGCCCAAGGGCGTGCCCGCTTCATCCTTCATCCAGTCGTAGCGCGTGATCCCCAGGGGCCTGAAAAGGCGCGCCTCCAGATAGGCATCCACGGGCTGGCCGGCCAGGCGGGCAATGATGCCCGGCAGAAGATTGGTGGCCTTGTTGTTGTAGGAGAACGCGCTGCCGGGCACGGACGTGATTTCCGCTGCGAGCGCGAGCTGCACGAGATCCGGCGCAGATTCCAGCTCGACCCCCGCGTTGGGAACGTTCTGCAGGCCGGAGGTATGCTCCAGCAACATCCTTACCGTGATGTCCCGCTTCTGGCCCTGGCGCCATTCCGGATAGATCGCACTGACCGGTTCGTCCAGCGACGCAAGCTTCCCGTCATCGAGCAGCAGGCCGATCGCCAGCGCCATGATCGACTTGGTGGCCGACATGAGGTGAATCGGCTCGCTGGTCGAGGCCACATCCAGCAGTGGAACACCGTCCTTCTGGATCAGCACAGCGTCGGAATGGGCAGCACGCCCGTTACGCTCGATATCCGCCAGCACATCGGCAGGCGACTGCCTGGCCTCGGCGAAAGGACAGTACAGCGCGAACGCCAGCAATACGGACGCCACGTGTCGGACGGCAGACAAGGCAATGCTCCTTCCTGGGACATGCGGTCAGAGTGGCGATGGAGGCAGATCGCCTGCAGTGCCTGAAGTCATGGCTTCAGCACGACGTGCCTACCGCGCCGCGGTACTGCCGGGAACGCACGCCGGCGTCCAACCACTGGCGCTGAACAGCGCCTCTGCGGTTTCGGGCCTTACATCCAGCAGCTCGGCGATGGCCTTCTGCCTGTCGTCGGCGCGGTTGACGTACGCCCGCGCGATGCGCTGCCCGATCCAGTAACCCAGATCGCCGCGGCGGGTGTCGTCGCCAGGGCCGTTGTACAGCCACCGCGACAGGTCGGTGCTGTCGCGCTGCGCGACGAATTCCCGCTCCAGGGCGCATTCGCGCCCTGCGGCCCAGCGCCGCAGATGGCTGTTGGCGGGCTGCCCGGAGATCAGTTCACCCACATACTCTGCACCGCCCTCCAGCAGCGTCTGGTACAGCAGCGTAGGCGCCGGTACTTCAACAGCGGCGCCGTGCTGTTGCACGTGCACATACTCGTGCGCAATCAGGTGCACGAAGCGTTCCGTCACATCGGCCTGCATCCAGTCCGCATTGCAGAGTGTCTCCAGGCCGATCACCACGCCGTCCGGCGTGGTAACGCCACCGGTGGTGCCCCGTCCGACGAGGAGGGTGACCGGAGGAAAACGGGCCGACGGCACGATCTCGCCGAGATTCCGCAGCGCACGGGCCACTCCGCTGCGGATGCCCGGCAGTGCCGCAGCACACGTGCGCGCCTTCACATACAGCGCCGGCTTCTGCTGGATTGCATCGGCAAGCCGCTGCATCGAGCCGATACGCAGTTCGCTGAACTGATGCAGCGCATCGCTGCCCGGCTCCAGATAGCGGCGCTGCAGCAACAATGCATCCGGCCTGCCACCGCTGGCGTCCATCACCGCGAAGAAGCGTGTCACATCATCGGTTCGCACGATGGGCGCGCGCGCCCGAGTCTCCGCCTGTGCGGCTGTCGCCAGCGAGGCTATTGCCAGCCCACCGGCGATCCATCTGCAGATGACCGATGCCATCGACCGCCGCGTCCGGCGTCTACTGCGCACCGGCTTCCGGGGCCAGCGTATGCACCACCCTGCCCTGTGCATCGAGGAACTCGATGGCACCATGGCCATCGGCAGTGACGGTCAGGCGCAAGCGGGTCCGGTCCTGCTTGTCATTCAAGGCGATGGCCGGCGTGCCGTCGGCGCCCACCACCATCTGGATACGCGTCGGAACCTGCACCCCCGGTACCAGCTTGTTGCCCAGTGCGGCATCGCGGATCGGCGGCGGTGCCTGGTTGATCGAGAAGCGGACCTCGCCATCGGGCGATACCCGCCAGCCGATCGCATCCATGGCCGGGTGATCCAGCGCCAGCACGGCCATCCCGCCCTCGATGTCAGCGGTGCCGAACCCGCCGCGCTCACTGCCCTTGTCGTCGTACAGCACCATGCCCGCGACGTTGAACGCGCGCTTGTACTGGATGCCATCGATGATCGGTGCCGGCGTCTGCCCCGACAGCGTCATGCGGATCACGCCCTTGTCATCCACGATGTCGATGCGGCGGGCTGTGATCCGCTCGCTGTCAGGACGTTCGACGCGAGTCTGCGGCGAGCGGTCGACAATCAGCCGCTGCAACTGCTCGGCCGACGGGCGCTTGGTGCTCTCGTCTGACTCGGCCCAGGCATTGCCGGTCAGCATCGCGGCCAGTGCAAGGGCAAGGCATCCAATCGGTTTCATGCGAGTGTGGTTCATGGCGTGCGCTCCCCGCGCAACTGGTGAATCCAGCTCTGGAACCCCTCCAGGAAGCGGTGCAACCGCTTGCGGGTGGCGTCATCGAAGTCATTCGTTGCGGTGTCGAGTGCCGATGCCGCCTCGGCAATGTACAGCTGCGGCGAGGTCATGACGAGTGCCCCCATCGCGGCCAGCGCGTGGCGCAGCTGCGATTGCGCCAGCCGTGTGCCCCACCGCCCCGGGGTGGCGCCCATGATGGCGACCGGCTTGCCGGACAGCACCTCACCCAGCGCGGCATCGTTGCGCGACAGCCAGTCCAGGGTGTTCTTCAACACGCCCGGCAGGGACTGGTTGTATTCGGGCGTGGCGATCAGCACGCCGTCGGCCGCAGCAACCGCAGCACGCAGGCGCATCACGCCGTCCGGACCACCCGCAGCGTCTGCTTCCAGGTCCTCGTTGAACAGCGGAATGTCAGCGATGCTGTCATGGACGGTCAGCGACAGGCCGGCCGGCGCCGAGCCTGTTGCAGCGTCGATCAGGTGCCGGTTGTAACTGTTCCGGCGCAGGCTGCCGGCGAAAGCGAGTACGCGTAGGGGGGCGAAATTGTCAGGCATCAGAGGTTCCCAGGAAGGACCGGATGGAGAGCACTCGTCCGAATGCTCTGCCGATCATGCCAGACACCACACGTCGCAGCGCTATGGATCTGCGTCGAACACCACGGTGACGCTGCCCTGATACGTGGTGCCCGGGTGATCCAGCATCTTCCGTACCGGCTCGCCGTTCACGGCGAACCGAAGCGTCGACGAACGCCCGATGATGACGGCATCGGCGGTGAATACAGGCGGAGGCTGGTTCACCCGCAGCGGCAGATCCACCACCTGGCGGCCGCTCGCGCGATCACGAAAACCTGGCAATGTCAGGCTGACATCCAACGGAACGTCATCGGCATCAACGCTCGTATTGCGGATCCCGCAGCGCCCGTCTGCCTGCAGGTGCTCGCACTGCATCGAGACACTGAACTGGCCGGAACTGCTGATGTGGAACGGAACTTCCTGCTGCAGCCGCGCCGGTGCGATGCCATGGTCGGTCCACTGGCTCCACCCGCCTTTGGGCGCCAGCACCGCGTGATCCATGCCGGGGGCCACATCCAACCGGAACGCATGGCGCACCTCCAGGCGGAAATGCACGTTCACCAGGCTGTCGGACAGGGATACCCGGTGCCCGAGGTCGAAGTCACTGCCCTGCCCGGTTCCCCCGAACGAGAAGCGGGTCGAACCGGTGTAGATGCCACTGCGCATCTCCAGCGGCGCCGGGGTTTCCAGCGCATAGACGAAATCCAGTGCTGGAATGGCATAGTTGTTGGTGTTCACCCAGTGCAGGCCGCAGGCGACGGCGCCCTGTCCATCGTCGCGGCGCAGGAGCATGCGCATGACAGTATAGGCACTTGATCCTGTCACCCCATACGAGCAGTTGTTCGGTCCGCCGCTGGAGTAGAACCCGCTCGACGCCCCGTCCCTGTCCTCGTCGGTGAACCGCATCGCCGCCCCGATCACCCGCAGGGTAAGGTCGAAGCTGCTGGCGCCATCCTCGGACGTGACGGTCACGGTGCGCGGTGCCGGCATCGCGATATAAAAGCCATCCGGGCCGTAGTCCGCATTGCGGATCACCTCCTTGCTGCCACGGACGGTCGTATCGATGCTCCACCAGTTGTTGGCGATGCAGGTCGCCATATGCGCATTGGCACAGACCCCGCTCCACGGCGTGGTATTGACGAATCCCCGTTGGTTGGGGTTTGCCAGGTCCGGCTTGAACTCGGCCGTGATGTACACGTCGCCCGCCTGCGCGGCCAGCGCGGGCAGCAGCATCAGCATGCCAAGGGCAAGTCGGCGAAGAAGGCGGTAGTGCGCAAGGAACATCATGGCGCTTCTCCAGCATGGCCGGCCGCAGCCTGTGCGGCCAAGGCCGAAGGTGGACATCTGAGGATGCCGGCCATCCACATCTCCCCACGCGGGCGGGTTGTGCGGCCATCCAGCTCGAAACTGCATGCGCTGATGTCCGGATGACGCACCACCAGCGTCGGCATCCGGCTGTTCATCTCCAGGGCGAAGAAGCCATCGGCCTCGGCGACACTGCGCCCGGCATGATTGATCACGTGCGCACCGGCCAACGGCCGCCCCTGCGAGTCCTGCAGATGGCCCAGCACGGTGATCGTTCTGACGACATCCACCTGGTTGTAGGCGATGCCACCCTTGTTGAGGTGATAGGGCAACACCGACGGCTGGATCGCGGCGGCAGGCGCATGGTGATCATCGAAGTCGAGCTGGATCGACCCGGGCCTGTAGGCGGACACCGGCAGCAGATTGCGGCCGGGGCGCAGGATGTGGGAGCCGCCACGGCTGTCGTGCGCGCGGATCGTGGCGCCGGCCAGGTCCGAACGCACATCGATGATCATGCCGGTGTCAACCATGCTGGCCTGGCCGTCGCCTGCAATCGCCAGGGAGCCTCCGCCCACGGCAAGCGTGCTCTCCAGATTGACGCCCCCGCTCACACCACCGTCCAGCGAAGAGCGCTGCAGATGGAGATCCCCGCGCAGTGCAGCCGACTCGAAGTGGGCGTTGCCGCCCAGGCCGATGCCGGTGCTGTCCACGGTGACCTGCCCGGCGATACTGTGCACGATGCTGTCTGCGAAGCTCTGTTGCACGCCTGCACTGGCGTAGACGTCACGTCCTCCCCGGGCCCCGGTACGTGAGCCAAGGCTGCCACTGTAGCGCCGCCCATCCTGGCCGAGCGCGATGTTCAAGGTGAACTCCACGCCACGATTGCGTCGCAGGCCCGAGCTGATGCTGCCGGGGCGATCGAAGACCGAAGCCCGCCAGTTGGCGTCACTGCCGAACAGCGTCTGCCGACGGCTGAATGAAAGGTCGAAGCCGGTGCCGCGGCTGATGCCCTGGCTGTGTGAGATCCGGGCCGAGAGCTGGCCATGCCGGCCGAACCCGTGATTGACCCCGACTGCCGAGGTGCGCAACCAGCCCTCGCGCACGGGCGCGCTGGTGTACCCGGGAAACGGCGGAGGCTCGATGAGGTCGCCCTGCACCTGCCAGCTCCGCGTATGCGAGGCGACCACGCTGCCATTGCGGTAGCGCAGCAGGCCCTGCAGGTCCACGCCCTTTCCGGTCCGGTTGGAAGTATAGGCGTTCGTGTAGACATTGGCCCAGTCATTGACCTGCCAGTCGACTGAACCGGCAAGCGAGCGATCGTTCCCGATGGATTGCACGGCAACACCGAGCACCGCACGCGGATGCGCAAGATAGTTGACCACGCCGCCCACGGCAGGCCGGCCCGCGCCGGGATCATCGAAGCTGTCCAGCAGGCTGTCCTGCACGCCGGCAAAGGCACTGTAGCGCCAACGCCGGCTGGGATCGCGCCACTGGGTGGGTTTGTGGATGATGGACGTTGTCCGTGACGTCTCGCGTCCGTCCTCGATCACACGCAGTTCCACTTCATAGATGCCGCCAGGCAGACGTCGCGTCTCCACCTGCTGCAGCCCCGGACGGACCGCCTGGGTCAGGATCAGGCTACCGTCACGGTAGACCTCGACGCTGCCCTCGCGGTTGGCAGTCACGTATACCGGGTACAGGCTGGGCGAACGACTGTCCACCAGCAGCGTATCGGACGAACCGGCCATCACCCCGAAGGTGGTGAAACGGGTGCGTCCGGCGCCACGGGGCTGCCGTGTAACGCCGTCGAAATTCGGGAGGAACCATCCTGCACGCAGGAAATGGTCCTTGAACTCACGCTGCGCGTGCAGTGACTGCAGGACATGGCGGACGCGACGATCATCCTCGCCGCTGCGGTCCGCCTGGTAGCTGGCGTCCAGCGTCCAGTTGCCGACGCTGCCCTGTGCGGCGAGCGCGTAGCGACCGGCAGCCCGCTGGCCCTCTCCGCCGTAGGCATTCAACTGGTGGCGCAGGATCAGGCCACTGCTGCCGGAATCAGGCAGCGACAGGTGGCGCTGCACCGCCAACGCCTGGCCGGCCGCTTCGGAGGCGATCGAAAGCAGGGAGCTCTCGAGGCTGTAGTGCAGGCCGGCGAGCCCATCGCGGCACGGCCTCGTGCACGGGCCGAGGGCATGAGGGGAGGCCAGCACGGCCAGCCAACGCTCGCGCTCGCTCTCGGGCTGGGTGCTGCCGTGCGCGTCGGTGAACTCCAGCAACGACACCGCGTTGTCGCGGGTAAGCACGGCGCGCGCGTCACCCAGGTACTCGCCGTCCCGTTCTACCCGGACCACCAGCGGCACATCGAAGAAGTGATCGCGGAAGTCATCCGGCAGGGCATCGGACTGCTCCAGCAGATTCAGTGTGTCCAGCGCGCCCTCGGCAGCCAGCACGGCAGGCGCGGTGCAGAACAGCGCGAGGGTAATGGCGAGAGGGAGGGTGCGCGGAGACATGATGTTCTCTTGTTGAGTAAGACTGAGGGGCGCGCCCGCTCTCCCGGGGGGAGCGGGCGCGCCCGGTCTGCACAGGACTGTGCTTACGGCGAACGGCTTTCGAACATCATCGAAACGGTGCCGCTGTAGTTGCCCTGCAGGTAGTCGCCGCCGGCCGGCGCCGCTGCGATGGACACGAGGGCACGCTTGCCAGCCGCAGCCTCGACTTCAGTCGCGACTTCAACGGCGGCGGCCGGGCCCACGTCCAGGGTCTTGCCGGCCACGGAAACCGTCATCGGCATTTCACCGGCGTCTGCCGCCAGCTTGGCGTCGTAGGCAAGGTGCGCAGTGATCGCGCCCAGGCCGCTCTTCATGTCGATCTGCTTCTGCACCGGCTCCAGACGCTGCGTGGTCATGTTCCACGGCAGGTCCTGGGTTTCGCCGGCCCAGTCACCCACGGGGGAAATCTGCAGGCCGGTCGGCGACGGCACGGTGGCCGTGACGTTGATCTGCAGCGGGAACTGCTCCGGATCGGCGAAGGCGACGGCCGGCGACAGGGCAAGGGCGGCCAGGGCGGCCACGGTGATGGACTTCAGGTTCATTGCAATATTGCTCCAGGGTTGGAAAATGCCGACGTGTGCGGCGGTGGGCGCAGCTTCAGAGGAAGCTGCTAGTCGAGCAGGACGGATTTGCGGGATTTCCCCTCGACGATTTCAAAGCGATGGTCTTGGCCAGGCAGATGTGCGGATGCCTCGCTGCGTCCGGGCAACAGATGCACCCTGCGCGACGCGCCGCATTGCCCGGGCTGCGTGCCAGTGCTGCACTGGCGCACGTTGTCGAGCACCACGGTGCTGTTGCCCGCGTTGTGCACCACGGTGCGGTCGGCCTGGCGATCAGTGCGCAGATCGGACGACGGCGCTTCCGGATGCACGATGACGAAGACGCCGTAGCCGGTGAGCACGTTGACGCCGGCCGCGATGGAACGGCGATAGTCCTCGGACTGCGCCTCGGTCAGTGCGAACTCGTCCTCCTTCTTCGGCAGCACAGGCACGAAGCGGACGCGGTAATAGCGCTCCTTGTCACGATTGCCGTGGAAGAGCAGCCGCGTGGCCTGCTGCCCTTGGCGCGGAACGATGAGGCGCGAAGGGCTGGCAATCAGAGCATTGCCACCACCGCCATACACACCCGGCTCCACATCGACCTCGTAAGGCGTGTTGTCCTCCGTGTAGCGCACCTCGGTGACCTGCACACGCACGAATGCCGTGGCGTCACCGCTGTTGCGGACACGCTTCAGCAATGCGCCCTGGTCGGGCAACAGGTACTCGTACATGGCGCCGACGTGGATCGACGGCATTTCGGCGCTGGCGAACGTGGGCAACAGCAAGGCTGCGCCCAGCAGAATGAGGCGTTTCATCGGAGCTTCCTTGAGGTCGGGGTGCGGCGTTGCCGACACCCTCTTCATCGAAGGGCGCTACGATAGGGACGGATACTCTGCCTGGGTATGCAACTATTCCGAATAATTCGAAACCCCGGGCCGCGCGGATGAACGGCTCAGCTTCGTGTACTGCGCACGCTGTAACAGGGAATCAGCGGGTCGCGCCGCAATTGGAACAGTGGTTCGACAGGCCCATCAGAGCGATCACATGCTGGCGGACCGCATCGTCGGCGCACAGGATCATCACGCCTTCGCCATCGGGCACCGAACGGAACATGCCGTGCAGGGTGATCGGAGCGGCGGTGCGTGTGGATATGGCAACGGTATGGATGCGACCGCGGCCGCACGCGCTGCGCAGCGCACGCTGCTCTGCCCCGGTGGCCTGCCTTCCTGCGTGACCGACGCCACGGGGCTCCAGCCCGATGCTCACCGTCAGTGACCGGCCCATGAACCGGCTGGTAATCACCGGCACATCGCGATCGGGGAATCGGCACAGGAAGGCAATGTGGCTGCGCACGCCTGCCTCTTCCGATGCAGATGACGGCCCCAGGATGGCACCTTCATCATGGGGCATCGTTGCGGAGTCCCGGCACTGGCAGTGACGCAGATCCGACAGTACTCCGGCTCCCGCTGCGAACATCGTCTTGACCCCCTCGACATGGTCCATGTAGGTAACAGCCCCCTCGCCGCTTCCTGCGCCGGCGCGCCGTCCATGCTATGTCCGCCGGCTGGAGCACTCAATCGAACAACTCCGAAGTTCAGCGCGGATCGCCCTGTCCGGCCAGCTCGGCAACGAATGATTGATAAAAGTTCTATGGAAAGAACGCGGACTTGATTGCACTGTTGCCATATTGCACTGCAGCGAAACCCGCTGGAGCTGCACTGTCGGCGCGATGGCGCGCCGTTTGACCCGGCCGGAGATGCGGTGTTCGGATGCGTGTGTGCTTTCTGATGAAGTTCGACCTGCGGCGTGATCGCCATGGCCTCGCGCCCCCGCTCTACGCCTACGTCTGTGCCCATGCGACATCGCGGGAGATCGCACTGCGCAAAGCCTCGCGCGTGCTGTCGAGAATCGTGATGGACGACAGTCAGACGAAGTGGATGATGATGGAGTGCAAGGACGTGGTGCAGGCATGTCGCTCCGGGCTTCTGCCCGTGGAAGAGACACTACTGGAGCAGGCAAGCGCGGCGAGGTCCGGCGTTGCTGCACTGTATCGGGAATCGGTGCAGATCGTGGGCGTCACGGAACAGCGATGATGTATGCGGGCGCCCCACTCCACACGCGTGGCCGCCTAGGCCTGCCGGGGCACGGCGCTGCGACCGCCCACCTCGTCGTGACGATGGTTCTCCCACGTGCTGCGCAGCTGCCTCCGCTGCGGCGCGGACGCGTACATGTAGCCGTTCAACGAATCAAGGAACCACCGCTGCTGCTCGACATCCAGTGCAGCGAACCGTGCAAGCACTCCGGCTACGCAGGCGCGCATCATCCGTGTGGCCGCCGATCCGCAGTTGGACGGAGGGCGTGCGGTTGGCTTCGCCACCGGGAAAGGTGCTTCCGCCTATCGCTACATGATGCACATCGCCGGGCTCGCGGGCGTCCGCTTCCAGTTCGTACCCACCGGATCGCCCACGGAGGCCTACCGTCAGCTTCAGTCGGGCAAGGTGGATCTGGTGCCTTCGGTCATGGACCTGGATCTTCCGCAGGATGACCGCTTCCTGGTGTCGCCACCCTACTTCGAGGGCAGGACACTGCTGTTCTCGCGCGCGGCGGGGCCCGGTTTCGCTACGCTTGGCGCGCTGGCCGGCCACGTGGTCGCCGTACGCGAGGGCAGCCAGTACGTCGACTGGATCCGGCGCCATCATCCGGATATCAAGGTGCTGGAGTTCACGGGAGTGCCGCAGATCCTCGGTGCGGTCGAGTCGGGAGCGGCGGATGCGGCGCTGGGAACCGATGCGCTGTACAACCCGGTGATCCGCCGATACTTCCAGCATACGCTGGTCGCGTCCGGTGCGGTCGCGGAGCTGCCGATCGTGGTGCGTGCGGTGGTCAGGCGCGAGGACAAGGCGCTGCTGGACACCATCGACAGCGGACTCCGCGCGCTTTCGGTCGCCCATCACCGGGATGTGATCGATGGCTGGCTCGAGACGGTGTACCGCACGCCGCCCTCGGTCGGCGCAATCCTGCTGTACTACCGGACGGAAGCGATTTCCGCCACCCTCGTCCTGCTGGCGCTGGCGTTCGCGGCCTACCAGATGAAGCGATCACTGGATCTGGCCAAACGCGCCGCGCAGGAGAAGGCAAGGATGCTGGCCGTGGTCAGCCATGAAATCCGCAATTCGGCCAATGCGCTGCTTTCGGCAACCGACCTGCTCGGCAAGGGACCCGTGCTTCCGGAGCAGGAAGAGGCCCTCGATGCAGCCCTGGCCAGTGCCTCCAGCCTCAGTCTTCTGCTGAACAACGCATTGGAGTACTCGCGATTTGAAGGAGGCAGCCGCGCAGCGGAGCCAACGCGCGTCGCGCTGCGCCCCCTGCTCGAGGAGTCGGTGCGCGCGTTCCGCCCGCAGGCGCGCGAGCGCAACGTGACATGCCATGTGGAACTGCCCTGTGGCGAGCCGGGCGATCTGTGGATCGATCCCATCGTGGTGCGGCAGTTGGTCGTCAACCTGTTGTCCAACGCGATCAAGTTCACACGCAACGGTGACGTACGTGTACGCCTGTGGGTGGAGGCCGGCACGTCCGGGCGCTGCACGCTGAACATCGAGGTCATCGACAGCGGTATCGGCATGAGTCCCGAGGAGCGCGACGCCTTGTTCTCCGACTACTGGCAGAGCCAGCAGGGACGCGCCCTGGGCGGTGCTGGCCTGGGCCTGTCCATCTGCTCGCGCATCACGCAGCGGCTGGGGGGTTCCATCCAGGTGGAGAGCAGCCCCGGAAAAGGCAGTCGCTTCCACGTCGTGCTTCCCGCACGTCACGCGCGAGCCTGCGAACCTTCCGCTCCCACGCTCGCACTCCAACAGCAGGCGACCGCCACGCACGGGAATCCATCGGTACTGATCGTGGAGGACCATATCTACAGTGCACGGATGTTCAAGGCGCAGATCGAGGCGATGGGGCTGTCGGTGACCTTGGCGACGGATGCTGCGCATGCCCTGCGCGTAATCCGGACGGCTCCTCAGTTCGGCTCGATCCTGCTGGACTGCAACCTGCCCGACATGGATGGCTACGCACTGTGCCGGCGGATCCGCGCGATTGAGCACTCGCGGCGGCAAGGACGTGCCAGCATCCTGGCGATCTCAGCGATGGAGGGCGTTGAACATGCGAAGGAGTGCGCCGAGGCGGGGTTCGATCACGTCGTGACCAAACCTCTCTCCACCTTCCAGCTCAGGGCCTGGCTGGGCCGCGGACCGGGGGACGAGATCGCACGCGGAATGCTGGAGATCTTCTGGGAATCGTATGACAGCGACCTGCAGGATCTCCAGGTCGCGGTCGAGGCGGGCGTCTGGGGCAAGGCCAGCGACATGGCCCACCGCATCTGCGGCAGCGCGGCCATCGCTGGCGAGCGTGGCATCGAAGCCATCGCGCGGGCCCTGATGCCGGCACTGCGCCAACGCACGGCAGACCCGGCGTCGGCCAGTGACATCGCCCGCCTCATCGAAGACCTGCGATGGTATGCGGCGCATGGCACGCGGATGCAGCAGGCGCCGCTGGCAGCGGCGCCGTGCGCTTCCTCCACCGCACGCGGCCGCGTCCCCGTCGAGGAACGCGGCATCGCCTCAGTGCAGGGGCACCCGCAGGACTGAAGGTGCGTTGGCCGGGGAACTGAAGGTGACCGTTCCGCCCAGCTGGCTGACGCCGGCATAGCGCAGGTCCACGGTGTCGATCACCAGGGTCAGCCGGCTTCCGGCCGGGATGTTCCAGCTGCTCGCTTCAAGACGCAGATCGAGCGTGCTGGCCTGCCCTGGGGTCGCGCTGCGCAGGGTGTACGGCTTGTGGCTGATCAGCTGCCCGTTGCCGAGGACGTCCTCGACGAACAGATACGCATAGAGCGTGGTGTCGGCCCGGCTGGGGGTGACGGTGACGCGCACTTCCGGCATGCCGTCCAGGCGACGGGCGCTCCAGTAGACCGGGCTCTGCCAGACGCCGGCGGCATTGCGGCCGATGAAGGGCACGTAGGCGCCAGGCGCAACGTTGATCATCTGCAGGGAGCCGGACACCATCGCGACACCGGAGTTGGCGGCGGTCGGCAGGCCACTGCCGATGCGGTAACTCCAGCCGCTGCTGCGCCCGTTCTCGACCAGGCCGCCCGTGGGAAGCAGCAGTCCGCCCGGCGCGGTCAGCGCGTACTGGGTCGCCCCGGCACGGGTCGCCTGCCAGTCTGCATAGGTGTTCCAGCTGCCCTTCTGCGACTTCAGCTGCACGGCCGGGGCACGGTCGATGCCGTTCGCCACGCCCTTGAGGTAGTGATCGAACCAGTCCCCCACCGAGGCGTAGACCTCATTCGGCACCCCCAGCGCACCCAGCGCCTCGTTGAGGGCATGATCGCCATGACGCAGCTGCAGCTGCTTGGGGCCAGTCAACGCATTGAAGAAGTCCACCAGCTGGCCGGGCGGGAACAGGCTGTCGTTGAAGGCATTGGCCAGGAAGATGGCGGGGCGGTTGGCGTTGATCTCCGCCACGCTGGCCGATGGGCTGCGCAGTGCCGCAACCGGCAGCAGCGATTCGACCGCGTCCTGGAAGTTGCCGGTCACCACCCTGCGGTTGATCGTGGCCAGCTCCTCACCGGGACGGCCGGTGGCCAGGCCGGCGGCCACCAGCAGGGCAATGCCCTGCGCGCTGGGCGTGTTGTTGCTGTAC
Organism: Stenotrophomonas sp. YJH_SMC_106-19; assembly: GCF_059368375.1. Taxonomy (NCBI): domain Bacteria; kingdom Pseudomonadati; phylum Pseudomonadota; class Gammaproteobacteria; order Lysobacterales; family Lysobacteraceae; genus Stenotrophomonas; species Stenotrophomonas sp. YJH_SMC_106-19. The sequence continues at coordinate 183,703 of NZ_JCAFRQ010000003.1, forward strand.
AGCGCCGCCTGCAGGTCGGCCCAGCCGCTCAGTGCGGCCACCGCCTTGATGCGCGGATCACGCGCCGCCGCCAGCAGACTGGTGCCGGCGCCGTAGGAGATGCCGGACACACCGATGCGGGCGGGATCGGCCCGGGTGTTGTCCAGCGCCCAGTCGATCAGCGCGCTGACATCTTCGACGGTGGCGGGTCCGGCGATGTCGATCGACCCACCCGACTCCCAGAATCCGCGCGAACTGTAGCTGAGCACGATATAGCCACGCTGGGCCAGCACCTGCGCGACGCCGACATATTCCACGCTGGGAACGGCCCAACTGCTGGGCATGACCAGCAGCGGAAGGCGTCCCTCGCCCTGCCCCTGCGGCTGGATGACGAATACCCCGAGCGGTGTTCCGTCCCAGCTGGGTATCGTCTGATGGGTGGTGGTGACGGTCACCGCCCAGGCGGCAGGTGACAGGCCGGTCAACAGGATCAACAGCAGCAGCATCTTGCGCATCGTCGTTTCTCCCCGTCGCTGCAGTGCGACGAGCCGGACCGTACCAGTGCGAATGGTGGGAGACACCTTGCGACGCAACATGGCGGCAACGCCCCGTCTCGCCGGGCTTGAACATGAATGCGGCGTGCTAGGCTCGAGCGTGCCGATGCAGGCATACAGACAGCTCCCTGCCCGTGCCGGTGGATCCGGTTGCCAAGAAGAGGTCGATGGTGAAGTTCCCGTTCCGGATGGCCGCGTGCGTGGCCGCCCTGCTGGTCCTCCTGGCGATGACGCTTGTCGTCGCCTCGCGGCGGTCTGCGGACAGCACGCAATCACCCACGGCCACTACCGGAGCCGAGGCTGCGCTGCACGGTGCGCCGGCGTCGGCAGCCGCCGCGGGTACCGGACAGGCCAAGCCCGTGCTTTCACCCATGGCGCGCTACCGCGAGGCGGCCCGCCTGGATCTGCTCATCGCCGACCTGGAGCAGCGCTCGCGCAGCGGCGACGCCGACGCCAGCCTGGCCCTGAGCTGGATCTACGACGAGTGCGTGATGTTCCTCGACCCCGCGGCAATCGCGACGATCGACATCCCTCCCGAGCGCCGTGCGGCTCTGATACGCAGCCACGCATGGTTGCAGAGGCGCTGTGCCGGGTTCTCGCCTGGCACTGTCGAGAGCATCAGGAACGTCCGGCACTACCGAAGCCTGGCCGCCCGGCAGGGCAGTCTGGTGGCCCAGATAGAAGAGCAGATCAGGCATGCACGTTCTGATCTGTCCCTGGCCGATCACAGGACACTGATTGAAGCCGTCCTCCTGCAGGAGGATGGCGAGGCGTACGTGGCACTTTCCAACCTGATGGGTTCAACGGCAGCCGGCAGGCGCGAGCAGCTGCAGGGCGTTCCCGCCGGCAGCGAGGTCGCCACAGCGGCCTGGATGCTCGCAGGATGCCGGCTCGGCGTCCCCTGCGGAATCGACTCTCCGCTGCTCAACCGCCTGTGCAGTCAGGCAGGCATGTGCGGGCCGGAGTCGGTCGAGGACCTGTTCACCAGCGACCTGCAGCCGGAAGACAGGGACGCTGCCCAGGCCGGGGCCGATGCGATCTTCGCGTTGGCGCATCGCATGGGACGGGAACCGGGCCTGTAGTCGGCGCGCCCTCGGCATCCCATGCGCAGCCCGGCAACCCGGCGCTGCGCGAACCGGCGATAATGATGGGCTTTTCACTGGCAGGAGTTGTCGATGTCCCCCTACCCCTTCGATGCGGTGCTGTTCGACTGCGATGGCGTACTGGTGGATTCCGAGCCGCTGGTGGCCCGCGTGCTCTCCGAGATGCTGAGTGCGCGCGGCTGGCTGCTGACCCCCGCCCAGGCAGGCGAGGTCTTTCTCGGCAAGTCCGTTGCCGGATTGGCCGGCCTGATCGAGGAGCGCACGGGAAAACCCTTCACCGCCGAATGGCTGGAGGAGTTCCGCCAGCAGCGCAATCGTGCCCTGGAGCGGGACCTGACCGCCATCGAAGGTGCCCCTGAAGCCGTGCGGGCCATCCACGCCGCCACCGGCGGCCGCATCGCCTGCGCGTCCGGCGCGGACCTGCACAAGGTGGAACTGCAACTGCGCAAGGTCGGGATGTTCGACGCCTTCGAGGGCCATGTCTTCAGCGGCCAGGACATGCCGCGCAGCAAGCCACATCCGGATGTCTACCTGGCCGCTGCCGCTTCGCTGGGCGTCGAGCCGCAACGCTGTGCGGTGATCGAGGACACCGTGACCGGCGCTGCGGCCGGCGTGGCCGCGGGTGCCACCGTGTTCGGCTTCAGCGAGGGCGGGCCGCACCACAGCACCCCGGAGGCACTGCGCGCCGCAGGTGTCCATCGGGTGTTCGCGCGCATGGATGAGCTGCCGGCCCTGCTGGCCGCCCACGCGGCCGGCGCCGTGGCGTGATCCGGTCAACCGGATGCAGCGTGGGGCCGGCCCCGCGCCCGCGGCTCATGGCCGCCGCCTCGCATCGGACCGGGCCTCGATCATCTTCCAGCCATTGCCGGAAGGATCACGGAATCCGGCATCGACCGCGCCGTAGCGCTCGACCGGTTCCTGGGTGAACTCGACCCCGCGCTGTCGCCACGCTTCGTAGGTGGCCCGGCAATCGTCCACCGCGAGCACCAGGGGCGGCATCGCCCCCTTGGCCAGCAGCTGCTGCAGGCTCGCCGTGGTGGCGGCGTCGTGGACCGGTGGGCCGGGCCGGAACAGGCCAAGCTGGACGCCGTCCTGCCCGGGGCTGCGGACCGTCAGCCAGCGGTAGTCACCGTTGCGCACATCGGTGTGCACCTCGAAGCCTAGCTTGCCGACGTAGAAGTCGAGTGCTTCATCCTGGTCGCGCACGTACAGGCCGACCACATTCACGCTGTTCGTCATGGGACCTCCCTCAGTCAGGGGCGACGTTAGCAGCGCTGTCGCGTCGCCGCTTCTCCAGAACTGCGGTCTTCAGGTCAGGGCGTCGCGCCGCGCGGGCGTGGCACTCCGGTAGCCGACCCTGCGCCGCCCCCCCTGCGCGCTCGCGTTCGCGGATGGCACCCGGGCTGGCGCCGGTGATGTCACGGAAGATGCGGCCAAAGGTGCCCAGGCTGACCCAGCCGGTCGCCAGCGCGATCTCGGTGATGGGCAGTTCGGTCTCGCGCAGCAGGGCAACCGCCCGCTCGATGCGCCGGCTGAGCAGGTAGCGATGGGGCGGTATGCCAAACGCCTGCTTGAAAGAGCGTGCGAAGTGCGCCACGGACACTGCGCTGACCTCGGCCAGACGGGCGACCGGCCACGGTTCGTGGCTGGCGCGGTCCATGCAGTCGCGGGCACGCAGCAACCGGCGCAGCAATTCCGGGCTCTGGTTCATGGCCTCCCCGCATGCACGAGGCAGGGCCACGCATCCTCCGCGCACGCCACCCCTTCAATGGCGTGCGAGGATGCGGACAGGGGCGATGGGTGTCGGGCGGCCATGAGCCGGCCCAGCCTGCGTCCCCGACTGCGTGCGGTCAATCCCTGCCAGTCGCCGGCGCCCTGCGGCATGATGGGCGCCTTGTCCCCAGCGGAAGCAGTCATGCCTGTCGGATTCATCGGGCTCGGAGTGATGGGAACGCCGATGGCGTCGCACCTGGCGCGGACGGGAAGCCAGGTACTGGGATGGTCGCGCTCGGGCCGCAACGACGCCGAGGCGGTCGCCGCCGGTGTCGAAGTGGCCGATGGCGTTGAAGACGTGTTCGCTGCCTGCGGCACGATCATCCTCATGCTCGCCAACGACGCGGCGATCGACAGCGTGCTGGCACGCGACAGCCCCGAATTCGCAGCGCGTGCTGCCGGTCGCCTGCTGATCAACATGGGGACCAGCTCCGCGTCCTATTCGCAGGCATTGGCACAACAGGTGCGCGCAGCCGGCGGGCGCTATGTGGAAGCCCCGGTGTCCGGCTCGCGGGTGCAGGCCGAAGCCGCGCAGCTGGTCATCCTGCTGGCAGGTGAAGACGAGGACGTCGCACAGGCCTCCGCGCTGGTGGCGCCGCTGGGCAGGCAATGCGTTCCCTGCGGCAATGTTCCCGCGGCATTGCGCATGAAGCTCGCCGTGAACCTGTACCTGATCACGCTGGTGACCGGCCTGGCCGAGGCCGTGCATTTCGCCGAAGCGCACGGCATTCCGCTGGAGCGCTTCGCGCAGGTGCTCGATGCCGGCCCGATGGCCAGTGACGTTTCGCGGATCAAGCTCGACAAGATGGTGCGCGGCGACTATGCGGTGCAGGCGTCGATCACCGACGTGCTGAAGAACAGCCAGCTGGTGGCTGCGGCAGCACGCGACGCCGGCATTGCTGCACCGCTGATCGAGGCCAGCGATGCCCTTTTTGACCGCGCCCAGCGGCTCGGCCTGGGCGGGCTGGACATGGCGGCCGTGCTGCAGGCGCTGCGAGGACCGCCCGCCGCCTGATTCAGCAAGGGATGGCACGCCCGCCCCCGCCCGCTGCTATATTCAGGCGGGCTCGACAGGCATGGTGCCTGTCCACGCAACAACAGGGAGTTGGCCATGGGTCTGGTACAGGCGGTGAAGGGTGCGGTCGGTGGTGTGCTGGCCGACCAGTGGAAGGACTTCTACACCGTGCCCACCGGCCTACCGGCCACCGCAGCCCTGTTCGCTGCGGTCCCGCAGGGCACCAATGCCGGGCGCGGCTCCAATACCCACGCGTCGTCCAACATCATCAGCAACGGCTCGAAGATCGTCGTGCCCGAGGGCTACGGCCTGCTGCTGTTCCAGGACGGTGCGATCACCGCCTTCGTCGCCGAACCGGGCGGATACGAATGGCGCTCGGACGACCTGAACTCGCAGTCCCTCTTCGCCGGCGACGGCCTGGTCAGCACCTTCATCAAGCAGAGCTGGGAGCGCTTCAAGTTCGGTGGCCAGCCGGGAAGCCAGCAGGCCGCCTTCTTCGTCTCGCTGAAGGAACTGCCGGACAACCGTTTCGGCACCCAGTCGGAGATCTACTGGGATGACGGTTTCCTCAACACCCAGGTCGGCGCGGTCACCCGCGGTTCGTACACGTTGAAGATCGTTGATCCGATCCTGTTCGTGAAGAACTTCGTACCCGCAGCCTACCTGCAGCCGGGCAAGGTGTTCGACTTCACCGACCTGGACAACGCTGCCGCCACCCAGCTGTTCAATGAGGTGGTGGGCTCGCTGGCGCCGGCCTTCAGCCTGTACACCAACGATCCGGGCAAGGGCAACCGCATCACCCGGCTGCAGCAGGATTCGATCGGCTTCGCGCAGAGCCTGTCGGCCGCCGTCGAGCAGGCCTACCAGTGGCAGAGCGATCGCGGCCTGGCCATCGTCAAGACGGCGATCGTCTCCATCGAATACGACGCCACTACCCGCGAACTGCTCAAGACCGTGCAGCGCGCCGACGCGCTGGCCGGATCGCGCGGCAACTCCAACCTGCAGGCCAGTGTCGCCCAGGGCATCCAGTCCGCCGGCGAGAACGGTGGCGCGGCAGGCCTGGTGGGGGTCGGCATGGCATCGGGCATGTTCGGTGTCGGCGGCATGCAGCAGCCGGCCACCCCGGCCGCGGATGACCCGGTGGCCAAGCTGAAAAAGGCCAAGGAGATGCTGGACCTGGGCCTGATCACCCAGGATGACTATGATGCGTTGAAGGCCAAGGCGCTGGGCCTGTAACCCGCAGGACGCGAACCGCACATGTCAGATCCACGCAACGGACCGCCTCCGCTGCCCGCTTCCGGCCCTGTGACACCTCCGCCGTTGCCGGGGGCGGCGTTGGACGGTCCGGGCTCTCCGCGGGACGTCCCTCCCCCACCCGGCAGCTTCCCGCTGGACACCTCGCAGCTGCCGCAGGCGATCCGCGACGAAGTGGACGCCCCGGACCCGCTGGCCATCGACACCTCCGCCACCGAGTTGAAGGACGGCCTGAACCGGTGCCCGAAATGCGGCGCCACCGATATCCGGCCCAAGCTCGGCACAGACATCCTGGTCTGCCTGTACTGCCGTCACGAATGGCATGGCGCCCGGGTGGAAGAGGCATTCGGTCTGGGCGAGAACATCGACCTGCTGCGTGGCACCATCATTGCCAGCGGTGCACGCGACATCGATGCCGATGCGTCGGCGCTGATGAGCTTCAAATGCACCGGCTGCGGCGCCGAAGTCACGGTCAACACCGAGAGCACGATGACGGCGCGCTGCCACTGGTGCCGGCATGTGTTCGGCGTCAACGAGCAGATCGCCAATGGCGCGGTGCCGGATGCGGTACTGCCGTTCCACATCAGCAAGGACGATGCGGTTGCCCGCATCCGCCAGTTCGTCGACAAGCGCCGTCTGTTCGCCCTGAAAGCCTTCAAGGATCAGTTCACGCCCGAGAACGTGGTCGGCGTGTACCTGCCATACATGATCGTGGACAGCAATGTCAGCGCCGCCGTGGCGGGCAAGGGCGAGATCCAGACCCGCCGATACACCGTGGGCAGCGAGAAGAACAAGCGCACCGTATACGATGCCGATGTCTACCAGATCGAGCGCCAAGTGAACTTCACCGTCGACGATCTGCCGCTGGAATCCTCTGCCGAGCGCGGCAATCTGGACATCAGTGCCAACACCAACAACATCATCAACACCATTCTGCCGTTCGACACCAAGAACGCGGTGAAATGGAACGCGTCCTACCTGGCCGGCTTCACGTCCGAGAAGCGCAATCTCGATGTCGAAACGCTGCGCCCGCGGCTGGAGGACCAGCTGCTGTCGATCGCGCGCGCACAGGTGGAAGCGTCGGTGCGCGGCTACAACCGGGGCGTCCGCTGGGAGCAGGAACAGCTGGACGTGCATGGCACCCGCTGGGTATCCATGTACCTGCCGGTCTGGCTGTACTCCTATCATCAGCCCGGCCGCAACGGCGGCATGCTGCACTACATCGCGGTGAACGGGCGTACCGGCGAAACCATGGGAAGCGTGCCCGTGCAGCAGTGGAAGATGCTGCTGGCAGCCCTTACGGCCGGCACGATCATCGAAGCAGTGGCAATCCTCATTCTGATGGCGACCGCATGAGCGACGACAGTGGCCTCTGGCTGTTGGCGGCAGGTCCGGCCGGCGCGACCGCGCTGTACTGGGCGCTGTACCGCTACTACCGCAATACCGACAAATCACACGCCTTCGAGCATGAAACCGAAGTGCAGGCCGCGCCCGTCAGCGGCTCGGACCAGAAGGTGGGCCAGGTGCGCGGCACCGAGGCCACCCGCATCGAGGGCGACAACGTCTACCAGTACCGACGACGCGTGGCGCGGCTGAAACCCAGGCCCTGAGGGCGGGGGACGCCATCCAACGCGTCCCCGCGCACGCGTCATGCCGACGCTCAGCCTGCCTGGCCCAGCCTGATCTTCAGCTGCTGGATCTCCCGCTCGCTCACGCCGATCGCCTTCAGATAACCCTCGGCACCACCGTACTGGCTGCGCAGCGCCGCCAGGAACCGCTCCATGTTGTCCGGCGCGGTCCCGGCCATCCCGGCCATCTTGCGGCCGATCTCCGGATTCTGCCTGATGAGCGCCATGATCTGCGCGTTCATGGCGCTGTCTTTCGGCTGCCCCTGCAGATAGTGGGCTGAGATCGCATAGTTGTGCACGATGTCCGCTTCGGGCACGCCGGCCAGATCCAGCAGCAGGCCCGCGATGATGCCGGTGCGATCCTTGCCGGCCGTGCAGTGGAACAGCACGGTGCCGTCCTGCTGTGCGGCGATGCGCTGGAACACCTGCTTGAACTGTGGCTGGCTGTGGCCCAGCCACTGTACGTACGCATCGCCCAACGTATCGGGGAAGCTGGCCATCATCTTCTGCAGGTCCATCTGCTCGGTGCCCATCAGCGAGATGCGCTGGTAATCGAAGCGCTCATCGCGGGCCAGCAGGTCCGGCGACTGCCGTTCCTCGTCTGCGGTACGCAGGTCGATGTCCAGCTTCACCCCGGCCGCGGCCAGCGCGTCGCGGTCTGCGTCGGTCAGGCGGCCGAGGTCGGCGGTGCGCACGAATGCCTCGGCGGGAATCGGCCCATGGCGGCCCTGCAGACCGGCGAAGGTACGCACGTTCCATGCTCCCTGCAGCGGTATTTCCCGCGACGCATCGGCGGCGACAGGCACCACGTTGGCGGTGGCAGTCGGCTTTGCAGCCACGGCCTCCGGGGCATCGGCGGCGACCGCAGTCATGGCCACCGGCAAGCAGAGCATCAGGGCCAGGAAAAGGCTGGCAGGGCGGGTCTTCATGAGGTTCTCCAGGGCTTTCAGAAGTTGATGGCCACATCGAGGCCAAAGGTGCGCGGGTCGTTGAAGATGCCGGTCTGGCCAAGTGCCGGACTGTTGAGCTTGTAGAACAGGTGCTGCTCATCGAGCAGATTGCGCGCCCATAATGAGAACGACATCGTGGTGCCAGTGCTGTTCATGGGTACATCCACCAGTGCAACGCGGGCATTGACCACGAATGAACGGTCGGTCAGCATCTGGTCGTACTCGCTGGTGTAGAAGCCGTCGGACCAGTTCCCATCAACGTGGAACTTCAGCGCGGAAAAATTAGCGAACGGCACCAGATAGTCGATGGCCAGGCTGCCGGCGTTCTTCGGCGCCAGCAGCGGCTGCACGGTCACCTGCACGCCTGCGCCGAACGGATCGACCGCGGTCTGCGCATCGATCTTCGTGTAGGCGTAGTTGAGTGCCAGGGTGAGGTTGTCCACCGGCATCACGTTGAACTCCAGTTCCGCGCCGCGTGATCTGCCATCGCCCAGTGCGTTGGTGGTGACCATCGTGGTACGCGTCTCGCCGCTGTTCGGGTCGAACGGCAACGAGAAATCCATCTGCTTGTGAGCAATCGTGGCGTCGAAGAGCGCGACGTTGAGACGGGCGCGGTCGTCCCAGAACTGCGTCTTGAAACCCAGCTCGTAGGCGGTCACTTCTTCCGGGCCGAACGCGGTGTAGTTCGTCGAGCGGGAATTCGCGCCACCAGCCTTGAAGCCGGTGCTGTAACGCACGTAGACCATGGCCTGGCCACCGAGGTCATAGGCAATGTTGACCATCGGGTCGAAGCGGCTCCAGCGGTCGTTGAACGCCAGCTGGGTGGCGGCACCGTTGACGGTGTACAGGTTGCCCTTCTTGTCATCGCGTGTGTAACGGCCACCTGCGGTCAGGTGCAGCCGGTCCATCGCTTCCGGCGTCCACGTCGCTTGCCCGAATACCCCCAGGCTGTCGGTCCATGCCTTGCTGGCACGGTCCACGCGTACTTTCGAGAGATCCAGCGGATTGGTTGCCGGGTTGACGGTGTAGCTGTTGCCACCCGGCCCCCACACCAGCATGTTCGGAGTCTGCGCATTGTCGCCGGCAGTCTCGTGGTAGAAGAATGCTCCGCCCAGGAACTGCAGCTGGTCGGTGTTGCCGATCAGCTGGAACTCCTGGCTGTACTGGTGCTGGTAGACCTGGGCAAGGCTGTAGCGTCCGAATGGCGTACCGGCCCCTCCATAGGCCGAGATCGCGTCGACCAGGCCCATGTCGAACTGGCCTTGGGTCAGTTCGCGATAGGAACTGATGGACTTGAGCTCAAGCTGGTCGCTGAGGGTCCAGGACAGGTTCAGCAGGTGTCCGCTGGTGCGGCCGATATTGTCCTCCTGCGGTCCTCCCAGGATCGCACTGTCGCGCCGGTCCTGGCTGGCACCGGCCTGCTGCAGCGGGCTGAGGAAGGCACCCGGGACCAGCACCTGCGTGTGGTAAGGCGTGGTCGCATCGTAGGATCTGTCGAAGGCGTACAGCAGCGAGAAATCTTCGCTGGGCTGCCAGAGCGCGCTGAGTCGCGCGCCGCGCTTGTCATAGGCGTTGAAATCGCGCTCGCCGCGCATCGGATTGTCCGTGGTGCCGTCACGCTTTGCCTGCACGGCATCGACCTTGAAGCTGAGATCCGCCACCCTCGGCAGATCCAGGTGCAGTGCGGTGGTGTAGCCACCAAAGTTCGACGCGCCCGCGCTCACGCTGCCACCGAACTCCCCGGTTGGCTGCTTTGTCACGATGCTCACCGCACCGCCTTCAGTATTGCGGCCGAACAGCGTGCCTTGCGGCCCTTTCAGCACTTCGATGCGCTCCACGTCGTAGAGCATGCTGCCCAAGCCCTGCGCACGCCCCATGAACACACCATCGACATAGATGCCGACTCCGGCATCGCGGGCGGGTTGATTGGCGTCTCCGGATGCGCCAATGCCGCGGATGCCGATGTTGAGCGCCGAGCTGCGGGTCGCGAACGGGGTGACACGCAGCGATGGGATCGATCCGTCGGACAGACTGCCCAGCGAGATCGCACTCCGATCCTTCAAGCCTTCTGCGTCGACGACGGAGACCGATATGGGCGTTTCCTGCAGGTTGGTGGCGCGCTTCTGTGCGGTCACCACCACCTGGTCCAGGGCGACCACGGTGCGCGCGGTTTCGCTGGAGATATCGGCGGTCGGGGCTTCTTCGGCACGGGCCAAGGCGGGCAACGTAGTGGCAACGGCCAGGGCAAGGAGGGATCGGTGCAGCGGAAGGTGGCGCATCGGACTCATTCACGGAAGGGGCTGGCCGGCGCAGTGTGGAGGCGGCCAGTGACAGATGAATGACCGTTCATTCACGCGATCCGTGAAGTACTATCCCGGCCCTTCATCCCAGCCAGGAAGATCCATGACACAGACGCCCGCGGTCCCCTCGCCCGCAGCGGATACCGCCGCCGCCCATGCAGATGCACAGCGGCGGCGCATCCTCGATGCCGCGCAGGCATGCTTCATCACCCGGGGATTCCATGCCGGCTCCATTGCCGACATCGCTGCGCAGGCGCAGATCAGCCAGGGACTGATGTACCGCTACTTCGCCAACAAGCGTGCCCTGATCCTGGCCCTGATCGAGCGCCAGCTCCGGCACGACCAAGCGTCCATCAGCCAGATGCCGGACGCACCGGACCTGCTGGCTGGCCTGCTGGAGTGCTACCAGCAATGGGCACGGGGTGAGGTACTGCCGATCCACGGCAATGCCATTGCCAGCGTGGCGCTGTTTGCGGAAATCAACGCCGAAGCACACCGCGACCCGGCGCTGGCCGAGGTGCTGCGCCGCCACGACAAGCAGATCACCGCCGCGATTCATGGCTGGCTGCGTGAGCGTGACGCGGGCCGTGGCCGCACGCTGGACGAAGAGCGGATCGCCCGCCGTACCCTGCTGCTGCGAGTGCTGGTGGAAGGGCTGGCCATGCGGGCAGTGCGCGACCCTGATCTGCCCACGCCCCGCGTACGCATGCTGCTGGCCGATGCCATCGCGCAGGTTCTGGACGAGTGAGGACCGTTGCGCAGCCCGCATGGCACCATCACGCGGTCTCCCACCCTGCCGGTCTCATGCTTTCCGGGTCGCCCTCCCGAGCATCCCGCCATGATCGCCCTGCTCCCGCGTACCTGCCTGGCCGCGCTGTGCTGCCTGTCCCTTCCCGTCATGGCCCAGGATGCATCCTTCGGCTTTGGCCAGCAGAGCACCGAAACCTCGCAGACCACCCAGACCTCGACCACCCAGCGCCAAAGCCAGCGCAGCGATGACACGGCCTTCGGCAGCAGCGGCTCGATGACCTCGCAGTCCAGCACCCATTCCCGGACGCATTCCGAATCGAACAGCGAGAGCACCGGCGTGGATCTGGAGATCGGCGTCCCCGATGACACCGATCGCTGGGGCCAGGAACGCCGCCATCCCCGCGATCTGCGTGACAGCGACCTGTTCGGCACGTGGACGCTGGGCGAGGAGAACGGGAACACCTGCACGATCGAACTGAAGAGCATGGAGTGGTTCGGCGGCTACAGCGCCTATGTGCCGGCGGGCTGTCCAGAGGGATTCTTCCCGGCCAACCGCTGGGTGCTTTCCGGTAACCAGTTGCTGCTGACCGACACCAGCAACACGGTGTACGGCCGTTTCCGTGCATCGGGTGGCGGACGGTGGTCTGGCTTTCGCGAGTCCGACGGCGCGCGGCTCTACCTGAATCCGAAGGGTCGCTGACGGACGCCCTGCACGCCCCGGGGACGGCAGTATCAGGAAGATCAGGCAACCTTCCTTGAACCGCCCTGCGATGTCCGCCCCCACCGGTCCCCGCCTCGTCATCTATGCCGCCCTGGCCGGCAACCTCGCCATTGCCGTGGCCAAATTCATCGCCGCTGGCATCTCCGGCAGTTCAGCGATGCTCAGTGAAGGCGTGCACTCGCTGGTCGACACCCTGAACGAAGTACTGTTGCTGTACGGGCTGCGCAGGGCCGGCAAGGCGCCGGACACCGTGCATCCATTCGGCTACCGGCGCGAGCTGTATTTCTGGAGCTTCATCGTGGCCTTGCTGGTGTTTGCGGCGGGCGCGGGCGTGTCGGCATACGAGGGCATCCAGCACATCCGCCAGCCGGAACCGGCGACCCACCATGTGCTGAGCTACAGCGTGCTGGGCATTTCCATCCTCTTCGAAGGCGCGTCGTGGTGGGTGGCGCTGCGCGAGTTCCGCCGCACCAAGGGCAGGCTCGGCTACTTCGAGGCGTTCCGACGCAGCAAGGACCCGTCCACGTTCACCGTGCTTCTGGAGGACAGTGCAGCCCTGCTCGGTCTCGGATTCGCGCTGGCCGGGCTGGTCGCGGCGCAACTGCTGGACATGCCGGTCCTGGACGGCGTGGCCTCGCTGTGCATCGCCGCAGTTCTGGCGGTGACTGCGTTCCTGCTGGCACGCGAGACCAAGGGCCTGCTGGTGGGCGAGCCTGCCCATCCAGCGGTGGCCGAGCGCATCCTGGCCGTCGCCGAAACCGATGCCGATCTGCGCCGCGCCAATGGCGTGACCACCATGCAGATGGGCCCAGAGCAGGTGGTGGCCATGCTCAGCGCGGAGTTCGAGGATGATCGGCATACGCCGCAGATCGAGGCCTGCATCACCCGCATCGAAAACGCCGTCAAGCGTGAGTACCCGGAACTGGTGGCGCTGTTCGTCAAACCGCAGACGCCGGAAGTCTACGCCGCCCGGCGTGCGGCGCTTCGCGCGCCGCGTTCACCGGATTGACGCCGCGTCCGCATCCGCTTCACCCTGCCAGCGTCAGACTGATCCCCCGTTCGCCGACCCGCTACCGCCGTGCCTGACTGGCTGCCCGATCACTGGACGCTCCTGCCGCGCCGCTTCTACCAGCGTCCGCCGCAGGAGGTCGCCCCCGAACTCCTGAATGCGCTGCTGATACGCAGCGATGGACGGGCGGCCCGTATCGTCGAGGTCGAGGCCTACGGCGGCAGCCAGGACCCGGCCGCGCACTCCTACCGAGGACCGACGCCGCGGACAGCCAGCATGTTCGGGGAGGCCGGGCATCTGTACGTGTACTTCAGCTACGGCATCCACTGGGGAAGCAACGTGGTGTGCGGGCAGGAACACGAGGGCGTGGCAGTCCTGCTGCGTGCAGCGGAGCCCGTGCAGGGCATCGACAGGATGCGGGAACTCAGGCCAGCCGCACGGCACGACCGCGATCTTGCCAGCGGCCCAGGCAAGCTGTCCCAGGCATTCGGCCTGGACAAGAGCTTCGACGGCGCCGATCTGGTGACGGGCAGCCACGGTGTGGTCATTGCCCGCGACGGCACACCTCCGCCGACGGACCCGGTCATCGGCCCGCGGATCGGCATCAGCCGCGCCGTCGACTTTCCGTGGCGCTGGCATGTCCGCGGCCATCGGCACGTCTCGGCACGCGCCCCCCGGCCTGCATCGGCAGCACGCAGATGACGCCGCTGGACCGGCCACTGCGGCGTGAACTGGAGATCGACGGCCAGCACTACACCCTGACGCTTGATCCGCAGGGCCTGAAGCTGGTGGAAAAAGGCCGGCGCAAGGGTGTGGTCCTGCGCTGGCGTGACCTGGTGTCAGGTGATGCTGCCCTGGCCGCCGCCCTGCAGGCATCGTTGCAGACGCGCTGAGCGGACGCCCCACCACAGTGCCGACGGACAACGCCGGATCCGGATCAGGTGCGCACCGTCGCCCACGTTGGCGCGTGATCGCTGGCCTTGTCCTGCAGGCGCACCCAACGATCCACGCCTGCATCCACCAGGCGTGCCGCCAGGATCGGGTTCAGCAGCAGGTGATCGATGCGCAGTCTCCGGTCGCGCTCGGCATGCTGGCGGAAGTAGTCCCAGAATGTGTAGATCGTGCTGTCACCGTGCACGCTGCGCAGGGCGTCGGTCCAGCCCTGCGCGAGCAGATGCTCGAACTGCTCGCGCACCTCCGGCTGTAACAGCGCGTCGCGGCGCCATGCCTTCGGGTCGTACACATCGGCCTCGGTGGGGATGACGTTGAAATCGCCCAGCAGCACTGCAGGGTGCGGGAGATCGACGAGGCTGCGCGCGTGACGGATAAGGCGCTTCATCCAGCGCAGCTTGTAGTCGAACCTGGGGCCCGGCTGGGGATTGCCGTTGGGCAGGTAGAGACCACCCACGACGATGCCGTGCACCGCCGCTTCCAGATAGCGGCTCTGCACATCCGCCGGTTCGCCCGGCAACCGCCGCCGGCTCTCCACCGGCACCGCATCCCTTGCCAGCAGGGCCACGCCATTCCATCGCGCTTCGCCCAGCCACAGTGCACCGTAGCCGGCCTGTTCCAGCGCATCGGCCGGGAATGCAGCATCGGTGGCCTTCAGCTCCTGCAATGCGACCACGTCCGGCGATGTCCTGTCGAGCCAGGCAAGCAGATGGGGCAAGCGCGTGCCGATACCGTTGACGTTGAACGTGGCGATGCGCAACGTCTTGCGGCGGGCCATGCAGAACTCCTGAAGCCGGCGGGCAGAGCTACCACTGTGCCTGCGCCGTCATGCAGGCGCCGTCGACGTCATCGAAACGACGCTCGGCGATCATGGCGAACGCGCCCACAGCAACCTGCTGCGAGCGCTACCCGGCCCCGCGCCCGCCCGCCAGAAACAGCGCCATGCGCTGCAGCTCGTCCTCCAGCGCACTGCGGAACAGCCGGTCGCGCGCCAGTGAGCGCCCCGCGTAGCCGAGCGATGGCTCAAGCTGGCCGTCGCGGACAGTCACATTGGCCCACCCCACCACCTGCTCGTGCCACAACATCGGCAGCGCGTAGTAGCCATACTGGCGCTTGGGCGCCGGCGTGTAGGCCTCGAACCTGTAGACCCAGCCCCACAGCAGCTCGAACCGCCGGCGGTCCCAGACCACCGGATCGAACGGCGCCAGCAGGCGTACCTGCTCGTCCGGCGCATGCCGTCGTGAGCGCGGATTCTCGTCCGCCGGCCAGTACCACGTGGTGCCCTCCACGGTAGCGCTCGCCAGCTGTTCCTTCGCCAGCTTCAGCGCCTGCCGGGTCTGCTCGGCCAGATGCGGTGCGCCGTAGCCCAGCAGCCGGGCCAGGTAGGTCAGGCTGGCCGATGGAAGCGGCGCGTACTTGCGCACGATCAACGCGACCAGTGCAGCCGCGCGCCGCACGCGCCCGTCCTCGCTGTCCTCCGCCGGCGCATGCTCGGCCACGCTGTAGATGCGCGTTCCGCTGTCGCGCCGCTGCACCCGCAGCAGGCCGCGATAGTGCATGCCCTCCAGCAGATGCGTGCTGGCGTTGCTGGTGCCGCCCCAGTAGTTGGTCACCCGGCCGTGCGCGAACGCCTGGTCGACCTCGCGCGGATGCACGCTGCCACGTTCGCGCACGAACGCCAGCACATCCGCCGCACGGCGTTCGGTGTCCGCGTCCCATGCACGCCGGGCCACGCGGGGATGCATCAACGCCAGGTACTCGCGCGGCAGGAAGCCGTAGTTGACCAGGCAGTCCTCCTCTACCGGCAGGCGCGGGTAACGCCGCTCGAGGTCACCGGCCCGATAGTCCTTCACCCGATGCCGCAGTGTCAGATCCTGTGCCCGGGCCGGCGCGCGGATCGGATCGGCCTGTACGAAGCCCAGCCGCCGGATCGCAGCCATCAACGTTGTTGGCGGGAACAGGGTGCGCGCCACCGCGTAGCGGCGCAGGTCGTCGAGAGTGGGCTGCCTGGACATGACGCCATTGTAGGCGCGCGCCGGGGGTATGCTGTCAGACCCCGGTCCACTGACGTCCATCATGCGCACGCTGTATCCCCCGATCACGCCCTATCGCGAGCACACTCTGCCCGTGAGCACGCTGCACACCCTGCATGTCGAAGAGTGCGGGACGCCCGACGGCATTCCGGTGGTGTATCTGCATGGCGGTCCCGGTGCCGGCATCTCACCCACGCATCGTCGCTTCTTCGACCCGGCGCGGTACCGCATCGTGCTGATCGACCAGCGCGGCAGCGGCCGTTCCACCCCGTTCGGCGAACTGCGCGACAACACCACGCAGGAACTGGTGGCCGATATCGAGAAGGTACGTGAGCACCTCGGTATCGAGCGCTGGCTGGTGTATGGCGGCTCCTGGGGCTCGACGTTGTCGCTGGCGTACGCGCAGGCCCATCCCGCCCGCGCCACCGGCCTCATCGTGCGCGGCGTGTATCTGGGGCGGGACATCGAGAACCAATGGTTTTCCGAGCCGCAGGGCGGTGCGCGCTGGATATTTCCGGAGCGCTGGGACCGCTATGAAGCGCACATTCCCGAAGATGAGCGCGGCAACCTGCTGCAGGCGTACTGGACACGCCTGGACAGCCCGGACCCCGCCATCCGCATTGCTGCCGCAATGGCGTGGCTGGGCTGGGAGGACAATGCTGCGACCCTGCAGCACGAGGTGTCCGCCGAATCCAGCAGCGACCCGATGGATACCCTGGCCAAGGCCCGGATAGAGGCGCATTACTTCCGCAACAGGGCCTTCCTTGAGCCCGGCCAGCTGCTGCGCGATGTGGAGCGGATCCGCCACCTCCCGGCGGTGATCGTACAGGGCCGCTACGACATCATCTGTCCGCCACGCAGCGCGTGGGAACTGGCCAAGGCGTGGCCGGAAGCCAGACTGGAGATGGTGATTGCCGGCCACAGTGCGAACGAAGCGGCCACGACCGACGCGCTGGTGCGCGCGACCGACGACTTCGCCGATCGTTTCGGCCAGCCCGGCTGAATCGCCCCTTCACCGTGCCACGGTGAAGCCGACCGTCGTCAGACCGTCCGAACTGGCCACGAACACTTCGCCGCCATGCAGTGCGGCGATGGCCTTGACGATGGACAACCCCAGCCCGTGATGGCGCTCGCCCCGATACTCACGGGCCTGGTCGACCCGGTAGAAGCGCTCGAACAGCAGGGGCAGATGCTCGGCGGCGATGCCGTTGCCTTCATTCAGCACGGCCACCCGCACGCCCTCGCCTTCGGACTGCAGCTGCACACGCACGTCGCTGCCTGGACGCGCATGCTGCACGGCGTTGTGCAACAGGTTGGTCAGCGCGCGGCGGAACAACGACGGATCGATGCGGGCGGTGGCGTCGCCTTCGACATGCAACGTCAGCTGGGCCTCTTCGAACAGGAATTCCATGAATTCACCGGCGGTGGCGACCTCGTCTGCCAGCTGGACCTGACGCGTTTCCACCGCGATATCGCCCTGGCCGGCCCGCGACAGGAACAACATATCGTTGACGATCGCACGCAGGCGCTCCAGTTCCTCCAGGTTGGACTGCATGACCTCCTGCAGCGCCGCCACATCACGCGGACGGGACAGGGCCACCTGGGTCTGTCCCATCAGATTGGCCAGGGGGGTGCGCAGCTCGTGCGCGACGTCCGCGTTGAACCCGTCCAGCCGCGTGTACGCTGCTTCCAACCGATCCAGCGCGCCGTTGAAGGCCTGCGTGAGGTGGCCCAGTTCGGCCGGCAGTCCCTGCGCGGCCAGGCGCTGCGACAGCCGCTGCGGGCTGAGCGAGCGTGCCTCGTTGGACAGCGCCCGCAGCGGGGCCAGCCCCAGCCGGGCGATCCAGTAGCCGAGCCCGGCCACCAGCAGCACGCCCAGCCCGCCGGCCACCCACAACGCAACGCCGAAGCGCTGCAGCGCCTGCGTATAGGGCTCCGAGTCGATGCCGATCCACAGGTCCACATCCGGTCGCGCACCCTTGCCCGGCACCCGTTCATACAGCGTGCGCAGCGGGTGCCCACCCTCACGCGCCAGCGTGCCCATGCCGTTGTCACCCTTGCCGGGGGCCTGCACCTGCGGCTCTGCCTGGCCGATGCGGAATGTGGGGTTCTCGCTCCATGCCCAGACCAGGGTGTCGCGGTCCCCGGAGATCAGGTTGCCGACCTTCTCGCGCACCTTGTTCCAGCGCTCGGTGCTGTCGCACATCGCGACGCTGCCACTGACCGCGTGCAGCTTGGTCTGCAGTTCCGCATGCTGGTAGCGCACCACCTGCCGCTCGAGCACGCCATAGACGCCCACGCCCAGCAGAGCAAACACCAGCAATGCGGCCAGCGCGAACATCGCCGACAGGCGCTGGGCGATCGACATCCTCATCCCCGCCCACCCTCGTCCTCGCGCACTTCCAGCACGTAGCCCATGCCGCGCACGGTATGCAGCAGCTTGCTCGGGTAAGGGCCGTCGATCTTGCCGCGCAGGCGCTTGATCGCCACTTCGACCACATTGGTATTGCTGTCGAAATTGATGTCCCAGACCTGGGCGGCGATCACCGTCTTGGACAGGATCTGGCCCCGCCGCTGTGCCAGCAGCGCCAGCAGCGCGAACTCCTTGCCGGTCAGGTCCAGCCGCGAGCCATCGCGGTAAGCCCGCCGGGCCAGCAGGTTCACCTGCAGATCGCCCACCTGCAGTTCGGTCGGCTCCTGCTGGCGCCCACGCCGCACGAGGGCCTGCAGCCGCGCCAGCAGTTCGATGAACGAGAACGGCTTGACCAGGTAGTCGTCGGCGCCCTGCCCCAGGCCGTGCACGCGATCATCCACGCGGTCCCGCGCGGTCAGCATGATCACCGGTGTCTGCTTGCTGCGGCGCAGCTCGCGCAGCACGCTGAAGCCATCCATGCCCGGCAGCATCACATCCAGCACGATCACGTCGTAGTCGAACTCGCGCGCCAGATGCAGGCCGGTGACACCGTCTGCAGCCAGATCCACCGCCCAGCCCTGCTCGCCCAGGCCGGTGCGCAGGTAATGGGCGGTCTTGCCTTCATCTTCCACGATCAGCAGTTTCATCCAGGGTCCGCCAGGGCAGCGCCCGCCGCCTCCCTGCGCTCGCGGCGACGCTGCAGGAACAGGCGGTCCAGGGCCAGGTAGATCACCGGGGTACTGTACAGGGTCAACAGCTGGCTGATCAGCAGGCCACCGACCACCGCCACGCCCAGCGGCTGGCGCAGTTCCGAACCCGTACCGAAACCGATCATCAGCGGAATGGCACCGAGCAACGCGGCCAGCGTGGTCATCATGATCGGGCGGAACCGGGTCAGGCAGGCCTCGTGGATCGCCTCCAGCGGCGCCAGCCCGCGGTTGCGCTGTGCGTCGAGGGCGAAGTCGACCATCAGGATGCCGTTCTTCTTGACGATGCCGATCAGCAGCACGATGCCGATCAGCGCCATGATCGAGAAGTCCAGCCCCCACAGCCAGAGCATCAGCACTGCGCCGATGCCGGCCGACGGCAGAGTGGACAGGATGGTCAGCGGGTGCACGAAACTCTCGTACAGCACGCCGAGGATGATGTAGACCGCCAGCAGGGCCGCGAGGATCAGCAGCGGCTGGCTGGCCAGCGACTCCTGGAAGGCCTGTGCCGTGCCCTGGAAGCGGCCGCTGATGCTGGCAGGCATGCCGATCTGCGCCTGCGCCTGCTCCACCAGGCCGACCGCTTCGCCCAGTGAAACGCCGGGGGCCAGATTGAAGGACAGGTTCACCGCCGGCAGCATGCCGTTGTGGCTGATCGACAGCGGACCATTGCCCGGAGGCTGCACCTGGGCCACGGCCGACAGCGGCACCATCTGCCCGGTCAGTGGCGAACGCAGGTGGAAGTAGGACAGCGCATCGACCTGCCCCAGCATGCCCGGCGCGATCTCCAGGATGACCCGGTACTGGTTGGTTTCGGTCTGGAACTCGTTGATCTGGCGCTGGCCGAAGGCATCGTAGAGCACCTGGTCGATGTCGTTGGCGGTCAGGCCGAAGCGCGCCGCAGCCGTGCGGTCGATCTCCAGCCGGGTCACGCTGGCGCCGACCTGCTGGTCATTGGATACGTCGCGCAGCTGCGGCAGGCCCCGCAGCCGCTCGGTCAGCTGCTCGGCCCACTGCGACAGCTCGCGGCTGTCCTGTCCGCGCAGGGCATACTGGTACTGCGTCCGCGCCGGCCCGGCGCCGAGATTGATGTCCTGCGCCGCGCGCATGTACACGGTGATGCCGGGCACGCTGGCCATCTTCGCCCGCACCCGGTCAATGAAGCCGTGCACGTCCACATCGCGGTCGCCGCGGTCCTTCAGCACGAACCAGAAGCGGCCGTTGGACAGCGTCTGGCTGCCGGCAGTGGCACCGACCGCGTGGTTGTAGGCCTGCAGGGCCGGATCATCCGCAACGATGCGCGCGAGCTGCTGGTGCTTGGCCACCATGTCCTCGTAGCCGATGTCCTGCGCCGCCTCGGTGGTGGCGAACACGAAGGCGGTGTCCTGCAGGGGGAAGAAGCCTTTGGGAATCACTATGTACGAGGCCACCGCCACCGCCACGGTCAGGCCGAAGCCCGCCAGCACCAGCCGCTGGCGGCGCAGGGCCCATTGCAGGCTGCGGTCGTAGCCGGCCAGCAGGCGCCCGGCCAGGGTCCGCTCGCTGTCCCGGTGCGCCGGCATGCGCTTCATCAGGTGCGCGGCCATCATCGGTGCCAGGGTCAGCGAGGCGACGATGGAAATCAGGATCGCCACGGTGATGGTCAGCGCGAACTCGGCGAACAGGCGCCCGACCACCCCGCCCATGAACAGCAGCGGGATGAAGGCGGCAATCAACGACAGGCTGATCGAGACCACGGTGAAGCCGATTTCGCCGGCGCCCTTCAGGGCGGCGTCCACCGGACCGAGCCCGGCCTCGCGGTGACGGTGGATGTTCTCCACCACGACGATCGCGTCGTCGACCACGAAGCCGACCGCAACCACCAGTGCCACCAGGGTCAGGTTGTTGAGGCTGAAGCCGGCCACGTACATCGCGGCGAAGGTCGCCACCAGCGCGACCACCAGTACCGCGCCGACGATCAGCGTGGCGGAAAGCTGGCGCAGGAACAGGCCCATCACCAGCACCACCAGCACGATGGTCAGTACCAGGGTGAGCTCCACCTCGTGCAGCGACGCGCGGATGGTGCGCGTACGGTCGTTGAGCACCTCCACATCGACGCTGGCCGGGAGGTTCGCGCTCAGTTCCGGCAAGGCGGCCAGCACCGCATCGGTGGTGCGCACGATGTTCGCGCCGGGCTGCCGGCTGATGATCAGGCCGACCCCAGGCTGGCCGTTCGGCCACGCCTGCACGTAGGCATTCTCGGCGCCGTCGATCACCTGCGCGACATCACCCAGCACCACCGGTGCGCCGTCACGATAGGCAACGACCAGGCGCCGGTAGTCCTGGGCACTGAACAGCTGGTCGTTGGCTTCGAAGGTGGACGTGCGCTGCTCGCCCATCAGTGCACCCTTGGCCTGGTTGAGGCTGGCGTTCTGCGCCACGCCACGCAGGTCGGACAGGGTCAGGCCCATCGCCGCCAGCCGCTCCGGCTGGGCCTGGATGCGGATCGCCGGACGCTGCTGGCCGACGATGCCGACCTCCGAAACGCCGCTGATCTGGCTGATCGAGCGTGCGAGGCGGCTCTCGGCCAGATCGCTCAATTCGGTCATCGACATCTGGGTCGACACCACGCTGAGCACCAGGATGGGACTGTCGGCCGGATTCACCTTGCGCCAGGTCGGCATGTTCGGCAGTTCACTGGGCAGGCGGCCGGCGGCGGCGTTGATCGCCGCCTGCACTTCCTGCGCGGCCGTGTCGATGTTCTTTTCCAGATCGAACTGCAGGGTGATCGAAGTGCTGCCCAGTGCACTGGTCGAGGTCATCTCGATGATGCCGGGCACGCCCGTCAGCTGGGTTTCCAGTGGCGTGGCCACCGCCGAGGCCATGGTCTCGGCGCTGGCACCGGGCAGATTGGCATTGACCCGGATGGTCGGGAACTCAGCCTCCGGCAACGGCGCCACCGGTAGGCGCGGCAATGCTGCCACGCCCAGCAGCACCACCGCCAGGGTCAACAGGGTCGTGGCGACCGGGTGATGAACGAACCAGCTGGACAGCGAGGTGCGCGCGCTCACGGTGCCGCCCCGCGCCGGACCGCTGCAGGCGCCGCGGCGGGTTTGGCCTCGGCCACCACCGTGCCCGGCCGCAGCCGCGACTGTCCATCGCGTACCACCACATCGCCGACCCGCAGCTCACCCTGCACGACCACCTGCCCGCCGTCCTGTTCACCGACCGTGACCGGCAGCGATTCCACGCTGCCATCAGCGACCACGCGGTAGACGAAGCTGCCCTGCACGCCACGCTGGATCGCCGCGGCATCCAGCACCAGCGCGCCCGTGCTCTGGCCGGTGCGCACCCGCACGCTGACCAGCTGTCCGGGCCACAGCTGATCGGACGCATTGCTGAAGCGCGCGCGCAGCCGCACCGTACCGGAGGCCTCGTCCACCTGGTTGTCGATCACCTGCAACGTGCCCTCAGCCAGCAGCTGGCCACCCTCGCGGTCCAGTGCCTGCACCTGTGCGTCGCCTGCGGCGAGCGCCTGTCGCAGCTGCGGCAGCGCGTCCTGCGGCAGCGCGAACACCACCGAGATCGGATCGGTCTGCTGCACGGTCACCAACCCCTGCGTGTCACTGGCGCGCACCAGATTGCCCGGATCCACCTGGCGCAGACCGATGCGGCCGTCCATCGGCGCCACGATGCGCGTATACGAGAGCTGCACCTGCGCTGCGTCCACCGCAGCCTGGTTGCCGCGGCCGGTGGCCTGCAACTGCTGCACGGTGGCGGCCTGCTGCTCCAGCATCTGTCGCGACACCAGCTGGTCGCTGGACAGATGCTGCAGCCGTGACAGATCCGAGCGCGCCGCGTCCAGCGTGGCGCGGTCGCGCACCAGCGCCGCCTGTGCACCGCCCAGACCGGCACGGATGGCGCGATCATCGATACGCGCGAGCAGTTGCCCCTTGCGCACCTTCTGCCCTTCCTCGAACAGCACTTCGGTCAGCACGCCATCCACCTGCGGGCGCAGCACGGTGCTCTGCAGCGACTGCACCGTGCCGACGCCGCTTCGCCAGTGGGGGACATCACGCTGCTCGACGCGCGTGGTGACCACCGGTACCGGTGGCGGTGCCGCGCTGGGCTGTGCGTCGCCGCGGGAAACGCCGTGGAACAACATCGCCAGCAACAGGGCAACCAGCAGTGCCGCTCCCAGCGCGAGGTGGCGGCGGCGCAGCAGCGCAGTGACATCAGGCAATCGCATGGCAGGGGGTCCAATCCGGTGCCCGCGCCGGTCTGCGCAGGCCTGCCGTCATCCTGGGTGGCAACCTCCGGCACCATGCTGTCGCCTGCCTGACAATTCCGTCAGCTTCGACTGCGGCCGCTATACCAAGGTATAGCGACGCTAACCCACGGGCCTCTAGGCCGTGCCCGGCCAGCGGCCGACAATGGCACCACCGCCGGGAAACGCCCCCGGCAGCCCCTTCCCACCTGCACGGAGACGCCGATGGATCCCGACCCTGCCGGGCGCAACGCGCCCCTGCCTGCCTGTTTCCGCCCGTACCGGGCGCCTGGCGGCCGGTCCCTGCCTGCGTGAGTGCGGGGGGGCCGCCAGGCGCACCTGCCTGGAGAGTGCCCCCATGTCCTGCAAGACCCTCTACATCACCCTGCGCCGCCTGATGGGTACGCGCGATGTCACCGCCCTGCGCAGCCAGCTGTGGGTGCATGGCCCAGTGCTGTTTGCCCGTTCGCTGGCGCTGGGCTCGCCACGCGTGGTGGCCGACGTCCTTTCGTTGCTGCCGATCAGCGAGCGCATCAGCGTCCTGCGCCATCTGCCCTACCCCCTCCGCGACGCGATGAAGCCGCTGTGCATCGGCGGCAGCCAGCGCCTTCGCATGCAGCCTTGGTCGCCTGACGTACTGGCCCTGCGCTCCGCCTGAACGGCGACGCGACGCCCTGCCCCCTGCGTGCCGGTCCTGCGCCGGCCCCATCAAGGAGTTCCCCATGAGCCTGCTCAATGCCTGGTTCAACGCTTTCCTGCGCAGCCGGCGCGCCGGCAACCTGTTCCGGCGCCGGGCGATGCCCGAAGCCGGCTTCGGTCCCGGCAACAGCGGGAGCGTACCGTTCAACCTCACCGCCGGACTGGTCACCTTGGCGCAGCTCGATGAAGCGCACCTGCTGAGCAGGCTGGACTCGCACGCCGATGGCCTGGGCCAGCACGAGGCGGACTTACGGCTGGCCGCCCTCGGCCCGAACGAAGTCGATCACGAAAAGCCGCTGCCGTGGTGGCGCCACCTGTGGCAGTGCTACCGCAATCCGTTCAACCTGCTGTTGACCGTGCTGGCAGCGGTCTCCTGGCTGACGGAGGATGCGAAGGCCACGGTGGTGATCGCCGCGATGGTGCTGTTGTCCACCCTGATCCGCTTCGTCCAGGAAGGGCGTTCCAACCGCGCCGCTGAACGGCTGAAGGCACTGGTGGGGAACACGGCGCGTGTACTGCGGCGCACCCCTGGAACGGAAGCGGCAGACCTGGCCGATCAGTACTTCGGTGCGCACCTGCACAGCCGGCGGCCCTCACGGCTGCTGGACCTGCCGATCCGCGAGCTGGTACCCGGCGATCACCTCGTGCTCTCGGCCGGCGACATGATTCCGGCCGACTGCCGGGTGCTGTCGGCCAAGGATCTGTTCGTGGCCCAGGCGGCCATGACCGGGGAATCACTGCCGGTGGAGAAGTTCGCCCATCCGGGCGATGCGCAGGCCGGCCTGCTCGATCAGCACAACCTGCTGTTCATGGGTACCAACGTGGTCTCCGGCACGGCCACCGCGGTGGTACTGGCTACCGGCAACCGCACCTATTTCGGCACTCTGGCCGAGCGCAGCATCGCCAGCGACCGTGCACCCACGGCCTTCCAGGCCGGGGTCAACAGTGTCAGCTGGCTGCTGATCCGCTTCGCCCTGGTGATGGTGCCGTTCGTGCTGCTGGTCAATGGCTGGACCAAGGGTGACTGGACCGAAGCCTTCCTGTTTGCCCTGTCGGTGGCGGTCGGCCTGACCCCGGAAATGCTGCCGATGATCGTCACCTCCACCCTGGCCAAGGGGGCGGTGCTGCTGTCGCGCCGCAAGGTGATCGTCAAGCGCCTGGACGCCATCCAGAACTTCGGTGCCATGGACGTGCTGTGCACCGACAAGACCGGCACGCTCACCCAGGACCGGATCGCCCTGGAACGGCATACCGACGTGTTCGGCCGTGACTCGGAAGACGTGCTGAAGTTCGCCTATCTCAACAGCCACTTCCAGACCGGCCTGATCAATCTGCTGGACCGCGCCGTGCTGGAGCACGTGGAACTGCAGAGCTCGCTGCGCCTGAGCCAGGACTACCGGAAGGTGGACGAGATACCGTTCGACTTCGAGCGCCGCCGCATGTCGGTCGTGGTATCCGAATGCGGGAATCACCATGAGCTGATCTGCAAGGGCGCGGTCGAGGAGATGCTCGCGGTGTGCTCCACCGTGCGCGAGAACGGCCACGACATGCCACTGGACGAACGGCGGCTGGCGCGGGTCCGGCAGACCACCGAGGAACTGAACGAACAGGGCCTGCGGGTGGTGGCGGTGGCGATGAAGGAAACCAGCGCGCAGCAGGCGACCTACACCCAGTCCGACGAATGTGGACTGACCCTGATCGGCTACGTGGCCTTTCTTGATCCGCCCAAGGAATCGGCTGCACAGGCACTGCAGGCACTGGCGATGCATGGCGTCGAGGTCAAGGTGTTCACCGGCGACAACGAACTGGTCACCGCCCGTGTCTGTGCCCAGGTCGGACTCGACGCGGACACGATCCTGACCGGCCCGCAGATCGAACGCATGGGCGATGAAGCGCTGGCACACGCCCTGCAGCACCACCGCGTGTTTGCCCGCCTGACGCCGCTGCACAAGGAACGACTGGTACGCCAGCTGCGCGCGCAGGGCAAGGTGGTCGGCTTTCTCGGCGACGGCATCAACGATGCGCCCGCGCTGCGCGCCGCCGACATCGGCATCAGCGTCGACAGCGCCGTGGACATCGCCAAGGAAGCGGCCGACATCATCCTGCTGGAAAAGAACCTGATGGTGCTGGAGGAAGGCGTGATCCAGGGCCGGCGCACCTTCTGCAACATGCTCAAGTACATCCGCATGACCGCCAGCTCCAACTTCGGCAACGTGTTCTCGGTGCTGGTAGCGTCCGCCTTCCTGCCGTTCCTGCCGATGCTGCCGCTGCAGCTGCTGGTGCAGAACCTGCTGTACGACGTTTCGCAGATTGCCATTCCGTTCGACAATGTGGACGAGGACCTGGTGCGGCAGCCGCTGAAATGGAACCCGGCCGACATCGGCCGCTTCATGGTGTTCTTCGGACCGATCAGCTCGGTCTTCGACCTCAGCTGCTTCGCCCTGATGTGGTATGTGTTCGACGCTCGCACACCCGCCGACCAGGGCCTGTTCCAGTCAGGCTGGTTCGTCGTCGGCCTGCTGACCCAGACCCTGATCGTGCACATGATCCGCACGCCGAAGCTGCCGTTCCTGCAGAGCATCGCCGCGCCACCGCTGCTGCTGATGACGGGACTGATCATGGCCCTGGGCGTGATCCTGCCGATGAGCCCGCTGGCCACCTACTTCAGGCTGCAGGCACTGCCGGCAGGGTACTGGCCGTTCCTGGTGGCGATCCTGTTCGGCTATGCCGCACTGACCACTGCACTGAAGAAGCTCTACATCCGTCGCTACGGCTGGCAGTAGGCGTTGCCGGCCGTGCCTGGGGAGATCCTGATGTCCGCCATCAACCTGAACCTGCCCGCGTTCAACGCCGGCGCCACGCTCGGCTCGCTGCTGAGCCTGTCCACCGCCTTCGTCCTCGGTGCCGCCATCGGCCTGGAGCGCCAGCTGCGCCAACGTACCGCAGGGCTGCGCACCAACACGCTGGTAGCCGTCGGCGCGGCGGTGTTCGTCGACCTGGCTGTCCGTTTCCACGACCTGTACGGCGGGCCGCCGTCGCCGCTGCACGTGGTCGCCTACGTGATCTCCGGTGTCGGCTTCCTGGGCGCGGGCGCGATCATGAAGGAGGGCGCGCAGGTCTCGGGCCTGAACACCGCCGCCACCCTGTGGGGCTCGGCGGCAGTGGGGGCCTGTGCCGGCATCAAGCTGTTGCCGGAGGCGGTGATGGCCACGCTGTTCGTGCTCGCCGCCAACACGCTGCTGCGGCCGGTGGTCAACCGCATCCAGCGGCAGCCCTTGCCGGAGACGTTCAGCGAAGCCGTCTATGCCATCAATGTCGTCTGCCAGCGCGAACAGCAGGCCGAGGTACTGGATCGCCTGCTGCTGTTGCTGGAACAGGCCCAGTACCCCGTGCGCGCGGTGGACCACCATCCCTTCGGCGAGCGCGATGTGGAGATCGAAGCGGTGCTGTATGCCACCACCGCCGACGGCGACGAGCTGGATGCGGTCCTGGCGGCGTTATCCACCACGCCCGGCGTCCTGCAGGGGTTCTGGAATGCCAGCCTGGAGGAGTGACGCGAGATCATCGCGCGCACGTGCAGCGCGGCAGCCGCTGCCATCACGGGCCACACGCCCTGCCGCGGAAGGCAGATCCGGCTTTGCTATCCTTTCCATCCCGCCAGGGAGCTGTCCCGATGCCTTCGCTGTCGTCCCGCCGTCCACTGGTGCTGCTGGCCTTGATCGTCTCCGTAGTGGCGATCTTCCTGCTCGACACGTTGACCGACTACGCGGTGGCAGCCGCCTGCTTCTATGCGGCGGTGATCCTGGCAGCCTCGCGGGTGCTTTCGCCGCGCGGATTGCTGGCCCTGGCCGTGGCCTGTGTCGCCCTGACCGGCCTGAGCTTCGTACTCACGCGTTTCGGCACCTACCGCATCGGTCTGGTCAATTCCGTGATCGGCATGCTGGTGATCGCCATCACCACCTGGCTGGCGCTGAAAATGGAAGCCGCCAAGGCCGCCGTGCAGGAGGCGCAGGCACGCCTGCTGCGGGTCGCCCGCGCGTCCACCGTCGGTGAGCTGACCACGTCCATCGCGCACGAGGTGAACCAGCCGCTGGCGGCCATTGCCAGCAGCGCCGACGCCTGCCAGCGCTGGCTGGCGCAGGAACCGCCGAATGTTGACAAGGCACGGCAGGCGCTGTCACGCATCCTCGCCGACGCGCATCGTGCCGGCGATGTGATCGCCCGCATCCGCGGACTGACCCGGGGTGCGGCACCCCAGCGCGACACCTTCGACTTGAATCAGGCCGTGGAGGAAATGCTTGCGCTGTCGCGCAGCGAACTCGACCAGCATGGGGTGGCCGTGTCCCTGCTGCTGGAGCCGGATCTGCCGCCGGTGCAGGCCGACCGCGTGCAGGTGCAGCAGGTGATCGGCAACCTGATTCTCAATGCCGTCGATGCGATGGAAGGCGTAACGGTGGCCGAACGCCGGCTGTCACTGCTGAGCCGGCGCGACGGGCAACGGATCACCCTGAGCGTGCGCGACCGTGGCATCGGCCTGCCGGCGGAACAGCCGGAGCGCGTGTTCGAGGCATTCTGGACCACGAAGTCGAGCGGCCTCGGCCTGGGCCTGAGCTTGAGCCGCTCCATGATCGAGGCCAATGACGGCCACATCCGCGCGGAACGCGTTGCCGGCGGTGGCGCCTGCTTCGTGTTCGACCTGCCTGTTGCCATCGGGGACCGCCATGCGTAGACCCGCTGCACCGGCCGTCGAGCCGGCGCCCATCGTGTACGTGATCGACGATGATCCCTCGGTGCGCGCGGCGCTGGAGGATCTGCTGGCCTCGATGGGCCTGCAGGTACGGGGCTTCGCGTCCACCCAGGCGTTCCTCGAACAACCGCTGCTGGATGCGCCCGCTTGCCTGGTGCTGGATGTGCGCATGCCGGGCCAGAGCGGCCTGGAATTCCACCGCGGCATGCGCCAGCGTGGCCTGCACCTGCCGGTGGTGTTCATCACCGGCCACGGTGACATCGCGATGGGTGTCAACGCGATCAAGGACGGTGCGATCGAGTTCCTGACCAAGCCCTTCCGCGACCAGGAACTGCTGGATGCGATCCACAAGGGCATCGGCATCGATCGCCAGCGCCGCCGCGAAGGCGACGAACTGGGCGCCCTCCAGCAGCGCTGGGAGTCGATGTCGGCCGGCGAGCGCGACGTGGTGGATGGCGTGGTCCGGGGCCGGCTCAACAAGCAGATCGCTGCGGACCTGGGCGTCAGCGAGATCACGGTGAAGGTGCGCCGCGCCCAGGTGATGCGCAAGATGGGCGCGCGTACGCTGGTCGACCTGGTCCGCCTGTACGACCGGCTGCGGGCCGGGCTCGCCTAGCCTTATGGGAGCCATGAAATCTATGCGGAACGCGACCGACGAGGCCCATGCTAGTTTCTGCGCCTCCTCCCAGCGAACCTTCACGATGCGCTCTCTCCTGCCTGCCCTCGTCCTTGCCGTGGCGGTCCCGCCGGTACACGCAGCAGAGCCGCCCCTGCCCCAGCTGCGGGCCTACACGGTGGATGCTTCATGGCTGCAGCCGATGAGGCCGCTGCAGATCGCCGACCACACCTGGCAGATCGGCACCGAAAACCTGACCGCACTGCTGGTACAGACCGACGACGGCGCGGTGCTGATCGATGGCGGCATGCCGCAGATGGCCGATCACCTGCTGGCCAACCTGCAGCAGCGCGGCGTCGCACCGCAGCAGCTGCGCTGGATCCTGCTCAGCCATGCCCATGCCGACCACGCCGGTGCGGTGGCCGAACTCAAGCGCCGCACCGGCGCGCAGATCGCCAGCAACGCCGAAACGGCCGTCCTGCTGGCGCGCGGGGGCAGCAACGATCTGCACTTCGGCGATGACATCACCTTCCCTCCGACCAATGCCGACCGCATCCTGATGGACGGCGAGGTCGTGTCGCTGGGCGGAATGCACTTCACCGCGCATTTCATGCCGGGTCACACACCGGGCAGCACCGCCTGGACCTGGAACGACACCCGCGATGGCAGGCCGGTACGCATCGCCTATGCGGACAGCCTCAGTGCGCCGGGCTACCGGTTGCAGGGCAATCCCCGCTATCCGCACCTGATCGAGGACTATCGCCGCAGCTTCGCGACCGTGCGCCGCCTGCCCTGCGACGTGCTGTTGACCCCGCACCCTGGCGCCAGCGGCTGGGACTATGCCGCAGGCGCCAAGGCCAGTGCTGCAGCGATGCGCTGCAGCGCCTACGCGGATTCAGCCGAGCGCAGTTTCGAGGCACAGCTGGCCAGGGAGCGCGACAACGCGCACTGAAGCCGTGGCGGCCTGTGAGCCGCCACAGCAGCAGCGACCCTCAGCCGCCCTGGCCGTGGTGGGCGAACGGCTCGGTGCTGCCGTCACCGCGCACCAGTTCCACCGTGTACGGCTGCACATAACCGTCGGGCATCTCCATGCCGGGCGAACCGGCCGGCATGCCCGGCAGCACCAGTCCACGCGCCGCAGGACGCTCCTTCAGCAGCCGCTTGATGTCCTCGGCCGGAACGTGCCCCTCCACCACATAGCCGTCGATCTCGGCGGTATGGCAGGACCCCTTGCCGACCGGCACACCCAGGCGCCGCTTGATCGGGTTCATGTCATCGGTATCCCGCACGTCCACCGCGAAGCCCGCGGCCTGCAGGTGTTCGACCCAGACGCCACAGCAACCGCAGCTGGCGGTCTTGTGGACGATGGCGGTCGGCAGCTGCGCATCGGGGACGGAGGCGGCATCGGCCGCTGCGTGAGCATGGCCCGGCGCCGCGGCCACCTCTTCGGCTGCACGGGCGCAGCCGGCGCCGGACAGAATGCTAGCCAGCAGCAGGCCGAGAGAGAGAGAACGGTTCATCGTGTTGGTTCCTTTGTGCATGCGGGCGAAACGCCCGCGACCCACGCATCGAAGGCGCGGGAAAATCGGGAATGGGACAGGCAGGACAACAGGCGGCTGGCGCCTGCAGGCCATCACACGATGGGAGGTCGCAACGCGTCGGTCAGGGGCGGCGGCACAGGCCGTCGTGCAAGGGCAGCGCGTGGCGCCTCACGCCAGGGTGTGATCGCCACGGCGGAGGAGGTCGCCGGCACGCCGGTACACGCGGGAGGGCACGGACACTCACTGGCTGCGCAGTCGCCCGATGATCGATCGCCGCAGCATCCGGCCCGATCCACGGCCGTCTCATGCGACGCGGCGCAGTACTCCGTGTCGCCCTGTCCACCGTCGCCCGATGCAGCCCGCGCCAGCCCCGGTGCGGTCAGCACCAGGGCAACGAGCAACAGCCAGCGCAGCAGGAGAGCAGCAGCATTCATCGCAGGCATCATAGCCGATGGGCGTGGCAGGCTGGGCCGCCGCCCGACCCTATGCGGTGTCCGCGCTGCCTGTGTCTGCCCGCATGCGTACCGGAATCGACTTCGCCGCAGGCGTGCCGCTGAGGCGATCGTAGTAGTCCAGCGGCAGCAGCGCATTCAACTCAGGGTAGTAGCCCGCCAGCGCGCCCCGTGGCATGGGGTAGTCGAGCACGGTCAGCCCGTCGATGCGACGCCGCACGCCATCTGCGCTGAGCGTCTCCAGGCTGACCCGCGCCTCCTTCTCCAGACCGCGTGCCAGCCGGTCTTCGATGTTCATGAACACCACCCTGCGATCGTTGTATACGCCGCGATAGCGGTCGTTGTAGCTGTAGATGGTGGTGTTGAACTGGTCATGCGAACGCACCGTGGCCAGTCGCAGCATGTCAGGATCATCCACCGGGTCGTCCACATCCAGGCCCGGCATCACAAGGATGTTGGCCTTGCCGTTGGCGGTGGGCCACACCCGGCGGCGCGGTGCAATGTCCAGATGGAAGCCGTGCGGCTGCCGGATGCGCTCATTGAAGCCTGCATAGATCTGCGGGTACACGGCAGCGATCAGGTCACGGATCCGCGCATAGTCATGCCTGCAACCTGCCCAGTCGACCCTGCTGTCCGGCAGCGTCGCCATCGCCATGCGACAGACGATCTCGACCTCCGGCAGCAGCTGGTCGCTGGCCGGCTCAAGAACACCGCGCGATGCGGTCACGTTCGACATCGCATCCTCGATCGTCACGAACTGCTCGCCTGCGGGCGTGACGATACGTTCCGAGCGCGCCACTACCGGCAGGATCAGCGCATCGCGGCCATGCACCAGGTGCCCGCGGTTGAGCTTGGTGGCGATACCCACCGTCAGCTGCAGGCTGCGCATGGCTTCGTAGGCCCGGGGCGTGTCCGGCACGGCATGGATGAAATTGCCGCCCAGCCCGATGAACACTCTGGCGCTGCCGTCGAGCATCGCCTCGATCGACTCGACCACATGGTGCCCGTGCTCCCGCGGCGGATTGAAACCGAACACCTCCTGAAGGCGATCCAGATACGCTGCCGCCGGCTTCTCGTCGATGCCGACGGTACGATCGCCCTGCACGTTGGAATGACCCCGGATCGGGCCGATCCCCGCCCCCGGCTTGCCGAAGTTGCCGCGCAGCATCAGCAGATTGGCGACCTGCTGCAGCAGCCGCGAGCCATACTGGTGCTGGGTCAGGCCCATGCCATAGCAGATCACCGTGGCATTGGAGCGGATGTAGATCTCGGCGCAGCGCCGGATCTGCGCCTCCGAGATGCCGGAGACCCTGACGATGTCGTCCCAGTCCTGCGCCATCACGTCCGCGCGCAAGGCGTCCAGGCCGACCGTATGTTCATCCAGGAACCGATGGTCGAGCACGCGCTGGCCCTGTGCCTCTCGCTCGAACATCACCTTCATCATGCCTTTGATCAGCGCCAGATCACCGCCGATGCGGATATGCACGAATTCGCTGCTGATCTCGGTGGAGCCGAAGGTCGCCATCTGCACCACATCCTGCGGCTCGGCAAACCGGATCAGGGCGCGCTCGGGCATCGGGTTGACCGCCACGATCGGCACGCCGCGCCTGCGCGCCTCGACCAGGTTGCCCATCATCCGCGGCGAATTGGTGCCGGTGTTCTGGCCGATCACGAAGATCGCCTCGGCGTGCTCGAAATCCTCCAGGACGATGGTGCCCTTGCCCACACCGATGGAAGGTGGCAGGCCACGGCTGGTCGGCTCGTGGCACATGTTCGAACAATCGGGGAAGTTGTTGGTGCCGAACTCGCGTACGAAGATCGAATACAGGAACGCCGCCTCGTTCGGCGTGCGGCCCGACGTGTAGAACTCGGCCTGATGCGGGCTGTCCAGTGACCGCAGGTGACGGCCGATGAGTGCGAACGCCTCGTCCCAGCTGCATGGCACATAGTGGTCGGTGGCTGCGTCGTAACGCATCGGCTCGGTCAGCCGCCCCTGCATTTCCAGCCAGTAGTCGGTCCGCTCCATCAGCTCGCTGACGGTATAACGCGCGAACAGCTCGCGATCCGCCCGGAACCGGGTCGCCTCCCAGGCCAGTGCCTTGGCCCCGTTCTCGCAGAACTCCAGTTTCCTGCGCTCGTCGGCATCGGGGAAGGCGCAGCTGGGACATTTGAAGCCAGCGGGCTGGTTCATCGCCAGCAGTGCCCTGGAGCCGTTGCCGATCACGCTCTGCTGCAGCAGAACCCGGGCGGTGGCGCCGGCCGCACCCCAGCCGCCTGCGGGCTGGTTGTAGGGCTTGTAACGGGGTGGCTTCTGCTCGGACATGTTCGAAGACCTGGCGCCAGGAGACGAGACTGCGAAGGGCACGACAGACAGAGTCAAGCACGCCCGGGACCACTTCGCCAGAGCCGCCCCGCATCTCCCAGCGCGCCCTCTTCGGCGCGCCGGTGGCTGCTGCATCGCCACGGACGCACTGCGCTATCCTCCGGGGGGTGGGCGAACGGCCCATGACACGCTCACTCTGTCCGGACACTCTGCATGGCTGACTCGCCCCCGCCGCCCTCTCCGCCTGCCGGCACCGCGCAGCGCACGTTGCAGCGCTGGCGTGAGGGCGGGCTGCAGGTGCAGGCGCAGGCCGACGTGGTCGCCGAAGAGGTGCCGGTAGCGCTGCACTACAACGGCACCGTGTTCGCGGTGATGATGGCCACGCCCTGTGACCTGGAGGACTTTGCGCTCGGTTTCTCGCTCAGCGAGGGCTTGATCACCACGCCGACGCAGCTGCTCTCGATCGATGTGGCGCCGCAGCTGGAAGGCATCGAACTGCGGATGACGGTTGCCGCCGAGGCACCGGGCGCCGGTCTGGATCCGGCCGATGGCCGCCTGCTGCCCGGCCGTGGCGGCTGCGGCCTGTGCGGAACACGGCAGCTCGAGGATGTGCTGCGGCCCCTGCCCCCGGTACGCGAACGACGGACCTACGCGCCGGCGGCCCTGCAGCGGGCACTGGCCACGCTGTCGCAGCACCAGCCGATGAATGCGGCCAGCGGCTCCACCCACGCGGCCGCCTGGGCCGACGCCAACGGGCGCATCGGCTGGGTGCGCGAGGACGTGGGCCGCCACAATGCACTGGACAAGCTGATCGGCGCCCTGCATCACAACGAGCACGCCATCGACGGTGGACTGCTGCTGATTTCCAGCCGGGCCAGCTACGAGATGGTCAGCAAAGCAGTGCGCGCCGGTGCCAGCGTACTGGCCGCCGTGTCCGCGCCAACGGCGTTGGCGATCGATCTGGCGCGCAGCGCAGGGCTGTGCCTGGTCGGCTTCGCCCGCGGCAGTGGATTCAATGTGTACACCCATCCAGAGCGGTTGCGGCCGGAAGACATGCCAACGGCATGAACGCGGCCATGGCGGGACCCGCCATCGTCAGTGGGCAACCCCCATCATCGGCCGGGTGACAACAGGCCCGCAATGCGCTCGGCCACCTGGGCGCGCACCGCGTCGTCCAGCTGTCCTTCGTACATGGCCTCGTAGATCCACAGCCCATCGGCCGCCAACCGTGCCACGAAATTGTCCAGCGCCGCAGGATCAACCACGCCGGCCGGCGGCGGCGATGGCGCCCAGCGCTGCACGGCCGGGCTCCATGGCCGCTCACCGGCCTCCGGGTCCACCGATTCGAGCATGAACATCAGCTCGGCGCGCGTCGCGCTCTGCGCCGACACGCGGACGAAGGTCTGATAGCGCTCGAGCGCCGTGGCCTCGCTGGCACGCTTGCCGAGCAGCGCTTCCATCGACGCCTCCCAGTTGTGCACCAGGTGCTCGTCGATGCCGCGCAGCAGTGCCTCGCGCGACGGGAAGTGATACAGCAGGCCGCCGCGCGTGAGGCCGGCTTCTGCCGCCACCGACTCGAAGGTCACCGCGCGCACACCGTCTCGATTGATCACGTTGACGGCGGCATCGAGGATGCGCTGGCGCTTGCTGGTTCTCATCGCACTACTTTACGCGATCGGCCGCTCCCTCGCGGCTCCCCGCCCGCCCGCGCAGCAGGCGCGCGATCAGCGCTGCACCCACGGCCAGCACCGCGGTGATGACCAGCAGCACGATCTGGTAGCTGCGGTCATAGGCGGCGGTGGCGCCGGCGAACCACTCGCCCGGGCCGGCTTCGCGGGCGACCTGCTGCGCCTGGGCGAATCCTTCCCGCGCCAGTGCCGGAACATCCGCCGATACCGGCAGGAAGGCGCCGTACATCGCTGCGCCCAGGCTGCCCAGCATCGCCACCGCCAGCAGGCCGCCGAATTCGTAGGAGACCTCCTCCACGGAGGACGCCATGCCCGCACGGTGCGCAGGCACATTGTTGAGGATGGCAGTGGATGCGACCGAGATTGCCGAGCCCATGCCGAACCCGGTGATCGCCATGCCGGCGACGACCCAGCCCAGTCCGTGCGGAAAACCGAACGCGACCACGCCCACTCCCAGTGCCCCCGCGGCCAGTCCGCCGCAGATCAGCGGACGCAGGCCGACGCGGTGCAGGATGCTGCCGCCGAGCAGCGCGCTGGGCAGGCTGCCCAGCGCCGCCACCGATACCAGCAGGCCCGCCTGCAATGGCGTGAATCCGGCGACCAGCTGGAAACGCTGGGTGGTCAGCAGTTGCAGGCCCGCCATCGCAAACAGGGTGAACACCGCAGACAGCGTACCGGCCAGGAATGCCGGATTGCGGAAGATCGCGAAGTCCAGCAGTGGATGCGGCAGGCGCCGCTGGCGGCGGGCGAACGCGGCGCCCGCCGCCAGCGCCAGCACCGATGCCGCCGCGCCGAGGCCATAGGAAGGCGGCGTGGCGATCAGCGATTTGATCGCCAGCACCAGCCCCGACAGCGCCGCCAGCGCCAGCAGCGAGGACAGCAGATCCCACGGCCGGGACGTGTCGCGCTGCCCCTCCGGCGCCAGCAGCAGCGTCGCGACGAAGGCCACGATCACCACCGGCACGTTGACCAGGAACACCGATCCCCACCAGAAATGCTGCAGCAGCCAGCCACCGATGATCGGTCCGAGTGCGGCGCCGACGATCGCCACCGAGCCCCAGATCGCGATGGCGATGTTGCGCTCACGCTCTTCATGGAAGCTGAGGCCGATCAGCGCGAGCGTGGCCGGCATCATCGCCGCGGCGCCCACGGCGAGCAGCGCACGGGCAGCGATCAACTGCGCTGCGGTGACAGAGAACGCTGCCGCCAGCGAAGCCACGCCGAAGACCACCAGGCCGATCAGGAACATGCGACGGTGACCGATGCGGTCGCCCAGCGTGCCCGCACCGAGCAGCAGGCCAGCCATCACCAGTGGATAGGCATTGATGATCCACAGCGCCTGACCCGCGCTGGCGGAAAGCTCTGCCGTCAGCGTGGGCAGCGCCGTGTACAGCACCGAGTTGTCCAGCGTCACCAGCAGCAGGCCGGCGGCCACCGTGAACAACAGCGACCAGCGCCGGGCACGGGACAGAGCCGGAGCATCGGCCAAGGACTGGGACAAGGCCATGGGAAACAAACCTGGGCAAGAAGGTTCCATTAACTATACCGGATGTCCTGTATAGTTATAGCCCTGCAGCGACACGTTCAGGTTTCGACCCAGGCGCTGTTCAGCCCCGGCAGGCGCCGCTGGTGCTACCTGCAGTCCACCGGCAACGCCGCCACCGCCGCGACCACCTGTTCCTGCATGCCCTGCCCCACGGCCATGTCGAGTTCGCCCGCGATGTCACCGTGCTGGCGCCGCAGCTCGTCCTCGCACAGGCTGCGCACCCGGGCCCGCGCGTTCGCCCGCAGCGACGCACAGCGCCAGTCCGCGTCGCCGAGCGGCAGTACCGAATAAACCACGCTGTTGCATGCGTTGGAGGCCCGCTCGCGCAGCGTATGCCCACCGAAATCCCGCGGCGCCCTGCTGCGCGTGGGATCGAAGTAGCTGTCCGGGAAGGTGCGAGCATACTGCTCGATATCGACGTGCAGCACGCGGCCACCGGCCGCTGCGAGGGGCAGCGGATCCGTGCAGCGGGCACTGTCGGCGCGGTGCTGGATGTAACGGTAGATGGGACGGTCAAGGCCTGGATCCTCCGCAGTCACCGCACTCACCGCGCCCAGTACCGGCAGCGCGGCACGGTTGGCCATGCGCGCGAGCAGCCCTGCCTCTGCCGGCCGGCAGCGGTCGCGCAGGGTTGCCACCAGCAGGAATGCCACGTCGTTGCGGAAGGCCGCATCGTCCCCCATCCGCCGCTCGATCCGCTGCCGCATCTCATCGGTGGGCGCCACGGAAGTGGCCTGCGGCGGCTGCGGCTGCGCTGTCCGCAGGTACAGCCACCCGACCGCCGTGACCGTCACCGCCAGCAGCGCCATCGCCAGTAGTGGACGCCCGCGCATCAGTTGTGGATCGGCGTCAGTGTGGCGGCCGCCACATCGTAGGAAGCGCTGGCGATGTCGGCGTCGAAGCGCTTGACCTGCACCCGCCCGGCGAGTCGATAGGGGTCCCACAGCGCACCCAGCGTGATCGGCGTGGCCAACGTCACGTGGATCATCTGGTTCGGCGGTGGTGGGGGTACATGGATGCAGGCACCATAGAACGGGACGAACAGCACCTCGTCCACGCGTCCGTCGTCGGTGGTGCCCAGGGGCACGACGTAACCATCCAGGTCCACCGCACGTCCATCCACCGATGCCACCACGCGCGAAGAGCCGAACTGCCGGGCGCGCTCCGGACGGGAGTGGTCGATCGCCTGACCGGGCGGCGTGCCGGCGCCGCTGTCGTCAATCAGGCCACCGACGCCGGCCATGCCGTCGCGTGACAGGCCGATCTGCGGCGGCGGTCGCTGGAAACGGTCCTCGTCCGGCATCAGGGCGTCCCAGCGGTCGATCGGGCGTGCCGACGGAGACGGCGCCGCCGCCGGCAACGGTGCAGGGTGCTGTCCGGCACCGTCGGGCACGCGGGCGCATCCGGCCAGCAGCGCGCATCCAGCGAGCCCTGCAAGGCAATCACGGCGCATAGGGTTTCAGCCGTGCATCGCGCATGCTGTAGGCAGAGCCTGCCAGCTCATCGTCCAGGCGCTCGGCGTGCAGGTTTCCGGCCAGGAAGAACGGCGCGTACATGTCTGGCATCTCGATTGCCCGGTCCAGTACCACGTGCACGATCTGGTTCGGCGGCGGTGGTGGCACATGGATGCAGGCGCCGTAATACGGGACGAACAGGAATTCACTGAGCCGTCCTTCCGCAGTGCTGGCCAGCGGCACCACGTAGCCCGGCAGGCGCACCGGGCGCTGCAGCACTGCGTCGACGGTGCGGAACGTGCCGAACTGCGGCATGCGTCGGCTGCCGTTGTGTTCCACCTCAGGGCCTTCGCCACGTTCCAGCGCCGCCAGCTCGTCGGCGGGCATCATCTGCAGCCAGTCCAGCTCCTGCTCTTCCACGGTCGCTGCGCCCTGATCCGCCACCGGTGGCGGCAGCGCCTGCACGCCGGTGTCGACCGGCCGCTCGCAGGCAACCAGCATCAGCAACACTGGCAAGCCACCCAGCCGGCGCATGCTCATCCCGGCGACGCCAAACCGTCGGCGAGCGTGCGCCGGTAGGCCAGCGCGGCCGGCAGC
Source organism: Stenotrophomonas sp. YJH_SMC_106-19 (assembly GCF_059368375.1). Taxonomy (NCBI): domain Bacteria; kingdom Pseudomonadati; phylum Pseudomonadota; class Gammaproteobacteria; order Lysobacterales; family Lysobacteraceae; genus Stenotrophomonas; species Stenotrophomonas sp. YJH_SMC_106-19. Next base: position 222,752 of record NZ_JCAFRQ010000003.1, read on the forward strand.
AGGCCCGCCACGGCGCTGACCAGCAGCAGGCCCGCCACCCAGCCCAGCTCGCGCGCATCCGGCCAGACGTGGGTGATCGACAGGCCATACTGCGCCAGCGCCCAGCTGCGCCCCACGGCACTGGCCAGCACCAGCGCCGCCAGTGCCAGCCCGCACGCCAGCGCGCTGGTCGCCACCGCCTCCACCACCAGTAGACCGGCGATGTAGCGCGGACGCGCGCCGACCGCGCGCAGCACCGCCATCTCGCGGCGCCGCTCCTGCAGGGTTGATACCAGCAGCGCTACCAGCGAGACCATTCCCAGCAGCACCACCATCGCGCTGATCAACCGCAGTGCCCGCTCGGCCGTGCCCAACGATTGCCACAACTGCTGCAGGGTGACGCCCGGCAGGATCGCCAGCATCGCCTCCTCCGGATAGTCATTGATCGTGCGCTGCACGGAGAACGTCGCGATGCGGGTATTCAGGCCAAGCATGAAGGCGGTGATGCTGGTCGGGGTCAGATCAAGCCGCCGCGCCTGCTCCGCGCTGACATGCTGGCCGGGCAGCTGCACGCCGGAACGCCAGTCGATGTGGATGGCTTCGATCGCCGGCAGCGATACCAGTACCGACGCATCCACCGGTGTTCCGGTGCGCTGCAGGATCCCCACCACGCGGAACGGCTTGTCGGCATGCGTGGCCAGGGGCACCGCCCCGGTGCCATGCGCCAGCACGATCGGGTCGCCCGGCGTGATGTTCTGCGCCTGCGCCACCTCCGCGCCGATCACCGCATCGTACAGGTCCGAGAAGGGCCCGCCCTGTGCGAAGACCAGTTCATGACCGGCACCGTAGCGGTAATGCTCGAAGTAGCCGCCGGTGGTGCCGACCACGCGGTAGCCCCGCCAGGAATCGCCCAGCGAGAGCGGCACCGACCACTTCACCTGCGGCAGCGCCGACAGCGCCTGATAGGACTGCCAGGAGACATTGTTGGTCGGATCGCCGATATGGAACACTGAATAGAGCAGCAGGTTCACCGGTCCGGAGCGCGCACCCACGATCAGATCGGTTCCGGACACGGTGCTGGCAAAACCTTCATGCGCCTGCGTGCGGACCCGCTCCACGCCCAGCAGCAGAACCACGCTGAGGGCGATCACCAGCACCGTGAGGGCAACACTGAGCGCGCGGCTGCGCAGGCTGGCCCAGGCAAGTTCAAGCATGGGCAGCTCCGGCATGATTGATCTCGGCCAGGACGATGACCCGGTCGAACAGAGGCTGCAGGCTTTCATCGTGGCTGACCACCAGCGCGGTGGTGCCGAAGGCCTGGCATTGCCGGGTCATCAGGCGCACGAACGCGTCCGCCGCGTGCCGGTCCAGTGCCGAGGTGGGCTCGTCGGCAAGCAGCACCTGCGGCCGCCCGATCAGTGCGCGTGCCGCCGCCACGCGCTGCTGCTGGCCCACGCTGAGCCTGCCCGCCGGACGGTCCATCAGCGTCGGGTCGATCTGCAGGGACTGCAGCAGCCGTGCGATCTCCTCGTCCAGCGCTGCGCCGACGCGCTGCCTGCGCAGCCGCGAAAAGCGCAGACCCAGCGCGATATTCTCGCGCACGCTGAGGAACGGCAGCAGGTTGAACTGCTGGAAGATCACGCCCAGCTGGTCGGCACGGAAGCGGTCGCGGGCCGGACCGTTCATCGCATGCAGGGAGTGTCCGGCGACGTCGACCCGGCCCTGGCGAGCGCGCAGCACGCCGGCCAGCACACCCAGCAGGGTGCTTTTGCCACCGCCACTGGCACCGCGCAGCAGCACGCTGCTGCCCGCATCGACGCGCAATGCCGGAATCTCCAGTACCGGGCGATCGCCGTAGGCGAAGCGCAGGTCCTGCACATCGATGACCGCCGCACTCACTGCGCAAGTACCACGCGCAGAGTCTCGGCGGTCAGCACGTGCCGTCCCTGTCCGGCGGGCGTGGTGCTGTTGACGATGACCTCATGCAGGCCAGGGAACAGCACCGGCAGGCGGACCACCAGCACCCGCAGCGCGGACGGATGCGCGCACTGGAAACGCAGTCCGGCACTGAAGCCGGCATGGCCGTGGTGCCCGGCGTCGCGCATCGGGTCTGCAGCGAATCCGTTGGCGGCCACGCTGCTGGCGGCAAGGCGGCACTGGGCCGCAGTCGGCAGGGTGACCCATGCGCCTTCCTTCAGCAGTGCCTTCGCACGTGCGAGCGCGGCGCGCTCCTGCGGGGTGGCGGGCGGTCGCTCGAAATCGAGCAGGCCGATACCGGGGGCCTGCATTGCCAGGTCCAGTGTTCCCCGTTCGAGCGCCACATCGACCGTGGCCTGGCCATGCACATGCGCGCCCTGCTGGCGCACCTCATGGGCGTGGGCGGACGCCGCAGAAAGCAGCAGCAGAAACGTGGCGGGAAGCTTCATGAGGGTACCGTTAGTGTTACTATGTAACATTATGGACCACATCCGCACCGTTCCTGCAAGGGGTCTGCCACAGCCGCCAGCATCGGCACGCTGGCATCCCCGTTTCGATCTGGCCGGCGCAGGGCTGTCATTGGCCTGCGCAGCGCACTGCATCGCGCTGCCGCTGCTGCTGGCCTTCGTCCCGGCGGCCATGATGGCGTTGCGCTCGTTCCAGCACCCCGGCCATGCCCTGATGACCACCCTGCTGCTGATGTCACGCTGGGAGTGGGCGTTCGCGTTGCTCGCCTCGCTGCTGGCGCTGGCCAGCACCGCTGCGGGCCTGCGCCGGCACCGCCACTGGCTGCCGATGCGACTGGCCCTGGCTGGGGCTGGCCTGCTGTTGTCCGCATCGCTGTATCCACCGCTGAAGGAATCGCTGCTCTGGCACGGCATGGCCACCGCCTGCGGCGGTGGGCTGCTGGCGATGGCCCACCTGTGCAACCGCCGCGCCCTGCGTGCCTGCGCACGCGCGCGCCGATGATGGGAAGGGCGGGTCGGCCCGGCACCGGCCAACCTGACAGATCGGTAATGTCCGGGTCAGGGCCACGAAAGGTGCCCGCCGTCAGCCTGAGCGCCCCATTCCTGCAGGCAGCCACCATGTCGTCTTCGCTCCGCCGCTCCGCCGTTCTGCTCCTGCTGCTGCCGGGCGTCGCCGCCGCTCCGCTGGCCCTTGCACACCCCAGCCTGGTGAAGGCAACGCCCGCCGCCGATGCCAGCGTCGCGCCTGCCAACCGCATCGAGCTGACCTTCAGCGAGCGGGTGATGCCGCGCGCCACCCGCATCGAACTGAGCATGGCCCATGGCCGCACCCTGATGGCGATGCCTGCCCTTTCCCAGCAGGTGTCGGACGATGGTCACCGGCTGGTCGTGAGTTTCGCCAAGCCGCTGCCTGCCGGAGACTATCGCCTGCAGTGGCGCGCCGTCGGCCAGGACAGCCACCCCGTCACCGGCGACTATCGTTTCAGCGTGAAGTAAGCTGCGGTGGTGATCGAACTGTCTCCCTATGCCCTGCGGCTGGCGTTGTACCTGGCCTTGATGCTGCTGTTCGGCAGGATGCTGTTCATCCGCCCTGCGCCTGCGCGTCGCATCTTCCTGCCACTGGCCGTGATCGCGCTGGCAGTCGTGCTGCTGGACGCGGCGGTGCGGGTGACAGGCGTGCTGGGGCTTCCGCTTGCCGCGGTCGATCAAGCGACCGTCGCATGGTTCACCACCGCCACACCGGTCGGCGAAGCGGCACTGGTGCGTGCGCTGGCGCTGCTGGCAATGCTGCCGCTGCTTGCCGCAAGCGCGAAAGTGGCCGGGGCACGCCGTGTCATCCTGCTGCCGCTCTCGGCGGTCGCCCTGGCAAGCCTGGCCTGGAACGGCCACGCCGCCGCCGGCGACGGCATCCGCGGTGCGCTGCGCCTGGCGGCCGGGACCGTCCACCTGCTCGCCGCAGGCGCATGGGTCGGCGCGATCGCCGCGGTGCTGCATCTGGCCCTGCGCACCCAGGGCCCTTCCCTGCGTGAACGCACCCATGAACTCTGGCAGGTGGCGCATGGTTTCGCCCTGCCCGGTACGGTAATCGTGGCCCTGCTGGCGATGACCGGCACCTATACCTACGTGGATCTGCAGGGCTCGCTGCAGACCCTGTTCAACACCGCGCACGGGCGCTGGCTGCTGTTCAAGCTGGCCCTGGTCGCGGGCATGCTCGGCCTGGCCGCGCTGCACCGCTGGCGGCTGGTGCCGGCACTCGCCACCGCCATCCGTGGCGGCTGGCAGTTCCGCCCGCTGCGCTCGCTGCGTCACAGCCTCACCTTCGAGGCCGCACTCGGGCTGCTGGTACTGGCCTGCGTGGCCGTGCTCGGCACGCTGGACCCGCTGGCATGAGGGCGGCGCTGCGCGGGCCGGCATGCACACGATGAAGCTGCTGATCGTCGAAGACGAGCCCAAGACCGGCAATTACCTGCGACAGGGCCTGATCGAAGCGGGCTACGTGGTCGATCTCGCCTGCGACGGCGTGGACGGCCTGCATCTGGCGGCAAGCGGCGAGTACCAGCTGGTCATCCTCGATGTGATGCTGCCCGGTCTCGATGGCTGGAACGTCCTGTCGCGCCTGCGCGATGCGGGGTGGCAGGTGCCGGTGCTGTTCCTGTCGGCGCGCAGCAGCATTGCCGACCGCGTGCAGGGGCTGGAACTGGGTGCCGATGATTACCTGGCCAAACCTTTCGCCTTCGCCGAGCTGCTGGCACGCGTGCGTACCCTGCTGCGACGCGGCCAGGGCCAGTCTCAGCCTGACCGCATCGTCGTCGCCGATCTGGTGGTGGATACGCTTCGCCGGCGCGTGGAGCGCGGTGGCCAGCGCATCACACTGAGCCCGAAGGAATACGCGCTGCTGGAGCTGCTGGCACGACGGCGCGGCGAGGTCCTGCCACGCTCGTTGATCGCCTCGCAGGTGTGGGACATGAATTTCGACAGCGACACCAATGTCATCGATGTGGCGATACGCCGCCTGCGCGCCAAGATCGACGATGGCTTCGCCGAAAAGCTGGTGGTCACTGTGCGCGGGATGGGCTACGTGCTGGAGGCACCCGAGGTCGAAGCAGCGCAACCGCAATGAGCCTGCGACGCTCCATTGCCGTCCGCCTCACCGTGCTGTTCGCCACGGTCGGTACGCTGGTGCTGGCTGCACTGGGCGTGGCGATCTATCTGAGCGCGCGCCATGATCTGGTCGCACAGGATTTCGCCGAACTGGAGAACAAGGCCGCGTTGATCGCCGACCTCGCCGGCAGCGGCACGTCCGATGAGCGCGCCCAGCGCCTGGGCGATGCGCTGCGCCACCATCCCGATATCGCCTTCCACATCGTCGATGAGCAGGGCGGCGTGCTCTTCTCCACCGCGCCGGAGGCCTTGCGCGCGCATGCGCGGACCCAACCCGCCGACACTGAACCGCGCCGCCATGACTGGACGCTGGCCGACGGAAGCCGCCTGCACGCCCTCAATCTGCGGCAGACGCTGGCCGATGGCAGCCGCCTGGCCACCCTGCTGGCGATCGACGATGCGCGCCATGCGGACTTCCTGCAGCGCTTCCGCCACCTGCTGGCCGTCGCTCTGGTCACTGCTGCGGTGGCCAGCAGCCTGCTGGGGGGCTACGTCGTGCGGCAGACGCTGCGCCCACTGCGCACGCTGGCCGACGAGGCCCGCCATATCACCGCCGGACGACTGCAGCGCCGGCTCACGGCCGAGCACGTGCCCGTCGAACTGGAACAGCTGGCGCAGAGCCTGAACGGGATGCTGGCGCGGCTGCAACAGGACTTCGAGCGCCTCAGCGGGTTCTCCGGAGACCTCGCCCACGAACTGCGTACGCCGATCACCAACATGCTGACCCAGGTGCAGGTGGTGCTCGCGCACCCCCGCAGCAACGAGTCCTATCGCGAGACGCTGCTCTCCTGCGCGGAAGAGCTGCAACGGCTGGCACAGACCGTGGGCGATCTGCTCTATCTGGCCCAGGCCGAAGCACCCGGCGCCCTGCCCTCGCGCGAGGGGGTGGCGCTGGATGCGATGGTCGATGCGCTGCTGGAGTTCTACGATCTGCTGGCCGAGGAGCGCCAGCTCACGCTGCGGCGGGAAGGCAGCGCAGAAGCCAACGGCAACCGCCTGATGCTGCACCGGGCGGTCGCCAACCTGCTTTCCAACGCCCTGCAGCACGCCACGCCGGGTACGGAGATCGTGGTGCGGCTGGACGGCACCGGGCCCATGAGCCGGATTGCTGTCCACAACCTCGGTCCGTCGATTCCCATGCAGGCACTGCCCCGCTTGTTCGACCGGTTCTTCCGCGGCGAGCGCGGCCGGCACGAGGGCGCCGGGCTGGGATTGGCGATCACCCGCGCCATCGTGCAGGCCCATGGTGGATCGGTGAGCGTGGTCTCCGACGCATCGGGCACCGTGTTCGAGCTGGCCCTGCCGGGCGCTAGCGGTCCGGCGCAAACACGCCGGCAATCCAGTCGATGAATACCCGCAACCGCGGCGACGGCGTGCGGTTGCGCGGGTGAACCAGGCTCAACGGGCTGGGTGTGGGCGGCGATTCCGCCAGCAACTCCAGCAACTGACCACGTTCGATATAGGGATCCAGCCGGTAGCGCGGCGCCTGGATGATCCCGAGCCCCGCCAGTGCCGCCCCCAGGAAGGCATCTGCGCCGGATACCCGCACTGTTGCCGGCAGAGGCACATGGCGCACCTGCCCGGCCTGCTGGAACTCCAGAGGAATCAACTGTCCGCTGGCACCGGAACGGAAACCGACCATCCGATGACCGGACAGCAGCGCGTCGATGCTGTCCGGCAGCCCATGCGAACCCACGTAGGACGGTGAGGCAACGGTGACTTCGCGCAGCAGTGCCAGGCGCCGCGCGACCAGATCGCTGTCGGCCAGGGTGCCGACCCGAAGCGCGGCATCCACGCCTTCGCGCAGCAGATCCACGTAGCGATCCCCCTCGCTCACGTCCAGCTCGATGTCGGGATAGCGCTGCAGGAACTCGGGCAGGTGCGGAAACAACAAGTGCCGACCAAGCGTTCCGTGCACTTCGATGCGCAGCGTGCCGCGCGGCGGGACATCACGGAATGCGGCTTCGGCATCGTCCATGTCGGCGATCAGGCGCAGGCAGCGGCCATAGAAGGCTTCGCCCTCGAGGGTCGGCACCACCCGTCGCGTGGTCCTGTGCAACAGCCTCACCCCCAGCCGCCGCTCCAGCGCCTTGATCGCGTCGGTCACCGTGGCCCTCGGCAGCCCCAGGTCCTCTGCAGCGCGGGTGAAGCTGCGACGTTCGACGATACGGACAAAAGCGCGCAGGGCGGTGAATCGATCCATTGTTCGAACATCCGGATGATGTTGTCGGATTCTCCATGATTATCCGGGCGGCAGGAACCAGCAAGATGATGGGGCGCCACGCGGGCGCGTCTTCGAAGGAAGCCTTCATGTCCAGCTCCTCTCCCCGTACCGTCGCCCTGGTCACCGGCGGCTCCCGCGGCATCGGCGCCGCGATCTCGCGTCGGCTGGCGGCCGACGGCCATGCGGTTGCGATCAACTATGCCGGCCGCCGCGAAGAGGCTGATGCCCTGGCCGCCGAGCTGGTCTCCGCCGGCGGCCAAGCCATTGCGCTGCAGGCCGACGTGGCCGATCCGCAGGCGGTGAGCCGCTTGTTCGATGCCGTCGAGGCTCGTTTCGAGGGCATCGATGTGGTGGTCAACAGCGCCGGAGTGCTGCAGCTTGCGCCGCTGTCAGCCACCGACGACGCGTTGTTCGATCGGGTCACCGCCATCAATCTCAAGGGCGCCTTCAACGTGCTGCGCGAGAGCGCGCGACGCGTCCGCGACGGCGGCCGCATCGTCGCGCTGTCCACCAGCGTGGTCGGCCTCAAGCTGGAGAACTACGGTGTCTACGCCGCAAGCAAGGCGGCCGTGGAAACCCTGACGGCGATACTCAGCAAGGAGCTGCGTGGCCGTGGCATCACGGTCAATGCCGTGGCACCCGGCCCGACCGCGACCGACCTGTTCCTGGAGGGCAAGTCGCCGGAACTGATCGAGCGCCTGGCGCAGATGAATCCGCTGGAGCGGCTGGGCACGCCGGACGACATCGCCGGCGCGGTGGCTTTCCTGGCTGGCACCGACGGCGGCTGGATCAATGGCCAGGTGCTGCGAGCCAATGGCGGGATGGTGTGACAGCAAAGCCGCCGGGCATGGCCCGGCGCTACCGTTACGGCGTTGACATCGAGTACGGCGCCTGCGCGCCCTGCCCGGGCCAGTCCCTGTTCGGCTCGGCCTGCATGGTGAAGCGCAGCTCGCCCCCGGCCATGATCTCGTCGTGGCGCAGGAAGGTGCGCTGCAGCGGTTTGCCGTTCAGGGACACACTGCCCACATAGGTGTGCCTGTCATCCAGCCCCTCGGCCACGATGGTGAAGGTCCTGCCGTTGGGCAGGCGCATGGCGGTCCTTGGCAGGAACGGGCGGCCCAGGATGTACTCCCCCGAGCCCGGCGCCACCGGATAGAAGCCCAGCGCGGTGAACACGTACCACGCCGACATCTGGCCCACGTCATCGTTGCCGGCCAGGCCATCGGGACGGTCGGCGTACTGGGTCTCCATGATCTGCTTCAGGCGCGCCTGCGTGCGCCAGGGCTGACCAGCGTAGGCGTAGAGGTACGCAACGTGATGGCTGGGCTCGTTGCCATGCGCATACCAGCCGATCAGGCCGGTGATGTCTTCCATGTGCTCGAAGACCGCCGGATCGACCGTGGCGTTGAACACCTCGTCCAGCCTCGCCAGCAGCCGGTCGCTGCCGCCATGCGCGGCAGCCAGGCCCGCCACGTCCTGCGGGACGTACCACGAGTACTGCCAAGCATTGCCCTCGGTGTAGTCGGTGCCGTAGCCGCTGGCGCTGGGATCGAACGGGGTGCGGAAACTGCCGTCGCGCTTGCGGGCACGCATGAAGCCGGTGTCCTTGTCGAAGGCATTGCGCCAGTTCGCCGCACGCTTGTCGAATGTCGCCGCGATCTCGCTCCTGCCCATCGCCTGCGCCATGCGCGCGATGGTCCAGTCGTCGAACGCGTATTCCAGGGTCTTGCTGGCCGCTTCGCCCTCTTCATCGATGGGCACATACCCCAGCTCACGGTACTGCGCGATGCCGTCGTAGGGACCGTAATTGGCGGTCTCCACCATCGCGTCGAGCGCCTTTGCGGCGTCGAAGCCGCGGATGCCCTTCACATAGGCGTCGGCGATGACCGGCACCGCGTGGTAACCGATCATGCACCAGTCTTCCAGGCCGTGGAACGACCACACCGGGAGCATGCCGTACGGGCTGTGTTCGTGGTGAGCCAGCATCGAGTTGATGAAGTCGCTGTTGCGTTTTTCCGGCTGCACCAGAGTCAGCAGCGGATGCAGCGCCCGGTAGGTGTCCCACAACGAGAACGTGGAATAGTGGGCATACCCCTTGGCGACATGCACGGCGTTGTCGGGGCCGCGATACTGGCCATCCACATCCATGAACAGCGTCGGCCCCAGCATCGTGTGGTACAGGGCGGTGTAGGCGCTACGCCGCGCATGCTCCGGCGCATCGATGTCCAGCACCGATAGTGCCTGCGTCCATTCCTGCCGGGCCTGCGCACGCACGCGGTCGAAGTCGAAGTCGGCGACCTCGGCATCCAGGTTGGCGATCGCACCGGCCTCGCTCACGGGCGAGATCGCCACCTTCACCACCAGCGGAGCATCCAGCCTGCCGAAATCGAACGTGCCGACCAGCTGGCGGCCTTCGATCTGTGCGCGCTGTGCCGGATCTTTCTCACCCGGCGGCGGGAAGCCCTTGTACACGATGTCCTGCTCGGTGTTGTGCAGCGCATGGCCTGCCAACGGTTGCGAGAAGCGCATGGCGAAATATAGCTGGCGCCCCGGCGCCCAGCCGCGGGTCTCGCGGAAACCGGTGATGGTGCCGTCCGTACGCACTCGCACCCGCGACCACAGCACCTTGCCCGGGTAGTCGTACATGCTGGTCCGCATGTCCAGCAGTACCTTGGCATCGACGCCCTTGGGGAAGGCGTAGCGATGCACACCGACCCGGGCGCTGGTGGTCAGTTCGGCGCGCACCTTGTAATCGTCCAGGGTCACCGCGTAGTAGCCCGGTTCGGCCTTTTCGTCGTCATGGCGGAAGCGCGACGCATAGCCGCTGCCGGGCCGTTCGGGGTCGCCGCGTTCCAATCCCGGGTTTCCGGTGAACGGCATCACCAGGATGTCGCCGAGATCAGAATGCCCGGTGCCGGAGAAGTGGGTGTGCGAAAAGCCGACGATGCTGCTGTCGTCATAACGGTATCCGGCGGCCCAGCCGTAAGCCTTCTCACGCGGCTGGATGCGCGTGTCCGGGCTGAGCTGGACCATGCCGAAGGGTATCGTCGCGCCGGGGTAGGTATGCCCTTCACCACCGGTACCGATGAAGGGGTCCACCGAGGCATACGCCTTGTCGGCGGCGGACTTCGAAGGCGCTGCCCAGGCCGCGCCGGAGGCGAGCATGGCCGTGGCGGCGAAGGCGATCAGGAGACGACGGTCCAGCGTGGGCATCGGCATTTGGATCGATTCAGATGGTGTACCGATGCTAGCACCAGTGCCCGTGCATCGCATGCTGCAGTGCGGCCGCAGTCCCCGGTGCAGCGTGCCCTCAGTCGGGCAGCGGGCCCTCCAGCGCGGCGAGATCGGCACGCACGCGCGGACGCACCACGCGTGCCACTTCCCGGCCGTCGTGCAGCAGGATCACCGTGGGCCACAGCTTCACCTGGAACGAGCGCCCGAGCGCCCGCCCTTTCCCATCCTCGATCTTCCAGTGCGCCAGATCATGTGCTTCCACGACCTCCTGCAGCGCCGGCTGTGCCCCCTGGCAATGGCCGCACCAGGGCGCACCGAATTCCAGCAGCTGCCAGCCGTCGCGCGCCTCCACTTCGGCGCGTGACGGCTCGCTGGACAGGTGCGTGCGCATGAAGGGCACCGAGGTTACCCCGCCAGGCTGCGCTGGATGTCTGCCAGCGGCGCGTTGGTCAGGTCCTTGGCGATGTCGCCCAGCAACCGTGCCTGCGTCTCCTTGTGCAGCAGCGGACGGATCCGTCCGAGCGTGGTGGGGTCGGCCACCAGCAGCAGGTGGGCATAGCGGTTGTTGAGCGCATCCTCGTTGAGCTGTTCGGCCACCTGCTTGGCGAAGGTGGCTTCGTTGAGCTGGGCGATGGACATGTCCTTGGGAACGGCACCGGCCGGGCCCTGCCCGGAGACGCCCGTCTCGCTGATGTCCTGCAGCCGCAGTTCGCCCTCCTGCTTCAGCGTGAGCTGCTGCGCGCTGCCGACATTGGTGAACACCCGGGCCGAACCACCATCGGCCACCACCACCAGCGTCCCCTCGGGAATCGTTCGTGCCATCGCTGCCTCCTCGTACGCGTTTCGAATGTTTCTGCAGCACCACCCTAGGTCGCCCACCGTAACCGTGGCGCGCACACAATGTGATCCATTCGTTGGAATGGAAGATCGCGGCTCAACTTGCCCCGGCGCCGGCCGCTACCCACGGCATCACCGCGAGGAACCCCCCATGCATGCTGCCTCCCTGCTCCATGTCTGCTTCGCCGTTGGCCTGGCCGTCGCTGGATGCGCCGGCTGCATCCACCAGTTCCTGCAGGGCCAGCCGGTGCTCGCGCTCGGCATTGCCCTGGCTTCGCTGATGACCACGGGCACCGCGCTGGCGACGCGTCATCTGGCGGTACCGGTCGCGATGGCGCTCGCCTGCACCCTGATCGGCGCAGCCGCCACGCACTGACCCGGCCAGCCATTGAAGGAACGCAGGCGCTACCCGCGCGGCGGCGACAGGCTGGAGGTGGCATCGGTCTGCAGCAGGCTGTCGCGCTCGCGCAGCGGCAAGCGGATCCACGCATCCACGCCCTGGGGTGAGAACGCAAGTTCGCCGCTACCGCCAAGCTCGTAGGGAATGCGCTGTTCGACCAGCGCCCGACCCAGCCCGCGATGCGAAGGGACGATCCAGTCGTCGTTCACCGCGCGCCGCTCGCACCAGTGCAGGTCCAGCCAGGCTTCACCGTCGATGTCCTGCATCGACCAGGACACCTCGATCCGCGTATCGCTGTGCACCGATGCGCCGTGCGTGAGCGCGTTGCTGGCCAGTTCATGGACCGCCAGCGACAGCACCTCGGCCGCCTTGGGCGGCAGCAGCACGTCCTCCTCGCCCTGCAGAAGGAATCCGTCGGGCGCGTGTCCCTGCACCGCGATCTCCTGATCCAGCATGCCACGCAGGCTCACCCCGGCATTGGCGCTGCGGGTGAGCAGGGTCTGCGTGCGAGAAAGCGACATGAGGCGTGCGCACAGGCGGTCAGCGTACTCGTCCACGCTGTCGACCGACTCGCGTGTGCGCCAGGCGATGGCGTGGATCGTGGCCATGATGTTGCGCACGCGGTGCTGCAGCTCGGCCAGCAATACCGCCTGCCGCTCGGTGGCACGCTTGAGATCATCGATGTCCACCGCGATGGCGAACACGCCCGTCACCTCGCCGTCGACATCTCGCAGCGGCGCCGCCGCGACCCGCGTCCAGCGGACACACCCATCCTCATGGGTGAACTGGAACTCCAGTCCGGGCACCACGGTTTCTCCGCGCAGGGCCCGTGCGATGGCGAAATCCTCGGGTGCGATCGGGCTGCCATCGGCATGCCAGCCCTGCCATCGGTGCTGGTTGACCGGATCGGCCGAGGGCACCTGGCTGCTGGGAAGATAGGCGCGCATCTGGTCGTTCGACAGCTGCATCCGCCCCTGCGCATCGACAATGCACAAGCCGACCGGCAGTACCTTGAACGCCAGCGCCAAGCGCCGGTCGCTCTCCTGCCGCCGCCGCTCCTCGCGCTCACGCGCGGCCTGTGCCACGTGCGCTGCCGTGGTCTCGAACATGGTGACCAGCACACCGCCCACCTGCCCTTCCTCGCCGCGGAGCGGACTGTAGGTGATGGTGAACCAGACGTCCTCCAGCCGGCCCTGCCGGGCCAGCGGGTACAACTTGTCCTCGAACGTGACGGTCTCACCCTGCCAGACCCGGTCGTAGATCGGCCCGTTGATGTGCCAGACCTCGGGCCAGCAGTCGCGGGTGGGCTGCCCCAGGCCAGCGGGATGCTTGTCGGCAAGGATCTCGGCATAGCCGTCGTTGTAGAGCTGGATGAGCTCCTGGCCCCACAGGATGATCATGGGAAACCCATGAGCCAGCATCATGTCCACGGTGGCGCGCAGATGCGCCGGCCACCGCCCAGTCGGGCCAAGCGGCGTCCCTGACCAGTCATGGCGCGCGATGCGCGCATCCATGCCGTCATGCAGTCCACCCAGACGATGCGCCGGAGGTGCTGTGCCGCGCACGGACGAGGGAGCAGCGGTATCCAATCGCCGGCCCATGCCGCGCAGTCAGACCTTGCCCGCAGCAGCCCGCGGTGCGGCGACCAGTCCGGCCAGCTGCCGGGCCAACGCGTCGATATGGTAGGGCTTGGGGCAGCGCGGCGCGCTGGCGAAGCGGCTCGGCAGGTTGTCGTCGTAACCGGAGGTCAGCAGGAACGGCGTCCCCGCCTCGGACAGGCGGTCGGCCAGCGGGTACACCTGTTCACCACCCAGGTTGATGTCCAGCAGGGCGACGTCGATCGGGTGATCATCGACCAGACGCGCCAACTCGCGCAGGTCACCGGCCGGGCCCACGACGTGCGCGCCCTTCAGCTGCAGATAGTCGGCCAGGAACATCGCAATGGCGAATTCATCTTCGGCCACCAGCACCCGCAGCCCCTGCAGCCCCTCCCGTTCATCGCCCGACTCCAGCACGCTGTACTCCCTGACACGCGCGGCCCATCCGGCCGCAATGCCCGCAGGATGCGCGAGTTGCCCTACAAGAACGCGTGATGACGGATGAAGACAACAGCGAGATCGCATTCACCTCGGCCAAACACGCTGTGTGCCCGGCCCGCGGTCAGAACGCACGCTCCCATTTCAGGCTCAGCAGGCTGCGGTCATGGCTGTACAGCCAGTCCACATTGCTGTCGATGCGGGTGTAGCGCAGGCTCAGGCTGGGCACCAGGCCTGCCACCGCCAGCCGTTCGCTGCGTACCAGCGCGATGAGGTTCTGCTCGTCGTCGTGCCGGCGCGCTTCCAGCAGCGGACTCCAGGCATCGTAGCTGCGCTCGCGCAGCGAAAGGAACAGCGTGGCAGTCGTGCCGCTCCACTGCCGCGCCGCACCGACGCGCAGGCCGCGCTGGCGATAGGCATTGGCCGCGTCGGCCGCTCCGCTGTCGGCCAGATCGATGCCTGCGAAGACGGTCCAGCGCGTAGTGAGCGCACGGAACCAGGTGGCGTACAGTGCTCCCATCGCGCCATCGTAGTTGTCGGCCAGCCCCGGTTGCCGATAGCGCTGGCGCTTCCAGTTCGCCTCCAGCTTCAGCAGGCTGCGCGGGTCCAGTGCGTATTGCCATTCCGCATGCGCGCCTGCGGCGCCCTGCAGGGTACGGTTACCCAGTGCCTGATAGTCGTAGCCGGGGGCCAGCAGCAGGGTGTGCCGCGCGCTGCGCCAGCTGTAGCCCACCTGCACAGTGGCGTTGAGTTCGTTGTAGGCGCGGTTGTCTTTCCATGCCTGGCCGAAGGCCAACCCGCGCACATACAGGCCGTGGTGGCCGGCCAGTGCCCAGCGGCGTTCCAGGCTGCCGTCGTAGTCCACCCCCGGTGCGCGCTGGGCATCGGGCAACCTGCGCTCGATGATGCAGTCCTCGCCCACGCCGAACAGGCAGGTGCGGCTGGCCGAACTGCGGTTGATGTTGTCGCTCCATGCAGGTCCGGCGGACAGTGCGCCCTTCCAGCGCCGCCGCGCCTGTAGCGCCTGCAGATACCCCTGCACCCGGCCGCGCACGCCGGCGGTGGCAGGGTCGCGGTCATCGATGTCGGCGGCGATCGCGGTGAACAGCGACGTCGCCTCCCGGTCACGCTGGTCCTCGGCGTAGACCCGCGCCAGTTCAAGCCGCGCAGGCAGGAAATCCGGCTGCCGGGCCAGCAGGGCCTCGTACTCAAGGGCCGCGCGATGATGCTCGCCCGCAACCCGCGCCAGCGCGCCCTGCGCGTAGTGGCGCAGCAGCGGGTCATGGCCGGGAAGTTCAATGTACTCGTGCAGGAAGGCCTGCGCGGCGGGCCATTGCTGGTGCTGCAACGACAGGTACAGCGCCTGGCCCAGGTCGTCGACCGTGCGCTCCACGCGCAGGGTCCGGCCATCGAGGGTGACGGTCGGCCGATCCGGTTCGGCCTGTTGCAGCCGCTGCTGGTCCTGGCGTTGATGGCGCACGTCGTTGCCCTGCTCCAGCACGCGGCGCAGGTCATCCTGCTGGGCGTGCGCCGTGGCGGTCAGCGCCAGCAGAAGGAGGCAGTAAAGAGGGAGGCGCATGGTCGTTCCGGTGTGAAGCGATGCAGCGGGCCGAAGCAGGGACTGGCGGATCGCGGCTTGTCCCTGCCCTGCCCCGTCAGGGGCGTGGCGATCAGTTCTTGCTGCCGCCGAAGGCGGTGTCGTACTGGCTGTTGCCGGCGAAGGTGGCGATACCGGCCAGGGTGGCGGCATTGGCACCGAAGAACTGGCCCTGGGTGGTGCCACTGACCGAACCGTTGGCGGTGGCCGCGCCTGCGAACGAGGCGGTGGCGCTGTTGATGGTGGCGTTGATGTTGACCGACAGGCCACCGCCGCTGAGGCCGCCCAGCAGAGTGCCGGTGCCGAAGTTGGCGCGGAAGGTGCCGCTGAGCAGGTTGCTGCCGTTGAACTTGTTCAGGCCAGCCACGCTGTAGGTGGCCACGCCGGCCGGCAGGGTGGTGCCGGCACGGTCGCCGACGAAGTACACCTGGCGGTTGTTGAAGCCACCTGCGGCGCCGTCCTTGGACCATTCACCGAACCAGACATCGCCACTGCCGACCTTGACGAAGTTGAAGTGGCCCATGCCCGCGTGGCTGCCCGGCGCACCGGTGATCGGCATGGCCAGCGTGCGTACGGTGGTGCCATTGATGGTGGTCGGCACCGAATAGCTGGCCAGGCCCTGGAAATCGACGCGACGGGCGTTGGACACGGTGCCGACGCCGATACCGGCCTTGCCGGCCGAGTGCGGGCCACCGTTGACCTGGGAATCACCGACGGCGACATACAGCTCGGCATCGGTCACCTGGCTGGCCGCACCGACGATGTCGGCTGCCTGCGCCGCGCCGGCCAGGGCGAAGGAGGCGGCGACCGCCAGGACGGAACGGGAGATCATTTTCATGGTGTTGCTCCTTGGGTTGAGGGAACTACGGGTACAACGCTTGAATGCAGGTGTTCAGAAGCGTGCGGTGATGCCCAGCTTGAGGGTGCGACCCGGCGCCGGCAGCGTGGACCGCGTGGCCGGGTCGACGTAGTAGCGGTTGCCGAGATTGCTGCCGACCAGCTCCACGCTGGCGTGCTCGTTGAAGCGCCAGCGCGCATACGCATCCACCGTGGTGATGTTTCCCCAGGTGAACGGCACGTTCTGCCAGAGCAGGCTGCTGCCACCGGCCAGCAACCGGTCGCGGTAGGCCTGCAGGTCCGGGTTTTCGTGGCGCCGGTAGTGGATGATGCGGCTGCCCAGCTCCAGTCGTTCGTCGAACAGGCGGGTGCCCAGTGACGCGTTGACCGACAGCTTCGGAATCGCCTGGGTGAGCAGGTAGCCGCTGACGAACCCGTCCTGCACGCAGTTCGGGACCAGGCCACGGTTGGCATCCAGCAGCACGGCACTGCTCTCGTCGCAGACCTCGTTCTCCAGCGTGCGGGCGATGCCCAGATCGGTGAAGAAACGGCGGTTGTCGAAGCGTGCCTGCAGTTCGATGCCGCGGATGGTCTGCTTGTCGATGTTGTCGAACAGGAAGTAGGCATCGCGCTCGATCACGTTGCGGGTCTTGTGCACGTAATAGGCCAGCTTGACGTCGGCATCGGCGGTGTTTCCGAACAGCGCCGACAGGTCGTGCACGTAACCCAGCTCGTAGTTGTAGGCATGCTCCGGCTTGAGGTCATACAGCGGGTTGAGGCTGCTGGAGAAGGCGATGGTGCTTTCGAACATGCTCGGGAAACGCACTGCTTCGCTGTAGCGAAGGTAGATGCGCGCGGCCGGCGACAGATGCGCCGTCGCCGAGAAAGTGGGCAGCCACGCGTGATCGCGCTGGCGCCGGTTGCTGCCATCCACCGGCCGCGCCTGCACGGTGTTGCCGATGCTGCAGACCAGGTCGCTGCCGGCGAACAACGGCAGCACGCCCGGGATCGCAGCCACCTCGCCGTTGAGGCACGGGTTGGTGGCACGGGCATAGTTGCCGTTGGCGTCGGGCAGCCACGCGATGTTGTGCTCCACTGCCTGCGGTGTTTCGTAATAGGCCAGCAGTCCCCGGATCGAATCATCGATCACCGAGCCCATGCCGATGCTCTCCCAGAACTCGCGTTCTGCTTCCAGCGCATCGATCTCTGCCTGCAGGCTGGCCGGTCGCTCGGGCAGCTCGTTGACCCGATAGGTAGCCTGCTTGCTGCCCACCCCCTTGGTCAGAAGCTCCGGGTGCGCGTCGAGGAAGTCGTCGAAGGCCCAGTAGCGGCTGTAGCGGACGCCGGCGTTGAGGGTGAGGACATCGAGCGGACGCCATTCCAGGTTGAGGTAGCCCTCACCCTCCTGGCGGCGGCCGGCACGCGGAAACATGCGCCAGCCATCAGTGGTGCCGAAGTACGGATCGCGCGAACCCAGGCTCTCGTACTGCCAGTTGCCCCCTACGGTCAGGTCGAGGCTGGAGTGCAACGCGAAGCGGTTGCTGACCGTCAGGCCGGTGCGATCGTTGCGCGCGTTGGCCAGAGCGGTGTTGCGCAGGATCGGGCTGGCTTCAGGGTCCCATTGCGGATTGCCCGGCGCGAAGTTGGGGAAGCCGCCCGCGGTATAGGTATCGCTGTCGGTCTCGGTGCGCCACAGATTGGCATACAGATCCAGCCAGCGGCTGCCGGCCGGCTGCCAGCGATACTCCAGGTTCCAGGCATCCGAGTCGACGCGGCTCAGCGGCCACTGGATGCGGCCGTAGTCCGGCGCCGACAGGATGCGCGAAGGCATGATCTCGCCGTAGTGCGAGAGCGTGTGCCGCCAGCTCGCCTTCAGCTGCTGGTCGTCATTGATCTGCCACGTCGCCTTGAGCAGCCACGACTCCTGTTCACTCGACGTATTAGGCACTTCATCACCCGGCTTGAAGTAGCGGGCCAGCGTGGTGATGTAGTCGATGCCCTGGTACTCGTACTGCTCGCGTGGGTCCTGGTCGTAGTAGTCGCTGCCCTGGCTGCCGGAGAAATAGTTGCCACGCCGGCGCCAGGCATAGGCCGCCATCACGTCCACCGTCTCACCGCGCAGGCCCAGCGCCAGTCGCCACGCCTGGTCCTCGCCATCGAACGGAGTGTTGCCGCTGCGCGACTGCACCGGCACCACCAGGGTACGGTCGTCATAGGGCGAGTTCGGCGACCCCTGCGGGAAACCCGGCACCGTCCGGTAGTCCTCGCCGCTGTGGAGGCGTGGCAGGCGTGGCGCCACCGCGTTGCTGCTGCCTTCTATCTTCAGCTCCCCGCCGAAGCGTTCGCCCGCCGGCACGACGTCATCGATGTCGATGGTCCTGATGACCAGCGCGCCGCCGACGCCGCTGTGCACGTCACGCACCAGGCCGGGCCCCTTGATGACCTGGATGCCACCGATCAGGTTGGGATCGATGTAGTTGCGACTGCTGACGCCGTTGTAGCCCCGCCAGACCGTGAGGGCCTGTTCACCGCCATCGATGCTCACCGGCACCCGCCCCGGCCCCTGGATGCCGCGGATGTTGATGTCCAGCGCGCCGCTGTTGCGCGCATCGCCGCTGAAAACGCCGACCAGATCCTTGACCACGTCGGCCGGGTTGGCGCCGCGGAAGCGCTCCACCCGGTCCCGCCCCGAATACACCGTGGTCAGGTCCAGCGCGAACACGTCATCGTAGCCACGGCGATCGCGCGCTTCGCCGCCTTCCGGCTGCAGGCGACCGGCGACGTCCAGCGTATCGGTCACCCGCACCCCTTCCCCCTCGGCCGATGCCTGCGCTGCGTCCGCCGCGGCGCGCAGGCTCCAGGTGCCATCCAGACCTCGCTGGGCACGCACCCCACTGCCCTGCAGCAGCCGCTGCAGCGCCTGCATCTGGCTGTACTGGCCCTGCACTGCGCTGGAACGACGCCCTTCGACCAGGTCGCTGCGGAACACCACCTGCGCATCGGCCTGGCGCCCGAACGCGCGTACCGCGTCTGCCAGCGACTGCTCCGGGATGGCGTACTGGCGCAGCGCCGCCGCTGTGCTGGATTGCGCCTGCGCGGCCGGCACCCGGGCCAGCGGCAGCAGTGCGGTGCAGATGGCCAGGGCCAGTGTGGTGGCGCGACGGTGACAGGCAGACGCCGTGGACGGCATGGACGGAACTCCTCAAGCGTGGGGAAACCACGGGCACAGCCGCTGCCGGTGGTGTGTCTGGCTTGAGGAAAAACGGTGTTTCGCTCTGGCTGTACCTCTATAGACAGCGCACGCTGCAGGCTGCCCACGCTTTTTTCAGGCTTTTTTCATCGCGATCTAAACCTGCCGGCATCACCAGACCACCAGCGCGCCACCCGGCAGCCGCTGCACGCGCAGGCCCGCCTGGGCCGCCACTGCGGAGATGGCCGGGTCCGGCTGGCGCAGATGGAACAGGCCACTGACCCGGATCTGCTCCGCTTTTGTCCCCAGCACCCAGACCGGTGCGGCCCGATAGCGCGCCAACCGTTCGATGGCCTGCGCCGCGCTCAGATCGTCGATGGCAACCTCACCGCGCCGCCAGGGTGCCACCGCGTCGCTGGCGAGGCTGCTCACCGGCTGCAGCCAGCGTCCGTCACGGAACGCGCGTGCCTGCCCTGCATGCAGCCGTTGCAGGCTGCCATCACCGGGATGTACGTCCACTACCCCTTCGCTGACCTGGGCGGTCACCACCGCGTCCTGCAACGAAACGCTGAACGCGGTACCGATGTCGCGCACCAGGCCACCGCCGGCCCCGACCCGGAACGGCCGCGCTTCATGCGCGACCCGGAACCACGCCTGGCCGCGCAGCAGCCGCAGTTGCCGCTGATCCCCGTCGAATGCGACGGCCAGCGCGGTGCGGGCATCCAGCACGACCGTGCTGCCATCCTCCAGTTGCACCACACGGGGTGCATCGCCGCTACGCAGATCGCTGCGCGCCCACAATGCGACCCCGGGGAGGGCTGGGACCGCCAGCACCACCGCGGCCACGCTGGCCCACCACCAGGACAGGCGCCTGCGCGGGGCGATCGGGCGCAGGCCCTGGCGATCGGAGGTCAGTGCCGGCAGTGCGGCCAGCACCTCCGGCCCAGCCGCGTCCAGGCCGTCCCAGAATGCCTGCTGGCGGCGCCAGGCCAAGGCATGGCGCGGATCGGCCTGCAGCCATCGCTGCAGGGCCCGCTGCTGCCGGTCCGGCAACGGGCCTGCACTGCACCGGATCACCCAGCGCAACGCATGCCTGGCCTGTCGCGGCGAGGGTTCGGACGTGGTCATGGTCGTAGCCTGTCGCACCACGAACCGGTGCGCGTGACTGTTGTGACAAGGGCGGGCGGCCTCTGCCCACGGTAATTGCGGGTCATCGGCGTGCGCCCTGCTGGTGCTGCTGGATCAGCATTGCCGCGCGCAGCACATGCTTGCCGACCAGGCTCTTGGAAATGCCCAGGCGGGCGGCGATCTCACGCTCGCTCAGGCCCAGGTAGCGGTTGAGCACGAAACACTCCCGCACCTGCGGCGGCAGCGCAAGGATGGTCCGGGTGATCTCGCGCAGCTGCGCCTGGTCCAGCGCCTGTTGCTCACCACCAACGGCATCGCCGACCTCGCACGCGTACTCGGCCATCGCCCGCCGTTCGCGTGCGTCGGCCTGGCTGCGGTTGAGGGCGTGATGGTACGCCATGCGGTACAGGTAACCGCGCGGTTCAAGGATCGGCGGATCGCCGGGCACGCTGCTGGCCTTCAGGTACAGGTTCTGCAGGGTGTCCTCGGTGCTGGCCGGGTCCAGGTAGCGCGCGATGAAGCGTGACAACGCACGGCGCTCGCGGATCAACAGCTCGACCAGCGCCAGGGCATTGGGAGACATAGGTGCCAGGCCGGACCGGGGAATGATGGGCGTGATGGCGACGGTCCGGGACGTGATTGTAGGGCGCGGCACCCCATCACGCCCAGCCCGCACCACGGCACCCGCCATTCCCGGGATCGTCAGTCCCATTGTCACGATAGCCCTGCCACCCGATCATCACCGGTGATGGCCGCGCGGCACCGCGCCTGATCCGGCCCCACATCCCCCGCACAGGAGAAGCCCATGGCCTACGCACGCATTGTCTCGATGGCTGACAACTACCTGCACCACATCAGCAACGGCACCTTCGATGTCAACGCCGACGAGCCGGCCTCGCTGGGCGGCCAGGGCAAGGGATTCGCCCCGTTCGATCTGTACCTGGCCTCACTGGCCGCCTGCACCGCCATCACCCTGCGCATGTACGCCCAGCGCAAGGGCTGGGAGCTGGGCGAGTTCCACGCCGAACTGCGTTCGGAGCGCGATCCTGATGGTCGTTTCCATGTGCACCGCATACTGCATGCCAGCGCCGCGCTGGACGATGCCCAGTGGCAGCGACTGCTGGAGGTGGTCGAGAAGACCCCGGTCACCCTGGTGATGCGCGAAGGGGCGCGCATCACCAGCGAACGCGGCCAGAACGCCGCTTCCGGAAAGCGCTAACGGCGCGGGTGCAGCACGGTGCGCTGGCGCATCGCGTTGAACTCCCGCTCCACCTGCTGGATGTCCTCGGCCTGGAAACCCGCGGCATCCAGCATCTGGTTGGCCGCGGCGGCCGCCAGCGGATCGTCGTCACGCTGGCGCCAGCAGCGGGACGGCAGGAAATAGCCCACCTCGCTGCGCCCGCGCATGATCACCACCGGGCGGCCGGCGTACAGCAGGAACTCGGCCAGGTGCTGGCGCAGGCCCTCCACCGAGACATAGGCCGGACCGATGCCCAGCATCTGGCTGGACGTCCCGGAATTTTGGAACAGCTTGCGACGGCTCATCACACTCCTCCTTGTTGCCACGCGTGGTCTCCTTTCCCTAGACGGGCGCATCGCTGCACCCCCGCCACGTTTCGTGCCGGCCCGTCATCGCTGGCGGCTCAGAAGCCGGTGTTGAACTCCAGCTGGAACACATCGATCGCCAGCGGCGGGCCCGACACCGCCTTGGCAGCCATCCACTTGCCGCTGATCCAGCTGCGCGCGTCCAACGCATAGGCACCACCCACGTAATAGCCGCGCGCGTTGGTGCCACCCAGATGGAAGTTCGGATCGTTGTAGGCATCCGGCAGCGCATCGGCCTCGATCCGCTTGTAGCCCAGCAGTGCCTGCCACTGCCCCTTCTCCTTCAGGTCGGTGGCGCCGAACGTTGCCTGCAGCATCCACGCGGTGTCGCCGCTGCGGAACGTATCGATGCCGGGAGCTTCACCCGCACCGAAATTGTTGACGATGCCGTTGTTGGCGCGGCGGAACATCGCCTGCGTGTCGTACGCCAGGTTGCGGATGAAGTCGCCTTCCAGGCGCAGTCCGATGTCCTGCGCCAGCCGGGTATCCCAACGCAGGTTCAGGGTGGCCAGGCGGAAGGCGGACGCCAGGCCGACATACTGCGGCGTCGGCGTGCCGGCCGGATCCATCGGATTGAGCGCGATGTCGCGGATCAGCATCAGGGTGTTGCCCTTCTGCATGAACGCCGGGCGCGACCAGTCGGTGTCGCAGCCGACGGCGCCGGAGTACAGGGCACAGGGCGAGGACAGCCGACCGCTGATGTTCTTGAAGTCGTAGTAGCCCAGTGCGGCCCGCAGTGCGTTGTCGTCGTTGAAGCGCCAGTTCACGCCAGCCTGCGCGCCGGACAGCCATTTGTTCTCGTTCGGCGACTTCTCTCCGCTGCGGCTCTGCAGGCTGTCCGAGGTGTACTCCAGCGGCGCCACGGCAAGGGTGCCGAACAGGTCCAGATCGCCGTCGCCGAACCCGTACTTCAGGTTGGCGGCCAGTCCATCGAAGTTCAGATCGTTGGAGAACAGGGTGTCGCTGCTCCAGAACGGATTGCCGAAACGGCCACCACGCACGGTCACCCAGTCAGCCGGACTGTAGGCCAGCCATGCCTGGTCGAGCCACACGTCCTTCTTGCTCAGGCCGCCCCCCAGCTGCTCGGTGGTGGACACCGGGCCATTGCTGCTGCCGCTGGCCAGGCGGATGCCAGCGGTGGTGTGATCGCCGATCATGGCCTCGACCCCCAGGCGGGCGCGGATGCGCCACAGGTTACGGCGGTCCTGTCGGGTGTTGAGCAAGGGCGGCAGCTGCAGGTTGGTATTGGTGTTGGTGTCGAATCCACTGCCCGCATTGACCGCGGCCCAGTTGCTGACGATGCCGCTGTTGTCATCGCCATAGAAGCGCGACTCGCTGCGCACACGCACGTCCCCGGTCACCTTGATGCGCTGTGTCCATTCGGCGACCTCATTCGGCGCCGCCCAGCCCTCCGCCTTCGCCTGCGCCATTACGTCCTGGCGCACTTCGTCGCGGATGCCATCACGGACACTCTGCGGCACATAGGGCACACGCACATCGCCCGCCTCAAGCGCGATGCCTCCACTGCTGGCCGATGCAGCACCGGCAGCACCGCGCTGGGCTGCTGCTGCCTCGGCTTCGGCCTGCACCAGCAGCGCCTGGCCGTCCTCGGGCTTGAGCGCGCCAGTGGCCATCAGGCCTTTGATCAGCTTGATCATGGTGGTCTCAGCAGCCATTGCACCGGCCGGCGCCGCCAGGCTGAGCAGCACAGCGCAGCACAGCAGCGCCCGTCGGGCCGGCCGCGACGGGCGGGAGTCGGTTCGAGCGCGGACGTGGTTGTTCATCACGGTTCTCATCGGAAGAAGGGAAAACAGGGAAATCACGGTTCAAGCCCCGGGCCTGCGGCCCTGCACAAGCACGCGCGCGGGGAAGTCCAGTGAAGGTGGCGGCGGCTGGTCCACCCGGCCGATCTGGCGCAGTGCGTCGAGCACGGCGGCGTCGGCCTCTTCATTGCCGCTGCCGCGCACCAGCTCGACTTTCTCCAGGCGCCCATCCGGCGCCAGCCACACGTTCACCTGCAACTGGAAGGCCAGGCGCTTGACCCTCGCATCGCGCGCAATCGCCTGCTGCATCAGGTAACCCAGATAGCGGCCATAGGTGGCATTGCCGGCACCACCGCGACCGGTACCGGACGCGCCGCCGCCACTGCCCGCCTGGATGCCGAAGTTGTCACCGCCCGCCTGCGCGTCGGCGTTCATGGTCACCGGGTCGGCGTTGTCCGGCGTCGGCGTCGGCTCCTCGGCCGGGGTCGGCTGATCCAGCGGCTCCGGCTCGGGCAGGGTCTCCTCCGGCGGGGTCTCCGGTTCGGGGGGCTTCTCAGGCGGCGGCGGTGGGGGTGGCGGCGGGGGTGGCAACGCCAGCATCGGCGGCTGCACCACGGGGCGGCGGGTGCTGGCCGTGTCCTTGAACAGCAGCCACCACAGCACGGCGCCCACTACCAGCAGCACCGCCAGCACCAGTGCGACGGTCACCAGCAGCGGGCGGTCACGCATGCCGGGCTCCGGCCGTGGGGAATGAGGGCCGGTCATGCCTCAGCCCTGTGCCTTGCCGGTGACCAGGCCAACCTGGGCCAGTTCCAGCCGCCGCAGCAGATCCAGCACCTCGACCACGCGCGCGTACTGCACCTGGGCGTCGCCACGCACGATTACCGGGAAGTCCGGCGAGGTCGCGCGCTCTGTCCTCAGGCGGTCCTCCAGCTCGGCCATCGTCACCGGGTAGGCGTCAAGGAACACCTGGCCGCTGGGATCGATGGTGATCGCCTTGGTCTTGGGCTTCTCCAGCGCCACACTGTTGCTGGCCTTCGGCAGGTTGACCTCGATGCCGGGAATGGAGGCGTTGCTGGTGAGGATGAAGATCACCAGCACCACCAGCAGCACATCGACGAAGGGCGTCACGTTGATGCCCTTCTCGCGCTTCTTGATGCCGAACTTCGCCTTCTGGGCCATGACGCGCTCCTCAGCCCTGCACCGTGGCCGGGCCGCGCCCGTCCTGCTCTTCAGCCAGGCGGGCGGCGAATTCGTCGATGAACACGGCCATGTCGGCACCGATGGCCTCGGCGCGTGCGCCCAGCCAGTTGTAGCCGAACAGTGCCGGGATCGCGACGCCGAGGCCGGCGGCCGTACACAGCAAGGCCGCCGCCATGCCCGGCGCGACCGAGTTGATGTCCACCGCACCGGCCATCGCCGCGACCACGAACACCAGCATGATGCCGATCACCGTACCGAACAGGCCCACATAGGGCGCGCCTTCGATGGTGGTGGACAGCCAGTTCATGCGACGCGACATCGCCTCCTGCTCGCGCACCATCACCGCATCCATCGATGCGCGGATCGCCGCGATGGTCGCCGCGCTCAGATAGCCGCCGTTGCCGTCGCGCTGGTGGCGTTGCTGCATCTCATCGATGGCCACCTGGTAGATGCGCCACAGCGAACCGTCGCGCATGGCCGCCGGTGCCTGGCCCTGCCGGTCCATGTCCGAGAGCGTGCGCAGCGGCACGCCGGCCAGCTTGCCGAAAGCATCAGTGAACACCGCATTGGCCTTGCCGGTGCGGCCGAAGTGACGGCTCTTGGCGATCATGATCGCCCACGACATCAGCATCATCAGGCCGAGGATGGCCACCACCACCCAGGCGTCGAACGGCATCGCCTTCAGGATGAAGCCGAAGTGACTCTGGCCCGTGGACTGCTCATCGGCGCCATAGCTGATCAGGCGTGAGTCAGCGCCCTGCGCGATGGCATCGACCAGCAGCAGTGCCGCCGGACGCGCAACGCGAGAAATCCGCAGTTCATCCAGCGCACCGTCGAAGCTGGCCAGCGGCTGCTCGGCACCCGGCGCGTCAGCACCCACCACCGCTGCGGTGGACATGGCCGGAAGTTCGCCGCTGAGCTGCGCCACCACGTGGCCATTGAGATACAGCTGCAGCGACCCCTTCTCCGCCGTCAGCGCCAGATGCGCCCATTGTCCCTCCGGAATCGGCTGCGCAGGCGTGCTGCGCTGGCCATTGAGCTGCACGAACGGCACCCGGTTGTCGATGCCCAGCAGCAGTTCCGCGCTGCCATCGCGACGGGCATAGATGGCCTGCGCCGCATTCTGTGCACCCGGCTTGATCCACGCGGACACGGTCAATGGCGCGCCGGCCTCCTGCGCCAGCGAAGCACTGGCTGGCAGCGGCAGCGCAGTGCCGGCGAACTGCACGCCGCGACCGATCACCGAACCTTCGGCGGCCGGCACCACTGCGCCCGCATTGTTGCCGTAGGCCGTGGTGTCACGTGCCGGGGCATTGGCGTCGGCGAAGTGGTAGACCAGCGTGTAGTCCGGATCGAATACCTGCTGTCCATTCCCACTGGCCGGCGCCTTGTCGTTGCCGTAGTACATCCAGATCGTCTGCGGTGCGGCGGCGCTGACGGCCGGCACATCCACCCACACCAGGGCCAGCCCCAGCGCCGGGTCGAACTGTTCGATCTGGTGCGCCAGCACGGTGCGCCCGTCCGCCGACACGAAACGCAGATCGCTGCCGGCATCCTGGGTGCCGTCGAAACCGAAGTTGCCCGTATGCAGGCGCAGCAGCAGCGGGGTTCGACCGGGATCGCCTGCCAGACCGGCACCCTGCGGGCCTGCGTCGATCGTGATCGGCTTGCGGTATTTCCATTCGGCCTGCCACCAGCTGGCATCGGCCGCAGCGGCGGGCAGCGCGATCAGCGCGGCCAGCAGCAGCAACATCCGGGAAAGCAAACGGTCCATGCGAGGGGTCTCCGGAGAACGCATGTTCAAGGGAAGGGTCAGTAACTGGTGCTGATGTTGAAATGCAGCCGCGGGTCGTCCTTGCGGGTCACCGGCCCATCGGCATAGGGCCACGCATAGTCCAGGCGCAACTGCAGGTGATCTCCCAGGCGCAGCTGCGCGCCGAGCCCGACCGAGGCCAGGTTGTACTGGTCGCGCTGTTCGGGCAGCGGCCGCCGCAGGCGCAGGTAGGCCGCGTCGGCAAAGCTGTACACGCGAAGCTGGCTGCCGCTCCACAGCGGCCATGCCGGGGTGCGCCATTCCAGGTTCGCCACACCGCCGTAGTCGCCGATCGCCTCGGCCGACAGGTAGCCGCGCACGGTGTACATGCCACCGGCGGCGAACTGCTCGGCCGAGACCAGTGGCGCATCGGTCACCTGCAGGGCCCCGCGTGCATACCATTGCCAATCGCTGCCGAAGGTATGCGTATTCGACACATCGGCCTTGAGTGCCACGAAGCTGGGATCGGCCCACGCCCGCTTCTGGCTGAAGTCGTACCCATTGCTGCCATAGCCGAACAGGCGGCGGGTTCCGGCCACCAGCTGCGTGCTGATGCTCAGCTGGTCCTGTTCGCCCTGGCGCACACCCACGAATGCCAGCGTGAGCGGTGCGTACTTCAGGGGAGTCTTCAGGTTGTCGCTGCCCATCCAGGTGTCCTCCTCGGTGTCCTTGAAGTCGACGCCGAGGCTGAGCTGCCGCCACCATGCAGTGCTGCCGGGCAGGCGGTAATTGAGCTTGAGGCCGATCGAATGACCATTGCCGATCACGTTGGTGCCGGTTCCCGCGCCCCCCTGGCCGCCGGCATTGAGCACGCGGCTGTCGGAGGTATAGCCCGATGCCTCCAGGCTCCAGGGGCTGCCTTCAAACGGCAGCGTGTACGACGCCGAGAACACCTTGGCCTGATCGGTATCTTGCGGAGCGAGGAACACGCCGAGACTGGCGCTGTGCCCGCGTCCCCACAGGTTGTCATGCGCCAGCGAGGCACTCAGGCGCAGTTTCTCGGTGTCGGCACTGCGGTCATTGTTGAGTGCGGCGCTCGCTCGCCAGGGCGACTTTTCTTCCACCTGCAGGTCCACGTCCATCGTGCCGGGCGTCTTTCCCTCACGGACCAGCGGCATCACCTGGCGGCGACCGCCTTCGTTGAGCGCGGTCAGTTCCTTCTGCGCCCGGTCGAAATCCGGCACCTGGCCCTCGGCCAGCGCCGGTACCCGTGCGCGGATCCGCGCCGCCGCAGCAGGCGCCGCACCGACCACGCGCAGTTCGCCGATCGGCGTCTGCTGCACCTTCAGCAGCACCACGCCGGCACTGACCTGCTGCTCGGGCAGTTCCACGTACACCGACTGGTATCCCGCCTGCTGGTACAGCGCGCTGACTGCATCGCGCGCCTGCTCGACGTCGGCCAACGTCCTGCCCGGGCCGAGATAGGGCTCAACGGCGCGCTCGATCAGACGCGGATCAAGTACGGTGTTGCCGCGCACGATGTACTCGTTGATGTTCACCCTGGCCGCCGGCGTGGCATCCTGCGCGAGCAGCGGCAATGGCAGGGACGCCACGGCCAGCGCGAGTGCCCGCGGACGCAGGCGCAGCGGGAGTCGGACAGCTCGGCACGGAACAGGCGTCATTGAAGGCATCGCGTCGTATCGAAGGAAGTGGCCAGGGAGCGGCGCGTGGGTCTACCCACAGGACGTGCAGGGCGCGTCAAAGCCGCCAACAGTTTTGTGACAGCACTGTCATCTGTTGACGGCGGCGGAATGCGCGCAGGCGGACACTGCGCCCGCCACCCGTCCATGAAGCAGCCGACATGGGGTGGCGGGAGATTGGAGATGAGCATGATCCTGACTGCATGGCGCTGGCCTGCCGTGGCGTTGCTCGCGTCCATCGCGATGCCGATTGCGCACGCCGATGACCGCGCAACGCGCGCGGACACACCGCCCTGCATCGACGTGCAGGTCAACGGAGAGCGCATTCCGGCCTGGGAATGTCTGCAGCGCAGGCTCGCACCGGCACCGCCACGTGCACGATCACCGCGCCTGTCCGAGTCGGAGCGGCAGATGCGGCAGCCCGGCAACCAGCTCATGCAGTACAACCTGGAAGGCACCCGGCAACGGATGGGCGACGCCTTTGGTCGCTCGGTGACACCGCAGCGCCCCTCTCGCTGATCGCGCCTCAGTGCCGCCCCGCAGCGGCAGGCACGATGCCGTCGGCAGGAACGGGCGGCAGCGCGGGCACCGGCAGGCTGCGCGACCGCCCCGCCTGCTGCAGTTCGATGGTCTCTGCGCCGATGCCGGCCAGTACCGTGGACGGTCCCAGGCGCTGCCCCGGCACATAGGCATCGACAGCGCCACCATCGACCGACAGCAGTGCCAGCGGTGCGTGCGCGCTGGCCATCACACCCAGCACCACTACCTCGGTGTGGATCGCACCCGGTGACAGCAGCCGCACCAGCGGAGCGCTGGCCGCAGCGTCGAACGGTGGCCGGGCCGGTGTCGACGGCCTTACCGCGCTGGCCGCCGCCGGTGGTCCTGCAGCGAACAGGGCAATGCCCCAGTAGGCCATCACGGCCAGCAGCAGCGTCGCCGCCAGCAGTGTCAGCAGGTGATTGCGATCCCAGCGCCTGCCGTCCATGTTCCGCACCTTCGTCGACATTGACGGCCACCACGCTAGCAGTCGCCGCTGACGCTTTTGTTTCATCATCCGCCGCTACCCTGTCCGCGATCGGCAGGCACAGGAGGCGATGTCGATGCGGCGCATCCCGCGCGGCTTCACCCTGCTGGAACTGATGGTGGTGCTGGTCATCATCGGCATCTGTACAACGGCCATCGGCCTGGGCCTGGGCACACTGCTCGATCCTGCGCGCCAGCTCCGTCAGGAAGGCGAGCGATTGGCGCAACGCCTGCAGGTGGCACGCGATGAGGCCCGCATCGATGGCCGCAGCCTCCGCTGGCAGGCGGATGCCGAGGGCTACCGCTTCAGCCGACGCGAGGGCGACCGCTGGACCGACGTGCAGCGCGACGACCTGCTGCGCCCCCAGCGGTGGCAGAGCCCGGGCATCGCCGTACAGCCGGCGGCAGCCATCGAACTGAGTCCGGAATGGATCGGCGTGCCGTGGGAGCTGGCGCTGTCGCTGCAGGGGCGACAGCTGCGCCTTCGCGACGACGGCAGTGGACAGCTGCAGGTCGTGCAGTGATGCGGCCGCGGCGGGGGTTCACCTTGATCGAGGTACTGATCGCACTGGCCATCGTGGCAGTCGCGCTGGCGGCGGTGATGCGCTCGGTGGCAGTGGCAACCGATGACCAGTCGCGGCTGCGCGACCGACGTCTGGCACTGCTGTGCGCACAGGACCGCTGGCAGGAACTGCGGCTGGCCGCGCAACCGCCCGCGGATGTGCAGCAGCGCTGCGTGCAGGGTCGCAGCCGCTTCCTGGTGCGGCAGCATCTGGGCAGCGGCAGCGACGGGCAGCCGCTGCTGGAGCTCATCGTGGTGGCGGAGGATGCACCAACGCAGTCGCTGGCACGCATGCTGCTGCCATGGACCGCTGCACCGTGAAACGGCGCGTGCAGGGCTTCACCCTGATCGAAGTAATGATCGCGATCACCCTCATGGGCGTGCTGGCCGTGATCTGCTGGCGTGCGCTGGACAGCGTGTCCAGCAGTGACCAGCGACTGCGCCAGGCTGATGCAGGCACCAATGCCGCATTGCGGGTGCTGCAGCAGTTCCAGCGCGACATCGAGATGCGTGCGGACGATGCCCTGATGAATGGTGCGGTACGCCCCGCTGACCAGCCACAGCGCCTGCTGCCGCCGGCGCTGGTCAGCGAACGGCAGGCCGACGGCAGTTTCGCGCTGGAGATCACCCGCAGCGTCGGCAGCGACGGGCTGCGCTGGCAGCGGGTGCGCTGGTGGCGTCAGGGCAATACCCTGTGGCGGGCCAGCGGGCCGTCATCGGATCGCTATCCGTTGCCGCCACCAGAGCAGTCACGCGGGCTGGCCGTGGCGCACGATGTTCAGTTCTTCGATGTGCGCGCCTGGCAGCCGGGCGCCGGCTGGACGACGCTGCCCAGCCAGGGCGTGCTGCTGCCGGCCACCGGGTTGGAACTGAGGCTGCGGCTGCGTGATGGCCGCGGTCCGTTGAGCTACCGTCGCGTCCTTGAACTCTAGCCGCAGACGCACCCGCACGCCGTCGACCCACGTCATCCGGGGCGCAGCGTCCGCCATCCCGGCCACCGGGCGCTGTCCCGCGCCCGGTGGCGCCTGTGGGTGCTCCTCACCGCCGATGGCTGCTCCCTGCCCTCCGTGCCGTCCTGGCGGGGGGCCGCCACCGCTCCGTGGCAGCGGGCCCGATTGCGGATCTCCACGCACCGCGTGGATCATCCCCGGCAATTATCGCCGCTGTGTGCCACCCTCTCCACGCGCCTGCGGTTCGCGGGCCTGCGGGAACTGGAAAGCACTGTCTACGTCGTAGCCGCTGGCCGCGGTCGTGCCGCGTGCCGGCGGGTTGATGCTGCTGCTGGCGTTGCCGAAGCCCAGGATCTGCACGCTGATCACCGAAGGCTGGTTGCGCCGGGCATCCTCCTGGCTCTTGCGGATCACATCCTGTGCCGCCTGGCTGGCACTGCTGGCGGCGGCGCTGGCCGAAGCCAGCGCGTTGACGTTCACCGACGCCAGCACCGGCAGGCCCTTGCTGTCTCCCTGCACCTGGATGTTGGCCGCGTTGAGTACCTGCAGCGCGGCCAGATTGATGTTCCCCGAGACACGGATGCCCGCCTCGCCCGCATCGATGGTGCCCAGCGGCGCGATCAGATCCACATCGCCCGGCGCGACTTCCGCGATCGGATTGAGGGTGGCAATGCCCGCACCACTGGCCGGCGCCTGGGGCGACAGGATCACATTGCCCCAGGTGTCATAGACGCGCCGTGGCGGTGTGTACAACAGCGTGGTGCGCGAGCCGCGACCGGCATTGATGTCGCCCTGTTCCGACCACGCCAGGATGTCGCCACCGAAGGTGGTCATCACCCGCGACAGGCCCAGCAGCACGCTGTCCTGGCTGAACAGGCGGATATCGCCCTGCCCCTGGGTGACGAGGCCGGCACTGGCAGGCGGCACCACCCCCTGTACACCCACCACGATCTGGCCTCCCGGTGCCATCAGTTCGATGTTGCCGCCCGCCTCGGTGCGCACACCGGAGCCACCGTACATCACGATATCGCCGGTTCGGTCGATCGTCGCACCGGCCGCATTCCTGTCCGGCATCAGCGTGGCGATGGCCTCGCGCCCGCGCAGATAGGAGCCGAAGCGCGGCCCTTCCGCATCGGTGTACTCGCGTCCGCCTTCGCGCAGCTCGGTGTAGTAGATCTGGCGCAGGAAGATGCGCTGCTGTTCCTGCGGCAACGCATCGAACGCAGCCAGCGCTGCCTCGCCATCGGCGGCCATGCCGAAGCGTTGTTGCAGCCACTGCTTCAGTTCCTGGTCGTAGACCTTGACTGCCCTGCCCGGCTGCGACGCAAGCGATTGCGCGGGATCGGCCAGGTTTGCGGGATCCAGATAGCGGGCACGCAGGGCGGCGAAATCGATCTGCTGGTTGCCGGCCGTCAGCGCGATGCTGGCACCCGGACGGGTGTCACCCTGCACGATGCCACCGAGGCTGACGATGCTGCCCGCCTCCTCCTGGCGCAGCTGACGGCCGGCACTGATCTCGACGTTGCCGGGGCCGGCGATCGTCGCGTCCAGATGCACGATGTCACGTCCCGCCGCCGCCACCGTGATATCGGTGGGCGCGCTGTTCAACGCGGTCATCGACACGCCGAGGATGTCCCGCCCTGCCCGCAGCTGCACCGCGCCTGCTGCCTCGAACCAGTTCAGCTGCGTGCGCTGCCAGGCGGTGCCGTCGAGCGTGCGTTGGGCGCCTGTCGCCAGGCCGATGATGTCGCCCTGCACGGCGTAGAAGCGGCTTGGTGCCAGTGCCGCGGAGACCGTGGACAACGGCGTACCGGGGCCGAACGCGAACAGCGGAAGCGATGCCTCCGGCGAGGCGATGTTGCCATCGACCGACAGGTTGTGCCGCGGGCGCGTCACATTACCGCTGGCATCGCGTTGCTCGGCAACGAATGCGGGGTCGAACGGCCCCGGCAGGC
This sequence comes from Stenotrophomonas sp. YJH_SMC_106-19, assembly GCF_059368375.1. Taxonomy (NCBI): domain Bacteria; kingdom Pseudomonadati; phylum Pseudomonadota; class Gammaproteobacteria; order Lysobacterales; family Lysobacteraceae; genus Stenotrophomonas; species Stenotrophomonas sp. YJH_SMC_106-19. Next base: position 255,833 of record NZ_JCAFRQ010000003.1, read on the forward strand.
GCGCATCCGCGCCGGAGCGCGTGATCTGGGTCGCGCCGCTGCGGGCGAAGATGCTGCCGCCCGCCAGGACGTCCAGCCGCCCGGTAGCCGAGGGCGCCAGCAGGATCACATCCTGCGTCCCCGTCACGGCACTGATCCGGTCCAGCTTGATGTCACCCTGGGCGGCAACGGCGCTGAAGCGCGATGGATAGAGCCAGTAGTTCAGCAGCTCCTCCCGGCTGCCCGGTGCCAGGGCAACCTGCTCGGGCCACAGATTGCTGCCGGTCACATTCTCCGGCCCGGCGAGGCCCGGCGCCAGGTCGCCACCGGCGCTGAACAGATCCACGGCGGTCGCGTCGGTCCATAGGGAGAACCAGGTGCTGCCCGCAGCGCGGCTGCCGTTGTCCTGCACCACCGTGCTGTAGTTGGCCAGTGGAACCCGGCCGGCATCGGCGACGCCGCCGAGCACGACATCGCCCCGCGCCTGCAGCTGTGCGACCGCATCGCCCAGCACCAGCACCGGCCCGCCCATCGGGCGGGCGGCGTCGGCGGCGAACAGATCGGCCGCACGCAGCTGGCCCAGCGTCCCGTAGCTGTCCAGGGTGACACCCATTGCACCGATGCGGCCCGCATCGAGCAGCAGGCTGCCACGCAGGTTGCTGAAGGTACCGTTGAGGTCGAGATTCTGTCCCGCCCTGGAGGCATTGAGGCTGGAGAACGTCGCCCGCAGATTCGGATTCAGTGCGCCACCGATACGCAGCTGCAGGTCACCGCCGCCGGTCAGGTGCAGCTGGCCATCGCTGACCCGGCCGGTCGATCCCACCGCCGCGATGATCGCACCCGAGCGCGGTGCGATCGTCGAATCCAGCGCGTCACCTATCGCATCGCGCACGCCGGCGTCACGCCCGGCCTCCAGCGTCAAGTTGCCGCCGCCCAATGTGCCGAAGCCGGTGAAGCCGACCATCCGCGGAGAGGCGCCAGCAGCAGCGGACACGTTGGTGTAGGCGCCAAAGTTCACCCACCAGCTGGTCGGCACCGGCTCCACGCCGGTGGTGCTGCCGGTTCCCTGCCGCCACAGCCAATTGCCGACCGCGGCACTGGAGTACAGCGCCCAGTCGCGCTCGCTGGTGCCGGACTCTGCGCGCCCGGTCCAGACGTCACCGACGATATCGCGCCCGGCTTCGACGCGGAGGTTGCCGCCATGATCGGGATACCAGGCCTGGTATCCCGCGATTGCGGCGTCATAGCTGCCCGGCACCAGGTTCTCACCCAGCAGCGTGGTGTTCCAGGGCGCCGCCGCGCGCGGTGAATCAAACGCGGCGTCACGGCCCTCGCCGAGTGAGCTGGGCGTACCGGCGGTATAGACGCCGAACCCGGACTTCATCGCAACGTCGCCCGCCGCGAGCAGTTCCAGGTCGCCCTTGCCGGTGCGCAGGACACTCCAGGCCGGTGTACCGGCGCGCTTGCCGTAGGTGGTGACCTCGGTCTGGGTGCCACCGCCGGCACAGTAGCCCGGTGCCATTCCGCAGAATTCGTCCTCGGTCATGCCCAACAGCTCGGCGAAGTCCTTTGCCGGCGTGCCGACGTAGGATTCATCGCCCCAGAAATCCAGCGAACCCTGCGCGGCGACCTGTCGCGGCGCGGGGCCGCAATAGCCATCGGAAAGCGCGCAGAACTCATCCTCGCTGAAGCCGAACATGTCTGCCAGCTCGGAAATCGGACGGCCGGCATAGGAGGTGTCGCCCATCCAGTCCAGTGACGCCTGTTCGGTCAGGACCCGGTCGCCCACCCAGATGATCTCGGTCGTCACGGTGCCGACCGAGCCCTGATGGGTATCGGCAAGCACCACGCTGCCGTCGCTTCCCCAGCGTCGCGAACGCGGATCCGCGGCGTCGCTGTCAGCCCCCGCCACCAGTGTCATGTCCCACGATGTCGTACCTTCGGCCAGCATCGGGGCAAGCGCCCAGTTGCGTCCCTGGTTGCCGTTGGCGTCGGCAGGACGCAGGTTCACCGTTGCGTCGCCGGGCAGCTCCACCTTGGTCAGCGATGGAATGTACGCGCCTACCTTGAGCTCGACTTCCCGTGCCAGGCGCAGGGTCACCGGCAGCATCGCGCCGGCCGGCCAGTCCTGGGCGGCCATCTGCACATCGCTGCGCAGGCGGAAGCCAGCCCCCAGTCGCGCACCGGCCGCCAGCACCAGCGGCTCCTGCAGCACGGTGCCCGCCGCCAGCGTCTGCCCGGAGTCGGTGGTCACCGCCGCACCCAGCACCGTGCCCGCGGGCAGGCGCAGGTTCTGCGAGATCACCATCGGCGCGGGCAGCACGGTACCGACCGGAAGCGCTACCGATTCGACCGGCACGTCATAGTTCAGGCGGGTACCGGCTCGGAACTCCGTACCGGGCTGCAGCCTCACGCCCTCCACCGGCACCACCAGGTCGCCGCCGAACGGGGTGTGACCGGCGGTGCCGTTGCGGCTCTCATGCAACTGCCATCCTGCCTCGTCCGGATTGGCCGGTGGCGGCGCGAAGCCATCGTTGATGCTGCCGTGCACGTTGATGTTGCCCTCCGCGCGCAGCACCAGCGACGCCGACTCGCCGAAGCCGCGCCGCGCCGGATCATTGCGATCGGCCTCAGGCCCATAGCGGTAGCCGGACAGGTCGATGTCACCGGATACGGTCAGGTCACCTCCGGGATTGGCCTCGCTGCGGCGGGCGAGGACCTGCACGCCGGGGCGCAGGCGATGCGTGCCCAGCGCAGCCGTGCGTTGTCGGAGATCCGCATTGGCCAGCGCGCCGTCCATCCACGCGCGGTTGTCCGGATCGACGATCTGGTCCAGCCACTGCTGGGTGACGCGCTGCGCGCGGTTGCCGTTGACGTCGACAGTGTCCGCCAAGGGCGCGTCCTCATAGCGTCGCACCGCATTGACCTGGATATCGGCCGCACCTTCGACGCGCAGACCGTTGGCGACCGTTATCGCCGCATCGTTGCCGCCGATGCGGGGCGCATCGATCTTCAGGGTGCCGCGGGCCACGCCGTCGTTCTGCCCGAGGCCGCCGCCCACCGCCACCGCCGTGCCCGCGCGCAGGTCGAGATGGGCGCCGGCGCCGATGTCGATCCCGCCGGCGGCGCTGCCCAGTTCGATCGTGGCCCGGTTCGGGCTGTCGATGATCTTGCCCTGGCTGTCCACGCGCAGGCCGGTGCCATGCGTATCCAGCGTTCCCTCCACCTGCAGACCGTCACGTGCGTACAGGCGGATCGCGCCGACCTGCTCGCCACTGGCGTCGATGCGCCCCGCCACGCGCAGGCTGCCTGCGTCGAGGCTGATGTCGACCCTGCGCGCCTTCACCTCATCACCGATCAGAAGATCACCCTCACCGATCCGGAACGTGCGCCCGCCGGTGACACCGCCTGCGTTCAAGCGCTGGTTCAGGCCTGCGAAGTCCTGCAACGTGCCGGCGCGAACCACGAGGTCTGCGCCGTCGTAAGGCACCACGGTGCCACCTGCGTCGTAACGGCCACTGGCAGCCCCCTCGATGCCGCCGGCCAGATCGGCACTCCCGGCCAGGGCGTTCACCGTCAGCCGTCCGCCGCGGTTGTTGCGCGCCGAGAGATCGATGCGTGAGGCGGCGTCAGTGCTGACGTCACCCGCATCGCTGGACAGCAGCACGTCGCCGCCCCAGCTGTACCGGTCCACGTCGTACAGCGTAACCCTGCGCCCTGCCAGGTCCAGCGCCGCCTGGCTGCCGAGCGCGATGCCTTCGCGTGCGCTCGCTGACAGGCGGCCGGAGGCCAGTGCGATCGTGCTGTCCAGCGCGATCCGCTCGGCATCGATGCTCAGTTCACTGCCCAGTGCGTCGCCGCCGGCCCTTCCGCTGCCGCCCTGCAGGCGGAAGTCGCCGCCGGTCCGTACCTGCAGCTGCGCACCCGGATCGGCCGTCAGCAGCGGCGTGTCGATGCCGATACTGCCACCGCTGTACTGCCAGCCCTTGTCCGCGAGATAGTCGCCGCGCTGCTGGTACACGTCCAGCGTACCCTGCGCGGAAAACAGCAGCTGCCCGGACGCGCTGAGGTTGAGCGCGCTGAAGCCGAGCACCTGGCGGTTCGCGGGCACCTCGGAGCTGGGACGGCTGAACGGGGCGCGCGCCAGCTGCAGGTTGCGGGTGACGATGTCCAGCTGCCCCGCGCCAAGCCGGTCCACCATGGGATCGGCCGGCGGCACCGATGCATCGCTGCCCGCCGCCTGCGTCGCCGCCAGCGAACCGTCCCAGACCAGTGTGTCCACCAGGATGCGCGCACGGTCGCTCGCCGCACCATAGCCATGGATGGCCTGCGCGCCCAGTACCAGCGTCTGCAGGCCGCCGCGGCCGGTGGCACTGTCGCGCGCATCCAGGTCGACGCTGCCGAACACGTTGACCGAATCGCGTGCGACCAGGCTCAGCGTATCCAGCGCCGGTGCGCCGGTGGCATCATTGCCGCGCAGCAGCTGCTGCAGCACGGACTGGTTCATGGTCATGCCATTTGGCAACGCCCCTGCGGCCGCTGCCTGCGCGATCGCCTCGGCGCTGCCGAGGTTGAGCGCCGCCATGCTCACGCCAAGCTGGCGCGTGCCATAACGGGCGGAATCGCGCATCTGCAGCACGCCATCGGTGGCCACCCCGATGCTGCCATCGGATACCAGCCGTGCCTCGCCTTCGCAGTCCGTCTGGCAGCCGCCGATGTCGATCGCGACCGGCCCGGCCGCCACGCCGGTCGTACCGGTGATCAGGTTCAGGCGCTGGTTCGAGACGGCCAGCAGGCCGCCATTGACCTGATAGGGTACGGTCGGCGCGGACGCGGTGTCGCGTGCGAAAGGCAGGGTATCGAGTGTCGCCCCGGCTTCGACCAGGATGCCGCTGCCACCGGACGCCGCAGCCACCAGTATCTCCGGTGCCTGCAGGCTCGCACCGGAGCGGATCGCCACATCGCGCACCGCGCCGGACACCGCCACCAGCGATGCCGTCTCATTGAACTGTCCGCCGATCACCAAGCGTTCCGGCCGCAGCGCATTGAGTGCGTCGTCGGTGAAGGTCGCGCCACGATCGTGCGCCTGCGACGGACTGCCGGCAGCAGCGATCTCCAGCGAACCCACGGCCGGGCTGGCGAGCGTGGCCACCAGGGTGCCACCGCGTCCCTTTTCATTGGCCGCGGAGAAGCGCGCCGTGCCGGCGAAGTCGACGGCCGCGGTTCCCTCGCGGCCAGCGCCTTCACCCAGTGCCAGGGTCAGCCCCAGCGCATCGATGGTCTGCCAGCCGCGCGCCTCGCCACGACGGTCGGCGGTGGCCTGCACGAAGCTGTTGTAGCTGGTTTCGTTGTAGCCGGAATGCCGGCGCACCACCGCCGCCGGCGTCAGCAGGATGTCGGTGAGCAGCGGCGACGCCACCCCACCCAGTGCCGATCCCTGCTGGCCGGACACGCGCCAGGTCCCGGTGCCGGTCTGGATCGGCTGCGGTACGCCGGAGGTTCCCGTCGCGCCCAGTTCGACGCGGAATGCACCCGGCTGCAGCGCGAAGCTGGCCGGCAGCAATGTGTAGGTCCCCGCAGGCAGGCCGGGAACGCCGGCCGGTACGGTGATCTGCTGGCCCACCGCCGGCGCAGCAAACCCATCATCACTGCTGGGTGCGAAGCTGCCGGCACGTCCCGGCACAATCGCGTACACCGGGTTGCCGGACGCACTGAACGCATAGCGCGGGTTGGCATCGGCCAGCGCGGTGCGCAGCACGTCGACGGAGCCACCGCGGCCTGAGACAAACGCCGCGCCCGTCAGTTCGCCGCCACCTGACACGTCCAGCAGCGCACCGGCATGCACATCCACATCGTTGGCGGTAAGGGTCACGCCTTTGGATGCAACTCCACCCGGCGTCAGTGATTCCAGGCTACTGCTGCCCCTTCTCCACGACACGCCGTCCACGGTACCGCCATAGGGCAGCGCCAGACCTGCGCCACTGGTGGAGGTGATGCTGCCCGGCAACAGCTCCACCCGGCTGGCACGTGTGCCGCCCAGGATCAGGCCGCCCAGTTGCAGCGCTCCCATCGGCGCCTGCACGTTTCCGCCCTGCTGCACGGTCGCTGCCACCAGCTGCAACGCGCCCAGCGCTGACTCCGGCGGAGTGGCCGCCGCCGTGCCGGTACCCCGGATGCGCAGCACCGCATGCGGATCTGACCAGTATCCGGGCGTCGCCACGGTCGCCGCAGACGCACCCGCGACCAGATAGCCCGTCGCACCGGAGGTGGGGTACAGGCGGGCGGCACTCACGTCCATCGACCCGCTCGCCATCAACGCACTGATCGATCCGCCGTTGGACACCGCGTTGAGCAGCCGCACGTCGCTGCGGCTGTCCAGCACGACCTGGTTGAAGCCGGGCAGCCAGGTGACATCACGGATGTCGATCAGATCAGCCCTCGCCGACAGCACGTGGTCGCCTTCCGCAGCCGACGCCACGGTATCGGTGACCACCAGGTTCTCACCCGGCAGCGACTGCCAGTGCGACTGTGCCAGCAGCAGGTGCGGAGCACTCAGCGAAATGCCGCTGGACTGCGGTGCTGCCACGGCCATGCCGAGGCTTGACTGCCCCTGTCCGTAGATGCGCAGGCTCTGGCCCATGCGCAGGTCGACATCGCCCTCCGCGCGGACGTCACCGAACACGGACAGGGTGTCGAAGCCACCGGCCTGGATCTGCTCCACCGACAGCGCCGCGTGCCCGTACTCCAGCCGGTCCGGCAGCACCGCGTCGGCCGCGCCGCGCTGGCTGAGCGTGATGCGGCGCGCACGCAGCACTTCCTCGCTCGCGCCCCGCGCATGGACGCTGCCACCAAAGGCTACGCCCAAGGTGCCGCCACGCGCGCTACTGCCGCCGGCAGAGGCATCCATTGCGCCGTCCAGGTACAGAGCGTTGGCCGAACGCAGCACGATCTGCCCGCCGTCGCTGTCCACCCGGGTCCGTCCCTTCCCGTCGACATCCAGCGGCGCCGAGGCGCCCGCTGCCCGCAGCTGCGCGCCACGCTCGAGCACGACGAAGGCTTCAGGCGGACGGTTGTCCACCGACGCAGAGCTCTCCCAGTCGAGCGCGCCGCCGATCTCGATGCGCCCGCCGGCCCGCACCTGTCCCTGCAGGCGGCCACCGGCATCGGCCAGTGACACCGCATCCGCGCTGGCATCCAGCAGCGCACCGTCGGCGAACCGCCAGGTCCGTTCGCTCCGCTGCCCGGCATACAGCGTGGTCGGCAGGCGCACATCGTCGATGCTGATGCGTCCCCCCTGCGCACGCAGCGTACCTTCCACGTCGATGTTGCCGGCGCCGAGCAGGGAGATCGCCTGCCCCGGGTCGACCTCGATCAGTGCGGCCTTGCCCACCCGCAGGTCGCCGCCGACGCTGTTGCGATCCGAGCGCAGGCTCACGCTGGCACCGCTGCGCTGGCGGACCAGCCCGCTCATCGGATCGGCACTGTAGAGCGGTGCCAGCCAGCTCTCCAGTGCCTCTTTCCGATCCGTCGCGGTGCGCGCGTCCGCGGTCATCCGAAGGCCCGGCATGCGCGCTGCCAGCTGCGTGCCATCGGCAACCTCCAGCCCTTGATGGCCATTGATGTCGTATTGGGCAAAGCCACTGCCGAACAGGCCGGCATCGATCTGCAGCACGGCAGCATCGGCCGGATCCGCATCGCCTACCCGCACCCGGCCACCGGTGCCCAGCGAGAACGTGCCGCTGCCCTGGCCACGGCCACTGAACCGGCTGCCCTCGCCCAGCTGCACCCGGCCGCTGCCGTCCGTTGCCACCGTGCTGCTGTTCGCCTGCAGACTGATGCTGCCCCCTTTGCCGACACGACCCTTGCCGCGCAGGTCCAGCGCGGCGCCGGCCTCGACGTCGACCGTCGCCCCCGCGCCCACCCTCACGTCATGGCTGTTGCTCAGGCTCAGGCGGCCGCCATCCGTCCAGGCACCACCAGCATCCAGTGGCTCCCCCAGCGCTGCGTTGCTCCATTCACCAGCAAGATCGATGCGGGTACCGTCGGCAATGACGGTGCGTGCGCGGCCATCGTTCAGCAGTGCCGTCGGCCTGCCCTGCACCTCCAGCAGGTTGCCCGCCGACAGCTGGCCACCGGCAATGCCGATGTCGCCCGCCAGTTCCACCTGGCTGCCGGTCAGGTTCAGCTGTCCGCCCGCCTGCAACCGAAGGCTGCCGTCGATGCTGATGCGATCGGCGCTCGCCAGATCGATCCGTCCCCACTGCTGGGCACTCAATTCTGCGATGTCCAGCCACACCGTGTCGCGCCGCTCCTCCCCGACCGGTGCCAGCAGTGACCACGCCGCCGTCCTCGGCGCATTGTCATCCACGCGCACGTCCGAACCGAACACGCCGCTGCGGCCCTGGCCGTCATAACGCCCGAGGTAGAGCTGCGCATTGCGCGCTGCCGCCGTCTGCGCCTGTGCATAGCCGTCCAGTGCGGCATCAGGCCGGCGGTTCTGCTGCGCGCCCTGGAAAGTGGCGGTCTCCACACGGCCCTCCAGCACCGCCGTCGGGGCGGAGACGATCAGGCGTCCTGCATCGCGGCCGACCGTATACCCGTTGTCGACACGCTGCGCCGCGAACACGACCGGATCGCGGAACGTCTCGGTGACGCCCCAGCGCTCCTGTTTCACCTCATGGCCGTTGTACACCCCGTCGAACAGGATCTCCGCCGGTGCGTCATCAAGGCGGTACACCTGGCCATCCACGCCGCGCACCCAGCTCTGCCGGATCACGCCGCTCTGCACATCCAGGCTGCCACCCGCAAGGTTGATGCGTGACCCACCATGCGTGATCACTTCACTGCCACCCAGCAGGACGGTGCCTCCCTGCGCGGCCCATTCGCCGATCGAATGCCCCTGGTTGTCGAGGTAGCCGCCCACTTCCAGCAGGCCGCCTGCGGCATACCAGCGCTCACCGTCGTAGCCCCCGGTTCCGGCTGGCACGTGGATGAGCCTGCGGCGGTCGACCCAGACCTCGCTGCTGGTCAGCTTGCCGCTGTCGCGGTTGTCCAGCGCATCGCGCAGTTCGTTGCCCTGCACCTTGATCTGGACATTGTTGCTCTCCATCGAGACCTGCACGCCCACGGCACCCGACACGTCCACGCGTGCTGCATCGTCCACATAGCTGCGGGCTGCCGCGTCGGCGATGATCTGGCCGCCCGTGGCAACCGTCAGCGAATCCGCACTGAAATGGATGTTGCCACCCGAGACGATCTCCACCCGCGACTGGTCGCGTCGGTCGTTGTGCTGGGACAGATTGTCGAAGGTTGCCGAGCGCGCGCCCGCGCGGATTGCATCCTGCTCTGTCGATTCCCTGATGAGGCTGTCGCGCTGGGTGTCCAGTGCCGTGGCCTTGCCATCGTCCTCGATCAATACCGCCGTGGTCGATCCATCGGCAAGCGTGACGCTGCTGCCGGCATCACTGGACGAGGTCAGAAGATGCACGGTACCGCGCTGTGCGAGCGTCGTGCTGGCCACGGCCACGCCGGCCTGCTCGACGTTGCGTCCGGCCAGGGTCACGTCACCCTCGCGGGCACGCAGCAGGCCGGTATTGCGCACGCTGCCCGCGGTACTGTCGGCGATGAAGCGCGGCGCGATTTCATTGCCACGCGTGGTGGAGCTGGTATTGGCTGCGGTGCCGACGCCGCGCCGGATCACGAAACTGTCGCCGGCAGCCAGCTGCACCTGGCCCTTTCGCGCCTCGATCTGGCCGGCGTTCTCCACGCTGTGTCCCGCCAGCAGCACGTAACCGCCGCCACGCGTGGCGCTGGTCGGCTCGTGGGTCGCGATACGTGCGCCCCGCTCCACCATCACCTTGCCAGCGGCATCGCTGAGGGCGGCCGTATTCGTATCCGCGCTGTACAACCCGGTGTCGCGGAACTGGCCATCGCTGATGCGCGCCGCCGCCGCGACCAGGTTGCGGACGTTGACCTGGCTGTTGTTGCCGAACACCACGCCGTTGCGGTTGGCCACGAACACGGTGCCGCCCGCGGTGAGCTGGCCGAGAATCTGGCTGGGCCGCGCATTCGGATCGTTCACCCGGTTGAGCACGGCCCAGTCCGGGTTCTGCAGGAAGTTCAGCGTGGTGTTGCCGCCGATATTGAAGGTCTCCCAGTTCAGGATCGCCTTGTCCGCGGTCTGCTCGATGCTGACCTGGACACGTCCGTCACTGCCCTGTGACTGGATCGCCTCGCGGGCGTTGATCCAGCCCCGGGTCAACGGATTCTCATCGACCTTCAACCCGTCCCTGCCCAATCCGTCGGCAACGATGAACCCGGCCTCCCGCCGCGATTGCCGCGCCTGATCCTGCAGGCGCTGCTGCAGGGCGATGGCCTGCGCGGCGGTGCCGAGATTGTCGATCGACTGCTGCAGCTTCTGCCGCGCAGCATCCTGCTGCTGGGCCGGCAACTGGAACTGGATGGGCACGCCGTTGGGCATGCGCCCGCTCTGGCTGGCCGCCCCCTGCGCTGCGCCGCGCTCGGCGAACCAGGCCGGGCTGAACGCCTGCTGGGCCTGGCTGGCCGGGGCGACCACGCTTCCCAGTGCGACCGCGATGGCCCAGGCCATCGGATGATTGCGGCGCATCGGCGCGGCCGGATGAACAGCGGACGGGAGCGGGTGCGACATCGTAACCTCATCAACCTGGTGGACCGCACTGGCGGCGGTGATCGCAGACACGCGCAACGCATGCCCTGCCACTGATAGACGGTTCGCGTGACATGAAGCCGACAGCGTGCAGGGGGCGATGGCGCTGCACGCCGCACGGCGGAAATGGCGACGCCGGCCACAGGGGCCGGCGCCGGGTCAAACAGGGTTCACGCGGTGCTGCGGATTACAGCGGACGGCCGATGCCCGCACAGGTGCTGGGATTGTTCAGGCCGGCTGCGCTGCTGGCCAGCACGAAGCGGTTGCGGATCGCATCGCGCCAGGCCTTGGTCAGCGGGATGAAACCATGGCCGGTGATCGACGCCTCGTAGGCCGCCGGGTAGGTCGCCGGATAATGACGGGCCAGGAAGCCGCGCAGGCTGGTGGCAACCGCCGAATCCTTGTAGCACTGGCCGATCACCAGGTTGGTGTAGCCGGCAATCGGATAGCCGGCCGAGGGGTTGCCGAACACCGGCACCCAGTTGGCAGGGTTCTCGGCAGCGGTGCCGGTCGGCGGAGCGACGGTATCCAGGGTGGCCTGCACGCTCACCTGGTCCGGCGAGAAGCCCTTGACCTTGGCAACCTTGGTCGCATCGGTCAGGCTCGGGATCACGTCCGGGCCGACGTAGCCGATGCGGCCATCCGCCGCATAGACAGCGTTGTACAGCGAGGTGCCGCCCGTGGCCGGCGCGGCAACCAGGAACGCCGGCAGGTTGTTGTTGGCATCGCGCTTGTACAGGTCGGCGAAGGTCGACTTCACGGCGAACGTGCCGCCGACCAGGTTCGAGGTCGCAGCCGGCTCAGCGGCGCAGGCGGCAGCCAGGAAGCGGGTGAACATTTCGCTGGTGCCGCTGCTTTCGGTGCGGTAGACCACACGGATCGGACCGCTGCGGTTGGCGTCGATGGTCGACCAGTCGCTGATCGCGCCGGAGAACACGCCACAGATCTGCGCCACGCTCAGGTTGACGGCCGAACCCGGCTTGTTGAACGGGATGGTCACCGAGGTGGCCACCGACGGCACCTGGATCAGGGCGCCGTAGCGGTTCGCATTGGTCGACTGGTTGTAGTTGGTGGTGTAGGTGCTCAGTTCGGTCGCGCTCAGCACCGAGTCGCTGCCAGCGAAATGCACGGTGCCGGTGGTCGAGAACAGCGCCGAATTGTTCTCCAGGAACGCCTTCTTGCCGGTGCCCGAACCGGTCACGGCGTAGCTGAAGTTGGCCGGCAGGATGCTGTCAGCCTGGCCCTTGTAGAGGTCGGCCGGCAGCGATGCACCACCGCCGGTAACGGTCTGCGCCGACGCGGCGCCGGCAGTGGCGAGCAGCGCGGTGGCAACCAGCGCGGCCAGAGTCTTGTACTTGTACATGATCTTCTCCTGAAGGGTTTGCTGCGAAGGGAAACGCCAAGGGAGGAACGGTCACTACACGCCTGCTGTCGCTGAGGGCCTCCCAGCCCGCTCCGCGACGACAGGCTCATGCTCGTCCGTACCGATGACAGGCCGCTTAAGAAACCTGTGGAAGATCGAAAAAAGGTATGGAGGATTGTGTGGAGAAGCGTGGCCTGTGCGCCGCACGCCCGTCACTGCACGAGCTGGTTCATTTCCATGATCGGCATCAGCACCGCCAGCACGATGGTCAGCACCACCCCGCCCATCACCAGGATCATGGTCGGCTCGAGCAGTGCGGTCAGTGCCATCGCGCGCCGCTCGATCTCGCGCGAGAGGGTCTGCGCGGCGCGATCCAGCAGGGGCGCAAGTGTGCCGGTCTTTTCACCACTGGTGACCAGATGCACCAGGATCGGCGGATAGACCTTCTGCACTTTCAACGCAGCGCCCAGTGCCGCGCCTTCACGCACGCGCGCGGCAACATCCTCGGCGCAGCGCGCCAGCAGCGTGTTTCCCAGTGTCTGCCGCGCCGCCTCCAGCGCGCGCAGCAACGGCACGCCGGCATCGAGCAGGATGGCCAGCGTCGAGGCGAAGCGCGCACTGTTCACGCCAAGCACGAAGCGGCCCATCACCGGCACGCGCAGCAGCATCGCATCCCAGCGCAGGCGCAGATCGGTGCGGCGCAACGCCAGTCGCCATGCCACCACCAGCAGGCCGATGCCCAGCGCTGTCCATGCACCCCAGCTGCGCACGAACGCGCTGGCGGCCAGCATCACCTGGGTCAGCATCGGCAGTGTCTGCCGTGCCTGCACGAACGCTGTCACCACCTGCGGCACCACATAGCTGAGCAGGAAGATCACGATCGCCACCGATACCAGACTGATCGCCGCTGGATAGATGAACGCCGTGAGCACCTTGGCCTGCAGCGCATTGCGCTCCTCGATGTAATCGGCCAGGCGTTCCATCACCCGCGCCAGGTCGCCCGAGTCCTCGCCGGCGCCGACCAGGGCGCGATAGATCGGCGGGAAGTCGCGCGGCCGGGCCGCCAGGGCCACGGTCAAGCGCTGACCCGCACGCACATCGGCGCGCACCGAGGTCAGCGCCTGGGCCACATGCGGTCGCTCTGCCTGCTCGATGACGGCACTCAATGCGCCCTCCAGCGGCAGCCTGGCGGCGAGCAGGCTGGCCAGCTGGCGGGTGGCCCAGGCCAGTTCGCTCGCTGAAAGCCGGCGTGTTCCCCAGCCCCCGCCTGCGCCGCGCGCGGGGCTGACCTGCACGGGCGTCAGCCCACGCCCACGCAGCAGCTGACGCGCGCCACGCGGGCTGTCGGCATCCAGCTGGCCCTTTTCGATGCGTCCCTGCGCATTGGCGGCCTGGTAGTCGAACAGCGCCATCGTCGCATCAACCGTCGCCGCTGACGCGCAGGATTTCCTCCAGCGTGGTCAGGCCGCTGTCGACCCAGCGCTGGCCGTCCTCGCGCAGGCTGCGCATGCCGGCGGCCCGTGCCGCCTGGCGCAGCGCGGGCTCGCCCCGCCCTTCATGGATCAGCGCGCGCACCCGATCATCGACCACGAACAGCTCATGGATGCCGGTTCGCCCGCGGTAGCCGCTGTGTGCGCAGGCTGCGCAGCCCACTGCCCGCCACACCGTGCGACCGTCGGCATCGACCTCCGCGCGCCGGCACTGCATGCACAGGCGCCTTACCAGCCGCTGTGCCAGCACACCGCGCAGCGAAGACGCCAGCAGGAACGGCTCCACCCCCATGTCTGCCAGCCGGGTCACTGCCGAGATCGCATCGTTGGTATGCAGCGAGGCCAGCACGCCATGACCCGTCAGTGACGACTGCACGGCGATCTGCGCGGTTTCCAGGTCGCGGATCTCACCGATCATGATGGTGTCCGGATCCTGGCGCAGGATCGCGCGCAGCGCGGTGCCGAAGGTCATCCCGATACGCGCATTGACCTGGATCTGGCCGATGCCCGCGAAGTCGTACTCCACGGGATCCTCCACGGTGAGGATGTTGCTGGTGCTGCTGTCGAGCTGGCCGAGCGCGGCGTACAGCGAGGTGGTCTTGCCACTGCCGGTCGGGCCGGTGACCAGCACGATGCCGTGTGGCTGGCGGACCAGGCCGGTGAACGTGGCCAGGGTGTCGTCGGCCATGCCAAGGCGCTGCAGCTGCAGCCGGCCGGCATCCTTCTCCAGCAGGCGCAGCACCGCGCGCTCGCCGTGCCCGGTCGGCACGGTGGACACGCGGATGTCCAGCGGCCGGCCGCCTACGCGGAGGGCGATGCGCCCGTCCTGTGGCAGGCGCTTCTCGGCGATATCCAGGTGCGCCATGATCTTGATGCGCGACACCAGGGCGGCATGCAGGGCGCGCCGCGGCTGCACCATGTCGCGCAGCGTGCCATCGACACGGTAGCGGACCACCGAATGGGTCTCGAACGGCTCGATGTGCAGGTCGCTGGCGCCATCGCGCGCGGCCTGTGCCAGCAGCGCATTGATCATGCGGATCACCGGCGCGTCATCCTGTGCGTCCAGCAGATCGGTGATCTCCGGCATGTCCTGCATCAGCCGGTCAAGGTCGACTTCGCTCTCCGCCGCGCCGACGACCGCCGCGGCGTCGCCGCCGTCACGATACTGTTCGCCCAGCCGCTGCTGCCAGGCCGCACTGTCCAGTTGCTGGAACGGCAGGGGTCCATGCCGGCGGCGAAGCTCGGCGACAGCCCAGGCCGGCGTCTCGGCGGTACCCAGCAGGACCGGCCCATCATCCGTGTCGGCCAGCAGCACACCGTGGCTGCGCACCCAGGCATACGGCAGTGATCGCAGATCGTTGGCCACGGTCACGGCCCGATCACCAGTTCCGGGGTGTATCCCAACCCCCGCAACTGCTGCAGGGCCGGGTCCAGCTGTGCCGGATCGCGTGGCAGACGCACCCGCAGGCGCTGACCCGCTGCGCCGGGTGTGGCTTCTGCGTACGCCTGCAGGCCCAATGCCCGCACCTGCGCCACCGCCTGCGCGGCGCGTGCGGGGTCAAGGCCCTGCGCGAACTGCACAAGTTGCGCAGTGCCTTCCCCGGTCGGGTACAGGGCCGCCAGACTGGTGTTCTGCAATGGTCGCCCCTGGCCGTCGCGCGCGTTGCCCTGGCCGAGCGTACCCAGGTCCTGTGGCGGCAGCTGCGGCGCCGACAGCGCCGGCAATGCCCAGCTCTGCACCGGCTGTGCACCGGCCTGGGCGTTGCGCATGTAGTCGTAGCGATCGCGGGTCAGGCGCTGGCCGGCCGCCGGGTCACGCACCACGTGCGGTCGCAGGAACACCATCAGGTTGGTCTTGGCGCGCCTGCGCGTGTCGCTGCGGAACAACGCGCCCAGTACCGGAATCCGGCCCAGGCCCGGCACCGCGTCGCGACCGTGGCTGACGATGTCCTCGAGCAGGCCGCCCAGCACCATGATCTGGCCGTCGTCGAGCAGCACGCTGGTGTCCAGTGCCCGCTTGTTGGTGATGATGCCCTCGCTACCGGAGCTCTGCCCGTCGATGCTGCTCACTTCCTGATAGATGTCCAGCTTCACCGTCCCGCCTTCGGAGATCTGCGGGCGCACCCGCAGCTTCAGGCCGATGTCCTCACGCTCGATGGTCTGGAACGGATTGTTGCTGCCACCTCCGCCGTCGGTGACATAGCGGCCGCTGACGAATGGGACGGTCTGGCCGACCATGATGCTGGCGGCCTCGTTATCGAGCGTCATCAGGTTCGGCGTGGACAGGATGTTGGCACCGCCCTTGCTCTGCAGCGCGTTGGCCAGTGCCTTCATGTTGAGGATCTGGCCCACGCCCGGCAGCGTGATGGTGCCATCGATCACGCCCACGTTGAGGCCATCGCGCGGCAGCACGTCCAGCGTGGTGCGCGCCGTGCCATTGAGGCCGCTGCCGCCGGTCGCACCACCGAAGTGGGTGCCTGCGAACGTGCGGCCATTGCCCAGCATCCACTGCACGCCCAGTTCAGCGGCATCGGTCTGGTTGACTTCCACGATCAGGCTTTCCACCAGCACCTGCGCGCGCCGCTGGTCGAGCTGGTCGATCACCCGGCGCAGGTTGCGGTACACCGGCTCCGGCGCCGAGATCAGCAGCGTATTGGTGGCGACATCGGCCTGTACGGAGATGCCGTTCTGGCTGAAGCCACTGCTGCCGGCATCAGCGGGGTCGCGCCGGTCCGGATCGAGCCGCTGCGACGGCAGCGCATTGCCCGTGGCCCCGGCCTGCTGCGGCTGCGGCTGCGTCGGCGCGCTGCGAGCGGACCCGCCAGGCAGCGGCGTGATGCCCTCGCTGCTGCCCATCGCCTGCGCGTCGCTCTGCCCGGCCACCACGCCGCGCAGCACGCCCGCCAGCTGCGTGGCCTGTGCATTGCGCAGATAGACCACATGCAGGTTGCCGGACTCGTCCTGTGCCCGGTCCAGCTTCTCCACCAGCTGGCGTGCCAACCGCGTGCGCCCCGGGCTGCTGGAGCGCAGCAGCACGCTGTTGCTGCGCGGATCGGCCATCACCACCACCTTCTGGCCCGGCTCGGCGCCCTGCGCATCCAGCAACGGTGCGACCATCGCGGCCACATCCACGGCGATCCCCTGCTGCAGCTTGACCACGTCGGTGTCCATGCCAGCCGGGGTGTCCACGCTGGCGATCACCCGCGCGATGCGTTCCAGATTGTCGGCATAGTCGGTGATGACCAGCGTATTGTTGCCCGCGTTGGCGGTGATCGGGTTGTCCGGGCTGATCATCGGCCGCAGCACCGCGACCAGTGCGGCCGCATTCTCGTAACGCAGCGCGAAGGTCCGTGTGGCAACCTCTCCACCTGCCGCTCCGCCGCCTACCCGGCCGCCCAGCAGCTTGGCATCGGCCTGTGGCACGACCCGGCTGATGCCACCGTTCTCGACCACGGCGAAGCCACGCATGCGCAGTGCGCCGAGCAGAAGCTGATAGGCCTGCCCGCGACTGACAGGACCATCCGATACCACCGTCATCTTGCCGGTCACACGTGGATCGATCAGGAACTGGCGGCCGGTGAAACGCGCCGCCATCCGCAGCACGCCACCGATATCGGTATCCACCAGATTCAACTGAACCGGCTCGTCGCTGGCATCCTGCGCCCATGCCCGCGCGGGCAGGTGGACCATCCCCACGACCAGAGCCAGCACCGCGCCACAGGCAAGACCGTGCATCGACCTCATCGAAGCTCACCCGCAACGGCCTTCATCACGATGCTTCCTGAAATACGTGCCGCCGGCATATCCGCGTCCCCTGTGCGTTGCAGTTGCAGTCGTTGCAGTTCGATGGTCGGGTCGGCCAGCAGCGGCAGGAGCCAGTTCCAGAGCACATCGGCGGGCACCGACTGCACCTGCAGGTGCCAGCGTCCATCGCGCGCGTCGACCCGCACCCCATCGGCAAGGCCGGCGGCGGCGATCCGCGAACGCAGGCTGGCCAGTGTCGGCCGCTGCTCCCGGGCCAGGCGCTGGCGCTCGCGCGCGTCCAGCAAGGGCGCCAGTGCCCGCATCTGTGCCTGCAGGCGCGGCAGCTCAACCTGCCAGTAGCTGCGCTGCTTCAGCAGGGGCTCCAGCCAGAATGCCCACAGCGCAGCGGCCAGCAGTGCACCCACCATCGTCGTCAGCATGACGCGCTCGCGTAGCTGCAGGCGCCGCCAGCACTGCGACAGCGCCGCGATGCCGCCTTCCATCCACGCAGTCCGCACCCTCATCGGCTGCCCCCGGTGCTCAGCCGCAGGCGGCCACCGCCCTGGCGGACCAGCTGCAGGCCCTGCGCCTGCGCCGCCTGCTGCCATCGTTCCAGATGCTGCGCATCATCGGCCAGCGCCTGCGCATCGGCGTCCAGTTCCAGTTCAAGCGCGCCGGGCGTGTAGTCCATGCCGCGAACGCGGCCGGCCAGCTCCGGAACCGCCTGCAATGCCAGCGCGACCTGTTGCTGTATCCGCGGCAGTGGAGCCGTCTGCACCGGTGCGGCCAACGCACGCCGTGCCTGCAGGACCGGATCCAGTACCTCGGTGATTTCCGGATACTGCGCGCTGAACTGCCGCGTCATTTCCCGCTGCAACGCCTCACCTTCGCCGCGCCAGCGCGAGACCTGCAACTGCAGGCCCGTCGCGGCGAGCACCCCGGCCGCCAGTGCCAGCCCGATCGCCACTCGTGGCAGGCGTCGTCCGCCGCGCTGCAGCGGTAGTGCCCATGCCGGCAGCGGGCCGCTGGCCTCGCTGCCCGCGGCCACTGTGCTGGTCTGCAGGTGTCCGGGCCAACCCGAGGGCACCGCATGCACCCATTGCACGGCCTGCACGCCGGCCTGCTGCAGGCACAGGGAGGTTGCCTGCAGCACGCCTGCCACGTCGCGCCCGCCACTCCACTGCACGAAGCCGCGGTCGCGCCCGCTGCGTACCAGCAGGTGCTCGCCCTTCGCCTCCAGCGTGGCCCGCCCCTCCGTCCACGGCAGCAGCAGCGGCGTCGGGTACAGCCCCTGCAGGCTCAGGCCGCACGACGCCAGCAGCTGCTGCGCCTGGGCCACGGCCTGCTGGCCCAGCCATGCCACCGGCACGGTCCCGTCTGCCGCCTGCGGCCCATTGGCCAGCGCAACATCCTGCAGGTCGTCCAGCAGCATCGCCTCCACCTCGCCCTGCAGCGCGGCCTGCAGCCGGCGACCTGACAGCGGCGGCAGCTGCAGTTCCAGCAGGATCAGGTCATGCGGATCGAGGCAGGCGTGCACCTGTGCCTGCGGATGGCGCTGTCCCAACGCCGATAGCGCCTCGCAGCCATGCGCCGCCACGTCACCGCGTTGCAGTTGCGCCCACTCCACCCGGCTGTCGGCCTGCAGTCGATCCAGCGCCGGCAGGCGCACCCGCAGCTGCACGCTCATGCGCCGATCCTCGTCCATACACGCTGCACGCGCACGCTGTCATCGCGGTACTCACGCCAGATCAACGCGCGGAAATCGACGTCGCGGTCGTCTGCCTGGACCTGTCCGACCGCCAGGAACCATTCGCTGTGGATGCCCAGCGGCATCACCGACATCTGCTCGCTGCTCACCTGCAGGCGGTTGGCGATATCACCGCGGTTGAGCAGCCAGCGGCCGCCATCGCGCTCGTCCACCAGCGCCCGCAGCCGGCCCGGATCAGCGCCGGGTGCAACCGCCTGCAGCACGGCCAGGTCAGTCGTATTGGCGTTGACCAGCGTCTGCGCCGGCAACACCACCGTGCGCCGGGACAACGCCCGGACGGCGCGTGGCTCGGCACCGGCCAGCGCCTGCCCGATCAGGGCTTCGCGCGGCAGGGGCGCCTGCGCGGCGCGATCACCGTCGCGCAGCCGTGCCTGGATGTGGTCCGCGGCACCGCTGCATGCGGCCGCAGACACCCCCTGCTCCACGCACAGCGCCACGAAGGCCTGCCGCGCCTGCGCATCCGGTTGGCCCTGCGACAACAGGTTGCGCAGGTTGAACAGCGACTGCGCGTCCACCATCTGCAGGCGCACCGGCAGCGGCGCATCCAGCTGCACCGGCCGTGCCCAGCGACCGTCGCGCACGGTGGTCAGCTGCTCGCGCGCGTCGTCACGAAGCTGCTGCCCCGCGCGCTCCAGCGCGGCATCCACGGCCATGCGTACCTGCGCCCGCAGCTGGTCGCCACGCAGCGCACGCAGCTGCGCGGCCTGGCGGGTCAGCAGCGCGGTCGCGATCACCGCCACCAGTGCGACCACCAGCATCGCGACGATCACCGCCATGCCCTGCTGGCGACGACACGGAAAGGCTGCCATCGGAGGCGACATCGGTGGACCTCAAAGCTGCCAGGAGCCGATGTCCGCATTGCCGGCATCACCTCCGGCCTTGCTGTCCGCGCCAAGGGAGAACACGTCGATGTCGCCGTGCGCGCCCGGGTTCTGGTACTGGTACGGATGCCCCCACGGGTCGTTCGGCAGGCGGTCCAGATAGGGGGTTGTCGGCATCGCGCCGCTGCTCTGGGGCGGCGCCACCAACGCCTGCAATCCCTGCTCGGTGCTGGGGTAGCGGCCATTGTCCAGGCGATAGAGCTTCAGCGCCTGCATCAGTGCGGCGATGTCCTGGCGTGCCGCCACCACCCGCGCCTGATCGGGACGATCCATCAGGCGCGGCACAATCAGTGCGGCAAGAATGCCGATGATCACCACCACCACCATGATCTCGATCAGGCTGAAACCGTGCTGCCGGGCCCTGCCACCACGAAGCTGTCTTGCCATTGTTCCGCCCTCGTCATCCTGGAAGGGACCGCTGCACCATGGTCAGCGGCGCATGTGTCAGTACGATAAACATCCACCTGCAATTCGCTGCTGCTCCACCCTGTCTGCGCTGGCGCCCGCCGGCGGCACGCCAGCCGACTGCAGCAGCGTTGCAGGTACTGCCGCCAACGCGCCTTCTACGCAGCGACGCAGCAGCGGGTGGCGACTGGCCTGCAGGATCCGCACGCATTGCGTCGGCGACCACGCGCTGCCACGGCCGAAGCCGACGAAGCGGCGGTACACCTGGTGATGGCGCAGGTCATCGTGTACCCGTTGCGCGCTGTCCAGTGCCTGCACCCACAGCAGCAGAACGGCACGCTGCAGCATGCGGACATCGTCCATGTCCAGGGGCAGCGTCGCGATGGCTGCCTCCGGCCACGCCGGCAGTTGCGCATCGGTTGCGCGGCGCAGCGCCAGCAGCGGATGCGCCTCGACGTCCAGCGCCGCCCATCGCGCGGCGTCCGCCCAGGCGTCGCTGGAAAGCACCCAGACCCACGGATGCCCGTAGCGCTGTACGCACAGCGGCGCGTGCCGGGCCTGTTCCAGCGACCGGCTCAGGTGACGATCCAGCTCGAGCATGCTGATCCTGCGACGTTCCGCCATCGACGCTGCCTGCGCTCCACGACGCGGATGCGCCGTACTCTGGAGAAGACGTCAGCAGGGTCAATGAAGCGACAGCGCGTTGCGCGTGATGTGCCGTGCGTTGCGCTTCAGCCGCTCTGTCACAGCGACGTCATGCGCCTGCAGGCATCGGCATCCAGCAACGGAGCGATGCCGCCGCATTGTCGTGCCAGCACCATCACGTCGGGACGTCGGGCAAATGCGGACAGCAACCCGGCCGCGTCCGCGTCGGCCAGCAACGCGGCCGTGGCCTGGCGCAGTGCCGGCAACTGCCATCCGTCCATCGCGCTCACCGCACCGGCCACGAACCAGTGCCACAAGCGGTGATGGATCACCTGGTCGTGCAACTGTGGCAGGCCCTGTATGCCATGCATCGCCATCAGCAGCAGACCGCGGGCCGCCATTGCCGGTGATACGCTGCCCTTCTCCGGCAGCGACAGCGCCTGCTGCAACCTCAGCAGGGCAGCCAGCGGATGGTCCTGCGGGTCGAAATCCAGCAGCACGGACTGTTCCTGCCACTGCGGATCGGAGACCACGCAGACCCAGGGCGATCCATAGCGGTGCACCGTCAATGGACGCCGCTGCGTGGTCTCCAGCAATGCGGACAGGTTGCGTCGCAGGTCGAGCACACCGATGGTCTCGTTGCGCATTCCTTGGCTTCTCCTTGCATGCGGCAGCCACACGACGCGCGTGGCCGGGGACTCTACCCCAGGACGGCGATACCGCCCGGGAAGCGACGCAGCTCCAACGACAGCGTCAACCGCAGCTGTTCCAGCGCCGCGTCCGGGTCATCGATGCGGAAGCGACCGCTGACCGGCGCACGCGCCTGTGCGCCGTCACCGAGCAGGACCCTGCCGCGGCGATAGCGATTGATCTCGTCCACCACCTCGCGCAACGGCGCGCGGCGGAACACCAGCATGCCTTCGGTCCAGGCGCTGACCTCGCCGGCCACGGCCTCGGCCACCACGCCGCTCAGGCGTTCGTCGTAGCGGGTCTGCTGTCCGGCCTGCAGCCGCAGCCGGCCCTGCGGGTGCTCGATGCGGGCGCTGCCGCGCAGGCACGTCACCCGGACGTGTCCCCCGGTATTGCGCACGTCCAGCCGGGCTGCGTCCTCATCGGCGATCACACAGCCCGGCCCCGCGTACAGTGCGAGGCGTGAACCCGCAGCGGTCTCGAATGCCGCCTGCCCCTGCACCAGCTCGTAACCCTCGCCACCCGCACCCATCCGGCGCCGCAGACTGCTCTGCGTATCCAGCTCCAGCGTCAACTGCGGCGTCAGCGCAAGCTGGAGGCGCTCGCCGGTGCCGGTATGGAAGTCGGCCGCCATCGCACTCACCGACGGCCACAGCCCCAACGGTGGACGGATCGCTGCCACCACGGCGAGGCTGGCGGGGGCGGCGATGGCCGCCCCCAGGAATGCACGCCGGCTCCATCGCCGTGCCAGGCCCGGTGCCTGCGGCTGGCGCGCCGCAGCCGGGACCTGCTCACCGGCCACGCGCACCTGCTCCCATTGCCGCCGCGCACGGGCAAACGCTTCGCGGTGACGCGAATCGGTCGCGCACCATTGGCGGAACCTGCGTCCGTCGGCTGCCGTGGCCTCGCCCGACGTCAGACGCACCACCCAGGCGTGGGCCTGGCGCTCCACGGCGTCAAGCGTGCGGTGCGGGCGATCATCAGGGTCCATGCGCAGTCCAGCCATGCCCGCACGCTGCGGGGTTCTGCTCGGCGTCAAAGTGTAGACGGACGCCGCCGGTCAGAACCGCACCTGCCGGTCCTGCCCGCTGCGCTCGGCCAGATAGTCCTGGGCCGCTTTCAGTTCGCGCTGCACCAGCCGCAGCGACACGCCCAGCTGCTCGGCCACGTCCCGCTGCTGCAGGCCGTCCACGCGGATCGCCAGCAGGATCCGGCGGCGGCGTTCGGGCATGCGGTGCAGCAGGCCGACCATTTCTTCGAGGGCACGATCAAGCTCCGCAGCCTGAGCCGGACCGGGGCCCGGATCGGCCATCTCCATCAGCGCGTCCACTTCTTCCAGGCTGAGCAGGCGATGGTCGGCGCGCTGCCGATCGATCACGGTGTTCATCGCCATCCGCAGCAGATAGGCCGCCGGATTCTGCACCGGGTCCAGCCGGTCGCGGCGTGCGCTCAGGCGCATCCAGGTGTCCTGCAGCGCATCGCCTGCCAGCTCTTCCGAGCCCAGCTTGCGCACCAGCCGGCGCTTGAGTTCATCGTAAGCCCCCAGCAGGTGATCCATCAGGTCCACCGCCCCGGCCGTTCCGTTGCTCATGTTCGAATCCTTGAAATCATGGAAGGGGCTGCCGCCGGCCACAGTCGTGGTCGGCACGGGAGGGCTGGATCTGCAGCGTCACCGGCTGCGGCAACGCGGCGGCGTCGATGGACGGCGCCAGCCTGCCGATGGCCAGCAACAGGCGCCGATCGCGCCGGGCGTCGCCGCTGCCGACGAGCAGTTCGGCATCGTCGACATGGCCCTCGGCGGTGATGCGGAAACGCAGCGTCGCCGCGTAGCGGCCCGGTGCGAGCAGGGGGTCGTCACAGAACGCGTCGCGCAGCCGCTGCTGCAGCCCGCCAAAACGACGGCTGCGCTCGGATTCCGGCAGCAGGCCGACGGTACCGGCCGCGCGTTCGGGTTGCGCGCCCAGCCGAAGCACCACGCGCTGCGCGCCGATCACCTCGGCTTCGACGCCGGTCTCCTGCAGCAGGGTCTGCAGCGCCTGCAGCGGCGGCAGGCTGGCGTGCAGCGGGTAACTGCGCCGACCGGCAGCGAGTTCGCCGGCGTACATCACCGACCACCCGCTGCTGACGCTGAAGCGCTCCACTGCCTGCTCCAGCGGCTGCGCCGGAATGTCGTAAGCACGGACGTCGTCCTCGGCCGTGGCGACGAAGGCCAGCAGCAGCCACGCAGCGATGGCCACTCTCCATGTTCTGACCGCGTGGCGTCCATCCAGCCCCCTGACGTTGAACACATGACCCTCGGCAGCGACAGCAGCTGTGACGGAGGCAGGCGGCACGACCGGGAGGTCGCCCGCGCGCGCCCGGCAAGCGGGGTCAGACCCTACCGGGGGCAGATGTCATTGCGATGACCACCGCACCGGGGGCCGGCGCGGCGTGGCCTCAAAGCGGCAGCCGGGTGGTCTGCTTGATCCGCTGCATCGGGATCTCGGTCTTGGTGTTCTGCACCCCGGCGATCCTGTTCAGATGCCGGATCTGGAACTGGCGATACGCATCCAGGTCGGCCACGGCCACCCGCAGCAGAAAATCGCAATCGCCTGCCATCAGATGACATTCAAGCACTTCCGGCAGGGACTTGATGCTGTTTATGAAGTGGTTGGTGGTGTCCTCGTCCTGCCCACGCAGCCAGACCCGCACGAATACGGTGAAGCCCCGTCCAACCTTGGTCTCGTTCAGCAGCGCCACGTAGCGGTCGATGTAGCCGCCCTCCTCCAGCAGGCGGACCCGGCGCAGGCAAGCCGACGGCGAAAGACCGACCTGCCTGGCCAGCTCCAGGTTCTGCAGACGACCATCGACCTGCAGCGCCTCGAGAATCCGGCGATCAAGGTTATCGAGTTGAGATTGCATTGGATTTCAGCCTTATGACCATCTGCCGCATCAGATGCGCAACATTCTCAATTGAATGGCATCAACGCAACCCGATTTCGTGCCGTCGCCGCTACGATGAAGCCCCCTCACTCGCTTCCGCTACATGGACGCCCAACCCTCCCTCCTTCCGCCTGACGCCCCCTGCCACGTCATGCCCCGCGCCGAGTTCCTGCGCGGCCTGCGCGCTGCCGTGCCGGTGATGATCGGCTTCGTTCCCTTCGCCCTGGTGCTCGGTGCACAGGCTGCGCAGAAGGGCCTGTCGGCGCTTGAAGTACCGCTCATGACCGGGCTCAACTTCGCCGGCGGCTCGGAGTTCGCCGCCATCGAGCTGTGGACGTCACCTCCGCACATCGCGCTCATCGTAGCGATCACCGCGCTGGTCAACAGCCGCCATCTGTTGATGGGGGCCAGCCTGGCACCGCTGCTGCAGCACCTGCCACGCCGTCGCACGCTGCCGGC
This sequence comes from Stenotrophomonas sp. YJH_SMC_106-19, assembly GCF_059368375.1. Classification (NCBI taxonomy): domain Bacteria; kingdom Pseudomonadati; phylum Pseudomonadota; class Gammaproteobacteria; order Lysobacterales; family Lysobacteraceae; genus Stenotrophomonas; species Stenotrophomonas sp. YJH_SMC_106-19. Next base: position 280,866 of record NZ_JCAFRQ010000003.1, read on the forward strand.
GTTGTTCTTCATGTGTGACGAAAGCTGGGCCCTGGGTGTCGCCGACGCGCGGCGGCGCATGCACGGTTTCAGCCTCGCCTACTACCTGGGCACCTCGGCCGGCCTGTATGGGGTCTGGGTGACCTGCACGACGCTGGGCGCGATCGCCGGCCCGCTGCTGGGCGACATCCATGCCTATGGATTCGACATGGCCTTCCCCGCAGTGTTCCTGGTGCTGCTGCGTGGCATGTGGCAGGGCCTGCGCGCAGCGCGGCCCTGGCTGGTCAGCCTGCTGGTGGCCGCAGGCACCCATCTGCTGGTTCCGGGCGCCTGGTACGTCGCCAGCGGTGCGCTGGCCGGGCTGGTGGCCGCCTGGCTGCTGGCGGAGGACGCGGCATGATCCAGTGGAGCTCGCTGCTCACCATCGTGCTGATGGCAGCCGTTACCTACCTCACCCGCATCATCGGCTTCCTGGCCCTGCGCAACCGCACCCTCGGCAAGCGTGCGGTGACGGTCATGGAGGCCGCGCCGGGCTGCGTGCTGATCTCGGTGATCGCCCCGGATTTCGTTGCCGACAAGCCCGCCGATCTGGCTGCGCTGGCCATCACCCTGCTGGCCGCCACCCGGCTGTCGATGCTGCCGACCGTGCTGATCGGCGTGGTCTCGGCCGGGTTGCTGCGCCATCTGCTGGGCTGATTCACGGCAGGCCGGGCGGGACCCGGCGCTGCCGATCGGTCTTCGCGCCGAGCGGGCGCGCTGCAATCAGGCGCTGCTGGCCGCGAGCAGGCACAGGCTGCGCGGCGGCAGGGTCCAGTCGCCGGTGCCGTCCTGCTCCAGCGGCGCCTCGTCGGTCTGCAGCAGTACGCGCCGGAACGACAGCGCCTGATCCGATACGCGGAACCGCTGCGGCTGGTCTCCGGCATTCAACAGCAGGGCGAGGCTGACATGCCGCCCGGGCTCACGCAGGCCGCTGTCGGGGCTTCGACCGTCCAGCACAATCAGCAGCGCGCGCAGTTCGGGGTCGTGCCAGTCCGCCTCCTCCATGCTGCGGCCGTCCGGATGCCGCCAGTCGATATCGCGCAGGCCCAGCGCTTCATCGTATTCACCGCGCAGGAACCGGTTCCTGCGCAGCAGGCCATAGCGCCGGCGCAGCGATAGTGCACGCCGCACGAATGCCACCTGCGCCTGCGCCGCCGGCTGCGAGGCACGCTCCCAGTCGATCCAGCTCAGCGGGTTGTCCTGGCAGTACGCGTTGTTGTTCCCCTGCTGCGAATGGCCGAACTCGTCGCCGGCCAGCAGCATGGGCGTGCCCTGCGACAGCAGCAGCGTGGCCAGCAGGTTGCGCATCTGCCGTGCACGCAACGAGAGGATCGCCGGATCATCGGTGTCGCCCTCCACACCGTGGTTGCTGGAAAGATTGTGCGAATGGCCATCGCGGTTGTCCTCGCCGTTGGCCTCGTTGTGGCGGTCGTTGTAGCTCACCAGATCGTGCAGGGTGAACCCGTCGTGTGCCGTTACCAGGTTGATGCTGGCCGACGGCCGCCTGCCGTGGTGTTCGAACAGGTCGGCCGAGCCGGTGAAACGGGTGGCGAACTCCGGCAGCTGCCCGCCATCGCCACGCCACAGCGCGCGCACTGTATCGCGGAAGCGGTCGTTCCATTCCGCCCAACCCGGCGGGAACTGGCCCAGCTGGTAGCCGCCCGGGCCGATGTCCCAGGGCTCGGCGATCAGCTTCACCTGGCTCAGGACCGGGTCCTGGCGTACCGCATCGAGGAAGCTGCCCGAGGCGTCGAAGCCATGGCGCTCACGGCCAAGAATGGTCGCCAGGTCGAAGCGGAAACCGTCCACCCGCATCTCGGTCACCCAGTAGCGCAGCGAGTCCATCACCATGCGCAGCGCGCCGGCATTGGTCAGGTCGAACGTGTTGCCGGTGCCGGTATCGTTGATGTAATAGCGGCGATCATCGGCCAATCGGTAGTAGCTGGCATTGTCGATGCCCTTGAACGACAGCGTGGGGCCCAGCTCGTTGCCCTCGGCGGTGTGGTTGTAGACCACGTCCAGGATCACTTCGATGCCGGCATTGTGCAGCCGCGCGACCATCTGCTTGAACTCGGCCACGGTGCCCGTCGACAGGTAACGCGGCTGCGGGGCGAAGAAGCCGATGGTGTTGTACCCCCAGTAGTTGCGCAGCCCACGCTCGAGCAGCTGCTGGTCGTCCACGTAGGCGTGCACGGGCAGCAGCTCGATGGCGGTCACACCCAGATGGCTCAGGTGGTCCACCACCGCATCATGCCGCAGTGCAGAGAAGGTGCCGCGCTCGGCCTGCGGGACATCAGGATGCTGCATGGTCAACCCGCGCACGTGCGCTTCGTAGATCACCGTCCTGTCCCAGGCCGTTTCGGGTGCACGCTCGACACCCCAGCTGAAGGCCGGATCGATCACGGCGCAGCGTGGCATGTAGCTGGCGCTGTCGCGGCGGTCGAAACTGAGATCGCCATCGCGATGGCCCAGGGTGTAGCCGAACAGGTGGGGCGCCCACTTCAGCTCGCCGACGATCTGCTTGGCGTAAGGGTCCAGCAGCAGCTTGTTGGGATTGAAGCGATGCCCTTCCTCCGGCGCATACGGACCGTGCACCCGGTAACCGTAGCGCTGCCCGGGCCTTACATCGGGCAGATAGCCGTGCCAGATCTCATTGGTGTACTCGGGCAGCGCGATGCGTTCGACCTCGCGGTTGCGCGCGTCGAACAGGCAGAGTTCGACCCGGGTGGCATGCCGCGAGTACAGCGCGAAGTTCACGCCCAGCCCGTCCCAGGTTGCACCCAGCGGGAAGGGCCGGCCTTCGCGCACGCGCGAGGTCTGTGCCCACTTACGGCTCGCCATCGCTGCCCTCCTCGCCGCGCGCCGCGGCAATCTCGGCCTCCACCAGCCGCTCGGCCATGTGCCAGTGCCGCTGCTGCTGGTCGTCCGGGCGCCCTTCCGCTTCCCATATCTGGTGAGCCAATGCCTCAATCCGCTGCCGTCGTTCCCTGCTGTCCATCCCTACCCGTCTCCTCGTTGATCCATACCGCCAGCGGGCTGCCAGCCAGAAGCCGTGCTGCATCCGCGGTTTCATTGAAATGTTCGATGCGTCCGTCCAGGAGGTTGCGCATGCGTCCTGCCGGAAGCCCGCGCAGCGTTGGGCCGGTGGCGACGTCACGCACAACGTTCAGGCCGGGCCCGGGCATGGCGATGGGCGAGCCACGCTGCACGATCACCAGCAGTACCTGCGTCTGGTGGCTGCGCACGAACGCCAGCCAGGGCGAGCGCGCAGGCGCGGACAGCGGCTGCAGCTCGCCGTACAGGAAAAGGTGCGGGTGCCTGCGGCGGCAATCCAGCAGCTGCCGCAGCAGGAATGCCTTGATGCCGCCGTCCCGCCAGTCCTGCAGCAGCGCGGGCCAGGAGCGCGTGTCCCGCAGCCATGCCTGCCGCGCCGGATAGTCCACGGCCCGGCGGTTGTCCGGGTCCACCAGGCTCAGGTCCCAGCCTTCGCCGCCTTGATAGAGGTCAGGCACACCGGGCAGGCAGTGCTGCAGGCACAGCTGTGCCAATCCATTGCAGGCGCCCGCCGGCGCGATGCGGGCCACGAAGGCCGCCAGCGCCTCGCGCACCGGCAGCAAGGGTGCTCCCTCCAGCAGCGCGTGCAGCCACTGCACGGCGGCGTCCTCCACTGCCACATCGGGATCGGACCAGTTGCTGATCCGTTTGCCCTCGCGCAGGGCCTTGGTCAGCCAGTCCGCCATCCTCGATGCGAAGTCGGCACCGGGGGCGCCCTGCATCGGCCACGCCGCCACCAGCGCCTGCCACAGCGCATACGCTTCGGCGCCCGGCAACGGCAGCGGCATGCCGGCCTTGGCGGCCATCCGGCTCCAGCGCCGTGCAGCATCCCGCCACTCCGCCGTGCAGGTGCTGAGCACCGCCAGCCGCGCCCGGCTGTCGCTGCCCCGCTTGTGATCGTGGGTCGCCAGCGCAAGCAGTGCCTCGGGATGGCGTCGCAGGCGCCGCGCTGCATGCTGCAGCAGCTCGCGTCCCTGCATGCCCAGCCGCTGCGGATCACTGCCGACTTCGTTGCGTGAGAGCAGTCTGAAGTAACGATAGAAGCCGGTATCCTCCACCGACTTGGCGTTCAACGGCGCGGCCAGCTGCCCGAATCGCACGCGCAGCTCGCTTTCAGCCGGTGGCTGGCCGGGAAGTGCCTGCAGCAGCAGGTCCAGTGCCGCCCGTCCGGCACCGTCCAGCGCGGCTCGCGCGGCGGCAGCAGCGGCGACCAATGCCTTCCGCTCACCCGCGTCACGCAGCGAATACGGGCGATAGGTGCGGTAGTGCCGCAGCAGCGCGGCCAGCGCGCGCGCCAGGGCGGCCGTACCGATGTCGGCCTCGGCCAGCCGGGGCTGCAGAACCTGCTGCGCATTGCGCAGCAGGCGCTGGAAGTCGGTGTGAAGCGACTGGCGCAGCAGCATCCCGCGCGCGTCCTGCTGTATCTGGTCAAAGTCGCGCGTGTCGCCGCTCGCCGCCTTCCAGGCGCGTGAGAGCGCGGGCGCCGCTGCCGGATCGTGCAGCCACGCGCCAGCCTGGTCCATGAAGTCATAGCCGGTGGTCCCGTCGCAGGCCCACCCCTCGGGCAGCTGCTCGCCCTCGGCCAGTATCTTCTCGACGTGCAGAGTCACCGCCTCCGGATCACGGCTCCCGGCCGCGCAGGCAGCGTTGATCGCTTCGCGCAGGCGCTGCAGATAGGTGCCGGGCGACGACAGGCCGTCCACATGGTCGATGCGCAGGCCATCCACCCAGCCCTCACGCACCAGCCGCAGCGGCAGCGCATGCACCGCTTCGAACACCTCGTCGCGCTCCACCCGCAGCGCGGCCAGTTCGTTGATATCGAAGAAGCGCCGGTAGTTCACCTGATCGCCTGCCGTGCGCCACCACGCCAGCCGGTAGTGCTGCCGCTGCAGCAGTGCCTGCAACCGCTCGACGCTGCGGTTGCAGCGTTCGGCCCACGCCGGCCACTGCGCGGCGTCCAGGGGATGACTGCGCGGCGACAACGGCAGGACCAGCCCATGATGGCGCAACCCTGGCCGCTCATCGTCCACCCCCACCCGCAGTACGCCGTCGCGCACGGCATCGTGCAGTGGCCGGTCCAGCACCGGCAACCATAGCCGGCCTTCGCAGCCCGGCGCCTCCCAGTCGATGTCGAACCAGCCCGCGTGGCGGCTTCGACGCCCGTGCATCAGCACATCGCTCCACCAGTGGCTGTGCGGGGATGCCGCCAGATGGTTGGGCACGATGTCCAGGATCAGACCCAGGCCGTGTGAGCGCGCCGCGGTGGCCAGCTGGCGGAAGGCCGCTTCGCCGCCCAGCTGCGGATTGATGCTGGCCGGGTCGATGCCATCGTAGCCATGTGTGGACCCCGGCACCGCAACCGCGATCGGCGACAGGTAAAGGTGACTGACGCCCAGTGCGGCGTAATACGGCACCTGCGCTGCGGCCGCCTCAAGGTCGAAGCCTGCATGCACCTGCAGGCGCGCGGTGGCACGCAACCTCGTCATCGCCCTGCCCTGCGGCGCGTGCTGCTCAGGCGCGCCAGCCGCGCATCGGCGGCGGCACCGTCCCACGCCAGCGGCAACCGCCGGCGCCAGTTCGGATGTCCGCTGACGGTGCCTGGCAGGTTCACCTGTGCACGGCTGCCCAGCACATCTTCCAGTGGCAGCAGCGCCAGCCGCGACGCTGCATGGGCAACCAGTGACAGCGCTCCGTCCTCCACGGTCGCGCCGCCACCACCGCAGACTGCGGCCAGCGCCTGCACGTCCCGCGCGCGCGCGCGCAGTGCCGCCGGCAGGTCCTCCAGCTCACCCAGGCGGGCACGCCAGCGCAGGTCGCGCCCGCGCAGCCAGCCGGCCAGTGGTGGCAGGTCGTGGGTGGACGGCATGGCCACCGCATCGCGGCGCCACCGCGGCGCCGGCAGGAAGCGCTCGCCGTTGCGGGCGAACGGCAGCACCTCGATGCCCAGGATGCCCCGGGCTGCCAGCCGCTGGCGGATGCCCGGCGGCACCACCCCCAGGTCTTCACCGATCAGCACGCAGCGATGCCGCCACGATTCCAGCACCAGCAGATTGATCAGGTCATCGAATGGATAGCGCAGGTACACGCCCTGCCCGGCGCCAGCGCCGTGAGGCAACACCCACAGCCGCTGCAGGCCGAGGATGTGGTCGATGCGCAGGCCACCGCGGCCGGCCATCACGGCGCGCAGTACGCGGATGAACGGTGCAAAGCCCTCGCGGTGCAACGCCAACGGTGACCAGCTGGTGATGCCCCAGGCCTGGCCGAGCGGATTGAACGCATCCGGCGGCGCACCCAGTTCAAGCCCCTGCAGCAGATCGGCCCCACCGGTGCGTGCCTCGACGCCCTGCGGTGCACAGCCCACGGCCAGATCGGCAATCAATCCGATCGACGCGCCATCACTGCGCAGCGCCGCGTGCACCTGCACCCAGCCCTGCTGCGCCAGCCACTGCGCAAATGCATGGTCGTCGGCGCTCCCGGTGATCCCGTCGGCGGCATGCTGGCAGTAGCGCAGCAGCGGTTCGCCCTGCGCATCGCACCAGGTCTCGATCTGCTCGCACTGTGCCGGTGCCTGCTGCCGCAGCCATTGGCGCACCTGTCGCATCCAGCGCCACTTCAATGCCGCCGAGTGCGGCCAGTCAATGCGGCGTGCAGCGGTGGCGGCATCAATTGCCATCGCCAGTGCCTCGTCCTGGCGCAGCACGCTGTCGGCAGCCTCCGGCAGCACCTGCGGAAGAGATACCTGCAGCGGATCGAGCCAGCGCCGGTCACTGGGCGAATAGGGGCTGTAGCCCGGGCCGGGTGGCAAGCCGGCGTGCAGCGGACTCAATGCCAGTGCATCGCCTCCATGCCGCTGCAGAAGCTCACGCCACCGTGTGCAGCCGGCGCTGTCACCGATGCCTGCATCGCCGCGGGCGCGCAGACTGTAGACCTGCGCCGACAGACCCCAACCGCGCAGCATGCGCGGTGGCCACCAGGCTCGCGGCGGCGCCACCGCGACCGCCTGTTGCCGCCCGCCCCGGCGCCACTGCCAATAGCCCGGTTGATCCGGAACGCGCCAGCGCCCCTGCGCATCAGGCCGTGCTGGCAGCTCGCGCCCCTGTTCATCCACCCAGCACGCCGCCCCCGTCGCCTCCGGCATCACCAGTACCTGGCCACAGCAGGCGGTGAGCAAGCGGGCGCGCACCGGCGCACCATCGCAGTGCAGCCCTTCCAGCACCGCCCGAAGCACGTCCGGCGCGACTTCGCGCTCGACGCCGGCCACGTCGGTCCAGCGCTCCAGGAGACCTGCCCGGCGTGCGGCGTCCCGAACCGATATATCCGTCCTCATGCCGCCACCCAGCACGCAACAACACTGCCGCCTGCCGGCAGCACACCGGCAATGTCGGGACCCACAACGCGCTCGCCGGCCGGCACCGCATGCGCCACGGGCCGTGGGCCCACATTGATCGCGATCCACCATTGGCCCGATGGCAGCTGCCAACCCGCCTGCACCGCCCCCTCGCCAAGCACCCGCGCACCCAGCGACCGGGCCTGCAGCAGGCCGGGCTGCAGATAGCGTCTGCGCAGGGCCAAAAACCCGCCTGTGCAACGCAGCCATTGCTGCGACCAGGGATCATCGCCGGGCGGCGGCGTGTACGAGACCTGCAGGGTGGCCGGATCGTTCGGGTCCGGAATACGCGCACGCGAGGCGGCATCGGCGAAGGCACTGAAGCCGGAAAACTCGCGGCGACGTCCCTCGCGCACCGCCTCGTCCAGCGGCGGCGCATAGTCGGTGAAGAACAGGAACGGCGACCGCGCCTGCCACGGTTCACCCATGAACAGCAGCGGGATCATCGGCGTCAGCAGGGTCAGCGCCAGTGCCGCGCGCAGCCGCGCCGGATCCACCAGCATCGACAGGCGCTCGCCGAAGGCACGGTTGCCCACCTGGTCGTGGTTCTGCGCGAATACAACGAAACGCGCGGGCGACAGGTCGCTGCTGGGTTCGCCGCGGGGATGGCCGCCCAGGTCAGGCTCACCCTGCCAGGCGAATCCTTCTGCCAGGCAGCGGGCCAGCAGCGCGTCGGCGCGACCGGCGTAGGCCACGTAATAGCCTTCCTGCTCGCCGGTCAGCATCACGTGCAGCGCGTTGTGGAAGTCGTCGTTCCATTGCCCCTGATAGGCACCGCGCAGCCACCGCGCCTGGTTGCGTTCGTTCTCCAGCACCAGGTGCGCGTGCGGCACCTCCGCGCGCACCTCATCGGCCAGCTGCTGCAGGAAGCGGTCATCGTCGATGGCGTGTACCGCGTCCAGGCGCAGCCCATCGAAGCCATAGTCGCGCAACCACATCAGCGCATTGTCGATGAAGAAGCGCCGCACCCAGGGCTGGCGGAAGTCGATCGCCTCACCCCAGGGGGTGCTGCGATCGTCACGGAAGAACGCCCGCGCGTAGTCACGCAGAGGGTTACCCTGCGGTCCGAAGTGGTTGTAGACCACATCCAGCAGCACCGACAGTCCGGCATCATGCGCCGCGTCGATGAAAGCCTTCAGCGCTGCCGGCCCGCCGTAGACATGGGCCGGTGCGTAGGGGAACACACCGTCGTAGCCCCAGTTGCGCCGGCCGGGAAACTGCGCAACCGGCATCAGCTCGATGGCGGTGATGCCCGTTGCGGCCAGCATCGGCAGCTGCGCGGTCAGTGCAGCGAGGCCGCCGCCTGCCTCGATGTGCACCTCACAGATGACCAGGTCCTGCCAGGCGGGCCCCTGCCACGTGGCCTGCGCCCTGCCGGTGTCCAGCACCACGGCGCTGTCGCCATCGATGCCGTCCGGCTGCCAGCGCGAGGCCGGATCTGGCACGTCCTGGCCTGAAGGGAGGCGGAACCGGTACCGGTCGCCATGCGATGCCTGTGTCCGCAGCCAGTGGCAACCGTCCGGCTCGCGTTGCATCGGCCGCAGCGCACCCTGCAGGCACAGCGTCATCGTGTCTGCGTCCGGCGCCCACACACGGAACTCCACCCCCTCACCGGCCGCACGCCAAGCGCCCAGACGCGGGGACGCTGTGGTCATGCATCAACCTGCAGGTACAGCGTGGACAGCGGCGGCAGGGTCAGCCGCAGCGACTGGGCGTGGCCATGCATCGGCCTTGGCTCGGTCTGCACCGCTCCGAGGTTGCCCGCATTGCCGCCGTTGTAATGCGCGCTGTCGGTGTTGAGGCGTTCCGTCCAGCGCCCCGGTTGCGGCACACCGACCCGGTAACCCTCGCGCAGCACCGGGGTGAAGTTGCTCACCACCAGCAGGGTGCGGCCGCTGCCGGCAGGATCCCGGCGGATGAAGGCATACACGCTGTTGCGGCTGTCATCGGCCACGCTCCAGTCGAAACCGCGTTCATCGCGCTCGTCACGATGCAGCGCGGGTTCGGAGCGGAGCACGGCATTGAGGTCGCCCACCAGACGCGACAGGCCCCGGCCCTCACTGCTGGTCGCCTGTTCCCAGTCCAGTGCTGCATCGTGCGACCACTCATGTCCCTGGCCGAACTCGCCGCCCATGAACAGCAGTTTGCTGCCCGGGTGCGCCCACATGAAGCCGTAATACGCACGAAGCTGGGCCAGCCGCTGCGCCGGTTCGCCTGCCATCTTGGCCAGCAGCGCGCCCTTGCCATGCACCACCTCGTCATGCGACAGCGGAAGCACGAAGCGTTCTGAGAAGGCGTAGACCAGGCCGAAGCTGATCTCGCTGTGGTGATGCTGGCGATGGACAGGATCGCGCCCCAGGTACTGCAGGGTGTCGTGCATCCAGCCCATGTTCCATTTGTGGGTGAAGCCAAGCCCGCCCTCCTCCACCGGCGCGGTCACCCCCGGCCACGCGGTGGATTCCTCGGCAATCACCAACACGTCCGGGAAGCGCTCACGCAGGGTCTGGTTCATCCGCCTCAGGAAGGCGACCGCCTGCAGGTTCTCTCGCCCGCCCTGCTCGTTGGGTATCCACTCACCGTCAGCACGGCTGTAATCCCGGTACAGCATGGACGCCACTGCGTCCACGCGCAGTCCGTCGATGTGGAACCGCTCCACCCACTCCAAGGCACTACCGATCAGGTAAGCGGCCACTTCGTTGCGGCCATAGTTGTAGATCAGCGTGTCCCAGTCGGCGTGCACCCCTTCGCGCGGGTCGGCATGCTCGTACAACGCGGTTCCGTCGAAACCGGCCAGGCCATGCGCGTCGTTGGGGAAGTGTGCGCTCACCCAGTCCACGATCACCCCCACTCCGGCCTGGTGACAGCGATCCACGAAGCGCGCGAAGGCGTGCGGCGTCCCATGGCGCGCCGTCGGTGCGTAGATCCCCAGCGGCTGATAGCCCCAGGAACCGCCGAAGGGATGCTCGCTGACCGGCAGCAGTTCGATGTGGGTGAAGCCGAGTCCGGCCACGTACGGAATCAGCCGGTCGGCCAGCGCATCCCAGTCCAGCGATGCGCCATCATCGCCGCGCTGCCAGGAGCCCGCATGTACCTCGTAGATGGACAGCGGCGCGCTGGCGCCCGCCTGGCGCCGGGCCGCCCTCCAACCCTCGTCATGCCACTGCATCGGCGCCGCCGAAGGCACGCGTGAGGCGGTGGCCGGTGGCAGTTCGGCCCAGCGCGCCATCGGGTCGAACTTGTCGGGCATCACCTGGCCATCAGCGCCGACAATGCGGAACTTGTAGCGGGCACCGGCCTGCACGCCGGGCAGGAACAGTTCCCACACGCCTGCCGCATGGCGCAGCCGCATCGGATGGCGTCGGCCATCCCATCCGTTGAAATCGCCGACCACGGCGACCCGCCGCGCATTGGGCGCCCACACCGCGAATCTCACGCCGGCGATCCCCTGCACCTGCATCGGGACCGCGCCCAGCTGGCGCGCCGCATCGGCATCACCAGCATGGAAGCGTTGCAGCAGCGCTTCGTCCAGCAGCGGGCCGAAGGCATAGGCATCGTGCACCTGCTCCACACCCTGCTCGAAATGCAGGGCAAGCAGCGGCACCGCCGCTTCACCGGCGGCGCCCTCGAACAGGCCGGGCAAGGGGCCCGGGTGCAGATCCCAGCGTCGCCCGTCCTCTCCGATCACCTCGACGCGCTGCGCGTGCGGCACCAGCACGCGCAACCGCCGTTCACCCTCGCGCTGGCGGTGCGGGCCCAGCCAGGCAAATGCATCTGCCGGGCGGGCATGGACGAGGTCCTCCAGCGCCGGCGCGATGCGGTGATCCAGTGCTGTGTCTGCGGTGGTGTCGTCCTCGAGGGCGGCCAGATGCGTGCTGTCGTGGCTCATGCGGCCACCTGGCAGGTCTGCTGGTACAGCGCCAGATAGGCTCGCCCGGCCGCATCCCAGCCGCCCGGCCGCAGCATGGCGGCGCGGCGCATGGCCTGCAGCAAGCCTGGCAGACGGAAGGTGCGCATCGCCCGCTCCACGCAGCGGCGCAGGCCATCGGCATTGGCACCGTGGAACAGGAAACCGGTCACGCCATCCTCGACGGTGTCCACCAGCCCGCCCGTCGCATGCGCGACCGGCAGGCAGCCGAAGCGCTGCGCGTACATCTGGCTGAGCCCGCAGGGTTCAAAACGCGAAGGCATCAGCAGGAAGTCCGCGCCGGCGAACATCTGGCGCGCCAGCGCTTCCTCGAACCCGATGAATGCGCCCACCCGGCCCGGGTAGCGCCGGGCCAGCGCCTGCACCTGTGCTTCCACCTGCGGCTCGCCGCCGCCGATGACGACCAGCTGCCCCCCGGCCGCGACGATCTGTGGCGCCACGTCACAGGTGATGTCCAGCCCCTTCTGGTGCACCAGGCGGGAAACCACCGCGAACAGCGGGCCGGTCGAGGGCGCCAGGCCGAACGCCCTGCGCACCGCATGTGCGTTGGTCGCGCGTCCGGTCCATTCGCCGATGCCGAAGTGCGCCTTGAGGTGGATGTCGCGTCGCGGATCCCAGCTGGCGTCGATGCCGTTGACGATGCCGCTCAGGTGACCGCCAGCGGCGCGCCGGGCCAGCAGGTCATGCAGTCCGCATCCATCATCAGGGGCGGTGATCTGCTGTGCATAGCGCAGGCTGACTGTGTTCAGCCGCGTGGCATTGGTGATGCCGCCCTGCAGGAATGACATCTGTCCGTGGAAGTGCAGTTCATCCAGGTGCGCGGCCGGTACGCCCAGCACCGGCGCAAGCGCATACGGGAACAGGCCCTGGTAGGCCAGGTTGTGGATCGTCAACAGCGTCGGCACGGCCGTCCGGTCCCAACGCACGTAGGCGGCGGCCATGGCCACCGGCCAGTCATTCAGGTGCAGCAGCTGCGGTGACCAGTCCAGCCCGGCACGCCCGGCCGCAATCTCCGCAGCCGCGTGTGACAGCGTGGCGAAGCGAACCGCGTTGTCCTTCCACTCCTGTCCCTGCCCATCCACGTAGGGCGAGCCTTCCCGCTCATACAGCTCAGGCGAGAGCAGCACGTAGATCGGCAGGCCGTCGGCCTGCACCGCCATGCCGATGGTGCACGCAGGCAGGCCGGCCCTTGGGCTGACCTGCCCCACCGGCCGCAGCTGCGGCAGGCGCTGCAGCACCTCCGGGTAGCCGGGAAGCAGCACGCGCGAATCACACGCGCCGCGCACCGCGCGTGGCAGGGCCGCGGCCACATCGCCCAGGCCTCCCGCCTTGACGAAGTCGGCCATTTCGGTCGCGACAAACAGCACGCGCTGTACCAGTTCCGGCAACTTCAACGGCTGTGAGTGGCCCCGGCGGGTCCCGATTGGTACAGGTGCACCGGGAGGCGTCGCAACGGGTGAGGCGGACTGGACGACGCGGGCCATGGCGATGATCTCGGAAGTGTTCAGGCAGACGGACGCCAACGGCGCCCGGACGGGCGCTGAAGCGGAGAGGGAAGTCGACGCAGAACGTGGGGGACGTCAGCGAGAGGCTCAGGAGGACAATAGCCCCGCATGCGATCAATCGGCCGTGAAGCCCTGGCGATTTCTTTGTGACAGCGCGTCATGAGCTGAGTACGCATGCCGCGTTCATCACGCCCATCGATGCCTCCCGGACGGGACATCCACCTGGATGCCGTGAGCGCGCTACCCGTGGCCTGGGTGGTGGCGGTCGGTTGGGTGCCATATGCGACATCCCGTCGCAGGCGGTCCCTGCCTCCCCCTTGACCAATGTCAAACCGGCCGCCGGCACGCAGGGGTATCTCTATGCAGGACCCGAACACGCCGGCGTTTCCGGCAGCCACAAGGACCCTGCAATGCACGACACCCCCGACAACAGCCAGCTCCTGAACGCCCTGCAGAAGGTCATGGTGATCTCCACCACTGACCTGCAGGGCAACATCACCTACGCCAATGATCTGTTCTGCACGCTCACCGGCTTCGCACGTGAAGAACTGATCGGCCAGCCGCACAGCATCGTGCGCCATCCGGATGTGCCCAAGGCCGTCTACAAGGACATGTGGGACACGATCAAGGCCGGCGGCATCTGGACCGGCATCGTGCCGAACCTGGGCAAGGGGGGCGTGCTCTACGTGGTCGACACCACCGTGCAGCCGCTGCTCGACGCCGAGGGCAACATCACCGCGTACATCAGCATCCGCCGCGTGGTGAACGACCTGATGCAGGACTTCGAGCAGGTCGAGTTCAGCAAGGAGAAATTCGACGACTTCTACGAGGCCGCGTGAGCACCATCGCTGCCACACCGGTTCGCCGCCTGCTGGTGGGTTTCGCCTCCGAATCGGGCAATGCCCGCGCCCTGGCCCAGCGCCTGGGCGCGGACCCTGGCCTGCAAGCGCTCGCGCCGCAGGTGCTGCCGTTCAACGACATTGACGTTGCCAGCCTGGGCCAGGGCGATGTGCTGCTGGCGATCTCCAGTTCGTTCGGCGACGGCGAGCCGCCCGCGAACGGCGAACGCTTCTTCCAGAGCGTGTGCCAGACCGGGTCGCTGCCCGGCCTGCGCTACGCGGTGTTCGGCCTGGGCGACACCGGCTACCCTCGATTCTGCGGCTTCACCCGAGCGCTGGACGCGGCGCTGAGCGAACGCCAAGCGCAGCCGCTGCTGCGGCGGGTCGACGCCGACCTCGGCTATGAACGGTTCTTCCAGCAGTGGCAGCCGGTGCTCCGCCAGGTGCTCGAGGGCGATGCCGCCGCCGGCCAGGACCTGCACCTGCAGGTTACCGCCTACGGTGACGACAATGCCTTCGCCGCGCCCATCGTCGAGCGCCGTCGCGTCAACAGCAGTGATCCGGCCGCGTGGCACCTGCAGCTGGATATTGCCGGCAGCGGCATGGCCTACCGCGCCGGCGACACGGTGCACGTGCTGCCGGACCACGATCCCGCACTGCTGCAGGCCCTTGCCACCTGGTACGGCGACAATGCGGCCATCGCCATGCTGCAGGACCGCGAACTGCGCCTGCTGGGCAGGGGCGTGCTGCGCGAGCTGGCCAGGCTGGGCGGCAGCGAGCGGTTGAAGTCGCTGCTGAAGGTCAGCCAGAAGCGCGAGCTGGATGCCTACCTGCACGGTCTGGACGTGCTGGATATCCTGCAGGACCACGCCAGCCCGGACCGCGTGCCGCTGGCCAGGCTGCGCGACCTCCTGTCAGCGCGCCTGCCACGGGCCTACTCGATCGCCTCGCATCCCGGCAACGGCCAGCTGAGCCTGTGCATACGCGAAGTGCGCTACAGCCTGCGCGGCCGCGAGCGTTCCGGTACCGCCACCGGCAGCCTGCTGCGGGGGGGCAGCCACGCCCGCGTGTACTGCCGCTCCAATCCCGGCTTCCATCTGGCCGACACCGGCAGCGCGCCCCTGCTGCTGGTCGGCACCGGCACCGGCATCGCGCCGCTGATCGGCCTGGTGCAGCAGGTGCAGGCCAATGGCTGCGGACGCGAACTGCATCTTGTGTTCGGCGAGAAGCATTGCGAACACGATTACCTGTATCGCGAGCAGCTGCAGGACTGGCATGCGCGCGGCGTGCTCGCCGGCCTGCATCCTGCCTTCTCGCGTGACGGAACCGAAAAGGTGTATGTGCAGCATGTGCTGCGGCAGCGCGCCCGCGAAGTAAGGCAGGTGTTGTCCCGCGGCGGGCACCTGTACCTGTGCGGCAACAAGCGCCACCTGGAAGACGCGGTGCGCGAGGCCATCGACGCCATTGGCGGCCAGGGGCATTGGGACCTGCTGCGCGGGGAGGGCCGCATTCACTGCGAGCTGTACTGACCCTGCATCGATTCGGCCGGCCGTGGCCCGGCACGAGCGCATGCATCAATCGCCGACGACCCGGCCGTCCGCCATGTGCGCGACCTGCTGGCCGAAGACGACGGCATCCTGAGGATCGTGGCTGATCAGCAGCAGCGGAATGCCGGTACTGTCCAGCACCGCCGCCAGCTCCTCGCGCAGGTGCTGGCGCAGGTCGTGGTCCAGTGCGGCGAACGGCTCGTCCAGCAGCAATGCCTGCGGTTGGGTCACCATGACCCGCGCCAGGGCCGTACGCTGACGCTGGCCGCCGGAGATCTGCGACGGCAGCAGATCCCCCACGTGGTCGATACGGAACGCCTGCAGCCACTGCTCGACGACGTCGAAGCGCTGGCCACGGCGTGGATTGAACCACCCCCGCTGCAGCCCGAACGCCACGTTCTGGCGCACGCTCAGGTGGGGAAACAGCGCGTAGTCCTGGAACACGTACCCCAGGCGACGCCGCTGCGGTGGCAGGTCGACCCGCGCGTGGGAATCGAACAGCACCTGCCCCTGCAGCGTCACATGGCCCTGTCCGGGACGCAGCAGTCCGGCCACGGCCTTGAGCGTCAGGCTTTTGCCTGCCCCGGACGGGCCGAACACCACAACCTGGCGCTGCGTGCACTGCAGCGTGACGTCCAGTTCGAAGACCTGGCCCGCTGCCTGCATCCGGCGCTGCACCTTCAGGTCAAGCCACATCGCGCAGCTCCCTGCGATGCCCGCCCACCAGGCGTGCCGCCAGCAGCAGGATGACGATGCACACTACCGACGTCAGGATCACCAGCGCATTGGCCCTGCCGTCCTGCCCTGCCTGCACCGCCTCGTAGATGGCGATCGACAGCGTCTGCGTACGACCCGGGATGCTGCCGGCCACCATCAGCGTCGCGCCGAACTCACCCATTGCCCGGGCAAACGCCAGCAGGAGGCCGGCGAGAATGCCGCGCCAGGCCAGCGGCAGCGTGATGCGGAAGAACACCGCCGCCTCCGACACGCCGAGCGTGCGCGCGGCCTGCTCCAGCTGCCCGTCCACATCCTCGAACGCCGCGCGTGCCGGCTTGAACACCAGCGGCAGCGAAGCCACTGCCGCGGCGACCACCGCCGCCTGCCAGGTAAAGATCAGGTTGATGCCGAACCACGACTGCAACCACGCGCCGATGGGGCCGTTGCGCCCTATCAGCACCAGCAGGTAATAACCGAGCACCGTCGGCGGCAGCACCATCGGCAGGGTCAGCAGCGAATCCAGCAGTTCGCGGCCGGGGAAGCGCCGACGCGCCAGCAACGCCCCCAATCCAACGCCCAGCACCAGATTGATCGCCGTGGCCCAGCCGGCGACCTTCAGCGACAACCCCAGCGCGCTCCAGTCCAGGTCCATCCGTCAGGGCTTGCCGAACCCATGCCTGGCCAGGATCGCCTGACCTTGTGCCGACCGCACGAAGGTGGCGAAGCGCCTGGCTTCGGCTGGCTGCGTGCTGGCCCGGGTCACCGCCAGCGGATAGGCGATGCGTCCGGACACCGGCACTGCGAAGGCACAACGCACGCGGCCGGCCATGGCCTGTGCGTCGGTGGCGTAGACGAAACCGGCGTCCACTTCGCCCCGCGCCACGTAATCCAACGACTGGCGCACGTTCTGCGTGGTGACGATCCTGCTCTGTACCGACGGCCACAGGCCCGCCGCTTGCAGCGCACCCTTGGCATAGCGGCCGACCGGCACGCTGTCCGGGTTGCCCAGCGCGAGGCGCCGCACGTCGGCACCCGCGAGATCCTTCAGGCTACGTGGCCCGCCCCTGGTCTGCGGCGGCACCACCACCCACAGCGCGTTCACCGCGAACACCTCGCGGGTACCGGCAGCCAGCAGGCCCTGCTGCTGTGCCTGATCCATGGTGACTTCGTCGGCCGAAGCAAACACATCGACCGGTGCGCCCCGGCTGATCTGCTGCAGCAGCACGCCGGAGGCGGCGAAGTTGAAATCGACCCGGGCGCCGGGATGGGCCTTCTCATAGGCGGCACCGAGTTCACGGAAGCTCTCGGTCAGGCTCGACGCCGCCGATACCGTCAGCCCGGCTGCGTACGCCGGCAGCGACGCCAGCATCCCCAGCAACATCAGTCCCGCTCGCATCATCTTCGGCTCCCGGCCAGATTCAGTTCGGATCGGATTCATCGGCCGATGCCAGCAATGCCAGGCGCTCGGGCTGCAACAACAGGATTTCCCGCTGCCTGACCGCGATGATCCCATCATCGCTCAGCCGGCGCAGCACGCGGCTGGCGGTTTCCGGTGCCATCCGCAGGTAATTGGCGATCTCGGTGCGTGCCATCGTCAGGTTGAACCGGGTGGCGGAGAACCCGCGGCGTGCGTAGCGCTCGGACATGTCCAGCAGGAACGCGGCCATCCGCTCTTCGGTGCGATGGTTGGCCGCCAGCAGGGCAACCTTGCCGATCTCCGCACTGAGCAGGCTGAACAGCCGCGCCTGCAGGCCCGGCATGCGGGTGGCCAGCAGGCTCAGCCTGGGGAATGAGATCCGGCACAGGTACACGGTATCCAGCGCCACGGCATTGCAGGGAAAGCGTGCCTCGTGGATCGCGTTCAGGCCGATCACCTCACCGGGCAGACTGAAACCGAGCACCTGCTCGTTGCCCTGGCTGTCATCGACAAACGTCTTGACCATGCCGGCACGCACCGCCGCGATCGAATCGAACGGCTCGCCGGCGCGGAAGATGTAGTCGCCCGCGTGGAACGGGCCGACATGGTCGACCAGCACATGCAGTTCGCCCAGCGCGGCCTTGTCATACCCCTGCGACATGCAGGCATCGGAGAATGCACAGGTACTGCAGAAGTGCAGCGCGTCGCCGTCATCGGCAGCGGCGGGGTTCGGCGTCGCCGCGCCCTGGCGAACCTGGGGGTACGGAGTGGAGAACATCACGGAATGCCTGGATGAAGGCCTTCATCATACGGCAGGCGTGCCACGGCCGGTCTCACGGCGGCGGACGCTGCCCCCGCCGCTGATGGCCGCGCTGGCGCATGCTGTCGCGCACATCCACGTCGAACTGAAGCTGCAACGAACTGTCATCATCCAGCGCGATGGAAAATTCCAGACCCTCACGCGACGGCAGTCGTGCTGCCAGCCCCTGCACAGCATCGCGCGGCAGCACCAGCCGGCAGACCGTGCCACCGTCCAGCAGCACCGCCTGGTCGCCCCCATGCAGCGACAACGCGGTTCCCCACCCGCCCGTGCCACCAAATCGGGTCAGGTTCTCCAGCGAGTCACCGGCCAGCAGTGCTGCCAGTTCCTCTTCATCGACACGCAGGCGCATGGATTGCCGCTGCAGCTGGACTTTCATGTTGCGATGGACTCCCAGTCGGCCCCGGTATTGCAGTTGAACAGCAAGGCACGCTCATTCTCAGGCAGCGGCAACGCCGTCGCCGCCAGCCGCTCCTGCAGGGCACGCAGCGAACGCCGCGCCTGTGGATCTTCGATCAAGTTGCGCAGGGCCCGCCGGCAATGATCATCGATCTGCAGACACATCGGCAATGGCTCGCCGGAGAACACGCTGCAGGCGGAAGGCACCCCGTGCAGCCGATGCAGCAGGGCGACGGTCAACCTGGGCATGTCCACCGGCACCACCCACGCAACGGTATCGGGCATGGCCAGGGACACGCTGTAAAGCCCGCCCAGCGGGCCGCAGCGCGCGACCTGGTCGGGAATGCCATCGAAGGCCGGATGGTCACCGCTCACCCACACCCGCTGCGCACCGGCCTCGATCAACACGTCACGCATGTGCTCAAGCAGGGTGCGCCCGCGCCAGGGCAGCAGCGCCTTGTCGCGGCCCATGCGGCTGGACAGGCCTCCAGCCAGCACGATGCCGTCAATGGCCGTGCTCGTGGTCATGGCCATGTGCAGGCGTGCTGTCGGCATGGCACAGGCTGCAGCCCTCGCTCCAGGCGCTGTCGCCATCCTCGTAGTGTTCCTGCTTCCAGATCGGGCACTGGTGCTTCACTGCCTCGATCAGCTGCCGGCACGCGCGGAATGCTTCGTCCCGGTGCGGGCTGCCGGCGGCCACCACCACGGCCACATCGCCGATGCCCAGCCGCCCCCTGGCATGCGCCACATACAGCTTCAGGCGCGGCCCGAACGCCGCCTCCACCTCGGCCGCCAGGCGCTGGATTTCGTTCAGCACCAGCGGCTCGAACAGATCGTAGGTGATGCCCGTGACCACCCGGCCGACATTCACGTCACGTACCTTGCCGATGAACACGTCGATACCACCGAAACCCGGGTCGGACACGGCGGCGATCCCTTCTGCCGGGTCGATCACCCCGCGCGCCCGGTCCACGACCTTCGCAATCGGTTTCGCGTCCATCGCTCAGCCCCCGCTCACCGGCGGCAGGATGGCCACGCGGCCATCCTCCGGCAGCACATCGTGATCGCGCAGCACGCGCTGCTGGTCGGCGAAGGCCGAATAGTCCAGCAGGCCGGCACGGAAACCGGGCCAACGCACCGGCAGCAGCTCGCGCAGCGCCTGGCGCAGGTCGGCCACGGTCGCACCCGGCACCTCCAGCGTGATCTCCCGACGCTCATCCAGATCGGAGAACGCACCGAACAACTGCAACGTCACCTGTTTCATTCGCACTCCCTGCCCGTCAGCTGCACCGGGTCGGCGTGGCCCCAGCCCTGTACGCGCACCGCGCTGCCGGCCGGAACCAGATCGCCCTCGTCCTCCAGCACCACCCAGGCGTTGGCCTGCACCATGGACATCAGACGGAACGATTCCTGTCCGGACAGCACCCGCGCACTCAGCTGGCCCTGCTCGTCCAGCTCCACCCGCGCACGGGCGTGGACGCGCAGGCCGGGCGGCTTGCGCACCATCGCCTGCAGGGGAAGCCGCAGCACCGGTTCCTGCGCCAACCCCAGCAGCCGGCGCAGTACAGGCTCGACAAAGAACCGCTGCCCCACTGCCGCCGACACCGGGTTGCCCGGCAGGCCGAAATACAGCGCACCGTCGGGCAGTACCGCAAACAGCAGCGGCTTGCCCGGACGGATCGCCACTTTGTGGAACACGATGCGCGCCCCGCGCGCGCGCAGTGCGTCGGGCACGAAGTCGTAACGGCCCGCAGAGACCGCACCGGTACTGACCAGTATCCGCGCACCGGCCGCCAGTGCCTGGTCCAGCGCTGCATCGAACGCGGCCACATCATCACCGACGGTGCCCTGCCACACCACCTCAGCTCCGGCCGCGTGCAGCCGCCCGACCAGGTAGGGGCGGTTGCTGTCACGGATCTGTCCGGACGCCAGCGCCTGCGCCGCCTCGCTTACCAGCTCCTTGCCGGTGGCAATCACCGCCACCGCCGGTCGCGACATCACCACCACCTCGCCAACGCCAAGGGCGTGCAGCAGGGTCCGTGCGTTGATATCCACCCTCTGCCCGGCCCGCAGCACGCACTCGCCTTCGGCTACGTCCTCGCCCCGCAGACGCACGTTCTGGCCCGGCCTGACCACGCTCTTCAGCGCGATCCGGGTCGGACGGCCCGCTTCGCTGGCGAGGATCTGCACGTTCTCGATCGGTACCACCGTGTCCAGGCCGCCCGGCATGCGCGCGCCGGTCATGATCTCCCAGGCGCCCTCGCCGCCTTCGGCATCGCCATCACCCGCCGCCTGCCAGCCCTGCACCGTGAATTCGGTACCCGACTCGAACGCCACCCCGTCGGCGCGCAGCGCAAAACCGTCCATTGCCGAATTGTCGAACGGCGGCAATGCCTGCGCGCTGTGGATGTCACTGGCCAGGGTGCGGCCTGCGGCCTCCTGCAGGGGCAGACGCTCGGCGGGAAGCGGCGTGGCCGCCTCCAGCAGGCGCTGCAGTGCTTCACTGTAAAGAATCACGCGTGGTCACCACCGTCGACCATCGCCAGGGCGTGGCCCAGCACCGGCGCCAGGATGTCCAGGCACTGCGCTGCCGCCTTAGGGCTGCCGGGCAGCGCGAACACCAGCATGCTGCCCAGTTGCACCACCTCGGCGCGGCTCAGCCAGGCCATCGGCGTGTGCTGCGCGCTCAGCGCCCGGACCATCTGCGCCAGGCCATGCACCGGCCGCGCGTTCAACGAACGCAGCGCCTCCGGGGTGAGGTCGCGCGGGCCCAGACCGGTACCGCCAGTGCACAGGCACAGGCGCACGCCGTCGGCGGCCAGTGCCTGAAGGCGATCCGCCAACGGCTCGATGCCATCGGGCAGCACGTCGGCAGCCACCACCTCGCCGCCCAGCCTGTTCAGGCCGGCCACCAGGGTCGGGCCAGAAACATCCTCATAAGTACCTGCGCTGGCACGGTCGCTCAGGGTGATCACCGCGCAGGCCGCGCCTTGCAGGCCCTTCGGCGCACGCGGTCTGAAGCGCTCGCGCTCGGCATCATCCATGCCATCAGGATGCAGCCACAGGCCGCGCTTGCCACCTTCCTTGAACAGCAGGCGGATACCTTCGATGCGCAGCGCCGGTTCCACCGGTTTGCTCAGGTCGTACAGGGTCAGCAGCGCCGCGTTGACGCCGGCCAGCGCTTCCATTTCCACACCGGTACGCGCCTCGCTGGCACACTCGCACCAGACCCGGATGGCGTGCCGTTTCGGCACCGGCGCGCAGAACACCTGCACCAGCTCCAGCGGCAGCGGATGGCACAGTGGCATCAGCATCGACGCCATCTTCGCCCCCTGCAGGCCGGCGATCTCGGCCATGACCAGCGCGTCGCCCTTCGGCAGGCGACGCTCGACGATCAACGGGTACGCCAGCGGACCGGCATGCAGCTCGCCCACCGCCACCGCCCGCCGGCGACTGATGCGCTTGTTGCGGACATCGGCCATATGGAATGCCGCGTTCAGTTCCCCACTCATCGTGCTGCTCATCCTCCGATGGAAGCCAGGTGCGGGGTCAGCCCGGTCCGGCCCTGGTGCAGGCCATGCCCGGCCGCTTTCAGGCCAAGCTGGGTGGTGATGCGCGCCAGCAGCGCGTCATGGTCGTCATCGTGCTGCAGCAGCGCGCGCAGCGGCACGCCGAAGTCGCCGAACAGGCACAGCCGCAGGTCTCCCCTGGCTGTTACCCGCAAGCGGTTGCAGCCCTTGCAGAAATCGCGCGAGTACGGCGCGATGATGCCGATGCTGCCACGATGGTCCGGATGGCCGAACTCGCGCGCCGGGCCGGCATCGGCCGCCCGTGCACGCTCGCGCCAGCCGGCAGCCAGCAACTGCTCGATCACCCCGTCGGCACGCAGGTGATGCTGCTGGAAATAGGCTTCGTTGTCGCCGGTGCGCATCAGTTCGATGAAGCGCACGCTGAAGGGACGGTCGCGCAGGTACGCCATCCACTGCGGCAGCTCATCGTCGTTGAGGCCGCGCAGCAGCACCGCGTTGAGCTTGATCGACGGCAGCCCCAGCGCCTGCGCCAGGGCCAGGCCCTGCTCGATCTCCGGCAGGCGGTCATGCCCGGTGATCGCGGCAAAACGTTCGCGCCGCAGACTGTCCATGCTGACGTTCAGCGCCGTCAGGCCGGCGCGGTGCCAACCCGGCAGGCGACGCGGCAACTGCGTGCCGTTGGTGGTGATGGCCACTTTGCCGATACCCGGCACCGCCGCCACGGCCGCGATGATGTCATCAAGATCCTTGCGCAGGCTGGGCTCGCCACCGGTCAGCCGGATCTTGCTCATGCCCAGCGCCGCGAAGGCGCGGACCAGGCGGCTGATCTCCTCGACCTGCAGGAAACGCGGGCGGCCATCGGCCTGGTACCCCTCCGGCAGGCAATAGCCACAACGGAAGTTGCAGGCTTCGGTCAACGACAGGCGCAGGTACGGAAAGCTGCGTCCGAAACCGTCGGTGAGTTGGCTCATGGCTGGTCCACCTTCTTGCTCCACCGTCCTGCCTGTTGCCGCGTGATGTCGGCGCATCACAGCATGCGGCCTGCGCTGCCACGGGAGTGTGACTGGGCCCATCATGAACGATTTCCGGCAGCGGGTGCACGCTGCCGGGCAACAGGAAGAGCCGCAGCCAGTGTCCGGATGGATGCGCGCCAGGCTGACCGCGCCGCCCAGCGGGCCGGCGGTGGAGCGTCTACCTGCGGGCAGATCGTGCGCGCTTGCCGCCGTTGTGCTGCGCAGCCGCGCGGCTCTGTGCGAACTCGGGGAAGGTCTGCTCGATCGGGTCCACGTCCGGCAGGATGTAGAACACCCCGCCCCGCTCGAAGGTTGAACGGATGATGCGTTCGTAGAACTCCGGCGAGACGTTGATGCAGCCGTGGGTGACGCGGTTGTCGTCCGGCGACGGCGATGCCAGGCGCTCGACACGCCTCTCTGCTGGAACGCCGGTTGCGGTCGGATGGATGGAGACTGCGGACTCGTAGTCCACCCACAGCACCCGCCCTGCATCGATCGAAGGGCCGTAGCCGCCCACGAAGCGACCCGCAGGCGTGGTGCGGTCCCGTCCCGGAATGGCACGCAGGGCGAGACCCGCAACGCCGGGCGCGGTGTGGTCGCCGGTCGCTGAACCGAACAATGCAGGGGCCGCGCCGCGCAGCCGGCCGTCGCCACCGAACACCAGGATCTGCGCGGCAGCCTTGTCCATGACCGCGAACGGATAGCCTTGGCTGTCCTTGGACGCCACGACCCAGCCCGCCAGTTCGATCACGGTTTCGGAGACATCCTGGCCGGGTGGAAGTTCATCAACGGCGGCCGACGGCGGCGCGGCGGAATCTTCCGCATTGACGACACCGACCACCAGGAACGCCAACGCCACTGCCAGAGCAGCGCGATGGGCATGGCGCGCAAGGGATGAGTGGGTATGGATGGGAGCATTCCTCGAAAGCTGTGTTACGGGAGGACACCAGTGGCCGCTGCGGCCACTGGGCCCCTGACTCGGATGTGCAGGCTACAGGCGGTCAGCCGCGCGGGGTGCGGCGAGGCGCCCGTTCAAGCTGCTGGACGCGGCCTTCGATCTGATCCAGACGCTGGTTGGCCTGCTGCGCCGACTGATTGGCCGACTCGGCGCTCTGCGCCGCACCCTGCACCTTCACATCAAGCTGGTCGAGCCGCGAGTTGATCGTTGCGAAATCGTCCTTGTAGGTGGCGCAGGCCCCAAGGCCTACGGTGGCGACAATCGCCACACCGAGCGTACGTGCCATCATCAGGTGCTGCTTGGTAAGAATCATTCCACTCCCTCCTTCGTCTGGGGTGTCAGGAATATAGCGGCGTTTCGGCACACTCTCCGATTGGCTTTCAGCTGCAGGTGGAAGACGTGGACGTCGCGTGAAGACCCCGTCTCAACCACGTCGCCAAGCGAATCCGGCGGCAATCGCCAAGGATGCCGCGATCACCAGCGAGGCCACCACGAACGCGGTGCGCACCTCCGCGGGCGTTGCCGTGTCAGGCGCGACGGCAAAGAACAGACCGCCCACCAACGCCACCGACAGCGCCGCACTGATCTGCAGCGTCGCACTCACGATGCCTGCGGCCAGCCCGGCGTGGCGGGCATCCACATGGTCCACGCTCTGCTTCACCAGCGCCGGAAGCGCAATGCCCTGTCCTGCGCCGATCAGAAACAGCGGAAGCGGCAGCCACGACGGCATGTCCAGCAGCGCGAGCGCTGCGACCGCCAGCAGGCCCGCAACCTCCATCACCATCCCATGCGATGCACCCTGTGCGGCCAGCCGCCGGAACGCCGAACCACACAGCGGCCCGAGAAGGAAACCCAGCCCCAACGGCAGGATCGCCAACCCCGCCGACGCGCTGCTGCGCCCCAGCGCGGACTGCTGATACACCGCGAAGACGAGAAAGAACGCAGCCAGCGCGTAGAAGAAGAATGTCGCTGACAGACTGCGCCTCAACCCGCGCATCTGCAGCAGCGATGGCAATACCAGCGGCATCTGCCCACGCCCCACGCATCGTTGCTCATGCTTCCAGAACAACAGCAGCAGGGGGCCGCTTGCCAGCAGCAGTCCTACGCACCACCACGGCCACTGGCGCTGGCGGCCCTCGATGATCGGTACCACCAGCGCCAGCAACGACGCCGCCAGTGCCACCGCTCCGACAGCGTCCAGCCGTGCTCCCTGGCGGGCGTGCGACTCACGCAGCAGCACGAATGCAGCCGGCACCGCGGCTGCGATGATGGGAAGATTGATGAGGAACACGCTCCTCCACCCTGTCCCCCACAGATCGGCTGTCACAAGCACCCCTCCCAGCAGCTGCCCGCCCACCGACGCGAGGCCGAAGGTGGCGCCATACAGGCCAAGCGCACGGCCCTTCTCGCTGTCCGGGAACAGGGCATGGATCGATGCCAATGACTGCGGGGCCATCAGCGCGGCCGACATCCCCTGCAGCAGCCGTCCGGCCACCAGCACTTCAGCCGCAGGCGCCAGGCCGCACAGCGCCGATGCCAGGCCAAACCCCAGCATGCCTGCGATGAACACACGTTTCCTGCCGTAGATGTCGCCCAGCCGGCCTCCCAGGATCAGGGTCACCGCGTAGGCCGTGGCGTAGACCGAGATGACCAGCTGCGAGACATCCGGGGGCGCGTGCAGATCGACACGGATGGCCGGCAACGCGACATTGACGATGAAGAAGTCGAGCGGCGGCAGCAGCGTGCCTGTCAGCAGTACAGCCAATGCCATCCAACGGCGCGGATCGGGCGGTACAGCGGCCGCAGCGTCAGCCGGTAGATTCATGACGCCCCCCACTCAGCGCATGCCGCCAGAGGCAAGCAGCGTGTCGCCGCTCACCCATCGCGCATCGTCCGAGGCGAGAAATGCAACGATCGGCGCCACGTCCAGCACCTGGCCTGTCCGGCCCAGTGGTGTCTGCGCCAGATTCCAGGCCTGGAACCCGGAATCGACGACACCCGCAGCGTGCGTGCCCTCGGTCTCGATCAGGCCGGGATTGACCGCATTGACACGGATGCCGCGCGGGCCAAGCTCCCTGGACAACACGCCGGTAATGGCGTCCATCGCACCCTTCGAACCGGTGTAGATGGCGCTGTCCACCGGCAGGATGCGGGTCACGAATGAACTGATGTTGATGATGCTTGCACCGGGCCGCAGATGGGGAACGGCGGCGGCAGTGACCAGCAGCGGGCCCAGCACATTGATGTCGAACTGGTGGCGATAGAGCCCCTCGGTGGTGTCCTCGATCTTCGCGAACCGGTACACGCCGGAGTTGTTCACCACTACATCCAGCCTGCCGAACGCATCCAGGGCCGTGGCCACCATTGCATCGACCTCGCGCGCGTCACGCACGTCGGCGCGCACCGCCAACGCCCGACCACCGGCGGCTTCGATATCGGCAACGACCTGTTCGGCGCCCTCCCGGCTCGAGGCGTAGTTGACGACGACGCTGGCGCCGTCGGCCGCCAGGCGGCGGGCAACCGCAGCGCCAATGCCCTTCGAAGCGCCGGTGACCAGCGCGACCTTGTCTTTCAGCGTGTTCATATCAAGCGGATCCAGTTCCAGGGGGAGGCGGTCAGTGCGACCGGGGCCCATGCTGGACCTTTCAAACTTGTATGTGGACTGACACTGATGCACATTCGTCGTACATTTTTGAACGAGCACGATCATGGAATGGGGTGATGTCCGTGTCTTCCTGGCGATCGTGCGGGGCGGGTCGCTGGGTGAGGCGGCGCGGCGCCTTGGTGTCAGCCATCCCACGGTGGGCCGCCGGTTGAAGGCCCTTGAACAGCACGCCCGGCAGCCCCTGCTGCGGCGGACGCGGGACGGGCTGGTCACGACCGATGCCGGTGATGCGGTGCTGGCCCTGGCCGAAGCCATGGAGAACTCCGCCCTGGCCATGGAGCGCCGCCTGGAAGGCAGCCCGGGCCGGCTGGAAGGCATTCTGCGCATTTCGAGCGCGGACTGGTTTGCCTGCCACGTGCTGACGCCCGTGCTCGCCGAACTGGTACGCCGGCATCCGGCGGTGGTTCCGGAACTGATCGCCAGCTATCGACTGCTGGACCTGTCGCGCCGCGATGCCGACGTCGCGTTCCGCATCGTGCCGTTCAGTGAGCCGGACATCGTCCAGCGCCTCGTGATGACCCTGCCCTACGGCCTGTATGGTTCGGTCTCGACCACCGCCCGGCTGCAGGACGACCCCGATTCGGTCGGGCTCATCCTGATGAACACCGCGCAGTCGCACTTCCCCGACGTGGAATGGTTGCTGCAGCGGTTTCCGCGTTCGCCGCGCGCATTCACCAGTACCAGTCGCAGTGTCCAGGCGCAGATGTGCCTGCACGGTACCGGCATCGCCGTGCTGCCCCGTGCGTTGGGTGACGCGGTGGCCGGACTGCAGCGCATCGACTCACACGGGACGCCCCCTTCGCGGGGCATCTGGGTGGGCTATCACCAGGATCTGCGCCACATGGACCGTCTGCGTGCCCTGCTGGACATCCTCGATTCGACACTGCCGCCAACAGGCGCCGCCCCCTCGGCAGGAAAACAGACAGCATGATTCCGTTCACGGGCGTTGGCCTATGGTCCACCTCACCAGGCCGGCAGGACCGGCCACTGACAGGAGGATGCCATGAGGACCCGACACGTCGTACCTGCTCTGATGGTGGCACTGCTCGCCGTCGCACCGGCCTGGGCGGATCCGCCGCACCACGCCCGCGGAAACGGTCCCCCACCGCACGCAGGCGGGCCGCACAATCGCGATGCACCGCCGCCAGGATGGCAGAAGAAGGCATGGCGGCGCGGCGATCATCTGCCGTGGGCGGAAGTGGATCGTCGCTACTGGGTGGATGACTACGCACGCTACAGGCTGCGTGATCCCGGCCGCGGCCAGCGCTGGGTCCGCCAGAGCGACACCGAGTATCTGCTTGTTGAAATCGCCACCGGCGTGATCGTCGACGCGCTGCGTCGGTGAACGCAGCCCTGGCTGACCCATCGGGCGCAGACGCGCGATGGGTCAGCCCTTCCTGCGCTGCCTGCCGCTGCTGCGTCCAGCGGTGGGCGCTGAAGGGCTAGTTCGGCAGCGCGCGCGCGTTTCCGTTTGGCCGCAGATGGAGCTGCCCGGTTCCGGTATCCAGCAGGATGTTGAAGTTGCGCAGTGCTTCACTGCCCAGCGTGCCGTCGGCATTGGATCCATCCTCATCGATGGTGAACGACACCTTGGGCTGTTCCAGTCGCAGCCCGCCCACATCGGCCGATGCGATCCGTGCATCGACGGCCCGGATCTTCCTGCCCGCCGAGCCGCTGAACTGTGAGGTACCGATGGTGCGGGTGAACACCTCCTGCAGTCGGTGGCGCGAGCTGTACGCATGACCCAGATCGATGGCGCCGTTGCTGCCGGTGTCCACGAACAGCCAGGCCGCAAGTGTCGAGCCACCCTCACGCAGAAGCACTTCGATGGCGGGCGTATTGTCGATCCAGCGGACGTTCGCGCGGGTGTATCCGTGCAGATCCGGCAACCGGTCGTGCACGTGCAGCAGCTTGCGGTCGTAGTCGATCTCGATGATGCGCCCCGCGAAGAATGTCCAGCCAAGCACGGCGTCGAACGGACGCTTGCCGTAGTCGATCACGGCCGCCCCCATCGTCCGGCGCATGTCTCCCACGACGACCGTGTTGTGGGTACTGTAGTCCACGAAACTCACGCCATCGGAGCCGGTGTTCTCGGAGCGGTCATCGACCTGCATCGACGCCGCTTTGCGGGTGGCAACCGTGACTGCCAGTCCGTCAGCCCCGGTGTCGACAAGAAAGCGCAGCGGTCCTGACTGGTTGATCCGCCCTTCCACATAGATCCGGTGATCCTTGTCCTGCTCGAAAGGAAGGGTGATCGTCCCGGCCGCGGCGCGGGACTGCGGAAGAACAAGCAGCCCCGCAACCAGGGCGACGTACCACGGACGTATGGACTGGCGCATTGATGGCTTCCAGTGGAGGGCAACGGCAGATTGCCGCCTGCCTTGGATGCGGCAGGGGTGCAGAAGGTTTAGACGCCTGCCGCGCTGCCCTCGATGGTTCCGGACCGAAGCAAACCGGCGCCCGGCGCCCGCGGCCCCGTGTTGCCATCCGGCGCTGACGTCTGCGACCGCAGCATGCACGGGCCGTTGACGTCGCAATGCCAGACTGCTGGAGCGCGCTCCACCGTGGAGCGCCGTTGGTCGTGCGATCTTGGGGGGATCGGCAATGCCCTACTTCACTGATTCGACCGAGGTGGCCGTCGAGGGTATCGGCGCGGCGCGGCGCATCGGTTGGATGCGGTTCGTCGGCAGCAGCCTGGCGGCCCTCCCCCTGGCCTCCATCCTGCTCGAACGCCAGGATGGCGTGTGGCCATGGACACTGCTGCTGCTCAACGCGCTGGCATGGCCGACGATCGCTCTGGTCCTCACCCGGCGTTCCCCCGAGCCGGCCGCCACCCAGTTCCGCTGCATGGTGTTCGATTCCTTCCTTGGCGGCGCGTGGATCGCGTTCATCGCCCTCAGCATCGTGCCCAGCGCACTGTTCACCGCCCTGCTGGTGGCCGACAAGATCGCAGCAGGGGGAGTGCGGCTGGCGCTGCGGGCGACGCTGGCGCTGGTGCTGGGTTTTGGACTCGTCTGGTTCGCGCTGGGCTTCCCCTACCAGCCGACCACCTCGCAACGCAGCATCATGCTGAGCATGCCGTTCCTGTTCGTGTACGGCATCGGCCTCAGCATCCTGAGCTGGCAACTCGCGCGCCGGGTCAAATCACAGAACCGGCAGCTGCGGCGGCTGAGCCGGATGGATCCGCTGGTGGAGCTGGCCAACCGGGGCTTCCTGATCCACCGTGCCCAGCAGGCGCTGGACAAATCCCAGCGCCACGGTGGCATGGCGTGCCTGTTGATGCTGGATGTGGATGACTTCAAGCGCATCAACGACTCGCAGGGGCATCGCGCCGGCGATCAGGTCCTGCGGCATATCGCCACGACACTGCGCGAATTCGCCAGCCCGGCCGATACAGCTGCACGGCTCGGGGGGGATGAGTTCGTCGTGCTGCTGCGCGACTGCGCCGCGTCAGACGCCATGCAGATGGCGGCACGCATCCGGCAACGCCTGCACGAGAACGCACGCCGGACAGGACCGGCGAGCGATTTCAGTGTCAGCATGGGAGTCGCTGCGAGCCCGCGACACGGCAGTGTCGAGGACTGGCTGGCACTGGCCGACCGAGCCCTCTACCACGCCAAGCGGCAAGGCAAGGACACCGCCAGTTTCGCCCAGTAATGGCCGCGTAGCAGCGTCATCCCGGCCGGTCGCGGTCCCGATCCGGATCAGTGCGCCAGGGCGAAATCCAGGCCCGCACAGACCGCCGCGACCTGCGCGTCGTTGCACTCCTGCGGGTGGGTACGCGGACTGTCCGGGTAGACCTCCGTGGTGGTGGCAAAACGCGCATCGGTGAATCCGGCGCAGGCCCCGATCGAGCGCGATTCACCCCATACCACGCCCGGTGACTGCAACGGCAGGCCGACCAGGTTGCCTTCGGCATCGGCCGGGGCGATATGGGTGATCGGCGCCACGGCGGCGATCAGCGCCCGCTGGAATGCCGGTTGCGGGTCTTCGCTGTTGCCGATCACGTAGAAGCCATCGGGAATGGTGTCCCGCTCGAAGGGCTTGCCATCACGGGCGCAACGGGCCGGGTCGAACTCGTGCAGGTCGCTGTCGGTGGTTTCGTGCAGGTCCAGGTGCACCCGGATGTCGGCCTTGCGCCCGGCCACCCAGCGCATCAGCGAGGCGGCTTCCTCGATCAGGCCGCCGTCGCGGAAGCTGCGGTTCGGGTCCAGGGCAGCGGGGTTCCAGCGCTGGATGCGCTCATAGCCCCACGGACTCACGCAGGGGGCCACGATCAGGTTCAGACGCCCCAGGTACCGCTCGGCCTGCTGCTCCAGGAACTGCAGGGCACCGTGTACGCCGCTGGTCTCATAACCATGCACGCCGCCGGTAACCAGCGCCGTCGGCAGTGCCGGGTTCCAGTCGTGGTTGACCACGGCGAACAGGGGATAGTGGTCCGGCGCGTAATCGAGCTGCCCGTACTGGATCACGTCGAAACGCTCGTCCAGGCGTTCCAGCGCCGCCACCACATCGTCATGGTAGCTGCGCTGGCGTTGCTGGCGGGCCCGCCACTGCGCGCGTTCCGGATCGCCCCAGGGCTGTCCGGGGGTGCCGATCGGGTAGAACTGCGCAACAGTCATGGGTGCTCCAGAGGTCGAACGTGGTGAGTGCAGCCGGTCATTCTAAGCCTTGTGGCGCCTGCGGGCCCGCCCACCCGTCCCGCCCTTCATCCAGCCAGGCTCATCTGGCTGTAAAATCAACGGTTTTTGGCCCCTCACCCCTTGATGGCGAACGCAGCGCAGACGGTCCTGGGTGGACCGGATTTCCTTCGCCTGCTCGCCCGTCTCAGCGACGGCGCGATGCCGGCCACCAGTCCCGTCCTGACCGATCGCCTCGGTCAGTGGGTGGACTGGAGCCGTGCTGTCGCGCTGTCGACGGCACTGGGCGGACGCGTGCCTGCAGCGGCGGACGCGGGCGAGGCGATGGACGACCTGCTGGCCGACTGCGAGCAGGCCCATGCCAGCCTGCTGGCGTCGATTCGTGACGATGCCGAAGCCGAGCGCCTGCTCGATCTGGCCGAGGCGGCCGCCACACCCACCTTTGCCTCGTTGCGGCAGCGCTACCGGGTACTGCAGCAGGCCATCCAGACCGCGACCGGGCGCCTGCGCGGACGCCTCCGTGACCAGTTGCTGCGGGCCTCGCCCGATTTGGCGCGGCTGGCCGAGATCGACGCCGTGATGGAGCAGACCCTCAGCCCGCGCGAGCACAGCCTGCTGGCCATCGCCCCGGCAGTGCTGGGCACCCGCTTCGACCGCGTGCATGGCCAGCCTGGCTGGCGCACCGCATTCCGCCATGACATGCGCTCGCTGCTGCTTGCCGAGCTGCAGCTGCGCTTCCACCCGATCGAGGGGCTGCTGGCAGCCCTGCGCTCCCACTGACCCGGAACACCATGTCCAGAACTGCTTTCCCTGTCGTTGTCTTCCTTGTCGGCCTGCTGGCCGTGTGCTGGATCGGCATCGGCTACGTTTCGGTGCACCCGCTGGGTGCAGCGGTCGCGGCGGTCATTGCCGCCTGCTACATCGCCGGTGGTGTGGAGCTGTACCGCTACCGCCAGGCCAGCGCGGGCCTGCGCGATGCCCTGGGCGATCTGTCCGCCGCCGAGGAGCGCCTGGCACCCTGGCTGGAGCGCGTGCCGGCAAGCCTGCGCAATGCCGTGCGCCTGCGCGTGGAAGGTGAGCGCACCGCCCTGCCCGGCCCGGTCCTGACACCGTACCTGGTCGGCCTGCTGGTGCTGCTGGGCATGCTCGGCACCCTGCTGGGCATGATGGACACCCTGCGCGGCACCGGCCTCGCCCTGCAGGGCGCCACCGACATGGCCGCCATCCGCGGCTCGCTGGCATCCCCGGTACAGGGCCTGGCCGTCGCCTTCGGTACGTCGATTGCCGGTGTCGCCAGTTCGGCCATGCTGGGGCTGCTTTCGGCGCTGTTGCGCCGGGATCGCCTGCAGGCCGTGCAGCAGCTCGACCGTGCCATCTCCGGCCCGCTGCACCCGTATTCGCAGGCGTGGCAACGCGCCGAATCCCTGCGACTGCTGCAGGCGCAGTCCGCAGCGCTGCCGGCCCTGGTCGACCGCCTGCAGGCGATGACCGGTGCCTTCGAGCAGCACAGCCTGGCGGCCAACGAACGGCTGCTGGCCGGCCAGGCCGAGTTCCTCAGCCAGAGCCAGGCGCTGCAGGAGCGCCTGGCGGCCTCCCTCCAGCAATCGCTGCGCGAAGGCGCCGAAGCCAGCGCAGCGGCCATCGGCGGTGCCCTGCAGCCGATGGCGGAAACCACGCTGGCTGGCCTGGCCAGCCACGGCCAGGCCCTGCATGCGCGCGTTGAACAGGCGGTGCAGCAGCAACTGGCCGGGCTGGCGGACGGCTTCGAGCGCAGCCGCGTATCGACTGAAGCCAGCTGGACGCGGGTGATGGCCGAACAGGCCCAGGCACAGCAGGCGCTGGTGACCGACCTTCGCCAGCATCTGCAGGCCTTCAGCGATGCCCAGGGTGCACACGGCGAAGCAGTGGTGGCACGCATCGGCGAACGGCTGCAGGCGGATGCCGACCGCCAGACCGACGCGTGGCGCACTGCAGCCGACCAGCAGCATGCGCTCAACACCACGCTGGTCGAGCGCCAGCGGCAGGCACTGGAGGCGGTCAGTCAGCATCTGGACGAACGGGCCCAGTCGCTGCTTCACGCGCTTGAAGAACGTCATGCAGCCAGCCAGTCGCTGCTGCAGGACCACGAGCAGCAGCGCCAGGCGCGCTGGGAGGCCGCCAGCACCCATCTGCAACAGGCCCACGCCGCGCTGCAGGCACAACTGCAGGCCGGTGACGAACAGCGCCTGCAACGCTGGAGCGACGCGCTGCACACCCTGTCGAACGATCTGGCCGAACGCCTGCACGCCAATGGAGAACGCCTGGCTGCGCAGCAGCAGCAGATCTGCGACACGCTGGCGGAGACCGCGCAGCAGATCGGCGAGAACGGCCGTGCCCAGGCCAGCGCAACGCTCGCGGAAGTCTCGACCCTGCTGCAGACGGCTGCCGCCGCACCGAAGGCCGCTGCCGACGTCATCAACGAGCTGCGCAGCACGCTCTCCGAGAGTCTGGTGCGCGACAACGCGATGCTGGAGGAGCGCGGCCGCCTGCTGGCGACGGTGCAGACCCTGCTGGATGCGATCAACCATGCCTCGCATGAACAACGCAGCGCGGTCGATGCACTGGTGGGCGGCTCGGCGGAACTGCTGGAGCGCGTCGGCAACCGCTTCACCGACCACATCGCGGCCGAAACCGGCAAGCTCGACGGCATCGCTGCACTGCTCGATGGCAGCGCCACTGAAGTCGGCCACCTTGCCGGCGCCTTCGGCGACGCCGTGGCCCAGTTCGGCGCCGCATCGGCCGAGCTGTCGGGCCGGCTGGAACAGATCGGTGGCGCGCTGGATGCCTCGCTGGCCCGCAGCGACGAGCAGCTGGCCTATTACGTGGCGCAGGCGCGCGAGGTGGTCGACCTGAGCGTGCTGTCGCAGAAACAGGTGATGGAGGAGCTGCAACAGTTGGCCGCGCGCCGCGGCAAGGCCGGCACCGCATGAGCGACGAGCTGGAGGTCGACGGCGGTTCGCACGCGCCGATCTGGGCGGCATTCGGCGACCTGATGTCGGTACTGCTCGGCGCGTTCGTGCTGATCCTGGTCGGCGTGGTGGCGGTCCAGCTGGAACTCTCGCAGCGGCTGGAGGATGAAGTCAGGCAGCGCCAGGCCGAAGCCAAGCGCCTGCAGACGCTGGAGCAGGCACTGGCCGGCCCGCTGGCGGCGGGCCGGGTGACGCTGGTCGATGGCCGCATCGGCATCAGCGGCAGTGTGCTGTTCGCCCTCAATTCAGACCAGCTGCAGCCGGAGGGCCAGGAGCTGCTGCGCAGCCTGGCCGCACCGCTGGCTGCCTACCTGGGCAGCCGCGAAGAGATCCTGATGGTCAGCGGCTTCACCGATGATGCGCCGGTGCGCGAAGGCA
The DNA here is from genome assembly GCF_059368375.1 of Stenotrophomonas sp. YJH_SMC_106-19. Classification (NCBI taxonomy): domain Bacteria; kingdom Pseudomonadati; phylum Pseudomonadota; class Gammaproteobacteria; order Lysobacterales; family Lysobacteraceae; genus Stenotrophomonas; species Stenotrophomonas sp. YJH_SMC_106-19. The sequence continues at coordinate 315,686 of NZ_JCAFRQ010000003.1, forward strand.
ACCGTCGTTTCGCCGACAACTGGGAACTGTCCGCGCAGCGTTCGCTGACGGTGACCCGTACCCTGATCGCCGATGGCGTACCGGCCGATGCGGTGTTCGCCGCCGCCTTCGGCAGCGAGCAGCCGGTCAGCTCCAATGCCAGCGAAGATGGCCGCGCGCGCAACCGCCGCGTGGAGATCGCGCCGATTCCCAGGCCCAGGGCACCGGATGGCAGATAAGCTGCCAGCGCTGGAGGGGCTGCGTGCACTGGTGCGCGATCTCGATGCGGGGTCGCGCTCGCTGGCGGACTACCCGCAGGTGCCGATGCTGCAGCAGGTGCAGCACGAGTGGTCGGAGCTGCGCAGTGAACTGCAGGTGCGCCGTTCGCTGCGCGCCGAGGCCCCTGCCGACGGCGGCCCGCTGAACTCCGCGGTACTGGTGCAGCGCATGCTCGATTCGATGCAGGCCGCCAGCCCCGGCTATCTGCGCCACTTCATCGATTACGTCGATACCCTGTCGTGGTTGCAGGCGCTGCAGGACGGTGCGGCCAGCGGCGGTGATGCGGCGAAACCGAAGCGCGCGCGCAAGCCCCGCAACCCCGGTTGAGGCCCGGCCCTGCATCAGGGGGTCAGCCGCGCAGCGTGGCGCCGCCGTCGACGTACAGGTCACTCATCGCCACATGCCCGGCCTGCTCGGACAGCAGGAACATCACCGACTGGGCAACGTCCTCCGGCGTAGCCAGCTTGCGCAGGGGAATGCCCGCCTTGTAGGTGTCGAGGTTGCCGGCAATCACCCGCTCGGCACCGTACGCGTCTTCCCACATGCCGGTCTGCATGGCGGTCAGCGTCGAACCGGGTGCGACGATGTTGCAGCGGATGCCCAGTGGCGCCAGCTCCAGGCCCAGGCAACGGGTGAACATGGTCGCTGCCGCCTTCGAGGCAGCGTAGGCCGCCATGCCGTGACGCGGCACGCCTGCGGCGTTCGAGCTGACGGTGACGATGGCGCCCTGTCTGCGCGGTGACATCACCCGCGCCAGTGCGCGGCCGAGATGGAACACACCGTCAGCGTTGACTGAGAAAACACGGCGCCAATCGGCATCACAGGTATCCGTCACCGCGCCGACCTGCAGCACGCCGGCCACACTGGCCGCCAGGGCGATCGGTCCGATCTTCGCCTCTACCTGGTCGATGAGCGCATCGACCGCTGCGCTGTCGCTGACATCCAGCGCACAGGCATGGACGCGCTCGCCCACGATCGCAGGCGACTCGCGGTCGGTGGCCACCACCTGGCAGCCGGCGGCGACCAGCAGCTTCACCAGCGCGGTGCCGATCCCCCCGGCTGCGCCAGTCACCAGCGCCACGCGACCCTCAAAACCGGTCAACTGCATGTTGCGATCTCCTGTTGTTCATCCCGATGCCGCAGTCGCGCCGACAGCCATGGCGCGAGTTGCGCCACCGCATCACGGCCGGTCAGTTCGGCATGCAGGAACGGCAGTTCCAGCGCCTGCACCGTGCGCGCGTGCGCCTTCCACAGCGCCGACTGCAGCTGTGGTCGTGCCTGGTGGTCCCGCCCTGCGCGCACATGCACCAGGGTGCCGTCGAATGGCCGGTGGTGGTGCTCGCGGATCAGGCGGTTGGTTCCGGTGACCGCGCGCACCACGCCGTCCAGCACCACGTCGGGCAGGCTGCCCAGCGCACTGCCACCTCGACGCAGGAAGGCCAGGATGCGCTCGCGGCTGTCCAGTTCCGGGTGTGCGTCCGGATCGTGGCCGGCGATGGCCAGCAACGCCCGCAGCGCAGCGATCGGATCCGGCTCCGGCTCGGCCCGCCAGCATTCACTGGGATAGGCGTCGAGCAGCACCAGCTCGCCGACCTCGCGACCGATCTCGTGCAGGCGCACGGCCATCGCCTGGGCGATGATCCCCCCCACCGACCAGCCGAGCAGGTGCACCGGCCCGCGCGGCTGCAGGGTCACTACACGCTGCACGTACTCGTTGGCCATCGCCTCGATGCTGGCCGGCAGCGGCTGCGCGGCGTCCAGCGCCGGCGACTGCAGCCCGTACACGGCCCGCGCCGGTTGCAGCGCACGCGCCAGCGCGCGGTAATTCCAGGCGATGCCGCCTGCCGGGTGCAGCACGAACAGCGGCGAGGGTTCAGTCCCATCGGTCGTGGCCAACGCGATGACCGGGCCCAAGGCATGATCGGCCAGCATCGGGGGTTCGGCGATACGCCGGGCCAGCGCCGCCACCGTCGGCTCCGCGAACAGAACGCCGAGGCCCAGCTCGCAGCGCCAGCGCTGTTCGATGGCCAGCAGCAGGTGCACGGCCGAAAGCGAGTCGCCCCCAAGGCTGAAGAAGTCCGCATCCACCGCAACTGCCTGCTCAAGGCCCAGTGCCTGTGCGAACAAGGCAGCCAGCGCATGTTCCAGTGGCGTGCGCGGTGAGACACCGGTCATCCCGACCTGCGGCGGCTTCGGAAGCGCGCTGCGATCCAGCTTTCCGTTGGTGGTCACCGGCCAGTGATCGACTCCGACAAACGCCGACGGCACCATGTAGTCCGGCACGCGCGCGGCCAGGTGCGCGCGCAGGGCAGCGGCGTCGGCCATTGCCGCGGGCAAATAAGCGACCAGCCGCGGCTCACCGGGAAGGTCGTGGCGCAGCAGCACCTCCACGCGCACCATCCCAGGCAGCTCCCGCAGTGCCGCCTCGATTTCCCCCAGCTCGATGCGCAGACCGCGCAGCTTCACCTGATGGTCGCTGCGGCCCAGATACTCGACCGCCCCGTCGCTGCGCCAGCGTGCGACGTCCCCGGTGCGGTAGATGCGCTCGCCCGCGAGGAAGGGATCGGCCAGGAAACGTCCGGCGGTGAGATCGTCGCGGCCCAGGTAGCCTCGTGCCAGCTGCACGCCGCCGAGGTAGAGCTCGCCCGGCACGCCCACCGGCAAAGGCTGCATGCGTGCATCGAGCACATACAGGCGGGTGTTCCAGACCGGGAAGCCGATCGGCACCGGGCGTGAGCGATCGCCTGCCGGGGCCGGCCAGTAACTGACGTCCACCGCGGCTTCGGTAGGCCCATACAGGTTGTGCAGCTGCGCGTCGATGCGGGCATGGAAGCGGTCGCGCAGCGAGGCATCGAGCGCTTCGCCGCTGGTGAACACCCGACGCAGCTGCAGGCCCTGCGAGGCGGGCGCCGCGAGGAAGGCGTCCAGCATCGACGGGACGAAGTGGGCGGTGGTGATGCCCTGCGCGCGGATCAGCCGGCCCAGCTCGGTGGGATCACGATGCGCATCCGGACCCGCGAGAACCAGCGTTGCACCGCACAGCAGCGGCAGGAAGAACTCCCAGACCGACACGTCGAACGTGGCGGGCGTCTTCTGCAGCACGCGGTCGTCGGGGCCGAAGCCGTAGTGCTCGCGCATCCACAGCAGGCGGTTGACGATGGCGCGATGCTCGATGACCACGCCCTTGGGTTCGCCGGTCGAGCCGGAGGTGTAGATCACATAGGCCGCATCATCCGGCGCCGGGTCCGGCCAGGGCGCGGCAGCCCCCTGTGCCATCCATTGATCGGGCGGCAGCACCGGCACGCCTGCGGCCCGGTGCGCCATCGTGCTGTCGGCCAGCACGCAGGCCGGACGCGCCGAGCGCAGGATGCGCGCCAGGCGCTGGTCGGGATGTGCAGGATCCAGCGGAAGATAGGCGGCGCCGGCACGCAGCGCGGCCACCAGGGCGATGACCAGCTCCATCGAACGCGGCAGCGCGACCGCCACCACACTGCCCGGCCCCACCCCCAGCGCGCGCAGCTGTGCCGCCAGTGCGAAGCTGCGTGCCTCCAGCGCGGCATGCTCAAGCGTGGCGTCGCCGCAGACCAGCGCCGTTGCCTGAGGGTCGCGATCCATGCCCTGCTGCAACAGTTCCACCAGTGTGGTTGCAGGCAATGGATGGGTGGTCGCGTTGAAGCGGTGAACCACCTGCGTGACCTCTGCCGCGGTGGCCAGTGGCACGCTGGCAATGTCGTCGGCATCCAGCGCCGCCGACACGAAATGCAGCAGCCGTTGCGCATGCGCCTGCACGTCGGCGTCGCTGTACAGGGCGGGGTTCGCCTCGATCTCCAGATCCAGCAGCGCCTGGCCATCACCGCGGAAGCCCAGCACCAGATCCTCCACCGGCCCGGTGCACAGCACCTGCAGCGTGGCCTGCACGCCGGGCAGCGCCAGCGGCCTGTAGAACGGCTGTATGTTCACCAGCGGGCCATGCAGGCGCTGCTGCGCACCGACCAGGCCCAGATCGCGCCGCAGCTGTTCGCCGCGATACCGGCCATGCCTGCGGCTCTGGCTCAACTGCCGGCCGATGCCACGGGTGTAGCTTTCGACACTGCCCTCGGCAGCGGCCACGCGCAGCGGCAGCACGTTCATCACCATCGCGGGCACGCGCGCCGACGCGTTTCCCAGGCGCCCCATGTAGGGCACCCCCAGCACCACTTCCTCGGCCGCACTCATCCGCCGCAGGTACTCTGCCGCAAGTGCGGCCAGCACATCCGGCCACGGCTGCAGCCAGCGCACCGATGCCTGCAGCAGCTCTTCACGGAAGGCGGCATCCAGCGGCTGCACCCAGCGCAGCGCGTCATCACTGGCGGCGGCGATGCCGGCCAGACCAGCGGCGGCCGGCGCGTCCCGCAGGTGGTCGCGCCACCAGGCGCCGGCCATCTCGCGACGCGGATCGATGCGGTATGCCGCATCGTCGGCCAGTACACCGGCCAGGGGCGGCAGCGCATCGCCGCCGCGCCCGGCGTACAGCGCGCAGACACGATCGCTGAACAGTGCCATGCCATAGCCATCAGCGCCGAGATGGTGAACGCGCAGGTACCAGACCCAGCGCTGGCCTCCCAGTGCGTAGAGCGCCTGCTGGCTGATCCGGTCGCGGGTGGGATCGACCGGGCTCAGCCGGTCGGCCCGCATCGCGGCGTTGGCGTCGGCCACCGGATCGGCAGCGCTGGAAAGATCATGGACTGCCAGCAGCGGTACATGCGCCGGCTCATGCCATTGCAGCGGCTGGCCATCGCTGCCTTCCGTGAAGCGCAGTGCGAGCGCCTGCGCCTCTGCCGCCGCCTGGTTGGCGGCGGCCGTGAACGCCGCCACGTCCAGCGCGCCGTCGATCCATACGGCATGGGCCGTGTTGAATGCAGGGTTGTCGGGAGCCAGGCGCTGGGCATACCACAGCCCCGCCTGGGCCTCGGTCAATGCCACCGGTGAGGCTGGCGCTGCACCGTTCATGCGCCTTGTGCGGCCTGCAGCCGTTGCACCACCTGCCACCACTGGCGCAGCGTGGTGTGCTCGGCCAGCTGCGAGAACTCCAGCGGAAGGCCAGTATTGCTCCACGCAAGAACGAGGCCGAGCATGCGCATCGAATCCAGGTCGAGACCGATCAGGTTGTCGTCATCGCCGATGTCGGCCGGCTCGCATTCGAGCACGCGCGCCACGTCCGCGCGCATCCGTTCCAGGTCAAGCACATCGCCCGTCCTATCCATCACAGTGTCTCCAGCAGCTGGCCGGTGGTCATCGGTACGCCACAGGTCCGTGCGATCCAGTGCAGCGCCTGCTCATGATCGGCGCGCGAGAAGTCGGCGACCGCATCCGCGGCGATGAATGCCTCGATATCACGCTGGAAGGCTTCGACCACGGTCGCGGTGCAGCCGATATGCGCATACACACCGGTCACCAGCAGCTGGTCGCGCCCGCGCGCGCGCATCAGCGTCTCCAGGTTGCTGCGCTGGAACGCGCTGTAGCGATGCTTGACCAGTACGTGCTCGCCCGGCTGCGGGGCCAGCGCGGTGATGATCGGCTCATGTTCGTCACTCCGGCGCATGCCGGGCCCCCACAGGTCGGCCTGCAGGCCGCGGTCGCGCCGGTCCTGATCGCCATGCTGGGCGGTATAGAACACGGGAATTCCCTGCGCCCGGCAATGCGCCAGCAGGCGCGCGACGTTGTCCACGGCGGGGCGCAGCGGCTCGCTGTCCGCGTCGAACGCTGCCAGGAAGTAGCGTTGCATGTCGTGCACCAGCAACGCGATCCGCTCGCGCTGCGGGTGCCAGGGGCCGCGCGGCTGTGGTAACTCGCTGGCGGTCGGCAGGGAATATGAAGCAATGCGGGGCAGCGCCATCAGCGCGTTCCTCCTGTCTGTTGCAGATGACGCGCACGCAGCTGCGCACGCAGTTCGCGGCGGCTGATCTTGCCGACCGCTGTTGTATCGAAGCTGTCCACGAACACCACCTGGTCCGGCACCTTGAACGCCGCCAGCCCGCGCCCGCGCATCCAGGCCTTCAGTGCCGGCGCCGTGATCGGCTCGCCCTGGCGGATGACGAAGGCACAGCTGCGCTCGCCCAGGTACTCATCGGGAATGGACACCACCGCCGCATCGAACACACCCGGATGGGCCAGCAGATGGTCTTCGATCTCCTCGGCGGAGATCTTCTCGCCGGCACGGTTGATGTGGTCACCGGCACGCCCCTGCACCACCAGATATCCCCCGGGCAGCTGCTGCACGCGGTCGCCGGTGCGGTAGAAGCCGTCGTCGGTGAACGAGCGCGCGTTGGCCGCGGCATCGTTGTGGTACCCACGGATGGTGTACGGGCCGCGGGTCAACAGATGTCCGATCTCGCCCTCGGCAACCGGCTGGTCGTGGTCGTCGACCACACGGACCTCGTCGTCAGGGCTGATCGGACGTCCCTGGCAGGCCACCACCAGTTCCTCGGGATCGTCGAGGCGGGTGTAGTTCACCAGGCCTTCGGCCATGCCGAACACCTGCTGCAGCGTGCAGCCCAGGCCATCGATGACGCGCCGCGCGGCCTCCGGCACCAGTTTTGCGCCGCCCACCTGCAGCACCCGCAGGCTGGACAGATCGTGCTTCGTCGATGCCGCTGCCTGCGCCCACAGCAGGGCCAGCGGCGGCACCAGCCCACAGCAGGTCACCTTCTCGCGTGCAATCAGCGGGAACGCGACATCCGGGCCCGGCCCCGGACTGAGCACCACGCGGGCACCGGCATACAGCGCACCGAAGAAGCCCGGCGAGCTCATCGGAAAATTATGCGCGGCCGGCAATGCGACCAGATACACGCTGTCGCGGTCGATCCCGCAGATCGCGTTGCTGGCACGGAACGAATAGATGTAGTCGTCGTGCGTGCGCGGAATCAGCTTGGACAGGCCGGTGCTGCCACCTGACAGCTGCAGGAACGCCACCGACTGCGGATCCGGGTCGGCCGGCAGCTGGCTGCGGTCGCCCTGCAGGTTCGCCAGCCCGACGAACTCCTCCGCATCGCCGTCGATCACCACGTGGCGCAGGGCCGGCACCTCCGCCTGCAGTGCCCGTGCCAGCCCGCGATGATCGAAACCCTCGTGCACATCGGCGGTGACAAAGGCACTGGCCTCGGCCTTCGTGGCGAAGTGCACCAGCTCGGTGATGCGGTGCGCGGGCAACGCGTACACCGGTACCAGGCCGGCGCGGAACAGGCCGCAGACGGTGGCGATGAAGCCGGCGCTGTTGCCCAGCTGCACCAGCACCCGTTCACCGGGCTGCAGGCCCAGCGCCAGCAGGCCGCTGCCGATGCGCCCGGCCTCGTGCCACAGCTGCGCATAGCTCAGTCGGACATCACCTGCCACCACCGCGATGTCATCGGCGTAGCGTTCGGCGCGCTCGCGCAGGAAGGCCGGGAAGGTCTCCCCGCGCCAATGCCCCATCCGGCGATAGTGGGCGACCCGGTCTTCGGGCCATACCTGCTGCAATGGCAGGCGGGAAGGAGATCGGCTCATGCGAGGGGCTCGGTCGGGGGCGCGGGCTCACTGACGCCCAGCGCGTTCAACAGGGCAGCAAACTTCGCTGCGGTTTCGGCCACTTCGGCCTGCGGCTGCGACCCGGCGACGATGCCGGCGCCCGCATACAGGCGCAGCTGCGTGCCCTGCAGTCGTGCGCAGCGGATGGCGACGTACCAGTCGCCGTCGCCCTGCGCGTCCAGCCACCCCACGGCACCGGCGTAGAAACCGCGTGGAACCGGCTCCAGTTCGCGGATGCGCTGCAGCGCCGCCTGCTGCGGCGTGCCGCATACGGCGGGCGTGGGATGCAGTTGCGCCAGCAGGGCGGCGGCCGGCACCCGTGGATCCTTCAACGTGGCATGGATGCGGGTGCCCAGGTGCCACATGGTGGCCGTGGCATGCAGCACCGGCCGCGCCTGCGCGTCGATATGGCTGCAATAGGGAGAGAGGCCATCAACGATGGCCTCGACCACATGACGGTGCTCGTCGTGATCCTTGGCCGACGCCAGCAGGGTCTGCGCGGCACGCTCGTCCTGCACCGGATCCGCACTGCGTCGGGCTGAGCCGGCCAGCGGGTGCGACAGCACCTGCGCGCCGCGCTTGCGCAGCAGCAGCTCGGGCGTCGCCCCGACCAGCCATGCCGGGGCCTGGCCCAGCTCCACCGGCAGCGGCACCGCGTAGGTCGCCACCGACGGATCGGCTCCCAGTCTCGCCAGCAGCACATCGGGCGTCAGGGCGTGGCGTGTGTGTGCCAACAGGCTGCGCGCCAGTACCACCTTGTGCAGGTCCTGTCGGGGATCACGCAGGGCCTGTACTGCCCTATCCACCGCTGCGGCGTAGTCGTCCGCCGAAGGTTCGGCCTGCACGACACCCTCCAGCGCAGGCGCAGCCTGCGGCTGCACCGGCAACGCAGGCAGCACGCGTTCGGGCTGGTACAGCGCATCGTCGGCACGTGGCTCGAACGGAATCGCTCCGACCAGCAGGCCCGGCCCGCCCCGCTGCTGCGCGAAGAACGCAGCCACGCGTCCGGCCAGCGTCACCAGCGGACCGGACGCAAGCGCCGCACGACAGCCACGCGCATGCACATGCTGCCCTGCATGCTGCAGCAGGAACAGCGTGGGGTCATCCGCAGCCGGCAACGGCAACGGCGCCGTCTCCTGCCATGCATCGTCCCTGAGCGAATCGTTCATGTCGCCTCCTTCATCCGGTGCGCTGCCGCCAGCACGCACAGCAACAGCAGCAGCACACCGACCAGCAGATACGGCAGGCTCGGCCCGCCCCGATACAACAGCGTGCCGAGCATCGGCCCGACCACCATGCCCAGCCCCTGTGCCGCAGCGACCGTTCCGGCGGCGGCACCCTGTTCGTGTGCCTGCACCGCATCGGCGGCCAGCGCCTGGAACGACGGGAACACGAAGCCCATGCCGAATGCCGCCAGCGCATAGGCCGCCGGCAGCTGCCAGGACTGCTGCACGGCGGCGACCGAGGCGAAGCCGATACCGGCGATCAATGCACCCAGCACGATCCAGCGCCGCGGTGGCACCTCCAGCTTCATCACCAGTGCCTGCGCCAGGATCAGCCCGACGCCCACAGCGGTCAGTGCGATGCCGGCCATGCGCGCGCCTTCAGCCGCTGCCAGGCCGAGGCGATCGATCGCGAAGAAGCCGACCGTCACCTGCGCGATGGTCACCGACACCATTCCTAGGAACGCGGCCAGTTGGGGCAGCCGAAGGCGCCGGTCCAGACGGCGCAGGGGCGTCCGTCGTGCTGACGATGCCGCCGCTGCCGGCGCTGTCGAAGGCAGACGCCACGCCAGCAGTGCCAGCGCCAGCAGCGGCAACAGCGCGGCCACATACAGCGCCAGCGAAAGATGCGTGTAGGCCAGCCAGCCTGCTGCCGCCGGGCCCAGCACCATCCCCAGTGCATTGGCACTGCCCAGACGGGCGAGAAACTGCGTGCGCTGGCCGGCCGGCGCCTGGTCGGCGATCAAGGCTGCGGCCGTCGGTGGCACGGCGGCATAGAACAGCCCGATCAGCCCGCGCGCGCCCACCAGCACCAGCACCGACACAACCACCGGCGGCGTGACCTGCAGGGCCACATCGATGAACATGGCGAGCGCGAGGTAGACGCCGGTGTACGCGCCCATCGCCAGCAGCAGCACGCGCTTGCGACCGATGCGGTCGCTGAGTTGGCCCCAGCGGCGAGCCGCCAGCATCCACAGCACGCCGGCGGCCGTCACCGACAGGCCCGCGTGCCATTCGGACAGGCCCAGCAGCCGGACCACCGGGCCGATCACGGCGACGAAAGACATCATGGCCATGGTGCCGATCAGGGCCGCCAACACCAGGGCCGGCAAACCGGGAACGACGGGACGTGCGTGCATGGAACACCAGCCGTGACAGGGAAGGACGGCAGAACGCCAGCACGACGCTCCGCCCGATGCCGCCACGTCACGCAGCGGCACCATCCTTAAATGATAACGGCTCGTATTTGCATTTGATACCCATTCAATTGAATGGACCCGCAACAGCCGTGTCAGCGCGTCACACGCGGCGACAGCAGGCCGCGACGGCGGAACCACCACTCCAGCGGCAGCGTGACCAGCGGGGGGATGGCAGCAAGCAGGGCCAGCGCGCTGGCCCACCATGGCCAGCGCAGGCGCACTGCGGAGAACAGGGTCACGGCCACGTACACCAGGAACGCCACGCCATGCAGCGGCCCGAACACCTTGACCAGGGCGACGTTGGCCTGCGGGCCGTACTTCAGCCACATGCCCACCAGCAGGCCGGCCCAGGTGATGGCCTCGATGAAGGCAACCACGGCGAACAGCCGTCCGACGGGGTGCATGGGATTGCCCGGGGTCACATCGCGCTCCTGCAGGGACCGAAAATGCGAATGATACGCAGATGCGAACGTTCAGGACACCGTCGGGTCACACCCGCCCACATCGGTAGCGCCGGGCCATGCCCGGCGGGCGCAGCACAGCTACCGGGGGATATGCGGCAGCACCCGCTCCCCGATCTCGCGCAGCACGGCCTCCACCGGCCGGCCGTTGTCGACCAGATTGAACATCACATGCGCCACGCCCTGCCCATGCACGCGCAGCAGATAGTCACGCAGGCCATCGCGGCCGACCTTCAGGCCAAGCGGCAACGGCTCGGCGGGTGCCTGCGGGTCCGCCTGCAGGTCCAGCAGCATCGACTGCACGAACGGTCTGCCCGCCGCGCCCTGTTGCGCCAACGCCTGCTGCCACAGACCGATGCGTCCCTCCTGGGCAGCCTCCTCGCGGTGATAGGTGGCCCATCCTTCAGACTCCCGGGCGATCCACTGCAGGCTCTGCCTGGCGGTCCCCACCACCAGCATCGGAATGCGCGCGGCCGGCGCAGGCAGCACGTCGAAGCCTCCGGTCACCTGCAGCACGGCGGCCCGCTCGTGTGCCTGCGGCGACAGCGCCGCCCGCAGCAACGACCAGCGCTCACGGAACGTCGCGGCCCTGCCCTCCAGATCCTCGCCGAACGCGGCGAATTCCTCCGGGCGGTCACCCGAACCCAGGCCCAGCACGAAACGCCCGCCGCTGATGCGGTCCAGGCTCAAGGCCGACTTCGCCACCTGCAGCGGCTGGCGCAATGGCAGCACGATGGCTGCACTGCCAACCACGATGCGCTCTGTCGCCGCGGCCAGCATGCCCAGCCACAGGAAGGGATCATCCAGCGCGCTCGCGGTCGCCTCCGGTCCCTGCGGCACCATCAAGGGCACGTCGCGCGTCCACAACGCGGCAAAGCCGAGGTCATCGGCCAGCCGGGCGACACGCCGCGCCTCATGCGGATCGGCCAACCCGTGCGCCGCCACCGGCGTCATCAGTCCCAGGCTCAGGCCCTGTTCGGCAAACAGCGCAGCGTAGGCAGAATTGAAATCGCTCATGCTGCCAGCTTAGCGTGGAGCCCTGCCGCAGGTGCGTGCCAAGCCGGCGAGTTCACTGGGGTGGTGTGTCGGCAGCGGGTGCGGGCGGCGGACGTCATGCCCTGCTGCGCATCCTTCATGAGCAAACTGAATCAGCAGCCTCTGCGGTCATTCCTACAATGGCCTGTCACCCCGCCCTTCGAGATGCTGCCGATGCGCGTCGCGCTTTCCGTGTTGCTGCTGGCTTCGGCGCTGAGCGCCTGCACCCCGGCCCCGGTTTCCACCGCCAACTCCGCCGAGGCCCCCGCACCGGCGTCCGCCATCGCCTGGCGCCAGGGCGACGTCGACGACGCCTTCGCCGAAGCCGCCGACAGCGGCAAGCCGGTGCTGCTGTACTGGGGCGCGGTCTGGTGCCCACCGTGCAACCAGCTCAAGGCAGGTCTGTTCAAGGACCCGGCCTTCATCGCGCTGACCAGCAAATTCGTTCCCGTCTATCTGGATGGTGACGAGGAAGGTGCGCAGGCCTGGGGCGAGCGCTTCGGCGTGCGCGGCTATCCGACCCTGATCGTGCTGGACCCTCAGCGCAACGAAATCACCCGCGTAGCCGGCGGCAACGATGCCGCCGAACTGACCCGGGCACTGACCGTGGCCGCAGGCCGCCGCAGTGCCGTTGCCGCCACCCTGGCCACCGCATTGGCGACGCCGGAGCAACTGGCCGCCGAAGACTGGCAGGTGTTGGGCGACTACGGCTGGGAAGTCGACGCCAACCGCCTGGCCGGCGAACGCAACAGCCAGGACGTGCTGCGCCAGCTGTCCAAGGCCGCACCGGAGGCCGCCCTGCAGCGCCGTTTTGCTCTGCTTGCCTTGGCGACAGCCGAAAAGCCCAATGCCTCGCCCACCGAAGTGCGCGAGCTGCTGCAGGCGGTGCTGGCGCGCCCCGCGGAGGTGCGACGCAACCGCGAGCTGCTGGGCTATGCCGGCGTGCAGCTGGTCAAGCAGGCCAGTACCGGGCCGGCCACCAGCAACACCCTGGGACAGCAGCTGCTGGTCGCACTGGAGCGCGCAGACGCCGAGCGTGGCAACCGCGCCGACGACGCGTTGTCGCGCGCGCTGACCGAAGTGTCGCTGGCCCGACTGCAACAGCCCAAGGGCGCACTGCCCGCCACTCTGGTTGATCGGGTCAAGCAGCGCGTGGCGGCTGCCAATGCAGCCGCCACCGATGCGCATGCACGCCAGGCCACGATCAGCAGCGCGGTCTACGCACTGCGCCAGGTCGGCGACGACGCCGGCGCGGAGTCGCTGCTGCTGGCCGAGCTGAAGCGCAGCGAGCAGCCGTACTACTACATGCCTGAGCTGGCCGAACTGGCCGAGCAGCGCGGTGACACCGCCGGTGCGCTGGAGTGGCTGAAACGGGCCTACGACGGTGCGCAGGGCCCGGCGACCCGCGTGCAGTGGGGTGTGCTGTATGTGGAAGGCCTGCTGAAGCTGGCGCCGGACGATGCACCGCGCATCGAACAGGCGACCGCCTCGCTGATCGCCGAACTGGAGGCGCAGCCGTCGGGCTACCACCAGCGCACCCGCCAGCGCTTCGAGCGCCTGGCCGGGCAGCTGAAGGCATGGAGTGGCAAGCACCAGGGCGCGCAGACGCTGGCGCGGCTGCAGCAGCGGATGCAGCAGGCGTGCGGCAATCAGGTGGATGGGGCGTGCAGGGATTGGCTGGGTTGAGTGGATGATGGCGCAGGCGGGTTGACCTCAACCAATGTTGAGGTGCGATAACAGTCTCCCCACGGCCAGCCCGCTGGCCTTCGCTACGGAGACTGCTTCGATGTCGTACTCGCTTCCCCCGCTCCCCTATGCCTACGATGCCCTCGAACCGCATTTCGATGCGCGGACGATGGAGATCCACCACAGCAGGCACCACCAGACCTACGTCAACAACCTCAATGCCGCGGTCGAGCAGGCCGGCCTCGCCGAACAGCCGGTCGAGGCGCTGATCGCCCGCCTCGATGCCGTGCCGGAGGCCCAGCGCGGCGCGGTCCGGAACAACGGTGGCGGCCACGCCAACCACAGCCTGTTCTGGACCGTGCTCAGCGCACACGGCGGCACGCCCGATCAGGTGCTTGCGGCGGCGATTGACCGTGACCTCGGCGGCTTCGATGCCTTCAAGGATGCCTTCAGCGAGGCGGCGCTGACCCGCTTCGGCAGCGGCTGGGCCTGGCTGACCCGTGATCGCGATGGCCGCCTGCGGGTTGAAAGCAGCGCCAACCAGGACAACCCGCTGATGGGCGCGTCGGTCGGCCTGTCCGGCAACACGCCGATCCTCGGCCTGGATGTGTGGGAGCACGCGTATTACCTGCATTACCAGAACCGCCGTCCGGACTACATCGGGGCGTTCTTCAACATCATCGACTGGGCCGAAGTCGGTCGCCGTTACCGCCAGGCGGGCGGCGCATGAGCACCGGCATTCCCCATTACGCCGGGCCGTGGGCCGGGGTTTTCCCCGCCCCGGCCCCGGCACCCTCGGTCAGTCTGCCGCCGCGTGCATTGCGGCGGCTGCTCGGCCACTTCCCTACCGGCGTGGCCATCGTCTGCACCCGTGACGCACGGGGCAGACCGCTGGGCCTGACCATCAATTCCTTCGTGCCCGTGTCGCTGCAGCCGCCGCTGGTACTGTGGAACCTGGCCCTGCACGCACAGAGCCTGCAGGCCTTCCAGCGCGCGACGCGCTTCGCGATCAGCGTGCTGGCCGCGGACCAGGAAGCACTGGCGCGCACGTTCGCCGATCCCCAGGTGCGCAATCGTTTCGACGACGTACCCCTGCTTCCAGACGAAGACGACGCGCCGCCGCGCATCGCCGGCGCGGTCGCGCACCTGACCTGCACTCGTCATGCGCAATGGCCGGTGGGTGATCACCTGCTGCTGGCCGGCCGCATCATCGAGATCAACGAAACCGGCGGTGCGCCGCTGATGTTCCACCGTGGCCGCTTCCTGCCGGGGCCGCTGGACACCCTGCAGGAGGTGCGGACATGACCATCGAGGCACTGGAGGACCTGCTTGCCAACGGCCACGACAGCGCGCTGCTGCGCTTCGGGCTGGGCAAGGGTTGGCTCGACGCCGGCGATCCGGCGCGCGCGGCGACCCATCTGGGCCGCTGCGTGGCACTTGATCCGCAGTACTCGGCGGCGTGGAAACTGCTGGGCAAGGCCTGGCTGGCGGGTGGCCAGCCGCAGGCGGCTCGCGAGGCATGGCAACGGGGCCTGAGCGTGGCCAGCCACCAGGGCGACCAGCAGGCTCGCAGGGAAATGCAGGTGTTTCTGCGCCGGCTGCAGCGCGAACAGCCTGCGCCGCAGGAGGGCGCAGGCTGAGCCGGCCACACGGGCGGGCCGTATCGATCAGCCCGCGTTGGCCGGTGCCGGCGCCGGCATGATGTCCGGCATCGGCAGGCGGCGCGGCTTGCTCGGGAAGGCATGCCGCAGGATGCGCCACACCACCTGGCCGAACTGCCGCGGCAGCGAACCGTTGTTGTAGTGCTGACCGTAGCGAAGGCAGATCTCCTTCACTTCCTTGGCGATGGCCGCATAGCGGTTGGCCGGCAGATCCGGATAGAAGTGGTGTTCGATCTGGTGGCTGAGGTTGCCCGACAGCACGTTGATCAGGAAACCACCGCTGATGTTCGACGAGCCACGCAGCTGGCGCAGGTACCAGTGGCCACGCGATTCGTTGCGCAGGCACTCCTTGGGGAACGTCTCCGATTCAGCGGTGAAGTGGCCGCAGAAGATGATCACGTAGGTCCAGATGTTGCGCAGGCCGTTGGCGACCAGGTTGCCCAGCATCACGGTCAGGAAGAACGGGCCGGCCAGCAGCGGGAACAGCACGTAATCCTTCAGCACCTGGCGCAGCATCTTGCGCGCCACCGGACGGGTCTGCAGCCACATCGCGCGGCTGCTGATGCGGCCCTTCAGCCAGCGCCCCAGGCGCAGGTCCTGGGCAGCCACGCCCCACTGGAACAGCAGCGCGAAGATCGGTGCGATGATCGGCTGCAGCAGATAGAACGGCTTCCAGCGCTGTTCCGGGAAGATGCGCAGCAGGCCGTAACCGATGTCATCGTCCATGCCACGCACGTTGGTATAGGTGTGGTGGCGGAAATTGTGGGTCTTGCGCCAGTTGTCGGCGGTGGCAACGATGTCCCACTCGTAGGTGTTGCCGTTCAACTTCGGGTCGCCGGTCCAGTCGAACTGGCCGTGCATCACGTTGTGGCCCAGCTCCATGTTCTCCAGGATCTTCGACAGCGCCAGCATGAGCGTGCCGGCGATGGCGGCCGGCCACAGCAGCGGTGCCCACAGCAGCGGCGAGAACGCCGCCAGGAACAGCAGGCTGCGGCCGCCGACGCCGAACCAGCGCACGGCAGCGGCCACGCGCCGGATATAGCGCGTATCGGACGCGCCGAGACTGCCGATCACACGATCGCGGATCGCGTCGAGTTCCTGGCCGAAGGCGTTCATTTCGGCAGGACTCAGGGCACGGTCGGTAGCGCGGGTCATGGCAACGGTTCCTCAGAGATCCAGGGTCAGGTCGGTGGTCGGCGCACTCACACAGATCCGTACGGACTGCGCCGCTTCGGAATGCGTATCGCCGGTGCGCAGATGGCGGGTACCGCCACTGACGCGTTCACAGCTACAGCTGTTGCAGATGCCCATGCGGCAGCCGTGCCGGGGCTTGATGCCCTGCGCTTCCAGGCTCTCCAGCAGGGAGCGGCCGCGCGGCACGCGCAGCTGGCGCCCACTGCGTGCCAGGGTCAGCGACACCTCGCCTTCGCCGTCGGCATCCAGCAGCGGCGCGGGCGGCGTGAAGGCTTCCGCCTGGAAACCGGCAACCTGATGCGCAAGGCGGCGGCGCGCGGCGGCAACGAAGCCGTCCGGGCCACAGGCCAGTACATGGCGCTGTGCCAGCGGCGTGTCATCGCCGGGAATCTGCAGGGCGTGGGTATCGATGCGCGCGGCCGGCACCTCGCCCTCGCGGGTGGTCAGCAGGTGCACGCGCAGGCCCGGCGTCGCTGTCGCCAGCGTATGCAGTTCGTCACGGAACTGGATGGCGGCCGCTGTGCGTTCCCAGTAGAACAGGTCCACCGGCGCGCCCAGCGGTCGCTGGCAGGCCTCGCGCAGCAGGCTGCGCATCGGCGTGATGCCGCTGCCCGCCGCCAGCAGCAACACCGGCGCGGCGGCCGGCATATGGAAGTCACCGAAGGCGGCATCGATACGGAACAGGTCACCGGGCCGCGCCTGGTTCACCAGGTGCTGGCTGACCCGCCCCCCTTCCACGGCCTTGACGGTAATGGCCAGTTCGCGGCCACTCAGCGGGGTCGGGCTGTAGCTGCGCTGCCATACCCGCCCCTCAAGCTCGACGCCGAGGGTGACGTGCTGGCCGGCGCGCATGCCGGCCCAGTGCCGGTTGCAGCGCAGGATCAGGGTGGCCGCGCCCTCGCCCGCTGGTTCGCGTCGGACCAGGCGTGCCAAGGGCTCGCGCAGCGTCCACAACGGATTGATCTGGCCGGCCCAGAAATCGAACAGCGTGGGCGACAGCCAGCGGTGCAGGGAAAACGGGGACGGACGGACGACAGCGCTCATGGCAGCCACTATACGGGCGCACATACACCTGTGTATACACGTGTATATTGAACCGGATTGGGTATGATTCAGCCTTGCCCCACCGGAACCCTCATGGCCGCTGCCACCGTCCTGTCGATACCCGAAGATGCGCAGAGCCCGGCCCGCCGTACGGTGAGCCGCGAAGATCTGCTGGCCGCAGCCCTGAAGCTGATCGGCCCGCACCGCAGCCTGTCCACCCTCAGCCTGCGCGAGGTCGCGCGTGAGGCAGGCATCGCGCCGAACAGCTTCTACCGGCAGTTCCGCGACATGGACGAACTCGCCGTGGCCCTCATCGATGTGGCCGGCCGCTCGCTGCGCACCATCATCGGCGAGGCGCGGCAGCGCGCGACCTCCTCCGCCACCAGCGTAGTGCGGGTATCAGTGGAGACCTTCATGGAGCAGCTGCGCGCAGACGACAAGCTGCTGCACGTACTGCTGCGCGAAGGCGCAGTCGGTTCGGATGACTTCAAGCACGCCGTCGAGCGCGAGCTGCACTACTTCGAGGAAGAGCTGCAGCACGACCTGGTGCGCCTGGCGGCCCTCGACGGCGCGGTGCTGCATGCACCGGAACTGGTGGCCAAGGCGATCACCCGCCTGGTGTTCGCGATGGGCGCCACCGCGATGGACCTGCCGCCGGAGAAAGATCCGGAACTGGTCGAACAGATCTCCACGATGATCCGCATGATCATCGTCGGCGCCCGCACCCCGGCCGCCTTCCGCCGCGGCTGATCGCCAGGCTCCAGACCGTTGCCGCTTTGCGCCGGAATGCTGCAATGCAGTATTTCGAGACGTCGCCCCTCGGCCATCTGTGATTTGCGTCACGATTTAGATCGGTGAAATGGGGTTCGCCTCGCTTCGACAGGGGCTTCATGCCGTTTTCACTTCAGCAGGACTATCCAGCATGCGCGAGTTCCGCAGCTGAATAGGCCCTCCACAGCTGGATGGACGCCGCCGCAGGTTCTGGAAAAGTTGCATGGCTCTGCAGGCTGTCGCCCCGCAGAGTGTTGCCTTTGGCCTGTGGGGACGGGCCCCATCCAACGCATTGGAGAGATCCCATGTACACGATGAAGTCCGCTTCACGCGCCCTGCCCGCGCAGGTCGCTCCGCTTGCGCTGGCCCTGGCGGCCTGCGTCGGCGTGCCGCAGACAGGTCATGCCCAGTCAGTTTTTGTCCCGGCCGGCACCACGCTGACGGTGGATCCGGGAAGCCCCTATGAGGGCCGAGATTTTTCCGTCGAGGGAACATTGAACCTCAATGGCGTCAGTGTGGGTCGCGTGGGTGCCCGCGAGGGGGGCGTCGTCAATGCGACGGACACGACCATTACCAGCAATGCTTCGGGAGCGGGAGCATCGATAACCAACTCGCAGGGCCGCTTCCTCAGGTCGGAGATCGTCAATACGAGTGCCAGCGGCTTCGGCTTTTCAACCGGCGCACTGATTACCGCCCCCACCCCGCAGCCTCTCAGCTTCGTCCAGTTCATCGACAGCAAGGTGTCGGGTGCCGCCATTGGTGCTCAGGCCAGTGGTGGCGGCACCATCGTTGCCGAGCGCTCGACCTTCTCCGGAGCCATCGGCATGCGCAGCCTGGCCGGCTCGATCGAGCTGCGTGATGGCTCCGCCGCCATCGGCAGCGACATCGGCCTGCTACTGGGAAATTCCAGACTGAGCCAACCCCCCTATGCGGACCCTGCGGACTGGCGTGTACTGGTGGATGGATCACGCGTGGAGGGCACCACCGGTCCCGCCGTCAAGGTGAGAATCGAGAATGGCCGTGCTCCCGATCTGGCGCGCCTCACCGTCCAGAACGGCGCAACGCTCATCGGTGGCAACGGCAATCTGGTGGAAGTCGACCCCGATCTGGCACTCGATTTCACCGCCCGCACGTCCACCCTCAACGGCAACTTCGTCATCGCCGATACCGCCAGCACGACCCTGCGCTTCCTCGAGGGGCTGGTGCTGACCGGACAGATCACCGGCCCGGCCGAGGTGATCGTCGACCAGGGCGGACGCTGGACGCTGTCCGGTGACAGCAGCACCGGCAACCTCACCCTCGGCGCGGACAGCCACATCCTGCTCGGCGCGGAGGGTCAGGCGGCGTATCCGCAGTTGACCGTCAATGGCGATTACACCGGCAACGGCGGCACCCTGCATTTCAACACCGTGCTGGCCGGCGACGCCGCCGCGAGTTCGCGCCTGCATGTAACCGGTGCCACCAGCGGCGCCACCAACGTCATTGTCAACAACATCGCGGGCGCCGGCGCGCAGACGGCCGACGGCATCCTGCTGGTCCAGGTCGATGGCGCCAGCAACGGCAGCTTCGCGCTGCAGGGCCGCGCCATCGGCGGCATGTACGAGTACTTCCTGCACAAAGGCTCGGCCACGACGGCCAACGGCAACTGGTACCTGACCTCGGCCTACACGGGCAATCCATGCGATATCAATCCTTCCCTGCCGGAGTGCGATCCGGAGGATCCGGTGATTCCTCCTCCCGATCCTGACCCCGATCCCGAACCCGTGCTGCGCCCGGAGCCCGGTGCCTATCTGGCCAACCAGATCGCGGCCGAGCAGATGTTCCAGGTACGCCGCCACGATCGCGGCGAACCGGGCTTCGATCGTGCGCGCATCGGAACCTGGGTCCGCGCGGGTCGCGACCAGCTGCGGGCCAGCATTGCCGGCCAGGTCGATGCTCGCACGCATCTCAACGTCCTGCAGCTGGGCAGCGATCTGTGGCGCTGGAGCGACGGGCGCGGCCAGGTGGGCGTGATGCTCGGCACCGGTGACGCCACCACCCGCGCGGTCTCCATGCTGTCCGGCTATGGCACCCGCGGCAGGATCAAGGGCAAATCGGCAGGCGTGTACCTGGGCTGGGTGCAGGATGCACAGAGCAGCGGCGGTCTGTACGTGGACGGCTGGGTGCAGGCTGCCCGCTTCGACAATGATGTGCAGGGCGAGGGCATTGCGGCGGAAACCTACGATGCGGACGTCCGCAGCGCGTCGCTGGAGCTCGGCTACGCCTGGGCGATCCGCACCCGCGAGGCCAGCACTCTGTACCTGCAGCCGCAGGCACAGCTGACCTGGACCGACTACGACAGTGACAGCCTGGTTGAGGACAACGGAACGCGGGTCGAGGATGGCCGCAGCATCGGGCTGAACAGCCGGCTGGGTGTGCGTCTGTTTGGACAGAGCACCCTGCGCGGCAATCGCGTACAACCCTTCCTGGCGGTCAACTGGCTGCGCGGCCAGCGAGATCCCTCGATGCGCTTCAACGAAGAGCTGTTGAGCGCGAAGACGCCCGACAGCCGCTACGAAATGCAGGCGGGCGCGCAGCTGCAGCTGGGGCAACGCTGGAGTGCCTGGGGCGACCTGCGCGTGCAGCGCGGCGACAGCGGCTATCGCAACCACGGTGCACAGGTCGGCCTGCGCGCCGCCTGGTAACACCCGGCGTCCCGCCCGGAACACGCGCCTGAACACCCCTGCCGGATATGACATCCGGCAGGGGTGACGTCGTCTATTGTAATGTTATAACACCGTCATTCCTGATGAGGCGCCCTGTGCCGTGCCCATGAAAGCAGCGTCGCGCTTGATATAGCAATTGCTATATCTATGAGCATTTGCTTTCATGTACACCAGCCAGGTCGCCCTCGCCGCTCTCTTCCCCAAGGACGACGCCTCCATGCCCCACGCCGTGCCGCCGTGCCACCTTCCGCTGGCCACCGCCATCTTCTTTGCCCTGTCGACCCCGGTACTAGCCGGCACGCCCTCGCCCACGCAGCTGGACCGGGTGCAGGTCAAGGTCAGTACCGCCACGCGCAGCGAGCGCCTGCTTGCCGATGTGCCGATCCGTACCGAAGTGCTGCGCAGGGAGGACATCGCGCTGCGTGCGGCCACCGATTTCTCCCGTGCGGTCGAACTGATCAATGGCCTGCGCGTGGAAAGCAACTGCCAGAACTGCAACACCAGCGAAGTGCAGCTGCTGGGCCTGCCGGGTGCCTACAACCAGCTGCTGTTCGACGGCATCCCGCTGCTGTCCACGCTGGGCAGCGTGTACGGCCTGGAGCAGATTCCCGCCGGCTTCGTCGATCGCATCGAAGTGGTCAAGGGCGGTGGCTCGGCGCTGTATGGACCCGGCGCGGTGGCCGGCGTGATCAACCTGGTTCCGCCGCTGCCCTCGCGCAGTGGTGGCCATGTGCAGGCCGGCGTGGATGTGCTGCGTGGCACGCCGCAGAAGAATGCAGATGTCCGGCTGGATCTGGTCGCCGCGCAAATCGATGCCGGGCTGTCGGTGATCGCCCAGCGCAACTGGAACAGTGGCATCGACTACAACGGTGATGACTACACCGAGATCACGCGCAAGGATCTCAAGGTCGGTGGACTGCAGGCGTGGTATGCGCCCACACCGGGAACACGGCTGCGCGTGGACGTGCAGGTCACCGATGAAACCCGGCGCGGCGGCAACCGCCTTGACCAGCCGGAGTATCTGGCCAACATCGCAGAATCGCTCGACACCACGTACCGGCGTGGCAGCGTGTCCTGGGACCAGGAAGTAAGCCCGGACATCGACTTCCGCCTCGCCTATGCCTTCGCCGACATCGATCGCGACAGCTTCTATGGCGGTCTCGGCGATGTGGTCACCGACCCGTCGGCAGCCGGATACGATCCCTCCGAGCTGGACCCCACCGTGGCCGGCAGCGCCGCCTCGCGCTCCTGGCGGCAATACGGACGCACGCACAATCCGCTGCATTACCTCGACAGCCAGTTGAACTGGCGGCTGGGCGCGCATGCCCTGGCGTTCGGCGTGCAGTACAAGCACGAGCGCCTGCGCGACGACAACCGGACCGGTGACGGCCAGCGCCTGGCCGTGCTGGAGGACGCCAGCTTCCACAACCTGGGCGCCTTCGTGCAGGACGAATGGAGCCTGCGCGAGGACATCGACCTGGTGATCGGCGCGCGCGTGGACAAGAGTTCCGAACTGGACAACGCGGTGCTCTCACCGCGTGTCGCCTTGGCCTGGCAGGCCACGGAGAACCTGAAGTGGCGGGCGGGCATTGCCAGCGGATTCCGCGCACCGGAAATCTTCGTCGAGGATGTGCATGTGGACACGCTCGGTGGCGAGCAGGTGCGCGTGCGCAATGCCGACGGCCTGAAGGAGGAACGTGCGCTGACCACCCTGCTCGGCTTCGACTGGCGTTCGGATCCGGCCGAGCCGGTGTGGACGTGGGACGCCACCGCCTCCTACGCGCGCATCCGTGACACCTTTGCGCTGGGCGAGATCCTGCGCGGCGCCGATGGCCGGCTCGGCCAGCTGCGCTACAACGCCTCGGGCTCGGACGTACTGGGCATGGAAACCAATCTGGGCTGGCAACCCTCGCCGCAATGGCGTCTTACCGCGGGCGCATCGTGGTACCGCTCGCGCTTCCGCGAACCCCAGCGCATCTTCGATGACACCGGCGAGGGCGGCGACACCGTGATCGACAGCCGCGACTACCTCAAGACCCCTCGCTGGACCGGGCTGGCCCAGCTCGGCTGGTTGCCTTCAGAACCGTGGGAGACCTTCATCGCGCTGCGCCACACCGGTTCAATGCCGGTGCTGAACAACCGGTTGGGTGAACTGCACCGCACCCGTGCCTTCTGGGTGACCGACCTGGGCGCCCGTTGGCATCGCCACCTGGGGGTGGGCGCCGAACGGGAGGTGTCCGTGGCAGCCGGAGTCAAGAACGTATTCGACCAGCGGCAGAAGGATCTTGAAGCCGGCGCGCTGCGCGACAGCGACTACGTCTACGGGCCACGCTTCGCGCGCTCGTGGTATGTCAGCCTGCGCTATGCGTTCTGAAGCACTGCGCATTCTGCTGTGCGCGGGCAGCGTGCTGCTGGCCGCACCGGTGGCGGCAGAGAACCTGCACGCGCAGGTCTCGGCGTCGCTGATGCGACCGGAGGCGCGATCGCTGCGCCCGATGCAGTGGTCGCCGCCGCCGCAGTTGATCGCGCTGTACTTCGGCGCGGACTGGTGCGCGCCCTGCCATGCCTTCGTGCCGACCCTGCGCAGCGTGCGTGACGCACTGCGCGAGGCCGGTGCGGACACGGAGGTGGTCTACGTCAGCCAGGATGAGAGCGAGGCCGCGCTGCGCCGCTACATGCGCCACCAGGACATGCCGTGGCCGGTACTGGACCCGCGCAGGGCCGCGCGCATGCCGGTGCTGCAGGCCCTGGCCGGCCCCGCGCCGCCCAATCTGGTGCTGATCGACGCGGAAGGTCGCGTGCTGGCGAACGGTTGGCACGGACGGCGCTATGAGGGTCTGCAGCCCGTACTGAAGCTGTGGCGGGCACGGGCATGCGCACAGGAACAGGCGCGCTGCCCGCCGCTTGAGTGACCTGCGGTTGCTTCCACGGCCGCCGGGCATGGCCCGGCGCTACCCCTCCTTCCGAGCGCATGCAGCCGCCGGGCATGGCCCGGCGCTACCGCCACCCTTCAGATCGCGCGCGCCGGCCCTACCCGCCCTCGGCCTTGCGCACGAATGCTTCGAACAGAGCCAGCGTCTGCTCGCTGACGTGGTGCTCGATGCCTTCGGCATCGCGCCGGGCGGTATCGGCATCCACGCCCAGCGCCAACAGAAAGCGCTCCACCGTCTGGTGCCGCTGGCGACTGGCATGGGCCAGCGCCTCGCCCTCGGCGGTCAGGAAGACACCACGATAGGGCCGCTGCACGACCCAGCCGTCGCGGGCCAGCCGCCGCAGCATCTTCGCCACGGTCGGCTGGGCCACCCCCAGGCGGGTGGCGATGTCGACCTGGCGGGCCTCGCCGCCATCGGCCAGCAGGTCCGAGATCAGCTCGACATAGTCCTCCACCAGTTCCATCCGGTGCGCCTCGCGCACCTGCCGGAAGCTCTCGACCTGGCGCTCGGCCTCGATCAAGGGGGGATTCTTTGGCGATGTCGAATCGTCGCTCTTGCCCACGCGTGCGCCTGTCCTGCCGAAGTCGTCCGGGAATGAAGCTGAATTCTGGACCAGTGACGCGATAAAGACGATTGTTTCACATTGCTATTGGATATAGCAGGGGCTATATTACGCGCATGAACACCCTGGCGCCCGATAACCCTTCGGCCCCTGCCCCGGCCAGCCTGGGTGCGCTCAATGCCTCGGTGGCGGTACCCGACAAGGGCCACTGGTGGTTCCGCCTGCTGGCGTTCCTCGGCCCGGGCTACATGATCTCGGTCGGCTACATGGACCCTGGCAACTGGGCCACCGACCTGGCCGGCGGCTCACGCTTCGGCTACCTGCTGCTGTCGGTCATCCTCGTGTCCAATCTGATGGCGGTGATCCTGCAGGCGCTCTCGGCGCGGCTGGGTATCGCCACCGGGCTGGACCTGGCCCAGGCCTGTCGCGCGCGCTACCCGAAGCCGGTCAACCTGGCCCTGTGGGCGCTGTGCGAGGCAGCCATCATCGCCTGCGACCTGGCCGAGGTGATCGGCACCGCCATCGCACTGAAGCTGCTGTTCGACCTGCCGCTGCTGTGGGGTGCAGTGATCACCGCGCTGGACACGCTGCTGGTGCTGCTGCTGATGAACCGCGGCTTCCGCGCGCTGGAGGCCTTCGTCATCGCGCTGCTGATGGTGATCTTCGCCTGCTTCGTGGTCCAGATCGCGATGGCCGCGCCGCCTGTCATGGCGGTCCTTGGCGGCTTCATTCCACGCGCACAGGTGGTCACCGATCCGCACGCCCTGTACATCGCGATCGGCATCATCGGCGCCACGGTCATGCCGCACAACCTGTACCTCCACTCGTCCATCGTGCAGACCCGAGCGTATCCGCGTACCGACGAGGGTCGCCGCAGCGCGCTGCGCTGGGCGGTGACCGACAGCACGCTGGCCCTGACGCTGGCACTGTTCATCAATGCCAGCATCCTGATCCTGGCCGCGGCCGTATTCCATGCCAACGGTCGCTTCGACGTGGAAGACATCGAGCAGGCGCATCAGCTGCTGGCACCGATGCTGGGCGTGGGTGCCGCGGCGACGCTGTTCGCGGTGGCACTGCTGGCATCGGGCCTGAATTCCACGGTGACCGCGACGCTGGCCGGGCAGATCGTGATGGAGGGCTTCCTGCGCCTTCGCCTGCCACCGTGGCTGCGGCGGCTGCTGACCCGGGCGCTGGCGATCATTCCGGTGGTGGTGGTGATTGTGCTGTTCGGCGACCAGGGTGCGGTGAAGCTGCTGGTGCTGAGTCAGGTGGTGCTGTCGATGCAGCTGCCGTTCGCGATCATTCCCCTGGTGCGGATCGTGACCGACAAGGTGACCATGGGCGCACTGGTGGCGCCGCGGTGGCTGGGTACGATCGCCTGGTTGATCGCGCTGGTGATCGTGGCATTGAATGTGAAGCTGCTGGTCGACACCTTCGCCGGCGCCTGACGGCCGAGGGCCGCCACCGGACCATGCTCGACGCACGCGTGCAGCGCTGTCGAGCCTGGCCCCGCTCTACAGATGCAGGGCGATGGCAGCCTCGATCTGCTGTGGCGACTGGAATCCGGCCAGGCGGATGCGTTCGTTGCCGTCACGGAACAGCGCAAGCGTTGGTGTCTGCCGCAGCCCCAGCTCCCTGAAGAAGGCTTCACCCAGCACTTCCAGCTGCACCCGCAGCAGGGTCATGCCCTGCCCCGCACCGCTGCTGGCGACGCGCTGAAGGGACATCTCCAGCATCCGGCAGCCCGGGCACTGCTCCTTGTGGAAATCCACCAGGACCCGGGGGTGTTCGGCCAGCAGCTGCTGGAGCTGCTCAGGCGTGGTGGCGTCGATGATCTGCATCGGTGGTACTCCGGCAATGGGCCAGGACCGCGTCGGTCCAGGCGTCGATGACCGCGGCGTGGCGCTCGCCGTGCGGCATCTGTTCAATCTCCAGCGGCGGGTAGCTGCTGTGGAAGTAGCGGATCAGGCGGTGCACGGCGCCGCAGTAGTACTCCTGGCCCCACTGTGTCTCGCCGGTGCCGAACACCGCCACCTGTCGCGGCCACTGACCCCGCCCAGCAATACCGGCCACCCACGCCTTCATCTCCGCCGGTGTGCGGCCGGCGTTGTCGGTCCAGCTGCCCAGCAGCACGAGGTCGGCTTCATCGGCCGCCAGCGGAGCCGGCTGGCGCAGGTCGTCGGCCTCCTGCCAATGCACCGCGTGACCCGCCGCGCGACACCGCTCGGCGATCTGCCGCCCCAGCTCCCGGGTATTGCCACTGAGCGAGGCGACCACGATCAGGATGCCCAGCGCCTGCCCCTGCTCAGAGATCGTCGAAGCCGTTGTCGACGTTGGTCTTCTTGTAACTTGCATTGCGCATCTCGAAGAAGTCGGTCTTGGTTTCGGTGAAGTTGTCGGCGTAGGCCTTGATCCACGGCATCACATTGTCGGTCGTATCGCTGTACAGCCGCTCGATGCCCAGCATGCCGGCCATCTTGTTGGCGCGGTACTTCACGTAGCGCACCATCTCGTCCACATCGATGCCGTCGATGCCATCCAGCACTTCCGACGACCATTGCGTCTCCAGGGTGATGGCATGCTCGAAGGCGCTGTGTACGTAAGCCGTCAGCTCGTTGGTCTGAAGTTCCGGATTCTCGCCGACGATGGCGCGGATCACCTCGCTGATGAACTTGGTATGGGCCAGCTCGTCGCGGTTGATGAAGCTGATGATCTTGCCGGTGCCGGTCATGCGGTTCTGCCGCACCAGGTTGTAGAAATAGGCGAAGCCGGAATAGAAGTTGATGCCCTCCAGGATCGACGACTGGATCAGCGACTTCAGCAGCGTCTCGGCGGTCTTGTCGCGCATGAAGTCGTTGTACGCCTGCATGATCGGCGCGTTGCGGCTGATGATGGTCGGATGCGTGCGGGCCAGTTCGAACACCCGGTTCTGGTTGGGCAGATCGGTGATCGACGCCAGCACATAGCTGTAGCTTTCGTTATGTATCACTTCCTGCTGGCCGATGATCGCCGCATTGGCATGCGCGGCCGGATCGGTGATGTACTCGGCGACGTTGTAGATGAACCGGGTCTGCGGCGAATCGAGCGTGGCCAGCAGGCCGATGATCGAGTCGTAGGCATTCTTCTCGCGCCCGGACAGTTCACCGTACTGGCGTGCGTCCAGCTTCATGTCCACTTCGTCGGGGATCCAGAAGTTGGTCGACAGCTCCTTGTACGCCCGATAGAACGAGGGGTACGGAATATCGTTCCAGTTCAGTATGCCGCTGGTGCGGCCGTTGATGATGCCGGTGCTGCGGTTGGGATGGCGTGGTTCAAGGATCTTGATGCGGTCAAGGGGCGTTGCCATGGTGTTACCTGCAGAGGGTGGCGCCGGGCCGTGCCCGGCGGAATGTGCGGTGGCCGCGAGGTGCGCTCGCCGGGCATGGCCCGGCGCTACCGCGGCTGGGGCGCAGCGATCAGCTCGAGCACCACTCGCATTCGCTGATGTCGATGTCGTTGGAGCGCACGTAGTAGGTGGTCTTCAGCCCCGCGCGCCATGCGCTCAGGTGCAGCTCCAGCAACGTGCTCGCACGGATGGTGCTGGGCACATACAGGTTGAAGCTGATCGACTGGTCCACATGGCGCTGGCGCCGGGCGTTCTGCCGGACGCTGGCGAACTGGTCCACCTTGTAGGCGCCCTTCTCGTAGTACGGCCAGGTTTCCAGCGACAGCCCGGGGGCTGCGACCGGCCGTCGGAAGTCCTTCTTTTCCTCGTAGTAGAACGCGCTGTAGATGGGATCGATCGAGGCGGTGGAACCGGCGATCTGGGCGGTGCTCATGTTCGGCGCGACCGCCAGCAACCAGCCATTGCGCAGACCATGGCGGGCCACCTCACGCGCCAGGCCCTCCCAGGCCGCATCACGGTAATCACGGTCGCTGAAGTAGCGGCCGGTGTGCCAGTCGCTGCCAGCGAACATCGGATAGTGGCCCTTCTCTTTCGCCAGTTCGGCGCTGGCCTGGATGGTCAGGAAGTTGATGCGCTCGTACAGGCGGTCGGCCAGCGCCTCGGCCTCCGGCGATTCCCACGGGATCGCCTGCTGCGCCAGCAGGTGATGCCAGCCGAACGTGCCCAGACCAATGGCCCGGTACTTGCGGTTGGTGATCGTGGCCTGCGGCACCGGCAAGGCATTGAGATCGATCACGTTGTCCAGCATGCGCACCTGGATCGGGATCAACCGTTCCAGCACGTCCTTCGCCAGCAGATCGTCCGGCGCGGTGACCGCCCGTCCGAGATTGATCGAGGACAGGTTGCACACCACGAAATCGCCGGCGCGGCGGGTGGTGACGATCTGGTCGCCGCTGACGATCTCCTGGATCATCCGCGTCGGGCTCATGTTCTGCAGGATCTCGGTGCACAGGTTGCTGGAATAGACCATGCCCGCATGCTTGTTCGGGTTCCTGCGATTGACTTCATCGCGGTAGAACAGGAACGGATTGCCGGTCTCCAGCTGGCTGAGCATGATGCGCTTGAACAGATCGATCGCACGCACGGTGCGCCGGCTGATGCGCTCGTCGGCCACCAGCTCCGCGTAGCGGTCGCGGAAGCTGCCCGCACCGCGCGTCTCATCGTAGAAGTCCTGCAGGTACCAGCCCTTGGCCTGCTTCACTTCATGCGGGTCGAACAGGTACCAGTCGGCCCGACGCTCGACCGCCTCCATGAACAGATCGGGCACGCAGACCGACGTGAACACATCATGCGCGCGCAGGCGCTGGTCGCCGTTGTTCAGGCGCAGATCGAGGAAGGCCTCGATGTCGCGGTGCCAGATGTCCAGGTATACCGCCACCGCGCCTTTGCGCTGGCCGAGCTGATCGACCGATACCGCGGTGTTGTTGAGCTGCTTGATCCAGGGCACTACGCCGCCGGACGAGTTGGGCACACCCCGGATCGGTGCACCGCTGCTGCGCACGTAGCCCAGGTAGGCGCCGACACCCCCGCCGTGCTTGGAAACCCGGGCAATGTCCGTATTGGAGTCATAGATGCCCTGCAGGCTGTCGTCCACCGTATCGATGAAGCAGCTGGACAGCTGTCCACCGACCTTGCCGGCGTTGGCCAGCGTCGGTGTGGCCACCGTCATGTACAGGTTCGACAGCGCCCAGTACGCCTCGCCGACCAGCTGCATGCGCCGCTCACGCGGCTTCTCCTCCTGCATCAGGTACAGGGCGATGGTCAGCCAGCGCTCCTGCGGCAACTCATACACCTCGCGGCTGCGGTCGCTGGCCAGGTAGCGCGTCGCCAGCAAATACAGGCCGTTGTAGGCGAACAGGCGGTCGCGGTCGGGATCGATCATCTCTCCGGCCTGCTGCAGCTCCTCCTTCGAGTAGCAGCGCAGGATGTCATTGCTGTAGACGCCACGGTCGGCCAGGCTCTCCTGCAGGCCTACGTACGAGCCGTACTTCAGGCTGACATCGTAGAAGCGGTTGCGGCTGGCGCGCTTGTACAGGCGGCGCAGGTAGATGCGGGCGGCGAACCGCTCCCAGTCCGGCGCGACCAGGTCCACACGGGATTCCGCCTCGCGGATCAGCAGGTCCACCAGGTCGTCGGCACTGATGCTGGGCTTGCGCTCAACCATCGCCTGTACCACGCGGCGGTAGTCGGCT
This sequence comes from Stenotrophomonas sp. YJH_SMC_106-19, assembly GCF_059368375.1. Classification (NCBI taxonomy): domain Bacteria; kingdom Pseudomonadati; phylum Pseudomonadota; class Gammaproteobacteria; order Lysobacterales; family Lysobacteraceae; genus Stenotrophomonas; species Stenotrophomonas sp. YJH_SMC_106-19. The sequence continues at coordinate 345,597 of NZ_JCAFRQ010000003.1, forward strand.
ACGTCCAGCTGCGGGAACTCGGCATGGATGGCGTCGATGCTGCGCTGCAGGCGCCCGGCGTCGAACGGCAGGCGTCGGTTGCCGGCCTCCTTGGTGATCCAGGTCGGCACGCGCTCGCCACCGGCGCGCAGGGCGTCGCCGGCGCCGGCCGGGTCGGCCGCGCGGTAGGTGTATTCAGTCATGGTCCTGCGTCTCCAGGCTCGCACGCACGATTGCGCCGATGCCATGGCGGCCCTGCACGCGATACCGGCGCACGGGGCGATCGGGTGGGATGCCAAAGCGCGGGAACACCAGATCGTCGGCAAGTGCCTGCGCCTGCGGCCGGTATCCGGTCCGTGGGGGCGACCTGAGTCCGCACGAGGGCGGCCGCGTCGACACGGCAAGCCTTCAGGGGCGGGCCGCGGGACGTGTCTTGCATCGTCCGGCGGCGGCGGCTGACCGGGAGTGACGGCCCCAACATAGTGGGGATAATCGATATCGTCAACACAAGATGCAGTAAAAGTCGCCGTCCGCGACGAACCGTCGCAGGATGCCGTGTTGCGTCTGCGCCGGTTGTCGACGCCGCACGCATCCCCACTTCGATACAACCTCCACTTTCCGCGGAACATCCCTCATGCGCGCTGCCCAGTACTCCTCCTTCGGCGACCCGTCCGACGTCCTTGCCGTCGCCGAGGCCGCCCTGCCTGAACCTGGTCCTGGCGAGGTGCGCATCCGTACCGTGCTGGCCTCCATCCATAACCACGATCTGCTGACCGTGCGCGGCCTGTATGGCTACAAGCCGACCCTGCCGGCGATCGGTGGCAGCGAGGCACTGGGCGTGGTCGATGCGGTTGGCGACGGCGTCGACGGCCTTCGGATCGGTCAGCGTGTCGCTGCCGCCTCGGTGCACGGCACCTGGGCCGAAGCGTTCATCGCGCCGGCACGGATGGTGATTCCGATGCCGGAATCGATCCCCGACGAGACCGCTGCGCAGTTGATTGCCATGCCGCTCAGTGCGCTGATGCTGCTGGAATTCCTGCATGTCGAGCCGGGCCAGTGGATCGTGCAGAACACCGCCAATGGCGCGGTCGGCAAGTCGCTGGCGATGCTGGCGCGGGCGCGTGGCGTCCATGCGGCCAACCTGGTGCGCAACGCCGATGCGGTCGCGCAGCTGCAGGCGCTCGGCATCGATCATGTATTCGATACCTCGGTGGACGGCTGGAAGGACCGCGTGCGTGCAGTGACCGGTGAAGCGCAGGCGGCGGCCGCCGTGGATTCCATCGGCGGCGACGCCAGCGGTGACCTGGTCGACCTGCTCGGCCACCACGGCACGCTGGTGTCCTTCGGCGTGATGAGCGGCGAGCCCATGCGCATCCCCGCCGGAGGCCTGATCTACAAGGAAGCCACCGTGAAAGGCTTCTGGGGCAGCAAGGTCAGCCAGGCGATGGCGGTGGACGACAAGCGACGGCTCGTGGGCGAACTGCTGCAGCGTGCAGCCGGCGGCGAACTGACGCTGCCGGTGGAACAGGTGTTCGCACTCGATGATATCGCCGCGGCGGTCAAGGCCGGCGCAGGTTCCGGCCGCAACGGCAAGGTGCTCTTGCGGCCTTGACGGTCGGCCAACCGGGGTCAGATCCCTTTCCGTTGGAAAGGGATCTGACCCCTGAGAGGAATGCGCAGCACCGGTCGATAACAGGGCCAGTCACTCGTTAAGAACCTGTGATGTATAACTGAATGCGCTTTCGTCATTGGAAGGCGAAGCTGCGCGCATGCGGTACTGACGGCTCCTCCTCTGTCCGGCGTTGTCGCTTCCATGTACCGCACCACCCTGAACCTGCTTGCCGGCGCCATCGCGCTGGGACTCACCGCCGGCGCTGCCGGCGCTGCTGAAACTGCCGCTACCGGCAAGGACAGCACCACGCTCGGCACCGTGCTGGTGACCGGATCCAACATCAAGCGCAGCGACACCGCCGGCCCCAACCCGGTGCAGATCGTCAGCCGTGAACAGATCGAACAGACCGGTCGCAGCACGTTGACCGATGTGCTGCGCAACCTGTCGGCCAATGCCGGCAACAGCTTCGACGAGCAGTACACCGGCAGCTTCGCGGCGGGCTCGGCGTCGATCGGCCTGCGCGGGCTGTCGCCGAAGAACACCCTGGTGCTGGTCAACGGCTATCGCGTGGCCAACTTCGGTTTCGCCCTCAATACCCAGGACACCTTCGTCGATCTCAATGCGCTGCCGATCAGCGCGGTCGAACGCATTGAAGTACTGAAGGACGGCGCCTCGGCGGTGTATGGCTCCGATGCCATCGCCGGTGTCATCAACATCATCCTGCGCAGGAACTTCCAGGGCGTGGAAGTGGGCGGCGGCTTCGGTACGGCCACCCAGGGCGGCCTCGACGAACGCAAGGCCAATCTGCTGACCGGTTTCGGTGACCTCGAACAGCAGGGCTGGAACGTGCTGTTCGGGCTGGACGTGCTCAAGCGCGATCGGCTCGACGCCGACCAGCGCGCCTATACCCGCAGCGGCGATTTCCGCGACAAGCCCGGTGGTCGCCTGGCCGGCTGGTCCACTGCCGGTGGCAACTGGCTGGCGAACCCGCGCGCGCCGCAGCCATTCTCGCCCTGCCCCGAGGGCAGCCAGCTGCGGCCCTACAGCGACTTCGGCAGCAGCCTGCCCGGCCAGGCCTGCGCGTTCAATGCGCAGCCGTTCAAGACCCTGCAGCCCGGTGCCGAACGCCTGCAGGCATCGCTGAGCGCGACCTACCGCTTCAGCGACAACGTCGAAGCCTTCGCCGACGTGCTCTACAGCCACAACAAGGCCGACCAGATCTTCAGCGCGCCACTGACCGTCGGCCCGGGCCTGCGCGCCTACAACCCCGCCACCGGCACCCTGCTCGACATTCCGGCAGTGCTGCCGGTCGGGCATCCGAACAACCCGGGCAGCGCTCCCCTGCCCTTCGAGTACACGTTCTTCGATCTCGGCCCGCGCCTGAAGGACAACACGCAGGTGTTCTACCGTGCATTGGCCGGCGTGCGTGGCCAGGGCGAGCGCTGGGACTGGGAGGTCGCCGCGCTGACCTCGCAGAGCGAGCAGCGCGAGTACGTGGACAACTTCATCAACCGCTACGCGTTCGAGCAGATCCTGCGCGATGGCAGCTACAACTTCCTCGACCCGGCCAGCACGCCGGCCGCGCTTGACGCGCTGCGCCTGCAGACCAAGCGCCCGGGCTGGTACCAGCTGCACTCTCTGAACCTCAAGGCATCGACGTCGCTGTGGGAGCTGCCGGCCGGCGCGGTCGGCTTCGCCTGGGGCGCGGAGTTCCGGAAGGAATCGCTGGATGCACGGACCAGTGCGCAGGTGCTGTCCGGAACGGAGCTGCGGCCGGCGATCAACGTGGTCGATGGCGAGCGGCAGGTCAGCGCCGCCTACGCCGAGTTCAGCGTACCGTTGCATCGCACATTGGAACTGCAGGTCGCCGGACGCGGCGACCGCTACGACGACTTCGGCAAGGCGTTCTCGCCGAAGTTCGCGCTGCGCTGGCAGCCGCTGGACAGCCTGCTGCTGCGCGGTTCGTTCTCGCGTGGTTTCCGCGCTCCCTCGCTGCCGGAAATCGCACCCGGACAGACGGTCAGCTACGGATCGGTGATCGACCCGCTCGACCCGTTGCAGCCCGGTGGCAGCCGCGGTGTCACCAACATCCGCACCGGCAATCCCGACCTGAAGGCCGAGCGCTCGCGCAATCTCAACGTTGGCGCGGTGTGGTCGCCGGACGCTGACAGCAGCATCGGCCTGGACTGGTACCGCATCGAGCAGGACAACCTGGTCAAGCCCGACAGCGCACAGTTCATCGTCGACAATCCCGCCCTGTTCCCGGGCCGGGTCCAGCGCGATGCGCAGGGCCGCATCCAGTTCATCACCAACCAGTATGCCAACCAGGGGGAGCTGACCACGTCCGGTCTCGACCTGGAGGCCAGCCGCACCTTCCGCACCGACGGCTGGGGCAACCTCACCCTCGCCGGCAGCTGGACCCATCTGCTCAGCTTCAAGCAGCCCCTGGTAGCCGGTCAGGCGCCCTATGACGGCGCGGGCAACAACCGCCACGGCGCGCTGCCGCGCACCCGCGGCACCACGTCACTGAACTGGGCGGTGGGCGACTGGAACAGCACGCTGAGCCTGCAATATGTCAGCGGCTACGACCAGCGGGTAGCGACGGCCACCAGCAACCCGGGCCTGCGCGATCGCGTCAAGCCCTATCACCAGCTGGACCTGTACGTGGCGTACGAAGGCATTCCCAACACCACGCTGTCGCTGTCGGTGCTGAACCTGACCGACAAGGACCCGCCATTCGACCCGGCGGGCGGCTCCAACGGCTTCGACATCAGCCAGTACAACCTGCGCGGCCAGTTCGTCACGGTGGGGGCACGCTACCGGTTCTGATGCGGAAACTGCACATGTAGCGCCGAGCCCATGCCCGGCTGCTTTACCGGCTTGATGGAGCCGAGCGTGGGCTCGGCTCCACGGAGTGTGCGGACCAACGGTCCGCACCCATCGCAGCGGTCGTGCATCACCGGCTCAGGTGCAGGAACTGCAGGTGCCGCTCGTACTGGCTGATGATGTCGTTGATGATCTGCTTGCGGCTGTATCCGACCAGGTCGTAATCCTGGCTGCCTTCGAACAGATGCACTTCGGCGCGGTAGTAGCGCTGGTTGCGCAGCTGCTGGGCGGCGAACGACGGCGTCAGGTAGCCGCGGAGGATCACCCGAAACAGGAAGTCCTGCTGCTCGCCATGGTTGACCGAAAGTTCCATGTCGCCGGCTTCGATGCGGGTATGTACGTCCCAGCCCTGTTCGCGCAGCTGCTCGGCCACGGCTTCCATCGCCGGTTTCACCGTGTCATCCATGAAGCGGTAGACCTGGTCGCGCACCGGGAAGTGCATGGCCTGCGCAAGCCGCTGGCGCCAGCCCTGGTGGTGGCGATCGTCGCCGATCAGCGGCGATGGCCGGTACTGCAGCGCGCGCTTGCGGTGCGATTCGTCACTGAAGGCTCGGGTGAGGCCCCACATCATCAGCAGCAGCACCGCCGAGAATGGCAGCGACGCCAGCACCACCGCCGACTTCAACGCATCGATGCTGCCCGCCAGCAGCAGGCCTGCGGTGAGCACGGCGATCACCGTGCCCCAGAACACGCGCAGCCAGCGCGGGCCATCGTCTTCCGGAGCGCCGCCGTGCGACGACAGCGTGGACAGCACCACCGCGCCCGAATCGGCCGATGTCACGAAAAAGATGAAGCTGACCAGCACGGTCACCGCGATCACCGTGCGGCTCCACGGATAACCATCAAGCAATGCGTACAGCACGGTCGGTGGGTCATCCACGGCCAGCTGTGCCAGCTGCTGCTGGCCATGGTGCAGCACCTGGTCCAGCGCGCTGTTGCCGAAGATCGACAACCAGGCCAGGGTGAAGCCGAGCGGAATCAGCAGCACGCCGAACACGAATTCGCGAATGGTACGTCCGCGCGAGATGCGGGCGATGAACAGGCCGACGAACGGCGCCCAGCCGATCCACCAGGCCCAGTAGAACACCGTCCAGCCGCCCAACCATGCCGGCCGTCCACCATAGGCGTACACGTCAAAGCTCTTGCCGACCACGCTGCCCAGATAGTCGCCCAGGTTCTGCATCAACGTGCCGAACAGGTATTGGGTGGGCCCGGCGAACAGCATGAACAGCACCAGCGCGATCGCCAGCAGCATGTTGATGTTGGCCATCCAGCGGACCCCCTTCTCCACGCCGGACACTGCCACGGCCACCGCCGCCCCCATCATGCTGGCGACCAGGGCGATCTGCACGAAGTTCGAGTGCGGGATGTCGAACAGGTGCGACAACCCGGCGTTGAGGTGCAGGACACCGAAGCCCATGTCGGCGCCGATGCCGAACACGGTGGCGACGATGCCCAGCGCGTCCACGGTGTAGCCGATCGGTCCGTTGATGCGCTTGCCGATCAGCGGATACAGCGCCGAGCGCAGCGCCAACGGCAGGTTGTGGCGATAGGCGAAGTAGGCCATGGCCATTGCCGCCAGCGCGAACACGCCCCAGCCATGCAGGCCCCAGTGCAGGAACAGCAGCTGCATGGCCTGGCGCGCGCCGGCCTCACCAGCGGCGGGATCGCCCTGCGGCGGCTGCAGGTAATGGGTCAGCGGCTCGGAGACACAGAAGAAGAACAGGGTGATGCTGATGCCCGCGGCGAACAGCATGCCCGCCCAGGAGAGATAGCTGAACTCGGGCTCGTCATGGTCGGCACCGAGCTTGATGCCACCATACTTGGACAGCGCCACGCCGACCACGAACACCAGATAGAGGGTCATCGCCAGCAGGTAGTACCAGCCAACGTTGAGTGCCGCCCAGTCCTGGGCGCTGAGCAGCAGGCGACCGGCACCGATTGGATAGAGGCTGACGAACAGCGCGAACGCCACGACGATGATCGCCGCGAAGGCGAATACAGGCCGCAGGGTGCGCACCGGGGATTGTTGCGGCTCCAGGGCTTCCACGGGGCGGCGTTCTCCGGTCGATCAAAGAGTGAGCCGGCGGATTCTGGCTGAACGGCGGTGGACGCAGGATGAAGTGCTGTCGCGCGATGACAGCACAGGGACAGCACGCGCGTGGTATCACGCGCGCGCCGCGAAGTTCAGCGCATCACGTGCACGGCGCACAACTTGTTGCCGTCGGGATCGCGCAGGTAGGCCAGGTACAGCTGCCGCCCGGCCTTGTGGCGTACGCCCGGCGGATCTTCGATGGCGCTGCCGCCGTGGGCGATGCCTGCGTCCTGCCAGGCGTGAACTGCCTGCGGAGTCTCCAGCGCGAAACCAATCGTGCCGCCATTGGCGTGGCACGCCGGCTGGCCATCGATGGGCGGGGTCACGATGAACATCCGCCCGTCCTTGACGTAGACCAGTTTTCCATCTTCATCGGTCATGCCCGGTCGGCCGCCGATGGCTGCGAACAGTGCGTCGTAGAAGCGGCGCGAGACCGCAAGATCATTGGAACCGACGGTGATGTGGCTGAACATGGCGGCACTCCGTTGCGGAAAAACCGCAGTGTCGGACAGCGCGCTCCGGTCTGCAATCGTCGCCGCTCATGCGGTACTGAGCAGAAGCACCGCCCCCGTCACCAGTGCAATGCCGATCCAGCCGATGGGCCGCAGGCGATTGCCGAACAGCAGGCGCCCGCAGGCAGCGGTGCCGATCACGCCGATGGCACCCCACAGCGCATAGGCCGTGGCCAGGTCCAGGTGGCGTACTGCCTGGCCCAGCAGCGCGAAGGCGATCCAGACCATGACGACGGCAGCGACACCCCATTGCCAGCGGCGGAAGCCTTCAGACTTGGCCACCATCATGTTTGCCGCGACGTCGATCAGTGCAGAACAGATCACGAAGAACAGTGCCGTTGTGTTCATCAGTGCGCCTCCCCAAGGGTGACGCAGACAATGCCGGCCACCGCCAGCAGCAGGCCGGCCAGCTGCTGCATCGACAGGCTCTCGCCGAACACCGCAATGCCGACCAGGGTCAGCAGGGTCAGCCCCAGCCCCTCCCACACCGCGTACGCAACGCCGACCGCGATGCGCCGTACCGACAGCGCCAGGAAGTAATAGGACAACGCCAGCGCCCCGGCCATCACCAGGTAGCCGGTCCAGCCACCGGCGCGGGCGGCATGGGCCATGAAGGACGTGCCGACCACTTCGGCGACGATCGCCACGGTCAGGCAGGCCCAGGCAATCAGGGGGCCTGGGGCGGGAACACGACGGGTCATGGGAAAACTCCAGCAGGATTCACAGCGCCCGCTGACAGGGGCGATGGCGTCCAGTATCATCGCCATTTACGATGGATCAAAAATGGAATCCATCGATATGAGCGATGGATCGATGCCCTACTCTCCTGAATCCCTGCAGGCGTTCGTCGAGGCTGCCGCACTGGGCTCCTTCTCGGCTGCCGCGCGGCGCCTGCGCAAGACGCAATCGACGGTCAGCACCGCCATCGCCCATCTGGAAGCCGATCTGGGCGTATCCCTGTTCGACCGCAGCGGGCGCTATCCGCAGCTTACCGACCCGGGGCGGCAGGTGCTGGGCCATGCCCAGGAAATCCTGGCTGCCGATACGCGCCTGCAGCAGCTGAGCGTGCGCCTGGCTGCACCTGTCGAACCCCGGCTGACGGTGGTGTTCTCCGATGTTTACCAGCTGGACCCGGCGCAACAGGTGCTGCAGCGTTTCGCTGAAGCCTTTCCCGAAATCGAACTGGAGTGGCTCGACGCTGAAGGGCACGATGTGCTGGAACTGGTCGGCAGCGGCCGCGCCGGACTGGGCCTGCTGCCTCGCCAGGAGCGCTATCCGGATGCAGTGATCGCACAGCCCCTGGCCCATCACAGCGAGCTGGCGGTGTATGTCGCGCACGGACACGCACTGGCCGCGGCCGGTGCGCGCGCCGCACCGCAGCTTGCCCGCCATCGACAGATTCGCTTGAGCGCACAGGTCGATCACGCGCGTGCCGTCGCCGGCCCGGCCTGGACCGCATCGGACTACCTGATGGTGATGGAAATGGCCGAGGAAGGCATCGGCTGGGCCGAACTCCCGAGAGCGCTGGTGCAGCGCTACGACCGCGGACACCTGGTGGAACTGGCCCTGCCCGGTTGGCCGCGGCGCATCCACAGCGACCTGGTGTGGCGACGCGACACGCCACCCGGGCCGGCCGCACTGTGGTGGGCCGACGCACTGCGGTAGCGCCGGGCCGTATCGGCCCGGGATGTATCAAGGTTGTTGCAACCGCAGCCGCGCATGGGCTCGGCACTCCCCCTCAGCGATGCGCCAGTGCGTAGTCCAGCGCGGAGCAGACCGCGGCCACCTGCGCGTCGTTGCACTGCTGCGGCGTGGCGCGCGGGCTGTCCGGGTAGACTTCGGTGGTGGTGGTGTACGGCGCACCGGTGATGCCGGCACAGAGGGCCAATTCCACCAGCGGGTACTCGATCACGCCATGGGCCACCACCGGAGAGCCGATGATCTCGCCCTTGTCGTCGGCCGGTGCAATGTGGGTCACCTTTTCCACCGCCGCGATCACGGCCTGCTGGAACGCCGGCTGCGGATTGGCGCTGTCGTCCACCAGGTAGAAGCCATCAGGAATCAGGCCCGGTTCGAACGGCTTGCCGTCGCGCGCCGCCAGCGCAGGGCGGAACTCGCTTTCATCGCTGTCGGTGGTCTCATGCAGATCGATGTGCAGCGCGAACTGGCCCTTGAGGGGTTCGATCAGCTCGATCAGCGCGGTTGATTCGCGAGCCGGACCACCGGCACGGAAGTTGCGGTTCGGATCGATCGCGTCGAAGTTCCAGCGGTTGATGCGCTCGAAACCCCATGGGTTGACGCACGGTGCCACCAGCAGGTTGGCCTTGCCCGCGTAATCGGCCGCGTGCTTTTCAAGGAACTCCAGGGCACCCATCACGCCACTGGTTTCGTAGCCGTGCACGCCGCCGGTGACCAGCGCCGCCGGCAGCGCCGGGTTCCAGTCGCGGCTGCGCAGGGCGAACAGGGTATAGGTCTCTCCCGCGTAGTCGAGCTGGCCGTAGGCCACCTTGTCGAAGCGCGCTGCCAGTGCCTCGATGCGCGGCAGTACTTCCTCGTCGTAGCGGCGCAGGCGCTGCTGGCGCGCACGCCACTGCTCCCGTTCCGCCGCTCCCCACGGCTGGCCAGGGGTTCCGACGGGATAGAAGACAGCTGCAGGCATGACGGATCTCGGTGAGTCAGGAGGCAATCATTCACTTTACCACCCGACCCCAGAGGCCATCGTCCCTCGATTCCATTCACGAATGGAATCAGCAATAATTCTCATTTACCACCTTCCTGCGCCGTCCAGATGCCCCTCCGCACCCCGAAACCGGCCCAGCTGCCCTTGGTGGCAGCCCTCGCCCTGTGCCTGATGCCCCTTGCTTCCGCCCTCGCCCAGGACGCGCCGACCACGCTCGACAGCATCCAGGTCTCCGGCAGTTGGCTGGGCACCGGCCTGCATGACAGCGTCAAGAGCTTCGCCGGGGCACGTACGGTGGTCGATCGCCAGCGCATCGAGGCCAGTGGCGCGACCAGCATCGGCGACGCCATGCGCCGCATCCCCGGCGTGCAGGTCACCGACAACTCCGGCACCGCCGGCAGTTCGGTGTCGCTGAACATCGGCGTGCGCGGCCTCACCGGCCGCTACTCACCCCGCTCGACGGTGCTGCTGGATGGCGTGCCGCTGGCCGTCGCACCCTACGGCCAGCCCCAGCTGTCGTTCGCGCCGGCCAGCCTGTCCAACATCGAATCGATCGACGTCGTGCGCGGCGGCGGAGCCGTGCGTTACGGGCCGCAGAACGTGGGCGGCATCATCAACTTCAGCACCCGCGCCATTCCGCAGCAGAGCGGCCTGCACGGCGAGGTCGGGATCCGCTACAACGCCCATGACCATGGCGGCGGCGACAGCACCCAGTACAACACCTTCCTCGGCGGCACCAGCGACAACGGCCTGGGCGTCGCCCTGCTCTATTCCGGCCAGGACGGTCGCGGCTGGCGCGAAGGCAGCGACGACCGTTTCAACGATCTGGCACTGAAGTTCGCCTACGCCATCGACGACCAGCAGACGCTGCGTGCCAAGCTGTCCTACTACGACGTCCGCTCGCTGACGCCAGGCGGCCTGACCCGCGCGCAGTACGAGGCGGATCCGTTCCAGAACACGCGTCCCGATGACTTCTGGAAGGGCCACCGCACGGGCATCGATCTGGGCTACACCCACACGTTGTCCGACACCAGCGAGTTCGAGGTACTGGCCTATTACAACGAGAGCACCCGTGCCAGCTCGCTGATCAACGCTTCCAACACCCAGGTGAGCGTGCAGCCGCGCGACTACCGCGTGCTCGGTATCGAACCGCGCTACACCCAGCGCCTGCACTGGGGGGCAAGCGTGCACGACGTCACCGCGGGCTACCGCTTCCTGCGCGAGCGCGGCAACGACCGCAGCTACACGGTGACCCGCCGCACCGGCGCCGCAAGCCCCATCAACCGCTTCGACAATGCCACCGACGCCCACGCCTTCTATCTCGACGACCGCATCGCCATCGGCCAGTGGCGGATCACGCCGGGGGTGCGCATGGAATGGATCGACATGGACCGCCGCCAGGCCGATGGCGGCACCACCTTCAGCAGCCGCAACGACAAAGCCCTGCCCTCGCTCAACGTCGCCTACCTGTTGACCCCGCAGCTGACCGTGTTCGGCAACTACACCACCTCGTTCGGGCCCGTGCAGAACATCCAGCTGAACTCGCAGACCGCCAGCAATCCGCTGAATCCGGAGGTGGCCAGGACCACCGAGCTGGGCGCCCGCTGGCAGGACGGGGCACTGCGCGCCGAGGTCACGGTGTTCAGGATGCGATTTGACAACCAGATCCTGCAGGTGCCGGGAATCACTCCTCCCACCTTCCAGAACATCGGTGCGACCGACCACAAGGGTGTGGAAAGCGCGCTCGAATACCGCTTCGCCGAAGACAGCGTGCTGGCCGGACTGGAGCTGTACGCCAACTACACCTGGACCAAGGCGATCCAGCAGTCCGGTGACAACCGCGGCCGGGACGTGCCCTTCTACTCGCGCGACACCGACAGCATCGGCGCCCGCTATGCGCTGTCGGCCTGGACCTTCAATGTCTCCAGCACGCACCAGAGCGGCCAGTTCTCCGACGCTGCCAACACCTGGCAGGAAAGCGCCGATGCACGTGTGGGCCGCGTGCCGGGGGTGCGGCTGTGGAATGCGCAGGTGGCCTGGCAGGTTCCGGGGCTGGGCGACAGCGAGATCACGGCCGGCGTGAACAACCTGGCCGACAAGCGCTGGTACACCCGCAATGTCGACGGCAATGCCGGGCGCATGGTGGCTGCGCCACGCACCTTCTACCTGCAGGGACGCTACCGCTTCTGATGCGGTAAATGCCCGATGCGGTGACGGTGGCGATCACGATGGCGGCGTATCATGCCGCCACCATGGCCTCCACGGTTCCACCATCGCGCCTGCATCTGGCCTTCCAGGGCCTGCGACTGCGCCTGCGTGGCAGCGACCTGTGGTTCATCGCACTGGCGTTGCTGGTCGGCCTGATCGCCGGTGGCCTGACGCTGCTGCAGTCGGACATCGCGCGCGGGCTGCAGAGTGCGCTGTACGGGCTGGAACCCGGCATGCGCCTCAGCTCCCTGCCCGCGCTCAGCTGGACCGCCCTGCTGGTGCTGCCGCTGGGCGGCCTGCTGGTCGGGCTGGTCAGCCTGGCGGCCGCGCGGCGCAAGCGCCCGCTGCTCGACGCGGTCGAGGCCAATGCCCTGCATGGCGGTCGCATGTCGATGCGCGACAATCTGATCGTGCTCACCCAGACCCTGCTGTCGAACGGCTGCGGTGCGTCCGTCGGCCTTGAGGCTTCGTATACCCAGATGGGTGCGGGCAGCGGCTCGCAGCTGGGCCGTGTCATGCGCCTGCGCCGCAATGATGTGCGCATCCTGGTCGGTGCCGGTGCCGCCGGCGCCATCGCCGCGGCCTTCGGGGCTCCGCTGGCCGGCGCGTTCTACGCGTTCGAGATCGTCATCGGCGCCTACACGCCCGCCGCTCTCGCGCCTGTGGCCCTGGCCGCACTGGCGGGTGCATTCGTCGCCGACCAGGCTGGCATCGAGGCGTACCTGCTGCCCGCAGCCTCGACCATCGATGTGCGCGCCGCCGACTACGCGATCTACGGCCTGCTCGGTTGCTGCTGCGCCATGGTGGGGATCGGCGTGATGCGACTGATCGCCTCCATCGAAGGCGTGGTCAAGCGCAGTCCACTGCCCCTGTGGGGGCGCCCGGTGGTCGGCGGCCTCCTGCTGATTCCACTGGCCATGGCCAGCCCGCAGGTGCTTTCCTCCGGTCACGGTGCGCTGCACCTGGACCTGACCACGCAGCTGCCACTGATCTGGATCGGCGGCCTGCTCGCCCTGAAGCTTCTGGCCTCGGGCATTTCGCTGGGCTTCGGCTTCCGCGGTGGCCTGTTCTTTGCGTCGCTGTTCATGGGCACCCTGGTCGGCACCCTGTTTGCCGGCCTGCTGGCGATGGCCACTGGCGTGCCCGTGGTCGACGCCACGTCCGCGGCGCTTGCGGGCATGGCCGCGTTGGCCGCCGCAGTGGTCGGCGCGCCGATGACCATGGCCATGCTGGTGCTGGAAGGCACCCACGACTTCCTGCTGACCAGCGTGGTGATGAGCGCGGTACTGGTCTCCAGCACACTGGTCCGCCAGTGGTTCGGTTACTCGTTCTCGACATGGCGCATGCATCTGCGCGGCGAAACCATCCGCAGCGCACGCGACGTCGGCTGGATCCACACCCTCAACGCCGGGCGGATGATGCGCAAGGGCGTTGCCACCACTCCGGCCGGGCTGGATGCCGCTGCGTTCCGCCAGCGTTTCCCGCTGGGCTCCGGCAGTCGCGTGGTCCTGATCGACAGCGAAGGCCACTACGCCGGCATCGTGCAGATTCCGCGCGTCTACGCCGACGGCGTGAAGCCGGAGACACCCGTTGGCGATCTGGCCGAGAACCGCGAGGTGTCACTGTTGCCGGGCGCGGATGTGGTCAGCGTGATGCAGTGCTTCGACCGGACGCAGGCCGACGAACTGGCCGTGGTTGCCGCCGATGGCCAGCTGCTGGGCATTGTTTCCGAGGCCTTCGTGCGCAGGCGCTACGCCGAGGAGCTGGACAAGCGCCAGCGCGAACTGATGGGCGAGCGCGTCGAAGACGCCGATTGATCGCCCGCCCCGCTGCTACAGCGCTTCGCCGGCATCGGCCAGCCGCGACTCGATCAACGCGTACCATTGCTCCAGCATGTCGATCAGCATGTCCAGCTCTGCATCGGCACGCTGCGCCCGGCCACTGCGCAGGCAGGCCTGGGTTTCCTGCAGCTGGGCCAGGAACCCGGCCACGGTATCGGCCTGCAGGATCAGGCCCGGCAGGCGCCGCCCGGGGATGCGCACGACCGCATGATTGCCGAGCTGGCCATACACGCTGAGGGTGGTTTCCGTCTTCATGGACAGAGGCAGGAATTGGGCGTTCATCGCGTGCACCGTATGAAAACCTGAGCCACCGGCAGGGGTGGACGACGGGGGAGACGTGGCCACGTCCTGCCGGTGGTCAGGGGGGACTCGGGATGCCGGGGCATGGCCACGGCGCGGGAGACTTCAGCGCGGGTGCGCGATCCCGACGATCTGCACCCGGCGATTCGGCGCAAGGCACGCGATCAGCTCGCGACGGTTGCGCTGTGCGCACTGCACGATCGGTTCAGCCGCGCCGCGCCCTTCGGCACTGATGCTGCCCGGCGGCACTCCGCCCTGCACCAGGGCCGTGCGCACCGCTTCGGCCCGCTTCTGCGAGAGTTGCTGGTTGTAGCTGGCCGCACCGATACGGTCGGTGTAGCCGACGACCTGGATCGACTGCACCTTGCTGGCCTCACGGACCTGCGCCAGGATGCCCTGCACCGCCTGCTGGCCCTCGGCGCTGAGTACCGCGCTGTCGAAACCGAACAGTGCATCGGCGGCCAGGCGCAGCGGCTGTTCGGGCAGTGGCGCGGGTGCCGGCGGCGGCGGTGGTGGCCGCGGCGGGTCGAGCACGGCGGCGCAGGATTCGGGCTTCCAGTAGCCGGCCTGGGCGATGCCCTTGTTGTCGAAGCGCACCTGGAACTGGCAGGTGAAGTACTCGGCGCCCTGTGCGGTGCGGAAGTTGAACAGATAGTTCCACTCGCGCACGCCCCACATGCCTTCGTTGAAGTGCGGCGTACCCAGCAGGCTGTACAGCTGCCGCTTGCTCATCCCGGGCGCGAAGCGGCGCAGGTCGGCGATGTCGGGATAGGTACCCTCCTTCAGCGACGCCTTGGAGACTTCCGGGAAGGCCACTGCAGTGGCCTCCGCCGGACCCTCACCGGCGGGCGCGTGGCTGCGGCAGGCGGCCAGCAGGCCGGCGGCGAGGATCAGGCCCAGCGACGCGGCGGTGCGGCCGGCGCGGGCGATGCGATGCTGATTCATGTCATTCCCCCTGTAGACGTTTGCGCGGCAACCGGGCCGCGATCGCGGCCCGGCTACGGCGTTACCACTGGATGCCGGCACCGACGGCCACACCGGCCTCGCCACGGCTGTTGGTAGAGCCGCTGAACTTGTAGATCCAGCGGCCTCCTTCCGAGACACCGGACAGGCCCACCGCCACGCCCGATTCGCCGTTGTAGCTGCCGGCGGCGAACGAGGCCATGCTGCGACCCGCTTCGCTCGGCTGCGGCAGCGAGGCCGTGGCCATGGCCGAAGCGATGCCGGCCGAAGCGCGGTTGTCGGTCCTGCGCAGGTCGCGCTCGAAGCCGCCCATGCGCTCGTCGGTATAGGCCTTCGACCAGTCCAGAGTCTGCGCCATGCCGGACTTCAGCTGGTCGACATTGACCGCGTCGGTGCCTGCCGTACCGGCGGCAACGTTGCGGACCGTCGTCGGGCCGCTGGTGCTGCTGCCGAGAGTGACACTGTTGAAGTTGGTGGCTCCGTTGACGGTGGTGTCGTAGCGGATGGTGCCCTGCTGCGAGGCCTGCAGCTGCCGCACGTTGACCGCATCGGTGGCCTGGGTGCCGTCTGCCACATTGACCACCTGCCGTTCGGCGCCGCTGGCCCCAACCGAAACCGTGTTGGCACGGTTGGCCACCGACCCTGCGCCCAGGGCCACCGAGTTGTCGGCCTGTGCCTGCGAGCCGTTGCCCAGGGCCGTCGAGTTGGCACCGGCGGCCGTCGATCCTGCACCACCGGCTGCGGAATTGGCGCCCGTCGCGGCCGGATCGGCCAGGTTGTTGCTGTTGTTGGCGCGGAAGCTGCCGGCGACGTTGGTGATGTTCTGGATCTTCTGGTCGGTGTAGGCCTTGGACTGATCGATGGCATAGTTCACGCCATTCTTCAGCTGGCCGACATTCGTCGCGTCGTGATCGTCCGAGCCGTCGGCAACGTGGGTGATCTTGCGTTCACTGCCGCTGCTGCCGACCGACACTTCGCCTGCCGAATTGCTGGCACCCGTCTGACCATAGGCACCGGTATAGCCGCTCTGCGCGCCGACGCTGGCCACCGAGCCGGCACCCAGTGCCACGCTGTTGTCCGCGCTGGCGTTGGCACCGTTGCCGACTGCCACGGCCGAAGCACCTGCCGCACTGGCCTGCGGACCCACCGCCAGCGCCTCCGCACCCGCCGCAGCGGCCGCCGCGGCGCTGGAGTTCACTGCCAGGTACGGGCTGCCGCCACCGTTGGTGATGCGCTGGTTGAGCACCCTCAGCGAACCGTCCACCGCGGAGAACGCCGCGGTGACGTTGCTGTAGTCGTTGGCGGTCAGGGTGCCGTCGGTGGCGATGCTGGAGATGCTGAACGACGGCGCGGTCCACAGATTGGTGGTGCCGTCGAAGGCCGTGCTGCCGCCGAAGTAGCTGGCGATGGTCGAGTTCGTGCTGAACAGCTGGTCGCCGGTGATGGCGTCGCTGCTGCCTGCAAGGATGCTGCCGGCCGCCACGTTGGTCACCTTCACCGCACCCGTGCCGGTACCGCTCAGGGTGACCGTGTTCACGACGTTGCCACTGCCATCGACATCGTACTTCACCGCGCGCTTGTCGATATCGTCGGTCTGGTCGGCGACATTGGCCAGCGAATTGCTGACCGCGTCGAAGGCGGTGCCGACGTCGTTGTAGCTGCCCTGGCTGATGGTGCCATTGGCGGCGATGTTGTTGATCGTGTAGGTCGGCGCGGTCAGCACACCGGCCGCATTGACCGCCGCGCCGCCTCCGAGATGGGTGGCGACGGCCTGGTTGGCAGCGAACAGCTGGGCACCATTGATGGCTTCGCTGCTCGTGGCGCTCACCTGGCCCGGGCCGAGGTTGCGCAGCGTGGTCGCCGTGCCGCCCTGACCCAGCGTGGCGCTGGCGTAGTTGACGCTGCCATCGCCATTGAGGTCGTAGCGCAGCGCGCCTTCCTCCGAGGCCTGCAGCTGGCCCAGGTTCACCGCATCGGTGGCAGCCGTACCGGCGGCCAGATTCGTCACCTGGCGTTCGGCACCCGCGGCACCGATCGACACGCTGTTCGCACGATCAGCCAGGCTGCCGGCACCGACCGCGATCGCGTTGGCAGCCGTGGCGCGGGCGTTGGTACCGACCGCGATGGAGTCGGCACCGGTGGCCACTGCCTCCACGCCCGTGGAGTTCACCCGCAGGTACTTGGTGCCGCCGTTGCGGATATCGTTGATCTGCGTGTTGAGATTGACCAGCGAGCCGTCGACGGCGTCGAAGGCATCGGTCGCATTGTTGTACAGTCCCTGCGCGATGGCGCCGTCGGTGGAGATCGTGCTGATCTCGAACAGCGGCGCGGTGAAGGCGCCACTGACCGGATCGAAGGCGGTGATGCCACCGAAGAAGCCGGCGATGGCGGCGTTGGTGGTGGCCAGCTGCCCGCCGTTGACGGCTTCCAGGCTGCCGGCGGTCACCGCACCCGCGGCGAGGTTCCCGATGGTGGTGGTACCCGTGCCGTTGCCGAGCGTGACGCGGCGATAGTCTGGATTGCCTGCGCCATCGACGTCGTACATCACCGCGCCGGCCGAAACATCATCGATCAGGCTGATCGCGCCCTTCAACTGGGCGACGTTGACCGCATCGGTATTGGCGCTACCCGCAGCCAGATTGGTGATCTGGCGCTCGCCACCGTTGGCGGTACCCACCGAAACTTCACCGGCAGAGACCTGGGCGGCGGTCAGGCCATAGGCGCTGTAGCTGGCCTGTGCGCCGCGCAGCGCAGCAGAACGGTAGCCCAGTGCCACCGAATTGGCCTGGTTCGAGGTCGCCTCCGCACCCAGCAGGGTCTGGCCGTTGGCAGTACCCACCGCGCTGTCGCCGACAATCACCGAGTGGCCCATGCGCGCGGCGTAGTCCGCAGTCGGCACGCCGGTTGGATTGGTGGGATCGTTGGGACCGGCTCCCGGGAACGCCACGTTGGCATCCACCTTCGGCAGCTCATGGCGGGCATTGGCGCCGATCACCACTTCCTTGGAGCCGTTGGCGAAGGCACCGTCACCCATCAGCACCTGGTAATCCTGTGCGGCGTTGACCGCCCAGCAGGAGATGTCGGCCAACGCGATATCCAGGCACTTGGCGGCCCATGCCGGCGAATCCGTCGGCAGCAGCAGGCCCAGCAGGCCACCGGGGTTGCCGTTGTTGATGTTGTAGATGTAACTGTCGGAAGTGACGCCACCGATCAGGGTCAGGTGCGAGCTGCCACCGGTCACCGCGCCGCCCAGGCCATTGAGGGTGCTGCCGACCGGTGACAGGTTCACGACCGGCAGGCCGAGCACGTTGACCGTGGAGTAGGCCTGCATCACGTTCGCGTTGCTGAGCTTGAGATTGCCGTTGTGCAGATAGCCGTCACCGCCGAACAGGCTGCTGGTCGTCGGGCCGATCAGCTGGCCGACGTTGCCGACCAGGCCACCGGTACCGATGATGAGTCCCGCATTCGGATCAGCCGGAGCGGGTGCCTTCGGGCTGTCCGGCGGAATCGCCGAGGGCTGGGTCAGGCCCAGGCCACCCAGCGTGCCGCCCACCAGCCCGCCGACTGCGCCGCCGAGATTGTTGACGGTACCGTTGAGGTTGCCCTCCAGCAGGTTGCCCACCGCACCGCCGACGTTGCCGAGCGTGCCGGTGAGTACGCCGTCCAGCCCGCTGCCCGGCGTGGTGCTGCCACCCCCGAGCAGGCCACCGACAACGCTGCCGACCGAGCCGACCGTATTGTTGAGTGCACCGCCCACGGCACCTCCGATGGTGCCGACGGTGCCGTTGAGCACACCACCCACCGCACCACCGACTGCGCCGACCGTGCCGTTGAGCACGCCTCCGACTGCACCGCCGACTGCGCCCACGGTGCCGTTCAAAGCACCGCCTACGGCGCTGCCGACTGTGCCAACGGTGCCGTTCAGCGCACCGCCGACTGCACCGCCGACCGCGCCGACAGTTCCATCCAGGACGCCACCGACCGCACCTACCGTACCGTTCAACGCGCCGCCTACCGCGCTGCCGACCGTGCCGTTCAGCGCACCGCCGACTGCACCGCCGACCGTGCCGACAGTTCCATCCAGGACGCCGCCGACCGCACCTACAGTGCCGTTCAACGCGCCACCCACAGCACTGCCAACCGTGCCAACCGTGCCGTTGAGCGCACCGCCAACGGTGCCGACGGTTCCATCGAGGACGCCGCCGACCGCACCTGCGGTGCCGTTCAGAGCGCCACCCACGGCACTGCCAACCGTGCCGACGGTGCCGTTGAGCGCACCGCCAACGGTGCCGACGGTTCCATCGAGGACACCGCCGACCGCACCTACGGTGCCGTTCAACGCGCCACCCACAGCACTGCCAACCGTGCCAACCGTGCCGTTGAGCGCACCGCCAACGGTGCCGACGGTTCCATCGAGGACACCGCCGACTGCACCCACGGTGCCGTTCAGAGCGCCGCCTACGGCGCCGCCGACCGTGCCGACGGTGCCGTTGAGCGCACTGCCGACGGTGCCGACAGTTCCATCCAGGACACCGCCGACTGCACCACCGACAGTGCCGATGGTTCCATCGAGGACGCCACCTACGGCACCCACGGTACCGTTCAAAGCGCCGCCTACGGCGCTGCCGACCGTACCGACCGTGCCGTTGAGCGCACCGCCCACCGCACCACCGACGGTGCCGACGGTTCCATCGAGGACGCCACCTACGGCACCCACGGTACCGTTCAAAGCGCCGCCTACGGCGCTGCCGATCGTGCCGACTGTGCCGTTGAGCGCGCCACCCACCGCACCACCGACGGTGCCGACGGTTCCATCGAGGACACCGCCAACCGCACCCACGGTGCCGTTCAACGCGCCGCCTACGGCGCTGCCGATCGTGCCGACTGTGCCGTTGAGCGCGCCACCCACCGCACCACCGACGGTGCCGACGGTTCCATCGAGGACACCGCCAACCGCACCCACCGTGCCGTTCAACGCGCCGCCTACGGCGCTGCCGACCGTGCCGACCGTGCCGTTGAGCGCGCCACCCACCGCACCACCGACGGTGCCGACGGTTCCATCGAGGACACCGCCAACCGCACCCACGGTGCCGTTCAAAGCGCCGCCTACGGCGCTGCCGATCGTGCCGACCGTGCCGTTGAGCGCGCCACCCACAGCACCACCGACGGTGCCGACGGTTCCATCGAGGACGCCACCTACAGCACCTACGGTGTTGTTCAACGTGTCGCCCAGGGAACCACCGACGTTGCCGACGGTGCCGTTCAGTACACCGCCCACCGCACTGCCGACCGTACCGACAGCACCGTGGAGCGTGCCGCCCACTGCGCCACCTACGGTGCCGACGGTTTCGTGCAGCGTCCCGCCTGCTGCGCTGCCCACCGTGCCGACTACGCCGTGCACTACGCCACCCACCGCACCGCCAAGATCGCCCAGGGCGCCGTGATGCAGGCCTCCGAGACCGAGCGTGCTGGCCTGCGCACTCACGACGGTCCGGCCCGCGAGCTTCAGGTTGCGATCGGCCACCACGTCCTGGCCACCCGGGCCCTGCACGCGCACCTTGCCGGCGACGCCTGCATCGAACGCCGCCGTGATCGCGCGATCATCGGTCTCGCCCGGCAGTTCTTCCTTGGCGGGCAAGCTCACTGCTGCGGTTGCGGAGGCCTTGCCCTGGCCCTCGATTCGATGTCCGGCGATGGCCAGATGCGAGTCGGCGTTGCCGTCGATGCCGGCCTTCAACCCGGACAATCCCTGCGAGGACGTCGTGATACCCGCTGCCGCCTTGGCGCCGGCACCCACCGATGCCACCGG
This sequence comes from Stenotrophomonas sp. YJH_SMC_106-19, assembly GCF_059368375.1. Classification (NCBI taxonomy): domain Bacteria; kingdom Pseudomonadati; phylum Pseudomonadota; class Gammaproteobacteria; order Lysobacterales; family Lysobacteraceae; genus Stenotrophomonas; species Stenotrophomonas sp. YJH_SMC_106-19. The sequence goes on from NZ_JCAFRQ010000003.1 coordinate 366,482, forward strand.
GGCACCCGCGATGCCGACCCTGGCCTTTGCCTTCGCATCGGCCGTCAGCCCCAGCGGCGAAGCGGAGCCGGAGGAAACGTTCGCTGCCAGTGAGGTATCCACCTGGGTACCTGCTCCGATGCCGAGCTGGGCCCGCACATCAGCGGCCAGCGCTGGCGTGGGCACATGCTGCGGCGATGCGTTCGCCCCCAGCTTCACCTGCACGGCGGCCGGCAGGACCTCGTGCACCAGCGGCAGCGAGGCCGTGCTCAGCTGCAGGCCCACACGCGTATCGGCACTGATCGCAGGCGTGGCCTGCGCCTGTCGCGCGGCTGCAGCCAGGGCGACTTCGGCATCGACCTCCACCGGCAACGTCTGGGTGTACTTGGCCGCCAGCGCCTGCAGATCGCGCAGCGACTGGTTGGATTCGGTTGCGGATGCCGGCCCGCTGGCCAGCACGCACAGCAGTGCAAGCGCAAGGGCGCTGGGCGTCAGCAGGGAGGTGCGCGGATCGCGTGATGCGGTGCCGCCGCTATCGCCGGTGGCCAGTTCCGAGGCCACAACCAGAGCATTGAGCTGGCGGTTCCATACACGCCGGTAGATGCGGTTCATGAGCATTTCCCCCGTAGGCGAACAACTTGAATGACAGTGGACTTGCCGCTAGGCAGGTGACTGACATTTCAACGGTTCGCGGAGGCGTGGCGCACTTCAATCCGGCAGGGCAATCGCGCAATCCGGCAAATCCACGGCCGGATTCGGCAGCCGGATATGCAAAACCGGCAGCAATGCCGTCAAAGCCCCTGTGGGGCAGACTCAGGCCGGTTGGCCCAACTGCGCGGGTGCACGCATCAGGGTATCCCGCGGAAGTTCACCGAACACCTTCCGGTAATTGTCGGCAAAGCGGGAGAGATCCCACAGGCCACAGCTCAGCGCGATCGCCTTGACCGAACGCCTGCTGGAGTCGGCCATCGACAGGCTGCGGCAGGCTGCACACAGGCGCAGCATGGACAGATAACGGTTGGGCGACGTACCGAACAGATCTTCAAATGCATAGCGCAGGCCACGCTCGCTGACACCGGCGGCGTCGCAGATTTCATTCATATATATATTGCGACGCAGGTTGAGCCGCATGAAATTCTCGGCGCGCTGGGCGATCAGGTAATGCGTACGCCGTGCGCGGCTGCACCCCGGGCGATCGACGGCACCGGCACCCAGCAGGGCCTGGATGTGCTCATGCAGCAGCCGCTCGGTTTCCTCCGGCTGCAGGCTGGCACCCTGCCCCAGCTGCTGGTGCAGCTGCTGGTAATGCAGCGCCAGCGGGGCATCATCACCGGACAGATTGAACAGCGAGAGCGCCTGTCCCGCCGGCGGTGTGCTGCGCAGGCTCAGTTCGGTCAACTTGCGCTGCACTCGGGATACCGGCACCAGCATCAGGGTCAAGCGGGTACCGGGGCTGAGGGTGAATTCACTGATGCCTTCGGGAAGCACGGTCAACGCCATCCCGGCCGCCAGCGGTACGCCATGGCACCAGCTCACCGCCTCGTCGGTGGCCTGCAGATACCCCAGCATCGCCCAGTCCGGCGGCAGCATGAAGCGGCCACGGCAATGGAATCCGCAGCTGATGCTGCAGAACAGGGCTTCCTCATGCACGCGCGAAGCGAACGCCGCGCGCGGACCATTGCCGTCGAGCAGCAACAGTTCCACATCGCATACGCGAAGCACACCGCTCAGCGTGGCCAGGTCGATCGACCGGAGCTCGCCGTCGTCGCTGTCAACCACCCCACCATCAACCATGACAGTGTCGTCCCCCGTTGGTCAGCTGCCCGCCGCAACCCCCACTGCCCTACAGGTGCGCGCGGTTTCCAAGAGCATCATCCGTTGCCGTGATGGATGCGGCCACTGGCCGGCTCCACCTTGAAAGTACCAAACCTTGAATACGAGTATGCCCGATAATCCACGCAGGTAAACAGGTCGCACGGGAATACAGCAACCCGCGCCCGGCGTGAAGGAAATGTGGGCGCCAGTGGCACGATTCTCGCATGCGTTAACCCGGGTCACATTATTAACATCACGATGAATCGTTACGCCTGGGAGCGGCGCTTCATCACAGAATAAGCAACCGATTATCAGGAATAAGAGATTCCTGCCGAATTTGCATATAGGTTCCGGTTGCACCCGGCCGCCATTCAGGCAAAGTCGGTATCACGGTGATCGAACCGCTCCGATGCGGTCACACCCAGGGGACAGCATGACGATGCACGCGCTGCTCGATGACGTTGCGACCACCGGCCTGGTGCCGCGCGGTCGCACATGCGCGGTCGCTGCACTCCCTGGCGGAGATCACCCTGCTTTAGCGATGCGGGACAGTCCCGCATTGCCACCTCCGCCAGGATGGCAGAGGTCCATGGACGGTCCCGACGGAGTCGGGCAACCGGCCGATGCAGGTGTCTTGTTGCCATTGACAGGTAGAGGGAGACAACCGTCATGAACGCTTCCATCCGCAAGTTCCTGAAAGAAGAAGATGGCGTGACCGCACTCGAGTACGGGCTGCTGGCCGCTGTGATCGCCGGCATCCTGATTGCCGTGGGCCGCACCCAGATCACGGAATTCTTCACCACGCTGTTCACCCGCCTTTCGGCAATCGCCACCGAAGCAACCACCTGAGCGACCTGCGGACGCACCACCGCTGGTCGCGCCATCCGCGACCACGGTGGCCGCAGGCCGGGATGCGGTTGCAGACGGTCCAGTGACGGACGAAGGGGAGTGCGATGACACTGCTGGGACTATTGGCCATCGGTGTGTGCCTGCGGATCGCGATCAGCGATCTGTATGCCCGCCGGGTGCCCAATGCCTGGCTGCTGGCTGCGTGCGCACTCGCAATACCTCTGCTCGTCGCCGGGCAATTTGGTGAGCCACGACTGCCATGGCCGGCGCACCTGCTCGGTGCCGTTGCCGGCTTGCTCGCGCTCCTGCCCTTCTACGCACTACGCTGGATGGGCGCAGGCGACGTGAAATTCTTTGCCGTGCTCGGCCTGCTGCTGGGATGGCATGCCTTGCTGCCGATATGGGTAGTGGCCAGCCTTGCCGCCGGCGCCCACGCAGTGGCGATCCTGCTCGGGCGTCAGCTGGGCATGCACCTGCCGATGCGCGTGCAGCTGCAGGTATCGCGCGCCAGCGAGCAATGGCAGACACACCCCGCATTGCGCGGAATGGAGGCTGCCCGCCAGGGGCGCCGCGGCATTCCCTATGCGGCCTACCTCGCATTGGCGGCGATCGGCTGGCTCCTGGCCACGACCTACGGAGGTCTCGCATGAACACCCTCGGTCCCCGGCGCCAGCGTGGCGTGGTTGCCGTCGAATACGCGCTGATGATGATTCTCGGCCTGGTGCCGCTGCTGCTGTTCACTTTTTCCGGCGTGCTGATCATGGCTGCCCAGCAGACGCTTGCAACGGCCGCTGCCGAAGGCGCGCGCGCATCGCTCCGCTTCGGAACCGCCAACGAACGACGCACCGCCGCGTGCGTCGCAGCACGCCAGTCGATGCAATGGCTGCTGCAGTTCTCCAGGCAGAACCCTGACTGCAGCGCCGGCGGCACCGGTCCGATCCAGGTCTCGGCGCAGGCACCCTGCGCGGGCATGGCGACCGCGCAGTGCATGACGGTCACCGTCCGCTACGACTACGCCGCCCACCCTTTCTTCCCCGGCACCGCCACGCTTTACGGCTGGGTGATGCAGGCCCCCATCCGCAGCGTCGCGGTCGCCCAGCTCGACCTCGGCTCCGGCAACTGACGGTACAGGAGACGGTTCCATGCTCAAGTTGACCCGCATCGCCGCCATCGCTCTGATCGCACTCGCGGTGCTGCTGGCGCTGATCGCATTCGTGATCGGCCGCAGGCCCGCCCCTTCGACGGAAAGCGCGGCTCCGGTCGTTCACGCCGACGCACAGGCCATTACGGTGGTCGAGGCCATCGCCCGGCTGCCGGCCGGTGAACCGATCACAGCCAATGGCGTGCGCCTGGCGCGTCGAAGCGCAGCCGTGCCGGGTGCCGCCGCCGACCTGGCCGCCGTGGTCGGCAAGGTGCCGGTGCAGGACATCGCCGAAGGCAGCACCATCAGCGACGCAGTGCTGGCCCAGGGCTTCTCGCTGCAGCTGCGGCCCGGCGAGCGTGCACTGGCGGTGCCGGTGGATGAACTGGTCGGTGCCGGCAACCGTATCCTGCCGGGCGATTTCGTCGATGTGTTCCTCAACCTGCGCAGCGAACCTGCCAGCTACAACGCGGCACCCGACGCCGCACAGACCCGCCTTCTGCTGTCGCGCCTGCGCGTGCTCAGTTATGGCCAGCAGGACATCGCCCCGAACACGGGCAGCACGAATGCCAGCGCCGATACCAGCAACCGTGCAGACCCGCGCGCGGCGGATATCACCAGCAACGCCAGCAGCGGTGGCGGCAGTAGCGGTGACGCAGCCCAGCCGGCCCGCAGCGCCGTGCTGGCGGTGCCGGTGGCCGATGCCAACCGGCTGCTGCTGGGCGCGCAGCAGGGCAAGCTCTACCTCGCGCTGCGCAATCCCGCCGACGCCGGCCAGCCCGACCTGGCCCTGTTCCCGCAGGCGCGGGGTGTGATCGACCCGCTGCGTGGCCTGGACGCGGAACAGCAGCTGGCGTTGCAGCGCCCCGAGAACCACGCCTTCGCCGGCATCGATGGCGATGCCCTGGCCGGTCGCAGCAACGCACGCGCACGCACGGTGAACGACGCCCCGGCACAGCCCCCCGCCGCCCGCCGCAGCGCACCGCGCGCATCCGGAATCGAGATCATCCGCGGCGATGGTTCTGCGCCCCGCGGCTCCCTTTGACCTGCACCGAGAGCTTCCATGACCGAACGTCGCCAGAGTCCACGCCCCTCCTCCCGCCAGCGCTGGCTCGCTCTGCTGCTGGTGCTGCTGGCGCCTGCGACCAGCGTGGCTGCTGACGACCTGGTGCTGCAGGCCCGCGAACAGCGGCCATGGACACTGCCCGCGGACCTGGAACGGGTGGCCATCGCCGATCCGGGCGTCGCCGATATCGTGATGCTGCGAGGCCAGCGCCAGGCGCTGCTGGTCGGCAAGGCCCCCGGCACCACCACCCTGCTGCTGTGGCACCGCAAGCAGTCGGAGCCACAGCGCGTGCAGGTCCGCGTGCAGAGCGCGGTGCAGGGGGCGGCCGATGCGGGTTCCAGCGGCCTGGTGTTCACCCAGCAGGACCAGCAGGGCCTGCTGCAGGGAAGCACCGACAGTGCGCTCTCGCACATGCAGGAACAGAAGGCGGCCGCGATGGCGTTGGGCAAGGATGGCCAGCTGGCCGATGCCTCCACCATCGCCAGCGGCGGTGTGGTCCAGGTCGAGGTGAAGGTGGTCGAGTTCAACAAGACCGCGCTGAAACAGGTCGGCATCAGCTTCCAGAACCGCAACGGCGGTTTTGCCTATGGCTTCGCTCGTCCGGGCGGCATCCTGCCGGGCAACACCGGCGTGCTGCCCGGCATGCAGGAGGGCAATTCCAGCAACGAATCGGAATCGCCCATCTCGTCGGCCTTCCGCCTGGTGTTCGGCTCGACGAAGGGCCTGTGGAATGCGGACCTCGATCTGCTGCAGTCCAATGGCATGGCCCGGGTGCTGGCCGAGCCGACCCTGGTCGCGCTGTCCGGCCAGAGCGCCAGCTTCCTCGCCGGTGGTGAACTGCCGATCCTCGAACCCCAGGGCCTGGGGACCACCACCATCACCTACAAGCCGTTCGGCATCGGCCTGACCGTCACCCCGACCGTGCTCGCGCCCAACCGCATCGCCCTGAAGGTGGCGCCGGAAGCCAGCGACCTCGACTACACCAACGCCATTTCCCTCAACGGTGTGCAGATTCCCTCGATCAGCACCCGCCGTGCCGATACCACGGTGGAGCTGGGCGATGGCGAGAGCTTCGTGATCGGCGGTCTCGTCAGCTCGACGGTCGCCTCCACGGTGAACAAGATCCCGCTGCTGGGCGACCTGCCGATCATCGGCTCGTTCTTCCGCGATTTCGACTACAAGCGCCAGGACAAGGAACTGGTGATCATCGTCACGCCACGGCTGGTGCAGCCCCTCGCCCGCAATGCCGAGCTGGCACTGCCAGGCGAGCGCGAGGCCCGGCCCAACCTGCCTGAGTGGGGTTCCTGGCTGCTGGGTCCGGTCAGCCAGGACCCGGTGCCCGGTTTCTCACGTTGAATCCATGATGCCTGCGATACCACGCCCATGCCCTACGCCACTGCCCAGCCGCTGCATCCGCAAGGACCGCCGATGAACCTGGTCCTGTACGGGATGGATCGCGAACTGCTGCCGCGGCTGGCGGCCAAGCTGCCGCCTGCCACCACCCTGCACTGGCAGGACAGCGGTGAGCCGACATCCGCGCAGGACCTGCAACGCGGTCCGCAGAATCTGGTACTGCTCGACTTCCGCCCCGAGCACGCCGCCGCCTCGACCGTGCTGGCGCAGCAGCTGCAGCAGACCCAGCCGGACCTTGCGCTGGTCGCCGTTGGCGCCACCAGTGCCGGGCAGGTCGAAGGCGTGGTGATGGCGCTGCGCGCCGGCCTGCGCGATGTGCTCGACCTGGACAGCGACAACACCGGCATCGAGGCCGCGCTGCGCCGCGCGCTCTCGCCCCGGCCCGCCGCTGCCGCACACCAGCCGCACAAGGCGCGGTTGATCCTGCTGCTGGGCGTACGTGCCGGGGTCGGCACCAGCACACTGGCCGCGCATCTGGCCGTGCTTGCACAACAGACCCATGCACTGGCGCAAGGCGAGGCCAGCACCCAGGACGGTCTGCTGCTGGAACTGGCGCAGCCGGCAGGCGATCTGGCGCTCTACCTCAATCTGGACAGCCGCTTCCACTACGAAGACGCACTGCGCAATGCCAGCCGCATCGACGCCACCCTGGCGCGCACTGCAATGGCGCGCCATGACAGCGGACTTGTCCTGCTCGACCGCGCCAGCGGCAGCGATGCGCTTCCGCCGTCCGATCCGGGCGCCCTGCTGCAGCGGCTGCGCGGCGTGTTTGCCAGCGTGCTGTGCGACGCCGGCGGCTGCCCGCTGCGTCAACTGCCACCGCTGCTGCTGGACCAGGCCGACGAGATCTGGCTGGTCGCGGACGCTTCGATTGCCACTCTGGTCTCGCTTGACCATGCGCTCAAGCATCTGTCCGGCCAGCGCGAACGGGAGAAGCGCCTGCAACTGGTGATCAACCGCCATGACGACAGCAGCGGCATGAGCCCGGAGCAGATCGCCCGACGGTTCGAGCTTCCACTGCTGGCCACGCTCCCCGAACGACCACGCGTACGTGCCTCCGCCAGCCACGGCCACCTGCTGCTGCAGGACGCGCCGCGTGATCCGTACCTGCGTGCCCTCGCCCCGCTCGTCCAACGCCTGGATCCGGCTGCATGCCCGGTCCAGACGCACGGCCTGCGGGAAAGACTTGCCCTTGCCCTGGGTGGATCGCAATGGAAGACAAAGTAACCCCGTTTCCGCACGCCGTCGCCCGCCACACCGTGCCTGACCACGTTGCGGGCAATCTGCCGTTCGCAGAGACCGAGCAGTACCAGAAGGTGCTGTCCGCGGCACATGAGCACCTGCTCAACAGCATCGAGGACGAGCGCATCGATATCGATTCCTGGGCTCCGGACACGATCGCGCGCTGGGTGCAGGTGCAGACCGTGGGTTTCATCCAGGAGTGGCGCATCCCGATCAATGAAGAGGAGATGCAGGTGGTGGCCGAGGGCCTGGTCAAGGAGCTGACCGGCTTCGGCCCGCTGGACGACCTGCTGCATGATCCCACCATCGAAGACATCTTGATCAATGGCTTCAAGGATGTGCATGTCTCGCAGGGCGGACAGCTCAAGCGCGCAACCCAGCGCTTCACCGACGACACCCATCTGCTGCGCATCCTGCGCCGCATCCTCGCGCCACTTGGCCGGCGCCTGGACGACTCCAACCCGATGGTGGATGCGCGCCTGCCCAACGGCGGCCGCCTCAATGCGATCATCTCGCCGCTGGCGGTGGACGGACCGATGGTCTCCATCCGCAAGTTCCGCAAGGACCCGTTCACGCCCGATGAACTGCTGGCCAAGGGCACCTTCGATGCGCCGATGCAGGCGCTGCTGAAGGCGATGGTGCTGGGTCGCTGCAACATCCTGGTCTCCGGCGGCACCAGCTCGGGCAAGACCTCGCTGCTGAACGCCCTGGCCAGCTACGTGCCACCCACCGAGCGCGTGATCACCGTCGAGGACACCGCCGAGCTCTCGCTCAATCATCCGCATGTGGTGCGCCTGGAGAGCCGCATCGGTGGTGCGGAGGGACAGGGCGCCGTCAGCATCCGTGACCTGGTGCGCAACAGCCTGCGCATGCGCCCCGACCGCATCGTGGTCGGCGAGGTGCGCGGCGCGGAAGTGCTGGAGATGCTGCAGGCGATGAACACCGGCCACGACGGCTCGATGGCCACCATCCATGCCAACTCGCCACGCGACTGTCTCTATCGCATCGAGATGCTGGCCGGCTTCGCCGGGTTCCAGGGCAGCGAAGACAGCCTGCGCCGGCAGATCGCCAGCGCGATCGATTTCATCGTGCAGATCTCGCGCCTCGGCAGTGGCCGGCGCGTGCTGGTATCGATCACCGAGATCACCGGCGTCAGCGACAACCTGATCACCACCCAGGAGATGTTCCGCCACGAAGTGCAGATCGACGGCAGTGGCAAGGAGACCGACCGCTGGATCGGGCTGGGCTTCCAGCCGCACTCGCACAAGCTCGAGCCGTTCCGCCAACTGTTGCGCGAATCCCTCTACGGAGACTACTGAACATGGGGACTGGCCTGCTGCTGGGCGTATTGAGCATCGTGTCGGTGCTGCTGGCGCTGGCGGTATGGCTGTGGGGCACCGCCAACAGCCGCGAACAGCGGCAGGCCTCCTTGCAGCATGCCGAACAGCAGCTGGCACGTGGCAGCGCGGGCCCGGGCAGCAACGCGGCTGCGGCCAACGATGGGCCGCGGCCGCTGCCGGCAGCAGCTGGCCGTCGCGCGCTGCCCTGGAATGGCCTGCTGCAACGCGCGGGCCTCGCCACCGGCTGGAAGGTGCCGCTGATGCTGCTGGTGCCTGGCCTGGCCCTCTCGCTGTTCGCGATGCTGCGGCTGGGAACGGCATGGATGCTGCCGTTGACGCTGCTGCTGTACCTGCTGGGCTGCTGGTTGTGGATCATGCGCCGCACCGCCAAGCTGCAGGCCAAGCTGCTGCATCAGCTGCCGGACTTCCTCGACAACCTGGTCCGCCTGACCGCGCTCGGCAACAGCCTGCAGTCGGCCTTCCAGGTCGCGTCGCAGCAGGCGACGCCGCCGCTGCGTGAGCTGCTGGACACCACGGTGCGATACGCACGGGGCGGCATGGACCTGGACCGCGCACTGAACCTCGCCGCGCAGCCCTATCGGATGGAGGTGCTGAAGGTGCTGGCCGTGGTGATGGGCGTCAGCGTCCGCATCGGCGGCCGCGCCGATCAGATCCTGCAGCGCATGGGCGATTTCATGCGCGACCTGGAGCAGGCCCAGCAGGAGCTGTCAGCCACCACGTCCGAGACCCGCATGTCGGCCTGGGTGCTGGGACTGCTTCCGCCCGCCAGCGCGGTACTGATGGCGATCTCCAGCCCCGAGTTCTTCCAGCCCGTCCTGCACGATCCGCTCGGTCACAAGATCCTGCTGATCGCCCTGGGCCTGGAACTGCTCGGTGGTTTCCTGCTGTATCGCCTGGCCAAGTCGCTATGAGCATCCGCAGCGGAGGTTCCCGATGAGCGCAACTGCCTGGTTCGCACTGGCCCTGCTGGTCCTGGCCGCCGGCGTCGCCCTGCTCGGTGTGGGTGGCTGGGTCCGCAGCCATCGCGAGGACCGCAGTGCGGCAACGCTGAAGACCGCATTGCAGCCACGTGACCCGATCGCCGACGAGGACGCGGCCCGCAGGGATTCACTGGGCTGGCTGGAGCGCTTCGGACGGACGCTCAGCGGCGGGCGCCTGGAAGCCGCGCTGCTGGCAGGCGAGGATCGCCTGCTGCTTGATCTGGCCGGCTGGAACACCCGTCGCGGCACGGCGATCTATCTGGGCCTGCGCCTTCTGCTGGCAGTAATGGTGCTGGCGCTGACCCTGGCCGTGAGCGATGCCACCGGCCTGGCCCGGATCATGGTGATCGTCGGCGCGCTCGCCGCCGGCCTGCTGCTGCCCAAGTTCGTGCTGGCCGCGTGGGTCAAACGGCGGCGGCGCGCCGTCAACAACGAGTTGCCGCTGCTGATCGACCTGCTGCGCCTGCTGCAGGGGGTTGGCTTCAGCATGGATCAGAGCCTGCAGACCCTGGGCGACAAGCTGCGCGACGCACTGCCGGTGCTCGGTGGCGAGATCCAGGAGGCGAACGTCGCCTACACCCATGGACGCACTCGCGCCCAGTCGCTGCGCCGGCTCAGCGATGTCTACGGCGATGACGACCTGTCCAGCCTGGTGCAGTTGATCCTGCAGGTGCACGCCCACGGCGGCGCGGTGCAGGAGCCGCTGCGCCAGTTCAGCATCCGGCTGCGCGAACAGCGCCGCAATGCTCTGAAAGAGAAGGTCGGCAAGCTCTCGGTGAAGATGACCGTGGTGATGATGCTGACCCTGCTGCCTGCACTGATGCTGGTGCTGGCCGGGCCTGCGCTGGTCGCGCTGGCCAAAACCCTGTCGAACATGGGATGACCGTCATGCCTGCTCTGCGCCACGCCTGTCTGTTGTTTGCTCTTGCCACTGCCGTCGCGGGATGCGCCTCGTCCACCCCGAAGTACCTGCGCGCGCCCACCCTGGCCGAGCCCGGGCCCGCGCCGCAGGACAGCCGCAATGCCTACCTTGAGCTGATCGAGCGCATGCAGCTGCAAGGGGCCTGGTACGCCTCGCTGGCGCATGTGGATGCATTCCGCCAGCGCTACGGCGATCCTCCGGCGCTGCGCCTGCTGCAGGCCAATGCACTGCGCGAGACCGGCCAGACCGACGCCGCGGCCGCGCTGTACCGCGAACTCAGCAGCGGGCCGCAGGCCGCCGCCGCGGCACATGGCCTGGGCCTGATCGCCGCGCATCGCGATGACGAGGCCGGCAGCGAACTGTCGCTGGCCCGCGCCACCCAGCTGCAGCCGTTGAATACCGATTATCTGGGTGACCTGGGGTATGCGCGTCTGCGTGCCGGCCGCTTCGACCAGGCCCGCGAGCCGCTGGCCAAAGCACTGGAACTGTCACCGGGCAACGCCAAGGCGACCGCCAACCTGGCGCTGTGGGCGGTCCTGCGCGGCGACAACGCCACGGCCGAACGCCTGGCTGCGCAGGCCAACCTCAACGAAGACACCCGGCGCAGCATCCAGCAGCAGGCCCAGCAGATCCGCAGCCGGCTGCAGCAGCGCCAGGCGCAGGCGGCGGCCAGCAGCGCGGCACGGATCACCACCGCGCCGACCAACGCTACCGCCCCCGCCAGCAGCCGGCTGGCGGCCGAAACACGCCGTGACGCCCGCGATCGCGATCCCTCCCGTCTGCCGCCGTCGATGCTGGAGCGCTTCGGCACGTCCGACCACCCGACCGAGAACACGCCATGACCGCCATGACCCTGATCCGACGCCTGCTGCCTGCGGTCACCTGCTGCCTGCTTGCCACGGGAGCCCACGCACAGGCGCCACAGGCGCCGCTGACCGGCCAGATGCTGGGAGGCGGCCCGGCCGCCGGCCCGGCCGTCGCCCCACAGCAGGCCGAAGCACTGGCAACCGTCGACCTCGCGGCGCCTGCGCCGCCCCCGGCGATGCCGCCCGCGCCTCCTGCTCCGGTGGCCGCCGCACCGGCTGCGCCACGGCGCAACGAGGTCGGTGATGCCACGCGCCAGCTGTTCCAGCTGCAGGCGTCCGGGCAACAGGCGGGCGCGCGGCTGCCGATCCTCGGCGACCAGGCCACCGCCAGCTACGCGCGCTACCTGAAGAGTTTCGAGCAGGACATCCCCGCCTTCTTCGACACGGATGTCGGCAGTTCCAAGAGCACCTCCAACTCCGGACGCTGAGGCATGCCATGAACCGCTCTCGCCAGCCCCGTTTCCACCGCCCGCGCGGCGGCATGTCCGTCACCATGATGCTGGTGATGCTGGCACTGGTGGCCATGCTGGGTCTGATCGAGGTCGGCTTCCTGTTCTGGGCCAAGCGCGATGCGCAGAAGGTCGTGGACCTGGCGGCGCTGGCAGGTGCACAGCGACTTGAGCTGTGTACATCGAACAACGGCGACAACAGCGCCGCGCGGCAGAGCGCACTCACGCAGAACCAGTTCCCGGGCACGGTGCAGGTCCGCTGCGGCAACTGGAGCGCCGCACGCGGAGGCAACCGCTTCAGCGAGACGGTCGACGCCAGCAATCCGCGCAATGCGGTGCGGGTGGTTGCGACCCGCAGCGTGCTGCCGTTCTTCGGCCAGAACGAGAGCCTGCCGACCATCACCGTGCAGGCCGTGGCGCGCCGCTCGGAGCCGACGGCGGTGTTCGCGGTGGGTTCGCAGCTGCTGCGCACGAACGGCAACTCGCCCTTGATGGGCACCCTGCGCCTGGTAGGGCTGGACGTCACCAACGCCACGGTGCTGTCGTACGACGGACTGGCGCAGGCCAACATCACACCGTCAGGCCTGCTCAATGCGCTCGGCATTCCGGTCACCGCCAATCTCAGCGTGGCCGACTTCAATCGCCTGCTGTCGTTGAACCAGGTTTCACTGGCACGGCTGGTGGACGCCACCGCCACGGTGGTCGGCCGCAGCACCACCGCAGGCGTGCAGCTGCGTGCGCTGTCGGACCTGGTGGCCACCCGCCTTGACATCAATCGGGTCAATATCGCGCTGGGCAGCCAGAACGGCGGCGGCGGACTGTTCGCCGAGGTGATCTCTCCCGACGGCACGGTGGGCAGTGCGCTGCAGTCGCAGATCAACGTGCTTGACCTGGTCAATGCAGCCATCTCCATCGCCAATGATGGCAATGGCGTAGCGGTGCCGAACCTCAACCTGCTCGGCATGGATATCAAGGCAGGTGTTGTCGAACCGCCGTCGATCGCCATCGGCGGTGTCGGTTCGCGGGCCTACAACGCACAGGTCCGGCTGATGGTCGACGTCGACAGCGACCGCCTGTTCGGGGTGGGGCCACTGCTCAACCTGCTGGGCACGCGCCTGCACCTGCCATTGCATGTGGACGTGGCCAACGCGATGGGAACACTGACCAGCATCCAGTGCAGCGCGGCACCGCCCACCGCCACCATCCAGGTGGACTCCTCGGTACTGCGCGCGTGCGTCGGCAAGGTCAATGCCGCCGACCGTTTCTCCAAGAGCAATGTCTGCGACGCCACCTTGCAGAACGAACAACTGCTGACACTGCTGGGACGGCCGCTGATCAACGACAAGATCACCCTGCCGGCGCTGACCGGCACGCAGAGCCTGACCCTGGCCGCCGGCCAGACCGGCACCACCCGGATCAATCCCCTGGCCGTCGGTGACGCGGTCTCGCACTTGGTCAACGAGCTGCTGCGTGTCCTGTCGGGCATGCTGAGCTCGCCGGCACAGGGCATGAATGCCAACGACACGGCCAAGGCACTGGCCGACCGCTACCTGCAGGCAGCGTTCCCCTCGGGCGGCCGCTACAACGTCGACCAGCTCATTCCCCTGCTGCGCGACGGCGACCCGTCGCGCAACCTGGCACCGCTGGGCAACTGGACGGTCAAGAAGGGCGTGCCAAAACCCTGCCTGATCGGGCTGGGCACCTGCTGGGAAGATGGCTCGGTCTGGGCAGGCTACCGCGCCACCGTGACGGGACAGGGCCTGGGTCTGCTCGACGGGCTGCTCGGCTCACTGGTCGGCGGGCTGCTCATCAACCGCTGCGACAGCCTGCTGGGCAACCTGATCGACTACAACGGCTGCGTCCGCACCAATCTGGCCTCGTACATCCAGACCGCCCCGGACGGCTTCCTCGACGCGGCGGCCGGCGGCGGTGTCACCGCGCCCGGCAACAACGTGTCCTGCAGCGGTGTGCTATGCACCGTGCTGAACCCGGTGCTGGCCGCGCTCAAGCCGGTACTCAACACCGTCGGCTCCCTGCTGAGCACGACCCTGGCCAGCCTGCTGGGGCTGGAGCTGGGCCGCACCGATGTCAACGTCCAGTCCATCCAGTGCAATGGCGCACAGCTTGTGTTCTGAGCCGGGCCGGCGCCCTTGGCGCCGCCGCCGCGCATGCTAGACTCCCGGGCGGGGAACACTTCCATCTCAACCCACACTCATCCGTGGATGGTCCAGACATGCGAGAAACTTCAGGGGGCACCGTCTTCGCCCGCCACGCGCGCGGCGCGGCACTGCTGGCCGTGGCCATGCTGCTGGCGGCACCGTCCGCACTGGCGGCGCGCAGCAGCCGCGAAGCCGCAGCCGAACCGGTACGCAGCAGCGCACCCGTGGTACGCAACACGGTGGACGAGCTCAAGCAGTTGATGGACGCACGCCAGCTGACCGAACTGCGTACCACGTACAACGGCAACTACGGCGCCAGCCTGCTTTTCAATGCCAGTACCCTGACCTACTACGTCGCCCTGTTCCAGGAAAAGAACTTCTGGCGCGTCATCAAGACCGATGCCGTCGACAACGCCGAGCGCGTCTATCGCACGTTCGTGCAGCAGACCGAACAGCTCGCGCAGGTCTACATCGATACCACCCGCCTGGAAGCCGGCAAGCGCTATACCGAGCGCCTGGTGGCCTACAACGAAGAGCGCCTGCGTACCCTGCAGCAGGAAATGGAGCAGCAGCAGGCGCAGTCGGCCCAGGTCAGCGCGTCACTGCAGCAGGCCCAGCAGCAGGCCGTCAGCCTGAGCACCGATGTGCAGAGCACCAACAGCCAGCTGGACGCCCTGCAGCGCCGCATCCAGATCCTGCAGGCCGAACAGGGCAACCCCGAATTGAGCCTGCCGAAGCCGGACAGCACACCCGCGCCGGCAGCGGCCAGCGACGTTCGCTGAATCCCCCGACAGAACCCGACAGCGGCGCCGAACGGCGCCGTTGTCGTTTTTGGCCTGATTGCGACCCGTTTCAGCGGCAGGCCTCGAACACGGCATCGTCCCACTGCCTGCGCTGGACGAAATCCGCCCGGCGCGTTCTGGCCAGCGCCTCCGTGCGCATCCTGCGCGCCCGTGCACAGGCCGCAGCATCCGCACTGATCGGAATCAACGCCCCCTGTGCACGGCCCGATCGCCGCGTCGGCCTGCGTCCACCGTTACCCGTGGGGGTTGCCTCGGCGGTGAGCGGCGCACTGCCGCGCGGCAGCGACTGCTCGGCGGGCACTTCCCAGCGCCACTCCGCCTGCCCCTGGCAAGGCGTCTGCTGGTACAGCGCACGCCCGCCGTCCGTGCACTTGTAGACCTGGGTCTGCGCCGCTGCGGATGTCGCCAGCAGCATGGCCAGCAGCCCCCATTCCGGCAGAGTCCTCATCTTCACCCCCTCCCACGACCAGCACTCATGGTCGGTACGGCGAGCGCCGCGCGCCAGAGCGATCCGCGTCACATCCGTGCTCATCCAGCACAGCCGTGCAAGCCACTGCATCGCCTCTGCGCTGTACTGCCACAGGCGACGGCCACCTTCGCCGCCGCCGTCCTTCCCTTCCGCCAAGGAAACCGCAATGAGCAACTACATCACCGTCAACGACGGCGCCCGCATCTTCTACAAGGACTGGGGCACCGGGCAACCGGTCGTTTTCGCGCACGGCTGGCCACTGTCCTCAGACGCCTGGGACCCGCAGATGCTGTTCATGGGCCAGAACGGCTTCCGCGTGATCGCCCACGACCGGCGCAGCCACGGTCGTTCCAGCCAAACCTGGGACGGCAACGACATGGACACCTACGCCGACGACCTGGCCGCGGTGATCGACGCATTGGACCTGAAGGACGCCATCCTGGTCGGCCACTCCACCGGTGGTGGCGAGGTGGCCCACTACATCGGCCGCCATGGCAGCGCGCGCGTGGCGAAGGTGGTGCTGGTCGGTGCGGTACCGCCACTGATGCTGAAGACCGCGGGCAACCCGGCCGGAACGCCACTGGAGGTCTTCGACGGCATCCGCAAGGGCACCGGCGGTGATCGTTCGCAGTTCTTCCAGGACCTGGCCACGCCCTTCTTCGGCGCCAACCGTGACGGCAACACGGTCACCCAGGGCATGCGCGATTCGTTCTGGCTGCAGGGCATGCTGGGCGGTGTGAAGGGCCAGTACGACTGCATCCATGAATTCTCGGAAGTCGACTACACCGCAGATCTGCAGAAGATCGACGTGCCGGCATGGGTCGTGCACGGTGACGACGACCAGATCGTCCCCTTCGATGCGTCGGCCAAGCTGTCCTCGCAGATCATCAAGGACGCCGAACTGACGGTCTACCCCGGCGCGCCGCACGGCCTGACCGTCACCCATGCCGATCGCTTCAACGCCGACCTGCTGGCGTTCGCCCGCAAATGATGTCCCGCGGCGGCGCCCCACTGCGCCGCCGCTCCTGCGGGGTAGCGACGGGTATTGCCCGGCGAACGTATCCAGAATCCGCCGGGCATGGCCCGGCGCTACCTGTCAGATATCGCTGTGATGGTGCGGTACCGCCGTGGGCAACGGGTCATGCCCGCCGACGAAATGACGTACCACCGGCGCGCGTTCACCACGGTGCAGGGCACGCAGCACTTCCTGGATCGCCTTGTCGTCGGCCGTGATGCGTTCGTGCTGGCGCAGGTGCTCCAGCCAGGACGGGGTCACGAAATACTCCAGATGGATGCCCGGGCTCGCCACATCTTCGACCACGCCCCACACCACCGCACCGTCGCGGCGCCGGACCGTGCCCAGCGCGCGCATCTGCGCCTGGAACGATGCACGGTCGGCGGCATCGATGCGGTATTCGATCGTCACCAGCACCGGCCCGCGATCGTTGGAGACCGGCACCGACAGTTCCGGCGCCGGCCAATGACCCGCAGGGCGCAGGTTGAGATCTTCGGTGCCAGCGATTCGCACCCTCCACACCAGCAGCCCGCCGATGACCGCGCCTGCTGCCGCAACCAGCAGCGCCAGTTCCGGCGATGTTCGCTGCGCCAGCGCGCCCCAGCATAGGCCGCCGGCGGCCATGCCTGCCGAGAACACCATGATGTACAGCGCCAGCGCTCGTGCCCTCACCCACGCCGGAACCGCCGTCTGTGCGGCGATCTGCAACGAGGACAGCACCGTGATCCAGGCAAAACCGTTCACCAGCATCACCACCGGCAGCAGGTACCAGCTGCGGGTCAGCGCCAGTCCAACCAAGCTCAGTGCCAGCGCCAGCGTCGCCAGCAACACCAGCAGATCGCGGTCCAGCTGTGCGCGCAATCTAGGCAGCAGCAGCGCCCCGGCAACCGCGCCGATGCCGATGCAGCCCAGCAGCATGCCGTACTGCCCTGCACCGCCATGCATCTGCCCTCGCACTACCACCGGCAACAATGCGTTCATCGCCGCAGCGAAGAAGAAAAAGCCGACCGATTTGATCAGCACTGCCTGCAGACGCCCGGCGCGGCTGGCATAGCGTAGTCCGGCCTTCAGTCCGGCACCGAAGCCTTCCGGCGGCAGGCTCGATGCCTTCGGGTCACGCTTCCAGCCCCAGACCACGAACAGCATCGCAGCGAAGGTGATGGCATTGAAGCCAAAGGCCCACACGGCTCCCAGCTGGGCGACGATGAGGCCACCGACAGCAGGCCCGATCGAACGGGCGATGTTGATGCCGATCGAATTCAGCGCCACTGCCGACGGCAGCATCGGCTGCGGAACCAGCTCGGAGACGATCGCTGCCTGCGCCGGCATCGCCATCGCCGCGCCACATCCCATGCAGAACGTGAGCAGCACCAGCAGCTGCGGCGTCAGCATGCCGAGCGAGGTCAGCACCGCCATCAAGGCCGCCACTGCCAGCATCCATCCCTGGGTGGCCAGCAGGTACGTGCGGCGATCGACGATGTCGGCCAGGGTTCCTGCGGCCAGTGCCAGCAGCACGATCGGTACGGTTGTGGCTGACTGCACCAGGGCCACCATCAACGGTGATCCTGTGCGTTCGGCCATCACCCAGGCCGCGGCCACGTCATTGACCCACGTACCGATGTTGCTGGCCAGGATCGCCAGCCAGATCGAGCGGAACATGCGGATCTTCAGCGGGGACCAGGCACCTGCGGCCGGTGCGGGAGGTTGCGATGTGCGTGCATTCACCATTGCCATGCTCCAACGATCGAGGCGAACAACGTGTCCTGCCCACCGGCCTGCGTCAGCGCAGGACCGGCATCGACCCAGGCCAGCTGCAGCTGCCACTGCCAGTGTGCACTGGCCTGCCAGCGGGTTTCGGATTTGTACTGGCGGCCGATCCTGCGCGCGCCGCCTGCGCTGCCGGGCAACGCCACCAGCGGTGCGGGCGTGGTGTACACCGCATCGGCGCGGCGGTGCTTCCAGGCCATCTGCATGCCCAGTTCAGTGGTGACGGATTCGTGCAACCGCAGTGTGAGGGTTGGCTGCACGTCCATCAGGTTCGCCGGCGCCAGCAGGCTGGCTTCGCTGAAGTAGGCCGATTTCGGGAACAGGGCATTGAAGGTGCCCAGCCGGGCGTCGTTCGGGCGGCCATCACCACTGGCGATGTCGGCCTTCAGTCCCAGCCGTGGCTGCAAGGGCAGTTGCGGCCAACGCCAACCGGTATCGGTGGCCAGCGTCCACGCGCGGATATCAAGCTGCTCGCTGGTGGTCCGCAGCTCACCGCCCTGCACGACCAGCTCGCTGTTCCAGTCCAACGATCCGGCCTGGCCGAACCAGCGCGCCCCGAGAGTCTGCCGGCGCTCGATGCCGGCGCCTGCCGCGAAGCGGGCGTCCTCCCGGCGATAGTCCAGCAGATAGAGGTCCCACTGGCCCGGACCCTGGCCTGGCGCCGTGGTTGCATAGGCACCCCACAGATGCGCACCGCGTTCGCCACGGTCATCGAACGCACCCGGCCGGTTCTCCACCGGACGCAGTGCCATCAGTTCCAGCACGCCCAGTCCGCCCTGCCATCCGACCCTGGCACCATCGAAGGCCAGGCGGATATTCGGCCCGTCGCGCACCGACAGCAGGCGCGAGCTGCCATGGCCCGCCTCCTGCCGCCCGAGCTGCACACGCAGGCCGCCGCGCTGCCAGCGCCAGTACGCCTGCTGCACGTCCAGCGCACCCCGATCGGTCCTGCCAGGTCCACCGGCCCTCCCACGCTCGCCGTGCACGCCCAGCTGCAGCATCGCCTTCCAGTCGCGTTTACCGTAGGTGGCCGACGCCAATGCGCGAAGCAGGCCGTAGCCATCCTCGCCGCCGCCGATACCGAAGCGGGTCGGGTCGTAGTACATGCCGCGCAGACGCATCGAGGCATCCCACTGCAACGTGCCATCAGCGGCATCGCTGCAGTAGCCCCCCTCGCAGGCGAGCGCAAGGGACGGCGCGGCCAGCAGGGCGAGGCTCAGAATGCGAAGCACGAGCATCCCATCGCACCCCAGAATGCGGTCAGATCATTGCTGGGTGCTGCGTGGCGCGCGGCATGGTCGTGTGCACCGTGGGTCCTGCAGGCCGCACCATGGTGATGGTGATGCGCCATCGCCAGGCCGGTGGCCGCGCCGCCCACGTGATACCCCCCGAACCGGTTGACCGGCGACCAGTCCGGCATCGCCGGCGGCAGCTGCGGCGCCAGTCCGGCATAGTCTTCGCCGGCATGCACGATGCGGCCACCGACCACGGTAAGCACGCTGGTGATGTCGGCGATGCGGGCATCTTCGACGCGGAAGAAATCGGCCGAGAGCAGGATGAAATCGGCCAACTGGCCTTCCCTCAAGGTGCCCTTCACCGCTTCATCGCCGGAGAACCATGCGCTGCCCTGCGTCCACAGGCGCAAGGCCTGCTCGCGCTCCAGCAGGTTCTCCTCCCCATACAGCGCCAGGCCGCCGACGGTGCGCCCGGTGACCAGCCACGACAGCGCGACCCAGGGGTTGTAGCTGGCCACGCGGGTGGCGTCGGTGCCCGCGCCGACCGGCACGCCTTCGGCCAGCATGCGCTTCACCGGCGGCGTGTGCCGTGCCGCCTGCACGCCATAGCGTTCGACGAACGCTTCGCCCTGGTAGGCCATGCGGTGCTGTACGGCAATGCCTCCACCCAGTGCCCGGATCCGCTCGATGTTGCGCGGGGTGATGGTCTCGGCGTGATCGATGAACCAGTGCAGTCCATCGAACGGTACTTCGCGGTTGACCTGCTCATAGACATCGAGGATGCGGCCGATGCTCTCGTCATAGGTCGCGTGGATGCGGAACGGCCAGCGCTTCTGCACCAGCAGCTTCACCACATTATGCAGCTCCGGCTCCAGTTCCGGCGGCAGCTCGGGGCGTGGTTCGCTGAACAGCTCGAAGTCCGCTGCCGAGAACACCAGCATCTCGCCGGCGCCGTTGTGGCGCAGCAGATCATCGCCCTGGCGGGGCTGCAGGATCTCACTCCAGCCACGGAAGTCATCCACTTCCTTGCCTTTGTTCTGCGTGAACAGGTTGTAGGCGATACGCACGGTCAGCTGGTCGTCGCGGTGCAGCTGCTCGATGACCTGGTAGTCCTCGGGATAGTTCTGGAAGCCTCCCCCGGCATCGATCACCGAGGTGATGCCGAGCCGGTTCAACTCGCGCATGAAGTGACGGGTGGAGTTGGCCTGGTATTCGACCGGCAGGCGTGGCCCCTTGGCGAGCGTCGCATACAGAATCAACGCATTGGGCTTGGCCAGCAGCAGGCCGGTGGGGTTGCCCAGCGAATCGCGCACGATCTGGCCACCGGGCGGGTCCGGCGTTTCGCGGGTGTAGCCGCATGCACGCAGCGCCGCCCCGTTGAGCAGCGCGCGGTCATACAGGTGCAGCAGGAACACCGGCGTATCCGGTGCGATCTGGTTGAGCTCCTGCAGGGTCGGCAGGCGCTTCTCGTGGAACTGGGCGGCGGTGAAGCCCCCCACCACGCGCACCCATTGCGGCGCCGGGGTGCGATCGACCTGTGCCTTGAGCATGGCCATTGCATCGGCCAGCGAACGCAGCCCGTCCCAGCGCAGCTCCAGGTTGTAGTTCAGGCCACCACGGATGAGGTGGGTGTGACTGTCGTTGAGGCCGGGCACCAGTCGCCTGCCCTGTGCGTCGATGAGCGTGGCTTCGGCTCCCCAACCACGCATGATCTCTTCATCGCTGCCTACGGCGATGATGCGCCCTTCCTGTACGGCCAGCGCCTGTGCATGCGGACGGTGTGGATCGAGCGTGGTGATGCGGGCGTTGCGGATGACCAGTGTGTGCATGCGGCGCTCCTTGGGGGCGGAATCGAGGGCGGCGCCGGCCTGTCCGGCAAGGCCCAGCGCCACGGCAGCGCCGGTGCCCAGTACGACGCTGCGGCGGCCGGGATCGAGTGGCTCATGGTTCATGCGATGTCTCCGGGAAATACGGGGCTGTCCAGCGCCCAGGCTCCCGGCCCGGCCAGCGCGATGGCCAGCAGGACGAGGGTCCACATCAGGGGGTACTCGGCGCCGGCGCGCATCCAGAACCAGCCCTTGGGCACGGCCAGCAGCACGGTGAAGCCGATGAACGCCGCTGCGGCCAGCGCAGCGATGCGTGTCTGCCAGCCCAGCAGTACGGCCATTCCGGACAGCACCTGCAGCCCGGCCAGCAGCAATGGCAGAGGCGCCGCCGACGGCAGGCCGAAGCCACGCAGTTCGGCCGCGAAACCGCTCAGGCCAGGGCCACCGAACCAGCCGAACAGCTTGCCCAGCGCGTGGGGCAGCAGGAAGCCGCCCGCCGCCACGCGCAGGATCAGCAGCGCCAGGTCGAGCCCCGGATCCATGGTCAGTGCCCGCCTTCCTGGGCGCCGAACATGGTCTTGGCGTACTGGATGCCGATGCCGTAACCGCCCGCATGATCACGGGCGATTCCGGTGGTCAGGCCATAGGTCTCGCCGCGCGCCCAGTCGCGCTGCAGCTCCAGCAGGTACTGCACGCTGGTCATCGGCACCGCACCGGCCTGCACCATGCGGGCGATCGCCCGCTCATGTGCTTCCACGCTGACATCGCCGCAGGCGTCGGTGATCACGTACACCTGGAAACCCTGCTCCAGCGCTGACAGCGCAGGCCCCACGATGCACACGCTGGTCCACAGCCCGGCCATTACGAGGCGACGCCTGCCGATGCGATTGATCTCATCGATCACCGGCTGGTCTTCCCAGGTGTTCATGGAGGTGCGATCGAACACCTTCTGCCCGGGGAAGATCACCGGCAGCTCCGGAAACATCGGGCCGGAGAACGAGGTCTCCGCGACCGTGGTCAGCACCACGGGCACATTGAAACCCTGCGCGCCCTTGCTGATCAGCGCGACGTTGTTGCGCAGCGCCGAGATGTCGATCGTGTGGGTTGCAAATGCCATCTGCGACTGGAAATCGATCAGGACCAGTGCGTGATCGGTGGGCGATAGCAGGCCTTTGGCAGGAATTGCGGTAGCGAGGCTCATGGATGGACTCCGTTGCGAACAAGGGCAGGGGGAAGGGACAGGGCTGCATCTCCAGCCAGGTACTGGCCGGGGCTGCAGCCGGTCTCCGCGCGGAAGCTGCGGACGAAATGGCTCTGGTCGAAGAAGCCCAGCTGCTGCGCCAGGCAGGACATCGGCAGTTGCACGACGGGCAGCAGCTGACGGGCACGCTCGATACGGCGGCGGCGCACGTAGCGCAGTGGGCTCGCGCCGGTTCCGGTGCGGAACAGCCGCACCAGATGGAAGCGGCTCACGCAGGCCGCGTCAGCCAGCTCGGTGACCCGCATCGGCTGTGACAGGTGTTCATCGATGTAATGCAGCGCACGCTGCAGAGCGGCAGCCTGCCGGGGCGGCAGCGCCGCGACGGTCGGAACAGGGCTGGATACGGTAGCCATGGAGGGGTGCCACGACGGGGTGCCCCATGGTGCGGGGCGCCGGCACGATGCCCTACCCCCGACGGACGAGGGCAGCACCTACCCGAATGGGGGAGACCGTCGCTCCAGCACACGTCGTCCGAACAGCCGCGCGTCCAGCGAGTAGGCACCCGGCCCAAGTGCCAGCAGGGCCAACGGCAGCAACGCCAGGGCCCACGGCACGGACTGCCAGAACAGGCACGGCACGGCCAGCAGCGCAGACAGCGGCGTCAGCACCCCCAGCAGCAGCGACAGGGCGACCATCAGGCAGGCAGCCGTCAGCCAGCCCGCGTCGGACGGGCGCACGCACAGCGCTGCGACCACGCACAGCCGCAGCCACAACAGGCCGGCGCCGGGACCGCGGTCAGGAAACATCACGAACAGGCGCTGCATGGAGAGTCTCTGTGGTCCATGCCGGCGTGATAGCCGAGTGCCGCGGCAGGCGCCTACCCCGTTCGGGTCACCCCGCCCTGCCCCGCACCTGCGAGAATGCGCTGCATGCATGGCTGCCCCTTCCCTTCCCTGCGTCGCCTGACGGCGTTGCTGATGTGCCTGCTGCTGTGCATCGCCCTGCCCGCCCACGCCGTGCAGCGCCCGGCAGTGAGCAGCGGGCTGCCCGGCTACGAGCACACCGCCTGGCGGGTGGGACAGGGCGCACCCGGCGATATCTGGGACATCGCCCAGGATCGCGACGGCCTGCTCTGGCTGGCCACCGGCTCCGGGCTGTACCGCTTCGACGGGCGTCGCTTCGAGCGGCAGCCCGCACCGCCCGGCAGCCGATTTCCCTCCACCAACATGGTCACCCTGGTGCCCGGCGATGGCGATGCGCTGTGGATCGGCTATTTCCAGGCGGGCATCAGCCAGTTCGCCAATGGCCAGCTGCGCAACTTCGGGCGCGCGGAAGGGGTTCCGGTCGGCGTGGTGCCGCGCTTCAGCCGCGACCAGCACGGACGCCGCTGGGCCGCCATCAACGGCGGGCTGCGCTGGTTCGACGGCAAGCGCTGGCGGCCGCCACCGGCCAGCGCAGGCCTGCCCGAGCGGCGCGTGCAGTGGGTCCTGCAGGACAGCCGCAATACCTTCTGGGTGCTGGCCGACCTGAAGATCTGGAAACGCGCGCCGGGTGCCGTCCGCTTCGAGGACACCGGCATCGCTGTCTCGCAGATGGCCACGTTGGTGGAGAGCCCGCTGGGTGAGGTGTGGCTGGCCGACCGCGTGCGCGGCACCTCGCCGCTGGCCAACGCGGAGGGTGTGCTGCCACAGCACGAGCGCGAGGCACGCCGCCTGCCGGAGCTGGTCGCTGCGCGGCTGCAGTTCACCGCTGATGGCGCGCTGTGGGCGACGATGAGCCCGCACGGTGGGGTCGCCAGGGTCACGTTCGATGGCAGGCGCGCCGTGCGCATGGAACGTTTCGATTCACCGGATGGCCTGACCGCAACGTCGGCCGTGCCGATCATGGCCGACCGCGAAGGCAATATCTGGGTCGGCACCAATCTCGGCCTCAACCGCTTCCGCGCGCGCAGCGTGAAAACGCTGTCGGCCGGTCCTGCCGATCCGTATCGCTCGCTGGTCCGTGCCAGCGATGGCCGCGTGTATGGCTACGGCGAGGATCTGGCACCTTATGACCTGCGCCGGGAGCTGCTCGACGGCAGTGGCGCGCAACTGAAAGCCGCTGCACGCGGCGCGCCGACGCCGATCTGGCAATTCGACTGGGTCAATCTCGCGCGCACGCGTAACGGCCGGACCGCACGGATCGCACTGCCGGCGCCGTTCACCGGCCAGCCACTGCACGCGCTGCTGTTTCCCGATGACGAGCAGGCCTGGGTCTGTACCGGCGAGCGCGGCGTGCTGCATTACGCGCAGGGCCGTTGGCAGCGCGAACCGCGCCTGCCCGAGCAGGCCTGTTCCTCCCTGGCAATGGACGACAACGGCCAGCTGCTGCTGGGGTATGCCGATGGACGCCTGCGCCATCTGGGTGATAGCACGATCGAGACCTTCGGTGCCGCGCAGGGGCTGTCAGTGGGGCCGGTGACTGCCCTGCTGCAGCAGCGCGATCTGTTGCTGGTCGCCGGCGAATCGGGCCTGGCCGCACGCCTGGGCGGCGGACGTTTCATGCCGGTACGAACCGACCTTGCGGGCGTGCTCGAGGGCATCACCGGCATGGTGGCCGATGCACAGGGCCGGCTCTGGCTCAACGGCAGCCGCGGCCTGGTGCGTCTGGACAGCGCGCATCTGCGGCACGCGCTGCGCGCCGGCCTGCCGGTGACGCCGCGCCTGTTCGATGCCGTGGACGGCATGCCGGGCGTCGCCCTGCAGAGCGGTCCGATCTCCACGGCGGTGCTGGCCGGTGACGGGCTGCTCTGGCTGGCCACCAACCAGGGCCTGGCATGGCTGGACACGACCCACGCGCACGTCAACAGCATGGCGCCGAGCGTCCGCATCGGCGATGTGCTGTACGGCAACGTGCACGAACCACTGCGTGACAATCTGCGCCTGCCCGCTGGTACCACCCAGCTGCAGATCGACTACGTGGCCCTTTCACTGGCCCGGCCCGAACGCAACCGCTACCGCTATCGACTGTCGGGTGTCGACGAGGACTGGCAGGACGCCGGCAGCAGCACCCGCGCCTACTACACCAACCTGGCCCCCGGCAGCTACCGCTTCGAGGTGGAGGCCGCCAACGAAGACGGCATCTGGAGCCGGGTGCCGGCGCATCGCAGCTTCCGCATCGCACCGACCTTCATGCAGACGGTCTGGTTCAAGCTGCTGTGCGCGCTGCTGGTGCTGGCGGTGCTGGTGATGGCCGTACGGATCCGCAGCGGACAGCTGGCCGCGCTGTTCCGGGCCCGGCTGCAGGAGCGCAACGGCGAACGCGAGCGCATCGCCCGTGACCTGCATGACACGCTGCTGCAGGGCAGCCAGGGCCTGATCCTGCGCCTGCACGCGATCAGCCAGTCACCACAGACACCGGAAACCGTGCGCAGCCAGCTGGAATCGGCGATGCAGCTGGCCGAACGCAATCTGGCCGAGGGCCGCGAACGGGTCAACGCCCTGCGCGACGGTCCCTTCGCGGGTCGTGATCTGGCCTCGGCCCTGGCCGATGTGCACGCTGAGTACGCCGGCCAGGGCACCAACCCACTGCGCCTGACCGTGGAAGGCACCCCGCCCCGCCTGCAGCCGGATGCTGCCGAGGAGGTGTTCCTGATCGGCCGCGAGGCGATCCGCAATGCATTGCGGCATGCGCACGCCAGCGCCATCGAGGTCGAGCTGTCCTACGGTGCCCGCTGCTTCCTGCTGCATGTCCGCGATGACGGCGTTGGCATTGCCGACGACCATGCCGGTGCCGGCCACTGGGGGCTGCAGGGCATGCGCGAGCGCGCGCAGCGGCTGGGCGCGGCGCTGAAGCTGTGGACGCGGCCCGGCCTGGGCACTGAAGTGGCGCTGTCGGTCCCCGCGCGCCGCCTCTATCACCGAAGGCCGTCGCGCTGGCGCTGGCCCTGGAGCAGACCTGACCATGACTGAGCTCTCCCCTCCCATCGGCGTGCTGGTGGTCGATGACCACCCGCTGCTGCGCGACGGCCTGGCGGCCCTGCTCGGCGCCCAGCCGGACCTGCGGCTGCTGGGCGAAGCTGCCGACGGTGAAGAAGCCATCGCGCAGTACCAGCATCTGCAACCGGACGTGGTGCTGATGGACCTGCAGATGCCCCGGCTGGACGGTGTCGAGGCCATCATGCGGATCCGCGCGCTCGACCCGCGTGCCCGCATCATCGTGCTGACCACCTACCGCGGCGACGTGCGCGCGGTGCGCGCCCTGCAGGCCGGTGCCAGCGCCTACCTGCTCAAGGACATGCTGCGCCATGAACTGATCGATACCATCCGCATGGTGGCCGGTGGTCGCCGTGCGCCTATTCCACCCGCGGTGGCCGCCAGCATCGCCGCGCACGTGGTGGAGGACCGGCTGTCGCCGCGCGAAACCGAGGTGCTGCGGCATGTTGCCGGCGGACTCTCGAACAAGCGCATCGGCGAACGCATGCAGATCTCGGAGCAGACGGTGAAAGCGCACATGAAGAGCCTGATGGACAAGCTGGGCGTCGGCGACCGCACCCATGCGGTCACACAGGCCCTGCGCCGCGGCATCATCAGCCTGGACGACAGCGGCCACGATTGACGCGCGGCTGCGCGCGCAGCGCTCAGCGCAGGCGGATCAGCAGGCTGCCACCGGCACAGAGCGTCGCCAGCCATGCCACCCCATGCCACCCCCACTGCGCCAATGCCAGGCTGCCAAGTGCGCCTCCGGCCGCCATGCCGATGAACATGCCGGTGAACAGCACTGCATTGAGACGGCTGCGTGCGGCGGGCGCCAGGCCATACACCAGTGTCTGGTGGGCCACCAAAGCCGACTGGAAGCCGAAATCGAACAGCAGTGCGCTGGCCACCAGCAGCGGCAGCAGTGCCGCTGCGGGCAGCCACGATTCGGCGAGCAGCAGTGCAAAGCCAAGCAATGCCACCATGATCGCCAAGCGTGCCACTGCGGGGCTGCCCAGCCTGTCGGCGAAGCGACCGGCGAACGGCGCCGCCAGCGCGCCCGCCGCACCGGCAATACCGAAGGCGCCGGCGGCAGCACTGCCCAGTCCCAGACGCGCATGCAGCATCAGCGCCAGGGTTGACCAGAACGCGCTGAAACCCACCGCCAGCAACGACTGGCTCGCCACCGCCCGGCGCAGCTGCGGCTGCTCCCGCCACAGCGACAGCAACGAGCCCAGCAGCGCCGGATAGCGCAGGGTGCTGGTGGATGCGAAGCGGGGCAGTGCACGCGCCATCACCACCCCCATCGCCGCCACGGACACGGCCGCCAGCACGAACTGGGTGCGCCAGCCCCAGGCCTCGGCCACCATCCCGCTGACCACGCGCGACAGCAGGATGCCCAGCAGCAGACCGGTCATCACCCGTCCGACCACCTGCCCGCGTTGCGCATCCGGAGCCAGCGCCGCAGCGGCAGGCACGATGTCCTGGGCCAGCGTTGCCATCAACCCGACCAGCAGGCTGGCCATCAGCAGGCCCGGCAGGTGCCCCGCCCCGGCCGCTGCGGCGAGTGCAACCGACAGCAGCGCGGACTTCAGCAGGATCAGCGACCGGCGGTCGAAACGATCCCCCAAGGGCGCCAGCAGCAGGATGCCCAGCGCATAGCCGAGCTGGGTCAGGGTCGGCACCAGACCTGCCGCGCGCTCGCCCGCGGACAGGTCCTGGGCGATCAGTCCCAGCATCGGCTGGCTGTAATAGAGCGATGCCACCGAAAACCCGGCACCGGCCGCCATCGCCAGTACCAGGGAGGTGGAAGGAGCCACGACCGGCGGGGCGGTCACGGAAAGCGTGGGGGTGGACATCAGCAACTCCAGTCAGGGAACGGGAGGTAGCCTGCGCCTATTCGCCTCACGTCTGTAGTAGGATCAAATGAATACTTTTCATACATGGTGCGTATGATGGACATGGCCCCGGGCGCCGACCGGCTCGACCTGCTGCGCACCTTCCTGCGCATCGTCGACGCCGGCAGCCTGTCTGCCGCCGCCGTGCAGCTGGGTACCACCCAGCCCACCGTGAGCCGCCGCCTGCAGGCACTGGAACGGCAACTGGGCCTGCGACTGCTGCACCGGTCCACGCATGGTCTGCAGCTGACCGAGGAGGGCATGCGCTGCCAGCGGCACGCGCAGCGGGTGGTGGAAGAATGGGAAACGCTCCAGGCCGAACTGCAGGGACAACCCGACGTGCTGCGTGGGCGCCTGCGTGTGATGGTGCCGCATGCGTTTGGACAGGCACAGCTGCTGCCGACCATGCTCGCCTTCCTCGCCCGGCATCCACAGTTGAGCCTGGAGTGGATCCTCGAAGACCGGCGCCCGGACTTCATTGCCGAGGGCGTCGACTGTGCGGTGCGGGTCGGCCCGGTGGACGAGCCACGCATGGTCGCGCTGCCGCTGGCCGAAGTCCCACGCATCGTGGTCGCCGCGCCTTCGCTGGTCGATCCCGATGCGGTGACCACCGCTGCACAGGCGCAGGCATTGCCCTGGATCTCCCTCGTCACCTACTACCGCGAACGCCTGCTGCTGTACGACGCACGCGGGCGTCCGCACACACTGTCGATCACGCCGCGCCTGCTCAGTGACAACCTGTTCGTGGTCCAGCAGGCGGCGCGTGCGGGCCTGGGTGCGGCGGTGGTATCGGCCTGGCTGGTCGCCGAGGATCTGGCGCACGGCCGCCTGGTCCAGTTGTTGCCGGGCTGGGAAGCGCCGCCCCTGCCGGTGCATGTGGTGTTTCCTGCCGCGCGCCAGCAGCCGGCGCGGCTGCGCGCCTTCATCGATGCGATGAAGGCCGCCCTGCCGCAGCTGCATGGCATGCGGCCGACTCCCGGTCTCAGTTCAACCGCGCCTTGATCAACGGTCGGAGCAGGTAGTTCAGGACGCTGCGCTTGCCGGTCAGGATGTCCACATCCGCCACCATGCCGGGAATGATCGGCAGGGCCTCGCCGTGCCGCCGCAGCTGGCTGCCATCGGTGCGGATCAGCACCTGGTAGAACGATTCCTTGCCCCGCGGCGTATCCTCCTCGATGGTATCGGCACTGATCTGCTCGACGGTGCCGCTGAGTTCGCCGTAGATGGTGTAGTCATAGGCGGTGATCTTGACCTTGGCCGGCATGCCCGGCACCAGGAACGCGACGTCGCGCGGCTTGACGCGGGCTTCCACCAGCAGCCGTTCCTCCACCGGAATCACCTCCATGATCGGCTCGCCGGGAGGAATCACGCCACCGCGGGTATTGATCAGCACCGTGTTGACCCGCCCACGCACGGGCGACAGGATCTCGGTGCGCCGCAGCTGGTCCTGCCGCTGGTGAACGATCGGCTCCAGTGCGGACAACTCCGCCTTCAGCTTGGAGCGTTCGGTATAGGCTTCCTGGAAATAGGTGTTGCGCAACTCGCTGAGCTTGCCGGTCAACGTGGCGATTTCCTGGGTCAGCTTCAACTCTTCCATCTGGCTGACGGCGTTGCGCGCGACCAGCGGCCGCACGATCCGCAGCTGGTCGCGCGCGATCGACAGCTGCTGGCCGATGGCTGCCGAACTCTGCTGCAATGTCGCACGGCGGGACTGGTACAGCTCCCGCTCCGAACGTGCCAGCGCGCTCCCGGCCGGAATGTCGTCCGGGAACTCGATGGCACCTTTGCCCAGCACCTCCGCATCCAGTCGCGCGATTGCGGCCCGCAGCACCTGCGACTGGTTGGCCGATTCCTCGTAGTTGGTGCGGAAGTGGGTTTCCTCCAGCCGCACCAGCGGCTGGCCCACTTCGACCAGGTCTCCCTCCTTCACCAGCAGGCGATCGAGGATGCCGCCTTCCAGGCTCTGGATCTTCTGCATGCGGCTGTACGGCACCACCCTGCCCTCGCCACGGGTCACCTGGTCCAGCTGCGCAAGCGCGGCCCAGCCCACGGCGATGGCCACCGTCGCCAGCAGCACCCACAACAGCGGTCGGTACACGGGATGCGTGGACGCCAGCAGTGGATCCGCAAGCTCGCGCCGCAGTCGCTGCGAACGCTTCTGCCGCTCAACCATGATGTCCTCCTGCGACCGCGGCGATCGGCTGCACCTGGTTGCCCTGCACCACCTGCTCCAATGGGCCGTCCATGATGATCCTGCCGTTGCGCATCACCACGGCACGCTCGACGAGGGCCAGCATGCTGCGCTTGTGGGTGGTCAGTACCAGCGTGCGCTGGCCGAGCCAACGCTGCAGGAACTGGATGACATGGGTCTCGCTCTGCTGGTCGAAGGCGGCGGTGGGCTCATCCAGCAGCACGACAGGCGGATCCTGCAGGATCACCCGGGCCAGGCCGATGGCCTGGCGCTGGCCACCGGACAGGCTGCCGTTGCCCATCACCAGCTGGTCCAGCCCCAACGGATTGCCGCGCACGAAAGGCCCCATGCCCACCGCATCCAGCGCCTCCAGCAGTTCCTCGTCCCGCCAGGCGGCACCTTCCAGATTGAGGTTGTCGCGCAGGCTGCCATGGAACAGCGCCACGTCCTGCGGCAGATAGCCGATGTTGCGTGCGCGGTCACCGGGATCGATCTGTGCCAGCGCCACATCGTCCAGCAGCAGGCGTCCCTGCTGCGGCGTCACCAGTCCGGACAGAACACGCAGCAGGCTGGACTTGCCGGCACCGTTGCCGCCCAGCAGCGCCACCCGCTGCCCAGGTACGATGGACAGCGCCTGCACGTCGACCACCCACGGCCCTTCGCCCAGCGCCAGGCGGACATCGTGAAGCTGGTAGGCACCCTGCAGGCGCGACCGGTGCACGAACCGGGCGCCCTGTGGGCGCTCCTGCTCGGCGCCCATCAACTGGTCCAGCCCCTCCATGGCGACGCGGGTGTGCTGCCAGCGTCCCAGCACCGCCGCAACCTGCGCCAGCGGCGCGATCGCCCGCGATGACAGGATCGAGCACGCCACCAGTGCGCCCACGGTCATCGCACCGTCATTGATGCGGTAGACACCGAAGGCAACCACACCCACATACGCAAGCTGCTGCACCACGGCCGCACCATGGCTGAGGCTGGCGGTGAGCGTACTTGTCTTCAATGCCGTTCCCGCCAGCTGCGCCGTCAGGCTTTCCCAGTGCTTCAGGCTGCGGCCTTCGGCACGCGTGGCCTTTACTGATTCCAGGTGTTCAAAGGCCTCCAGCAGCACGCTGTTCTTCATCGCCCCTTCGCGCAGATTCTGCCGCGACAGCTCACCCAGCCGGCGCTGCGCGAGCACGCCCGGCAGCACCATCAGGACACAGGCCACCACCGGCACCCAGACCACATGCCCACCGATCAGGGCGATCAGCAGCAGGAACACGAACACGAACGGCAGGTCGCTGAGCAGCGCAGCGGTGGACGAGGTGAAGAAATCACGCACGCCCTCAAACTCGCGCACCTGCGTACTGAATGCCCCCATCGACGCCGGCTTGGCGTTGATCCGGGTACCGAGCACGCGGGCGAACAGCAGCGTTCCCAGCTGCAGGTCCATGCGCTTGCCGAGCACATGCAGCAGCTGCCCGCGCAGGACGCGCAGCACCCCTTCGATGATGACCGCCAGGGCAACGCCACTGGCCAGCACCCACAGCGTGTCGAACGCTGCCACCGGCACCACCCGGTCATAGACCTGCATGGCGAAGATCGCCGTCGCGATGGCCAGTAGGTTGGCCACGAATGCGGCGGCCCCCACCTCGACATAGGAGCGCCACAGCTGACGCAGTGGCCCGTAGAACCAGTGCTCGCCCCGGCCCGCGGCGAAATCGCCGACCCGGCCATCCGAGCGGAAGCGCGGTTTGGCGAACACTGCCGTACCACTGTACAGCGCCTGCAGTGCCTGCAGCGGCATGGCCTGTGTGCCACCCTCGGCCTGTGGCACCTCCACCTGCGCCTGGCCATCGCTGATCGCCGTCAACAACAGCGTGTTCCCATTGTTCAGCAGCAGCAGGACCGGCAGCAGATAGGCGTCGATGTCGGTCAGCTCGAAGGCCTCCACGCGCGCGTTCAGGTCCGCCCGCCGCAGCGCGCGTGGCACCCGCTGCAATGGCAGCCGCCCGTGCTCCAGAGCAATGCCGTCAACCAGCTCGGCAGCACCCAGTGGCCGGCCCAGCCGCTCGCACAGCAGCAGCAGGCCATCCTGCAGCGGGTCGCGCGGCGTGTTGCCGCTGCCGGTGGTAGTCGATTCAATGCGCGGCGTCTGCATGCGTCCTCCCTCCAAGCAACTCACCCAGCTGCCCGATCTGGGCGGCAGCGCGATAATCGATACGGACCCGCTCCATGCGCAGAGTTGCCAGCTGGCGTTCGGCCTCCATCCGCTCGCGCTGCACGCTGAGCAGATCGATGATGTCGCGGCGTCCGACCTGGAACTGGTCGTGATACAGGCCGCCGACGTGCGTGGACTCCTCCACCTGTTGCTGCAGCGCCTGCTCACGCAGTACCAGCGCATCGGCGTTGTCGAACAAGGTACGCATCTTGCGCCGCAGATCACGGCGGGTGGCGTCTGCACTCCACTGCGCCGCCTCCAGTCGCTGCCGGGCCGCCGCCGGCCGCTGGAAATTGCTGAAGCCGCGCAGGACATCCATGCGCAGGCGCAGCGAAACCACCGAATCGTTCTCCATCTGGCCGCCGATCTCGCGGCGCAGCGCCGATGCCTCCACGTTGAGCTGTGGCTTCAATGCCGCGCGCGATTCGGCCAGCTCCGCCTCGGCTGCCGCGGCATCCTCGCGCGATTCCCGCAGCAGCGGCGCGGCCTCGATTGCTGCATCCAGGCCGTCACGCTGCCACGCCCGCCGTCCGGCAGGCAGGTCCGGCGCCTGCAGCGGGCCAGGATCCCGGCCCAGCAGCAGGGCCAGCTGGTTGTTGGCATCGCGCAACGCGCCTTCCTCGAACGCCAGCTGGTCCTGGCCGCGCGCGAACTCCAGCTGCGCGCGATCCAGCTCGGTGCGGTCGGCGTAGCCGCTGCCGCTGCGGTCGCGGGCCATGCCGCGGACGCCCTCGATCCGCTGCAGGAAGTCACGCACGGCCACCACTCTTTCGCGGGCGACCAGCACGTCCAGGTAGGTCTCGATGATATCCAGCGCTGCGTCGTCCCGGGCGACCTCCAGCGCTGCCAGATAGCGGCGCTGGGTCGCACTGGCGGCCTCGACCTGGCTGCGCGTCCGGCCCCAGTCGAACAGCATCTGCGACAGCGTGACGTCGTACACCATCTCGGACATGTGTCCGGCCTGCGGTCCGCCAGAGACCTGCAGTGCGGGAAAGTAGCCCCCCCGTGCGATTTTCACGTCGGTGCCTGCCCGTTCCGCTTCGCTCAGCGCCGCACGCACCCGGGGATGGATCGCCAGTCCGGTCTGCACAGCCTGCTCCACACTCATCGCACTGGCGCCCGCCGGCAGGCCGCACAGCAGGAGGAGCGCGAACGCTCCTCCTGCCCACCGCCTTCGGCTCCGCCGTTGCGGCATCAGGCCACCACCTGCACCGAGTTGTCCTCCACCAGCAGCGTGGTGCTGCCAAAGGTGTACACGTCGTAGGTCACACCATTGATCAACTGGGTGGTTCCGGTGTTGACCGCACCGATGACGTTCAGCACATCGTTGCTCTCGCCGGTGATCTGCAGCGTGTCGTTGCCATCGGTGATCGCCGCCACCTCCGCCGCAGTGAGGGTGAGCACGCTGCCCGAATCTCCCGTGCCCAGATCGATGCGCTCGATGTTGCTGAGCGTGCCCACACCGGCCGAGTTGTAGTCCAGGTCGATGCCATTGGCCAGGATCAGGGTGTCGAATCCAGCCCCTCCATCGATGCTGACGAAGTTGGTGGCGGTGATCTGGATCGCGTCGTCGCCGTTGCCGGCGACCACGTGATCGCCGCTGCCGACGTTGAAGATCAGATCGCTGCCATCGCCGCCGTTGATGTGCTCGGAACTGCCGTTGGCGCCGGACAGTACGTCATTCCCGGATGTACCGTTGACATCGATCTGACCGATGTTCAACGACAGGCCGTTCGGACTCAGCGTGACGCCGTAAGCAGCGCTGTCGTTGCCGTTGGAATCGGTAGATACCAGATTGAAGGATATCTGCGACCCAAGGTTGAGGATATCGGTGATGTTCAACCCGAGCTGGCTGAGGATGGTCGGACTGAGCAGGTTCAGCGAGAAGTTGCCGGAGGAATCGGCCTGGATCGGCAGCAGCTCGACGTTCAGCGCGGGCGTGATCACCCGGATCACAACGCTCGAATCCGGCTCGGTGGTGCCACTGAAGCCAAAGCGCGGACTGAGAGGATTGAGGCTGACGTCCACCCCGAAGTTGCCGATGGTGACCGGCTGTTCGATGCTGGTGCCGATGCCGATGCTGGCCACGTTGCTCGGATTGCCAGCCGGATCACTGCCCACGACCGACACCTGTGCGTTGAGCAGCTGGTCCCAGGTGAAGTCGATATCCAGATCGGTGAGCAGGTTCAGCGACGCCAGGCCACTGTTGTCGGCGGTGACCGTCGCCGTGGCCGTCACACCTCCTACCGTCAGCGTGACCGTCAATTCGGTGCCGGGTTCGGCGGAAATGGTCAGCAGATTGCCGACCAGCGACAGCACAGGGGTTGCGGGTGGAACCGTATCGATGGTGAAGGCTTCCGGCGCCGATGCGGTGCCACCGGCGACTTCGGCGGTGATAGTCGATGCGCCTTCCGGGAACGGCCCCATGCCAGCGGGCGGCGTCAAGGTCACGGTCACCGAACCGGCCGCGATGTCCGCAGCGGTCAGGGTGTGGCTGACATCGGCCTCGTAGCCGTTCTGGCCCGCGAACCTGACGGTGATGACCTGCCCGACCTGCATCGTCGGGCGAACGGTCACGTCGACCTGGATGCCGTCGCCGATTTCCGCAGCATTGATCCACGTGTCGGCGGCCTCCGGCACGCTGATGTCCGGTGGCGCAAGATCGGGGGCATTGATCGTCGCCGGACCGCTGGTATTGCCCGCCAGATCGATCGCCACCGCAGAGATCAGCTCGCCGGCAATCAACGGTGGTGCGAACGGCAGGCTGAAGTTGCCGCTGCCATCCACATTGACGGTGATCGGATTCGCGGTGTCTCCATTGACCACAATCCGGACCTGGCTGTTGGGCTCGGCCGTGCCGCTCAGCAGCGTACCGTCAGCACTCACGCTGAGCAGCGGCGCCGGCGGCGCCACGGCGTCCACCGTGGTGGTGGCCGGGCCGCTGTTGTTGCCCGCCGCATCCTGGGCCACCGCGTTGATCACGGTGCCATCGGGCAGCGCCGCTCCAGGAGTGAAGCTCCAGTTGCCGCTGCCATCGGCGATAGCCTGCCCGATCGGATCGCCGTTGCCATCTGTGAGGATCACCGTGGCACCCGCTTCGGCCGTGCCAGTGATGACACTGCCGTTGCTCGGGTCGATCACCGGTGCCGGCGGCGCCACCGCGTCCACCGTGGTGGTGGCCGGGCCGCTGCTATTGCCCGCCGCATCCTGGGCCACCGCGTTGATCACGGTGCCATCGGGCAGCGGCGCTCCAGGGGTGAAGCTCCAGTTGCCGCTGCCATCGGCG